>JABABD010000018.1 GCA_014238425.1 Flavobacteriaceae bacterium | reverse complement strand
CTGTATCTGTTATCTGGCTTGCCTTGATGATATCGTATACCAAGTCAAAATTGAGTTCGGGTGATAATTTCTCTAGTAGTGTCTTAGCTTGTTGTTCTTGTTGTTCTAGAGATAATCTATACCCAAGCCCGAATTCGGCATTGTCCTCAAATAAGGAGTTTGACCATGCAGGACCTTGTCCTTTTACGTTTTTAGACCACGGTGTTGTTGGCAAAGCACCTCCAAAAATGGAACTCGCTCCAGTAGCATTTGCTACTAACAGTCTATCTCCAAACAATTGCGACATGAGTTTGAGATAAGGTGCTTCACCACAACCTTCAACACCAATTGAATATTTAAATAAGGGTTCTTGAAGTTGTTGTTGACTCACTTTAGTGACGTCTATTTTGGTTCTATCAAATTCTGGAATACTTTTAAAGTGCTTCCAGTTATCTTTTTCAATGTTAATGATAAACTCTTTTTTCACCATAGTTAATGCTTTTGAAGGGCATGCGTCAATACAATTATTACAAGAATTACATTGTTCAGGATTGACTTGTACAGTGTAATTCAGTGAGTCTATTTCCCAATCAGATTCTATAGTCTTAGCAGATTTGAAATCGACTGGAGATGTAGTTAAATGAGTGTTGTCATAAGCCTTAATTCGAATGGCAGCTTGTGGGCACGCCATGGAGCACGCACCACATTGAGTACATAGATTTGAATCCCATTCTGGTAATTCATCACTGTTCTTTGGGGCGTTGAATTTCGACGTGTCACTATTAAATGTTCCATCTACTGGAAGTAGGCTTACTGGTACATCATTGCCTTTGTTTGCCAAGAGTTTTCCTAATAGAGTTTCTGAGAAATCATCGTTAGAGTCAGAAGTAAAGAACTCTTCATTCTTGTAGATAGTGGTATTTACTTTAATAATATAATCATGAACATTTTTTAATCCAGATATTTCATTCATCTGCTTTTTAAGAGCTAAAAAACAGGCATGTAATACCGTGATAGATGAATCCTTAAGAATTTGAGTCTCTTTTAATTCTTGACTATTCACAATGTATAGTTCAATGTGTTTTTTATTTATTTCTTGACGCGTATGATGAGGTAGTGAATACCAGAATGCTTCAGACGAAAGAGATGTGTTGACTAAGAGTGTGCCTTTTGGTTTAATTGTTTTTAGTGCATTGTCCTTGAAAGTGGCGTCCGCATTTTGACAGCCTATGAAATCGGCTTGTTCTATAATATATGGCGCTTTTATTGGTTTTGTATCAATTCTCAAATGTGCTACACGTCGCGAATTCGATTTTTTATAATCACATTCTGTATATCCTTGGACATAAATTCCTTTTGAGTCACCTATGTATTTTAGAGTATCGGAAAAGCTTTCTAAAGTGTTCTTCTTCTTCTTGTCTTGGTAAAAGACTGCTTGATAAATGGTGTTGTTGATTTGAATATTTTCCAGAACATCTAAACTTAAGTGCGTTATGTCATCTTGAATACCAACGGTGAAGTTGTTTTTTGGCTGTTCTTGTTTAAGATTGTTAAATATGGCATGAACCATACTTGGTGTAAATTCTTTAGATGAAAGACCATAGCGACCTCCAACTATTTTTGGAAATGTGATAATGTTGTTATTCTGGTATCCTTCAGAAACCGATTTAATTATATCTAGATATAAAGGCTCACCTGTAGATCCATTTTCTTTAGTTCGATCTAGTACTGCTATACTTTTACAAGTAACTGGTAAAGCTTCAATAAGGTGTGAAGAGCTGAAAGGCCTGAATAAACGAACTTTTATCAATCCATATTTTTCACCGTTATCATTCAAATAATGAACTGTTTCTTCAATAGTTTCTGTTGAAGATGCCATCGAAATAATTATATGTTCAGCTTCTGCATGGCCTACGTAATCAAAGAGTTTATATTGTCTTCCAGTCAATTGAGCAAATGCATTCATGTGATTTTGCACAATATTTGGACACGCATTGTAAAATGAATTGACTGCTTCACGACTTTGAAAAAACACATCGGAACCTTGTGACGTGCCTCTTATAATGGGATTATTGGGATTTAAGGCCCTGTTCCGATGCGCGTCAATCAAATCATAGGGAATCATTTGTTGAATAATTTCATCTGAAATTGCTGTTATTTTCTGTACTTCATGTGAGGTTCTAAAACCATCAAAAAAGTGTACAAATGGAATGCGCGATTCTAATGTTGATGCTTGTGCTATGAGCGCCATATCTTGGGCTTCTTGTACGGAGGCACTTCCTAGAAAAGCATAACCAGATTGGCGTACAGCCATGATGTCACTATGATCACCAAAAACTGATAGGGCATGTGTTGCGATGCTTCTTGTGGCTACATGGATTACGTTTGGAGTCAGTTCTCCGGCAATTTTGTACATATTTGGCAACATCAATAATAAGCCTTGAGATGCGGTGAATGTAGTAGCTAAAGATCCCGTTTGTAATGCGCCATGCATGGCGCCAGCAACACCTGCTTCGCTCTGCATTTCAAAAGTACTAGGAACATTACCAAAACTATTGGATTTGTTTTGAGCACTCCACTTCTCGACCAATTCACTCATTTCCGAAGCTGGTGTAATCGGATAAATAGGACAAACCTCATTGGTTTTATAAGCTATTTGGGCCACGACTTGATTAGCGTTGAGAATAGTATGTTTTGGAGTTTTCATTGGTGGTGTTGAATTTTCTTTTAAATGTGTGATACAATTTTAGTCTTGGCTAGTTTTTTTTCGAAAAGAAAAATAAAGCAATATACCTAATACAAAGAGCGATATTGAAGTGAATAAAGGCACGTAAAACATCATCTCTTGTGTTACATTCATGCCAATCACTAAAGACCCTATGGATATAACTCCTGCTATAATTGCATACGATTTTTCAGCATATAACCAGGCATACGGAAATAAATGAGCCCCAGTAACAATCGCATAGGTTACTACAAAATATTCAGGTGATTTTATGAGTATGAGAATTAAGAAAGGAAAGTAGAATAATTGAGCAAAATTTAGCCATAGCCCTAGAGGTTGTAGAGGATTAGATGCTATTTTCCAGGTTGTTTTGAACATCTTGGAAAACAGAAATGCCAAGGGTAATAGAGGCCCACCAGCTATAAATGTAAAAACACTTTTGTTATATGCTGTGTTTGGTAGAGACCAAATAAATGTAATGGCAATCCAAATAATACTAGCTGCAAAAATGAAATCAATGCCATTTTTTGCTCTGACCGAAAGTTCTTTTTTTAAGTTATTTAATTCTGAATGTTTCATTGGTGTCGTTGTTGATTATTCTTTAAATTTTAATAAGAAAGAATTATTAGTTTTTAATAATCCTTTCTTATCTCTTTGTACGTGTCATTATTTAAATCGTCTTTTGCTGTACCATTTCTGACCTCTTGCGCAACGAACACAAGCATAAATTTTACCTGTATAATGAACTTCGTTATTTGATGTCAGCGATGGAGCTATTTTTAATGTTGTCATAATTTCTATTTGTTAATTTGCTGAATAAATAAGGCTGCACCTATAAAGAGAGCAGCCTTATTTAGCTGTTATTACTCTTTTACAATTTCGATTGAAACTGGAGTAGGGTTGGTGATCATATCGAATACTGGAGAGAATTTTGCTAAATTTTCTAACTGCTCTGCAGTAGCGTCTGATTTTACTTTCAATTTAAAAGTAATGCCATCAAATCCTGTACGTACTTCAGGGTCTAATCCTAAGAAACCGTGAAGATCACATCCACCTTCTAAAGTAGAAGTTGCACTTTCTATATCAATTCCGTTAGCGGCAGCATGGTAAACCATGGCGCCAGTTAAACAAGAGCCTAAAGCATGTAATACTACTTCTGGCGGTGTTGCTGCCTCATCTTGTCCTAATAATACTTGAGGATGGCTACATTCCATTGTGAAAGTTTCTTGACGAGATTCGTCTTCTTGACCTACACCGTAAAAACTTTTAATGCTAGAGACACAATGCCCTCCATTGATCCAATCGTTTTTAGATCTGAATTGGAATTTTGCCAATTCTGGATTTTGTTGCACTGCACCAATAGTGTCTACTAATTGGTCTACGTTAACCCCGTTTTTAATGTTTGCTGTTGTAATCATTTTTCTAATATTTAAAATTGTTAGCATTATTGCTGACTAGTGTTAAGCTATTGTTATGCCATACAAATCAAATACTTGATTTACAGATAGTTATGTTAAAAATTAAATAATAAAATACTCATGAAAATTCGTTTAATAACGAAATATCGTAAGTAAATTTATGAAATATCGTGAATTTATATAGGGCGTTCTATACCCAAGGCTTTAATTCTAGATGCTAAGGTCGTTGGAGGTATTTGAAGTAATGAAGCAGCGCCTTGTTTGCCCGATATTTTCCAACGAGTCTGTTTTAGGGCACGTAATATGTTCTCTTTTTCTAACTTGAGTAATTGTCTAGAGGTTAATATAGTTTGCTGACTGGTTTTAGTGTCAATCTGTTGGTTGTTCATTTCACTTGGAATGATAGCTTGCCAATTGATATAGCCATCTTGAGAGACAATTACGGCACGCTCAATCAAGTTTTGAAGTTCACGTACATTACCTGGCCAATGATATGATAAAAGTGAGTTATTATCGGCATTTGATAGTTTAATTTCTGACTTACTTAGTTTTTTGGCAAACAATTGAATCATTTCCTCGGCAATTATAGTAATATCACTACCTCTATCTCTAAGTGCTGGAACCTCAATTGGGAAGACATTCAATCTATAATAAAGATCTTCTCGAAATTTGCCTTCTTGAGAATGTTTGAGAAGATCTCTATGAGTAGCAGCTATAATGCGTACATCTACTTTAATGGTTTCAGAACTACCAACAGGGTCAAATTCTCCTTCTTGTATTACTCGTAATAGTTTTGGCTGCAACTCCAAGGGCATTTCTCCAATTTCATCTAAAAATATGGTGCCCTTATCCGCTAAGGTAAAGCGCCCTTTTCTGTCTGCTGTGGCGCCAGTAAAAGCTCCTTTTTTATGTCCAAATAACTCACTCTCAATTAGATTAGTAGGAATGGCTCCACAATTAATTCTAATGAGTGGTTTGTCATTTCTCTGGCTAGCTTTATGTATTCCTCTTGCTACTAGTTCTTTTCCAGTACCCGTTTCTCCAGTAATTAAAACAGTTGCATCTGTATGTGCAACTTGATGCATAAGATCTATAACTCGCTGCATATTAGAATTTTCAGCGATGATGCCATAACTGCTAGTTAATTCTTGAATTTCTTCTTCAAGGTATTGTGTTTTAGTTGTAAGAAGATTGATTTTATCTTGCGCTACTAAACGCTCTTCAATATTTCTGAGAATAAGCGTATAAAATGTTTCTTCTTCATTTCCATATCTGCTAATAGTGCCTTCGTTTAAAGTTTCGGTTTCGTTAGAGCCGATAACCTTAATAACATTTGGAATATAATTATTGATAGATTTTTTTTCGTCTTTACTTTGTCCAACTAAAGATTCTATTAGACGGGAGCCTTCGGCATCAAAGAAAAAGAGAACATTTCTCTGTAATACATCGTCATTTTCCAATAGTTTATTTGCAGATGGATTCGTGAGTACTATCCTGAAACTACTATTAAACATAATAATAGCATCCATAGCGCCATCTATTAAACCAAACATTTTTGAGCTTGCTAGTTCTAAGTCTTGTTTTGAAGTAGACAGCTGTTCTTGAATAATATCTAGTTCTCGATGACGTTTGATCATAACCGACAAAACACCTTGTGCTAATCCACTATCCTTAGTCATTAGTTTTAGAAAATCTTCTCGTCCAATTTTTAAAACAGTTGTTCTATCTATTGATGTAACAGAGGCAGAACGAGTTTCATTATCTAAGAGAGCATACTCACCAAAACAATCTCCTTCAAGTAACTCGCCATAGATATGGCTATCCTGATGAATCTTCACTTTTCCGTTTAGAATGACATACATAGAATCACCAATGGTATCTTTTTCAAAAATGGCTTGATTTCGTCTATAATTTTCTTCCTTAATGACAGAGCATAGGTGAGAAAGAGATGTTTCGGAAACTTCCGAAAAAAAGGAGACCTTCGAAAGAAACTCTATATAATTGTTTTCTTCTGTTTTTGACATGAACTAATGCTTCATTGTTTAAAGATAAAAAAATAGGTTATAAATAATCTTATAAAGAGATTAATTTGGACGCACATAGGACATGAAATTTTGAAATCACCAATTAATGAAAATTCTCTTTTTTTTAATCCATTGAAAGCCATTTATTAAATCTGTTTTTATGGTTATACACTTAATCAAATCTTTAGTAAAATTATTTTATATATATTTGCTCTAGAAAAAATATTGTAACCCTGTGTTACTCACTTGTTTTCTATCATAAGGAAGAAATTGGGAAAGTAAGTAGATTTTTTACGGAGAACCTCCGTATACCTTAATCAAAATATTTGATTGGTGTACGGAGGTTTTTTTTGTCGCCATATCAAATGGAAGTTTATTAAGTATAATGAATTAACAAAAAAGATAACATGGCGACTATTATCAATAAACAAGAAATCATATCCATTATCGATAATATCGATATAATACCAGCTATAGAAGATGGTTTTGTAGCATATAGTAATGGAAGGACAGTAGTGCCCCCAGTTGCGGAATTGCTTTTTGACAACCCTCCTGGAGATGTACATATAAAGTATGGGTATATAAAGGAAGATGATTATTTCGTCATAAAAATTGCGTCAGGATTTTACAATAATGCAAGACTAGGAATATCGAGTAGTCAAGGGTTGATGCTATTATTCAGTCAAGAAACAGGACAGATTAAAGCAGTTTTACTAGATGATGGCCACCTCACAGATATTCGTACAGCAGCGGCAGGTGCAGTTGCAGCTAAGTATTTTGCACCTAAAAACATTGCAGGAATTGGTGTTATAGGCACTGGTATTCAAGGAAAGTTACAGCTGCAATTCTTACAAAAAAACAATCCATGTAAGTCAGTTTGGGTTTGGAATAGAAACCCTGAAGGTGCGGAAGCTTTTAAAAAAGAATTAGGTAATGATTTTGACATTCATATAGTTCAAGATACTTCAGAAATTGCCAAGCATTGCAATCTTATACTTACAACCACACCATCTGAGATACCTCTTCTTAAAGCTGAAGATATTCGATCTGGTACTCATATTACGGCAGTAGGTTCGGATACAAAGGACAAACAGGAGCTGCAAAGCGCTGTTTTAGAGAGAGCGAGTATTGTTATTTCTGATAGCATTTCTCAAAGCAAAAGTAGAGGCGAAATCTATAGAGCGACTAAAGATGGTGTTATTTCGCATGACAAAGTTATTGAATTAGGTACTGCTATTCAGGACAAAGCTCTTCAACGTAAAAATGAAAACCAAATTACCGTAGTAGATTTAACTGGTGTTGCAGTGCAAGACATAATGATTGCGCAATCTGTTTATGAAAATTATAAAGATTTAAAAAATTAAAACGACCATTATGATAAATCATATATTAAAAAATCTTTCGCTTTGTTTTACAATACTGATGTTAATTGGGTGCTCAGAAAGTAAAAAGGAAATACTAAAGGAGGCAACCAATATTGCTATACTAGATAGTAATAACGACGGTGTTATAAACCCTTATGAAGCGATGGATGTGTTATTTCTTTTGCAAAAAGAAAACAATAAGGAGCTTACAACTAAAGATTTTACGCGACTTGCAAGTGCTTACGAAAATGAGCAAGAAGAGGAATTTTCAGAGATGTTCGAAGAATTTGATGAAAATAAAGACGGTAAGGTAAAATTATCTGAAGTTAACGAGGATATGAAAGGCTTCGTTGAAATGATGGATACAGATTCAGATGGTTCGATAACGCTACAAGAAATGATGGATTTTGACTTTGAAGATGCTTTTTTAGCAAGTGAAGAGGACATAAATATTAGGATTGAAGAACTTTTTAATGAATATGGGGGAGATGATACTATATCACTTTCAAAAGTTGATAAAGATGACATAGATAGATTCTCTGAGTGGGATTCTAACCATGATGGGGATATTTCTAAAAAAGAAGTGTATGCTTTTATGATAGCAGACAATACACCCATATCCTTTGATGTAAAGGGTAATACTGCTTTTATGACAGGAGTCATTACAGCACAAACTCCAGCTACTGTATTACAATTGTTGTTTGAGTATCCTAACGTCACTACCATAGAAATGATAACTGTGCCCGGATCCATTGATGATGTAGCTAATTTACGCGCCTCTTTATATGTTCATAAGTTTGGGTTAATAACGAAATTAAATGCCAATAGCTCTGTAGCTTCTGGAGGTACTGATTTTTTCCTTGCAGGGAAACAACGAATTGTTGAAAAGGGCGCCAAAATTGGTGTGCATTCTTGGGGAGGTGGAAATGTTGCAGCTACAGATGTTCCAAAAGATGACCCTGTTCATCAAAAATACCTGGATTATTATGAGATTGTAGGCATACCAGCAGAATTCTACTGGTATACATTAGAGGCAGCACCTGCAAATAACATCCATCTAATGACCGAAGAAGAAATTGAAATTTATAAAGTCAGGACAGAAAGAGTAACTAAAGATTAATTGATAATTCATGAACAACATGCTTCAATATATTAGTAATACTGGTGGCGGTGCTCCCGTAGATTTTGAAACGGCAATACTTGATGGCTTTGCGATTGATGGAGGCTTATATGTTCCGGAACGCTTACCAAAAATTTCTAATCAGCAATTGAATGATTGGAAAAACTTGGGTTATGTAGACCTTGCGTTTGAAATCTTGTCATTATTTATAGATAGATCCATAGTGTCAGAAAAAGAACTCAAGACACTGCTTGAAGAAGCTTATACATCTTTTGAAAAAGAGGAAATCATTCCTATATACCCTTTAAGCTCTAGAAAGGACACTTATATCATGGAATTGTTCTATGGGCCAACCATTTCGTTCAAAGATATTGGTTTGGCATTTTTGGTGAATCTTGTTAACTTTTTTTTAGAAAGAAAAGAAGAGCACCTGTCAGTAATTGTTGCAACCACTGGAGATACAGGACCAGCTACAGCTTATTTTGCTGCGGGAAAATCAAATTTAGATGCATGGGTATTGTATCCTAAAGATAAGATTACCGAAGAGCAAGAACGGCAAATGACAACGCTTCCGCATTCAAATATACACCCTGTAGGCGTTTCTAATTGCCCAGATGGAGGAGATGACTTGGATTTGGTAATTAGTAAACTGTATGCTAATAAAAGATTTAAGGATAAGCTAAAACTATCTAGTGTAAATTCTATTAATTGGGGACGCGTGATGATGCAAACCGTTCATTATTTTCATGGTTATTTTCAGGTTGTTAATACTATTGGTGAACGTGTTCACATGTCAGTGCCTTCAGGAGGTTTTGGCAATTTATGTGCTGGTGCACTGGCGCGTAAAATGGGATTGCCCATTACCACTCTAATTGCTGCTAATAATAAGAACGCATGTTTACATCGTATTTTTTCTGAAGGTGTATTCTCAAAACAAAATATTTTTGAAACAGAATCTTCGGCTATAGACATTCTTGTTCCCTATAATTTTTGGAGATATCTTTATTTTAGTGTTGATGAAGATGCTGAGAAAATAAAAGTTTGGATAAATGAATTCAAGAAAACTGGCCTTGTGCATTTTGATGTTGAAACGTTTGAGAATTATAGAAAAGGATTCCTGTCTTACAGCGCTTCAGATACTCAAACACTTTCTGTCATAAAAGAAGTTTATGAAGCTGAAGGCTATATGTTGGATCCACACGGAGCAGTTGCGGTAGTGGCTACAGATATTTTGAGACCCCAACTTGGTAAAGGAAAAGTTATTTGTTTGGCAACAGCACATCCTTCAAAATTTCCAGAGAGCATTAAAGAAGTACTAGGTACAGACGAGTTGCCAGAAGCGGCAAAGCATCATTCTATCGAAAAAGCAAAAAGTCGATGCGAAAAAGTGCATTTGTGTGATCATTCTCACTTAGAAGAAGCATTGATGGATGCTATGGAACAAAATTGGAATTTAACGAAAGGAATTAAAGCGTAAATGACTCATTATACCATTTTAGATGTTGAAAAGATAAAGACCTTAGTGTCAAATTATGATGTTGGCAAGGTCATTTCTTGTGAAGTCTTGACTGGAGGTTCTGAAAACACGAACTATCTGATAGATACAGAATCCGATAAACATGTGCTGACTATTTGTGAGCAAAAATCCGTAGAAGAAGCCATAGATTTGACCAAACTATTGGAATATTTGGCTATTAATGGGTTTTCAACCTCTAAGATCGTAAGAACAAGAAACAACGACCTCATACATCGCTACAAAGGAAAACCAGTTATATTAAGGACTTTCCTTGAAGGAAAAATAATGAATAATTTTTCAAACGATCTATTGAGGTTGCTTGGAATACAATTGGGAAAACTTCATAAAATAGATGCGCCGGATTATGTCTCAAAAGAACTAAATTATGGAAAAGAATCTTTTAATGAAGTTGAAATTTATGCAGCTAATTCCTCTTTCCATATTTGGCTAAATGACGTTGAGAAATTTATTGATACTTACATTTCTCCTGAAATTCCAAAATCCCTTATTCATAGTGATGTGTTTTCTAGTAATCTTGTCGTTGATAAAGATGAGAACGGAATAACGATAATGGATTTTGAAGAAGCCACTTATTACTATCGTGTTTTTGATATTGGGATGACCATTGTTGGAGTTTGTAGTGAAGGAACGGCACTGAATATGGATAAGGTAAAGTCTTTGCTTAACGGGTATCAACAAGAGATTAATTTACACCCTGTTGAAACAAAGGTGTTACAAGCTTTTACAGTATATGCGGCCGCTGCAATGTGTTTTTGGAGACACAAAAATTACAATTATACGAATCCGACTCCCGAAATGAAGAATCATTATTTGGAATTGAAAAGTATAGCCGATCATGTAAGAAACTTGCCTGAAGATTGTATAGAAAATTTAATCAAAAAAGAAGGGTAATGAAGCTAACTTCAATAAAGAACATCAAATTCCCAGAACCCTTGGTTTTACTTATGGGATGTATAGTACTAGCTGCTATAGCAACTTATTTAGTTCCTGCGGGTGCATTTGACCGAGTGTTAGATAGCGTCTCTGGAAGAGAATTGGCTGTTGCGGGGTCATTCCATAATGTGGCCACAAATTCAATTGGTTTTTTTGATATGTTAGTAGCTATTCCTAAGGGAATGCAGCAAGCTGGTGATGTTATCTTTTTTGTTTTTTTGGTAGGAGGTGCATTTTTTGTGATAAACAAGACAGGAGCACTTAATGCTTTAGTGGAATACGTTGTCGAAAAACTTGAAGGAAAAGAGATGCTGGTCATTCCTACTTGTATTATTTTATTTGCCACTTTAGGGGTTATTCAAAATTTTCAGGAAGAAATAATTCCTTTGGTACCAGTGCTATTGTTGTTATGCAGACGACTTGGTTTTAATAACCTGACTGCTGTCGCTTTAAGCATTGGAGCAGCTGTAGTTGGAGCAGCTTTTAGCCCCATCAATCCGTTTCAAGTAGGTATTGCCCAAAAAATAGCAAATGTAGAATTATTATCTGGCGCAGCTTTTAGAACGGTGATTCTTGTCATTGCTGTATTTATTTACACATGGATGGTATATAGATATACTAAAAAAACAAAAAAACAGCCACAGTTTGAAAAGAATGAGGAAACAATAAATTTTTCCATGGCCCACAAAGGAATACTAGGAGTTTTATTACTGACTTTTGTGTTTTTGGTACTTGGTGTCTCAAAATGGAGCTGGGATTTTGAACAAATGGCTGCCTTGTTTTTCCTTTCTGGAATTATAGCGGGAATAATAGGAGGTTTAGGGACTTCTGGAACAGTAAGGTCTTTTATTGAAGGATTCAAGGATATGGCTTATGCAGGATTGCTTATTGGCTTTGCTCGTGCCATTTTTGTAGTATTAGAAGAAGGGAAGATTGTAGATTCTTTGGTCAATGGAATGTTTACGCCGATTTCACAATTACCAACGCAAGTGTCGTTGTTTGGAATAACGGCAATGCAATCCATAATACATTTTCCTGTTCCTAGCGTGAGCGGGCAAGCCGTTCTCACAATGCCTTTATTGACTCCTCTAGCTGACCTTATGGGAATATCACGTCAATTAATGATATTGTGTTATCAATATGGTGCTGGACTTGCAGAGCTTATTGTTCCAACAAATGGAGCTATAATGGCAATATTAGCAGCTTGTAAAGTGCCTTTTGGTCAATGGATAAGATTTGCGATTAAAGTATATGGAATTTTAATCATTTTGGGTTTAATTGCTATTTATGTTGCGCAATCAATAGATCTTTAAAAAAGAATTATAAAAAACGGATGGAAGATTTTAAAGACATTAGTTTACAGAAAATATATGACGCCAGAGAACGTATTGGGCCAATAATTAAACAAACACCATTATTGCAATCTAATATATTGTCAAAGAAATGGAACAAGAGTATTGGTTTGAAATTAGAAAACTTACAACCAACTGGAGCATTTAAATTGCGTGGTGCTGCTAATGCTTTATTAAGTCTTTCTGAAGACGAAAAAAAGAGAGGCGTGGTGACCATGTCGACTGGAAATCATGGAAAAGCAGTAGCCTATGTGGCAAAAAAAATGGGTATGAAAGCTGTGATCTGTATATCAGAACTTGTTCCAAAAGTAAAAATAGATGCAATGGAAGCTCTGGGAGCAACTGTTGTTATTGCCGGTAAAAATCAAGATGAAGCATTGAACAGCGCTTTGCAAATGCAAGAAAAACAAGGGTTAAAATATATTTCTCCATTTGATGATCCAGCCATTATAGCAGGACAAGGAACGACAACTCTCGAAATCCTGGAGCAAAACCCTGAAACGGACACTTTATTGGTTCCTCTGAGTGGCGGCGGATTAATGAGCGGCATGGCCTTTACAGCAAAAGCCCTAAACCCAAGTATAAGGCTGATTGGCGTGACTAATGATACTGAGCCAGCTATGTATACGAGTATAAAAGCAGGCCATATTGTGCAAGTTGACGAATTTGAGAGTATAGCAGATGCACTGCCTGGACCTATTTCAGAAGATAATCGATATACATTTGAGATGTGTAAGCGTTACGTTGATGATATGCTATTGATATCTGAAGAACAGATAGCTCAAGCTATGGCATATGCGCTATTAAAAGAGAAACAAGTATTAGAAGGTGGTGGCGCCGCAACTTTGGCGCTTTTGATGAATGAAAAAGCAAAGAATTTTGGCCAGAATGTCGTTGCTGTTTGTTCTGGAAATAGTGTTGCAATGGACGTATTACTGCCTATAGCATCAGAATATCAACAATATATAGATAACACATTTAAATAAATTAGGTGATGAAAAAAGCAATCCTAACCCTTATTGTCAGTATTACTACATTTTATAGCTGTGCACAGAATGTAGAAGATAAAAATATCCTTCAACTGATTGAAAAAGAAGGTATCGAGAACTCTCATGTAATGGATATTCTTAGCTCATTGGTCGATATTCATAGTCCAAGATTAGCAGGAAGTGATGGGTATTACAATGGTGCTGAATGGGTAAAACAAACCATGGAATCCTGGGACTGTGAAGTAGAATTAGAACCTTATCATTTTCCGTCCAAAGGATGGACAGCTAAATCATTTTCAATCGCACTTACAGCACCACGTTTTGAACCTATAATAGGATACCCTGCTGCTTGGACTGGAAGCACCAATAATGTAGTCAACGACACACCTTTACTGATTGATTTTCTAGATATAGAAACCTTAAAGAAGGTGGAAGGACAATTAAAAGGTCGTATCCTTTTATATCCTAAAGCAGATGATCGCTTACAACCCCAAGAAACTATTATCAGTGCCGATGACATAAATAAGTACAATGAACATGAGGTTACTGAAAAAGATTTAACACAGTCAATTAATTATGTCAAAGAGCTTTTGACCAAAAGTCGTTTCGACCGAAACCGTGAAGATATAATGGCTTTTCTAAGAAATGAAGAAGTAGCTGCTGTTATAATGCCAAGCGTCTGGGATAATCATATTATAGAAGTAAGTGATATATCATTCCATCACCTACAGAATTCTGTGGCGATTCCTTGGTTTTTCATATCAAAGGAAACCTATCATAAAATAGTAGCGTTGATAAAAAAGAAAACAAATCCTACTATATCGCTCTCATTACATACGGAGTTTTATGATAGGCCCGAGAACAACGTCAATGTTCTTGCAGATATAAAAGGAGCAGATCCATTACTAAAAGATGAAATAGTAATAGCTGGAGCGCATTTTGATACTTGGCATGGAGGTGGCAATGCTTCAGACAATAATGCCGGAGTAGCCACTATTATGGAAGCTTTTAGAATTTTAAAAAGCCTTGGCATTCAGCCTAGACGTACTATAAGAGCAGGATTTTGGGGAGGAGAAGAACAAGAGTTTTATGGTTCAACTAGCTATTTAAAAAAGCATTTGGGAGATGTTTTAAGTGAAAAGTATAAACCAGGACAATCTAAGCATATTGCCTACTATAATATCGATTCTGGTGGAGGCGCCATAAGAGGATTCTTTTTACAAGGTAACGAAAAGGCCAAAAATTTAGTAGCCCCTTGGGGAGAAGCATTTAAGAAATGGAAATTAGAGACGATAAATAGTAGCGCATCACATGGCAGTGATCACCTTATTTTTGATGCCGCCAATATCCCTTCATTCGATACTTTTCAGGATCCTTCGTTGTATTGGTCTCATCAGCATCATACCAATGTAGACGAAACAGCATTGATAAATGCGGAAACCATGAAGCGAAATGCCGTAATCATGGCAACATTTATATATAAAACGGCGATGATGAATTATGCGATGCCTAGAAAGCAGTTAAAAAATTAAACATACTGCTATGTGCGTTCTTCTGTTTTAGGCAAGATGAAAATTACACTTCTATAAAAGTTAAATAGGATGGGTTTTTCTATTTTCAATTTCAAATAGTTACTTTGTATAAAAACAAGCTCTTATGAAAAAAATCATGATCTTATTCCTATGCTGTTCGCATCTATTAAATTGTGAACAAGATAAAGGGCTGTTCAATGTTGAAGTTGAACCATTATCTCTTGATGCTACAGTAAAAGTTAGTGCGTGGATAGGGTATCAAGATTTTTCGTATGAATTGAAAAATTTGATTGATTATTTTCACGAAATGAAGAGCGTTCAAGAAGACGAGAAATTATTAAGTGCTGCTCAAGCTGTGTTATATTCTATGCCTAATGATATGAGAAGCGATATTATGAATGAAAAGGCAACAGAACTTGTAAATCATACAAAAGCATTATATAATGGAATGACTGCTAAGTCAGAAGGAGAAATCACTCAAGACATACAAAAAATAGTCAATACATATATAGCACTTAATAAAGAAATTAACGACTACATGAATAATTAACCTTGTTTGTAACGTTTTTAGGTTTTGTGCGTCAAACATATGTCAATCAAAATCAAAAAAACCATCATTCATGAGAAAAGACAATCAATTATTAGTAATAACACACCTAAGTCAATTATTGGACTTAGTCACTGGTTTCGGAGGCTTAATTGTTCCGTTAGTGTTATGGCTTACCCAAAAAGACCGTGTCTGGGAAATGGACGAACACGGTAAATCTATTTTGAACTTTCAAATAAGTTTGTTCATTTATTCGTTAATATGTATTCCGTTGATATTTGTTTTAGGTCTTGGCCTTCTGGGATTATTTGTATTATGTGCAATAGCTGTTATTTTCCCAATTGTCAATGCCATAAGAGCGAGTAATGGAGAATCACCAAAATATCCTTTATCTCTTAATTTTATTAGTTAGTTAGTTTTATTTTTTAGAGATAAAAAACGCTCCTCAGAAATGAGGAGCGTTTTAATTTTATACATGTTTTAATAGCGTTTTCTCTTTAAAGAGATAGCTTCAATTTATTGAGACACAGATGAGTGCTAGCTATTTAACATCACAGGCATAACAAGCATAGTTACCAACTCACCTTCATCTAAACCATCTACAGGAGTTAGAATCCCTGCTCTATTTGGTAAACTCATTTCCAACTGCACAGTATCAGAATTTAAGTTATTCAACATTTCTGAAAGAAAACGTGAGTTAAAACCAATTTGCATATCATCTCCTTGATAATCACAAGTTAAACGCTCTTCTGCTTTGTTGCTGTAATCTATATCTTCCGCTGAAATGTTTAATTCGGACCCCGCAATTTTTAAGCGCACTTGATGTGTCGTTTTATTCGAGAAAATGGACACACGACGCACAGAGTTTAAGAATTGTGTTCTATCGATTGTTAATTTATTCGGATTTTCTTTAGGAATGACGGCTTCGTAGTTAGGATATTTGCCATCAATCAAACGACAAATCAACTCCGTATTCTCCAAACTAAACTTAGCATTAGAATCGTTATATTCAATTGTTACTTCTTCTTCAGAACCAGCAAGGATGCCTTTTAAGAGGTTTAGAGGTTTCTTCGGCATAATAAATTCTGCAGTCTGACTCGCAGTTGCATCTTCACGAGTATACTTAACCAGCTTATGAGCGTCCGTTGCAACGAAGGTTAAATTATCTGATGAAAACTGAAAGAAGACACCGCTCATTACTGGACGAAGATCATCATTACCTGCTGCGAATATGGTTTTGCTAATGGCTGTTGCCAATATATCACCTAGAATTGTGGTTGAACTCGGGTCTTCAAGAGCAACTGCTTTTGGGAACTCATCACCTTTGGCATATGCTAAAGCATATTTACCGTGGTTTGAGCTAATTTCTACAGTATTATTATCTTCCACTACAAAGGTTAAAGGCTGCTCAGGAAAGGTCTTAAGTGTATCTAATAACAAACGTGCAGGCAACGCTATACTACCTTTGCTATCACTTTCTACATCCATGCTCGTAGACATGGTTGTTTCTAAATCTGATGCCGAAACGGTTAGTTGTTTTTTATCTAATTCGAAAAGAAAATTATCAAGAATAGGGAGTGTGTTTGAGTTATTTATAACTCCTCCAAGTACCTGTAATTGTTTAAGTAAATATGAACTTGAAACTATAAATTTCATTTGGATTGATTAATTATTTGATTCATCACAAATATATGCTGTATTGCTGACAATATGAGATTCAACTTATACAATTTTATTAACATTAAGGAGCTAATTATGCTGCGTATTTTTTCTTTCTGAAATAGTTAAAAACAAGTCCGAAAACGCCTAACATTACTAGAGGTAGAAGGATGTTAATCAATTGCCATTTAGTCTTTTCAGATGCGATTTTTTGTGGATTCAAGAATGCAACGGCTACTTCCTTAGTGCGAATGTTTATCAAGCCATTGTCATCCAATAAGTAATTTACAGCATTGAGCAGGAATTCTTTATTGCCGTAAGTCTGTCCTGTCCAACGGTCAAAACCTAATTCTTGTGGTCCATTTCTGCCAACCTCATTTTTTACAACATCACCATCAGCAATAATGATCATTTTGGTATCTGGACTTTCATTCTTTTCTTGAGAAGCATCGAAAGGCTTGACTCTATTATTGTAAACGGACGTAAATTTACCTTCAAGCAGAACTGCTAATGGTTGATTGCCTTTTGTATAAGTTGAAGGATCTGGTTCGCTGGTAACTATATTTAAACTCACTTCTCTTGGTGTGCCTTCTAACTTTGAAAGTGGAGAACTTTTTAGTAAAATAGTTTTTTTGATATCATTTTTTAAAGTATCTATCTGATTCGCAAAATCAAACTTAACTAGATTTAAATTATTGACGATAGGATGATTATCTGTGTTTGACGCTAGTGGTGAATATTGCCATTTTACAGGCTGAAATTGTGCTTCACTACCTTCGCCAATAGCTAGAGTTATAGGAGCAGAGTATAGGTCATTCACCATCACCGGATTAATTCGTACTCCATATTTAAAGAAAAAATCACTTAAGTTTAGATCTAATGGAGTTGCTATTGATGTCCCTGCTTCATTAAATAAACTATCCTTGTCCATCGTTACAGATTCGACCAACCACATACTTTTCCCACCATTCATGGTGTATTGGTCTAATGTCATTTTCTCTTTCTCGTTGAAAGCTTGTGTTGGTTTTGCTGAAATAATTAAATCAAATTTATTCAAATCATCCAGAGTCCCTTGTGGATTTGCATCTACCTTATCTAACGTGAATGGTGCAATGAAATAATATTCTCCTATCGTTTTTAAGAAATCTGTTAGATAGCGATCTTCTAATTGACCATTGCCACGAAGCACAGCTATTTTAGCTTTCTTTGGGTTCACCAATTTACTAAAACCATCAGCAAAGGCGTACTCCAGATGCTGAACAGAATTGCTCACTAGTTCTTGTTGATTTGCACCAATTTTGTTTTTCACAAGAGGAATAATAACTGTTTGGTCATTGTAGCTCGCTAACGCCCATGGAAAAATTGCTTCGTTTGTGGTCTTTCCATTTTCGTTAACAGTTAAACGCATAGCTTTCATACCACGTTGTTCTAGGCTTCTAAGTGTTTGTTCTTGATTGCCTTGACCATTCATTGGATTAAAAAATTTGAACTTGATATTATTGTTGTGAGCTGCAAATTCTTCTAATAATTGACGTGTTTCAGATTGTAAACGTCTGAATTCTGATGGAAATTCCCCTTCTAAAAAGACATCGATTATAATGGGAGAATCGACATCTCCTATCGTATTTAAAGCTGATTGCGATAAAGTATAACGGTTGTCTTCGGTCAAATCAAATCGTTTATGTACGGACTGCGAGAAAACATTGAGCACTAAAAGTCCTAACGGCAAAGGCAAGAAATGTAGTAATCGAGATTTAGTAATAGGGTGATTCTTAATTTTCAATACTGTCAGTAATAAAAAGAGGATAGTAATACTTAAAAAATAAACAATGTCCCTGGTATCCAATACACCACGACTCATACTCTTATAATGAGTATCCATACCTAAGGTTTCAATCAAGGTGATAGATGAAAAATCACTGAGGCTTTCAAAGCCTTTATAAAAGAAAAAACATAAAAAGACCCCTATAATAAATGCGACAATCTGGTTTTCTGAAATGGTAGATGCAAAGATGCCAATAGCTGTGTAAGCGGCTATTAAAAAAAGCAGGCCGAAATAAGAGCCGATCACTGCGGCCATATCTAAATTTCCTTCAGGATTACCGAGCTGATGTACAGTATATACATATAATAATGTAGGAATTAAGGCTAAAAGCACAAGCAAGAATATCCCTAAGTATTTGCCTAGAACAATTTTGAGATGTGAGATAGGTTTTGTGAGTAGCAACTCTAATGTTCCTTGTTTTTTTTCGTCCGAAAAGCTACGCATGGTAATTGCAGGAATCAAAAATAATAATATCCATGGTGCTAATGTGAAAAAAGGCGTCAAGTCTGCAAACCCATAGTCCAGAATGTTGAACTCGCCTTTAAATAACCAAATAAACAAGCCATTAAGCACTAAGAAAATAGCAATGACCAAATAACCCATTGTAGAGCCAAAAAACGAGTTGAATTCTTTTTTAAGTATGGCGAGCATTTATGTTGTTTAGTTTATTTATTTTAAAAATCAGTTACTTATCATTCAAGTGAAACCAATTTATCCACGCTCCAAGCCTCTGGTGTATCGTTAAAATGGATTTTAGTTTCTGCCCAAACCCCTTTGAACAATTCAGACTGCCTGTATGTCTCTAGATGTTTTTCGTCGTCCCAATAACTATACGTGAAAAATATATGATCATTAGTTTTGTCTCTATATAATTCTAAAAAACGGCAGCCTTCAAAATTTCGTATCAATTTCTTTTTTTTACTGAACATTTCTAAGAATTCAGGAATGCTTTCTGGCTTGAAACTCATTTTTACAATTCTTACAAACATAGCCTATTTTCTAAAATTAATCGTTATGGTGTCTCGTAACTGTAATCCCATAAGGGTAGAGGCACTGCCAACGGTCGCACTATTACTTTTATATACAGCAATTTCCAGATAGTTGGAAGAATTAAATACTACTAAGCCACGACCTTCATCATTTCTTCGGTCCTCAGAAATATCGAAATTCACTATATCACTATACTTTTGGTGAATGGTCTTGAATTTATAATTGCGTGCTGAAATTTCGAAACTCCGACCTTTCTGTATATCTTCAAAAAACTTTTTAGTGATGTTAGTAACAACATTTCCGTAATTATCAATGTAGATAATGCTCCCTATCATTTGAGTCTTATCCTCATTTACATACGGTACCAAATCTTTTATAGGTTTTATGGTGTCAATTGTTTTTCCAATAACATCTAAGGTACCACCTCTTGCAATATGACATGCCACCTTTACGAAAACATCTAATACAGGAAAACTCGATTCTATTTTGTCGTGTATATTTATTTCCACAATTTTTTCAGGATTGATCTCCGTACAAATCATACTCATAATACCATTATTTGCACATACAAAATAATGTCCGTCTAATTTAATGGCAATATGTTTGTTTTCTTGATTGATTTCCGAATCAATACCAATAATGTGAATAGTACCTTTTGGGAAGCTGCTAAAGGCATTTCGGATGACATATGCTGCTTCTGGGATATTGAAAGGTGAAACAGAATGCGAAATATCAACAATCCGAACATCAGGCAATTCACTATACACGGCGCCTTTTATTGCGCCAGCAAAGTGATCTTTCTCGCCAAAATCGGTTGTTAAAGTGATGATTGCCATGGGCAGATTGTTGATATTTTTTCTGATATCATCACGCAAAAATTGCGTAGCTTTGTTCTTGTACAAACTTAATGAATTTCATACATAAACATTAATAAATAACGCCGCCTTTTGAACGAACTTATAATTGAACTTACCGAAATTGCTCCAAAAGAATTCTTCGGAGCTCAAAATGCTAATATTACCCTCTTAAAAACCTATTTTCCAAAACTTAAAATTGTTGCCAGAGGTAACAAAATAAAGGCGTATGGAGATGAAGAACAGTTGGAAGAATTTGATCGCAAACTTACCATGCTAGTCAATCATTTTGGGAAATACAATAAGCTAGATGAAAATGCCATCGAACGGGTATTAACGAGTCATACAAGTGACGATTACGCAACATCCGATGCTAGTGGAGACGTATTGGTTCATGGTGTCAACGGAAAGAAAATCAAGGCACAAACTGCTAACCAACGTAAGTTAGTAGAGAGTATGCGAAAGAATGATATGGTGTTTGCCATTGGTCCAGCTGGAACAGGAAAAACCTATACTGGTGTTGCTCTTGCCGTTAAAGCATTAAAAAGTAAAGAGGTTAAACGTATTATTTTAACGCGTCCTGCTGTAGAGGCTGGAGAGAATCTAGGATTTTTGCCTGGGGATTTACAAGAAAAACTAGATCCTTATATGCAGCCATTATATGATGCATTGCGTGATATGATCCCTGCCGAAAGACTAGCTGATCATATTGAGAAAGGGGTGATACAAATCGCACCTTTAGCTTTTATGAGAGGGCGTACCTTAGACAATGCTTTTGTAATATTGGATGAAGGCCAAAACACCACCCATGCACAGATGAAAATGTTCTTGACCAGAATGGGTAAAAATGCCAAGTTTTTATTAACAGGTGATCCAGGACAAATAGATTTACCACGTCGTACAATTTCGGGACTGAAAGAAGCCTTATTAATATTGAAAAATGTGGAAGGTGTAGGTATGATTTTCTTAGATGATAAGGATGTGATTCGTCATAAGTTAGTGAAGAAAGTGATTGCAGCCTATAAAGATATTGAGAACAGAGATTAAGCATGAGTAAAACAATAATCGACACCAATTTTAATTTTCCAGGACAGAAATCTGTCTATAAAGGAAAAGTGAGAGAAGTCTATAATATCAACGATGAGCAATTAGTCATGATAGCGACCGATCGTTTAAGTGCATTTGATGTCGTGATGCCAAAAGGCATTCCGTTTAAGGGTCAAATCCTAAATCAAATTGCTACTAAGATGATGAAAGATACCGAGGATTTGGTGCCTAATTGGTTAGTTGCTACACCAGACCCAAATGTAGCTATTGGATATTTATGTGAGCCGTATAAAGTAGAAATGGTCATTCGTGGTTATATGTCTGGACATGCAGCGAGAGAATATAAAGTTGGTAAGCGTATGTTATGTGGTGTGCCTATGCCCGAAGGCATGAAAGAAAATGATGCATTTCCAAAGCCTATTATTACGCCTGCGACCAAAGCCGAAATGGGAGATCATGATGAAGACATTTCGCGAGAAGATATATTAAAACGTGAGATTGTTTCAGAAGCAGACTATTTGGTATTGGAAGATTACACACGTAAACTTTTTAAAAGAGGTTCAGAGATTGCAGCATCACGAGGACTCATACTAGTGGATACTAAATATGAATTCGGAAAAACTAAAGATGGCGAGATTGTTTTGATTGACGAAATTCATACACCAGATTCCTCGCGCTATTTCTATGCAAATGGTTATCAAGAACGCCAAGATAATGGCGAGTCTCAAAAACAATTGTCTAAAGAGTTTGTACGCCAATGGCTCATTGCGAATGACTTCCAAGGATTAGAAGGGCAAAGGGTTCCTGAAATGTCTGATGACTATATAGAAACCGTCTCTGAACGTTATATCGAGCTTTACGAGAATATTACAGGCGAAGCCTTTGTAAAAGGAAATGTCGCCAATATTCAAGAACGGATTGAGAAGAATGTTCTTGATCTCTTATCTAAAGATTAAATAAATTTCACTACAGTAGCTATTGTCATGTCGAGCACAGTCGAGACATCTGTTTATATTTAATCAAATTTTTTTGAGATTCCTCGACTGCGCTCGACTTGACATTAAATTCATATCTCGTTTTCATGAAGCAACCCAAGAAAGAGCTTAAAAAGCAAAAGAAGCCTTGGTCAACCAAAGACGCCATGGAACAGGTGTACACCATGAAACTTTGGGGATACAACGGCTCCGATTTTTATTCTGGCTATGGTTCTCATTATCCTGAACTAGTCAACCCATACATCGATGCAGTAAGCTCTTTTTTAAAATCTTTTGAAAGTAAGCTTGTCGTTTGCGATTTAGGTTGTGGCGATTTTAATGTTGGTAATAGGTTAGTAACGCATGCTAAAAAGTACATTGCAGTAGATATTGTAGAAGATTTAATAGCTCATAACAAGCATACTTTTAAAGCTGATAATTTAGAATTTAGATGTTTGGATATTGCAAAAGATGCTTTGCCATCTGGCGATTGTGTTGTTTTAAGGCAAGTTTTACAGCATTTGTCAAACAGTGAAATACATCAGATACTTCAAAAATTAACTACGTTTAAATTTATAATTTTAACGGAACATCTACCTGAAGGTGATTTTATACCAAATAAAGATATTATTTCTGGTCAAGGGATTAGACTTAAAAAAGAAAGTGGTGTAGATATCTTAACAGCACCTTTTAATTTTAAAACAAAAGAAGAAAAGCAAATTATGTCTGTTGTTTTGGGTGATGAAAAAGGGATTGTTGTGACTAAGCTTTTTGGTGTTTTTTGATGCTGTATTTTGATTTTGTTTTAGCACTCGTGGAGACGAGTGCTAGATTGAAAGAAGTTAATTCGTTGATTTTTTTGCTAAAATGGACTTCATACTTTCTGTAAATCCTTTTGCGGATTCTCTACTACTAATTATTTGATTAATTAAGAAAATCAATATGCTTTTAATATGATTTGCACTTTCTAGACAGGCTTCATCAGTTTCAGCGTGTAGGCCTTCACTTAATTCACTATGCAAAACACCAAGAGGATTCATTCCATTAGGTTTGAGGATTGAAGGGATTAAATCTTTTACTAATTTTATTTTCTCTTGAGTTACTCTTGTATTTTTAGTTTTCTCGAGTGCTTCTTCGTACTCAGCTTTACGCTCTAGATCTATTAAGTCAGAAATTGAATCTAATAACTCATCGATTATTTCTTCTGTTATTCGTCGATAATATGCAAATGCACCTATTCCGTAACCTTGTGATTCACAGACCAATCCTTTTCTAAATGTTTTTGCGTGTTTATGAAGTGTTTTGGCAAGATTTTTATCCATTTTAATCTCCCATTCAGGATATTGACCTACTTTGTGAATATTTTCTATGTTTTCATCTACATAAATAAAAAACCTCCTTTTAAAAGACTTGCATGATTGACACAGATATTTCAAATCAAAAACTCTATCAGCTCCATTTATTTCGAATTTGTCATAGCCTTCGTCTGTAAAATCATTAGTCATATTAAATGTCTGATTAGAAGAACAAACATGACATTTCATATTAATTGGGGTTTTATGCCAGAGTTGAACATTTGCAGTGTTTACATCTTCTATTCTAAAGTTTCTAAACAATGAATATTCTTCTAAAAAATCTTTTTTAAACATGATTTTTAATTATTTTGATAGGCAAAGTTAGTTTTTTACAATCGCAACAAAACCAAATACTTATACAATGTTATCAACATGTTTGCGTCACTTCGAGTGATTCCGTTTTTTGGCGGAATAGTATCGAGAAGCGAGTTAAAGGTTAACAATGGTTCTCGATACATTTTGCTTTCATTTCGACTACGCTCAATGTGACAGCAAAACACTCGAACTGACGATGAGTTCTCGATACACCTCGCTACGTTTGACACTCGAACTGACGAATTATTATTAAATTGTCATTCCGAGCGAAGTCGAGGAATCTCAAAAATTGTCTTATTTAGGATAGGATGTCTCGACTAGGCTCGACATGACATGACAGTGTGGGGAATCTTTGTAAAAGGAAATGTCGCCAATATTCAAGAACGGATTGAGAAGAATGTCATTAATTATCTGTAGACGATCCTAGAACAAATGTTCCATTAATAGTTCTGGATATAGTATCCGTTTCTCCTTCCCACTGAAAGGTAAAAGAGGTGCTTATAGACCAATTACCGTCTGATAATTTGGTACCAGTTAACGAACCATTCCCAATAAACACATACCCTACATTGGCGCAAAAGCAAGAACGCTTAATAACCAAGTTTATATCTCTAAAATCGTCATTGCTATAGCTAAAGCTGTCAAGGCTGCTATCTACTTCGAAATACACATTCTCGGAATACCCATCATCTGCGATGTCTTCATTTTCTTCGGCTCTAAAGAAATACTTAAAAACAGTCTTGGCACCAGGTTCTATGGTTAGTGTTTCTGTACCTTGAGACATATTAAATATCATCTTGGAGTCTTCAAAGAATTCATAAGTTCTTAATTCTGGATTGATGCTATCATCTGAAGAATTGCATGCTGTCAATAAAATAGCGAATAATGCAAAAAAGAGAGGTCGTATTTTCATAGTCATTAGTTTTATGCTAAGATACCAATATTAATAAATGGTTGCGTTCTTTATTTCGGATACCTACTAATATCTTTATGCTGCCAAATAAGATTCACGATATCCCATTTACCATCCAATTTAATAAGATGTAAATATTCCACCCAATTATCAGATGTCAGGCGCACTGAAGCTACACGATTATAAATATCGAGAATACGCACCTTATTATTAGGTTTAAAAGGAAATTTCATGTTCGATTTGTTCCAATCTTTAGCAAAAGCCATCATCTGTGTTCTGGTCGTTGCTCTTGCGTATTCTTTTTGAGTTTGTCGGTCATAGCCAATGGTCACTTTGTTCAGGCTGTCGTTCATGACAGTATCCATAAGTTCTGGTTTTAGCTGCTGAAGGGCAATTAAATACCCTAATGACTTTTTACGAATGTCTAAAGAATCGTTCTTAGAAGCTATAGCGCTAAACTCTATTCTGCTATTAGTGTAAATATCTCTGGACCTAATTACTCCCTCGTTTTCATCCATCTGTACCAATTTTATGTTATTGCCGATAGAATCATAGACTTTTTCTCCGATGGCAAAATTCCATTGGTTTTTTTTCAACACACCAGAGATATCGTGATATGTGTATTTTGTATGGTTCCCTTCGTCATCAAATGTATCTCGGTATGACGCAATTCCTGTTTCGTCATTGGCTACTTCTAAATCTGTATTGAGGTTGTAATGTGCTTTAGGCGCACCATTTTTATACAATGAAATACCCGTAGTTCCGAATTTGAAATAAGGAGAAACGGACACCTCTACATCGCTTAGGTTGAATCGCTTTTCAACAATAAATTTTTTATGCTTTTTCCATTCATACTTGGCAATCTTCCAGTTAGATTCCATGGGTTGGTCATCAATATAGTAAAAACTCAAACTGTTTTTAAAACCTTTTTTGTCATAATGATAAACTTCTTTGTATACATCACGATCGTTTGATATACGTTTGCCATTGCTATCGAAAAAGGTTCTTGTTTCCTTTCCGTCTTGATAAGTAATCGTTACTCTATAGACACCAATAGATGCTAGTGGGTGTTTCTTTTCAGTGTGAAAATGATTGTTTACGATTTCTACTAATCTGTTTGAATCATCAAAGCTAAATTTATAATGCGAGGTCGATTCTGCAATCGATTTATCAATAGGGTAGATTCCGACAACATCAATATAGGGAGAGACATGATTGTACCTCAGATGTCTATAGTATTCTTCAGAGTTGTTACTTTGAGCAAAAATAGATGTAGATACAAGGGTCAGTAATAGAAATTTGATAATTTTCATGATATTTTTTTGATTGATTATGTATGCGGCAATGGCATCAAAAGGTATGCCAATAAAGTGCTTATTAATAAATTTGAGAGAATAAAGGAGACTTTCCAAATACGTCTGGATAGTATCCAAATCCTTTAGTACTTGATGCGACTTATTTTCAAGGGGTATGGATTGGGTCTTGTATATTATTTCCCAAAGCTTATTTATGCAAACCCTTTGCATTAAAATTATATTTACATTTGCATCGTGAAATTCTTAACGATCATATTATCAATTTACATTCTTGGGCTATCATTAGTTACCTGTAACGATAATGAAGTGCAAGATACCACTAACAATGATACTGAGCATATAGTTGGAATAGATAGGCATCAAGATTCTGGAGAGGCCGATTTATGTTCTCCTTTCTGTTCTTGTCAATGTTGCCAAATTAGTATTGACACAGTTGATTTTGGGTTGTATAAATTGTCAATGAAAGATTATTTTGGACCTGTCTATTTTTATCAAGACACGACCTTGCAGAATTTTGCATATTCATTATTTCAACCTCCGCAAGTTTAATTCAATTTACTTAGGATAGCTATATCCTTTTTGGTCTTACATAAAAGACACTTTTTTAATTGAATTAAATTTAGAATTACATGATTAATAAACTTATTGAGTTTTCAATCAATAACAAATTTGTTATTGGATTGTTTACATTGGCATTGATAATAGGCGGAATATATAGCGTTAAGCAAGTGCCTGTAGATGCTGTGCCAGATATTACGAATAATCAGGTTCAGATTATTACCCAAGCACCAAATTTAGGAACAGAGGATATTGAACAATTTATTACATACCCTGTTGAAATTGCTGTAGCAAATTTACCTGAAGTAACTGAAATTCGATCGATTTCGCGCTTTGGACTTTCTGTGGTCACAATTGTATTTAGTGATGATTTAGACACTTACTTACCACGACAGCTCGTATCGGAAAAGCTAAGTGAGATTAAGACCAAAATCCCAGAAGGTTTTGGAACCCCAGTAATGGGACCCATCTCCACTGGTCTTGGAGAAATCTACCAGTATACTTTAGAGGTGGCTTCAGAATATAAAAACACTTATGATGCTACAGAATTGCGTACCATTCAAGACTGGATTATTCGAAGGCAAATGGCAATGGTTCCAGGAGTTGTTGAGGTGAATGCCTTTGGCGGTAATGTCAAACAATATGAAGTAACTATTGACCCAAACGAATTAAACGCCATTGACCTGACTATCAATGATGTATACCAGGCTTTAGAAAATAATAACGAAAATACCGGTGGCGCTTATATTGAAAAGAACCATCAAGCTAATTTTATTCGTGGTGAAGGTTTGGCTAGGACTTTGGATGACATCAAGAGTATTGTAGTGACCAATAGAGATGGGGTTCCGATTACAATAAAGGATATTGGAACAGTACAATTCGGTCAGGCAACCCGCTATGGCGCCTTGACCAAAAATGGTGAGGGAGAAGCAGTTGGCGGAATGATCTTAATGCTCAAAGGCGCCAGTACTGATGCCGTTATAAAAAGTGTTACAGAAAGAATGGATGAGATTCAAAAATCTTTACCAGAAGGCATCACTGTCAAATCGTTTCTAGATCGAAGCAAACTCATAGGTAATACAACATCCACGGTAAAAAACAATCTGTTGGAAGGCGCACTCATTGTCATTTTCATATTGGTGTTTTTCCTTGGTAATTGGAGAGGTGGATTGATTGTAGCTACCACAATTCCTTTATCACTGCTTTTTGCTTTTATTTTAATGAACGTTTTCGATGTATGGGCAAACCTAATGAGTTTGGGTGCTATAGATTTCGGAATTATTGTTGACGGTGCTGTAATTATTGTTGAAAGCACTGTGTTCCTGATTTATCAGCGTATAAAAAAAACAGGAACAATTTCAGCGAAGGATAGAGATGATATGACATACAGCGCGTCATCAAAAATGATGAATACCGCATTCTTCGGGCAGTTCATAATCCTCATTGTATTCTTACCTATTTTAGCCTTAGAAGGTGTAGAAGGGAAAATGTTCATTCCGATGGCGTTAACATTTAGTTTTGCCATGATAGGAGCTATGGTGCTTTGCCTAACATATGTTCCAATGATTACTTCGTTGTTTTTGAGAGCGCCAAAAACCAAGAAAGAGTATTGGGGCGATAAAATTGTACATTGGTTAGAAGATAAATACGAGAATGGATTACTAAAAGCCTTGAAAAGAGGTGAACTAATAGTGATTTCTGCCGTGATTTTATTAGGAATTTCTGGTTATGTATTTTCTAGAATGGGAGGTGAATTCATTCCGCAGTTAGATGAAGGTGATCTAGCGTTTCATGCCATTTTAAAACCTGGAAGTTCTCTGTCCGAAACTATTGCAACAACTACCAAGATTGAGAAAATCGTCAAGAATAACTTTCCTGAAGTAAATGACATCATAAGTAGAATAGGTGTAGCAGATGTGCCGACAGATCCAATGCCAATGGACATTGCTGATGTATTCGTAATTCTGAAGCCAGTTTCAGAGTGGACTAATGCTTCTTCCAAAGAAGAACTCATTAGTAAGATCAAGGACAAAGTAGAGCAAATCCCTGGTGTTAACTACGAATTCACGCAGCCTATTGAAATGCGATTCAATGAGTTGATAACTGGTGTTCGCGAAGATATAGCGGTAAAATTGTATGGTGATGATTTAGATATTTTAGCTAAAAAGGCAGAGGAAATGGGTAAAATCATAGCCACTGTTGATGGTGTTGCCGATATGAAAGTAGAAGCCACTGCTGGACAGCCACAAATAACCATTCAATATAATCGTAACAAGATCGCACAATATGGTTTGCAGATAAATGAACTCAATAACTTGATTCAGACTGCCTTTGCTGGTGGTGTTTCTGGAACCATTTTTGAAGGCGAAAAACGTTTTGATTTGGTGGTACGATTAAAAGAAGAATTGCGTCAAGATTTAAGTAATGTCAGAAACCTCTTTGTTACCTTACCTAGTGGTGCTCAAATCCCGTTGAAGGAAGTTGCAAGCATAAGTTATAAACCGGGACCTATGCAAATAAGTCGCGATAATACTAATAGACGCATTTATGTAGGAATTAATGTTAGAGGTCGCGATATCAAATCCTTAGTTGAAGAAATCAAGCAAAAACTTGAAGCTAATGTTGAATTACCAGCAGGTTATTACATTCGTTATGGTGGTGCTTTTGAAAACCTAGAGCGCGCTACAAGCAAGCTCAAAACCGTAGTGCCAATTGCTTTAGGGCTCATTTTTGTGCTCATCTTCTTTGCTCTGAAATCCCTTAAACAAACACTAATGATTTACATCGCAATTCCATTAGCAACCATTGGAGGTGTTTTCTCTTTGTTGCTACGAGACATGCCTTTCAGTATTTCTGCTGGAGTAGGCTTTATCGTGTTGTTTGGTGTTGCCGTGTTGAATGGATTGGTGCTTATTAGTGGGTTCAATGAATTAAAGGATGAAGGTGTAACAGATATTAACGAACGTATAAAAACAGGAACACGCCGACGGATCCGTCCTATTCTTTTAACTGCTTTGACCGATATGCTTGGGTTTTTGCCAATGGCATTATCAACCTCGTCTGGAGCTGAGGTTCAACAACCTTTAGCTACAGTAGTTATTGGCGGATTACTAACATCAACTTTATTAACACTATTCATTATCCCGATTTTATACAAATGGATTGAAAATCAAGAATCTAGAAAAATGAAACTTAAAAAACACAATTCAATAATTGCTACTACTTTATTAGTGTTTTGTTTTAGCTCAATACATGCACAGCAAAAAACAGTAACCATGGATGAAGCTGTAGAGATGGCTATTGAGAAGTACCCAAGCCTGAAAGTAGCACGGCTCTATGTAGAAAAGGAGAAAGCATTGAGAACGACAGTTTGGGATTTTGGCTATACTCAAATTTTCACTTCTGGCGAGGAAATTGGTAATGACAATGACCCCACATACACTACATTGGGAATCGGACAAAACAATATAGCCGTTTTTGGAATTGCTCCAAAAAACAAACTAGCGAAAGAGAATATCAAGTTAGCTGGGACTAAGGTTGAATTAATTACTTTAAGAATAAGGCGCGATATACAAATGGCTTGGGTTAAGGCATTCACTGCGAAAAGTATATATAGATCCTATGCTAAGATTGATTCTGTATTTTCAGGATTGAATAGAGCAATTGACTTACGTTATGAAACGGAAACCATTTCTAAATTGGAGTACAATGCCACTGCAAATCAAGGAAAACTGATTAACCTACAAAGAGAACAAGCCTTTACAGATTATCAAATGGCTTTGCATGGTTTGAATCAATGGTTGCTTTCTGAAGAACTTTATGATGTAGCATCGACACCTATAGAATCCTTTGATGAAGCACTCCTTGTCTCCAAGGAAGATTTAAAAAACCATCCTTTGTATATATATTGGCAAACACAAAAGGACGTCGCAAAAGCAATGTTAAAAGTGACTAATTCTCGATTTTTACCAAAATTATCCGTTCAGTATGGATTTCAAAAGATCGGCAGTCAATCAGGATTCAATAGCTACCTCGTTGGTCTACAGGTCCCTTTGGTCTTTAATAAAACTAAGGGCGAGGCCAAGGCTTCAAAAATAAACACAAGTATTGTAGCACAAGAGAATGAAATGAAGCAAATAGAATTTAGAGCTGCTTTTAATGCTTTGTTGGTTGAATATGAGCAATTGCAAAAAAATTGGAATTACTATAGAAACGACGCTTTGCCGTTAGCAATAGAACAACGTAATGGAGCTACCTTATCATATAAAGAAGGAGCCATGGATTATATTGCTTTTCTACAAACAATGAAGGATGCCATAGAATTGGAAATTAGCACATGGCAAATGCTCAAAAAATATTTAAATAGTAGAATACAGTTAGATTATTTCCTAACTTCAAAATTATAAAAAATGAAAAACGTTAAAAAATATGTAATCGTAATTATCGGGGTTTCAACAATATTAATAGGTTGTAAAAGGACGTCAACTAAAGATACACACAAGCATGACGCTTCAGGAAATCATGTTGAAACACAAGTGGTACAAAAAAAAGCGTTACCCGTTAGTGAGCATGGAGAAGAAGTCACATTGACGCAAGAGCAAATCAATATTTTGGATATTAAAATAGATACGCTCTCTAAGCGGAACATGAATGGTTTTATACAAGTAAATGGAAAATTAGGAGTACCGCCACAAAATGAAGCTTTGGTTACCACTACTTTAGGTGCGAATGTTAGTAGTATTAAAGTCGTTGAAGGCAATCAAGTAAAAAAAGGGCAAACCTTGGCTTATATTAGTCACCCAGACATTATTAGCTTACAAACGGATTATTTGCAAGCCTTTAATAAACTAACCTTTTTAGAGCAAGACTATAACAGGCAAAAGAAACTGTATGAAGCAAAAGTAGGTTCTGGACGTGATTATCAGCAAGCACAGTCTGCCTTTTCTAGTGCCAAAGGACTGGCAAAAGGCTATGAGGGCCAGTTACGTTTAATAGGCTTATCTCCCAAAAGCATTAGAGTTGGAAGCATAGCTCAAGTTGCACCTGTAAGGAGTCCTATTAATGGATTTATTGAGAAAGTTCAAGTGAAGTCTGGTCAATATGTTCAAGCACAAACTCCTCTTTTCGAAGTGGTCAATATTGAGCATATTCATGCAGACTTGATGGTGTTCGAAAAAGATGTAAGTCGAGTCAAAAATGGTCAATTAGTGAAATTCAATATTGAAGCCCTAGGAAATACCGAGTTGACTGCCAAGATCTATTCAGTTGGAAAATCCTTTGAAGAAGGCCCAAAAGCATTACATGTTCATGCGGAAATAGAAAACAAGAATAAAAACCTAATTCCAGGCATGTACGTTAATGCAAGAATCATAACTGAAGCGAGTCTCGAACTAGCTTTACCAGAAGATGCAATATTCCAGGAAAATGAAGCTTTTTATATTTTTATAGCCGAAAAGGAAGATGATGATGTATGGAGGTTCATCCCCAAAGAGGTAATCGTAAAACCCAGCAACAATGGATTTACTGCTTTTGCTTTTAAAGAAGAGATTGAAACTAAAATATTAGTCGCTCAAAGTGGTGCCTACTATTTAATGGCAGAAATGAAAAAGAGCGAAGCCGAACATTCACATTAAGAAACTATGAAGAATACCGAAGAACAGCTACAAAATAGTGGCATACGACCAACAGCTATGCGCATTTTGGTTTATCAATTTATTGAAGAACAGACATCGGCCATAAGTTTGACTGCAGTAGAGTCTCATTTTGAAAGGTCAGATAGAACAACCTTATACAGGACTTTAAAGAGATTTGAAGAAAAAGGTATCGTGCATCAAATTAACGATGGTACAGGAATTCCTAAATATGCACTTTGCCATCACGAACTTCATAACAAAAAACACAACGATTTGCATCTGCATTTTCATTGTACGGTATGTGGTGAAACAGTTTGCTTGACGGAGCATCAAATCCCGCAAATAACACTGCCTATCAATTACCATCCTGAAGATATTAATATGTTGGTAAAAGGAACTTGCAATAAATGTAATTTATAAATGCACATACAATGCAGAATTATTCACACTAGTTTTGTAGGATAAATAAAAACTATAAATAATGCAGAATGAACATTCAACGAACAACGAGGAAGACCACAGTCATGATGGGATTTTTGGGGAAAGAACAGAGCTTTATTTTGCAATTTTAAGTGGTGTTTTTTTCTTCATAGGCCTCTTTATTGAATTAGCAACTGATTTACCGAGGTGGTGGTCATTATCCAGTTTTATAATTACCTATTTCTTTGGAGGGTATTTTACAGTTTTAGAGGCCATTGGCAAAATAAGAAAAGGAGAATTTGAAATCGATTTCTTAATGATTGCCGCTGCTATCGGTGCGGCTTATATTGGAAGTTGGGAAGAAGGTGCTTTACTTTTGTTCTTATTCAGCCTAGGTCATGCCTTGGAAAATTATGCCATGAACAAGGCAAAGAAATCCATTGAAGCATTAGGGAGTTTGTCGCCAAAAACGGCATTGGTAAAAAAAGGAAATGAGCTTGTTGAAGTTCAGGTAGAAGCGCTTCGAATAAACGATGTTATAATCATAAAACCAAATACCAAAATTTCAGCTGATGGTGTGATCATTAAGGGAAGTAGTAGTATCAATCAGGCTTCAATTACTGGTGAAAGCATGCCTGTAGATAAAGTTGCTATCGACGACATTTTTGATCTACCTGATTTTAATGACATTAATAAAAATCATGTAGTTTTTACAGGAACCATTAATGGAGACAATGCTATCGAGGTTCAAGTGTTGAAATTGAGTGCAGACAGTACCATTTCACGTCTCGTAAAAATGGTTAGCGAAGTGGAAACCAAAAAGTCACCAACACAACTACTTACAAAAAAGTTTGAAAAATGGTTTGTACCAGCTGTCATTATCTTAGTGGGAACTTTATGTTTTGCGTATTTGATAATTGATGAAACCCCAAAACAGAGCTTATATAGAGCGATAAGCGTTCTAGTAGCTGCAAGTCCATGTGCTTTGGCTATTTCAACACCAAGCGCCGTATTGAGTGGAATTGCAAGAGCAGCAAAAAATGGCGTACTAATTAAAGGAGGGCGTGCGTTGGAAGATCTAGGAAGTTTAACGACCATCGCTTTTGATAAAACAGGAACCTTGACAGAGGGTAAACCGAAGCTGACCAATGCAATCGCATTAGAAGGTTTTGACAAAAATGAATTTTTGAGCTTAGTATTGGATGTAGAGAGTTTGAGTAATCATCCATTGGCAAAGGCAATTGCAAAAGACATTAAATCTCAATTTGATATAGAAAACAAGAATGAGGCTTCAGATATTAATGCTATCCAAGGCAAGGGCGTAAAAGCGACCTACAAAAATGGTACAGCGTTTATAGGTAATGCTCAATTAATGATAGATGAAGACATTACTGTTTCTAGCAATATTAAGAATCAAATGAATGAGTTGCTTAAAAATGGCCATACGGTTATGTTAGTGGCATATAGAAAAGAGCTGATAGGTTTGTTAAGTGTCATGGATTTACCACGTGAAGCGGCTGCGAACACTCTGAAGAACTTAAAAGAAATAGGTATTGAAAAAATGATAATGCTTACAGGTGATCATCAAAACGTGGGAGATTCCATTGCTAAACAAATTGGATTGACCGAGGCAAAAGGAAACTTATTACCTGAAGATAAGGTTGCAGCCATTCAGGAATTGAAACTGAGAGATAATAAAATAGCCATGGTTGGTGATGGCGTAAATGATGCGCCAGCTATGGCCAATAGCACCGTAGGAATAGCAATGGGAGCTGCTGGAAGTGATGTTGCTCTCGAAACGGCAGATGTTGCCTTGATGTCAGATAAAATTGAAAATTTGCCATTTGTCATAGGACTTAGTAGAACTTCTAAATCTATAATCAAGCAAAACCTATGGATCAGTCTAGGGATTGTCGCTTTTTTGATTCCGACCACAATTATGGGTTGGGCTAGTATTGGTGGAGCCGTTGCTATTCACGAAGGATCAACATTACTCGTAGTTATTAATGCGTTGAGGTTATTGAGGTACAAGTTCAAGCGTTAAGACTCTTTGATGTGTTGAGATAAAGTTATTTACTCGATTAAGAGATTATCACGCACAATGCCTAAAGATGATCGAAATTTATAAAGCGAGGGAAGTGAGACTATTTTGCTATTTTTATAAAAAAACTAACTAACATGTCCAATCAACAAAACGCCAAGGCGTATTGGAAAGAGAACATAAAATATGTTCTCTTTCTTCTCACTATCTGGTTCCTCGTCTCTTATGGCGCAGGAATTATCTTCAAAGATGCTCTCAATACTATAAAAATTGGAGGCTTTAAACTCGGTTTTTGGTTTGCACAACAAGGTAGCATGTATGTATTTGTCATTCTCATTTTCGTGTACGTTCGCTTAATGAACAAGCTCGATAAAAAATACGGATATGATGAATAGTGTATTGATTGAGCCAATAGGCGTGCAGATGTGGACATACATTCTCGTAGGGCTTTCGTTTTCGTTATATATAGGTATTGCAATTTGGTCCAGAGCCAGTTCTACAAAAGAATTTTACGTGGCTGGAGGAGGTGTATCTCCTTGGGCAAATGGTATGGCAACAGCTGCCGATTGGATGAGCGCTGCGTCCTTTATTTCTATGGCGGGAATTATCTCTTTTGCTGGATATGATGGCGCTGTGTATTTGATGGGTTGGACAGGTGGTTATGTACTACTAGCATTGCTATTAGCCCCTTATTTACGAAAGTTCGGAAAGTTCACCGTACCTGATTTTATTGGAGATCGGTATTATTCAAAGACGGCTAGAATTGTTGCAGTTATTTGTGCCTTATTAGTATCCTTTACCTATGTAGCAGGACAAATGCGTGGCGTAGGCATTGTATTTTCCAGATTTTTAGAAGTCGATATAACAACTGGTGTAATAATAGGAATGCTCATCGTATTGTTTTACGCTGTACTTGGAGGCATGAAAGGTATCACGTATACGCAAGTAGCTCAATACTGTGTCTTGATTTTTGCTTTTATGGTGCCGGCTATTTTTATTTCAATTCAGATGACAGGGAATCCTATTCCACAATTAGGTTTCGGAAGTGAATTATCTGATGGTTCTGGAACCTATCTATTGGACAAACTCGATGGATTATCCACTGAACTTGGTTTTGCAGAATATACAGAAGGTTCAAAATCACTAATTGATGTATTCGCCATCACATTAGCCTTGATGGTTGGAACAGCTGGGCTACCACATGTTATCGTACGTTTCTTTACCGTAAAGCGCGTGAAAGATGCTCGTAAGTCAGCAGGAATAGCTTTGTTATTGATAGTGATTCTTTATACAACTGCACCAGCTGTGGCGGTTTTTGCTAGAACAAATTTAATAGAAACAGTGTCTAATAAACCGTATAATAAAGTGCCAGAATGGTTTAAAAAATGGGAAACAACAGGTTTAATCACCTTTACAGACAAGAATAACGATGGTTTGATTCAGTATGTTGCGAATAAAGAGCAGAATGAATTAGTGGTTGATAGAGATATTATGGTTCTGGCTAATCCCGAAATTGCAAAGCTCCCAAATTGGGTAATTGCCTTAGTTGCTGCTGGAGGATTAGCGGCTGCCTTATCTACCGCTGCAGGATTGCTATTAGTGATTTCATCTTCTGTATCTCATGATTTAATTAAGAAAATAATCAATCCAAAAATATCTGACAAAAGTGAACTGATTGCTGCGAGATTATCAGCAGTAGGCGCAGTTTGTGTTGCAGGATATTTTGGCATCAATCCGCCAGGTTTTGTCGCCGCCGTGGTGGCCTTAGCATTTGGTCTGGCAGCAGCATCGTTCTTTCCTGCTATTGTATTAGGAATTTTTTACAAGAAAATGAACAAGGAAGGCGCTATTGCGGGTATGATTGTGGGAATAACAGCGATGCTATTGTATATGCTCAAATTTAAGTTTGGAATATTTGATGGAGGAAAAACAGCAGTTGCAGGATTGAAAGGCGATTGGTGGTTTGGTATCTCTCCAGAAGGCTTTGGTACGATTGCCATGATTCTAAACTTTATAGTCTCGATCGTGATTATGAAATTCACAAAAGCGCCACCAAAAGATGTACAAGAAATTGTAGAGAATATCAGAATACCTAGTGGTACTGGAGAGGCTTCGAGTCACTAAACCTCTGATAAAATTAGATGTGTTGTAGGGTCTCCATAATAGATGAGTTTATCAATGAAATTTTGAAGATGTAACTGGTCCTTTAACATCACTTTCATATGAATGTTGTAGGGCCCAGTAATGCGATGTGCTTCAATAATTTCTGGAAATGTTTCTTTTACTGTCATGAATGATTTTAGCTTTCCGCTAAATAATTTCAATAAAACAAATACTTCCAAACCGTATCCAAGTTTTCCATTGTCAACTTTTATATCATATCCTTTAATAACCCCGTTATCTTCTAGTTTTTGTATACGCTCTCTTACCGAAGAAGGTGATAATGAAATTTGTTTACCAATGTCAACAAATGATTGACGAGAGTTTGATTTTAGTTTGTTGATTATTTTGATATCTAAAGTATCTACCATTGATTAGTTTGTTAATTGATATAAATAGTTTTATTCAATGGTAAATTTACAATTTTTACATTGAATATGTTTTTTGAAATTTTGATAATATTATACTTTTGTCTATCAAAAAGAAAAGCTTTTCAGATGGAAATAAATGTATTTGTTATTCTTGCTTTAGGAATATTCTTGGCGTTTTTTATCCAAACAGTTGTTGGGTTTGCAGGAACATTAGTGGGGTTGCCAATATTATTATTAGTCATCGATTTACCAGATGCTATTGCTTATATGTCTATATTTTACTTTATATCAAGTCCAGTATTAGTGTATAAAGAATGGAAAAATATTGATAAGCAAATTATTATTAGGTTAGCCTTATCGTCGATTATTGGTATAGCAGTTGGTGTATGGTTGTTAACATTTGATAAGCCTATTTTTCTTAAAAAAGCACTTGGTGTTTTTATTCTTTGTTATGTTGTTTATAGTTTTTATAAAGACAAAAAATTCAAAATAATGGCTCAACTTGAATATGTTTTTGGATTTTTAGGAGGCTTTTTTTCAGGTGTATTTTCTACTGGCGGACCATTATATGTGGTGGTTGTAAAAAATACAGCAGTTGATATGCAAGCTTTTAGAGCTACAATGTTTGGGATATTAGGATTTGTGACTCTTATAAGGGTTCCTATGTTAGGCGTAGGAGGTATATTGAATTCAAGTCATATATACTACTCATTATTTGTGCTACCTTTTTTTGGTTTGGGATTGATTTTAGGAAATAAAATGCATAAAAAACTTAATGAAGATTTGTTAAAGAAGTGTATCCTGATATTGTTATTATGTTCTGGGTTTGCACTGATGTTAAAATCTTAGAATTAGGATATGTTTGACACTCAATTAAAATAGTTGTCAATCGATTGTTTTAAGTCATCCGTAGAAAAAAATCAATAAGAAACACTTATTTTAGTAATTTAGATTACTGTTGAATTTTCAAAACTATATTAATGCACAGATTTCAGATAAACTCTTATCCAGAATATGAAAACGCCTATAATCGAAGCGTAGAAGATCCAGAAGCATTTTGGAATGAGATTGCCTCATCTTTCCTTTGGAAAAAGAAATGGGATAAAACATTAGAATGGGACTTTACTAAACCAGAAGTCAAGTGGTTTCAAGGCGGACAACTTAATATTACTGAGAATTGTTTAGATCGTCATCTTAAGGAGAGAGGCAACCAGACGGCTATTATATTTGAGCCAAATAATCCCAATGACGCCGCACAATATTATAGCTATAAGGCACTTCATAGTAAAGTGTGTCAATTCGCTAATGTTTTAAAGAATAATGGTATTAAAAAGGGTGATCGAGTGTGTGTTTATATGCCAATGGTTCCTGAATTAGCCTTTGCAGTTTTAGCCTGCGCTAGGATAGGAGCTGTTCATTCAGTCGTATTTGCTGGATTTTCAGCATCAGCACTTGCTGCTCGAATTAATGATGCGGATTGTAAAATACTATTAACGGCAGATGGAGGCTATCGTGGAGATAAAGTAACTCCTTTAAAATCAATTGCAGATGATGCGTTAAAAACGTGTTCATCTATTGAAAAAACAATTGTTTTAAATCGGACGAATTCGAAGGTAGAGATGTCTGTTGATCAGGTTTGGTGGCATGAAGAAATGGCTAAAGTAGATGACAATTGCCCAGCAGAGGTTATGGACGCTGAAGATATGTTGTTTATTTTGTACACTTCAGGTTCTACAGGACGTCCAAAAGGAATGGTGCATACTTGTGGTGGTTATATGGTGTATACTGCTTATACTTTTAGGAATGTGTTTCAATACCGTTCTGACCGCAAAGCAACTTTAGGAAGAGAAGACACGCGTGCAAGTGGTCCGGATGTGTATTGGTGTACTGCAGATATCGGATGGATTACAGGTCATAGTTATATTGTGTACGGACCTTTAGCCAATGGTGCGACAACAGTAATGTTTGAAGGTGTACCTAGCTATCCAGACTATGGGCGCTTTTGGGAGATTTGTGAGAAACATAAAGTAAATCAGTTTTATACAGCACCAACAGCTATTAGGGCTTTGGCAAAACACCCATCTAGTTTGGTGGACCAACATGACTTAAAACATTTAAAAACTCTTGGATCTGTTGGAGAGCCAATTAATGAAGAAGCTTGGAATTGGTATAATGATCATGTAGGAAAAGGAAAGTGCCCAATTGTTGATACTTGGTGGCAAACCGAAACAGGAGGTATCATGATATCGTCCTTGGCAGGAGTGACGAGAGACAAGGCAACATTCGCAACATTGCCTCTACCAGGTATACAGCCAGTATTGTTGGATGAGCATGGAAATGAAATTGAAGGAGCTCCAGCCGAAGGTATATTAGCTATCAAATTCCCTTGGCCATCTCTTGCGAGAACCATATATGGAGACCATGAACGTTATAAGAATGTCTACTTTTCAGCGTATAAAGGAAAATATTTCCCTGGCGATGGTGCCTTGAGAGATAAAGATGGTAATTACCGTATTACAGGTCGTGTAGATGATGTAGTTATCGTCTCAGGACATAATTTAGGAACAGCTCCTATAGAGAATGCTATTAATGAACATCAAGCTGTTGTAGAGAGCGCGGTAGTTGGTTTTCCACATGACATTAAAGGAAATGCTTTGTATTCTTATGTTATTTTATACGACGGATTTGAGCCATCAGATGATTTGCTGAAATCTATTAAACAAAAAGTAGCAGATACTATTGGACCTATTGCAAAGCCTGACAAAATTCAATTTGTATCTGGATTGCCAAAAACACGAAGTGGAAAAATTATGCGACGTATTTTACGTAAAATAGCTTCAAACGACACGTCAAATTTAGGAGATGTATCAACATTATTAAACCCTGATGTAGTTCAAGAGATTATGGATAATGCTTTATAGGTATTATCTCAAAAAACCAATTCTAAATAGTTATTTAATTTCTTTCATTTTATAATCTAATATTAATCTTACCTTTCGATATTATAAATTCATACGATTATGGCAAAGACACAGGATGCAAAGAAAAAAACGAAGAAAGAACCACTTTTGACGGCTAAAGAAAAGAAGGCCGCAAAGCGAGCGAAAAAAGCTAAAAAAGGGTAAGATATGGATGAAAGACTGGCTGTTTTAATTGATGGTGATAATATTCCTTCCGCTTATGTTAAGGAAATGATGGAGGAGATTGCCAAATATGGTAACCCTACCATAAAGCGTATTTATGGCGATTGGACCAATCCAAATTTAAACAAGTGGAAACAAGTACTTTTGGAAAACGCCATCACTCCAATGCAGCAATATGGCTATACCAAAGGAAAAAATGCAACCGATTCGGCAATGATTATTGACGCCATGGATATTTTGTATTCAGAGAAAGTTGATGGGTTTTGTTTGGTGTCCAGTGATAGCGATTTTACGCGTTTAGCGACACGACTTCGTGAGGCCGGAATGCAAGTTTATGGTATCGGTGAAAAGAAAACACCCAATCCGTTTATCGTGGCATGCGATAAGTTTATTTATCTCGAGATTCTTAAATACCAAGCCGAAGAAAATGAACCAGAATTTAAGGAGCACTCTCCGTCTTCAAGAGAAAGTATTGACAAAATAAGTCAAAAAGAGATTAAATTTATATCGTCTACCATTTCAGATTTGGCAGATGATGAAGGTTGGGCTTTTTTAGGTGATGTTGGGAGTTTATTACAAAAAAAACAACCTAATTTTGATTCAAGAAACTATGGTTTTCAAAAATTAACACCCCTAATTAAATCAATACCAAACTTTGAGATTGAAAGACGAGAAGACTCACGAGGCCGACTTAAGTTGATTTACGTGAAGATTAAAGAGCCTAAAGCAAAATCTAGAAGAAGATAATTTCTTATTAAACCCATCCAAAATTCCTTTTTGTCATTCCGCACTTGATGCGGAATCTATTATTCATTAATGTTACTGATTAACTTTGGTGTCCAGCCTTCCTTGTTTATAAAGAGTGTGTTATGTTGATAAGTTTGATATTCAGAGGGTTATTATCTTACTAGAAAATTACCCCGACAAAATGTCAAGACATCAACGGTTTAATTGTACCTTTAATTAAAATATTTGCCCATGAAATTAGTGAGCGTTTTTTTCTTTACACTCTTTCTTTTAGTAGCACATCTTTCTATTGCCCAGGAATCCTTTACAGAATTTCATAAGAATGGAGAAATTGCTTTTCAGGGTTCTAAAACAGAAGGAAAGTTAGTAGGAGAGCATGCCTCATTTTATGAGGATGGTAGACTTAAATCTGTGGCAAGATATAATTCAGGGTATCTTATCCAAAAAAAAGAATATTATAATACTGGAGAATTACATAATACCTCCTACTTTATTGATGGTACAGAATTCTTCAAAATATTTTACTACTATAAAAATGGTCAACTTCAAAAAGAAGGTAAAATAGATCGAAGCGGATTAGAATCTGGGGAATGGTTATACTATTCTGAAGACAACCAACTCCTAAAGATGGAAGTTTATGAGAAAGGAAAAATAGTGAACTGAATTTTTCGTTGTTAAACCCTTCCTAAATTTTTTAAAAGTATGTTCTAGATTACTACTTTTAAGACACTAAAAGTAAACTCTATGAATTTTAAAATTACCGTTTTTGTATTGCTGTTTTATGTGCCTTTAACTGCACAGGATATGTCTTTTGAAGACTACAATCCAAAATCAACATTAGTCGTTCCTGGTGATAGTGTCAAGGTTGCCAAATTTCCATTTATCGATGTTCATGGCCATCAGTATCGTATGCCAGAGCAAAACTTAGCACCTGTTATTGCAGCTATGGATACTTTAAATATGGGTATAATGGTCAATCTAAGTGGTCGTACTGGAGCAGACTTGCAGAAATCTGTTAAGAATATTGCAGATAACTATCCAAATAGGTTTGTCGTATTTGCCAATATCAACTTTGAAGGTGCTGGAACTGATCGATGGGTTGCTGAAAAGGTAAGACAGTTAGAAGAAGATGTGAAAAATGGCGCTAGAGGATTGAAGGTATACAAAAGTCTTGGATTACGAAATAAAGATTCTTTTGGTAAACGATTAGCGATAGATGACTCGCGTTTAGATCCTATTTGGGCTAAGTGTGGCGAACTTGGAGTTCCTGTATTGATACATGCCGCAGATCCAAAATCTTTCTGGGATGACTTTGATGGTGATAATGAACGTTGGTTAGAATTAAAAACACGCCCAGGAAGAAAGAGAAGTGCTACTAATCCTGTGCCTTGGGAACAAATCATTCAAGAGCAACATAATATGTTCAAAAAACATCCTAAAACCACGTTTATTAATGCTCATATGGGTTGGCTTGCTAATAATCTCGGAAAGCTTGGTCAGTTATTAGATGAGATGCCAAATATGAACGTCGGTATTGGAGCTATCATAGCTGAGTTAGGACGGCAACCACGATTTGCAAAAAAATTCTTCGTCAAATACCAAGATCGTATTCTATTTGGGAAAGATAGTTGGAAGCCTAAAGAATTTCCAACATATTTTAGAGTGCTCGAAAGCGCCGATGAATATTTTCCATACCATAAAAAATATCACGCCTACTGGGCTATGTACGGTCTGGATTTACCAGATGACGTTTTGAAGAAAGTATATTATAAAAATGCCCTCCGAATTGTGCCTGGATTAGACAAGAATTTGTTTCCGAAATAAACGGAGTATATGATATTTAGAAGAGCAACCATACAAGATGTTCCGCAATTAGTGCAAATGATCGCTAATGATAAATTGGGTAGTTTGAGAGAAGATTATAAGGAGCCTTTACCAGAAACATATTATGAAGCTTTCCGTAATATTGATTGCGATGACAACCAAGAATTGATAGTAATAGAAGATACTGATGCATCAATCATCGGAACACTACAATTAAGTTTTATTCAATATATTACATATCAAGGAGGTGTTAGAGCACAAATCGAAGCGGTGAGAATACGAGAAGATAGAAGGGGAGAAGGAGTCGGAGAAACGGCATTTAAGTGGGCAATTAATCGTGCAAGAGAACGCGGCGCACATCTTTTGCAATTAACAACAGACAAGAAACGACCGGAGGCGCTAAAGTTTTATGAAAAACTTGGCTTTAAGGCATCTCATGAAGGAATGAAGTTGCATTTTTAAAATCAGTTTTATGTTAACAGATACTTTAATCACACTATTTACAAAAGATTTAATTGCATTAAAAAAAGAAGTGAATCTTTATAATAATGAAGATAATCTTTGGCTTGTACAAGATGAAATTTCTAATTCTGCTGGCACTTTGTGCTTACATTTAGTGGGCAATCTCAATCATTTTATTGGAGCCGTACTTGGCAACACAGGATATGTACGACAACGTGAATTAGAATTTTCTCTCAAAAATGTACCTAAAGAGGAACTTCTTAAACAAGTGGATGATACCATGGTTGTTATTGAAAATTCTTTAAACGGGTTGTCGCAAGATGATTTACAAGAAGAATATAAAGGAAGGGTTTTCGAAACACCTACAACTACAGAATATTTCCTAACACATTTAACCATGCATTTAGCCTACCATTTAGGCCAAATAAATTATCATAGACGATTACTGGATTAGATGCCTATATGTCATAAAGGAATGTTCTTATACTTACGCTTCGGTCTATTCATTTTTTTATTCTCGTTTTTTTTGATAAGATTCATCATACGCTAGTGAAGATATATGTTTTAATTTTGACATGATCATGGATGACAGAATTAGAAAGACATTGGATTATATTGAAGACCACTTGAGTGATTCACTTGCATTAAGCGAATTGTCAGCGATTGCATGTCTTTCACCATCGCAGTTTCATCGTCTTTTTAAAAAGGAAACGCAACGAACACCCTTCAAGTTTACTGAAGAAATCAAGATGAACAGAGCCTATCAATTACTTATTGATGAGCAAGTTTTTATTACGGAGCTCGCAATCGATCTTGGGTATAGTAATTATGAAACATTTTCTAGAGCCTTCAAAAAGTACTTTCATCTTTCGCCAGACGATATAAAAGCTATAGCCAATAATGTTAATGCGACTGTTCTTGATAATGAGAAAACGATATTGTTAACTTTTGATAAAGAACTTTCTGATAAAGAACTTTTGAAAAAATTAAGTCAAATAGCACAAGACAATAATCTTTCGAAAAATGATATTAAAGAGGCTAAGATCTTTAAGATAGAGCGGAAAACGAACTCAAGGACACAGAAGAAGATCATAAAAAATAAATTTGAAATGACTGAAGAAAAACGCATATGGCGTTCATTACTTAATTCAATTTAATATCATATTGTGGATTTCAATGTTCTATACGCAATCCCACTATTTTTAATAGCTATTGTTTACCCTGTTTATGCTATAGCAATGGGCAAAAAAGACAAAGATATATTACTTGAACATCCGAGTAAGAAAGTATATGTATACAAGCTAACAGCGTTAATACAGGCTGTATTGCTCTTCTTGATCCTTATTGGGTTTATGTATAATAAGGATAGTTTAGATTTAATTGGACTTTCTTATATGAAGAATCCATTTTGGGTCATGGCTTTAGTCACTGTGGTAGTACTTGGTTTTTTTGTATTGAGTAACATGAAAATACCTTCTACAAAAGCGAAGAAGATACGTAACCAGTTTAGTGATGTCATGTATATTGTCCCAACAACAATGCGAGAGTATAAATGGGCTATTGTAATGTCTGTAATTGTTGGCGCATTTGAAGAAGTTATATTTAGAGGTTTCTTGTTTTGGAAAATAAATGAGTACATGCATTTTATAGTAGCCATCATTATTACCAATATAATTTTTGGCTTATGCCATTATGGTACTGGACTAAAGAATACAATGACAGCTATTTGTTTAGGTCTTTTTTGGTCAGTTATATATTATTTAACAGATTCTCTTTGGTTGCCAATTTTTGGACATATTCTTATAGATATGCATTCTTCTATATTAGCTAAAAAAATATTCATTGATATAAAAGATAATGAATAGGGTTCGTTATAACGGAATATTTCCATGCTTACGCTTAGGTCTTTCCACTTTTTTATCTTCAAGCATCGAGAATGCTTTAATTAACTTTCTGCGTGTATTTTTTGGTAAAATCACTTCGTCAATAAAACCACGTTCTGCAGCACTATAAGGATTAGCAAATAAATCGGCATACTCGGCTTCTTTTTCTTTCCACTTTGCCTCTTTATTGTCAGCGGCATTAATTTCTTTCTTAAAAATTATTTCGGCAGCACCTTTTGCTCCCATAACCGCAATCTCTGCAGATGGCCAAGCAAAGTTCATATCAGCACCAATATGCTTTGAGTTCATTACATCATAAGCACCGCCATAAGCTTTTCGTGTAATAACAGTCACTCTTGGCACAGTAGCTTCACTTAAGGCATATAATAATTTTGCACCATGTACGATAATACCATTCCATTCTTGATCGGTTCCAGGCAAGAATCCAGGAACATCTTCCAACACCAATAATGGGATATTGAAACAATCACAAAATCTAACAAAGCGCGCTGCTTTCTTACTGCTATTCACATCCAACACGCCTGCTAAGAACATAGGCTGATTTGCTACAATGCCTATACTTCTTCCACCCAAACGCGCAAAGCCCACTATGATGTTTTCTGCATGGTTTTTATGAATTTCATAAAATGAACCTCTATCTATAATGCCTCCAATAACATCATGCATATCGTACGGTTTATTAGCATTGTCTGGGATGACATTAGATAAAGAGTCACGAATTTCATCTTCCAATTGAAAAGGAAGAAGCGCAGGTGCCTCAGTATTATTTTGAGGTAAAAAACTCAATAACGTTTTAAGATCTTCTAAACATTCAATGTCATTTGCCGACGTTTTATGAGCCACTCCAGATTTAGTTGAGTGTGTACTTGCACCTCCTAATTCTTCTGAAGTCACTTCTTCATTAGTTACTGTTTTGACCACATTTGGTCCAGTGACGAACATATAGCTTGTGTCTTCTACCATTAAAGTGAAATCTGTCATGGCTGGAGAATACACTGCGCCACCAGCACAAGGCCCCATGATGGCCGAAATTTGTGGAATCACACCCGATGTTTGAACGTTCCTATAGAATATATCAGCATACCCACCAAGAGATCTTACACCTTCTTGAATACGTGCACCACCAGAATCATTTAACCCTATGATAGGTGCACCCACTTTTACTGCCAAATCCATGACCTTACAGATTTTTTCTGCATGCGTTTCAGAAAGCGAGCCTCCAAATACTGTAAAGTCTTGTGCAAAAATATAAACCAGTCTGCCATTGATAGTACCGTATCCAGTGACTACACCATCACCATAAAACTGCTGACTTTCCATTCCGAAATCTTTGGTTCTATGCGTTACTAAGGCCCCTATTTCTTCAAAAGACCCTTCGTCTAACAAATAATTAACCCGTTCTCTCGCAGTTAATTTTTTCTTAGCATGTTGCTTATCTATTCGTGATTGGCCTCCACCAAGATAGGCTTTAGAAAGTTTGTCGTTTAGATCGTTTATTTTGAAATCCATAGTTTTTAATTGTAATTATTAGGTCTCGATTGCGCTCAACCAGACTTATATAATGATTATTTCTTTTTGTCATTCTGCGCTACGACGCAGAATCCATTAATACTTCCAATCGAAAGATAAATCATTCCAATCTTTATTCTCTTTTTCTATTAAATCAATCTTCCAGGCTCTATTCCAATTTTTCATTCGTTTCTCTCTTCTTATGGCATCATTTACATATTGAAATTGTTCAAAATAAACTAATTTGTTCAAGCCGTATCTTTTTGTAAAACCTTCAATTATTTTATGCTTATGTTCAAACATTCGCCTTTCCAAATCATTTGTCATCCCAATATAAAGTGTACCATTCTTCTTATTAGATAAGATGTATAGATGAAATTTATAATAATTTCCTTTCATTTTATGTTGGATTCCGCATCAAGTGCGGAATGACAAAGATTGTCTAGTTGTTTGGTAGGCGTAATTTATTCTGCTCTTCCATATAATGCTTAACTGCGATTAAGGCAGCGATTTTTGCCTCATCTTTATGTTTAGCTTTTAACGCTTCTTTTGAATAATATTTTTTCACAAAATGGGTGTCAAAATCTCCAGAACGAAATGCTTCATGTTCACAAACAAAAGCTCCGAAAGGTAAGGTGGTTTGAATGCCCTCAATTTTATATGCTCGAATAGCTTTGATCATCAATTGAATGGCTTCTTCACGAGTGGAGCCAAAAGTAATGAGTTTCGATAACATAGGATCATAATAAATAGGGATATCCATGCCTTCTTCAAAGCCATTATCAACACGTATGCCTTTACCAACAGGGAGTTTATAAATATCTAAACGTCCTACACTTGGCAAGAAATCATTTAAGGGGTCTTCTGCATAGACTCGTAATTCTAAAGCATGCCCCTCGATGTTCAGATCTTCTTGTTTAATAGGCAGCGTTTCGCCACGAGCTACCTTAATTTGAAGTTCCACCAAATCTGTTCCTGTAACCAATTCAGTTACGGGATGTTCAACTTGAAGACGTGTATTCATTTCAAGAAAATAGAAATTTTTGTCATCGTCCAATAAAAACTCAACAGTTCCAGCTCCAACATAATCACAAGCTTTGGCTACTTTAATAGCTGCTTCTCCCATTTGCTCACGTAATTCGGGAGTTAATACTGATGATGGAGCTTCCTCAACGACTTTCTGATGACGTCTTTGAATACTACATTCGCGTTCAAATAAATGAATGACGTTACCATGCGCATCCGCCATCACTTGAATCTCGATATGACGTGGAGACGTCACATATTTTTCTATAAATACTGAACCATCTCCAAATGCAGAGGTTGCCTCACTTATGGCACGATTCATTTGCGATTCTAAATCGGCTTCTTTTTCGACAACTCGCATGCCTTTGCCACCACCACCAGCAGATGCCTTAATTAGAATTGGGTAACCAATGCTCTTGGCAATGTCTTTGGCTTTCTTGACATCCGTTATGGCCTCATCAATACCAGGTACCATAGGAATGTTGTATTCTTTTACCGCATCCTTTGCGGCAAGTTTACTGCCCATGATTCGTATGGCCTTCGAACGAGGTCCAATAAACGTTATGTTGTTTTCTTCGCACGCTTCAGCAAAATCGGGATTCTCAGAGAGAAACCCATAGCCAGGATGTATGGCATCGACATTAAGGCTCTTTGAAACGGCAATAATTTTGTCGCCTAACAAATATGATTGATTGGATGGCGCTTCTCCTATTAATACTGCTTCATCTGCGTATCTGACATGAGGTGCATTCCTATCTGCCGTTGAATACACCGCCACAGTCTTTATGCCCATTTTCTTAGCTGTGCGCATCACTCGAATAGCTATTTCTCCTCGGTTGGCTACTAATATTTTTTTCATTTTATTGGAGTGTGATTAGTAGTTGATTCTTTTCTACAGCATCTCCTTTGCTAGCAGAAATTGATTTAATGATACCATCTCTGGGAGCTGTTAGGACGTTCTCCATTTTCATGGCTTCTAATATTAAAAGCGCATCGTCTTCCTTGACCTCTTGTCCGTTTTTCACATTGACTTCTAGAATAAGACCAGGCATAGGAGCTTTGATGTTGTTGATTACTTTTGTTAGGCCTACTTCAAATCCCATATCTTTAATTAAAGAATCTAATTCATTGAATATGTTTATATTATATATGTTATTATTAACTTTTACTTTATATGATTTTTGATTAAAACTGGAATCGATTATCGCTGCTTTATACGATATGTTTTCATGAATGACATGGAATTTAAAATCATCAGAAGAAATGATATCAGCACTAATAACTTTGTCTTCAGAAATAGAAAATTCTGATATATCATTGACTTTTACAAGGTAGTTTTTGCTCATCTATGAATGTGTTGTTTATGGATGTAAAGATATATTTTTTATGGCATCAAGAACGGTAAGATAGTAGTCTCTATTGATAACTACAAAATGATTATTAATTTCACTATGCTTTAATTTATCTTCAAATTCTTCAAAAGATACGAGCTTTAGATTTTCTACTTCAGATTTTTGAGGCGCTAATTTATCTATATTTACCTTTAATCCAGAAATAAAAGTATGGTGGAATTCATTATCTATAATACCGTTATCATAAGATTGAAAACATTCGAAAACACCAATCTTATATAAATCACTTTCATGAATAACTAGTCCTATTTCTTCTTTAACCTCTCTTATAGCTCCGGCTTTAATAGTTTCTCCCGCATCTATATGTCCTGCTACCGATACATCCCAAAGTAACGGGCATATGCTCTTACTGGCTGCACGCTGAGCCAATAAAATTTCTTGATCTTTTGTATAAAACCAGATATGAGCTGTATTGTGGTAGTGCCCTTTTTTATGGATGACCGATTTTAATGCTGTTCTATTAGTCGGTTTTCCATCTCGAGTTATAATATCAATGAGCTCATCCATTCAATGTTGTAAATTTCTAGCGGTTTCGAGAATAAGGTTCCAAGCATTTTTAATATGGACCTTGGTGACATTGGTTTGGCCTATGGACATTCTAATCGTATAGACGCCATTTACTTTAGTATGCGTAACGTATAACTTTCCGGAGTCGTTCAAGGTATGTAAGAGTACCTCATTTAAACTATTCAAGTTTTCCTTGCTATCGGTATAGTCTTTAGGTATATATTTAAAACAAAGCATGTTCATATGGCGTGGCACGACCAACTCAAAATCAGATGAAGCAATGATTTGCTGTTCTAGCCACTTTGTTAGGTCAATGTGTAAGCGCAATTTATTCTGTAAACCTTCTAATCCGTACGAACGCATCACAAACCATAATTTGAGAGAGCGAAAACGACGTCCTAACGGTATTCCCCAATCACAGTGATTACTTACTGTACCATCAGTTTTGGTTTTTAAGTATTCTGGAAGAATAGCGAAGGTATTTACTAAAGCATTTTTGTCTTTTACGAAATATACTGAACAATCAAAATTTACGAATAACCACTTATGTGGGTTGAATACAAAACTATCTGCATGCTCTATTCCAGAGATAAGGTGGTGATATTCTGGAAGTAATAATGCAGAACCAGCATAAGCAGCATCTACATGCAACCAAACCCCATATTGCTTGGCAATAGTTGAAATTTCGTCCAAAGGATCAAAAGCAAGTGTTCCAGTGCTCCCAATGGCATTAACAATGCATAAGGGCGTAAAACCGTTTTTTATATCGTTTGTTATTGCTTTTTCAAGCATATTAGCGCGCATGGCTAATTCGTTATCAACTTCAATCTTTATCACATTATGTTTACCAATTCCAGCAATTTTAGCTCCTTTTTCAACTGAAGAATGTGTTTGAGTCGAACAATAGATTCTATATTTAGTACCATCATAGCCATTATCATTAATGTTGAATTTGGTTTTCTTTTCTCTGGCAGTTATAATAGATGCTAAAGTAGCTGTAGATGCTGTATCTTGAATGACCCCAGTCCAGTTTTTTGGAATGCCCATTTTATTGCCTAACCATTCCATCATACGTTCTTCAAGTTCTGTCGAGGCAGGAGATGTATCCCATTTCATACCTTGAATGCCTAAAGTAGCCATAAGCATTTCTGCTAAGATGGATGGAGGACTTGTATTCGCTTGAAAATAAGCAAAGAAATTCGGGCTTTGCCAATGCGTAATGCCAGGAACGATCTTGTCCTTAAAATCTTGGAATATGGTATCCATTGATTCACCAAGTTCAGGCATTTCTGTAGGGATGGAATTGTAGATATCTTTAGGCTGGGTTTTTGATTTCACGGGATAATCTTCAACAGTATCCATATAATTTGCCATCCAATCTACAAACTCATAGGCATGCTTTTTAAACTCTATGGATGTCATGGCATTGGTTTTTCATTAAACTTTCAATACAGTCAACTAGATTGTTAAAATCCTCACGGGTATTGAATAAATGACAAGACACTCTTATATAATTCCCTCTAAATGACACAAAAATGTTTTGTTCTTGAAGTATTCTTTTTAAAGCTTTTTGATCTAATCCATCAGGTAATTCTATGCCGAATAAGTGGTGTGTTCGTTGTTCTGACTCGGCAATATGACAGCCAAGCTCTTGAAGTTTTGTAACGGCATCAGACGAAATGTCCTTACAGTACTTTTGAATATCATTCGGAGACCATAGCAATACTTGTTTTAGGGCTTCAGTTTGCATTTTTACGTATATGAAATTACCACTTTCTCCAACCGCATAGCGATTAGCTAGTGGCTTGTATTCTGACTGATATTTAGTCAAACCAGCAAACTTATCACTATCAAGTCGATTTCCCCAGTTTTCTTCTATAGGTGTGCCATTGTCAAAATAGGGTCCAAAATAGGAATAAGCACATCCATATGGTCCAAACAGCCATTTATACCCAGCACAAACCACTGCATCCGGTTGTAATTCTTTAACTGAAAAGGGAACGGCACCGATAGATTGACTGCCATCAATTATTAATAAGGCATTATGCTCTTTGCTCTTTTTGCGAATGGCTTTTAAGTCAAACAGTGTGCCATTAGACCAGTGGATATTTCCCATGGCTACGACGGCCGTTTTGTCACTAATAGCATCTAGAATATCATTATTCCATTGATTACCTCTGTTTTTCCTTGATTTTGGAGTTTTGACTGTTCGAATAATAGCATTGTATCTATCGGCTAATGTCTTCCAAACATATATATTACTTGGAAACTGTTCTTCAATGACCAATACTTCATCACCTTGTTGTAATGTGATATTATTGGCCACATTGGCCAACCCGTACGATACAGATGCAGCAGTGGCAATACGTTCATGATCATTACAATCAATCACTTTGGCAAACAGCTTTCTTAACTCGTTTACAGGCTCGAAATAATCTGCCCCAGCGATCGTGTGTGGCTGGCTTTTCTGCAGGATTCCTTTAATGCCAGCATCAGTGACTAATTTGGAGGAAGGAGATTGAGCAGCTATATTTAAATAGGTCACATCTTTGGGTATATCAAACAAATGTTTTTGGTGTTGTATGAACATAAATATTGATTTCTATTTGAAAGAAAATAAAGGTATAGAAATTTTAACAAAAAGTATCCAATCTTTGGCGTCCATATCCGTTATCTAAAGCGTATATATAGTAATAATCCATTATACATTGGTCAAGACGTTATAGAATCCCTCAATTCGAGTCTTGAACAGAAAAGCGCTCGGAAAACTCCGAGCGCTTTTGTTTTTCTTATATTTAGATAGTGTTACTACCTATTCAAAATAACTAAAGGTGTCACCATCCTTGATCTTCAGTACCGTTTCATAGATTAATCTGATCACATTCTCTACATCCTCTTTATGAACTGTTTCTACTGTGGTATGCATATAACGTAAAGGAAGGGATATCAAGGCACTAGCCACTCCTGAATTGCTGTATGCAAAAGCATCTGTATCTGTACCCGTACTTCGTGACAATGCATTACGTTGATATGGAATTTTCTTTTCATCTGCAGTATCCGTAATTAAATCGCGTAACTTTTGCTGAACAGCTGGAGCATAAGCAATAACTGGTCCTTTGCCAATTTCTAGATCACCTTGTACTTTTTTGTCGATCATTGGCGTGGTTGTGTCATGAGTAACGTCGGTTACTATGGCAACATTTGGTTGAATACGTTCTGCAATCATTTGAGCGCCTCTTAGGCCAATTTCTTCTTGTACGGCATTAACGATATATAATCCAAAGGGCAATGTTTTTTTGTTTTCTTTCAAAAGTCTTGCAACTTCAGCAATCATAAATCCACCAGCACGATTGTCTAGAGCGCGACATACAAAGTTGGTCTTATTAAGGATATGAAATTCATCAGGATAAGTGATTACGCAACCTACATGAATGCCCATTTTTTCTACTTCTTCTTTCTTTTTGCAGCCTACATCTATAAAGATATTATCTGGCTTTGGTGGTTCTTCTTTTGCTCTGTTTCTTGTATGAATAGCTGGCCATCCAAACACGCCTTTTATAATACCTTTCTTAGTATGGATGTTTACGATCTTGCTTGGCGCTATTTGATGATCACTTCCACCATTTCGAACAACGTAAAGGAGTCCGTTATCAGAAATATAGTTAACATACCAAGAAATTTCGTCGGCATGACCTTCAATGACAACCTTATACTTAGCCTTAGGATTGATTATTGCTACTGCAGTGCCATAAGTGTCTGTTATGAACTCATCAACATAGGGTTTTAAATAGTCCATCCATAGTTTCTGCCCGTTCCATTCATAACCAGTCGGCGCTGCATTATTTAAGTATTTTTCAAGGAAATCCATCGATTTCTTGGTAAGTATGCTCTTTTTTGCCATATGTATTTGTGTTTACTTTTCGTAAAAGTAATGGGATTTCTTTAGTTTTACGCGGTCGCGAAAAATAAATTGTAACAAAATATGTCTTCGTGAGTCGAATAGGACAATATATCATAAAACTAAAATTCTTACTAGAATGAAACTAATCATCAAAGATCTTACTAAAACGTACAAGAATGGTGTAAAAGCCATAGACAGTGTTAATCTGGAAATAGGGACGGGCATGTTTGGTCTTCTAGGACCTAATGGTGCTGGAAAATCATCCTTAATGCGAACCATCGCTACGTTACAGAGTCCAGATTCCGGATCCATAAGCTTTGGTGATATTGATGTATTAAAAGATAAGATGTCGCTACGTAAAGTTTTAGGATATCTGCCACAATCGTTTGGCGTGTATCCTAAAATGTCTGCTGAGGCACTACTAGATTACTTTGCCACTCTAAAAGGGGTGAAATCTAAATCCGACAGACAAGCATTGGTAAAGGAGGTTTTGGAGATTACAAATCTCTATGATGTTAGAAAAAAGAATGTGGCTGGTTATTCTGGCGGAATGAAACAACGTTTCGGTATCGCTCAGCTTTTGCTTAACAACCCAAAACTTATTATAGTCGATGAACCTACTGCCGGCTTAGATCCTGCCGAACGTCATCGCTTTTTGAATGTATTGAGAGAAGTAGGAACCAATAGTACTGTTATTTTCTCGACGCATATCGTTGATGATGTCAAGGAGCTTTGTAATGAAATGGCCATTTTAGATGGTGGGCGTATACTTAAACATACCACACCGATGGAAGCTACAGCCGAAATTAAAGGCCAGATATGGACCAAAATTATTGAGAGAGAAGAGTTAGAAGGTATGGAAGCAAGTTATAATATACTGTCTTCAAATTACAACCAAGACAATACCTTGAATATTCGTGTTCATGCTGCAGAACGACCAGCAGCCGATTTTAAAGAGGCGACACCGCAATTGGATGATGTCTACTTCATTGCATTGAAACAGGATGAGCCTGTACTTGCCTAACCCTTAGTTTTTTATTTACTTAAAATCAAACACATGTTTTCAGCAATATTCTTTAACGAAATAAAGTACTGGTTCAAGAGACCTGCATTTTACATATATATGGCCATCTTCTTTGGATTGTCTATGCTTATAGCCGCAGGTGCTGCAGGTATTTTTGATTCGGTTACGGTAACTACTGGCTCAGCGAATATCGTTAACTCACCAATAGGTGTCATGAGCACCATTAATGGGCTAGCAACTTTGATTATATTCTTGTTTCCGTCTATAATAGGTGTCTCCATCTACAGAGATTATAAGAGTGAAATGCATACAATCCTATACTCATATCCATTCTCTAAGGCCAATTACCTGTTCGCGAAGTTTTTTAGTGGTGTGTTTATAGTATCATTGGTTGTTTTGGGCATTGCTTTGGGAATGTTTTTAGGTTTTAGATTACCAGGTACAAATCCAGATATAGTTACAGGGTTTAATTTTCAATCTTATGCCACAGCTTTTGGCGTATATACCTTGCCTAATATTGTTTTATTTGGAGCCATCATCTTTGCTATAGTTACTTTTACGCGTAATATTGCTGCTGGGTTTATAGCCGCAATCGTCATTATTTTTGGGCGCGATCTTTTGGACGGACTCATATCCGATCCAGATAATCGTTTTATGGGAGCTCTTATTGACCCCTTTGGCTTTTCTTCTTCTGATTATTACACGCGGTATTGGACGGTTGCGGAAAAAAATGAGCAACAATTACCGATTAAGGGTGTCATACTATATAATCGGTTGATATGGTTAGGTGTCGCATCATTGATCTTTGGATTTGTATATAAAGTCTTTAGTTTTAGTCAAAATGCCATTTCATTCTCGTTTAGAAAACGAAAAGGAGAACGCTCTACCAAAAGTAACTTTGGTGGTATAACACGCATTAATTTACCTAAAGTACAATTAGACTACTCTTTCATTCAGAATTTAAAAACGACTTGGAAATTGTCTAACATAGATTTGAAGTATATCATTAAGAGTTGGCCATTTATATGTGTTGTGTTGGTTGGATTGATTTTGATAATAGTTCAGATTTCGGAAGTTGGAAATATTTTTGGAACAAAGACGTTACCTATGACTTGGAAGATGTTAGCAAAAGGTGGTGTATTTTCTTTATCCATAATCATTTGTACATTCTTATATTCTGGTATGTTAGTACATCGCGGTAAGATTGCAAGAGTCAATCATTTAGTCGATGCGTCTCCAGTACCAAATTGGACACTTTTTGGATCTAAATTCTTAGCCTTATTGAAAATGCAATTAATACTATTATCTGTGATAATGGTCTCAGGTCTGGTGTATCAGATATCACAAGGGTTTGATAATTTTGAGATTTGGCATTATATGTTCGAACTCTATGTATTGAATTTCATCGTATTTATTATTTGGGCATTTTTAGCCATGTTCGTGCAAACGTTGGTTGGAAATCCATACCTAGGATTGTTCATTCTTTTGGTCATTGTTATAGGGATGCCATTTTTGAGTCTCGCTGGTATCGAGCAGGCCATCTATAAGTACAATCAAGGTGGTGGTTTTAATTATACCGACATGACTAATTATGGTCCTTTATCCCGATTTATGTTGTACAGAGGCTATTGGTTTTTATGCGGTTTAACACTTTTGGTCTTAACGATCTTGTTTTGGGTGAGAGGCTTGCCGCATTCGTTTAAAGAACGTTTGTCCATTGCGAAATCTCGTTTTAAAGGAATAACCATTATTGCGTTCTCATTATTTTTCATTGGTTTTTTAGGTATGGGCTTTAGAATATATCATGAGAATAATATAGAGAATACGCGAACCTCTTCTAAAGAGCGTGAGCTTCAAACTGTAGCTTGGGAAAAAACATATAAGAAGTACGAGGGTACTGCACAACCTAGAATCGTTTCTGTGAAAGCAGACATGAACATATTTCCGAAATCTAGAGACTTTAATGCTAGTGGTTCCTATGTAATGATCAATAAGACCAATCAAGCCATAGACAGTATTTTCTTAGATCATAATAGCTATCCAAGTACCTTTACGTTTAATAGAGAAAACAGTTTGGTGTCAGAGGATACATTGTATAATTTCGATATCTATCGATTGAAAAAACCGCTGTTGCCTGGAGATACGCTTGGGTTGAGTTTTACAGTAAAGAACAAACCTAACACGGCACTACGAACAAATTCACCAGTTCAAGAGAATGGTACATTCATCAATAATTTCTCTATTTTCCCATCATTAGGTTATAATGATAGTGGCGAATTAAGAGATAATAAGACGCGTGAGAAATATGACTTACCACCTAACGAGCTCAAGCCACATCCATCAGATACGCTCGCTTTAGCAAATACCTATATTCGCAGTGATTCTGATTGGATCGATTTTGAGACGACTGTAAGTACCTCTGAAGATCAGATAGCCATTGCACCTGGATATCTTCAAAAGGAATGGGTAGAAGACGGGCGACGTTACTTTCATTATAAAATGGACAGTAAGATATTGAACTTCTTCGCCTATAATTCAGCGAGATACAAGGTTAAAAAAGACACATGGAACGATGTAAACTTAGAAATCTACCACCATGAATGGCATGATTATAATTTGGATCGTATGATGAAGGGCATGAAAGCGTCTTTAGACTATAATTCTAAGAATTTTAGTCCATATCAGCATAAACAACTTCGAATTGTTGAATTCCCAAGTGGAAGTTTTGCGCAATCGTTTCCAAATACCATTCCTTATGCTGGTGATGCAGGTTTTATTGCAGACGTAGATGATACTGATGATGGAGGTGTTGACTATCCGTTTGCAATCACAGTTCATGAAGTAGCACATCAATGGTGGGCGCATCAGGTTATTGGGGCAGATGTCTTAGGAGCCACGATGCTCTCTGAAAGCCTTTCTGAATATGTGTCACTAAAAGTCTTAGAACATCAGCAAGGAAAGACAGAAATGCGTAAATTCTTAAAAAAGGCTTTAGATGATTATCTAACACGAAGAACCTTTGAGCGGAAACGTGAAAAACCGTTGATGTATAATGACGGACAAGGGTATATACGCTATCAAAAAGGCTCCCTGGTATTTTATGCGTTAAGTGACTATATCGGCGAGAAAACTTTAAATAACGCTTTGAGTACGTATATAGAAAAAGTAAAATTTCAAGAGGCACCGTATACTACATCTATCGATATGGTGAACCATATAAAAGAAGTTACTCCAGATTCACTACAATATGTCATTAAAGATATGTTTGAAACGATCACCTTATATAAGAACAGGATAGTTGATGTGTCTTCTACTGAATTAGACAATGGTAAATATCAAGTCGATATCGAATTTAATGTTAGCAAATATCGCAATGATGAAAAAGGAAAACGCTTCTATGGAGAAAAAACAGGCGACACGTTATCTTATAAGACAGAAAAAATGAAGAAACCAGAACTCTCGGTAATTCTTGCGGATTATGTTGATATTGGAATATTCGCCGAAAATGAAGTAGACGGTAAAGTCAAGGAAGTAGAACTGTATCTCAAGAAGCATAAGGTTACTGCCATCAATAATAAACTGACTATTATTGTTGACCAAAAGCCAACTGAGGTAGGAGTTGATCCATATAATAAATTGATAGATGTTAACTCTAACGATAATAGAAGACGATTCTAGCAATTTCGCTGAGAAAATAAAAACCCATAAGTATACTGCTTATGGGTTTTATTTTTTATTTAAGTATAATATTAATATAGAATTTACAGTTATCCATGAGTAAATTCTTAATTTTGGAATGGTTTTGGTACTCGCCTAAAATGATGAAACATATAATCTACATATTACTATTCCTACCTGTGCTGTTGTTTGCTCAAAAAACTGAAGTCGAACAGGATACTACGCAATACGAGTATGATTATATTTTAGTGAAAGGAGATACAATTCCTAGAACTGCTATCGACTTGGATGAGGTTATGCTTTTGAAGCGTTTAAAGTTTGATAGCAAAGAAGATCGTAAACGATATTTGATACTTAGAAGAAAGACCATTAAGGTATATCCTTATGCGAAGTTGGCGGCAGAACGCTTAGATTCACTAACTAAACGATTAGCATCTTTAGAACGAAAACGAGACAAGAGACGCTATGCCAAAATAATCCAGAAATATATTGAAGATGAGTTTTCGGCAGAATTGAAAAAATTAACCCGAACAGAGGGACAAATATTGGTGAAGTTGATACATAGACAAACGGGAAGAACAACTTTCGAACTTATAAAAGAGCTAAGAAACGGATGGCGTGCTTTTTGGTTTAATAATACGGCTAAGCTGTTTGATATTTCTTTAAAACGAGAATTTGATCCTATGAACGAGAAGGAAGATTATTTGATAGAAGATGTATTACAACGTAATTTTCAAAGTGGGCGATTGGTAAAACAAAAATCACCATTGGACTTCGACTATTTTGATGTGGTGTCGAAATGGAATAAGAAAGACCCCAAAGATCTTTAAATGCGCATTCAAACCAAACAGGAAGAATTATGGAATGCATTAACCCATGGCATTGGTGCAGCTCTTGGTATTGTTGGATTAGTGTTACTCATTCTTTTTGAAACGTCTAAAACAAATTATAGCCTTTTCAGTGTAATTGTTTATGGGATATCGATTATTGTCCTTTTTACGGCATCTACCTTGTATCATAGTATTCTTAATGAAAAGCATCGCCATACTTTTAGAATTATAGATCATGTTAGCATTTATATACTCATTGCTGGCACTTACACACCTGTTCTTCTCATATTGTTAAAAGATAGTTTAGGTTGGCCCTTATTTTGGACGGTATGGGGAATTGCAGCCTTCGGAGTTGTACTTAAACTTTTCTTTACTGGGAGATTCGAAATTTTCTCGACATTATTGTATTTAGTTATGGGTTGGCTTATTGTGTTTGATTTTTCAACACTTAATGACCTTATGGCGCCTGAAGGTATTTGTTGGTTGGCAGCTGGAGGCGCAGCTTATACTATAGGCATTATTTTTTACGCATTTGAGAAGATTCCATACAATCATGTTATCTGGCATTTATTTGTACTTGCTGGTGCCATTTGCCATTTCTTTATGGTGTATGGGTATGTGATTTAGTTATAGACTTCTTTTTTGCTTATCTGTACGAATCCACATTTCAATTATAATAAAATGTAATAGGAAACCTATTAAAAAGGAAATACCCATAGATTCTTGTAGGCTTTTTTCTGAGAAAACCATAAAAGAAATCATTACAAATCTAATGGTAGCAATAGATAAGGATATAAAAAATATTCTCCTTACCCAGTAACTATGTTCTATGACCTTTTTCTTTTTGATAGTAGAATATGCCATAATGGTCGAGTAAAGAATGAATAGTCCAAAGACTAGGTTCGTGAAAGTTTCAATTGTATCACCGAATGGTAAAAACAAGCCAAGATATATTCCTGAAAGAGATAGAATGAAACTTGTAGACAAAAAGACTTTACCAATAATGCGATGAATAACAATACTCTTTTTCCTAAAGTATGGAATTAGTTGATAGCTCCCAGTAATTAAAAAAACCATTCCTAAAATTACATGAAAGTACATCGTCAAAGGATTTTTGACATAGTGTAAGTCATGTGATCCCGATTCGAAAACATCAGGACGTACTTTTGCTAAATGTAAATCTCCAATTCTCCCAATCGATTCACCAAATGCGAAAATTATCAACAAAATCGAAATAAAAATCAATATGCTAGTAATTATTTTTTTCATGATTTGTGCGTTGCTAGCGTTGTAGAATCATTTTCTTGATAATCACGATTTGTCCCAAATGATAATGACTATGCTCAATAATGCCGTGAAAATTCCGGTAATAGTTGCCATATTTTTCCTCGAAAAAAGTGTCATAGAGTTTGTCTTCAGGAAATTGCTCAACCAAATTCGCGAATATTTCGGCATCACTCCACATCTTATCCAATATAGCTTGCCATTCTTCTTGAGAATTGATTGGCGGTACATCAAAGGCATACTTGTCACTGGCATGCAGTTCGCCACCTTTTAATACGGGTATTACGGCATCGATATAATAATTAATGTGGTAGGTGAGTGCGGCTATGGTATTGAAGCCCTCTATTTTAGTTGTGGCTTGCAGCCAGGTCACATCAGATAAAGTGTCTTTAAGATTGGACCAGGTCCAATTGACACCAAAATGAATCTCGCGAAAGTGTTTGGCTATGTGCTTAGTGAGTTCCATAATCGTAAGTTTTAGTCCAAAGATCTATATGCATTGTTAGCAATATGAGTGTTATGCTGAAATAGTTCATCAATCAAAGCTTTATAAAATTCAATCAAAGGTTCTAATACTTGTGTCCAGTCATCAAAACCAAGATAATAACTACAAGTAAGTTTGTAAATTCTATTGGAGTTTTTTCCAGCTATATATGGATCGAAATTTGTCTCGTTAGATATTGTGCTTAGTTTTTTTATAGCTGTATTAGTTCTTAAAAAATGATTAAGATTATTGCTTTTGCATTTTATGATATACCGACTTTTACTACGATAAAAAAGATTACCTAAATGACTTCGGGTGTGGAGCTTAAAATCTGCTGATTGAGTTTGTAGTGGTAAATCACAGTATATTTTTCCTAAATATTGAGTGCCAGTGGTATTGTAAATTGTTATTGGAATTTCCTTATAGTCAAACTTGATGACGAATTCTACATTTGGACTTCTTGTGCCGTCTCCAACGGCAATATCTTCATCTTTATAGAAGAATTCTCCATTTTCGTTAGCTGCTATTCTTTTGAACTCCGTTTTTATCATTCTCTGTTAATTTCAACTAATGTAACTATTTTTTATATTTCTATAACGTCTTTATAACCCTCAAAAAACGCTTCAAAATGGGCCATATGTTCATTAAAGAATTCCATGACCTCACGCCATGTGTTTTTGTTGTGGATAGATACCTCGCCTTCCAGAGGTACGTAAATTCTCGAAATTTCTTTTTCGTTTTCTAATAAGTAAGCTTCTTCGAATATAGCATTAGGTAAGTAATCGTTTAGTAATATAGATTTTAGCGATTGCAATTTTTCCCAGTAAGCAATTCTGTTTTCTAAGTCATTTTCTAAATCCAGAGCTATTAGAGCAGATTTGGTATCAAAATGAAACTTAAAACTGAGACCTTTAAGTTTAGTATTATAGAGTAACCACTTTCTAGGAAAAGACTTGCCAAAAGCTGTCCAAAACTCTTCTCGTAAACGTTTTGATTCCTCTTTACTGAACATTATTGATTGTTAGTTTGTCACTCAGACTGATTTTGAGATAACGAAATTGTATCGAGAAGTCTCGCTTGTTCTCCATACGCTGCACGCTCCAATTGACGCTAAGTTAAATAAAATATGCAACCGTAATTGCTCCAACGATTACTAGTAATTTTCTGAAATTAAAGGTATGGCCTTCATTACTTTCAAACAATATGGTGGTGGAAATATGCAAGAAAATACCAATGACCACTGCTGATATTTCCGTATAATATTGATTCAAAAAAGGAGCGGTTTCTGATAGATAACTACCTAAAGGAGTCATTAACGCAAAAAGAATCAAGAAGGATACTATCTTGCTTTTTGATAATTCTGATTCTATAAAAAAGGACGTGAGTATAATAGCGATGGGTATTTTATGGATAATAATACCATACAATAAACTTTCATTACCATGCACTGGAAACCCTTCTAAAATAGCATGAACACTTAAACTTAAGAACAATAACCAAGGAAATTGACTACTACTTTTATTAAGATGAACATGACCGTGCTCAGCACCTTTTGAAAAGAATTCTAAGCAGATCTGTAAAAGTATACCAGCCATAATAAACAAACCGATATCCTTTCCTGGCGTTTCAAAAACCTCAGGCAATAGATTAAAAACGGTGACAGATAGGAGGAAAGCACCACTAAATGCTAATAATAACTTTAAGTTTTTCTTTTGCGATGGCTTAAAGACGAAGACAAAAATGGCTCCGATAATAACCGTAAGTATTGGTGCTAGATAATATAACATTATTTGAAAATCATTATCAATCGTTCTGAAGATTCTTTGTCGAACTTGCTTAGTTTATAATCTCCAAATATATCTAAAAGCGTCACATTTGCTTGCTCAAAAAAGGATTGAAAATTCTCTAAAGTCAAAGCTTTTACTTTTTCTGTAAATGTATATTCTTCGTCATCATATGTAAATTGTATATCCTTAACAATAAAATTATCTTTTATATAACGCTTCTGATTAAAAGTAATTCCTTCAATTGTTTTACTGTCTTCAGGTACTAAATTGGCAATGACATAATCTGCATTCATAAAATCTATAACGCCAAAACCAAATTCGTTCAATTCAGCTTTAATAGCTTTAATAGTTAATAAATTATCTTCTTCATTTTCAAAATAGCCAAAACTGGTAAACAAATTAAAAACGGCATCAAATTGTTTAGGGTATGCTTTACACATATCATGCACTTTAAAATGTAAGGTATTATTTTCAAATCTCTTTGCATGTGCGATACTGTTCTCTGATAGATCTACACCAGTCACATCATAACCTATTGAATTAAGGTACACTGAATGACGGCCTTTACCGCAAGCTAAATCTAAGATAGTTCCTAAGTCAGGTAAATTAAGATAGCTTGTTAAATTAGCCATAAATGCTTGTGCTTCATCATGACCACGATCCTTATAAAGGATATGGTAAAATGGTGTATCAAACCAGGAAGCATACCATTGTTTTGTGTCTTTATTCATGTGTGCTGAAAATCGAGGTAAAAATAGAGTATTTTTGCATTCTATTTGACGTATTAGATGGAGGAAAATTTCAAGATGGTCGCGAAGACCTTATTCGGTTTTGAAGAGTTGTTAGTAAAAGAGCTCAGACAAATGGGAGCACAAGATATAAAACAAGGTGTTCGAAACGTTAGTTTTGTTGGAGACAAAGGCTTTATGTATAAGGCAAATCTAGGTTTGCGTACTGCTATAAAAATATTGAAACCTATCAAAACCTTTAAAGTCGTAAATGAACAGGACTTGTATGACAGAGTTTACGGGATGAAGTGGGACACCTATATGAAAGCCTCGCAAACACTAGCTATTGATGCAACTGTTCATTCTGAAATTTTCACACACTCCAAATACATTGCTTTAAAAACTAAAGATGCCATTGTCGATAAGTTTAGGGATCAGACAGGCGATCGCCCTAATGTAGATTTACGTTTTCCTGATTTAAAAATCAATGTTCATATAGATCGTTCTATGTGTACCATTTCCCTAGATAGTTCCGGCGAGTCTTTACATAGAAGAGGGTACAAAACGGCAACGAATATAGCTCCTATTAACGAAGTGCTTGCCGCTGGACTTATTATGTTATCTGGCTGGGACGGACAAACAGATTTTATGGATCCTATGTGCGGTAGTGGTACTATTTTAGCGGAAGCAGCTATGATTGCTTGTAATATTCCGCCAAATCTCATGCGGAAGGAATTCGCCTTTGAGCGTTGGCAAGATTGGGAAGTAGAATTGTTTGAAACTATAGAAGAATCCTTACTCAAGAAAACCCGCGATTTTCATCACAAGATTATAGGTTACGATAAAGCACCATCTGCAGTTGCAAAAGCAAAAGACAATATTAAAAATGCACATCTAGACGAATTTATTACCATAAGCCAGGAAGACTTCTTTAAGACCAAAAAAGAAACTGATGAAAAACTGCATATGGTTTTTAACCCGCCGTATGGAGAACGTTTAGAGTTATTGAATATGGAGGCGTTTTATGGTGATATTGGTACGACTTTAAAACATGGCTATCCCAATACTGACGCTTGGTTTATTACGTCGGACTTAGAAGCTTTAAAGCATGTAGGATTGAGACCGTCTAGAAAGATAAAAGTCTTTAACGCTAAGCTAGAGTCTCGTTTGGCAAAATACGAGATGTATGCTGGTAGCCGTAAAGCAAAAAAACAAAATTAGGTCATTGAGTGATTTCAACGTGTTGATAATTGTATCGAAATGACTTCTTACTCTACCACCTTAAACGCTTGTATTGCTGCATTAGGTTCCATGATAGTATAGCCTTGCCAGAAATTTGGGTCGTATTTGGACAAATACGTAGCTTTTACATCTTTATTTTCGGGAGCGCTTTCATAAGCACTTTCATTGATATTCTCAGAATTGAAGACTACCAACTCAAACTTGTTACGTTGCGTCATTTGGACATCTAATTTAAGAGACAGCTCATTCTGTTTACGTCTCCCTTTTACGTGCTTGTTCTTCTCTTTGATTTTTAGAGGCCTTTTTAAACCAAAAAAGACACCGCTATCTAGCTCCAAGTATTTTGGACTATAACCGCCTTCAGCATCTTTTTGAAACAACATTCGACCTTTATAAATGTTGTGACGATACGTAATTCCTAACAATCCAAACCGTTGTATCGGCCTAACATTATTAAATTCCAAACGCAGAATAGCAAAGTCATCCATGTTGATATACATCATGCCCTTAAAATCCTTTTTGCCTTTAGGTTGAAATTCTAAAACATATACTGGTGCCTCTTCTATATAAGTGTAATCCTTAAGCTTGAATTCGTACCGATTAGATTTTCTTAGGATGTCAATCTTACTGTCCTCATTAAAAAACAGTTGCTCGTACAATTCAGATATGCGGTTCGTCATTTGCTGATTGAAATTTTGATTATCGGTATTCTCCACTTGCACCATTGCATCCGCTTCTTCTTCATGCTCAGCTTTAAGAGAATCTAATTGTACTTTGGTGCTGAAAAGACCAGATTTTATCTTAAGATAAGAGTCTGGTTTAATATTCTCTTTAAAGATGCGTTCCATCTTTTCTGATAGTCCGTCCATAGAAACGTCTTTAGTTTTGTCATAAAGTTCTGCCGCTTTATCGATATGAAATTTATGCTTCCCATAATTTCCATAAAAATCACCTACCACTTCTCGGTAATACGAGGAGTGTCTAGGAATAAGTCCAGCAATGCTATCGATAAGGTGTTTATCTAGCTCAACAATAGAGGATTTCTGAAACCCAAAATCCACTTTTTTCATTTGACTGAGATCTGACTGTCTGAAGAATATCTTTTTCTTGGAGAGTTTCACATGATAGTTGGCATCCATGTTTTCCTTTACTTTCTCTACGATCTCCCTAGGTTCTAAGGGGTCACTAGATAGAAATACGCTCTTTAAATCGATTGCTTTTGGTGATAAAATTATGAGGCTGTCTAGTGGTGTTTGTAATGTGAAACTTTTTTTCTCATAACCCATGGAAGAGATATGTAGACTATCACTGTCTTTTGGATTTGTTTTAAGTGTAAAACTAAAGATGCCTTCTTCATTACTAATGACCCCACGATGCTCACCATATTGTACAGTAGCGAAAGGAATAGGCTCGTTGGTTTCTTGATCTAATATTGTAGAGCTAAAGGTTTGTGCTGACAAAATGCCTGCTGAGAAAAGTAATGTTATTACAAAGAGTTTCTTGATAATAGATGTCATTGATATGATGGTTTATAATATAGACGCAGCAAACAACAAAAACGTTGTCTGCTATATTTTAGTATGACGAATAAGGTGATGGATTGTTACTTAATATTTTTATTGAGTAGAGAAATCAGTACGCTGTAATAGTCTTATCTATACATTTATGAGTTGATATAGCATGCAATGGGTATAGGCAACTAAGAACTAAAAAGTTGCCTTGCTATAACGGAATCGGATACCCAAACCTATTTTTCTTTCGTAATGCTTGTTGAGACTTTATCAGTGATATACCAACGATCTCCTTCTTTTAGTAGATTGAAATAATCTGTGAACAAGCGCGTTTCAGTTTCGAGTTCAATTTTGGCTTCAGCGGCTGTTCTTGTTATATCTATACTAATGATTCGACCTTCTGAATTCGCAAGACGTGGCCTTGGTTTGAAACCACTTAAATATTGTGTTCTGTTTCGAATGGATACACTGCCATCGCGTACAAATTTTAAATGACAAGACTTATGCATGGCACTGCCAACCAAAGTTGTGTCTCCTGTTAACCAACCATCAAAATAATTTTGAATAACACCTTCAACGGCTATTTGATCAGGAGTTTTGGTTAAAGGTTCTGTAGTTGTAGATGGTTTGTCTGAACATTGTGTTATGAACAATAGACAAAAGACTATGAAAATGTACTGTTTCATAATTGGTATATGATTTAATTGATGAACATGCAACTAAGTTAGATGATTTAATAAGTAATAACAACCATTTTAAAGCTTTGATAACCAGTAGTTGTTAACAATATTATTTAGGTTTGCCTATCAAATATGCTACAGAAAACCCTAATCGATTTTTTGTTTTTCCAGAGGACCATTGGAAGTGTTGTTCGGTATCGACCTCTTGTGCGAATTGCAGGAGTGCATCTGGTGTGTGCAATCTTAATACGGAGACCATGCCATCCCAAATGGCGTACAATGGTATGAGTGGAATGAGATATGTAAACAATATGCGACTCCATTTAAAAGGTGTTATAAAAGGGGTTCCAAATAAGAACAAAATAGGATGGGTGAGCAGTATGGCCAAAATGCTACCAATATGTTTATTACCACCGTCAAAAATAGCAATGGGCATTTGATCATCCACGACATTTTTAAGTATGATTTTCACATCACTAGGTTTGAAATGGTGTATGGCTGTAAAGATAGTACGAATGCCATTGATATTAATTGAATCTATTAATACATCTAGTGGTTCTGTAAGATAGGATATACGGCCCTTTGTTTCCTTTTCATAAGTTTTATACGCCGAGATATTTGGAAATTTATCAGTGAGTGTATAACGCATTTGCATATCCTGGTTAATCTGTTTTGAAATGAGCGAAATTGGCCCACCATTACCAGAACATAAATCCACAATATGATGATGTCCCGTCTCTTTAACTAAATCCTCAAGAATGGGTATGACTGGTTCATAGAATTTCATGGTCTTCAGCATGAAACCTAAAAAATCAGTCCCGCCATCACGAATAAGTTTAGGGAACCAAGGAAAATCTTCAAATTCAAAAAGATGAAAACGTTTCAAGAATAGCGTTTTCCTGAAAGATACGAAGTTGTAAGTAAATGTCTTCTCTTAATATCTGGACAGCGCTAATTAATTCACTGTAAAATAGAGTTCACCGTTCGTTTCATTCAAGAATTTCCAAGACACATCACCACATTTATTGAATCCTATTTGATTGGGATGATTCGTTAATAAGTAATCCGTAATGATAGCTTCATTTCTATCGGTATTGTTCAAGGTTGTACGCCAGTCAAAACTAATCATATAATCCCCAGCTTGCAAGGCTTTCAGACCAAGCCTATAGGTGTAAAGGGATTCATCATCATTCAGTACGCCTTGAGCTGTCATTTCAGAATTTTCACAAAAACCGACCGTATCAAAGACACCTCTGTCAAATATCAATTCAAATTGGTCAATAGCATCTATACTATTACTTAGTGGGTCTGAGTCTATAAGCCTCATAATGGAGAAATAATCTTGGCCTGGTGTCTCCGTAAAAATAGAATCGTTAACAGATGTATCAAAAACTTTAGAAGAAATATAGCCCTCAATCCAGACCACATCATCAACACTATAAATGGATTGTGGCGTAACTGATGCTTTGAATGTATTGAACTTTAAATCACTTTCTATCTCATCATCACACTGAAAAGCCATCAATAAAGGCCCAAGTAAGAGCAATTTCAGTATGTTTTTCATAGTGAGTTTTTAAGGAAGATGCATTACTTGTAAAAAGGTTGCTTATGTATGACTCCAATCTTTTGGGTCGCTACTCTCATTAGGTGATAAACCAATAATATCTCCCTCAGTTGTCACACCCAAACCAACTACGCTGCGATTTACATAATTAAAATAACTCACTACTTGATTAATTTCTAGTATTTCACCTTCAGAAAAACCAGAAAATTTTAAGTTGTCGATATCTGATTTAGTGATATTAGCATGGTCGAGTGTCAACTGTCGTGCGTGAACTATGCCATCATTATAATGATTATCAAAAAAAGTGTTTGCGGCTCCCTTTTTAACCATATCCATAAACTGATTGGATTTTTCATCATCATTTAACAATCGTTTCAATCCAGTGAAATGATGAGCTACACAATAATCGCATTGGTTCAAATAACTAACATATACACCTAAACATTCCAAATACCATTTTGGCAGGCTGTTATTGGTGTTATGAAGTACAGCCTTGTATAGTGTCATATGGCCAACCAAAGTATGTGGTCGTAGGCTATGAATGGTCAGCACGTTATCGATATTGTTATCTGGGCCTTTGACGCGGTCGTAGATACGTTTTAGTGGTTTATCGGCATCATCGTAGGTAATGGTCTCTATCCAACTCATATTTAATATTTCTCTTGTAATTGTTTGGTATGGTGTTCGATATGATATGCTGTCCACATAACAATTTCTCTAACAGGCATCTTGCCCATGAGAGGATGAGGAAGTATGAAGTTATTCAGGTCTTTATCTTTCCATTTCTGAGTTTTATACTGTAGTTTTTTGTTTTCTACTTGTAATCGATTCAGGATATAGGGTTTATCTTTTAGTTTGGGTACTTTCATATTGCGAGAGGGGCCAAAAGTAAGACCTTCAGGTACTTCACTAAGACGTTCCTGATAACGTTTAACGATAGCATTAAAGTCGCGAACAGCTCTATTAGCTTTTCCAAATTTGTATTTCAGCAAGAATTTAGGCATACTCAATGCATCATTTAGTGGCTTGATACTTTGAAGAAGGTGTAAGGCTTGTTGTCCAGTCGTCCACTTGCTTTCTGGGCCGATTTCCCATTTCTCATCATCGTGAGATTCTAACCAATCAAGCAGTGTTTGATGCTTCTCTTGAAGAAGCTCGGTAATTTCGTCTTTGGTCATTTACTTTTCCTTTTTATACAAAGGAATAAGGTAAGAAATATTATACCCATAACCAACTCCAAAACGCCCGCTGTCATAGGTTTTATTATATCCTGGAATGTAAACGTTTTCAAAATTGTTAGGCGCATCATCAGAAATTAGCACTTTAAGCTGTGCATTAAGCCCGAGATATAAATTTGGAAGTACTTCTACCTTTATACCAATAATAAGTTCTGTCCATAACGCTGTTAATCCGCTAAATTCTTGTGGTGTTGCTGATGAAAATTGTTCGCCAAAATATTGATTGGTGTTGTATACTGTAAAGCTATTAAGTGTTTGTTTGAAGGTGCTAGCACCAACACGTACACCAGTGTAAATAGCGTTTTCCATTCCAAACCAATTCTCGTACGTATTATAGTCGATACCAGCTTTAAAGTAACTGCCATTAGCGGTACTATTCAAAAATTCGGTTATTGTTGTTTTCTCTTCTGTACCAAGTTCGCCAGCAATATATAAGCGTTTTGTCAATCGGTAATCCCCCATGACCTCAAAACCTTTGTAACCATCTTCTAGAGCTGTACGGGCAAGTTTACTAATGTCTCCGCCTAATCGAAGACCGTAGCGATTTGTGATTTTTACGCTGTCCTTTGTTGTCTGTTCTAGTGTTTCTTGAACGACCTCTTTATCCTGTGCTAATACCGATACCGACATTAGCAAAAGACATAGACTAATGCGTAATGTTGATATGTGCTTGATTTTCATTTTCTATGTTTATAATGCCTTCGGCATTTGAGAATGTTTGTATCCAATTATCACCGTCGTCTACTAAACTAATGGTGAAATTCTTATATATAGTCTTAAAACCACAAGCACGAGAGACATATACTTCTTCATGTGCATAAGTTATGGTCAGCGTATCTGGATTGCCATTAATAATGTCATCTGTGGCATCATCTGGTGTCCCGTTATCATCTACACTATATTCTTTATGGAAAATATAGGTTGTGGTATTCATAGTGGTTCTTAAAGGAATAGCAATAGAATCTGTTGTCACCACATTTACTGTTGCTAACGGTGTTAATTCATCTTCGCCAATTATGCGCAAACCGGTTACAGATTTCAATGTCCCTGGATTGGCAATGTCAAAAAAAGTAATAATGGCATTTGGTGTTGTTGGAGTAGATTCTGCACATATATCATCACGTTCACAACCATTCAATAGCATTAAACATGTAACTAATATGGCAAAAAAAAATGTTATTTGAAATTTTCTCATATAATAAAAAATGTGGATGCGTTTATTTGTTGATTTGGTAATTACGTAACGCATTTAACATGTTTGTTATTTTTTCAATTTTGGTTCGTGCTAATATATAATCATTTTCAGGGATAAAATTCAATTCTTTAGAAATTATAAGTTGATTTAACACTTCCATGGCAGAACTATAAGAAATAGTGGTGAAGTGTGCTTTATCTTTGAATGTTTTCCTAGAAGTTCCTTCAGCCAAATTCGAAGAAATTGAAACAGAAGCTCTTCTCAATTGACTTATAAGTCCAAATTTTTCTTCTGAAGGAAATTTTTCAGTGATTGTATAAATTAGCGATACTAGCTCGACAGATTCTTTCCAAACTTCTAACTTTTCAAATGAATATATTTTCATCAATTAAACAACTAATCGAATAAACGAATTACTTTTTTATTAAAAGTACAACATTTTCGCAATGGAATGTCTGTGGGAACATATCAACGGGTTGCACTTTTACTATATCATAATTGTCTTTCATTAAAGCTAAATCTCTTGCCTGTGTCGCACTATTGCAACTCACATACACGATTTTTTCTGGAGCAATGTTCAATATTTGTTGCACTACATCTTTATGCATACCATCTCGTGGAGGATCAGTAATAATAACATTGGGCTTGCCATGAGTTTCAATGAAATCTGCGTTGAAAACATTTTTCATGTCTCCAACATAAAAGTCAACGTTTGCAATTCCATTTAATTGTGCATTTTCTTTGGCAGCTTCAATAGCTTCGGGCACGGCTTCAACTCCAACTACTTTCTTAGCTTTTTCGGCAACAAATTGAGCTATAGTTCCAGTGCCTGTATATAAATCGTATACGAGTTCATCTCCTTTTAAATCTGCAAAAGTTCTAGTTACCTTGTAAAGTTCGTATGCTTGGGCAGAATTAGTTTGGTAAAAGGACTTCGCATTAATCTTAAATCGAAGACCTTCCATTTCCTCAAAAATATGATCCTTGCCTTTATAACAGATAACGTCTTGATCATAAATAGTATCATTGGCTTTTCCATTAACCACGTATTGAAGTGATGTTATCTCTGGAAATTGCTTAGTCAAAGCATCGAGTAATAATTCTCGTTGCATCTTATCTTCTTTGAAGAATTGAATAAGTACCATGATTTCTCCGACACTTGTATTGCGAATCATGAGTGTTCTTAAAAGTCCGGATTGTTGTCTTGTATTAAAGAATTCTAAATTGTTTTGAACAGCAAATTCCTTTACAAAATTTCGAATAGCGTTTGATGGATCTTCTTGTAAATGGCATTTCGAGATGTCAAGAATTTTGTCCCACATGCCAGGTATATGAAAACCTAAGGCATTTTTATCGCCTAAATCTCTATCTGATTGAATTTCTTCTATAGTCAGCCATCTACTGTCACTAAATGAAAATTCCATTTTGTTTCTGTAGAAATACTGTTCGGAAGCACCAAGAATAGGTGTCACTTCTGGTAACTCTAAATGCCCTAATCTTGTGAGATTGTTTACGATTTCTTGTTGCTTGTAAAAGAGTTGGTTTTCATAACTCATATGTTGCCATTTGCAACCGCCACAAGTTCCAAAATGTTCACATGTGGGTTCTGTTCGTTTGTCTGACAATTTGTGAAATACTATTGCCTTACCTTCGTAATAGGATTTTCTTTTCTTGAACGTTTGTATATCCACAACATCGCCAGGAACTGCATTGCTTAAAAAAATGACGCGGCCATCTGGGGCTTTGGCAACACACTTTCCTTTAGCTCCAGCATCAATAACTTCTATATTCGTAAAAACCTGTTTAACTTTTCTTCTTGACATGCCGCAAAAATAAGAATCGCTGAAAATATAAATCACCATAATTCAATTATCTTTAATTAAAATGAACCTTTTTAGTTTTTAGACGTCTTTAAGGTATATGAGAGTTATCAACCAGCATAAACGTATCATCAATCAACCTAAGGGCAAGATTTCTAAACTCATTGAAAAATTAGCTACTAAAGAAGACAAAATTTGGCCATATAATAAATGGTCGGCAATGAAATTTAGAGAAGGGCTTAAAGTAGGCTCAAAAGGCGGACACGGTATTATAAGATATACTATAGTTGAATATGATTTGGAGCAAGGCATTAAATTTCAGTTTACGAATCCAAAAGGATTCATAGGCACTCATGAGTTTAATATAATAGATATAGATGAAAATAGTACTATGGTTAGCCATACCATTAAAATGAAGACTCATGGCGTGGCGACTTTTCAATGGCTTTTGTTTATTAGATGGCTTCACGACGCATTGATAGAAGATGCATTAGACAATATTGAGAATCATTTTTCTACTCATAAAAAAGTGTCAAATTGGAGTATTTGGGTGAAATTCTGGCGATGGGTATTTATAAAAACAGGTAACACACATACGAAAACAGCAATGCTACATCATGAATAATAAGATTGACGCTCAGCTAGTTTCAGAATATATATCCGGCAATCAAGCAGCTCTGGCTAAATTAGTGAAGCGATGGCATAAACCATTTTGTAAGAAGGCCTATTGGATTGTTAGAGATGCTGACTTAGCTAAAGATATAGCTCAAGATTCTTGGACGACCATTATCCATAGAATTAATTCTTTAAAGGATGTCAACAGTTTTGGTAGTTGGGCGTTGCGTATAGTGTATTCTAAATCTTTAGATGAATTACGTAAAAGTTCTCGAAATGTAATCAGACGAGAAGCATACAGAAAGGACTTAGAGACTCAAACTTTAACTGAAACAGAAGATGATAATCAAGAATTGAAAACGCGTTTGCTTAAAAGTATTAAAGGTTTACCAAATCATCAACAAGTGGTTATTAGGCTATTTTATGTAGAAGATTATTCATTAAAAGATATTAGTAATATTTTGAACATAAGTGTAGGAACAGCAAAATCAAGGTTGTTTCATGCAAGAGAAAAATTAAAACAAACTTTAAATAAAAAATATCATGAAAAATAATATGGAAGACATTGACAAATTAATAAAGGAAACATTAACGACTGAAGAAGCGAAGTTCTATGAGGAACTGGATGAGCAAGGCATTTTAGGCATGATCGGTGGCATATTCCAAGGAAAAAACGGATGGCTCATGATAATAATGAATATTGTAACAGTCGTCGCATTTGGTTTGTCAATTTATTGTATTGTTCAAGCTTTCAACACAGAGAACACAAATGAATTGATAAAATGGAGTATGGGTGCTTTTGTAGGATTTATGATGGTAGGTATGACAAAAATGTTTGCTTGGATGCAAATGGACAAGAGAGCACTAATCAGGGAAATCAAGCGATTAGAGATACAAGTTTCATCATTGGCCGGAAAAATCTCCTGATAAAACATTTTAGAGTGCCATTTTATTTAATTAAATTGCAGGCCTTCAGGGATGATTTCTCTCCCACGCTGAATTTTCGACTCTTCGAAAGGAAAAAGGTACAGTAGGAATGGTTATTTTATCAATTTAAAACATTAAATGAAATGGCTGTTTTAGAAAACATTTCATCGCAAGAAGCGATGGACCTCGAAAACAAGTATGGTGCACATAATTACCATCCATTACCAGTAGTACTGAGTAGAGGAGAAGGTGTGCATGTTTGGGATGTAGAAGGCAAGCAATATTACGACTTCCTTTCGGCATACTCAGCAGTAAACCAAGGACATTGTCATCCAAAAATCGTTAATGCTATGACTGCCCAAGCACAAACATTGAGCTTGACATCTAGAGCATTTTATAACGATATGCTCGGTAAATACGAGAAGTATGCAACCGAATATTTTGGCTTTGACAAATTATTGCCAATGAATACAGGTGCCGAAGCTGTTGAAACAGCACTAAAGCTTTGTAGAAAATGGGCATATGAAAAAAAGGGCATTGATGAAAATGAAGCCGAAATTATTGTTTGCAAAAACAATTTTCATGGTCGTACAACTACGATTATATCATTTTCTAACGATCCAGTAGCTAGAAAGAATTTCGGACCATTTACAAAAGGGTTTATTAAAATCGATTATGATAACCTTCAAGCGCTGGAAGATACTCTGGAAAGTAACGAAAATATCGCTGGATTTTTAGTAGAGCCTATTCAAGGAGAAGCGGGCGTTTATGTGCCTCATGAAGGGTATCTTAAAGCAGCAAGAGCGTTATGTGAAAAACATAATGTGTTGTTTATTGCAGATGAAGTGCAAACTGGAATCGCTAGAACAGGAAGGTTACTAGCCGTTGACCACGAAAACGTAAAACCTGATGTATTAATCTTAGGAAAAGCATTGAGCGGCGGTGCTTATCCTGTGTCGGCCGTATTAGCTAATAATGCTATTATGAATGTTATTAAGCCTGGGAATCACGGAAGTACTTTTGGTGGAAATCCTATTGCAGCTGCGGTTGCTATGGCGGCTTTAGATGTTGTAAAAGAGGAGAGATTAGCACAAAACGCTCAAGAACTTGGAGAATTATTTCGCTCTGAAATAAACAAGTACATAGCTGACAGCAACATAGTACAATTAGTGAGAGGTAAAGGTTTGTTAAATGCTATTGTGATCGATGAGGATGAAGAAAGCGACACGGCATGGAATATCTGTATGAAATTGCGTGATAATGGCTTGTTAGCTAAGCCTACTCATGGGAATATCATCCGTTTTGCACCACCATTGGTGATGACTAAAGATCAGCTATTGGATTGTGTTAATATTATTACGAAAACACTTAAAGAGTTTGAATAATATTCCTAAAAGTTCATAATAAAAAAAGCGACCAATTTGGTCGCTTTTTTTATATCTATACAATGTACTATTGATTCGCTTGCATTTCTTCAGCCATTTTTTGCCATTCTTCCATCATTTCAGAATACTGACCTGTAGACATTAAGTATATCACGTAGATTGAAACCAAAGCACTTAATACTAAACCAATGATGGCAATTATTTTAGCAGTTTTTAGTTGACTAAAATTGTCATATCCATCAGGATTCTCTGCATACGTTTTTTCATCTTTCTTTGTTAAGAATAAAGCGATTCCCGATAAGACAACACCTCCAAACCCACTCGTGCAACAGCATGCGATAAATGATAATATGCCTAGAACAAGGCTGATGGTTACATTAGGTAATTTTTGTTTTTCCATGTTTAATGATTAGTTGGTTAATTTAATAAAAAAGTTAATAATGACGATAGCTACTGAAGCAGCAGCAAATATGTTTATTATTCTATTTGCGTTTTTAAATTTAAAGAAAATATTCAATCCAATGAGTGTAAAAAGAGGTATTAATGTATAAATGGCTGGATACATATAGAATGCTGCCGTAAATTCTCCTTGAAATAAAAGCACTACAGATCGCTGTAGCCCACAACCAAAACAATCAAAGTCAAAGAACTTTTTGCTCAAGCACGGAATCATATATTCCTCGGGTGATAGTATTCTAAAGAGAATTATCATATAAACAAATTTAAAAATTCTTATGGCTTTTAAAATGAAAAATGCCACTAATTTCACTAAACTTGTATTTAAATTTGCACTTATGAAATCCTTTAGTAAAATTCTTAATTACGTACTTATTTTAGTTGGAGCAAGTGTTGCTATCTATGCTCAAGCAGGCGAACAACAAGATACAGTGATTTTAATTGTTGGTATTATGGTTTTAATGCTTGGTATCTATAGAATTTCCAAAAACATTGGAGATAGACCAAAAGGCCCTGAAGGATTTGTTCAAACAGAAGAAGATGACACTGAATAAAGGCGATAAAGTGTCTGTGTTGGATGATGATATTACTGGTGTCGTTATTAACATTGATGGCATAAATTTGACTATAGAAACGTCAGATGGTTTTGAGATGGAGTTCAAATCAAATGAAGTTATTAAAATTGAATCTTCAGAGTTAAGACAACATATTTTTTCTAATACATCTTTTAGTGATGTGATTTTCGAAAAAGAATCCCCAAAAAGAAGGCAGCCTACGAGGTCTAAAAAGAAAGAAAAGGAGCCACCAGCTATGGAAGTAGATTTGCATATCCATCAGCTAACTGATTCTATCAGAGGGATGACCAATCATGATATGTTGACGCTTCAATTAGATACTGCTAGACGACAATTAGAATTTGCCATAAAGAAGCGTATTCCTAGAATTGTATTTATCCACGGTGTTGGTGAGGGGATATTAAAGCTAGAGCTTGAATACCTTTTTGGGAGGTACACTAACATTGCTTTCTACGAAGCTAACTATCAAAAATACGGATTAGGAGCTACCGAAGTCAAGGTTTTTCAAAGTAAAACCCCTAATTAAAATTTGGTGTAAGGCTTCTAGAACTAGTAATATTTGATGAAAGTTTACCAAAGTCAAGACTTTGTTGCGTTAGGTTAGATATCTGAATATCATTTACAATACAACTAATCTCATATGTTTGTTGGATAGCGTGTAATCTATATGCTGTAGCAGGAACACTTACTGAAAATAATGCATTCAAGTAATTTGCGCCTATAGATGCGTTGTCAATATCATTAGTTGGGTTCTGGTCTTGTGAATCATTTTCTTCATCACGAGTTAGCGCCCCATCACCATCGTCATCAGTATCTAAATAATCTGGAATGCCGTCCATATCGGTATCTTGGGCATCATCTAAGACACCATCATTATTAGGGTCTGGGTTTTCAGTTGTGGTTGGAACGTTATCGCCGTCATCATCAAAATCTAAATAATTTGGGATGCCATCACCATCTGTGTCATCATTATCTAAATTACCGTCGCCGTTTATATCTTCTAAAGCGGCTGGTATTCCGTCGTCGTCATCTTCAGTAAGTACTGTTGTTACTTGAGCTGTACTACCATCACTTTGGTCATCAGTTAAAATAGTTACTGACGAGGGCGGAATATTAGTGCAGAAGTAATTGGTTGGCAAGTTAGCGTTATACGTCCTATAGTTAAAAATACAGGCAAGATTTCCACTCATGTAGATGCCATCTGCATCGACATTCAAAAAAGTATCAATGCTAGTTACGCTACTAAAATCAATAGACAGTGATTCTGAAGGATCGCTTTTAGTTTTATAGAAAACCAATTCACCACATTGTTGAAATGTATCGTTAAAATCTAATTGAAAAGTAATAATATCGCCATCATTGCAGGTTAAGAATCCGAAGCAAAGGCAGATAAGAAAAAATTTACGCATAATTATCATTGATTTTGAACAAAAGTAATGCAATTGTCAATTTATAACGTGCGGTCAAGTAAATAATTTTATTTGGTTTATTTTTGCAAATGAAAATCCATTATTTCATTTAATGAAAACCATATATTTTGATAGCGCTGCAACGACTCAGATTCGAGATGAAGTCATAGATAGAATGACAAGTGTTATGCGAGAGTCTTATGGTAATGCTTCTTCTAGTCATGGTTTTGGGCGTTCAGCCAAGGCAATTGTAGAGAATGCTAGGAAGACTATTGCAAAATACTTGAATGTTTCTGCTTCTGAAATTGTTTTTACGTCTGGTGGAACTGAGGCTGATAATCTTGCCATTCGATCGGCAATTCGAGATTTAGGAGTTAAAGAAATAATTACATCCAGAATCGAACACCATGGTGTTTTGCATACAGTGGAACAAATGGAAAAAGAATACAGTGTGTCTGTGCGGTTTGTTGATTTAGATGAAAACGGACATATAAATTATAATCATTTACTAGAGCTTTTAGGATCCAAAGAAAAGAAGCTAGTAAGTTTAATGCATGTTAATAATGAAATAGGCAATATACTTGACATTGAACGTGTTGGTACTATGTGCAAAGAGAACAATGCATTGTTTCATAGTGATACCGTTCAGTCTGTAGGGCATTATACGCTGGATCTTCAGAAAGTGTCGGTAGATTTTATGGCGGTTAGTGCACATAAATTTCATGGACCTAAAGGTGTGGGATTTTCTTTTGTGAGAAAGAATTCTGGATTAAAACCTTTGATTTTTGGAGGAGAACAGGAGAGAGGTTATCGCGCAGGAACAGAAGCTATACATAATATTGCAGGACTTGAAGAAGCATTGAAATTGGCTTATGACAATCTTTCTAAAGAAAGTGAATATATCTTGGGTATAAAAGCATACTTCATAAACCGTTTGAAAGTAGAATTTCCTACCATAAAATTTAATGGAGCTTCTGGTAATCTTGAAGAAAGCACTTTTACCCTTATTAATGTATGTCTACCGATTACGCCTGAAAAAGCACCAATGGTTCTTTTTCAGTTAGATCTAAAGGGCATTGCTTGCTCTAAGGGCAGTGCTTGCCAAAGTGGAGCAATAAAGGGATCACATGTGTTGTCACAAATTTTGAATGATGAAGATATGAGAAAACCTTCACTCAGATTTTCATTCAGCAGCTTCAATACCTTGGAAGAAGTAGATTATGTGATTGAAGTCCTTAAGGAGTTTGTTGACGAAGACTGATACTACGGCATAAAAAATAGCAAGCTTCATAATATATTTTGAGGCTTTTTTTATGCTTTCTAGGCTAGATTTACACGAGATTCATTTTCAGGGTTTCAATAAAAATATCGATAAAAAGCTACAAATCAACGATTAAGTGTTGTTTTTTAACTATACTTGCAATCCTATAACCTACGTATTATGAAAACAACTGCACCAAACAAAGCTATTTTACTAACTGCATTTTTCCTATTAATATCACTATTTATAAAGGCTCAAACGACCTATACATTTACAGGACCTGGAAATTGGCTAGATACTGCTAGTTGGTCACCTTCTTATCCTGGCACAAAAATAAATACAGGGGATACTGTAATTATTAATGGTGATATTGACATTAACACATTTATATCTAATGCAGGAACTATTAATGCATTAGGTCCAGTTGGTAATTCCTATGGTATAAGAGTAGATGCTCAAGGTATTTTAGAAGTTACTAATACTGGAACCATAAATATAGGTCTTCGTGGGTACCTAACGATAAGCAATTTTGGAAAAGTATATGTCTCTAATGTTGGAGTTATAAATATTTTTGATACTGGATACCTACGTATAGGTAATTCAGATGGTGATCTTTTTAACAATGGAATTATAACTGTTTCTAATTATGGAACTCTATTTGTTTCTAGAAATCTATATATATCAGAAACTGGAACTTTAGATATATTAAGTTTAGGAAAATTACAGTTAGACGGTGGATTTATAACTAATGCAGGAACTATAACAAATATGGAAGATATACTTAATAATGGAGGAAAAATGTATATAACAAATTCAGGAGCTCTAAATAATTCTGGATACTTACAATCATTTAATAAAATAATTATTACAGGTACAGGAAGTCTATCTAATGCAGGAAGTATAGATATAGAGGGCTCTAGTAGTATAGATAATTATGGAAATCTTGATAATTCTGGAAACTTAACTATTAATAGCGGTGCTATAAATAATTATGCCACACTTTTAGGCAATAACATAAGTCATGTAGGTAACTTTACCAATAATGGTATTTTAAATCCAGGGGTTTCTACATCTAATACTATAGGAACTTATAAGTTTAATAATAATTATGTACATAACGGTTCTATATTAAATATAGAATTAGAAAGTATTACATCGTTCGATAAAATTAATATTGCTACTGGGGCTAGTTTAAATGGCATATTAAACGTTAGTTTACTAAATGGCTATGAACCAAGTGTTGGAGATAGTTTTACTATTATAAATGCTAGTTCTGTTTCTGGCACCTTTGCAACCACCAATTTCCCTGCAGGTTATACTTTTAACGTTACTTATACAGGAACAACTGTCACTTTAGAAGTTACATCAACACTACGTACAATAGATAGAGAAATAACTATTTTTAAGATGTATCCCAATCCAGTAACAGATGAGTTAACCATTCAATTAGAAGGTGCTACAGAATTAGAGAATGTCACTATATATAATCTATTAGGACAAGAGGTGTTGACAAGCACAGAAAGGATTATAAATACGTCTAGCTTAGCCTCAGGAACGTATATGGTTGAGGTAAAAACCAATATTGGTAAAGAGACAGAAAAACTGATAATAAAATAACGTTACGTCACTTCGAGTGTTCCGACATTTAGCGTCGGAATGTATCGAGAAGTTTATTAATGCAAACTAAAAAATTGTTTATAGGTTAATATAATCAATTTGTAGTCTTTAAATAGCTCTAGTCTTTGGTTTCAATAATTAAATAGGTGGACGTGGTATTTCCAATATTTAGTACTTCGTGGACCGATGTTTTTGTCTTGCTCCAAGTAGTACCGTCTTTTACTCTAATTTCTTTAGTGCCTTTGGCCTCAGTAATTTTAAAGGTGCCTCCTTTAAGAGTGTAACCAAAATGTGGCGAATGATAATGTTTTTCATGACCAATATTAGGAGGAAAGGAGCATTTTAAAATGCGTTGAGAATCATCTTCTTTTAACACTTTGCAAACCTTTTTACCTTTCCAGCCAGCTTCTAATGGATCTGGAAGCATGTTTTTTTGCGTAGAAGATATAGCGGGTAAAATTAAATCCTCCATAATGATATAGCCTTTTGCATTTGGATGGACGCCATCGTTACCCAAATCTCCCCTGAGACCTTTCTTGTCATCTACCATAGCTGAATAATAATCGATATACCTAATATCGTTCTTCTTGGCATAATTACTTATCAAAGTATTCAGCTCAATTACTTTAAGTGCTGGTTTTATTTCTGGTCGCCAAGGGAAATCATTCGCAGGTAAAACAGAACATAAAATAACCTCAATATTATGGGTTTCTGCCAATTCAGCCATAGATACGATATTATTATATATCATGTTAATAGTTGACGGACCAGTATTTTTGGCAATGTCATTAATACCTCCAAGAATGACAACTTTTGACGGGTTTAAATCTATTACATCTTGTCGAAACCTTAGAAGCATTTGAGGTGTTGTTTGTCCGCTAATACCTCTATTTACAAAAGATGTGTTTTCCTTAAAGAATTCCGGACGCCAGAATTCAGTTATTGAGTTTCCCATGAACACAACTCTGTTATTATCTTCTGTAAGTTTAATTGTAACGTTTGCTTTTTTAAACCGTTTTAGATTTGGCCAATCTTGGGCACATACTGCAAAACCAGTGAGGGCAAATATGAGTGTACAGATAATAGATTTTATTTTTTTCATAAAAGAAATAATAGTGTTAATTAAGATAAGAGTTAGACTTATTTAAGCGTGATTCTCAATTAGTTTTTGATAATTTTTATGGATGGTCTGTTTTCTATTCTCAAAACATAAAGACCAGCGCTATATGTTGAAAAATCTATAGATGAACTGATACCAATTGATATAATTTGACCAAGATTATTAGACACAGTCCAGTTTACGACCTCAGTAAGTGTTAGAATTCCGTTAGTAGGATTTGGATAGTATTTAAAAGGTTCTTCTTCAGGATTTTCCTCGTCAGGCACATAATTTTCTGAAAACCAGATAGCTGCATTATTGGCGTTTATAGCTCCCGCAGATGAGAAGTTTCCGCCTACATAAAGCTTGTCAATACCATCAGTGTCTTGAGCAAAGACCATGGCATTTATTTTGGTGTTTACACCTACTTGAGTGTTTGTTCCTAAAGCTTGCCAGCCATCACTTTCTCTCCACCTTGCTATATTATTTACAATATAATTATTATTAGTATCAAAACTAACATCAAAGACTCCAGCAGCAAACAAGAAGGTACCGTCATGCGTTAAAACATTCACGTTATTATTAACACCTTCTCCAATCATTGACCACATATTTGTTGATTTATTCCATTTTGAAATGCGATTTACTGTTTGCCCACCAGCGATTGCAAAATTTCCTCCTACAAAAACGTCAGTTGTTGTCGAAACAATAGCCTGAACAAAACCGCTGGTGCCAATGCCTAATGTTCCCCAATTGGAGCCATTCCATGTCGCAATCCTGTTGGCATTATTACCGCCCGCTTCGTCAAAATTTCCTCCTACATATAGCATACCATTAATGTCAATATATAAAGATCTAATCTCATTATTGGTGCCATGAATAGCGTTGGTAGCATCTGTTAAAGTACTCCATTGATTTCCATTCCAAAGACCAATATTTCTTGCATCCGTCCCTCCAATAGTTTCAAATACACCTCCTACATAGAGATTGTTATTGCTATCGATTTCTAATGAAAGCACAGGTCCGTTAACACCAGAATCAAGTGCCGCCCAATTAGAACCATTCCAAACCGCTATATTATTTGCAGATACACCGTCAATCTCAGTGAAAGCTCCTCCAGCGTATAAATTTCCATCAGAGTCAATTTCTAAAGCGTTAATAGCACCGTTTGTTCCACCACCTATAGTACTCCATCCGGTATCATCATTCCAAAGAGCAATATTATTTACCGATAATATTCCAGCTTGGTTAAAAGTTCCACCATATGCGACATTGCCACCTGAAAATGCCGCTATAGCATTCACCTCTCCATTGATAACACCTTGTTGTTGTGATTGCCAATTTCCAAAACCATTTACTGCAATAGCTTCTTGCATGGTGTCACCATCGGTAATGCGATAAAGTTGAGCGTTAGAACCATAATCAGAAAAATAGAGCTCCCCATCAATATCCACACCAAAAGATGATACAAATTCTCCATTAGTTTTGAAGAGTAGTGAGCTACTAGCATCACCTGTAGCTTCATTATAATCGAGAGACCAAACTCTACCGCTTACATAATCTCCAAAGATGTATTTAGAATCTATAGAAGCAATATCCGAGCCTCTATATACATAACCACCAGTAATAGAAATATCTCCCTGAGATCGATCGTAGAAAAAAACAGGAAAGGTCGTTGGTTCAGTAATGGTAACGCTGCTATTGGCAACAGAAGTAGCTTCGAACCGACTCCAACCATAGTTTTCACCTATGTCAATTAGATTAATTTCTTCAAAAGCATTTTGTCCTACATCCGCACCCCAAAGTCTACCTGTCGGGTTATCAAACGAAAATTTCCAAGTATTCCTAATGCCATAAGCGTATATTTCATCAAGTCCAGTCTGCCCCACCAAAGGGTTGTTACTCGGGATTTCATAATTTCCATCGGGAAGGATTGGATTTGTTTCTATTGGATTGTTTCCGTCGATATCCACATCTATTCTACAAATACTGCCAAAAACGGTATTAATGTTTTGTCCATTGCCTTGAGGGTCATTTCCGCCACCGCCATCACCAAAAGAAATATAAAGATAACCATCTGGCCCAAAGGCAATTTTGCCTCCATTATGATTACTATTATTCTGGTTTTTATCAAATTGGAAAATGTTGAGTTCACTATTGGGGTCGGCTAAATTAGTATTGTTCGAATCCACTGTAAAACGAGATAACACCATTCTCGTAGAAATTCCAGAAACGGGACTATTGGTTGTGTAATAGACATAAAAATAACCATTACTCGAAAAACTTGGATGAAATGCCAAGCCGAGTAAACCCCTTTCTTGTCCAGTTGAATAGCTCACTTGCCCCTCTATGTTAAGAAATGTACTTACCTCAGAAGGTGTCACGTTTGAGTCCCTAGGAAACACTTTAATCGAACCTGGTTGCTCCACAATAAACATCCTATCGGTGCCATCTTGTGGAGATTGTATTTCTACAGGAAATGCAAAATCTATATTTGGAAAAGCCGGTTCGTAAGTTATTTGTGCTAAAGTGTTTAAAGAAAAGAATAATGATAAGATAACAATGATAGACTTTGTGAATGTTTGCATAATTCTAATTCTTTAATACCATAAAATTAAAGAATTTATTGAATTATTACTGTTAAGTTAAAACTAAATAGAAAGGTGTTTTAAATGCGACTAGGAAGTTGCTTTACTGATAATAGTTAGCGTTTTATAATTTTCACAGTGGTTTTGTCATTTATATTTAAAAAATAAATACCCTTAGTATAATTAGATAAATCTAAAATAGAACTTTCTCCTGTTTCGATTACTTGGCCCAAATTATTTGTGAGCACCCAACTCTCAACTTTAGAAAGATTTAGGACTCCATTTGTGGGATTAGGGTAAAATAATATATTATCAGATTGATTTATATCGTCAATAGATAACAAATTATCAGATAACCATAGTGCAGTATCATTAGCACTAATGGAGCCTGCACTCTGAAAATTACCTACAACACATATTTTATCGATACCGTCGGCATCAACAGAAAATTCTATATCGTTTATTTTAATATCAACGCCTACTTGTGTGTTTAGACCCAAAGCTTCCCATTCTGTAGAAGGGCTCCAACGTGCTATATTATTTACTATGATATTTTCACTACTGGAAAAGGCTATATCAAAAGTTCCAGCGGCATATAAGTAGGTATTGTCATGAATAAGGGTATTTACATTATTACTGACTCCATTACCTATGGAATTCCAAGTGGATGAAGATTTTTCCCATCTCGCTATACGGCTTACGGTCAATCCGCCCGCTATGGCGAAATTACCACCTATGTAAACATCGGTTGCTGTCGTACAAATGGATTCTACAAACCCGCTTGTGCCGGTACCTAGTGTCCCCCAATTACTTCCATCCCAAGTAGCTATCCTGTTTGCAGTATTTCCGCCAGCTTCATCAAAATTACCACCAGCGTATAAAGTTCCGTCTGTATCTAAGGCCAAAGATCTAATTTCATTATTTGTTCCAGATTCGATATTAGTGACATCTGTCAATGCCAACCAATTAGTCCCATTCCAATAAGCAATGTTTCTAGTAGTAATGCCACCAGCAGTTTCGAAAGCACCAGCAACATAAACATTATTGCTTGAATCTACTTCTAATGCAAGAATCGACCCTGAAACACCTTGACCAAGTGCAGACCAGGTTGTACCATTCCACATGGCTATATTATTAGCAGTTACGCCATCTATTTCAGTAAAGGAACCTCCTATATATAGATTCCCATTCGAAGCAATTTTTAGATCGTTAACAGTACCATTTGTGCCATTTCCCATGGCATTCCAGCCAGTAGTATTGTTCCAGAAAGCAATGTTATTTGCTATAATGGTACCTACTTGACTAAAAGATCCTCCATGAAAGATATTTCCATTAGTACTCATAGCTATTGCCTGTACTTGACCATTAATAACACCTTCATCTAGGGGTTTCCATATACCTAAACCATTAACTGCAGTTCCTGATGGTGGAGTAGTGCCATCCACTAGTTTATATAGTTTTGCATTGGTGCCATAGTCACTGAAATACATCTCACCGTCCTTATCAACACCAAATGATGAGATAAACTGTCCTGTTGTCTTGAATAGAAGCGTACTAGTAGCATTTCCTGTTGATGCATTATAATCCAGGGCCCACACACGACCACTTACATAATCTCCGAAGATATATTTTGTTGTAATGTCAGGACTGATACTCGTAATTTCTGAACCTCTGTATACGTAACCACCAGTAATGGATACATCACCTTGTGTCCTGTCGTAGCTAAAGATAGGAGAAGCGATAGGTCCAGTGATAATTACACCAGGGTTGATTACGGAATTTCCTTCCAAGCGGCTCCAGCCATAATTCTTACCGTTTTCCACTAAGTTTATCTCCTCAAAATCATCTTGGCCTACATCTGCTCCCCAAAGTCTCCCAGTGGGTGCATCAAATGAAAATTTCCAAGTATTCCTTATCCCATAAGCATAAACTTCATCTAGTCCATCCACACCAACAAAAGGATTGTCACTTGGGATTTCATAGTTGCCATCTGGTAGAGTCGTATTAGTTTCTATAGGATTATTACCATCAATGTCAACGTCTATACGGCAAATACTAGAGAAAACTGTATTGGTGTTTTGTCCGTTGCCTTGTGGATCATCCGCGCCGCCGCCATCACCAATGGAAATGTAAAGATAATTGTCTGGACCGAAGGCTATCTTACCTCCGTTATGATTACTGTTATTTTGATTCTTATCGAATTGGAAAATAATAAGTTCGCTGCTTGGATCTATTTGATTCACATCGCTTGAACTAACTGTGAAACGTGACAGTACCATCCTGACTGAAATTCCTGCCAAAGGACTATCTGTTGTATAGTAAACATATATATAGCCATTATTGGAGTAATCAGGATGAAATGCAAGTCCGAGTAGTCCTAGTTCTTGTCCTATACCATAACTCACAGTTGTTATGATATTAAGAAATGTACTAACCTCTGAAGGCATTACATTGGAATCTCTTGGAAATACTTTAATACGTCCTGGTTGTTCTACAACGAACATGCGATCAGTTCCGTCTAAAGGTGACTGGATTTCAACTGGGAATTCAAAGTCTATATTTGGAAATGCCGATTGATAAGTGATTTGGGCATTTGTTTGAAAAAAAAATAAAAATGCTAATGTAACAGGGGATAACCTAATCAAAGTTTTCATCAGATGTAATTTTCACAACAAAGCAAATGTAATAAAAATGTTACAAACGCATATTTAGCCTCACATTAAATACCCTAGGTGTTAGAAAATTTGGGATAGCATACTGACGTTTTGAGTATACGTCTCGAACCCAAGTATTTGTAATTGAGTTCTGTACATCAAACATATTGAAAATCTCAATACCGAGACTCAACTCTTTGAAATTCTGTTTCCAACGACTACTATAGCTTTTTTTACCATCAATCAAGACATAGGAAATACCTAAATCAGCACGTTTGTAATCTCGTAATCTGTTTTGATACTCATATGGATCTGCATAGCTTGGGGATCCTCCTGGAACTCCTGTATTATATACTAAATTAAGATACATTTTCAAATCTGGAATATTTGGAACATAATCTTGAAACAATATACCAAATTTTAAACGTTGATCGCTTGGTCGAGATATATACCCGCGATTATCAATATTTTCTTCTGTTTTTAAATACCCAAAACTAAACCAACTCTCTGTACCTGGTACGAACTCGCCATTGAGACGCACATCTAATCCGTATGCATAAGCTTCAGCATTATTTCTTGCTCTATAACGTATACGTACATTTTCTATGGTATATGGATTAACATCTGTCAACCGTTTATAATAAGCTTCAGAAACCAATTTAAAAGGTCTCTCCCACATATTAAAACTATATTCATTACCTAGTACCAGATGGAATGATTTTTGAGCTTTTACGTTTGCTTGAACAGCGCCAAGCGAATCTCTTAGTTCGCGATAAAATGGTGGTTGATAATACAAACCTCCAGCTATCCTGAAAAGCATATCTTTATCCCAATCTGGTTTAATGGCGAATTGTGCTCTCGGACTAAAAACAGTTTGCGATGAACTTTCAATACCTACACCGCTGACATTCCAATTATGCACTCTTATGCCCGCATTATAGAAAACTTCGTTATCATTTAGCTCATCACGTTTACTCCATTGTACAAATCCAGATAATCTATCGATTTGTACATTATTGGTAGCTCGCACATTATTAAAAGCCACTAAAGGTCCTTCATATGGTGTATAAGGCTGGTCGTTGAAATTATCTGCAGTAGGAGGATTTATTGAAAACCCTGCAGAGTCAATTACTTCCCATTCAATAATACGATCACGAATATCTTCATGTGTGTATTTAACGGACCATTCAATAGTGTTATTCTCGATTTGATAATCCCCTTTATGTTCAATATTGGTGATTAATGCATCTAAATCGTTTCTAGCATGACTCAATTGCCCACCAATACCTTCAGAGAATTCAACTTCACCAAGATTTTCATCACCTATATTGCTATTTACTTCTCCAAGTCTGTATTGGGCAAGGATGTCGAAATATTCTTCCTCTATTGTGTGATATGTAGACGCTATAAATTTAAGAGTAAGGTCATCGTTTACAAAATAGTTTGCTTTGAATGCACCAAAATAAGTATTGTATTGATCTCGCTCTTGGCCTTCATAAAATACTAACAATGCCAGAGGGTTATCTAATGTTCCAAAATTTGTCTGACGTGTTTGTGGTTCGTAATTGTATTTATTGATAGATATATTTCCTAAGAAGCTCAAATGGAATTTGTCAGAAAATTTATATGTTAGATAGGTTTGAGCATCAGCAAATTTCGGATCGTAATTAGTTTCTGTTTCTTTGGCTTTTACCAGAAGACTATTATCTCTGTATCTAAGCCCTATGATGCCAGATAATTTTGAATCTTTACTCACAGCTTCTGCGGAAATACTCCCACCTAGCAGACTCAAATCTGCGTTAATTCCAAATTTATATGGATTTCTATATGTTATATCTAAAACAGAAGACAGCTTATCGCCATATTTAGCTTGAAAGCCTCCAGCTGAAAAATCAACATTTTGCACAAGATCTGTGTTTACAAAACTCAAACCTTCTTGTTGACCAGAGCGTACAAGAAAGGGTCTGTAGACTTCTATTTCATTAACATATACTAGGTTTTCATCAAAATTGCCTCCGCGAACACTATACTGTGTGCTTAACTCATTTGTAATACTAACACCTGGAAGTGTTTTTAATATATTTTCCACACCAGGTTGAGCGCCTTTTATAGTTCTGATGATTTCTGGTGTAATAGTAACAATACCTTCGACAGCCTTTCTTTGATTTCCTGAAATAACCACTGTAGCTATTTGCTCAATTTGTTGCTTCATTACCGGGTTAAACTCGTACTCCTCACCATTTTTTAAATTGAAAGTGATGCGAACTTTTTTATGGGATAAATGTGTGAACTCTATGGACACTTCTTTATTTGCTGGAATTTTAAGGAGGAAAAAACCATTTTCATTAGTTTGCGTTCCATAAGTATTGGATGTTATGTTTACGCCTTCTATTGGAAGATTTGTTTCATCTAATATAACACCTTTAACGGTAGCTGTTTGAGATACAGCAAATAAGGACGTGAGTAATAAAAGTATTGTAAAGAGGCGATAATGCTTCAAATGGATGTGATTTTATTTCCTAAAAAATGTTGTTTCAAAAGTAGAACTATTTCCGACATTATCAGTAACAATTACCTTGAGATTATTCTTGGTATCAGTAACGGTATTATCATTGAAATCGTGTGTTAATGTTCCTTTTTTAGCATCAAATTCCATTAGGATCCATTTTCCATTGATGGTAGCTCTATAGTTTCTAATCCCAGATACATCATCGGCAATCTTTAATTTTAGGTATCGATATTTGCTAAGCCATTTCCCATCACTAAAGTTTATTGGTTTAATACTCGGGTTTTCCGTATCTCTTGCTAAAGTGTATTTACCTAGATTTTTTGTTTTGGTACTTAATGAATTTCCTTTTCTTCTAGTAGAAGAGTAGGAAACGTATTGATCTCTATATCCATTCAATTTCGCTATAAACAATTTGCTCTTATCTGTATCAGAATAGTTACTAATGTCATATGCAATAGTGAAGCTTTTCTTTGCGGGTATTGTAGGTTTATGTAAAATAAGGGTGTCATTTTTTACATCAAAATCCATATAAAAATCATCATAAAAACTATTTTGAGGTATGGTTATGGTGAAATTTCCTTCTTGAAGCGTATTACTTTGATCTGCTTTTATATAATGGTCTGTAATGTCGGTTGTTTTAGGTTCTACAGCTTTAAATATTTTCCCTTCAATCGGTATCGTTAGCCATGTGTCATTTCCTTGATAATCCTTTATCCGCAATTTATAGACTGAATTTGTACTGTCCTCAACAAAGACATAACCATCATTGTCGACATTTTTATAGAGACTTAAAGGATTATTTGGTTCAATAAACAGTTTTTGAATTCTGCTTTTTGTTTTCTTGAAGTGTTTGTAATCAATTAAACGATTTAAATGCCCTGTCTCACTAAAAGAAAACTTTGAAAAATCAATTTCAAGATTTTTATTACCATTATAAAACGATTGTATGTTACTGACGCCATTCTTGTTTGCTGCTAAATCTTGCCTGTCCCAAGTAACTACGCCAAAACCAATTTTTCCGAAGGCTTTTATTTTTTCTGCTTTATAATCGCCGTTCTTTTGAGGAATGAGCCTAAGTTTCGCGCGATTATTTGACATGTTGACGTGAGAAATAGGGTTTTCAGGATATGCATATATACCAATGATATTTGGTTTTTTGGTATCTTTTATATCTATACCAAACAACATAGGATTCATAGGTCTTTCTTTGCTATCTCGAATTTCAAAATGAAGATGAGGACCACCAGAACCTCCTGTGTTACCAGAAAACGCTACTATTTCATTGGCTTTTATTTGTAGTTCTTCAGCCGTTGGAAATAACTCAATAGTAAATGATTCTTTCTCGTACTGTCTTTTTTTGACGTATTCTTCAATTTTTGGAGAAAATTTTTGGAGATGAGCATATACACTGGTATAACCATTTGGATGTGTTATATATAGTGCCTTTCCATAACCCCAATGCGAGATTTTTATTCTACTAACGTACCCAGCAGCAGAAGCATAAACTTTTAAGCCTTCTCTCTGCTGAGTCTTTATATCTAGACCAGAATGGAAGTGATTCGAGCGTAATTCTGCGAAGGTTCCAGACAATACTAATGGAACATCTAAAGGATGCCTAAAGTAGTCTTGAGGATATTTGCTTTGAGCAAAATTACTATTGAATGAAAAAATTAAGAGGAAAATCAAAAATCGCATACACATATTCTTACCGCTAAAGTATTAATTTGTAGATAATATGCAAAGTGCGTACCAAAAGAGAATCAAGCTTTCAAGAGAATATTGATAATTATTTAAAATTGTGGTAAAACAATTGTGATTTTTGTCGACGGTTGATTAACTTTGTGTAATCAGTATTGAATATTGTAAATGAGTAAGATTGAAGATATTGTTGACTCGTTAGAGAACAGAATTAGTAAAATGCTGCATAAACTAGATGTTTTAAAGCAAACTAATTTGAGATTAAGTGAAGAGTTAGCATTATCTGAAAAAAATATTTTACAGCAAGAACGAGAATTAGTGTCTTGGCAAGAAAAATATGAATCACTTAAATTAACAAATTCAATATTGGGCAGTGACGAATACAAAAGAGAAACAAAGCTCAAAATAAATACATTAATCAGGGAGATTGATCATTGTATTGCTCAGTTGGCAGAATGATATTATTTTTAACAAATGTCAGAGAAGTTTAAAATAAAGCTATCTATAGCTAATAGGGTATATCCATTGACGATTCCGCCAGAGCAGGAGGAAGGTTTACGTAAGGCCGCCAAGAAGATCGAGGACTTAATAAAACAATTTGAGCAAAGTTATTCCGTTAGAGATAAGCAAGACGTGTTAGCCATGTGTGCTTTGCAATTTGCCTCTCAGACGGAGCAAAAAACAATAGATAAGATAGTTGTGAATGAAAAAGTTGAAAATAAGCTAGAAGCTTTAGATCAACTTTTACAATCACATTTAAATTCTTAAAAACGTTCTTTAAATAAAATATAGGTTACTGCCTGCATTAGTTATTTTTTTTGATAAACTCAACGTTAATTCTTTAAAAAGGGTGAGTTGAAGTTGTAAAAGCGTGCTGCCTCGAGCAGATACTTGATCAGCTTGTTAGCCCTAAACTTGTTTTTAAGGAGTTTATACAAAAACCAGAACTTTTGCGGGCTTTTTTTTAAAACTAACTAAACATGGATAACACAATTTTATTAATTGTAGTAGGTATAATAAGTGCAATTGTAGGTTTTATAGTTGCAAAATCATTAGAAAAAAGCAAAGCATCTAAGCTTATTAACAGTGCGAAAAAAGAATCTGCACGCATATTAAAAACGGCTAAGAGTGATGGAGAAGCAGCAAAAAAAGAAAAGATGCTTCAAGCTAAAGAAAAATTTATTGAACTAAAGGCAGAACATGAAAAGGTAATCTTGTCGCGTGACAAGAAAATGGCAGAAGCTGAAAAGCGTACAAGAGATAAAGAATCTCAAGTTTCTAATGAATTGTCTCGTACAAAACAGCTTAATGAAAATGCTGAAAATAAGGCAAAAGATTATCAAAAAAGAATTGATTTCCTAGATAAGAAAAAGGAGGAAATCGAACGTCTTCATAGAAGTCAAGTAGAACAATTGGAAGTTATATCTAGTCTTTCAGCTGAAGATGCTAAAGAACAACTTGTAGAATCTTTAAAGGGTGAGGCTAAAAATGATGCCATGGCTTACGTGCAAGACAAGATGGAAGAAGCCAAGCTTACAGCGCAACAAGAAGCAAAGAAAGTTATTATTAATACGATCCAGAGAGTTGGTACAGAGGAAGCTATAGATAATTGTGTCTCTGTATTTAATATAGAATCTGATGACGTTAAAGGACGTATTATTGGGCGAGAAGGACGAAATATTAGAGCTATAGAAGCTGCAACAGGTGTAGAAATCATTGTAGATGACACACCAGAAGCTATTATATTATCTTGTTTTGACTCAGTTAGAAGAGAAATAGCAAGACTGTCACTTCATAAATTAGTCACTGATGGAAGAATTCATCCAGCTAGAATAGAAGAGATTGTAAAGAAAACTAAAAAACAGATAGAGCAAGAAATTATTGAAGTAGGAAAAAGAACCGTTATAGATCTTGGTATTCATGGATTGCATCCTGAACTCATTAAAACGGTAGGACGAATGAAGTATCGGTCGTCTTATGGGCAGAATTTACTTCAGCACTCTAGAGAAGTTGCTAAACTTTGCGGGATTATGGCTGCTGAATTAGGATTGAATCCTAAACTGGCAAAAAGAGCTGGATTATTGCACGATATAGGAAAAGTGCCAGATGCCGAAGCAGATATGGAGACACCTCATGCTATTCTTGGAATGCAATGGGCTGAGAAATACGGGGAGAAACCTGAAATTTGCAATGCTGTTGGAGCGCACCATGATGAAATAGAAATGACGTCCTTATTATCTCCAATTGTCCAAGTTTGCGATGCTATTTCTGGAGCTAGACCAGGAGCAAGACGCCAAGTGTTAGATTCTTATATACAACGATTAAAAGACCTTGAAGATATTGCTTTTGGTTTTGATGGAGTACAAAAAGCATATGCAATTCAAGCAGGAAGAGAACTTCGTGTCATCGTTGAAAGTGAAAAAGTAAATGATGATAAGGCGTCTAATTTATCGTTTGAAATTTCTCAGAAAATTCAAACTGACATGACGTATCCTGGTCAAGTAAAAGTGACTGTTATACGAGAAACTAGGGCAGTGAATATAGCTAAATAATAGTGCTATTTTTTTAAGGTTATTGTAAAAGTAGATCCTTCGCCAAGTATACTTTCTACTTCAATATTGCCTCCAAAAGCCTCTAGCTGATTTTTAGTGATGTAAAGTCCTATACCTCGTGAATCATACTCTGTTTTGTCATGAAATGTATTGTACATGCCAAAAAGCTTTTCGCCATATTTCTTTAAATCAATACCTATACCATTGTCAGAAATCTTAAGAATATAATTTTCATTATTTTCTTCCGCAGAAATATTGATTATTAACTGTATGCTCTCTTTTCTATATTTAATAGCATTCGTAAAAATATTGAGTAAAATACTTTCGAGGTAGGCAGGTAAGAAATCGATGTAAATAGATTCACTTACTTTAATGTTGACCGAAGCATTATAATCTCTTATATCTGTTTTGAGAGCTTTTAAAGCCTTATTTACGTAGTCTACCAGATTCAGTTTCTGTGTTTCTAAAGATTTTTTGTTCACTTGTACCTTAACAATATCTTCTAAATCATTTACAGTATCAAATAATGATTTCGCTATAGAATTTATGTGATCAAAATACTCCAATTTTTCTCTATGTGTGTCAGACTCTTCATAGAATTGAATCATATAATCTAAATTGCTGGTATGGGTTCTGAGATTATGAGATACAATATGTGCAAAATTCAATAGCTTCTGATTCTGACTTGTAATAATGTTGAGATTGCTTCTTAGTTTTGTTTCTTTTTCTTTTCTCTCTGTGATATCAGAATGTGTACCTATAATGCGTTTAGGGCTTCCGTCTTCAGACCATTCAATAATTTTCCCTCTATCTAAAATCCATTTATAACTTCCGTTTTTGCAGCGTATTCTGTGTTCATTTTTATAAAGAGGTTCTATGCCTTTTAAGTGATTTTGAAAATCTAAAAGGTATTGCTCTTTATCATCTGGATGTACACGATCATTCCAGTCATGTGGATTCATGCCAAATTCGTCATTATCAAAACCAATAATGCTTTTAGATTCTTTAGAATAGAATACTCTATTTGCATCGGCATTGTAATCCCAAATGCCAATCCCTGAACTTTTTAAGGCAAACTGCCATTTCAGGCCATCTTGTACGTCATTTAATATTTTTGTAGGTTTCAAAATAAAGAGTTATTTAGGGTCTAACAAACCTATGTATTTATAACCCGCTATATCAAATTTTTATCATATAACAAAATCTTAAAACCGATTAAAAACTAAAAACATCGATTAAATGTATGCTGTTAACTTACAGAGCTAAGTACATAATCATTTTCTCGGATGATATTTATGCATGACTTCAGTTAAGTGTGATCTGTCTACATGCATATATATTTCTGTGGTAGTAATACTTTCATGACCCAACATAAGCTGTATAGCTCTTAAATCTGCGCCGTTTTCCAATAAATGAGTAGCGAATGAATGACGAAAGGTATGCGGAGAGATATTCTTCTTTAAGCCAATTGTTTGAGCTAATTGTTTGACAATCGTGAATATCATGGCTCGAGTTAATTGCTTTCCGCGTCTGTTTAGAAAAAGAGTGTCCTTATAATCATTTGAAATGTTTAGATGATTTCTTACATGCTCTTTGTAAGTAATAATATATTTCTTGGTAATATCTCCTATGGGTACAAAACGTTGTTTGTCTCCTTTGCCTGTCACTTTAATAAAACCTTCGTCAAAGAACAGATCTGAAAGTTTTAAATTGGTGAGCTCACTAACTCTTAACCCACAACTATATAGTGTTTCAATAATAGCGCGATTGCGTTCGCCTTCTGGCTTGCTTAAATCTATTGATGCGATAAGTTCATCAATGTCATCCAGAGACAGTGTATCAGGCAATTTTCGCCCAATTTTTGGTGACTCGATGAGTTCTAAAGGATTCGTCTCCCGATAATCCTCGAATATAAGGTAATTGAAAAAGCTACGTAATCCTGAAATCAGTCGAGATTGTGATCTGGCATTGATATGTTTTGCAGATTCATAAATAAACATCTTAATAGTTTCATGGTCGATTGATATAGGTGTTTTTGCAACATTATTCGTTTCAAGAAAATGGATTAATTTTTTTACATCTAACACATAGTTGTTGATGGAATTGATGGAAAGACCTCTTTCAATTTTTAAATAATGTTTGTAATCGTTTAGAGCTTGATGCCATTTCATATGAGTAAAAATAGGGCTAATATGATTATTTATAATCATTATAAATTTACATTTCAACGGATTTTATTAACACTTTATAGATGTTTTTTTTGTTTTCGACGATAATTTAACATTTATTTGCTCCTGTTTAATCAATTTAAAAACTTAACAAAAATGAAAAAACTAATGTTATTTGCTGCTATGGCAGTATTAGGATTTACGGGCATGAATGCTCAAGGCGCTAATTTTGGCGTAAAAGCTGGTGTAGATTTCGCTTCTGCCAAGGCTGAAATTTCTGGTGTCAGTGCAACAGCTTCTGAAACTGGATTTTATGCAGGCTTTTTTGCGGAAGTAGGTATCTCGGATACTTTTAGCTTTCAACCTGAGGTTCTTTATGTTGCAATTAAAGATCTTGATCAAATTAATATTCCTTTGATGGCAAAATATGCCGCTTCAGAAAAACTCTCTTTATTAGCAGGGCCTACTTTAGGAGTTTTACTTGATACTGCTGACGGTGTAAAATCATTCAACTATGGTGCTGAAGTTGGTGCTGCATTTGATGTTTCGGAAGAATTATTTGTAGAAGCTAGATATAATATTGGTTTAGCTAACTTAATCGAGGATGCACCGAGTGGATTTTCATCAAAGATCAGCGGTCTATTTGTTGGTCTAGGATATAGATTCTAAAATTATCATAAGTAACAATAAAAGGCGCGCATGGCGTGCCTTTTATTGTTATAATTATTACGTATTCAAATTAAAACATTAAAATGAAAAAATTTTTAGTAATGATGCTGGTAACAGCATTTGGATTTACAATAAATGCCCAAGATGGTAACAGTAGGTTTGGAGTTACCGCTGGTTATCTTAATGCAAACAGTAAAATTGAATCTGAAGGGCTTTCTGGTTCAGCTGGAGAGAGTGGGTTCTTTTTTGGACTTATAGGAGAGTTCGAGGTATCTGACAAGGTTAGTATTCAACCAGAGCTTTTATATGCCAATGTGGATGATTTGAGTTTCTTGCAAATACCTGTTATGGCAAAGGTGTATGTGTCTGAAGAGTTTAGCCTTCAAGCTGGACCTCAAATAACATATACTCTGGAAGAAGTTGCAGATGATTTTACAAAGGTCAATCTTGGATTGGGTATTGGATTTGCTTATGATTTTACAAATCAGTTTTTCGTAGAATCAAGATATACATTCCAGTTAAATAATTACTATACTGGAAGCGCTGATATTGAATCTAGAATTGGCTGGCTTAATATTGGTGTTGGTTATAAATTTAACTAATAGCTTATATAAATGCCATAAAACGACACTCAATCAGTGTCGTTTTTTTTTGCTCTATTTTTTGATACCTTTACTTTGTGAAAAAGCTTATTATTATTAACGGCCCTAACTTAAACCTCCTTGGGAAGAGAGAGCCTGAAATTTACGGTAATTTATCTTTTACTGAATTCTTAAATCAATTAAAAGAAAAACACGCTGAAGTTTATATTGATTATTTCCAATCTAATATTGAAGGTGAGTTGATTGGTAAATTACAAGAAGTGGGATTTGATTATGATGGTATTATCTTGAATGCTGCTGCTTACACTCATACATCTGTAGGTATTGGGGATGCTGTAAAAGCTATAAAAACCCCAGTAGTCGAAGTGCACATATCTAATACATTTTCACGCGAAGACTTTAGACATCAGTCTTTCATTTCACCTAATGCTAAAGGTGTTGTTCTAGGTTTTGGATTGCAGAGCTATGAATTAGCTATACAGAGTTTTTTGTGATTTCTTTCTGATAATTTTTTAAGATTTTTGGGATGCAATTAACGTGATGTTACAATTAGTTTGTGATATGCTTATGATTTGTTAACGATTTACCAAGATAGTTTTGTAGCATAATTAAACTAACCACTACATTATGAAAAAAACTATCTTAGTATTAATACATACTATTATTATAGTATTCTCTACGCATGCGCAAACAGATCCTGAAAAATCGAAGGCTAAAAAAGTAAAGTTTGGTTTACGTACTGGTTATGAATTTCAGGTTAACGATAGTAATTTAGATAACAAGCCTGATTTGCCTTATATAGGCGCATTCTCCGATATTAGACTTCGTGGGAAATGGAGTTTACAGCTAGAGCTGAACCTGAGGTCTGCCAATAGAGAAGAACTTTATTTCAATGGTTTTAAGCGATCTTATAAGGAGGTTTACCTTACTGTTCCAATATTGATGAAATACCATATTAACGATAAATTTAAAGTCTATGCTGGTACACAAGTCTTATCAGCATCACTCAAAAATGACATTTTTGGTATAAAAAAATGGAATGGGGTACTAGGTGCAGAATATAATCTGTCTAAAAAATTCTTCATCGAAACACGTTTTAGACATGGTTTTGAGAGACGACAAAATATGTCAAGTAACAATTTTCGGAATAATGCAATAAGTATAGGTGTTGGTTACAGATTTTAGGCCTCAACGTAAATATTTTCTATCAATATAAAACGTTCCAAACGGAATTAGTGAAGCAATCAAGATAATTACAAATATATTTAAAGACCACTTTTGTTCTTTTCTCAATGTAAAGGCCATAATTATATAGAGTATGAATAAAAGACCATGAACCATACCCACAATTTTATTCGGCAATCCATTATCTAATGCATACTTAAAATACATTGTGACGGCTAATAAGAGGTAGGAAATACCTTCTAGTATGGCAACGGTTCTAAAATTATTTAGGGTCATAATCTTCAAACATAAAAAAAGCCACTCTTAATCGAGTGGCTTTAAAATATTATAAATGTATCACTTCGTCGTAGGCATCTGCAACGGCTTCCATAACAGCTTCGCTCATTGTTGGATGAGGGTGCACAGCCTTTAAGACTTCATGCCCCGTTGTTTCTAACTTCCTGCCTAATACGGCTTCTGCAATCATATCGGTAACACCTACACCTACCATATGACAACCTAGCCACTCACCGTATTTAGCATCAAAAATGACTTTTACAAATCCATCTTTGTTTCCAGAGGCACTTGCCTTACCTGATGCTGAAAAAGGAAATTTACCAACTTTCAGTTCATACCCTTTATCCTTTGCTTGTTTTTCAGTTAATCCAACACTGGCAATTTCTGGCATACAATAAGTACAACCTGGAATATTACCATAATCTAAAGCCTCTACATGCATTCCCGCAATTTTTTCAACACAAAGAATGCCTTCAGCTGAAGCGACATGAGCTAATGCCTGCCCTGGTGTTACATCACCAATGGCATAATAGCCGGGAATATTAGTTTGATAATAATCATTGACTAATATTTTATCTCTATCTGTAGCTATTCCTAAATCTTCAAGACCAATATTTTCGATGTTTGATTTGATACCTACAGCCGATAAAACAATATCAGCTTCTAACGTTTCCTCTCCTTTACTTGTTTTTACTACTGCCTTAACACCCTTGCTTGAAGTGGCAACAGAAGTTACTTCTGCAGAAGTCATGATCTTAATACCAGATTTCTTGAATGTTTTCTCCAATTGTTTAGAGACATCGATGTCTTCAACAGGAACAATATTTGGTAAGTACTCTACAATAGTCACTTCTGTTCCCATAGAATTATAGAAGTATGCAAACTCGACACCAATGGCGCCAGAACCTACAACAATCATTTTCTTAGGTTGATTTTTGAGAGTCATGGCTTCACGATAGCCAATAACTTTCTTGCCGTCTTGTGGTAAACTAGGTAATTCTCTAGAACGTGCTCCAGTGGCAATGATGATATGATCAGCTTGATGATCGGTTGTTTTTCCATCTTCAGAAGTTACTTCAACTTTTTTGCCAACTTTAACTTTTCCAAAACCGTTGAGAACATCTATCTTATTTTTCTTCATTAAGAATTGAACACCTTTGCTCATTCCATCTGCTACATTACGGCTTCTTTTAACTACAGCATCAAAATTCTTGTCATAATCCTTTACACTTAATCCATAATCTTCAGCATGCTTTAAATATTCGAATACTTGAGCAGATTTAAGTAATGCCTTTGTTGGAATACATCCCCAATTTAAGCAGACACCACCAAGGCTTTCCTTTTCGACGATGGCAGTTTTAAAACCTAATTGAGATGCTCTAATTGCAGTTACGTAGCCTCCTGGACCACTTCCTAGAACAATGATATCGTATTTACTCATGTATATGAATTTAAGTCGTGAATAGAAGCCACGAATTTACGAAACCTAATTTGAATTATGAATTATGAAACTTTAAAATTAAAGGTCATCTGTAAAATGACGTCTCCCTTTTTCTTTATTGAACTTTTTGATATTATAAGTAGAAGATTCCCCTTTGTTAATAGATAATGATTTCCAATCATTTCCTTTAATCAGTTTACCTAAAAAAACGAGTTGACCAATATGATAGGAATAATGAGCTAATTGTCTATTAATGGCTTCTGTTACAGTATGTCCTTGATTTCGAATATAAATAATATGATCTAAATCAGTTTCAGTTAAAGGTTCAATGGCATGGAATAAACATTGCCATCCTTTTTCCCAATCAGAAACCAACTCACTTTTTAAAAAATATTTATTTTCAAATTCTTTATCGCGATGTCTCCATGATTTCTCTCCATCTTCAGTCATAAAATTGGTCCATCTCGATAGCATATTGCCCACTATATGATTAACTATAATAGCAATGCTATTTGAATCTGAACTAGGAGAATGAGTTAAATCTTCAAATGTAAGCTGTTCAAATGTTTTATCTCCAAGTGATTTACAATATTGAAATTGTTTTAGAATACTGGTTAGGTAACTACTCATTTTCTGGAATAAAGTTTAATGCTGCACCATTAATACAATGACGTTTTCCAGTAGTATCTCTTGGGCCATCATTAAAGACATGTCCAAGATGTCCGCCACAAGTTCCGCAGTGTTCTTCGGTTCTTGCTACACCTATATTATAATCGGTAGAGTATTCAACATTTCCTTTTATTTCACGATCAAAACTTGGCCATCCAGTACCAGACTTAAATTTATGCTCGCTCTTAAAAAGCGGAGTTTCACATGCAGCACAAACATAAGTGCCTTTTTTCTTGTTGCTCACAAGCTCACTAGTAAACGGGCGCTCAGTTCCTGCTTTGCGTAAAACATGATATTGTCTATCTGTTAATTGTGCTTTCCATTCTGCATCAGTTTTTGAAACTTCATAGGTTTTAGATTCTTTAGTTTCTTGAGCATTGGTTTTGCAACCAAATATTAAGAGAATGGCAAATATTGGAAGAATTTTTTTCATAATTTTTTCTTGTAAAGTTACGTATTTTCTATTTTCTTTTAAGACGACAGAGATATTCAAAACTTACTTTTTATCATAAAAATATACCGTAGTTCGATTTTTTATGCATTTCGTCGATATAGCTAATAAATTAACTTCTTTGAAACAAAATAAAAAAGGAATGGTTTTTGTAACTTTAGACTTACATATAATTAAAACCATTAACGATGAAATTAAAGAACAAAATAGTGGCACTCGGAGCAGTTATGTTATTTCTCTCTTGTACCACCAATCCATTCACTGGAAAGAAAACTATGGCGTTCGTGCCTAATTCTCAATTATTTCCAATGGCTTTCCAGCAATACAATCAATTTTTGGGTGAAAACAATGTAGTTACAGGAACTGCGGAATCAGAAATGATTGCTAGAGTAGGACAGAGAATTGCAATAGCAGCTGAACGTTGGTTAAATGCTAATGGACAACAAGGCTACTTAGAAAACTATAAATGGGAGTATAAATTAGTAGATGACAAGACGGTGAATGCTTGGTGCATGCCAGGAGGAAAAATTGTTTTCTATACGGGCATCCTACCTATTGCACAAAACGAGACCGGAGTCGCTGCAATTATGGGTCACGAGGTGTCTCATGCCTTGGCTAATCATGGACAGCAACGTATGAGCGCAGGAATGCTTCAACAAGTAGGGGCTGTAGCTGGTAATGTGGCTATTAAGGATCCAAAAGCAAGAGCACAATTCAATCAATATTATGGAGTAGGTTCTACACTTTTAGGAGTATTGCCTTTTAGCAGGTCTCATGAAACTGAAGCGGATCAGATAGGGCTATACTTAATGGCTGTTGCAGGTTATAATCCAGATGAAGCGGCTCAATTATGGAAAAGAATGGCGGCTCAAAGTGGAGGACAAACACCACCAGAATTTATGAGCACACACCCATCAAATCAAACGCGTATTTCAAATTTGACTGCATGGGCGCCTCAGGCTAAAGCAGAAGCTAAGAAATATGGGGTGACATCATTTAGACCAATTAATTAACTCATAGTTAATAAATAATATTTATTTTAGAAGCTGCTCACCTAACGGGCAGCTTTTTTTATGGAAAAATTTAAAAAAGGAAGTAGCAAACTTCTAAATGCTTGGGCCTTTTATGACTGGGCTAATTCGGTATATACGCTAACTATAGCATCCTCTATATTTCCTATTTTCTATTCTGCTTTATTTTTGAGCGAAATAAAAGTGGTGCATGCTTTTGGCGTTGAGTTTAAAAGTACAGCACTTATAACATTCGTAACGGCATTTACCTTTTTGGTTGTTGCCTTTACATCACCTCTGCTTTCTGGTATTGCTGATTATGTTGGAAACAAGAAAAATTTCATGAAGTTTTTCTGCTATGTTGGAGGTATTGGTTGTATTGGACTTTATTGGTTTAGCCTTGACCATATATACATAAGTTTATTGTTTTATTTTATGGGTCTCATAGGATATTGGGGGAGTTTAGTGTTTTATAATTCGTATTTGCCAGATATAGCATTTCCGGAACAGCAGGATGCCATAAGTGCTAAAGGATTTTCTTTCGGCTATGTAGGCAGCGTTATCCTCTTGATAATAAACTTGGGAATGGTTATGAGTCAGGAAGATGGTGCGGATAAAGTGCAGATGATGCGATATTCGTTTATCACCGTTGGACTTTGGTGGATACTGTTTAGTCAATATTCGTTTTATATTTTGCCAAAAGGAGTGTCTTCTGGCCATAAAGTGACTAAAGATGTTGTATTCAATGGTTTTAAGGAACTAAAATTAGTTTGGAAGGAATTAACTCAAAATCTTAGGTTAAAACGCTATCTAACAGCCTTTTTTGTGTTTAGCATGGCTGTGCAAACCATTATGCTTATAGCCGTCTATTTTGGAGAAGAAGAAATCGAATGGGGTAGTGATGATGCCAAGACAATAGGGTTAATAGGAAGTATTTTGATTATTCAAGTGGTGGCAATTTTAGGTGCTTTTCTAACTTCAAGAGCTTCAGCAAAATTTGGTAATATAAAAACATTGATATTCGTTAATTTTATTTGGATGGCTTTATGTGTTTATGCATACTTTATGATTACTCCAATGCAATTTTATATTGCAGCCTCATGTGTAGGTTTAGTCATGGGAGGAATTCAAAGTTTAGCACGTTCTACATATTCTAAATTTTTACCAGAAACAGAAGATACGACGTCTTATTTTAGCTTTTTTGATGTGGCCGAAAAAATAGGAATTGTTATCGGAATGGTGATTTTTGCAACGATAGATCAAATAACAGGTAGTATGAGAAACGCTATATTGTTTTTATTTGTATTCTTCTTGATAGGTATCGTGCTACTTTTTAGGGTGCCTAAAAAGTAATTTTTTAGACTCTATTATATTTTAGTATGTTTGCTACCCTCTAAATAATAACCTATTATGAAACATTTAGCCACATTAATATCTCTTTTTGTCTTATTAACAGCTTTTACCTGTGAGAATGAACCTTTAGAAGGAGAGTTTAATATTGAGAGCCCTACTTCTGGTGCTTATATGGTGGATTTTGATGGACAGACCTATGTGGCAGATGTGGTTGGCGCTATCATTCTTGAAAATAGTATGAACATTTCGGCGACAAGAGGAGATCAACAAGAATTAATAACTATATCATTACAAGAAACGACTACAGGAACCTATGAAATAGGTGTTATAGATGGAACAACCATGTTAGGTAATGCTGTCGCATATACTGAGGCAAATGGTTCTACGAACACCTGGGTGGCATTTACTGATGGTTCAGAATCACAAGGAACCATTACCATCTCAGAGATAAACGAAGAGAATTCTACCATGTCGGGTACGTTCAACTTTACAGCATTTAATCCAATAAGCGATCCAAAAGAATTCACTAATGGTGTGTTTACTGATATACCATACTCAAACACCTTACAGGATATACCAACAGAAAATTCTTTTTTTGCTAAGGTAGATGGCGTAGAATTTGAAGAAGATGTTGTTATAGGTTCTTTACTTTCGCTACCAGGATTTAGTTCAATAGGTATTTCTGCTACTAAGAACAGCGGTGAAACTATAGGTTTTAATCTAGATGCTGCGATTTTGGAAGGGGAGCACACTTTTGTCGCAATTGCAGTATCACCTTCAGATACTGTTGGACTTTATAATCTCTCTGCAACCGAAACCTATGTTGCAAATGGGACAATTACTATTACATCTCATGATGTGGTAAATAAGAGAATTACCGCAACCTTCGAGTTTATTGCTGAACCAGCATTAGGCAGCACAAATACAGATACATTCGAAATCACCGAAGGTGAATTCGATATAGTTTATAATTAAATTCTATTCGAAATAATAAAAGCACATAGATGGTATCTATATGCTTTTATCAGATTATTTGATTGACGAATTTAATTACTAATACTTCCTGAACCAGCAACCTTGGTGTCTTCTTTACTAGGATTTCCTTTATATTCGATATCTCCTGAACCAGAAACACGAGCTTTTAGGCTCTCATTACTTACGATTTCGATATCTCCTGATCCCGCCAAAGACACATCGGTATGATTTGCTTGTAAAGAAAATCCATGAATGTCTCCTGAACCTGCAAGTCTTACATCAAGGTCATTGGTTTTACCTTTTAGAGTTAAATCACCCGAACCAGCGAGACTTCCTTTTATATATGACGTTTCAACATCAAGAATAACATCTCCAGCACCAGCTAACGATACTTTTAAGTTGTTTGCAGTAATGGTATCCTCGTTCCAAAGATCTCCTGAACCTGCTAAAGATACATGTTCAATATCCTTAAAAGGAATTGTAATCTTTATTGTTTTATTAAAAGACGTCCTGAGGTTGACATTGTTTTTGGTCTTAACCTTAAGCTTTCCATCTTTTACTTCAGTTATAATGTATTCCAATAAATTCTCTTCTCCTTCAATAGTAATGTTTCCTTCATCTCCTGATACTAGAATATAATCAAAAGACCCTGCACAACTTATACCGTTATAATCAGATGTTGTTCTTGTGATCTTGGTCATGTTACCATTTCCTTTGATTTTCTTTCCGCCCCACCATTGTGCATTTGCTGTACTAACGAATAAGAAGGCTACTGCGATTAATGTTATTTTCTTCATGATTTATGATTTTAGTTTGATTGATTTTAATTTTTATAGAATTTTACGCCTCCGTATTCAGAGTTGATATATACTTTGGCAGAAGCATTAGAGCTTCCATAATGTCCTAAATAATATTTCTCCGAAGACTTGACTCTTTTCTTAGAGAATTCAAAGTCATCGTCACCACTTAAACCCGCATATTCTAGATCGAATTCAAAATTAAAGTTGAAACCTGGATCGTATCCTACTTTTATACCTGTGTAGTCTGAGTTTATGATGACGCTTTCAACATTTTTATTTAATCTATCTATTCTTATAGATCCATAGTCAGATTTGATGTCAACGTTCTTATATACATCTCCAAGCTTAAGAGTTACATAGTCACCATTGCCATTAAAATTATTGACATTGTTTACTGTTATAGATCCATAATCGCAATTATAAGTGACATCTTCTGCAATTTCAACTGTAGATTTTGAATAGTCAGCGTTGATATCTAATTGTTTTGATTTTGCAATAGTATAGCTGCTGTAGTCAGCATTGACTTTACCGCTTTTTATATAGGAGAAATAGCATCCATTAGTATAATCAAACGTCAGCACATTATTATCACCCATAAGTTCTTCAGTTGTAATTTTACCGTAATCACAGCTTATTTGAGCGCGACCTTCTAATTTTCCGAGATTTATAGACCCATAGTCATTACTTAAATTCACATGGTTTGTAACAGGCATTTTCACAACATAATTAACTTTCATGTTAACATTGTTATTCTTGCCCCAATTCCACCAAGAACTAGATTTGTTTCTACTGAAGCGTGTTTCTGCCGAGACAAAATCTCTAGATGCCGAAAAATCAACATCGATATCGTCTAACTTCTTTTGTACTTTCTCTTCATTATTGCCATTTGTAGTAATGGTAACTAGAATCTCTATTCTGTTCTCAGACCAAGTAACGATATCTAGGTTGCCATAACTGTTGTTTATTTTTAATGTGGCATTGCTATTCACATCATAGGTCTTGCTTATTTTTTTCTCCTTGGTATGTTTACCACCCCATTTTTCATGGACGCTATTTCCAAGCATTAAACTTGGTATTAAGAGCAATACGAAGATTGCTTTATATAGTAATTGAGTTTTCATTTGAATCTTGTTTTAGTTGTTTAACGATTTCAATATTTTCTAGTACGGTTTGTAATACCTCGATCCTGTTCTGGAAGTTGGTAATCATTGCGTATATAACACGCTTGTCATCACCACTTTCTGTTAGGTCTACTTTGAGGGTTTCGTATTCTTTTTCGAGAATGCTCATCTGTTCTAGAGCGTCTTTTACAAGAGCTTCAGTTTCAGGTGCGCGTTCACTTTCAATCTTTTTTAATTCTTCGGCAATGGCTACTGTAAAGAAATCCTGCGTTTCAGACATTTCTGGAGAGACGTTTGCCAAATCCTTTATTTCTGGTTCTTGCTGAGTTACAATAAACACACTTACTATAAGAGCAATAGAGGCAGCAATTCCCATAAATGGTTTCCACCACTGGTGTTTAGATGTAGAATTCGTGGTATCAGCTAATATCTGACCTTGACTTTGGAGCTTTGCTAAAAAGCGCTGCTCGTGACCCAAATCTGGATTCTCTAAATCAAAGTCACTTGACAGGTCTTCAAAAAGCGATTTTAAGTTATCTTGTTTCATAATTCTAGTATTCAGCTTTTGGCTGTAATTTCTGTCTTAAACTTTCTTTAGCTCGCGATATGGTTGTGCGACAGTTAGCATAAGATATATTCATGATGTCACTTATTTCTTCGTAATCGTACCCTTCAACTAAATGTAAAGTCAAACTCACTCTATAACTATCTTTAAGCTCTTTCATGGTATCCATGACTTGTCTCGCTTTAAGAGTGGTGAACTCATAATTTTCTGGAACACCTGAGTTGTCTTCTACTTTATATATGACATCATCTAAAGGAACGTCGTTGTATTTACTATTTTGATTGTAATGGTAAATACTGTTGTTTACAACAATTCGTTTTAACCATGACCCGAAAGTCACTTTTTCTTTAAGATTGCCTAATTTGGTAAACGCCGCCAAAAAGGAATCTTGCATAACATCTTCTGCCTCAGCGCTGTCTTTTACAATGCGATATGCTGTATTGTACATCGCTTTGTAATATCTGTTATAGACTTCCATTTGTGCACGCTGGTTGCCTAATGTACATTGCTCGAGCAGCTGTTCGATATTTTGATTGGTTAGTGTCAAAAACAAATTGCTTTATATGAAAGAGGAATACTTATCAACTTTGTTACAGTTTAACAGAAATTATTTTCAATTAATTTAAGGATTATACGATTATAATGGCATGACAATTGACTTTTATTAAATGAAAATATATTCGACCAAACACTTAAGTAATTGATAGTGTGGGTTTAACGAATAATAAATACTAATTTTGACCATATAAAAATTCTGCCGCTATTTTAGCTTATGACAGAATGACCTATAAAACCTATGAAAAAATCAAAAATGCTCAGCCTTGACAGTTTGTCATTTCAGGAATTTGATGAAAATTCTGAGTTGATTCCTTTAATGACACCTGAAGATGAAGAAGAGATAAATAATGAATTACTCCCAGAAACCTTACCAATATTACCTTTGCGTAATACAGTATTGTTTCCTGGAGTTGTAATTCCTATAACAGCTGGACGAGACAAATCTATAAAGCTCATAAACGATGCTAATAACGGAACTAAGGTTATTGGAGTGGTATCTCAAAAAGATGAAGATGTAGAAGATCCATCGGCTAAGGACATTCATGAAACAGGAACTGTTGCTCGTATTTTGAAAGTGTTGAAAATGCCTGATGGCAATACTACAGTTATTATACAAGGTAAGAAGCGTTTTAACGTTGCTGAAGTTATAACAGAGGAACCCTATATAAACGCTACAGTAAGAGAAGTGTCTCAAGCCCAACCTGGCCCGGATAATGAAGAATTTACGGCGATTATAGAATCTATTAAAGATTTGGCGTTGCAGATCATAAGAGACAGTCCAAATATTCCTAGTGAAGCCTCATTTGCTATTAAAAATATTGAGAGTAATTCGTTCTTAGTGAATTTTGTGTCTTCAAATATGAACCTTTCGGTAGAAGAAAAACAAAAACTTCTTGAAACAAATGACCTAAGGGAACGCGCTTTGGCAACTTTGAAGTTCATGAATGTGGAATTTCAAAAGTTAGAACTTAAAAATGATATTCAGTCTAAGGTTCAAAGTGATATGAACCAGCAACAGCGCGAATATTTTCTGCATCAGCAAATGAAAACCATTCAAGAAGAACTTGGTGGCGTAAGTTACGAAGAGGAAGTGGAGGAGATGCGAGAACGCGCTAAAGGCAAGTTATGGGACAAGAAAGTGGAAGAGCATTTCTATAAGGAGCTTGCCAAAATGCAACGTATGAATCCTCAGGTGGCTGAATACTCGATTCAACGTAACTATTTGGACTTGTTTTTAGACTTACCATGGAATGAATTTAGCAAAGATAAATTCGACCTCAAACGGGCTATGAAAATCTTAGATAGAGATCATTATGGCTTAGATGATGTGAAACGTCGTATCATTGAACATTTAGCCGTGTTGAAACTTCGTAACGATATGAAGTCGCCAATATTATGCCTCTATGGACCTCCAGGTGTTGGTAAAACGTCTTTAGGTAAGTCGATAGCAGAGGCATTAGGTAGAGAATATGTACGTATGTCTCTAGGAGGTTTGCGCGATGAAGCAGAAATTAGAGGCCATAGAAAAACATATATTGGCGCTATGCCTGGACGTATTCTTCAGAGTTTAAAGAAAGCTGGAACAGCAAATCCAGTGTTTGTGCTGGATGAGATTGATAAGTTATCGAATTCGCATCAAGGAGATCCATCTTCAGCAATGCTTGAAGTCTTGGATCCAGAGCAGAATAGCGAGTTTTATGACAACTTCCTGGAGATGGGATTTGATTTATCTAAAGTCATGTTCATAGCGACGAGTAATAGTTTGAACACCATTCAGCCAGCACTTCGTGATCGTATGGAAATTATTAATGTGACGGGCTACACAATCGAAGAAAAGGTTGAGATTGCGAAGAGACATTTACTGCCTAAGCAATTAAAGGAACATGGCTTGACCGACAAAGACCTTAAACTAGCAAAACCGCAACTTGAAAAAATAGTTGAAGGATATACACGAGAATCAGGCGTACGTGGTTTGGAGAAGCAAATTGCCAAAATGGTACGTTATGCAGCCAAAAACATCGCTATGGAAGAGACCTACGACATTAAGGTTTCAAATAAGGACATTGTTGAAATACTTGGAGGACCAAAATTAGAGCGCGATAAATACGAAAATAATAATGTGGCTGGTGTAGTTACTGGCTTGGCATGGACACGTGTAGGCGGAGATATCTTATTTATTGAATCTATCCTTTCTAAAGGAAAAGGCAATATGACTATTACTGGAAACTTAGGTAAGGTCATGAAAGAATCAGCAACGATAGCCATGGAATATATCAAGTCTAACGCGGATGAATTTGATATAAATACAGAAGTGTTCGAGAATTACAATGTACATATTCATGTTCCTGAAGGTGCTACGCCTAAAGATGGACCAAGTGCAGGTGTAACTATGTTAACATCTTTAGTATCTTTGTTGACCCAACGAAAGGTTAAGAAAAGTCTGGCAATGACAGGTGAGATTACCTTACGTGGTAAAGTATTGCCTGTTGGCGGCATTAAAGAGAAAATATTAGCTGCAAAACGAGCAAGAATAAAAGAAATATTACTTTGCGAGGAGAACAGACGTGATATTGAAGAAATAAAGGAGGAATACCTAAAAGGGTTGGTTTTTCATTATGTGTCTGATATGAGTGATGTCATTAAGATAGCGCTTACAAATCAAAAAGTAAAAAAACCTAAAAAGTTATAAGATGAAAAGATTAATTGTTCCATTGGTTTTTTTAATATCCCTCACCTCATTTTCTCAAGAACTTTATGATGAATTCATGCCTACATTCATTGGAGATAAAGAGGCCTTTTTATCCTCTAAGAGCGGAGAGTTTGTGTATAGAGAGCATGCTAAAACCGATGTATCAGCTTTGTATACGTCTGATTCAGGAACTGTTATTTATGAAGATAGAAAAACGCATTCAGTAAAGAAAGGGGAAACCTTATCTTCTATTGCTAAAAAACATAGTGTTTCAATAGTGGAACTTAAGGCTCAAAACAAACTAAAGTCGACTAATTTAAACATTGGTCAAGAGTTGAAAATAGTTTTAAAGCATGTTGTGCCATCAAGTAAGCCAATTGTTAATAAACCGGAAGGCACGATCATTGCTCGATTGGCACCCGGACAAACACCAGGTGGAATGACACCACCAGATTTGCCTCCAGATGCTCTGCCTGGTTCGACGATTAACTTGGTTGTTGAGAGAGATACAACTAAGGATGTAGTTCAGATTAAAGTTGAAGCTGAAACCGAAAACCTTGAAAACAAAACAGTTCATATTGTAAAAAGCGGTGAGAGTTTATTTAGCATCGCTAAAAAATTCAAAATGAGTATAAAGGACTTGAAAGAGTTAAATAATTTGGCACTTAACACTATTACTCCAGGGCAAAAGCTTAAAATTTCAATCTATAATCCAGCAGTCTTTTTACAAAATGAAACTCCAAATAACACCATACTTCTTGAAGCGGCTGTTGAAGAACAATCTCAAGTTCCTGGGGCCATTAAGAACAAGGTCGAGCATGCTCAAAAGAAGATTGAGGAAACCGCTGCCTCCACGGGTTCGGTCGAAAAATCTTCACAAGAAGAAGTTGTTGATGTAACAGTTGAAAAAGATGCAAAAGAGAAACTTGCCAAAAAGAAAGACGCTGAAACTGCACGAGAAGAACGTACAAAAGCATTAATAAAGAAATATAAAAAGAAAGAGGTAACAGAAGAGCATGAATCTGATAAACCTTCAATTTATGTAGTTAAGAAAGGAGATACGTTATGGAGTATTGCTAAGAGGCTTCATATATCCATTAAAGACCTTAAAGAACTCAACAACCTTGATACTAATGATTTAAGCATTGGACAGGAGTTGAAGGTGAATTGATTCTTTTTTCTTAGTGCCTCTGTATCGACGTTCTTAATTTTACCAGAGGGATTTTGTCGATTCTTTTCGATATCCTCATGATTATCTATTATAGAAACTACAAGAACCAACTATTATTACCACTACCACAGATTGTTTATAGATTAAGTTTACTATAGGACACTTCTCTGAGGTGATGTCAGCAAAGGCTTCTCCTTCAATTATTCTGAACCAAATTCTGTCATTTAGCAAAAATGAAATTCATTTTATAGTCTATTGTGTTAGGGTAACCAAGCATTAAACTGTTATATAGCTTAACAAATACATTTTTATAATGAATGCTAAACAGTTAAACAAAGAACAAGCTATTCCTAATAAGATAGATGTTTTACAAGTATATTCAGAAAACGGAACGGTCTATTTAAAAGCTAGTGAGAATAATGCATCAACTAAAATAAATAATCGGTGGTTTCCTATTAATTTTCACTGGAAACCAGTTCTAGAATTACAACATGATATGAGTTTATAGGTAATTCTACGACCTATCTTCTCACTTTGGGTAGTGTGCCTCTTAACAGCATTGTAAAGTTGAGCCATAAATGCGAAGTTCCAAACTTCCTAGCCCCTTAAGAAATAAAAAATCGGTATAGTCGTTTTAACTAATATTTAGTTACTTTGCAGCGCATGCCGAAGACCATTACTACGTTTGTTTGCCTGATCTTAACCGCCCTTTCTTTTGCACAAGTAGGAGGTGAGTCTACCTACCAGTTTCTCAACTTGGTATCGTCGCCTCGTCAAGCAGCTCTTGGAGGTAAAGTCTTAACTAATTACGACTACGATGTTACCCAAGGTTTGTACAATCCTGCAACCATTAATGCAGAGATGGACAACCAATTAGCACTTAATTATACAAGCTATCTTGGAGGTATTGGGTATGGCACTGCCGCATATGCTTATACCTATGACAGGCATGTGCAGACATTTCATGCTGGTATTACATATATAAACTACGGCAATTTTGATGGTTATGATGAAGAGGGTAACGAAACAGGTAGTTTTTCTGGTAGCGAAGCCGCGTTGTCTTTAGGGTATGCATTCAATATTCCTTGGACAGATTTTTATATTGGTGCTAATGTAAAGCTGATAACATCTAGGCTTGAACAATACTCATCCTTAGGAGCAGCGGCAGATTTTGGTGCTATTTATATCAACGACGATCTTGATTTTCACGCGGCCTTAGCAATAAGAAACGTCGGTACACAAATAACTACATATGCAGGCAGTAATGAATCATTACCATTAGAGATTGATTTTGGAATGTCTCAAAAGTTAGAAAATGTCCCTATTCGTTGGCATTTTACCATGGAGAATTTGCAGACTTGGAAAATTGCCAGACCAAATCCAGCGAGATCTACATCTGATTTAAATGGTAATCAAACAAATGAGAAGGTAGGTTTTTTGGGTAATGCTATAAGACATGTTATCTTAGGAGCAGAATTGTTTCCGGAAAGAGGCTTTAATATTAGAGTTGGTTATAACTTTAGAAGAGCAGAAGAATTACGAATTGTGGATCAACGCAATTTCTCCGGACTATCGGTAGGAATAGGGGTTAAGTTAAACAAGATGCGATTTAGTTATACACACGCACGTTATACTAGTGCTGCGAACACAAGTTTTTTCGGACTTAATATAGATTTACAATAGTGAACAACATTACGATTGCCATTGACGGATTTTCATCTACGGGAAAAAGTACAGTAGCTAAACAAATTGCAAAAGAATTAGGATATGTGTTTGTTGATTCTGGCGCCATGTATAGAGCTATCACATTATTTGCAATACAAAACGATTTTATTTCGCAAGAAGCATTTGATGTTGCAAGTTTAGTGTCAGAATTACATACTATTGAATTAGTATTTAAATTCAATCAAGATTTTGGTTTTGCTGAAATGTATTTGAATGGAAAAAATGTTGAAAAAGAAATTAGAACTATAGAAGTATCTTCTTTTGTGAGTCAGGTATCTACGATTTCAGAAGTGCGCCAGCAACTGGTTAAACAGCAGCAGGAAATGGGCGAAGACAAAGGTGTAGTTATGGATGGTCGTGATATTGGTACTGTTGTTTTTCCAGAAGCAGAATTAAAGATTTTCATGGTGGCTTCTGCAGAGACTAAAGCTCAAAGGCGGTATAAGGAACTTGTAGGTAGAGGCGACAAGATTACATATGAGCAAGTGCTAGAAAACGTAAAAGAGCGAGATTTTATTGATTCTCATAGAGAAGATTCGCCACTTATTAAAGCTGAAGATGCTATAGAAATAGATAGCTCACACCTTAATCTTGAAGAGGTGTTTGAAGTGTTAATGCAATTGGTCAGGATGACATTAGAAGATAACGAATAAAAAAGCGACCAATTGGTCGCTTTTTTATTAATGAATTTTTATTACAGATTAGGAATAATTAATTCCTGTCCTGGATGAATCAAATCTGGATTCTTCAAGATGTCTGTATTAGCCTCAAAAATTTGCTTATATTTCATTGGGTCCTTAAAATATTGCTTTGCAATTTTTCCTAAAGTCTCGCCGCTTTCAACTGTATGTCTATGATATACAGAAGTATCTGCAACTGCAATATCTGCAACGATATCACTTGGACTTTCACCACCAGCAGCTTTAATTGAATCCCAAATAAGGTTTTTTTCGTATTGCGTTTTAGCAGTCCCAGAAACGTGAAGTACTCCGTTTTCTTCTTTAACGTCGCCGTTTTCAATGCTTAATTTTTCCCCGAGATCAAGAACATCTTGATATTTTGCTCTAACCATTTTTTAATAGTATTTAAGTGTTAATAATTATTTTAAAGATAACAATTTAGATGCCAAGAATTTTACATTTCTAAATTATAATAGAATCAACAATTATGAAATGCATATTTCATCGACAAAATGCATAAAATAATTTAAAAATCATAGTGTTCTTTGATGTCTATACTTAAACTGGTTTGTTGCTCTTTAAGAACTTTTAGTATTGATGTTCTATGTTTAACCCTGTTAAGGTGATGATTCTTTTGTGAGGGTATTGCTTAATGATGCGTAATAAATTATTGGCCATAGCTTCGTTTCTTTGAAAACCTTCAAAATGGCTCCATTTATTAAAATATGATTTTAATGTGATGGTATCTTGACGGGCGTAGTGAATATGGTTATTAACAGTACTCTTTTCATGTTTGGTCTTTTACGAAAGATCTTTAAAAACTAGAATGGTTACATGTCATTTTAAAATCAAAGAGCTTTAAGTGTAGAATGGTCTATATCAAAAGGGTTATATCTTTGATATATTGAATTAAAATTATACTTTTGCACTCCTTTTAGCGAACTCTCGGAAAGATAAAAGGAATTGAAAGAAAATAATAACACTTCTATAGTGTTGTTCGCATAAAACTTCCGAAACATATAGAATACAAATTATAATCAGCAATGGCTGAAAAAAAAGAAACAAAAGCAAAAGCAACTAAAGCTAAGGCAGCACCTAAAAAAGTAGCTGCTAAGAAAACTACAAAAGCTGAGGTTGAAGCTATAGATGTAGCAGTTGCAGAAGCTCCAAAAGTAGAAGAAGTATCTCCGGCACAAGCAAATCCAGAAAAATTTCTTAAAGAATTTGATTGGCACAATTACGAAGAAGGTATTGAGCAAGTTGAAGATAAGAAGCTTCAAGAGTTTGAAAAATTAGTAGCAGAGAATTTCGTAGATACTCTTAACGACGAAGTTGTAACAGGTGAAGTCGTATACTTATCGGATCGTGATGCCATTATCGACATCAACGCTAAATCTGAAGGTGTTGTATCACTTAACGAATTTCGTTACAATCCAGACCTTAAGGTTGGCGATAAAGTAGAAGTATTGATTGACGTTCGTGAAGATGCAACAGGTCAGTTAATATTGTCTCACAGAAAGGCCAGAGTTATTAAGGCTTGGGATCGCGTAAATGCAGCTCATGATACAGGTGAAATCGTTAACGGTTTTGTTAAGTGTAGAACAAAAGGAGGTATGATCGTTGACGTATTTGGTATCGAGGCATTCTTGCCAGGTTCTCAAATCGATGTGAAGCCTATTAGAGATTACGATGCATATGTTAGCAAGACAATGGAATTCAAAGTGGTGAAAATCAATCACGAATTCAAAAACGTTGTAGTGTCGCATAAAGCACTTATTGAAGCTGATATTGAAGAACAGAAAAAAGAAATCATTGGTCAACTAGAAAAAGGTCAAGTATTAGAAGGTACTGTAAAGAACATTACATCTTATGGTGTGTTTATTGATCTTGGTGGTGTTGACGGATTAGTACACATTACAGACCTTTCTTGGTCAAGAATCAACCATCCGAATGAGATTGTTGAATTGGATCAGAAATTGAATGTTGTTATTCTTGATTTTGATGAAGATAAATCAAGAATCCAATTAGGTCTTAAGCAATTAAGCAAGCACCCATGGGAAGCTCTTGGAGAAGAGTTGAAAATTGGTGATAAAGTAAAAGGTAAAGTAGTCGTTATTGCTGATTACGGTGCATTTATTGAAGTTGCTGAAGGTGTTGAAGGATTAATTCACGTATCTGAAATGTCATGGAGCACGCACTTGCGTTCTGCACAAGATTTTGTAAAAGTAGGTGATGAAGTAGAAGCTGTAGTTCTTACTTTAGATAGAGAAGATCGTAAGATGTCTCTTGGTATTAAGCAATTAACACCAGATCCATGGACAGATATCACATCTAAATACCCTGTTGGTTCTAAGCATTCTGGAATCGTTCGTAACTTTACGAACTTTGGAGTGTTTGTTGAGCTAGAAGAAGGTATTGATGGATTGATTTATATTTCTGACCTTTCTTGGACCAAAAAAATAAAGCATCCAAGTGAATTCTGCAATGTAGGAGATAATCTTGATGTGGTTGTTTTAGAATTGGATGTTGATGGACGTAAACTAAGTTTAGGTCACAAACAAACGACAGACAATCCTTGGGACAAGTATGAAGATGATTATGGATTAGATTCAGTACATACTGCTGAAATCTCTGAAATTGTTGATAAAGGCGCTACAATAGAGTTTAACGAAGATATCGTTGCTTTTGTACCATCTCGCCACTTAGAGAAAGAAGATGGTAAGAAATTGAAGAAAGGCGAAAGCGCTGAATTCAAGATTATAGAATTCAATAAAGAATTCAAACGTGTTGTTGCTTCTCATACAGCTATCTTCAGAGAAGAAGAGGCTAAGAATGTGAAAGCTGCTGCTAAAAAAGTAGCTGCGAGCAATTCTGAGAAAACGACTATCGGAGACGTTAATGAAGAGTTACAAGCTCTTAAAGATAAGATGGACGGAAAGAAATAAATTTTCAAACATCTAAATAATTAAAAGCCTTTCAGAAATGAAAGGCTTTTTTTATAATACAGTTTGTGTAACTAATCAAAAGTATTCTTTATACTTTTTAGAATTTTGGCTTATCTTTGCTTTCCAAATACGTTTGGATACTATATGAGTCAAAAAGTGTTACTTAATGCTAAAGAAGTAAATATCATTCTTCATCGACTGGCTTGTCAACTTATTGAAAATCATAACGACTTTAGTAATACGGCTATAATAGGTCTACAACCACGAGGCACTTTTTTGGCTGATCGGTTAATAGACATCTTGAAGTCTGACTATAAAATCAAGAATATCCATTCTGGTTATTTGGATATTACCTTCTATCGTGATGATTTTAGAAGAAGCGATAAGCCTTTAGAAGCAAATACAACCGATATTAATTTTATAGTTGAAGACAAGAAAGTCGTTTTCGTTGATGACGTGTTGTATACTGGACGAAGTATTCGATCGGCTTTAACGGCAATACAATCTTTTGGACGCCCCAAAGAGATTGAACTTTTGACTTTGATAGATAGGAGATTTAGTAGGCATTTGCCAATACAGCCAAATTATAGAGGACGACAAGTTGATGCAATAAATAAAGAAAAGGTAAAAGTTAATTGGAAGGAAAACGACGGAGAAGATTCGGTTTACTTAATTAATAATTGAAAGAAATGAGCGAATTAAGTGTCAATCACTTATTAGGAATAAAATATCTTAACAAAAAAGATATTCAACTCATATTTGAAACAGCTGATCATTTTAAGGAAGTAATTAATAGACCAATAAAAAAGGTGCCTTCGCTTAGAGATATTACTATTGCTAACCTGTTTTTTGAAAATAGTACACGTACTAAATTATCATTCGAACTTGCAGAAAAACGTTTGTCGGCAGATGTCATTAATTTTTCAGCATCACAATCGTCTGTTAAGAAAGGAGAAACTCTTATTGATACTGTTAATAATATCTTATCAATGAAAGTGGATATGGTAGTTATGAGGCATCCTAATCCTGGATCAGGTATATTTTTATCTAAACATGTTAAGGCGAGTATTATCAATGCTGGTGACGGAGCTCATGAACATCCAACTCAGGCTCTTTTAGATTCTTACTCTATAAGAGAGAAATTAGGAGATGTAAAAGGAAAAAATGTAGTGATTGTTGGAGATATCCTTCACTCTAGAGTAGCCTTATCCAATATATTTGCTCTCAAATTACAAGGAGCCAATGTGAAAGTGTGCGGCCCAAAGACTTTGATGCCAAAGCATATTGAGAAACTTGGCATTAAAGTTGAAACCAACCTTCGTGACGCGCTAAATTGGTGTGATGTTGCAAATATGTTAAGAGTTCAGAACGAACGTATGGAAATTAGTTATTTTCCTTCAACAAGAGAATATACCCAACAGTTTGGAGTTACCAAGAACCTGCTCGATAGTTTGGATAAAGATATTATTATCATGCATCCAGGGCCTATAAATAGAGGCGTAGAAATAACTAGCGATGTTGCAGACTCTGATCAGGCAATTATACTTGATCAAGTAGAAAACGGAGTAGCCATTAGAATGGCTGTTATATATTTATTAGCGTCTAAAATAAAACAGTAAATCATGATTTTTGACAAAGACGGAAATATTTCTGTCATTACCCAAGAAAAATTGTCTATTCAAGAATTTGTTAAACGACTTAATAGCGAATATCACAGATTCAAGAATGATAATGTCGTCGTTAATTTAACGACTTTAAGTACCATAGCATTGCCAGAGGTTGTTGAATTTCTGCAAGTGTCGAATCAACATAGGAGAGCTAAACACTCATTCGTGATAGTGACAGATAAAGTGAATTTTGATGATATGCCGGAAGAAATTGTGGTAGTACCAACACTTCAAGAAGCTTATGACATCATAGAAATGGAAGAAATTGAACGTGACTTAGGTTTTTAATGAATTTTAATCTCGCCCAACTAAACATAGCTAGGATGCTTACGCCAATAGACGACCCTATTATGATTGATTTTGTCAATAATTTGGATCGAATCAATGCCATTGCAGACAAGTCCAAAGGATTTGTTTGGAGATTAACAGGTGACCAAGACAATGCAACAGCATTAAGAGTGTTTGAAGACGATTTTATGATTATAAATATGTCCGTTTGGAAGAATAAACAATCACTTTTTGAGTTTACTTATAACTCAAGTCATGTTGCCATTATGAAACGAAAGAAAGAATGGTTTAGTAAAATGAAGGACATACATATGGTGCTTTGGTATGTAGAAGAAGGTCATATCCCAACACCAGAAGAAGCTAAGAAACGGTTGTCATACATAAGAAATCACGGAGAATCACCTTATGCGTTTTCTTTTAAGAGTGACTTCTCAATTAATGATCTTAATAATTATAATGCCACCACGCCTTAATGAAATTAAATATCCTTGGGTGTTATAGTGCTACGCCACGAACATTTACAAACCCTACGGCACAGGTCCTTGAAATCAAAAACCACCTATTCCTTATAGATTGTGGAGAAGGAACTCAAGTACAATTACGAAAGAACAAAATTAAGTTTGCCCGCATTAAACACATATTTATTTCACATTTACATGGGGATCATTATTTTGGTTTGGCAGGATTGATCTCTACATTCAGATTGCTTACCAGAAAAACAGAACTGCATATTTATGGACCGAAAGGCTTAAAGGACGTAATCACACTTCAAATGAAATTGGCAGATTCTTGGACCAATTATCAACTGGTGTTTCATGAACTGACATCTACGGAATCCGAACTTATTTTTGAGGATGATAATGTTGAAGTGTATACCATCCCTTTGGATCATAGGGTATATACCAATGGATTTCTATTTAAAGAAAAACCAGGAGAGCGTAAGCTGAACATGCAATCGGTAGAAAAGGCACATATTGACAAAGCCTACTATAGGAAATTGAAACAGGGTGCAGATGTTGAAAATAAAAAGGGACAACTTATAAAGAATGTAGATGTGACAAATTCGCCAGACCCTATTAAATCTTATGCGTTCTGCAGTGATACGGCTTATAAAGAATCTATTATTCCAATTATTGAAAATGTAGATGTATTATATCATGAATCTACATTTTTAGAACAACATGCGCATTTAGCTCCAAAGACAAAACATTCTACTGCTAAAGAAGCGGCGCAAATTGCTAAGAAAGCGAATGTAGGCATATTGATTCTTGGTCATTATTCCACACGTTATGGCAATCTGGATGCGTTTATGAAGGAAGCAAATCCAATTTTCAAGAATGTTGAATTAGCAGAGGACGGTAAGGTGTTTGAGTTTTAATTAGCTTCCACATAGATCTTGAATTTGTCCATCCATTTCTGAACTTGTTTCTTGAACATTCCTGGAAATAATGTAGCCATAATTTTTACCATAAGACCTTTAAATTGTGTGTATTCAACCTCAGAAGTATATCGCGTCTTATGTTCACTTAATGCTTCAAAATTAGCCTTCATTGTATTTGACATGTGTTTATGGTCATATTGACCTATAAATTCATGTGGTAAATCATTCTTGATAATGGTTTCGAACAAATCAAATTTTTTATATACCAATTTAGCTTTTGAGCCTGCCAGCCCTTTTTCACCACTTAAATGAACGATTTCCTTAAAGCCTTCTTGACAGTGTTTCATAGTTTCTGGATTCTGAAAGTGATCAGAGACATGATGAATTGGTTGATTGATTTCTGTAGTACAGGTGAATTTCATTTTGAAAAGTTTTATACAAGTTAATAAGAAACTATGATATTATTTTTAGAATCTCGTAAATTGCATATATATATATTGATTGTACATGGCAAAAGACTTAAGTAAGCATAGAAAATTCTACAATAAACAAAAGCTCACTGAAGCAGATGTTTTGGATGACCCTATCCGGTTATTTCAAAAATGGTTTGAAGAAGTAGAGAAGGTAAATGGAGTAGAGGAAGCTAATGCAATGACCGTTTCTACCATAGGTGTAGATGGTTTTCCTAGAGGGCGTGTAGTATTGTTAAAATATTTTGATGATAATGGATTCACGTTTTTTACTAATTATAACTCAGAAAAAGGAGCGTCGATTCTTAAGAACCCAAATGTGTCTATTTCTTTCTTTTGGCCGAATCTTGAGCGACAGGTGATTATAAAAGGAATTGCTTCAAGATCTTCTGCTGCGCTATCTGACACCTATTTTAATTCTAGGCCACGAATGAGTAGGTTAGGTGCGTGGGCGTCTAATCAAAGCGAACCAGTTAAAAACAGAAAAATTCTCGAAGAAAAATTGATAGATTTAGAGCATGAGTTTAAAGACAAAGATATCCCTAGACCGAAACATTGGGGTGGATTTACTGTGGCACCTATAGCTATTGAGTTTTGGCAAGGAAGAGAGAGTAGATTACATGATAGAATTAGATATAAGCTACAAGAAGATCATAACTGGAAGATAGATCGTTTACAACCATAACCTATGAAAACATTGTATCTAGTAAGACATGCCAAATCCTCTTGGGAATATGACCTTATAGATCATGAAAGACCATTGAATAATCGTGGGTTTAAAGATGCTAATTTGGTATCTAAGCACTTAAAGAAATCCATAGGATTGCCAGATTTAGTACTGTCTAGTGATGCGGTTAGAGCAAAAACAACAGCATATATATATGCTAAGAACCTTGGAATTAATGAGGAAGGCATTGTGCTTAACCACCAGCTCTATGATTTTTCAGGTAGAGATTTGACACATGTGATTTCTAATTGTGATGATGATATAAAGACGTTAATGGTTTTTGGGCATAATCATGCCATGACCGCTTTTGTAAATACGTTTGGAGATACATATACCGATAATGTAGCTACATCTGGTTTTACTCATTTAGAGTTTGATATTGATTCTTGGAAAGATTTAAAACCAGGAAAAACAATTCAATCATTATACCCAAAGCAATTGAAAAATTAATTATGTAGGTCTACACAGTTACATTTTGGTAGAGGGAAATGAAGATCAAAACCAAACATGACCTCGCGGGATTAGTTTGAATATGGATTTAGGTTTGAAGTAATATAATCAAATGAGTATCCTATATTGATAAATTACACAATTAATTCGATGAAATGGACAAATAGAATAGCATTCTGTTCATTACCTCTTGATATATACATGACTTGACGGAAGATTCTAAGTGTAAAATAGAATATATTTGTTAAGGATTAACTTCAACAAATTTTGATGGTAAAGCATAAGAATTCTTATATAAATAGAGAGCTAAGTTGGTTACAATTCAATGCCCGCGTTCTCCAAGAAGCTGGTGATGAGACAGTGCCTTTGATTGAACGACTTCGTTTCCTTGGAATATTTTCAAATAATTTGGATGAGTTTTTTAAGGTACGTTATGCTACAATAAAGCGTATTGATCAAGCTGGAAAAGGAGGTAAGAGTGCTTTGGGTGGAATTAGGGCGGCAGAACTTTTAGAAATGATTACAGAAATAGTGATCAAGCAACAATCTGAGAGTCTAAATATTCTTGAAAATATACAGAATCGCCTCGAAAATGAAGGCATATACATGGTTAATGAAGAAGATATTTCAGAAGTTCATGAAGAGTTCATAATTAATTATTTCCATCAATATGTAAGTCCAGCTTTAGTTACCATAATATTAAACGATTCAATAGAATTACCTATTTTAAAAGATAGTGCTGCTTATCTAGCTGTCAAAATGATATTAGATGATGATGAACGTCAATTTGCACTTATTGAAATACCAAAGAGCATAGATCGGTTTGTTGTTCTTCCAAAAATAGGAGATAAGAACTATATTATCATGGTTGATGACCTTTTACGTCATTGTATGGATGAAATCTTCAATATTTTCAACTATAAGAGTGCTACAGCACATATGATAAAAATCACTAGAGATGGAGAATTGGATTTTGAAAGTGATGTAAGCAAGAGTTTTATTGAAAAAATATCAGCAAGTGTCAAACACAGACAAATTGGTGAGCCTGTTCGGTTTGTATATGATAAAAGTATTAATGAAGAAACTTTGGAGTATCTCATGAGTAAAATGGGAATTGACTCCAAGGATAGTATTATTCCTGGTGGGCGGTATCATAATCGAAGAGATTATGTGAAGTTTCCTAGTCTTGGTAGAACCGATTTATTATATGATAAAATAAAACCATTAGCCGTAAAAGGATTGAGTTTTGGCGGAAGTATTTTTAAGGCAATAGCTGAGAAAGATTATTTGCAATATGCACCGTATCATACCTTCGCCTATGTAGTAAAGTTTTTAAGAGAAGCAGCATTGGATCCACAGGTAAAGACCATAAAGATTACCATTTATAGACTTGCCGAGATATCTCATGTAGCCAGTTCCTTGATAAACGCTGCTAAGAATGGTAAAAAAGTGACCGTTTCTATAGAGATACAAGCGCGTTTTGACGAGCAAGCAAATATTGATTATGCCGAGCAAATGGAAACTGAAGGTGTGAATCTTATTTTTGGTGTGCAAGGCTTGAAAGTACATAGTAAAATGTGTGTCGTTGAGCGCTTTGAAGGAAAGAAATTGAAACGATATGGATTTGTTAGCACAGGTAATTTTAATGAATCTACAGCAAAAGTATATACAGATTACACCTTATTTACAGCAAATCAAAAGATATTGAAAGATATTGATAAGGTGTTTGATTTTTTTGAAACTAATTATAAAATATTCAGATATAAACACATTATCACTTCACCGCATTATACAGAAACCTCTTTCAATAAACTTATTGATGCAGAAATTGAAAACGTTAAACAAGGTAAGCCAGCTTATATTAAGTTGAAGATGAATAGTATATCTAACTATAGGATGGTAGATAAGTTATATGAAGCGAGTAGAGCTGGTGTTAAAATTCAGATGATTGTTAGAGGCATTTGTTGTTTAATCCCTGGTGTTCCTGATATGAGTGAAAATATTGAAGCGATTAGTATTGTTGATAAATTTTTAGAGCACACGAGATTGTTTGTATTTTGTAATGATAATGACCCAAAAGTATTTATTGCTTCTGCAGATTGGATGACCCGAAATATTGAAAACAGAGTAGAGGTGACATGCCCTATTTACGATAAAGACATTAAGAAAGAGCTTATAGATACTTTCGAGATCTGTTGGAGCGATAATGTAAAAGCAAGATCTTTAAGTCCAAACAAACCAAATGCATATAGAAACAACGGTTCCGAATCTAAAATAAGATCGCAGTTTGCTACGTATAGTTATTACTTGAATAAATTAGATGTAGCTCTATGATCAATATAAAAAAATACGCTGCAATTGATATTGGGTCCAATGCAGTTCGTCTTCTTATTTCCAACATTATTGAAGAAAAAGGGAAACCTGTTCGTTTTAAAAAAAGCTCTTTGGTACGTGTGCCAATTCGTTTGGGCGCAGATGTATTTATTGAAGGTAAGATATCGGAAACAAACATTTTAAGAATGAAAGACACGATGCTGGCTTTCAATTTACTAATGAAATCTCATCATGTATATAAATATAAGGCTTGTGCTACCTCGGCTATGCGAGAAGCGAGCAACGGCACTCAAGTTGCCGAAATAATCGCTAAAGAATCTAACGTTAATATTGATATCATTGGAGGCGAAGAAGAGGCGGCAATAATTGCGGCAACAGATCTTCATGCTTATATTGATAACACAAAAACATACTTATATGTTGATGTTGGAGGTGGTAGTACCGAGTTTACTATATTTCATTTAGGTGAACAAGTAGAATCAAAATCATTTAAGATCGGAACTGTAAGATTGCTAAACGATATTGTTAAAAAGGGTACATGGCAGAGCCTAGAAGATTGGATAAAATCTAGTACTCAAAAGTATGACGCTGTTGAAATTATTGGCTCTGGTGGTAACATTAATAAAATATTCAAGATATCTGGCAAGGCCATCGGTAAACCTTTGACGTATTTTTATCTTACATCGTATTACAATAAATTGAATTCGTACTCATATGAGGAAAGAATTACGGAACTTGATTTAAATCAAGATAGAGCTGATGTCATTATACCAGCTACAAGACTGTATCTGTCTACAATGAAATGGAGTAAGGCCAAGTATATTTACGTTCCAAAAATAGGATTATCTGATGGAATTATTAAAGGCCTGTACTATGAAACAATCTCTAGCAAGAAATTATAATGCTTTTGGCACTTTTTTTGTTTATTTGCAGCATAACTCAACACATATGAAACAGATTTTATCTTTAATAACGCTATTAATTGCTTGTTCTATATCTGCCCAAGATCAAGGATATGATGTCACAGGTTCTGGTACAGGATGTATATCTGGTGATTGCGATGACGGTTTAGGGAAGTACGTTTGGAAAAACGGCGACTATTATTATGGGGCTTGGAGAGAAGGTAAGATGAGCGGAAAAGGAACACATTATAGGTCAAACGGTAGTATTTATACTGGTTTTTACAAAGGTAATAAGAAGAACGGCCAAGGTAAGCTAGTCATGGCCAATGGCGATATTTATAATGGCGAATTTGTTGATAATATGGCTGAAGGATATGGAGTCATTGTGTATAAAAATAAAACGACTTATAAAGGCCATTGGAAGAATAACAAGAAACATGGTCAAGGCACTTGGAAACATTTCGCCGGAGACATGTACGTTGGCGAGTACCAAAATAATTTACGTCATGGCAAAGGAAAATTCATTTATAAAAACAACGAGAACTATAACGGTATGTGGTCTTTTGGCGAAATGGAAGGTCAAGGTACTTATACCTATCAAGACGGTACTCAACAGTCAGGAATTTGGGAAAATGGCTTGATCAAGAGTAATAACTAAATTATCCATGAATACTCTCAGATTTGCTCAAGTCTTTCATGATTTGGGCTTCAAAATCTAATAACTGTTGCCATTTTTCATCAACGTCCTTTCTGTCGTCACCATATTGTCTCGCAAACGCTAGGAACATAGTATAATGGTTCGCTTCACTAACCATCAGTTTATGATAAAACTGTGCTAACTCTTTATCTTCTAATTCTTCAGATAATAATCTGAAACGCTCACAACTTCGAGCCTCAATTAGTGCTGCATATAGCAATCTATGGACCAATTGTGTTGTTCTGCTACCTCCTTTAGGGAAGAAGGTAACAAGTTTATTGACATAAGCATCTTTGCGATCTCTTCCTAAAACCCAACCACGTTCTAGAATACGATCATGTACCATTTTAAAATGACTGATCTCCTCTTTTACTAAAGCTATCATCTCCTGTACTAACTCTGTGTATTCAGGAAAGCTTATAATCAGGGACATAGCAGTGCTAGCTGCCTTCTGCTCACAGAAGGCATGATCCGTAAGAATCTCTTCTATGTTTTTCTCTACAATATTTATCCATCGTGGGTCTGTTGGTAGTTTTAAGCCTAACATAATTAAAATTCTAGTTCTCCTTCTGTATTCAAAGTAAATTTTCCTTTTTTGTCAATAATAAGTTGAAGTGGTAAGAATATTTCAGTATCTATTTTCCAACACCATATATCAATGACCACATTGTCGCTTTCCATTTGATTTAACATCCTAATATTCTTTAGAATCACTTTACCATTCAAAAAATCTTTTGACTCGATACTATTCTTAGCAAGGAAATCTACATTTATCTTTTCCTCAAATACTTTATCATTATTATAACGGACAATAATGTTAGATAGAAATTCACGATAAAAGCGTTTATAATTAATAGTGTCTTGTGTGAATTCGATTAGAACACTACTATTCATGTCTGTATAGGTTTTGATTTTTACCTTAAATCCATTATTTAAAATAGTATCAGTTTCGACTTCACTATAAGTTTCAGGGAAGTATTTAATGCTCTCAGAAAATGAATCTAAGAGTTTATTTTCAATCAATATTTCTTCGTTGGTCTTGAATACACGATCTCTTCCATCGCAGCTCAAGAAAGCAATAAATATAATTAAAATTAAAACATATAACTTATTCATTATGTGTTATTTATATGTCTAAATCGAAAGTTTTACGTAAAGTATCGATAGCAGGGTTTTTTTCTTTTAACTTCTCGAATTTTTCTATAGAGGTATAGGCATATTGCTTTTCCATTTCCTCATTAACAGAGATAGAAAGTTGGATATCAAAGTTATTGAGTGTTTTTCGTAAATGCCCTAAAAGTTCATATTGCTGTCTTTCTACTTCAACTTTGTTGGTGGCATTTGGGAATTCTAAATGTATGCTATGACCTTTGAGCTTTGGCTTATCAATAGATAAAATAGAAGCGAAATTATGCTTCCCGTCTTTTTCTAATTTAGAAACAAAATTACCCCATGCAATTTGCATGGCTTCTTCGGTAAAATTGTCGTTAGGAAGATCTTCTTCATCAATAGTGACATCCATTTGTTTAATGAGATGCTCCTTTTTCTTTTTAATACTGCTTAATGATAAGCCAGAAACACGTTTCCTTTCCTGGTTTAAAATAATTTTTGGACGTTCCTCAACAATTTTTGGTGTTATTGTATTCGATTCAGAAGAAGGGTCAGAATCGGCATTATCGGGTTCTACAAGTGATACTTCTTCAAGAAGGGGTTTTTCTACAACGGATGCTGTAGCTTCTGTTACCTCTGGTTTAATGACCTTAATAGGAGCAATGCCATTGGCTTTGAAATAAGATGCTGGAATTATGAAATGTCTACTGTTTTTTTTTTCTCCATCAAAAGTGATAGAGGCAAGTTGCATTAGGCATAATTCAACTAACAGTCTTTGGTTTTTACTAGTTTTATACTTAAGATCACAATCGTTGGCAAGTTCAATGCCTTTCATCAAAAAGGCTTGAGATGCCTTGACTGATTGGTCTTGATATTTTTTTTGTGTTTGTTCACCAACCTCAAGTAAAGCAATAGTTTGAGGTGTTTTACAGACAAGTAAATCCCTAAAATGCGATGCCAAACCTGCTATGAAATGGTGGCCATCAAATCCTTTTGAAAGCGTATCATTAAATTGTATCAATAGCTCTGGAATCTTGTTTCCAAGAATCAAATCGGTCGCTGTAAAATAGGTTTCATAATCCAGAACATTTAAATTCTCTGTAACAGCCTGTCTGGTCAATTCTTTACCAGAAAAACTCACAACGCGGTCAAATATAGACAGTGCATCACGCATCGCACCATCTGCTTTTTGTGCGATGATATGTAAGGCATCATCTTCTGCATTCACCCCTTGTTGTTCTGCTATGTACTTCAGATATTCTTTGGCATCTTTAACCGTGATGCGTTTAAAATCGAATATCTGACAACGAGAAAGAATAGTTGGTATAATCTTGTGCTTCTCGGTAGTAGCTAATATAAATATACAATGCTTTGGTGGCTCTTCTAAAGTCTTTAAGAAAGCGTTAAAAGCTGCCTGGGAGAGCATATGTACCTCATCAATAATATAGACTTTGTATTTACCTACTTGTGGCGGAATACGAACTTGGTCAGTTAAGTTTCGTATATCATCTACAGAGTTATTGGATGCTGCATCCAATTCAAAAATATTGAAAGCAAACTCCTCATCTTCAGATTGCGTGCCATCTTGATTGATCATTTTGGCAAGGATACGCGCACAAGTTGTTTTGCCAACACCGCGAGGTCCTGTAAAGAGTAGTGCTTGAGCTAGATGGTTGTTTTCAATGGCATTAAGCAGTGTATTGGTAATAGCATCTTGACCAACAACGTCCTTGAAGGTTTGAGGTCTATACTTTCGTGCCGATACTACAAAGTGTTCCATGAATAACTCGTTCTAACAAAGAAAAAAAAAACCAGTCAGATTACAGAATTCGTAAGGTAGTATTTCATCATAGTTATTAACAATTTACGTAGCTTTGCGCCCAAGCAGATCGCCTTATCGCTCCCGAGTACTCGGGAGAGGAAAGTCCGGACACCATAGTGTAGCATAGTGGCTAACGGCCACCAGTCGCGAGGCTAGGAAAAGTGCAACAGAAAGTATGTACAGGTAATGCTGTAGTGAAACCAGGTAAACTCTATGCGGTGCAATGTCATGTAAACCAGCGCTCCGATAACTATCGGGAGAGTGCTACACGCACAATTGTTGGAGGGTAGGCAGCTAAAGTTTGCTAGTAATAGTAAACATAGATAAATGATAAGGTCGTGACACGGTAACGTCGTCATCGAACAGAATCCGGCTTATAGATCTGCTTTTTTTATTTTATTTAGGTGCTAAAAAAACAATCTAAAAGACACATTAGGTGTAAAACCCAACGAAAACCGTTGAATGACTTGTTTTAACTCTAAGCCTGCTGGTTCCTGTTCTGTTCTATATGTTATAGAAATTGGCGTTTTCCTGTTGTATAAATTCAATGCAGAAACCCCGATTTGTCCTCGCCAAGGTTTCTTTTTATGCGCCTTAAAATTATAGATGGCTGATGCGTCCAAACGATGATAGACTTCTAAACGATTACTGTTAATCCTCCCGAATTCAACAAACAATGTGCTTGGATCAAAATCAGTAATTGGTGTGAATGGTTCACCTGTTCTGTATTGCCATCCCAATGATAATTGAATATCATTGAGTTTTATAGTATTCGAAATCCTAAAACTATGCGTAATGTCGTTGTTACCAGAGAAATCACTTGCTTGAATGTTAGGAAAGTTAAAATCGATATTGTTATAGGTATACCCAGCCCAAACACGATAATTGTCAATACGTTTCTTAATTAACAGATCAATACCCTTTATGGTGCTTTTTCCTTCTGTTAGCTCTAGTATCGGTGTACTGAAACCATTAGTATAGGTAGTGAGTCCAGACAGTTTTTTATAATAAGTATCTAAATCGATAATCCAGCCATTAGTATTGAATAATAATCCAGCTGATACCTGATCGCTTTTTAATAGAGGATAATCTCTTTCATCAGATAAACGCCATATGTTATTCTCTAAGCGAAGTTCGGTTTGATTAAATTCTATGAGTTGTGATATAGGCTGGTGTCTTCGCTCTATGCTTGCTTTTAAGCGGAAGTTTTCTCTTAGGGGGATTTCTGTATTTATGCGAGGTTCAATATACACTTTTCCAATACTTGAATAATGAACGATTCTTATACCTCCACCTATGATTCCTGAAGTCTTTGTTTTGTAGTTGTATTCTCCAAATACAGCATTCTTCAAGTTACTGTCACGCTCAATAAGGCTTACATTATCTTCAGGCGTTAAAGGTTCTGTCTTAATTTGATCAATATTCACATTTGTGTTAGAAAGTTGATAACCAAATTTGTAAGAGTTTTGTTCATTGATAATGCGATGTGATTTAAAATTCAAGCCAAAATCAGTAATGCTGTTAGCTCTCACATTGGTTTCTTCAATAAGATCGTTTTCAATTTCTACATTCCTATAATGTGAATCATAGCTTGAAATGTAGGCGGCTATCTCTTCTGTACGGTTCTCTGATGAGGTATGTTCCCAGTTAATGCTAAGACCATTGTTCTTGGTAACCAGTGAATCTATTTTTGTTTCACCAAAACTCGTGAATGAAAAATCCAATACGTTGCGAGTCGAGAGACCGCTTAAGATGATACGATCCTTATCAGAAGGTTTATAGATGGCTTTCACATTAATGTCGTGAAAAGAAAATTCGTTCGTACTAGAATCAATCGTAAATTCATCATCGGTTTCAATAGTTAATGGATTGCCATTTATATCTGTTACTGGGCCTCCATTTCTAAATATTTTTTCGGCATAGCTTTCGTATGTCGCACTTTTAAATGCATCGGCATACGAGCGTCGCGCAAAAACATAAACTCCAAAATCATCTGATAACGGAGCCTTAACGTAAGCATCCACACTTAAACCATCCACTCCAAAACCGCTAATGGTTCTCTCAGGAATTTCGTCACCTGTAGAAATATCGATAATACCAGAAATACGATCACCGTATACCACACTAGTACCAGATTTGAAGATGGTGGCTTTTTCTGTAGCATAGGGATTAAAAGCTGAGAACATTCCATAGAAATAGCCTGAATTGAAAAGTTTTATATCATCAAAAAGAATAAGGTTCTGATCTGGAGATCCACCTCTTATCTGAATGCCTGTGGCAGATTCGTCTAAAGTACTGATGCCAGGTACTAATTGTATGCTCTGCAGTAAGTCTGGAGTCACTAATCCAGGTAGAATTCCTAAAGATTGTCTGTTCACATCAACAGAGCCATCTTTATTCCTATCTATACCACTAGTAATGTATCCATAAAGAACAACTTCTTCCAAATTCTCATTGGTTTTACTGATATATATAGAAACACATTCCGAACTAGTATTTATTTCTAGAGACTCATAACCTACAATATCTAATGCATATCCAGCTTTAGTTTGGTCTTTAAAAGAAAAGAATCCTTTTGCATCAGTATAGATTACTTTTTCATCAGAAACCCGTACTTCTTGATAAGTGACTGGAAATCTTGTCTCGGTATCCAATATATATCCGCAAGTCATATGCTCTAATTCGATTGGGACTATGGCAATCTGTGTATTAGAGATTTTCTGAAAAGACAAAGCAGACTGAGCTTCGAGAATATAAAGTAATTCTTTGAGCCCTATTTCGGAAGCAGTTAAAGAGATGCTTTTTTCTTGGAGTTGATCGCTAGCAAAAGAAAATGTAATGCCATGAATTTCTTGGAGCTCTTTTATAACATTTACTAATGGAACATTGTCATAATTATAATCTCGTTTTTCTTGCGCAGTTGTAGTAATCGTCACTAAGCATATTAGTAACAAGAAAAGGTATTTCATGAAATTATTCCGATAGTATGATGATGTTAGTATTATTGGTGTCCTTCTCATAGGTAATACCCATAGGTATAAGCGTTGCCTTCAAGGCAGTTTCAAGGTTATCATGTTTAAAACTTCCCGTGTATAATCGATTGACATCCACAGATGTCGCGTCAAATTGAATAGGGAAGTGATTTGATAATGCTTCAAGCACTAAAGATAAGGGTTGATTCTCAAATGAAGAAACTTCATTTTTCCATAATGGTTGATTACCTTTAAATGTTTTTTCTTCAATCTTATCTGCCATTATAGAAATAGATTTCCCCTGTGTCAATATATACGGTGACTCCACTATATCAGACTGCGTAAAACGTACTTTTCCTTCGTAACATTGTAATCTAAAGTCTAAGCGATCATGTATATTGAACTGAGTTCCTAGGACACTAACGATTCCTTTAGATGTATGAACATTAAACCCAGAACCGTTTGTTACCTTGAAAAAAGCTTCACCTTTTAACTCTATCTTTCTGTTATTTTGCCAAAAAAATCGCTTTAGGGATATGGATGAGTTAGAATTCAAGTGTACTGTGGACCCATCAGTCAAAGTAACGAGTTGTTTTTCACCAATGCCAGTAGTATGGGTTTTGGAGGAATTCAAGAAGACTATCGAACTTACCAATAGTAATATAGCTGCAGCCCTTGAATACCATAAACGAATCACTTTGGTATTTCTATGTTTTGTTTGGTTTTTTGCTTTGACTTTTATAAGAGCTGCTTCAGTATCTATAGAAGGTCCTTCTATAAGTTGGGATTCGGTATTGATGCTATTAAATTGCTTGAAAGCTTCAGTTTTTTCAAATGCAATGCGTTCTTCATCAGATAGCTCACCGGAAATCCACCTGCCCAAAAAAGTATCGTCTGTATCGTAATTGTTCATCATATGCTTATACGCTTACTAATGAGACATTTAATTTAAGGATTACCCTATTCATATCTTTATTTCTTTTCCCAGAGCATTGCGCAATAACTGTAAGGCCTTGCTCATTCTACGTTCTATGGCCTTTATGGTCAACCCAGTGATCTCCGCAATTTCTTTATAGGTTTTTTTTTCAACCCTACTTAACAAAAAGACTTCGCGTTCTTTTACGGGAAGATTACTTATCGTTTGGGTTAGTTTCGTCCTGAATTCGTCAATTTCCATTAAGAATTCAGGACTTTCATAATTCGTTTTCCCAGAAACCGATTCCTGATGCTTTAAAACTACTTTTTTATGTGCAACATCATTCAAGAACAAATTGTTACAAGCAGTATAGATGTAAGATTTGGCCTTATAAAAAGATACCGTGGCGCACAATCGCCATAATTTTATAAATACATTCTGAACGATATCTTCGGCTTGCTGCAAATCTCCACATTTATAGTAAAGGTATTTGGTCGCTGGTTCATAATATTTGCGGAACAGTTGATTGTAATTCCTTTCATCACATATTGAGGGTTCTTTCTCTGCCATTTAGTTTTAATAGTGATGTCAAAAATAGTCAATCAAAAAAAATTAAGCTATAAAAATAGGGTGTAATCTATTTATGCTGTCTCTTAAATACAAAGCCATTTAGTAACACCCTAAAATTGAATATAATGAAAAACCTATTGTATTGTATATGCTTCTTGAGTTGCACGTTTATGAATGGGCAAGAATGGATGACAAATTTTGATGCCGCCAAAACCGAAGCTAAAGAAAAGGAACAACGTATTGTACTTGTGTTTTCTGGGTCTGATTGGTGTGCTCCATGCATGAAATTTGAACGAGAGATATGGGAGACAGAGGTATTCCAATCATATTCAAGATCTCATTATACATTACTTAAAGCTGACTTCCCTAAACGGAAAAAAAATGCCTTATCTCAAGCCCAACAAAAACACAATAATATGTTGGCTGAACGCTATAACGAAAACGGATTCTTTCCATTGGTGGTGATTTTAGACAATGAGGGCGCAGTACTTGGTGAAATGGGTTATAAGAAAACATCCCCACAAGCAATTATAGATTTGATTGATGCTTTATGAAGATATTGAAGAGGCTTCACATATACATGTTCTTGCTGAGTTTCTGCTTAGCTCAGGCTCAAGAGGCCTATAAACGAACAATCAAACTTATGGGAAGTCGCTTTGATATCACTGTTGTGGCCGATACAAAGCAAAAAGCTAATGCCTATATAGATGTGGCTATAGAAGAAATCTCGAGAATAGAGAGATTGATCTCGTCTTGGGATCCAAACTCTCAAACATCTTTAATTAATAGGAACGCTGGATTACAACCAGTCAAAGTGGACAAGGAACTTTTTGACTTGATAGAGAGATCAATTCAAATATCCAAACTTACCGACGGTGCTTTTGATATCAGTTATGCTTCCATGGATCGCATTTGGAAGTTTGATGGTAGCATGACTACCATGCCTGCTGAGGACGTGATTAAAAGCTCAGTTGAAAAAGTGGGCTACAAGAATATAATCCTAGATAAAGAAAATCACACAGTTTTCTTGAAGCTAAAAGGCATGAAGATAGGCTTTGGTGCTATCGGAAAAGGGTATGCAGCCGATAAAGCAAAGGCCTTGTTAAAAGATAAAGGGGTCTTTTCTGGAATTATTAATGCGTCTGGTGATATGAATACTTGGGGGAAGCAGGTGAATGGAGGTGATTGGAACATTGGAATCAAGAATCCTTTGAACAAGAACAAGATATTCATTATGCTTCCTGTTTTCGAAAAAGCAGTTGTAACATCTGGTAACTATGAAAAATATGTGTCCTTTAACGGAAAGCGATACTCTCATATTATAGATCCAAGAACAGGTTATCCTAGCAGCGGTATTGTAAGTGTCACTGTTTTTGCTCCGAGTGCAGAATTAGCCGATGCTATGGCAACGTCCATTTTTGTTATGGGAAAGGATACAGGAATCAATTTTATAGATCAATTGAATGCAATAGAATGCATTATTGTAGATGATGAGGGTAAGGTGTGGTATTCAAAACATATAGATAAAAAGAACAATACAATAAACAAACGACCTAAATGATCAAGAAGATTCTAGTTATTACCTGCTTCGCAGCATTCTTAAGTTCCTGTGTGGCTGTAAAAGAATATGAAAAAGTAAATATTAACGATCCAGACATGACGCTAGCCGCTAATAAGATCGATCGTTTTGAGACCAATGCTCAAGTATATCGAGAAGCCGCTTCAGGTGCTAATGGAGGAAAAACTGGTGGAGGTTGTGGTTGTAACTAATATGAAATTTCAGATAATGGCAATATGTCTTTGCTTGCCATTCTTAATGCTGGCGCAGCAAAGTCAAGATTCGACTAATATCTATAAGAAACGTGTTCTAGAATCTACAGAAGTAGATTTTTTAATGAGTTACTACGAACAGGATGGTACACATGCATCTGTTACAGGTGGTATTGGAGATGAAAGACTCACAGATATTACGCCAACTTTTGTGGTTGCTATACCACTAAACGATGATGATATTCTGACCATTGATGTTGGGATTTCGGCATATTCGTCGGCTTCATCCAGTAATTTGGACCCGTTTGATGCCACTGGAGCCTCAGGAGGAGATGACGACGACGATAATAATGAAGGAAATAATGCAAGCCCAAAGGGAAGCCCTTGGATAGAATCTTCTGGTGCCTCAGCACAAGATGTTTGGGGAGGTGTCAATGCAAGTTACAGTCATAGCTCGGATAATCGTAATTCCATTTGGAGTGCCAATGCCAATTTTGCCACAGAATATGACTATATCTCAGTTGGATTTGGTGGCGGATTCACGAAACTTTTCAATCAAAAGAATACAGAATTAGGCGTGAAGGCACAGGTATATTTAGATGCCTGGAGACCTAAATATCCAACAGAACTGGATTCTTACAATCAAGCTAATGGTGATTTGAATAACGGTTTTTTCAGCGGAATAGAAATTTTGAACCAAAACGGCGACATCATTGATAAGAACGGAGCGAACGTGTGGTCGCCGTTCAATACGACGTTAATAGAAAACAAGGCGAGAAACTCTTATTCCGTATCATTGAGTTTGTCACAAATCTTGAATAAAAACTCACAATTTTCTGTGTTTTTGGATTTTATACAACAAAAAGGTTGGTTGGCTAATCCCATGCAGCGTGTTTATTTTGGCGATAGAGCTAATTATTATGTTGGTAATGCTGCTAGTATACCAAATTACACATTGCCAAGCAATAGAGATGTTTTTCAATTGGCAGATGATATTGAACGTCTACCAGATTCACGCCTTAAAATACCTATAGGCGCTAGGTTTAATTACTATATCAACGAGACATTTGTTCTAAGAACTTATTATCGTTATTATTTTGACGATTGGGGTATCAATTCACATACAGCGAGTGTAGAACTACCAATAAAATTCGCACAAGGAAAGTTTACCTTATATCCTAATTATAGATATTATACACAGACAGCAGCAGATTATTTTGCACCTTATGAGCAGAATTTGTCAACCACTAATTTTTATACCTCAGATTATGACCTTTCTAAGTTCAATAGTCATCAATATGGAGTAGGGTTCAAGTACACTGATGTATTTACGAAGTTCAAGCTGTTCAATTTTGGATTGAAGTCAATTGATTTGAAATACAGTTTATACGATAGGAGTGATGGCTTGAATTCAAGTATCATCTCTGCTGGATTTAAGTTCGTTTTGGATTGATTTAAGATGGAATGTATACCGTTTTGTATATCTTAGTTTACAAGTTTGATTCCGTTTATAGTGATTTTAAAACTAACTTTGATAGCATGTAATCCCTCATGATGCGATTTTTAAAATACATATTCGTCCTATCTATTCTTGGCAACTTTGTACAAGGACAAACCCGTATTGATTCGCTTTTAAACATGCTTGATGAGGTAAAAATTAGCCAAGATAAACTTTCACTACTCGATTCCTTAACAAAAGACATGATCAAGAGTAATCATGTGGACCAAAAACAATATCTCAGAGAGTATGTTGATTTAGCGCAAACCTTAGGCAGGTATGACCAAATGGCTTCCAAATCCCGTTTCTTGATTCAGCAGTACATTATGAAAGGAGACACTGCGAAAGCGTTTGGTTATATTAATGAAATGCTGACTTTTAAGCAAGAGTTTAAAACCGAAAAATCTGAAGCGCATCTGTTATTGAAGCGTGGCGGTGTTCATTTTTCAATACTTGATTACACCAAAGCTATCGAAGATTATGACATTGCGGCAGGATTATTCATGATATCAAAAGATTCAATTTTTGCAGCGGATTCTTTTTTCTTTTCTGGTCAGGCAAACTCAAACCAAGGCAATTTTCCGCAAGCTATTTTCAATCTTGAAAAGGCTTATAATTTATACGAAGCATTAAATGATTTTGGATATATGATGTATGTCGGTTCAGAACTTAATTTAATGTTTGAAAGAAACGGATTGAAGAGCGAGGCCAAAAATAAACTGGAGGTATTGTTAAAAGCGAGTAAAGCCAGAAAAGCATATGATCAAGTGGTTTTTTTTAAGTTTAAGAGTATCAGGAATAAAATAGATGACGATGATTTAGAAGGCATAAAAGCAGATTTGGATTCCATTGCTCAACTACTACCAAAAATTAAGGATTCGAGTATTAAAATAAGGAATGAACATCTTTCTGAGGCGACATCGTTACTATACTATTTACAGATAAATGATTTAGAGAGTGCAGAAAAATCCTACAATAGATTGTTAAGTGTTGAAAGTAAGATGGGGCATGCGTCTGCGCAATCCGGAACTATTTTTGTTAAAGTAAAGTATTTAAAAGCACAAGGAATGCTTTCCGAAGCACTACAAATGCTAAACACCTTTAGGCAACGAGTTAGTTCAAAGAAAAACACTAATGTTAACTATAACATTATGGACATTGAAAAATTATATGCAGATATATATAGAGGTCTTGGAGATTTTTCAAAATCCAATAGTCATCTTCAGAATTATATTAAATTTAAAGATTCGTTGAATAGCCGTTCTACGGCTAACGCTCTTGCTTTTCATCAATCTCGGTTCGAAAGCGCACAAAAGGAAAAAACTATTTTGAAAAGAGATTACGAGATCCAGCAATTGGAAATCAAAAGTGAAAAAGCAGCGAAAAATCGAAATATATTAATTTCCTTATTGATCGGTATTGGAATGCTTGGCTTTGGTATATGGTGGAACGGGAAGAATAAACGAGCACTTCTAGGTGCTCAGTTAGAACAGAAAAGATTGGACCTTGATAATTTTACCAAGGAATTATTGTTAAAAAGCAAAGAAAAAGAAGCTCTGACTTTAGAGGTAAATGTTTTAAAGAAAAGTATTGAGGACAATAAACCTAGTATTTCCAATCTTCAAGAACTCGCCAATTCCAAGATTCTTACAAAAGATGACTGGTACGATTTCAAGCAGAAATTTTCATTGGTGCATCCGGATTTCTTGATAAACATTAGGAATAGTAGTTATCAATTCACAGAATCTGAAGAACGTCTATTAGCTCTTGAAAAGTTGAACCTAAACAATAAAGACATTTCATCTATTTTAGGTATAGCGTCCAAGAGTGTTGTGGTGACTCGGTATCGTCTAAGGAAAAAACTGAATATTCCGAGCGAGATGAGTATTGTCGATTACTTGGAGAATGTCGTAGTAACGTCGAATTAGGACGGTCTTACTTTGTTAATGTATCCTCTTTTGTATACATAGATTGTATTGATTTTATAGTGAAACATGATAATATTGTATACGTTTGAATGTCATAATGTTCAAATAGATGATCCCAAGATTGCATATTGATTATAGCAAGGGTTTCCGGTAGGTCGGAAACGCTCTCAAAAACCATTCTTTTATAGAATGGTTTTTTTGCATATAGACACTCGTAATAAGGGATCATCTAGCATATATCTCTAATGTATACTGATTTGTATATGTATTTTTTCTTGTTTAATGGATGAACGGTCATATAATTGCGATGAAATACATTTTCAAAATAGTTAAACCCAATCTTAACAAACCTACTTTATGAAAAATATTTACTTATTAATTAGTATTGTGTTTCTTTTAATTGAAACATCATATTCTCAAACACGTACTTTAAGACCAGCAAACGGAGTCGATACCAATGTTGCAAATGTAATTACAACTGATGGTTTTGCAATATGGTGGGACAAAGACAATACTGCTATGGCAGCAGAAGCTACTACAGTATCAAATGTAATAGAGCTTTACAGACAAGAATTACTCAGCTATGACATGAAAGATGTGTTCACTATAAGTAGTGGATACTATCTGAATGTATATTTATATCAACCTGGTGTAGATGATTTTCAACCTTCAGGTTGGGGAGGTACTTTTGCAGCTCCAGGCATACATGCGGAGTTGGCAGTCTCAACCGACCCAGCTTTAGGTGTTAGTATACCTGGTGTTCGTCATGAATTGTTTCATTGTTTTGATTTGCAAGCAGGAAATTTCAGAGGCGATCCATATTCACAATGGGCTCAAGAAGGCGCAGCAAGTTGGTATGGGGCATTTGGGTTTCCTCCTTCAACCAGTTCTGATTTGACTGGAAGCTCATTGGTTGTGAATTCCAACTATGAAATTTGGGCATTTCATGGCTTATACCCAGGTGAATTAGGAGGTCATAATTATCAAATGCAGACATTTATAAATTATTTATCTGAAGCAAAGGCAGTTGATAAATCAATACTAGTTGGAGGAGGATTCAATCAACATACAAACACAGCTTTACACTCCATACATGGTGAATTCAATATATCCTATTGGTCTAGAATGTTAGGGAATAATGGACAAACATTTAGAGATTACTATGCAGAATATGCGGGAAGAACTGTAAATAATTTTGATTATTTACCTGGCACAATAGCCTATGACTGGACTACAACAAATGGTTCTTTAGAAGCAGACTTTGATGCTACTGGAAGTAATGGTTGGTTTAGACCAACAGATGCTAATGTAACAAGAAATACCTCTTTTAATACCTATAGAATACGTAATACGGATGCCAGTGCAATAGACTACGAATTTAAAATAAAAGGTGATGCTACAAGTACCAATGGACTGCATGCTTCGCGTTTTATGGGAACAGTAGTACTAAAAAATGGAGGTGTAACAACATTTCATGATATTACAATGCAAGCAGGCGATCTTGAAGGCGCAATTACACTTACCGTGCCATCTGGTGCCGAAGCGTTTTTGGTAGTGGTGTCTGTGCCAGATATTATAAGAGAAGTTGGTAATGTTTTTTCTCATGAAATATATATAGATACTCCATTCAGTACTCCAACAATTGGGTTTGATGGTACTAGTGTTAGTGAAGTTGAAGATGGAGTATGTGATATTGTTAAAGAAATTACAATAGATGTGTTAATGTATACTGGTGCTAATGTAGAGACTCATGTGTTAATTCAGGAAGCAGCAGGAACAACAGCTCAATCAGGAGACTATGCAATAACAAACGTTGGCTCTATTGTTTCTTTTCCAGCTGGTTCAACAGCTACACAGACAGTAACAATAGATTTGTACCGTGATTTTTTTATAGAAGGGAATGAGACAATAGTACTGGAGTTAGTTATAGCAAGTGCTGGTTCTAATGCTCAAATAGAAAGTACTATTGGCACCTACACAATTAACCTTATAGATAATGATGATGTAAATTCACTTGTTATTTCAGGGCCATCAGACATTACAAGTGGTAGTACTTCAGGTATGTGTGGCGCAACAGTGAATTATGCAGACCCTACAAGTAATGTTATTTGTAGTCTTCCTCTTGGTTCTACTGCTAATATAGTTCAACTTACAGGTTTAGCATCTGGAAGTGTATTCCCAATAGGAATTACAACAAATACCTTTGAAGTAACGAACGATAATGGAGATAAAAAACAACATTCATTTTCAGTAACAGTTCACGATACTGAAGCGCCTATAGCACCAACAGCTAATGGAGATATTGTAGTTAATAATGAGGCAGGTTCGTGTACAGCAGTAGTTAATTATAGCCTACCTTCTTTTACAGATAGTTGTGGTACGATCACTACACCTTTGGATGTAACAAGTATTGAAGGATATGAAGCTATGGGGTCATTTGAAGGGCATACTTATTTTGTATCAAACCATATAGTTACGGCACAACAAGCTCATGATGAGGCTGCTAAATATGGAGGTTATCTGGTAGCCATAAATAGTTGGGCTGAAAATAACTTTGTATATGATTATATCCATGGAACAACAACAACATTTACTTGGCTAGGTTTTAAGAACTTGGAAAGTGATAACGATTTTAATTCTTTCACCTGGATCACTGGTGAACCCAATACGTTTGTAAATTTTGCTACAGCCAGTTATTATGGTGACTATGCATATATGCCTAATTATTATAGTAGACTGTGGTTCACTGCTGAAAGCCTCGAGACTCAAAAATATCATTATATAATAGAGATAGATGCTGGTATTACTAGAACAGAAGGTCTTGCCTCTGGAGAAGCCTTTCCGGTAGGAACAACTACAGTAACACACCAGTATAAAGATATAGGGGGAAATACCGCTAGTTACTCTTTTGATGTAACGGTTAACGATAACGATAGTTTATGTTCGGTAAATGTGTCGCCAAAAGTGTATTTACAAGGCGCAGCAATAAACCCAAATACTGAAGAAGAAACCTTAATGCGTGATGATTTACGTGTCGCAGGAATCATACCAACAACCAGCCCTTATGCTGATAATTTAACATGTGACATAAGTGTTTTTAGCGCTACAGGATCAGATGCAATTGTCGATTGGATTTGGCTGGAATTAAGAGATGAAACAAATGCCACATTAGCCAAAGCATCTCGTTCGGCGTTATTGCAACGAGATGGAGATATCGTAGATATCGACGGTGTATCTCCGGTGAAGTTTTTTAATACGCTAGCGGGTAATTTTAACCTCGTTATTGATCATAGAAACCATCTTGCGGTTATGAATAACAGCAATTCACCTTTGAGCTTGACCAATACATCTCAAGTTATAGACTTTTCCAATGGAGGGTTAGGAACATTCGGCTCCAATGCACAGACCACTTCTGGTATGCCAAGTGGAGTCATAGGTTTGTGGGCAGGTAATGCGGATGGAAGCTCGGCAATACAGTACTCAGGTGCAAACCCAGAATCGACACAAATTTTGTCGTATGTACTGAACAGTCCTTCTAATTTTTTAGGACTGCCTTCATTCCCAATTTCTGGATATAGTGATAACGACGTTAATATGGATGGTCAGACTCAATATACAGGAAGTGCACCAGAGTTACCACTAATTTTGCAGAATGTGTTAACCAATCCAGAAAATTTCTTGAGTTTACCATCGTGGCCGATTAATGAACGATTACCAGAAAACTAATATAAACTTACTTAAAATAATAGTGATGAAAAAAATTACGCTATCTCTTATAATCATAACACTACTTGGTTTGATGTCAAGTATGATTTCAGCACAGAACTATTCGTTCACCTTGGTGGATAATGGCAACTACAGTTTTACCGTTGCAGCAGTATCAGAATTCGAT
>JABABD010000023.1 GCA_014238425.1 Flavobacteriaceae bacterium | reverse complement strand
TAATTTGGTTTAACCCTGCAGATGAGAACATGTTTACTTTGAGATGCATTGTCAGCGAAGCTGCGCAGATTAAAGTTCGCCTTTGGCGAATGTGTTCTCATCGTGTTTGTGTATGGTTAGTTGCGGGAAAATCCGCTAGGATTTTCCGATTAAGAAACCAAGATAGTAAATTGTGAGAGAATTTCCGATTAGGAAAATCAGAAGCAATTAATTATACACGTTGTTGTACATAGTGTTTTTGTTTTAGGATTCCCATTGATTTATTGAAGTCAGAATTTTCCAAATTCCATTAACTTTCTCAAAAATCACAATTCTTCCATTTCCGCATAATCCTCCGCAATGAATTCCGAAATAAACTGAAGCAAAACTTCTATTGTATTTAACTTTAGAGAATTCAACGACGTTCCGAGTTCCATATTTTTTTATAATCCGTTTCCAAGGATTTTTTCTTTTGAATTTTTTACCAAAAAACGAATAGTATTTTTCGGAAGATATAGATTGAATATTTAATTGGTCAGTAGATAATAAATCAGCACTAATTTTCGGATTTATGCCAAAGTCAGATGTCAACCTATAAACAGATTCCCTAAACTCCTTTTCTTTGATTAGTCTTTTTATGAAGATTGTATCGTTTCCCGTGTTTATTGATAGAAAGTTTATATCAGAGTTGGAAATCGAGTCAGGTTTTGAGTCAAAAACTTCGTATAAATTACTAAACTTATTCTCAAATTTTTTAATTAAAATTATTGAGTCTACAGTACTTTTTGTTCCAAGCTCTAATTGCTCTGATAAAATTAGAGAATACAATTCATAATCAGTTTTTTCAATTTGTGAAAAAGCCAATTGACTCATGAGCAATATTATTAGAAACAGTGTTTTCAACATTATGTACAACTGGTTATATGTGGAACAAAAGTTCCTATTTATACGCTATTATTGCCGGATAAAAGGACATTATGTTCTCGTTTCCGGGTTTTTGTTAAAGATAATGAAACACTAATTATCGCCCAATTGCTTGATCCTGAATTTTTTTGAAGTTGCAGGTTCATGTTCCTGAATCATAATACTTTCAATCTGTTTAACAATATCTGGATGTAAACTCGCAACATCGTTCATCTCAACACTATCGCTTTCCAGGTCATATAATTCAATAGTTAGATTATCGTCAAAAATATCTTTTCTTATGCCTTTCCATTTTCCCATTCTAACGGCTTGTTGCCCATTATAGCTTGGGAATTCCCAATATAAAAATTCATGTTGTTTTTGTTCTTTACCCAATAATTCTTGCTTAAAACTGATGCCGTCTATATTTTCGGGAGGTTTTATTCCTGCAAAATCACAGATGGTTGGCATTAAATCGTAAAATGCAGAAATGTGATTGCTTTTACTTCCTGGTTTTATATGGTTTGGCCAACTGCCAATCAATGGTATTCGGATACCACCTTCGTACACAAAACCTTTGGTTCTTCCGTAACCATTCGTAAAAGGTTTTGAGCTTTCAAAAAAATCAAAATCAACGCCTCCAGTATATGTTGGGCCATTATCACTTGAGAAAATGATGATGGTATTCTCATAAATCCCTTCTTCCTTAAGCGTAGAAATTAAATCACCTAATTGATAATCGAGATAACTTATCATCGCTGCATAGGTGGCTCTAGGGTACTGATTCGGGAAATAGCCCTTGTCTCCAATATAAGGTGTTTCATCTCCAAAGATTTTCCTGTATTTATCTACATATTCTTTAGGTGCTTGTAATGGTAAATGCGGCAATGGTGAAGCATAGTACATAAAAAAAGGCTCGTCTTTACTTTCTTTTATAAAAGATATAGCGCGTTGATGAATTCTTTCTGGAGCATAGTCATTTTGGTTGAAAATGGCATAGCTTTTTTCATCAAAAGGATTTGCTAAAGAATCGAGCTTAGTTCGTGGAGGCACCATCGCATTATTTAACGTATCCTTTTCAATATTTTCCCATAAATGTGAAGGGTATAGATTATGTGCTTGACGCTGACAGTTATATCCGTAAAAATAATCAAAGCCTTGAAGGTTAGGAATGCCTTCGCTGCCAGGAGCTCCTAAGCCCCATTTTCCAAGAATGCCAGTCTTGTATCCTGCTTCTTTAAGTTTATGCCCTAAAGTAATTGTGGTGTTAGGAATAGGTCGCTGACCTTCTAAAGAAGCGTCATTAGATGCTTTTTCATAGTCCCATACTTCGCCTCGTTCTACCCACTCATCATTTCCTCTAATAAAAGCATGTCCAGAATGTTTTCCAGTCAAAAACATATACCTCGCAGGAGCGCACACAGGAGCGCCCGAATAATGTTGTGTGAATAGCATTCCGTTTTTAGCTAATCGATCAATATTTGGTGTCTGGATTTTCTCTTGCCCATAAACTCCAACTTCGCCATAACCAAGGTCATCAGCTAAAAAATAAATAATATTCGGTTTTAGATCTTCTGTTTTTGAACCTTCACAACTGGAAAAACCAATAAGGGTAATTAATAAAAAAGTAATGTTTTTCATTTACAATTCTTTATAATAAGTAAAATCTAATGGGATTGGTGTGGCTCCATTTAGTTTTAATTCTGTCATTAATTGACCTCTATGATACGTCGAATGGTTAGCGATATGAAATAGGATATCCTTGATACGGTTTGTATGAGTTTCGTCAATAGTATTTATATAGGTCAAGAGATATTCATAATCGAATCTATCGAGCACATACATCGATGCTTCAAAGTTCTCTTGATTATAAGGTGCTAGTTCTTCAATTTTGAAGATGTCCCATACACCGTGTTTCCTATCTGTGCGTTGTAATCTGCAAGTCCATATATGGTGTGTGTTAAGTGTGTGACCAATTAAAGTTCCAGCACGTTCTGAATAGGCTTTGGGGTGTTTTTTAATAAGAGAGATCATTTGTTCATTACACCAATGATTGTATTTGTACAAGGATTGAAAATACGTTTTCATATATTCTAAATAATTATATTAGGGTTCAACATGTACTTGTCCGCGATGAGGTTTTAATACATCTCTTATTGGTTTCATAGCGTCCTCATTAACTATTATATAGGCAATTGTATGCATGTCGCTAAGTGTTTCAAAACCTGAAAATGATTCTTTAATAGCGTTTCGCTTGATATACTCTTTGAGATGTATATCATGATGTTCTGCAATTTTTTCAGCATCAGGACCACGAAAATCCCATATGAGTTTCAATTTACGCATTGGATACAGAGGCGCCTTGTTCTGCAAAAGCTTTAAAATCCTGTAAATATTTCAGAGATTGTTTTTTAAACGTATTTGGCATTAAGAACCCCATTATGCGCATCATAAAGCTCGAAAATTGGAATTCGGCTTCTGAACGCCATTTGGTTTTTCCGTTAGGCAATGCCTCAAAATAGTTATGTTGAATGTTATGTACACCTTTAGTGTCATAGTTAACATGGAATTCACTTGGGAAGTCACGTTTAGTAATGGTTTCAATAAGTTCCATTTTGCGCTTTCCAAGTTCATATTTTAATTTCATCTTGGCTCCAACATTACCAGGAATGCCTTCAAGATGTTCTGCAGACACTAAGCCGCGCTGCCAGTGTTTCATGTTGTCGACATTGTCTAATTTCTTAATAACCTCTTCTCTTGGGAGATCGAGGGTAATTTCCGTAGAGTATTTCATTACTATTTTATTTAGTTTTAGTTGCTTAAAGATACTTTAGTTTGAATAGAAATAAAAATGAAGTCTCTTAAATTATTATAAGATAAGAGTCCTATTTACTGTTTAATAATACATACTAGATTCTTTGATGCAACGTTTACTTACGAGGCTTGCTCATTAGTCTAATTATATTAAATTTGTTCCAATTACAAAATATGATTTTTATCATGAAAAAACACTTACTTATCGTATTGTACATATGTTTTGCGGTCTCAACTATAACGGGGCAAATGGTAACAAATAATGTGTTGTTTACAGTTGATGAAGATCCAGTCTATGTAGATGAATTCAAGAGAGTTTATAATAAGAATTTGGATTTAGTTAAAGATGATTCTCAAAAAGATGTTGATACATATCTCGAACTTTTTATTAATTACAAATTAAAATTGAAGGAAGCTAAGGCTATGGAATTGCATGAAAAACCTAAATATAAGAGGGAGTTTGCAAGCTACAGAAAACAATTGACCAAAAACTATTTAACAGATACGGATGTAACTGAGGCCTTGGTGAGAGAAGCTTATGAGAGAACTTCTTATGAGGTTAGAGCAAGTCATATATTAATCCGTATACCTGAGAATGCACCAGATGAAGACACCTTAAAGGCCTACAATAAATTGAGGGATATTAAAAAGGAAATAATAGCAGGATTAGACTTTGTATCTGCTGCTAAAAAATATTCTGAAGACCCAACAGCCGCTGAAAATGGAGGGGATTTAGGATACTTTGGAGGTTTTAGAATGGTGTATGATTTTGAGAATGCAGCATTTAATACCAAGATAGGGGAAGTCTCAACACCGTTCCGAACCAAGTTTGGATATCATATGGTAAAGGTGATAGATAGACGTAAATCTAAAGGTGAATTAACCGTTGCACATATCATGGTTTCTAATAAGAAACAAACTGATTCTCTAGTGCAGCCAGAAGATAGAATTAACGATATTTATAAAAAATTACAGCAAGGAGAGAGTTTTGAATCTTTGGCGATGCAATTTTCAGAAGACAAGGCATCTGCAAAAAAAGGAGGTCGTTTAAATAGATTTGGAAAAGGACAATTAAGCTCTCCTGAATTTGAAGACGCTGCTTTTAACTTGACTGAGAATGATGACATCTCAAAACCTGTAAAAACGAATTTTGGTTGGCATATTATCAAACTAATTGAAAAGCATCCTGTATCTTCTTTTGAAGATATGAGAAGTGAGCTAGAGGCCAAAATAAAAAGAGGCTCAAGATCTAAAATCATTAGTACATCGTTTATTAATACACTTAAAAGGAAGTATGAACTAAAAAGAAATCAAGATGCCATCAATTATTTTGCCGATGTTATGACTGATGACTTCTATAATCGTACATGGACAGTACCAGAAAAGATTGAAAAGAATAAAACTTTGTTAAATATTGCTAAAAAGACGCTTACATATGAAGATTTTGCTAATTATTTAGTGGCTTTACAAAGAAAGATGAATACGAAAGAATCGTTTGAAACTATCGTAAGTAAGGCCTATGATGATTATGTCGGAAAAGAGGTTTTAAAGTATTATGAAGATCATTTGGAGGAGGAAAATGAAGATTTTAAAATAATAGTAGAAGAGTATCGCGATGGACTGTTATTATTTGATCTTATGGAATCTGAAATTTGGAATGCGGCTAGAAAGGATTCTGTTGGTTTAAAAAGCTATTTCGAAAAAAACACGCTTAAGTACCATTGGAAAAGACGTATTGTCGCAACTGTTGCTTCTTCGGTTGATGAATCTATTATTAAAAAAGTATCTAATTATTTGAAAAAAGGGTGGAGTGCTGATAAAATAAAGGAAACCATAAACCAAAATGGGAAGTTAGGAGTTATTTTTACTAAAGATACTATGGCGGCAAATCATCAAGCATTACCTAAAGAATTTAAATTCAAGAAAGGTGTTTCTGATATATTGAAACACAACGAAGCTTTTATTGTTGGCAAAGTAGATGATATAATAAACCAAAAACCAAAAACTTTTAAAGAAGCAAGAGGCCCAGTAATCAGCGATTATCAAGCTTATATCGAAAAAAATTGGCTTAAATCATTACGAAAAAAATATAAAGTAAACGTTAAACCTGTTGCTCTACAAAGAGCAAAGAAAGAAATGACTAATTAATTGCGAGTTTATTCCATCATAGCGATTTTATTTGTAGCGATGTTCGTCGCTGCTTGCAACTTATTTAAAGATAAGGATGACAGAGTACCAATCGCCAGAGTGAATGATTCTTTTCTATATATGGAAGATATAGAAGATGTGATCGCCGATGACCTTTCTAGTAATGATAGTATTGTTTTAGTTACAAATTATATTAACCGTTGGGCTACACAACAACTTTTAATGGAAGGTGCCGCAATAAATTTAAGTGAAGAAAAACTTAACGATTTTAATAGATTAATAAATCAATATAAAAAAGACCTCGTTTCTAAAGCTTATCTGGAGGCACTGGTTAAACGTAATATTGATACAGTGGTATCATTTGAAGAAGCCGAAAAATTTTACGAAATTAATCAAGAAAATTTCAAATTAAACGAAGAACTTATTCAGTTTAGATATATCAATGTGGATGAAAACATATCTGACCTTAAAGATATCACCCGACGATTTAAACGTTTTGATCAAGAGGATAAAGAACTGTTAGATTCTATCTCTATTCAATTCAAGAATTATTCATTCAATGACTCTATTTGGGTCAAGGTCCATCAGGTAATTAATAAGATATCTGCAGTTACGGTGTTAAATAAAGAACAACTGTTAAAAAAATCTAATTTTGTACAGCTAAAGGATTCATTAGGATTATATTTGATGCAAGTTAATGACGTATTACTTCGTAATGAAATTGCACCATTACAATATATAAAACCAACCATAGATCAAATCGTTATTAATAAACGAAAGTTAGAGTTAGTAAAACAATTAGAAAAGGATATTACAAGAGATGCTATTGAAAACAGAACATTTGAGATCTTTAAATAAGACAACCGCGTTAATGCTCATTCTAACCATGTTGATGGTTACGATTCAAATGCGTGCGCAAGAGAAAACCCCTTCAGATACTACCGAAGTTGCAGAGGTATTGCCTCCAACTCAAAATCCATTTAAACCAGTTAAATTAGATGGTGTTGCTGCTGTTGTAGGTGATTTTGTGGTTTTAGATTCTGATATCGACAAGGAATATGCACAATTAAATGCTAGTGGTGTTTCTACAGAAGGCATACCAAGATGCCAATTATTTGGAAAACTTTTAGAAGATAAATTGTATATACATCATGCCATACAAGATAGTATAGAGGTATCTGATATTGAAATTAGATCTAGAATCGATCAGCAAGTTGCGGCATTTTTGCAGCAAACTAATGGTGATATGGAAAAATTGTTAAGGCTTTACAATAAAGAGGACGAGAAAAGCTTAAAGGATGAAATGTTCGAAATCAATAAGAATGGACGAATGGCAGCCATGATGCAACAGAAAATTGTTGAAGATATTGAAATCACTCCTGAAGAAGTACGTCAATTTTTCAATTCGATCCCTAAGGACTCGTTACCAGTTTTTGGAACTGAGTTAAAAGTAGCTCAGATTGTTGTCGAGCCAAAAGTGACTGAAAAAGCTAAGCAAGATGCCATAAATAGATTAAAACAAATCCGAGAAGATATTATAAATGGATCCAGTTTTGCCACTAAGGTGATATTGAATTCTGATGACGAAGCTTCGAAACCCAAAGGAGGTAAGTATACGCTTAATCGTAAAAGACCCCAAATGGTGAAAGAATTTCGTGATGTCGCATTTTCTCTTCAAGAAGGAGAAATATCACAACCTTTTGAGACAGAATATGGATATCATATTATCCAGCTTGATGAAATTAGAGGACAAGATTATGTCGTACGTCATATTTTGATCATTCCTGAAGTAACAGAAGATGATATAAATAAAGCAAAAGAAAGAATTACCAAAATTAGAGAATCCATTGCGAATGGATCATTAACTTTTTCTGAAGCAGCTAAAGAATCAAGTGACGAAAAAGAAACGAAACATGATGGAGGCCAGTTAAGAAATCCTGAAACTCAGGATTACAGCTTTGAATTGACTAAAATGGACCCAGAACTATATAGTCAAATAGAAAACCTGAAGGATGAAGAAGTGACGCAACCTTTAGCAGAAAGAGGTCGTACAGGAGATGTCAAATTCAAAATCTTAACAGTTACTGATAGATTTGATCAACATACTGCAGATTACGCCAGAGATTATATTAAGATTAAGCAATTGGCAGAAAACAATAAGAGTTTCAAAGCGATTGAGAAGTGGCAAGATGAGAAGATTGTAGACACCTACATCAAGGTCAATGGAGAACACAGAAAGTGCACCTTTAGTAGTAATTGGTTAAAACAATAAGCGAATGTCTGATGTTGCTGCTGTAGAACAACTTGTTGCTAAATATAAAACTCTAAAGACCGAAATTGCTAAAGTAATCGTTGGTCAAGACGACGTCGTAAATCAAATACTTATTTCTATATTTTCAGGCGGACACTCATTGCTTATTGGTGTTCCTGGATTGGCAAAGACCTTGATGGTGAATACCATTGCACAGGCCTTAGGCTTAGATTTTAAACGTATACAGTTCACACCAGATTTAATGCCGAGTGATATTCTCGGTAGCGAAATTTTGGATGAGAGTAGGAATTTTAAGTTTATTAAAGGCCCAATTTTTGCTAATATTATTTTGGCTGATGAGATTAATAGAACCCCTCCTAAAACCCAGGCTGCATTGTTAGAAGCTATGCAAGAACGCGCTGTAACGGTTGCAGGACATCACTATAAACTGAGTTTGCCTTACTTTGTATTGGCTACTCAAAACCCAATTGAACAGGAAGGAACATATCCCTTGCCAGAAGCTCAGTTGGATCGTTTTATGTTTGCTATCAATTTAGACTATCCTAGTTTTCAAGAAGAAGTTGATGTGGTTAAAAGCACTACAACTGATAAAACGGTTAGAGTAAATCCCTTATTTACAGCTCAAGAAATTATTGATTTCCAAAACCTAATTCGCCGTATTCCAGTAGCAGATAATGTTATTGAATATGCCGTGACTATGGTAGGCAAGTCTAGACCAAAGGCTGATTCCGCTAGTGATATTGTGAGAGATTATGTAGATTGGGGCGCAGGTCCAAGAGCCTCTCAGAACTTGATCCTTGCTGCTAAAACACATGCAGCTATCAATGGAAAATTCTCACCAGACATTGAAGATGTGCAAGCTGTAGCCAATAGTATTTTGCGCCATCGTATTATTAAGAACTACAAGGCAGAAGCTGACGGTATCACCGAAGAACAGATCGTAAAGAGTTTGTTTTAATTTATACAATCTTGAAAAAGATTATCTTTTTATTATTTATTCCAATGACTCTTTTTTCGCAAAAGAAAGAGTATTACTACGATTATGATTGGAATCAAATTACTGAACAAGTGTATAACAATAGATCTTTATATCGAGCACATAGGATTAAAATTGAGAAAGATAGTGTCATTATAAATAAGCTCGAACACGGAAAAGAATATGGCACTCTATCCCTAGATTCTCTTACAAAATTGAGAGCCTATTTAAAGAAAATATCTGGTAAAACTCTTAAGGAGAATAATATTATAGTGATTAATTATTATCCAGGCAAAGATCCTTGTAATTCTAGTGGCACCAGAACCAAAGGGGAATATAAGTTTCACTATAAAAGATATTTAAAAAAATTAAAGAAAAAGGGCAAAATAGATCAATTTTTCATCTACAAATCGCGAGATAACTTAGATAAATATGAATCAAAATATGCGATATGGCATAAGGATTCGAGGAAAAAAATTGAAGAGACTTTTTTTCGATTCCATTATAATTGTGGAAGTTTCGTTGTCATTAATAGCAATGGACAATATTTTATTAGAAAGTCAGAACATGCGCTTGGTGAAATATATCTTGCAATAGATAACTTCAGGAACTAACTAATCCAACAAGACTTTAATATCTTCTTTCAATAATTCCACTTCTTTGGGTTTTAACAAATCATAAAACCCACGTATCATACGCTCTTTATCAACTAAAGCGACATAACTACTATGGTAAAAATCGGTACCATCTTCATTAGGCTTGAAATTGGTCATGTATTGTTTTGCTTGTGCTTTGGTTTGATCTTCTGAAGCTGTTAGAAATTGCCATCTGTCTGATGATATGCCTGTTACTTCAGCATAATTCTTCAATACTTCCGGTGTGTCGTTAGCAGCGTCAATAGTGTGAGATATGATAAGGAAATCCTCATCATCTATACGTTCCGATATATTTATAAGCTGTTGACGCATTGGTGGGCAAATACTTGGGCAGCGCGTAAAAAAGAAATTCGCGATGAACACCTTGTCATAAATATTCGAATCAATAAAATCTTGATTCAATTGATTTTTGAAACCTTTATAGTGAATACCATAATATTCTTGAATTCCATTTTCATTCACAGAATAACTTAGAATAGGTAGTTTGTCTTGCTTCATATTACAAGAAAGAGCAATGAAACAGATTAAGATAAAGCGTTTCATTGTGAGATTGGTTTATAATTCTTTATTTTTTGTTCCATACCTTCATCGTAATAGAAAATCGCCATACTAGCCATCATCTCTTGATTTTTGGATGAGGTATTATTAACTTCCAAGGTCATTTCGTAATCATGGCTATCATATAGCCAAACACCTTTTTTACTTGTAAATGTTGGTGTGTTTTTTAGTCCGATTTTATTATTGAAATTCTCACTAATACAGTCGTAAATAACTTCTTGAGTGGTTTTGTCAACGAGCTTTAACCGCTCAGCAAAAGGATGCAAATGCGAGGTGACTTGGTGTAATCGAATGCTATCTTTAATGCCTAATTGCTTGGTAGCATCAAACCGATAACTATGTTTTCCAGGAGCAAATATCCAGTGGCCAGACAATGGGTTTCCTTTGTCGTCGTAATACGTATGATTTTTTGTTTCTACAGGTACACAAGCATTGGGCAAATCGTCCGTTGGACCAACGAATGGGTTTTCAATATCAAAAGGAAACATCATATAGATGGTTTTCGGCTGCAATGGGATAAGTGGTTGGTCTTTATGCTTAGTAAATCCGATATTAATCTTATGCTTGACATTAAATGTAGAATCTGTAATGTTGTGATTTAATGCTTGGGCATTCAATAAAATTCGCTCATTAGAGAATACTGGAAATCCGAAACCTTCTGGAAGTTCAAATGCTTCGATACCATTACTAATAGAAGTGATCCTTGGATAGGTTTGATTGATACGTTCTGTGAAATTCCATCTATTATAGTGCTCTCCGTCTCGATATTCAAAATTAGTATGACATACAAAATCATTTGGCATACGTCGCCTTTCGTCAGCAGAGAAGGCATTCGTCTTAAAAGAAGTTAGGTATAGTAACTCTTCTTTAGTATCATCAATAGCCATGTAGGTATCCGATTTTGGGCCCTCCATTGATTTATAAATATTGCTAATTACAAAAGTAGGTGTTGTAAAAGTTACGCTGTTATCGCTTAGCTCTTTGTTCCAATTAGGATCGACCAATCCAAGTGTATAGTATATCTTGGATTTTATGAGTTCTTTATGTCGTGTTTGTAATGTGTTGAAATAAATTATTCCGCCAATTACAACCAAAAGAAGAAAAATAGATATATTTTTAAGCTTGAGCAATTTCATATTTGAGACTGTTTAAAACAAATTTAAGGAAACAACATTAATAAATTCCACGGGTGAAAATAAATTACGAGAAACGTATTTTTGGATTGGATGTTATGAGGGCATTTGCAATTCTTTTAGTAGTCTTTTCACACGCTATTTGGATCTTACCTCCAACTAAGAGTTTTATTACAGATTTAATGAGCTTGGCAGGTGTTATTGGTGTGGAAATATTTTTTGTTTTGAGCGGCTTTTTAATAGGAAGAATCATCTATAAATTATTTATTAAAGAAGATTTTAGTTTTAGGGATGTTCAATATTTCTGGATAAGACGCTGGTTCAGAACACTCCCGAATTATTATTTGGTACTTATTTTCAATATCCTTTTAGCATTTTATTTGAGTACTAAACTTCCAGATAATATAGGAAGTTACTTTTTATTCTTACAAAACTTTAATTCAGAAATGCCATCGTTTTTTGGAGAATCATGGAGCTTGCCTATTGAAGAGTTTGCTTATATCATTGGACCACTGCTCTTATACTTAGTATTATTTCTGAAATTGAATATAAGTAAGAAGCGTTTATTCTTGATAGTAACCCTTTTTATTATTACTCTTTTTATAGTCACTAAGATGCTTTATAACGCTAATGATGACATTAAGAGCATGATTTTTTGGAATGTTAATTTGAAGGCAATGACTATCTATAGGATTGATGCTATTTATTATGGAGTGCTAGCAGCTTGGGTATCATTTGAGAAACCCACAAGTTGGTGTAAATATAGATGGTTGCTCCTGATAATTGGAGGCGGAATATTCGTAGGGATGAATGTGATGATTACGCTGAAACAGATCTTTATCGAAACACATTCGTTTTTCTGGAATGTAATGTATCTACCACTGAATTCTATTGCTATAGCATGTGCGTTACCCTTATTGTCGAATATTAAATCGGCTCCAAAGGTGTTGCTCAAACCAATCACTTATGTCAGTATAATTTCTTATTCCATGTATTTATTGCACTATTCCGTTGTGCTACAATTATTAAAGTATAAAGTTTCAACAGATTATTTAACTATGATAGGCATCGTGGTTTACGTAGCTGTATACTTTGTATTGACTTTGGTCTTGTCCTACTTGTTATATCGCTTTTTTGAAAGACCTATGACGAATCTAAGAGATTCGCAATTTATCAAAAGACGATACGATTCATGAGAATAGATAGTTCTAAACGGATTTTCGGATTGGACCTAATGAGAGCAATAGCTATCTTATTAGTGCTTTGTTCACACACAAGTTTATTAATGTTCCCAGAAACTGAGTCAACTATTCTGACCATTGTCCAGTTTTTTGGAGCTATTGGTGTAGATGTCTTTTTTGTACTGAGTGGATTTTTAATCGGAAGCATCTTATTGAAGCAAATCCAAAATGGAAAAACGCATAGAAGGGACATGTTGTATTTTTTGGTCCGTCGTTGGTTGCGAACCTTGCCAAACTATTATTTGATTTTGGTTATTAATATCCTATTGATATACTTTCTGCATAAAGAAAGCCTCGAAGAGATATCACCTTTTTTTCTGTTTCTCCAAAATTTTGCATCAGGACAGATAGATTTTTTTACAGAATCTTGGAGTCTTTCTATAGAAGAGTATGCTTATATTATCGGGCCGATATTACTTTTGCTTTGTTTCTTTTTATTCAGCAAAACTGACAAAATTAAGTTGTTCTTATGGGTCACTATTTTAATTATAGCATTAGTTACAACCTTAAGAGTAGTCTTTCATTTTAATGAAGATATTGTTGATTATAGCTATTGGAGTCAAAATTTACGTAAAGTTGTTATTTACAGGATTGATAGTATCTATTATGGATTCATAGCGGCATATATTGCTATAAAGTTTAAGACATTTTGGCAAAAGAACCGATGGAGTAGTGCTAGCATTGGAGTAATTCTCTTTTTGAGTATGCATGCCTTTATTTTTAAGTGGAACATACTTCCAGATAATGCGTCACTTTTTTATAATGTGTTTTATTTGTCCTTAGTGTCTATTAGCATTGCTATGTTTCTACCAATATTGTCAATGTGGAAAGAAGGGGCTTTTTTGAAAACCCAAATTACATGGATAAGTGTTTTATCTTATAGCGTGTACTTGGTAAATTATTCTATTGTATTATTGACTATGAAAAAGTTTATAGATATGACTTCTGTCGCAATGTCTTACAAGATATTGATTGGGTTATTGTTTTGGATTGTGTCATTTTTATTGTCTTACAGCTTATATCGCTGGTTCGAAAAACCGATAATGGCTCTTAGGGACAAGCCTTTTATTTTGAATAGATTTAAGTAAAGACGATTATCAATTTCATATTTTAATCTCTATTTATTGATTATTACTTAAAATAATGAGATCAAATTAATGATTCTTTAAAAGAAACGTAAACGTTTTCGTATATCATTGCAAATATTTTAAAAGTCTCTCTAAATTCGTAATTTTGCTGGACTTTACAATAATTAAATAACCTAAACATATAGCAAATGGCATTCGATATTGACATGATCAAGAAGGTTTATGACCAAATGGGAGAACGTGTAAACAAAGCACGTAGTATAGTTGGCAAACCCTTGACTTTATCAGAAAAGATTTTATATTCTCATTTATGGGACGGAACGCCGAATAATGCTTTTATAAGAGGAAAGGATTATGTGGATTTTGCACCAGATAGAATTGCGTGTCAAGATGCAACGGCTCAAATGGCACTTTTGCAATTTATGCAAGCAGGAAAACAAAAGGTAGCAGTACCTACAACAGTACATTGTGACCACTTGATTCAGGCAAAGGAAGGAGCTTCAAAAGATTTAAAACATGCTAATAATGTAAGTAGCGAGGTGTTTGATTTCTTGGAGTCCGTATCCAATAAATATGGAATTGGATTCTGGAAACCAGGAGCAGGAATAATTCACCAAGTGGTTTTGGAAAATTATGCATTTCCAGGAGGAATGATGATAGGAACAGATTCTCATACAGTAAACGCTGGAGGATTAGGTATGGTAGCCATTGGTGTAGGAGGAGCTGATGCAGTAGATGTTATGGCTGGTATGGCTTGGGAGTTGAAATTCCCTAAGCTTATAGGTGTTAGATTAACAGGAAAATTATCTGGTTGGACAGCTCCAAAAGATGTTATATTAAAAGTAGCAGAGATATTAACTGTAAAAGGTGGAACAGGCGCTATTGTTGAATATTTTGGACCTGGCGCTACATCCATGTCATGTACAGGAAAAGGTACTATATGTAATATGGGTGCTGAGATTGGTGCCACGACATCGACGTTCGGTTATGACGAATCTATGGAACGTTACTTGCGCGCAACGGATAGAGAAGATGTTGCCGATGCAGCTAATAAAGTAAAAGAACACTTAACGGCAGATGCTGAGGTCTACGCAAACCCTGAACAGTATTTTGATCAAGTTATAGATATTAATTTATCTGAATTAGGACCATTATTAAACGGTCCATTTACACCAGATTTATCAACAGAAGTTGGTAAAGTTATGACAGAAAAAGCAAAGAGCAACGATTGGCCTATTCAAGTAGAATGGGGATTAATAGGATCATGTACGAATTCCTCTTATGAAGATTTATCAAGAGCATCGTCTATAGCGCAACAAGCTTTAGATAAAGGCTTGAAAATGAAATCTGAATTGGGAATAAATCCAGGTTCAGAGCAAGTTCGATTTACTTCAGAACGTGATGGGATTTTAGAAGTGTTTGAAAAATTAGACGCTAAAATATTCACAAATGCTTGTGGACCTTGTATTGGGCAATGGGCAAGATATAATGACCCTAAGAATGCCCCTAAAAATAGTATAGTACATTCCTTTAATAGGAATTTTGCTAAACGTGCTGATGGTAATCCTAATACGCACGCCTTTGTTGCATCGCCAGAATTAACAGCCGCTATAGCCATTGCAGGACGTTTAGATTTTAACCCAATTACTGATGCCCTAATCAATGAAGATGGGCAAGAAGTCATGTTAGATGAGCCAACAGGATGGGAATTACCACCAAAAGGATTTGATGTAAAAGACAACGGATATTTAGCACCGATTGCAGATGGTAGTGGTATTGAAATTAAGGTGAATCCCGAATCAGAAAGGTTACAATTATTGACACCTTTTGAACCTATCGGCAATGAAATTAAGGGAGCTAAGCTTTTAATTAAAGCGTTTGGTAAATGTACTACGGATCATATTTCAATGGCTGGTCCTTGGTTACGTTTTAGAGGGCATTTGGATAATATTTCTAATAATTGTTTAATTGGAGCCGTGAATGCTTTTGGTAAGAAAACAAATTTCATTAAAAACCAAATGACAGGAGAGTATGGAGGTGTGCCAGATACAGCTCGTGAGTATAAAGCAGCTGGGATACCTACTATTGTAGTTGGAGATCATAATTATGGAGAAGGATCTTCAAGAGAGCATGCTGCAATGGAACCAAGGTTCTTAGGAGTGGCTGCCGTAATAGTTAAATCTTTTGCTCGAATACATGAAACAAACTTAAAAAAGCAGGGCATGCTTGGGTTGACCTTTGTTAACGAAAGTGATTACGATTTAATTCAAGAAGACGATACGTTTAATTTCTTGGACTTGAATGAATTTACTCCAGGAAAACCTTTAACAATCGAGGCTGTTCACGCAGATGGCGGCAAAGATGTATTTAAAGTAAACCACACATATAATCAATCGCAGATCGATTGGTACAATGAAGGGTCCGCTTTGAATTTAATTAAAAAAGAGAACGCCTAAGGCACATTAATTTTAGAGAAATATAAAAGCCGCAGATCTATTGTCTGCGGCTTTTTTGTAATAATCAGTTAAAACTAAAATAAATGAACTTTAAAAACTTATTTTGATTATTACAACCCTTGAATTATATTACTATTGTGCTTGAATGGTAACTTTAACTACGTTATAACCGCCTCTATCATCTTCTAAGTTGACAACACCAGGACCTGTAGTTATTATTCCTTTTCCAAATTGCTGGTCATCTAGTTCTGATACACGTCTTATAGTTGTATTGCTATCAGCAATACCTGTATTTGGCTCGGATTGTCTTGGTGCTTGATCTACGCCAAACCCTACCGCTTGATCTACTTCAGTACCTGCATCATATAAGTAAGATTTTATACTTACTTCGTCTCCATTCTTAGGATTTCCGTTTTCATCAAACAGTTCATAACCACTGTTATTGTAAGCGATGAACCAGTCGTTTGTTTGAACTAGCATGGTACTATATCCAAATTTGTAACCAACCGGAACTTCAATGGTGAAGGTGAGATCTTGTCCAGGACCAACTGGAGTAGTTTCGTTGCTTTTGGCAACAGGTAAACCAAGACCGCTTAAGTATTCATATGCTATCTGATTGTTACCATCTTCTGCTATTTCTTCTACACCGCTGTTCGGCATTGCGACACTACCTTGCGAGAATAATGGATCCGATGCCGTATTGAACGCATAAATTACTGCTGGAGAAAATACAGATAAGGATGACGATAGCCTCAAAGGAGCACCACTAGCACCTGTTTCACTAAACCAATTGTATAGTTCCGTTGGGTTTCCAGCTTCAGCAATACCCTTAAGGCCAACACCTCGATCTGACTGCCCAGATGTAAAGAACGGATTGTTTTGAGCATGTAATACTACTAGTCCAGGAGTTAATACTGTAGGTACACTTCCTGCGGCTCCCATAAGATTTGTTAATGTAAGCGTGAAGTATCTCGATGCGGCGTCATATGCTAATTCAGTACGCAGATAGCTTGTAACATCTGTTTCAACGACTCTAATACTTGTATCATCGTCTGGGTCGCCAGCTGTTTCTCCATCAGGCACTGTTGCTATGGTTGTTGGATCTTCTTCCTCAGTACCTGCATCCCATAGATATATTTGAGAACTAACATCTCCAGTTACGACATTACCGTTTTCCCAAAGATTAATGCCGCCACCTAAAGGTGCAAAGAACCAATCATTCGTAGCTGCAGACATTGTAACAAAATTCAATTTAGCTCCTGGAACTGCTTTAAATTGTATTGAATACGAACCATTTACAGTAGGTACAGGACCAGGATTAGTAGCGTCATTAGGTGTGTTGAAAACTATTGCATTCAAGTAATTAGTGACGTTAGATATTGTTACACTAAATGTGGTTGTAGGTGTAACGAAGTCATTTTGTTCTCCAAACGATGGATTGTTTTCTTGACTCCAATCCGTAGAGCTATTTCCCTCTCCATCGAACTCAATACTGGCTCCGGCCACACTTACAACAGGAACAAAATCTCCAACAGTCCAAATATTTGCCGTCACGGCTACATTTTCACGTGGGCTTCCTCCAGTACCCCACTGGACAAAATCAATAATATTGTTTGCATCTGCAAACCCGTCATTGTTTTTGTACAAACCTAGACCACCATCTGTATCAGGTAAATTGAGTTCGACAACAAGAAGTCCTTCTGGATCTAATGTTGTACTTCCACTAACAGCTGTAAGATTAGCTAGATTAAAATACTGACCAGGTCCTAAACATAACCAATATCCAGAAACATCTCTTGTGGTTGTTCCGATGTTCTTTATTTCTACACGATCACTTCCCAAAAAGGAAATTTCGTTTAGAATGATGCTTGCCTCTGCCGTTCCTTGGTCATTTGGATCTGTAATTGTCGTGTTATCATCATCGTTACTACATGCCATTAAGAAAGCAGCAATGGTAAATACCAGTAATAAATTTAATTTTTTCATGATTTTTTTAATTGAGTTATTATTTTTTCATACCGCAAATATTGAAAGCATATGACAGGTCAAATGTTAGCCAGCTTACATTTAATAGTTTTCATATATTAAAATTTTGTTAATGATAGTTTTTGTCTATTCTGATAAATTTCAATTATTCTGGTATTTGATTATTCTATGACAAGGATTTTTTTTAACACGGCAGAAATTTATCTGAAGTTTTTTCGTTATCAATGTAAGGTTAGTGGTGTTTGGACGACATAGCTGCAACTAACAAAAGCAATAATTATGAGCTCACTCTGGGTTTTTGAAGATGTTAACTTGTTTAATATCCTTTGTCCGCACAAATTCAAGAAATATAAGTCAGAGCACGATTTAGATGCTTATAGGAAGAAAGATTATATCTACTTTGAAGAAGATAATGCCAATAAAGTATATCTAATAGAAAAAGGTAAAGTTAAGATTGGTTATTATTCTGAAGAAGGAGATGAAGTTGTGAAAGCCATATTGACTCGTGGCGAATTATTCGGCGAAAAAGCGATTCTTGGTGAAAATAAGCGTGACGAATTTGCGCAAAGTATAGATAATAACACCTCAATTTGCCAGATAGGGGTAAAAACTATGCATGAATTAATGAGAGATAATCAAAGCTTTAGCTTTAAAGTATATAAATTTATTGGATTTAAATTCAAAAAACTAGAACGCCGTCTTCAGCTTTTACTTTTCAAAGATGCGAAAACACGATTGGTAGAATTCTTAGATGAATTATGCAACGATTATGGTTATAATTGTCCAAAAACTGGTGATCATGTTGTAAAACATCCTTATACACAAAAGGATATTGCCTCATTAATTGGCACATCTAGACCTACGCTTAATATCTTATTGAATGAAATGAAGGAAGATAATATTCTCGACTTTAACAGAAATGAAATAAGATTCTTCGAAAAAATTGCCTAATGTTAGCTACCTAACATTTTAAGTAATGCTTGAGCAGTAATTTTGAGTCATAATGTAATTATGAACTTAAAAATTTTCAGCAATGATCAAAAAACTTGTTTTAGGAGTTATGGCATTAGGATTAATAGCCACTTCTTGTAGTAGTGATGATGACAACGGACCTACTACCCAAAATTTAACATTGAATTTAAACGGTCTGGAAGACCTTGGATCTGACTTTGTATACGAAGGTTGGGTAATTGTTGGAGGTGCTCCAGTATCCACCGGAACCTTCACAGTAAATGGATCGGGAGCATTATCTGCAACAACATTTGCAGTAGATGCTACTCAATTAAGTACTGCGACAGCTTTTGTTTTAAGTATTGAACCAACAATTGACCCAGATCCAGCGCCGGCAGCAACTAAATTACTACAAGGTGCTTTTTCTGGTAATTCTGCAACCGTTAGCTCAGGAATAGTGGGCGATTTTAGCACCGCTTCAGGAAATTTTTTCTTAAGAACACCTACAGATGAAACAGGTACTAATAATATGAACGATATATACGGCGTATGGTTTGGTACGCCTGGCATGCCACCAACACCTAATTTTGTGTTGCCAACACTGCCAGCTGGTTGGGCTTATGAAGGATGGGTTATTGGAGATACAGGTCCTATTACAACAGGAACCTTTACAGCTTTCAATATGGTAGATAGTGGAAATCCTTTTAGCGGTACTCAAAACAATGCAGGCCCACCTGTTCCTGGAGAAGATTTCTTTTTAAATGCACCTGCAGGAGAAACATTTCCGCTTGATATTAGAAATAGAACGGTTGTAATCTCTGTTGAACCAGTGCCAGATAATTCACCAGCACCTTTTGCCATGAAGCCTTTGGTAGGAACTGCAGGTACAGAAACGGCACCTTCTACGCATCCATTCGGTTTGAACTTAGCATCATTACCAACGGGATCTGTAACTAGATAAACTTTGTTTTTTGTTAGATTAGAAGCGTAACTTCGACTTAGAAGTTGCGCTTCTTTTTATTTAATATTTATGAGATTTAACAAACCAAGAGTTTCTAATATTGTTTTTGTCATCATTATTTTGCTAATGATTATTCCGCAAACAAGACAACCTATTCAAGTATTTCTACATAAAGGATTGGCCATGTTCAGCCCTTCTGTGGTTTCCGAAGATGATAGGAGGCAGATAATAGATTACAATTGGAGACTAAAGTCGTTAAACGATTCAGTATATGATTTTTCTGAGGCTAAAGACAAGGTTATTTTGATCAATTTTTGGGCAACCTGGTGCCCTCCTTGTATTGCTGAAATGCCTGCTCTACAAAAATTGTATAATGATTATGGCGATAAGATAGAATTCTTATTAGTATCGGAAGAAAAAGAGAAGGTCATTCAAAGATTCTTGGATAAACATGACTATACATTTAAGATTTATAAACCAATTTCTGATATTCCAGAAGACCTTCAGACGCGTAGTATTCCAAGAACTTTTATCATTAATAAAGCTGGTACGATAATAATTGATAAATCGGGCGCTGCAAATTGGAATAGCCAAGATGTTAGAGAGACCTTAGATGTGTTAATTGCTGATTAATTTGTTTTGAAAATACTCAACGAATAGAAGGTTTGTCAATATAAGTGTTAAGGCGTATACAGTATCTTCTATGGGTATAGTAAATATCCTGATGCCTAGGTTTTCAACATCGTTATACCAAACTATCTGATTATCTATAAAACTTCCAGTCAATATACCATTCACAATAAAAAAAGGAATCAATATCACTAAAAAAGTGATGTAGTATTTTCTAAGTAATTCTATGTTAAACTTTAGTGCGATGATTAAAACAATAATAGCATACAAGAAGTTAATGAAAGTATACCATTTGTTATAATTTATTACAGTAAGTATTAACATGATACTCAATAAAATGTAGCTTATCCAACGAGTGCTAAATAACGATAATCCTAGGCTAGGAAAGTAGGACAGAAGAGCATAATGTGTAAACACACAAGCATATGGGATACAAATGAAAAAGAGCCATTCTTCAAGAGGTAATTCAAGAATTTTAATATCAAGAAAATAGGTGTCATTAAATCCCCAAATACCATGCTGTGTAAAAAGAATGTCCCATGGAATAAATATTAGCATTGTAATTGGTATGGCCAAGAACAAGGCTTTCCACTTTTTATAGAATTTTAATTTCGGATGAAAGCTAAACAGAAAAGGAATTAAAAGAGAACCTAAATCCAACAATAAATAGAGGTAGTTCATCCCTATTTGTTAAAATATTTAAACGGTACAAAAAGCATCCCAAAGCATTCGCCATGTTGTTTATCTAGATGCTTATGATGCATTTTATGAGCTCGTCTTACGCCTTTTGCATACCAATTATTAGCATTTCGAAACATTTTGAAGCGTTGATGAATAAAAATATCATGTACTATAAAATATGCAATACCGTAGGCAAGTATTCCTAAACCAATGGGTAAACAATACCAGATTCCTTCATAACTCCATAAATAAAAGCAAGTCATACTCACTAGGGCATAGAAAATAAAAAAGACATCGTTGCGTTCAAACCAAGAATCATGATTCTTTTTATGATGATCTTTGTGGAGCGACCATAGAAATCCATGCATTACAAATTTATGAGTAAACCAAGCCATAAATTCCATGATGCAAAATGTTCCAAAAAAAACCAATGTCCAATAAACGGTATCCATAGTTAAATCAAATTTAATTGATATTTCACATAGCTGCGTGTTAAGAGCTCAACTTTTTTATAATCTGTGACACGTATTCTAGAATTTTTGATTTTTAGAGCAGGTGTTTTTTTTATTTTCTTTAATAATTGATAATAGTATCTATACGCCATGAAAACTCCGAATTTAGCTTCAACTGGTAGCTTATGAATGCCATTTAATCCATTTGAAAAATCTATTTCTATGTCATTAATGATACGTTGTTTTGAATCTTCGTCTAATGCACTCAAATTTGTGTTCGGGAAATAAGTTCTATTCAAATTTTCAAAATCCACTTTTAAATCTCTTAGGAAATTTATTTTTTGAAAGGCTGATCCTAAACTCATGGCACAATTTTTCAATTCCTCATACTTTATGTCGTCTCCTTGTACAAAAACTTTTAAACACATGAGTCCAACAACATCGGCAGAGCCATAGATATAATCTCTGAATTCTTGATTTGTTAAATAATTTTGTTTGCGTAGATCTAGTCGCATACTTTTAAGAAAAGCATCCACCAGTTTCTTGTCAATATTATAATTATGAAATGTATGTTGAAAAGAATTCAATATAGGATTCAGACTGATTTTATTGACCAAGGCATCTTCTAGATCTTCAATAAAATTATTAAATAACTGTTCTTTATTATACTCGTGAAACGTATCGACTATCTCATCTGCAAACCGCACAAATCCATAAATATTATAAATATCCTGACGAATTGACCTTGAGAGCATTTTTGTAGCCAACGAAAAAGAAGTGCTATAAGATTGAGTAACAATCTTACTGCAGTCATGGGATACAGAGTCGAATAAACTTTTCATGTATGTTAATTAGTTTCTTTATGTATTAGTTCTGCTACTAGTTTTCCAGAAATTAATGATGGCGGAACACCAGGTCCTGGAACTGTTAATTGACCTGTAAAAAATAGGTTTTTTACTTTCTTGCTTTTTAATTTTGGTCTTAAAAAGGCTGTTTGTAATAAGGTATTGGCCATACCATAGGCATTACCCTTATATGAATTGTAATCTTTGATAAAATCATTCACACAAAATGATTCTTTAAAAATAATGTTCTCTTTAATCTCTTGAGATGTCAACGTTTCAAACCGTGTCATTATTTTAGTAAAATAACGTTCTCTGATTTCTTTGGTGTCCTCTATGCCAGGAGCCAATGGAATTAGGAAAATTCCTGCTTCATTTCCTTTAGGAGCTGCACCAACATCTGTTTTAGAAGGGAAACTTGCATAAAATAATGGATCTTCTGGCCAGTTCGGGTTATCATATATAGCTTCGGCATGTATATTAAAATCCACATCAAAGAATAAGGTGTGATGTTCAACATTAATGAGTTTCTTGTTAAATCCAACATAAAATAGGAGACACGAAGGAGCGAACGTTTTCTTTTCCCAAAATACTTCAGAATATTGTCGATATTTTCTATCCAATAATGTTTCAGAATGATGGTAGTCAGCACCACTTAAAACCACATCAGATCGGTATAGGGTTCCATTACATGATATGCCTGTGGTGATGCCATTTTTTACTAGTATCTTATCGATGGGATGATTGGTCTTTATTGAGACATCAAGTTCCTTTGCAAGTTTTTCCATAGCGAGTATCACTTGATACATACCTTTTTTTGGATGAAATGTGCCTAGCCCAAAGTCAGCGTAGTTCATAAAGCTATAAAAGGCAGGTGTGTCGCTAGGTTTCGCACCTAAAAACAGTACTGGAAATTCAAGAATTCGAATAAGCTTTTTGTTCTTGAATTCTTTTCTGACTTCATTCTTTATGGTGCTGAAGAATTGATTTATTTTTTTTACAGTCACTGGAGTTACCAATTCTAATGGTGAAACACCCGGTCGATACACTAAGTCTTTTATAGCTACGTCGTAATTGTTTTTTGCCTTATTGATGAATGTGACTAGTTTTTTTGAACTTCCAGGTTCTTCTCTATCGAAAGCGCCACAAATTTTGTCTAGCGAGTCTTCAATTGAAATGCAATCGTCTTTTCCAAAATAAACGCTGTAAGCAGGATTTAATTTTTTTAGAGTATAATAATCTGATGGTTTTTTATTGAAATCATTAAAAAAACGTTCGAAAACATCAGGCATCCAATACCACGTTGGACCAATGTCAAATGTAAAACCATCTTTTTTTAGTTGTCTGGCCCTGCCACCTATGGTATTATTTTTTTCAAAAATAGTAACTTTATGACCTTGTTGAGCAAGGTAACATGAAGCCGCTAAGGATGAAAATCCTGAACCTATTATAGAAATGGTTTTTCTCAAGAATTAAATGTTTGAGATGAAATTACAACATCTATAGTAACTAGACGAATCTTAAAATATATACGAAAAATAGTAATCGAGGGTTTAAAGTGCGCACGAGAAGACTCGAACTTCCACGACCTAATGGTCACTAACCCCTCAAGCTAGCGCGTCTACCAATTCCGCCACGTGCGCATTTGTAATGCAGTAAAAATAAAAAAAGTTAAGCAAATGCCTAACTTTTTTGTGACCTGGCTGGGGCTCGAACCCAGGACCCTCTCCTTAAAAGGGAGATGCTCTACCAACTGAGCTACCAGGTCAATAAGTATTGCTAAGTTTTGTCTTAGCGGGTGCAAATATAAGAGCAATAATATTATATTACAATACTTTTTTAATATAAATTTGTTGAAAGAAATGCGTCTCAATGTTATTCCTTTAAAATCAATAAATAAGCTGTCATGAAAGTCATTTTAATGGGCTATATGGGTTCAGGAAAATCTACAATTGGAAGAGATTTATCTAAAGCACTTCAATATGAATTTATTGATTTGGATTCTTTTATAGAAGAACAAGAAAATAGCTCTATTTCTCATATTTTTGAAACTAAAGGAGAAATCTATTTCAGAAAAATGGAATCCCTGTATCTTAAAAAATTACTTGATGAAAAAGAGAACGTAGTGTTAAGTCTAGGTGGAGGAACACCATGCTATGGAATGAATTTAAAAATCATTAATGACTCTGATAATACGATTAGCTTTTATTTAAAGGCTTCTATTGATACTCTTTCAAATCGTCTATTAGCTGAAAAAAATCAAAGACCATTAATAAGTCATTTAGAAAACATTAGCGAATTACAAGAATTTATTGGAAAACACCTTTTTGAAAGAAGTTTCTATTATAATCGTGCTCAGAGAATCATTAATGTAGACCGTAAATTATCAAAAGACATGGTTGAGGAAATGGTTTTTAACTTACTGCAATGATACTTGATAATTTTTTCCCTCGAGAATAACAGTAACATGTTCTTTTAGTGATGTAGATAAAGAAATACCTTTAAAGTCAGCTTTGACAGGGTATTTTTTATGATTTCTATTTACTAGAACGGCCGTTTTAAATTGTTTTAATGGGATATCTAAAAAATGCTTAACACCATAAATGAGGGTCGTTCCAGAATTTAAGACATCATCAACTAAAACGAGTGACTTATAATTTAAATCTTCTAAACTGATAGAAGTAATTATAGCATTCCTAGGCTCTTTTTTATCAATAGTTACTTTACAGAGAATGGGGTTTATATCTGAAATTTTTGCAAGTTCTGATTTAATTTTTTTTGCTAAGACATAGCCATTAGAATCAATTCCTGCAATAATAACTTCTTTTTCATCAGTATTACTTTCATAAATTTGATAGGCTATGCGCCTTATTTTATGTACTATTTCCTTATGATCTAGTATAATATTATTAGAAGTGGACATGAGCCAAGCGGTTTTTTCAAATATAAAAACTCTTTATTCATTTTCGTCATAAAACTCATCAATATCCCTTCGATCTTTCTTAGTTGGTCTGCCAACACCCTTTTTTCTGTAATGATCTTTTGCAAGTTTTAGTAAATCTTGCGCTTGAAATTGTTCTTTAGGTGTTGTATCTGTCCTATAAATATCTACAAGTTTAGCACCTACACGATTAGGTGGAATATCATTAACTACTAAGCTATAATTTATTTGGTTTTTCCGCAATGTAATCTTATCCTGCGGATATACTTCACGACTAGGTTTTACAATGATATCGTTGACTCTAACCTGACCTTTCTTGCAAGCAATGGAGGCGATATTTCTTGTTTTATAGTACCTAACACACCATAAATATTTATCAATCCGCATATAATTTAACAGAATTTGGCGTTATTATAGTTGTCTGTGCAAAAGATAAAATTGTATCTTGCAGCCTCAAAAATAAGCAATAATGGTAAGTTAGAGTGATACTTATCATATTAGAAAACCATAAAAAAATAATTAATGAAATTAGGACATTATATAATAGCATTCTTGGTTTTAGGATTGGCTATGAACTCTTGTAAAAAAGATGATGAAGGAGGTCCAGTATCTGTGCCAATTCGCGATAGAGCAGTACAGTATGAGGCTGATTTAGATAGTATTGAAGAATTTCTTTCAACACACTTCTATAACTATGAAGAATTCGAGGCAAACCCTAATACAATGGACTTGCAAATTGTTTTTGACACTATTGCCGGAGCTAATAGCGATAAAACACCCTTACTAAGTCAAGTTATTAGTAAAACGGTTTCTGATGGAACATCGGATGTGGAATATAAACTGTATTACTTAAAAGTGCGAGAGGGCTTAGGTGAACAAGTACACTTTACGGATTCAACATATATGGCCTACAAGGGTACATTGATTAACGATACTAGTTTCGACAGCGCACCTAACCCAACCTGGTTGACTTTGCTGACAACAGTACAAGGCTTTAGAGATGTTATGTATGAATTTAAAGGCGCTACTTCTTTTACTGAAAACCCAGATGGTACCTTTACATATAGCGATTATGGTATTGGTGCTATGTTCATTCTTT
>JABABD010000008.1 GCA_014238425.1 Flavobacteriaceae bacterium | reverse complement strand
TGGTTCGAATCCAGTATGACCCACATAAAGTAAAATCCTGATGCGTATTTGTATTAGGATTTTTTGTTTTATAAAAAGTCCAAGGTTTTTTCCAAAGCCATACCTCGCGATCCTTTTATTAATATTGACGCGTCCTTAATTAATTTACCATTTAACGCTACTTTTAATTCATTAAAAGATTTAAAATGGTGTATATAAGATTTGCTTGACTCTGTTGTATAAAAATTTTCTCCTACTAAATATATTTGATCAAATTCTAATGTTTCAATTAGATTGACAATATATTGATGCTCTTTTTTGCTTTCTTCGCCTAACTCAAACATATCGCCTAGAATTGCAATTTTATTCCTTCCTGAAAGATTACTGAAACTTTCTAACGCAGCCTTCATACTGGTAGGATTGGCATTATAGGCGTCGAGTATGATTTTGTTAGAGCCTTTATCTAAAATTTGAGAGCGATTGTTGGTAGGGACATAGTTTTCGATAGCCTCTTTAATATCATCTAATTCAATATTAAAGAATTTACCTATAAGTATGGCAACTGCAATATTCGTGAAATTATAAGAGCCAATTAGATTTGATGTTATAGTAACATCTTCTACAAATACTTTCACAAAAGGCTTTGAATTAGTCATTCTAATAATATAGAATTCAGAATTGTTCTGACTAAACCCAATTTTTTTTATGTGCGAGTTTAATTTTTCTTTTTGAATAGAGTCATCGGCATTTAAGAATATATACTTGTTGTCTTTCAATAGATAATCATAAAGTTCACTTTTACCTTTAATAACACCTTCAATACTTCCAAAACCTTCCAAATGTGCCTTTCCGAAATTAGTGATATAGCCATAATTTGGTTGTACTATTTTACATAGTTGATCTATTTCCATTAAGTGGTTTGCACCCATTTCAACAATTCCTATGCTTGTGTCTTTAGTCATGGACAAAAGCGTTAGCGGAACGCCAATGTGATTATTCAGATTGCCTTTAGTGGCAACGGTTTTGTGTTTTTTTGAAAGCACTGCATTTATGAGCTCTTTGGTAGTGGTCTTTCCATTACTTCCTGTTAAAGATATAATGGGGAGGTTTAGATAATTTCTATGAAATGTAGCCAATTCTTGTAGCGTTTGCAATACGTCGTCAACCAATATTGTCTTAGGAGATTTTGCAAATTCAATGTCATCTATTATCGCATGGGAAGCTCCTTTTAGAAAGGCCTCTTCAGTAAATTTATTTCCATTGAAATTATCGCCTCTTAAAGCAAAAAACAGAATGTCTTTGGAGATTTTCCTTGTGTCAGTAGATATGCCTTTGCTACCAAGAAATAGTTGATGTAGTTGTTTAATTGTCATTTGTAATGTCTATTGCTTTTATTTATCAGATGTAATAGGCCATTTGTCATTTTGGTTGATATATTGATATGGTATATTTCATTAAATAAATGTAATAAAAAAGTCCTAACAGGATTGCTAGGACTCTTTATATGTTTTTTGAACAAAATAATATTACTTTCTTGCTTTCTTCTTTCCTTTAGATTTAGAACCTACTCTAGACATTGCACATCTAAAACCTATATAATCGGTTGCCATATTTTGTGGGAAATAACGTCTTTGGGCTGGATCTAACCAGTATGCTCTATCTTTCCAAGAACCTCCTTTATAAACTCTTACTTCATCGTTAATAAGAGATGTTCTCTTATCTGATTTGTCATACTGACGGACCATATTTCCCAATGTATCGGCATCAACTTTATGTCTTGGTGCATTATACATTTTACTTGATCCAGTGTTTTCTCCATATTCGTCTTCATCATTGAAGCCTTCGAATTGACGAGAAGATCGTTTATCTCCATCTCTATAGTTTCTATTGTCGCTAGTAGAGAAGTTAGTTCTTAAATATGTTTCAGCTTCATCAACAGCAACTTGTTGTACTTCGCCAGGAAGATTAACAGCTACAATTCTTCCATTAGGTAATGTGTCATAAACAATAGAATCAACCCTTACCACAGTAACTTTCCCGTCTTCACCAATAGCATTCTTAGTATATACATTGCCACGATAATAGTTAAAGTCATTATATTCATCATCTACTATAGGGCGATAAACATCTGCAACCCATTCGGCTACATTACCTGCCATGTCATAAAGACCATTGTCATTTGGCTCGAAAGATTTTACTTCGCCAGTGATATCTGCACCATCATCAGACCATCCAGCTATTCCGCCATAATCTCCTTTACCTTGCTTAAAGTTAGCCAATTGATCTCCACGTTTCGTTCTTTTACCAGAACGTGTATATTGACCATCCCAAGGATATTTTTTACGACCACGATATGTGTTATAGTTTCTTAATTCACTTAAGCCTAAAGCGGCATATTCCCATTCAACCTCAGTTGGCAGTCTGTAATAGGGAGAGACAATACCAGATTCTCTTCTCGCATATTTATTAATTTCTTCCCCTGCAGCATTGGTTTGTGTCTTTCTTTTTCCACCCGATAATACGTCTTCATTGCCGCCATATGTTTCTGCTGGTGCATTGATGTATGTTTCAGTACTAAAGTTGGCTTCAGCTGTTGCATCCGTCAATCGTGCATCTCTTTTTAGATAGCCATTCTGTTCAAGATAAAGTTCGTTTACTCTATCCGTTCTCCAAGTAGCAAATTCAGTAGCTTGTATCCAACTAACACCTACAACAGGGTATTCTCCATAACCTGGATGACGTAAATAATTGTTGGTCATTACTTCATTATAACCTAACCTATTTCTCCAAACTAAAGTATCTGGTAAAGCACCGTGGTATATTTCTCTGAAATTTGGATTATCTGGAGGATAAATCCTCTTCAACCAATCCAGATATTCTAGATACATTTTATTGGTGACTTCGGTTTCATCCATATAAAACGATTGTACATGTTGTTGATTTGGAGTGTTATTCCAATCATGCATGACATCATCTTGTACGCGACCCATGGTAAAAGTACCACCTTCGATAAAAACCAATCCAGGAGCAGTTTCTTGTTCCTTGAACTTGGTATTGTATTGAAAACCACCATCTTTGGAGTTGATTTTCCATCCAGTTGCACGAGAACTGTTCTTATCTGAACCAGACTTTTTACTACAACTAGCAACCACTATCGAGAGTGTTAAAACTAGCAAGGTCTTGAATGTTAAGACTTTTTTCATATCCATAATTTTAAGTAAGCTAAATATTTTTGGTGTCGCAATATAGTAATTATAGGTAAAATCCAAAGCTTTTTTTAAGAAATTCATGCAAAAAAAGTGTATTTCATCCTATTTTTAACACATTACAACGGACTTTTTATTCATTTTAGAGCTAAAATCTCCTATACTAACGATCTTAAAACTTATTTATTATTGGTAAATTTGAAACTTGATATTAATTATTGATATATGAGCCATAATAAGCCACAATAATTAGCGTTAATTATGCAATGAAGAAGATAACTTTACTATTTGCCCTTACTACATTTCTACAGGCCTTTTCTCAACAAGAAACTATTACTATACATTGGGAAGGTACTAAAGTATTGGAATCTACCGGTGCTAAAATAGAACTTCCTTCCTTTCAAAAGGAATCATATAATTTTGATTATGATGCAGGCCTTAAGTTTATAAAGCAATGGAAGAGCCAAAGATTGGTTAGGGGAAATTCTGTGCAATTAAGTAATGTCACGTATGCAGATATTTCTAAGGCTGATTTAAAAAACCTTGATGTTGGTTCAATACCTGAACAACTTAAGTATTCTTTAGTGAATACAAAAGCCAGAGATATCAATTACGCATATTTTGAGTTATCTCCAATCATAAATGATAAGGGACACTTTAAAAAAATAACTTCTTTTCGCATTAAATTTGATTTTCAATCTAGCACTACTAATAATAGAAGCTTGACGGCTTCAAGAGTTATAACAAATTCTGTTCTGCAAAATGGTAATTGGTATCGTTTTTATGTTGAGCAATCCGGAGTTCATAGAATTTCTAAAAGTTTTCTAGAGAGTCTAGGAGTTAATCTCAATACTATAGATCCTCAAACAATTAAGATATTTGGTAATGGTGGATGTATGCTTCCTTTGGCTAATTCAGAACCTTATCCACTAGATCTTACTGAGAATGCTATTCAGTTATTTGGAGAAGAAGATGGTGTTTTTAATAATGATGATTATATTTTGTTTTATGCTGAAGGTACGGATAGATTTAATCAAGAGAGTAATACCAATATCAATGCCTTTACAGATAAATCATATTACTATGTGAACATAAGTTCTGGACAAGGAAAAAGAATATCAGGATTCAATCAACCAATAGGAACTCCTGACCTAAACATAGATACTTATTCAGAGTACCAGTACCATGAACTAGACGAGGTGAGTATTGTGAAAATTGGAAGACGCTGGTTTGGCAATCGTTTTGGTGTTGATAACGAACAGAATTTCGAATTCGAATTCCCTAATTTAGTCACTGCAGAACCAGTTAAGTTAAGAGTGTTTACAGCAGCAGTGGCCGAATCTGCAACAACAATGGATTTAACCGTTAATGGTAGCAATATAACGTCGTTTTCTTATCAAGCAATAGATGATCCTATATTGGCAGATGGCGATTCTTTTGATGGCAACATTAATTCAAGTTCAAGTACCATTAATGTTGGGTTGAATTTCAATAATAATGGTAATCCAAGTGCAAACGCATATTTAGATTTTATTTCTTTAGAAGCTACTAGTCAACTTAGGTATATTGATAAACAATTCATGTTCAAGAATTATAGTGTAGCGTTGCAGGCAGGTGTTGCACAATACACTATTGCTAATGCTTCAAATATTTCTGAAGTTTGGGACATTACAGATATATATAACGTGGCCAATGCAGTCAATAGCGATTCTGATTCTAATTTTAGCTTCACAGCGACAATGGGTTCTCAAAGAGAATATATTGCTGTTGATCCTTCGGACTATTACGCGCCTTTATCAGATTCGAATGTATCAGTTACTAATCAAAATATAAAAGGAACCATTTTTCAGAATGCTCAAGGACAATTTGAAGATATAGATTATATCATCGTTGCTCGAAGTAATTATATGACTCAGGCAAATCGACTAGCAGAGATCAATAGGAAGCAATACGAATTGAATGTTAAGGTTGTTGATTTAGACGAGATATATACTGAGTTTAGTTCTGGTAACCAAGATGTAGGGGCCATAAGAAACTTGGTCAAATATGTTTATGATAATGCCAGTATTCCTCAAAACAGGTTGAAGTATTTATGTCTTTTTGGAGACACTTCTTATGATTATAAAGATAGAGTTCCCGGAAACACCAATGTTGTGCCGTCTTGGCACGCATATAGTAGTTTTAACTTGACTAATTCTTTTGTTTCAGATGATTTTTATGGGATGATGGATGCAAATGAGGGGACAATGGCTAATTCGGATAGGCTAGACATAGCCTTAGGGCGTATTATCGTGGAAACTCCTCAAAGGGCTAAGGAGATAGTTGATAAGGTTGAACTCTATTATCAAGAAGAATCTTATGGGAGTTGGAGGAATAATTTTGTAGTTGTTTCTGATGATGTTGATGTCTATTGGGAAGAAGTTTTACAGCGAACTACTAATGATATTGCAGACGAAGTGTCAACGGAGAAACCATTTATTAATGCTATTAAGATTCATTCAGATTCATATGTTCAGGAAGCTTCGGCAGGCGGAGATCGTTATCCCGCCGTAACTAAAGCATTGGCAGATGCGATTGAAGTTGGAGCTTTAGTGGTTAATTATTTTGGTCATGGAGGAGAAGATGGGTTAGCTAAAGAAAGAATTTTTGAGCAACCAGATGCAAGAAACTTAAGGAATATATGTAAATTCAACTGTTTTGTAACTGTCACTTGTGAATACACAAAATTTGATAATCCCCAAAGACCTTCGGCTGGCGAGTTTACTTTTTGGAATACAGGAGGAGGAGCTATTGCGCTGATTACAACTACAAGACAAGTATTTGTGACTACCGGAGTGACATTTAATAATGAATTAGGTAAATATCTTTTTTCGTTTGGTTCCAATAATTACCCTACAATGGCGGAAGCGTTGAGGCTAACAAAAACGGACCCTTTGATTTCTAACATAAATCAAAAGAGATTGGTTTTCTTTATAGGGGATCCAGCGATGAAATTAGCTTTTCCTAAGCCAAATATTAGATTAACCACAGTGAATGACATTCCAGTTAGTCAGGCGATTGACACATTGAAAGCATTAAGTTTTGCTAAGATTGAAGGAGAAGTGGTAGATGCATCTGGCAATTTGATTAATGATTATAACGGTATTTTGTCTACAACTATATACGATAAGAAAGTTGCAAGACAAACACTAGCAAATGATGGAACTCGACAAAATCAAAATGGTACAGGACCAATTATACAGCTTGATTTTGAAACTTTGGGTGAAATAATTTTTAGAGGGCAAGCTACCGTTCAAAATGGTGTTTTTTCATTTAATTTCGTGGTTCCGAGAGATATTGGCATTCCTGTAGATAATGGGAGAATTAGCTTTTATGCAAAAACTGAGAATCCGTTAGGTGATCAAGCAGGAGCAAGTACTGATATACGTATTGGCGGTTTAAATGAAAATGCACCTGAAGATAATATAGGACCAACAATTCAGTTATTCATGAATGACGAAAACTTTGTGTCAGGAGGAATTACTAATGAATCACCTACATTATTAGCTAAACTTGAAGATGAAAATGGGATTAATACGGCTAGTGGCATTGGTCATGATATTGTTGCTATAATAGATGGAGATGAAACTAATCAGTTTGTTTTAAATGATTATTATCAAACCGAGTTAGATGTGTATCAAAGAGGAACAGTAACATACCCTTTAAGAGATTTAGAACCTGGATTACATACTTTAACTCTAAAAGCATGGGATGTTTATAACAACTCTTCTACATCAGATATTCAATTTATTGTACACGATAAAGATCAAGAACTCGTTATAAACAATGTATTGAACTACCCAAATCCATTTATTAATTATACAGAATTTTGGTTCAATCACAATAGTTCTGATGCTTTAGACGTTTCGGTACAGATATTCACTGTATCGGGAAAATTGGTTAAAACCATAAATGGACAAACTAATTCAAGTGGGAAAGCAGTGAGTAGCTTGTCAAGAAACCTTATATGGGATGGTAGAGATGATTTTGGTGAAAAAATAGGTAAAGGCGTGTATGTCTATAAGTTAACAGTGAGATCAAATCAATTAAATAAAACGGTTGAAAAGTATGAGAAACTTGTCATCCTCTAAGAAAAATATATATTTGTTAAACAAAATAACCCAATGAAGAATCAAATTTTAATAGCCATTGCTTTAGTGTTTGCATTTCACGCTAAGGCTCAAGAGACCATAGTTTTCGATAATCAAACATCAGTAATTACAACAGGAGTACCGTTTTTGCTCATTGCCTCAGATGCTCGAGCAGCAGCGTTAGGAGATATGGGTGTAGCGACTTCAGTTGATGGATTTTCACAACAATGGAATCCATCAAAATATGCTTTTTCTGAAGCCAAATCAGGTATAGGCGTAAGTTATACACCTTATTTAAGCAAGCTTGTAAATGACATATTTCTTGGGAATGTAACATATTTCAATAGAATAGACGAAAAAAGTGCGTTTGCTGTGAGTTTCAAGTATTTTTCACTTGGAGAAATTGAAATAGTGCAAGATGAGTTTTCAGAAGCATTAATCGAGAAACCAAATGAACTAACTCTTGATTTGTCTTATTCATTGCGTTTGAGCGATCAATATTCAATGGCAGTAGCCTTACGCTACCTGCGATCAGATTTGAAAATTCAAGCAGTTGACGAAAGTGCGAAAGCTGCTGGCAGTTTTGCTGTAGATATAGCTGGTTACTATCAAACAGAAGAATTAGCACTCAACGATTTTAATGGTCGATGGAGAGCTGGCTGGGCTATTCAAAATTTAGGACCAAAAATAAAATATGATGATGCGGGGAGAGAAAATTTCTTGCCAACAACTTTAAGATTAGGTGGTGGATTTGACTTTATTTTTGATGAATACAACAAATTAGGAGTAACTGCAGAATTTGCGAAACTTTTAGTGCCTACACCACCAATTAGAGGATTTGTAGATACAGATGGTGATGAAACACAAGATACCGATGAGCCAACTATTATAGTTGAAGGGAAGGATGATGATGTCAGTTTTATTTCAGGAGTCTTCCAATCATTTGGCGATGCTCCAGGAGGATTTAGTGAAGAATTGAAAGAATTTACCTGGGCTTTAGGAGTTGAATATAATTATCAAGATTCATTTGCTTTAAGGACAGGGTTTTTTAATGAAAGTGACGAAAAAGGTGCTAGAAAATTCTTTGCGCTTGGAGCAGGTTTCAAATACACAACAATCAATATAGATTTATCGTATTTGTTTTCCGCCTCTAAAGTACAGAGCCCATTGGAAAATACATTAAGATTCACATTGACATTTAATTTTGGAGATGAGGAGTATAGTGAATATTAACCTCTCTCTAAAAGCATAAACAAAAAAACTATTGTTTCTTAAACAATAGTTTTTTTGTTTATGATAGTTTCCTATTTTTAAGGTAGAATCAAACCTATGAAAGAAATAAAGCTAGAATCAACATTGTATGTTTATGATAGTGTAGATGAACTACCAGAAGATGTCCAGGCACTTATGACTAGAGCCCATGAAGCAAGACTCAAGGCTTATGCACCTTACTCGAATTTTCTAGTTGGAGCCGCTCTGATATTAGATAATGGCGAAATTATTTCAGGAAATAATCAAGAGAATGCGTCTTATCCATCTGGGCTATGTGCTGAGCGAACAGCGATATATTATGCAGGATCAAAATACCCAGATAATAAAATTATGAAAATGGCATTAACAGCTGGGTCAACACAATCTCAAACCTTAACTCCAATACCACCATGTGGTGCTTGTAGACAAGCCATAGCAGAATACGAAGTAAAGCAAGAATCACCCATAGAAATTTATTTCATGGGAACTACAGGTAAAGTGGTAAAATCAAGTTCATTGTCGGATTTATTGCCATTGATTTTTGATAGATCTTTCCTTACGTAATCGATTACTCAAATTCATAATCTATATTTTTACATTAATGACTATTGTGTTACATTTGTTATTCGCTTTAAAATACTAAAGGATTGAAAAAAGTCACTAAAGAGACATACCTAAAATGGTATGAAGACATGTTGTTCTGGAGAAAGTTTGAAGATAAGCTTGCTGCGGTTTACATTCAGCAGAAAGTAAGAGGTTTTCTTCACTTATATAATGGACAAGAGGCTGTGTTAGCGGGCGCTTTGCATGCCATGGATTTGACTAAGGATAAAATGATAACAGCCTACCGTAATCATGTTCAGCCAATAGGCATGGGTGTTGACCCTAGACGCGTCATGGCAGAGCTTTATGGTAAGGCTACAGGAACCTCACACGGAATGGGAGGATCTATGCATATTTTCTCTAAAGAACATCGTTTTTATGGAGGTCATGGCATTGTAGGAGGTCAGATTCCTTTAGGTGCTGGTATTGCTTTTGGTGATAAATATCATAACAGTGATGCTGTTACTTTGTGTTGTTTTGGAGATGGTGCTTCAAGGCAAGGGTCATTGCACGAAACTTTCAATATGGCAATGTTATGGAAATTACCAGTAGTTTTTGTCTGTGAAAACAATGGCTATGCTATGGGAACTTCAGTAGAACGTACAGCCAATCACACGGATATATGGAAGTTGGGACTTGGTTATGAAATGCCATGTGGTCCTGTAGATGGTATGAATCCTGTAAAAGTTGCTGAAGCTTTTGACGAGGCGATACAAAGAGCTCGTAAAGGCGGAGGCCCAACATTTTTAGAACTGAAAACGTACCGTTATAGAGGACACTCAATGAGTGATGCGCAGCACTACAGAACAAAAGATGAGGTTCAAGAATACAAGAAAATTGATCCAATTACTCAAGTAAAAGATATTATTCTTGAAAAGAAATATGCTTCAAAAAAGGATATTGAAGGTATTGATAAGCGTGTTAAGGATTTAGTCAAGGAATGTGAAAAATTTGCTGAAGATTCTCCTTATCCAGACGTTCAGCAATTATATGATATGGTTTACGAGCAAAAAGATTATCCATTTTTACAACACAAACTATAAGCTATGGCAGAAGTAATTAATATGCCGCGTTTGAGCGATACAATGGAAGAAGGAACTGTGGCAACATGGTTGAAGAAAGTTGGAGATAAAATTGAAGAAGGTGATATTCTTGCTGAAATTGAAACCGATAAAGCCACTATGGAATTCGAATCCTTTTACGAAGGAACTTTACTTCATATAGGGGTGAAAGAGGGAGAAACAACTAAGGTAGATGAATTGCTCGCGATTATTGGAGATAAAGGAGAAGATGTTTCAAGTCTTTTGAATGTAGGTAGTAAAATTGAAAAGTCCGATATCATTCCAGAAGGAGAAGAAATAGAAGCGGATATATCAGATATCGATTTTGAACCTGTTCGAAATGAAGAATTACCTGAAGGAGTTATCATAGTAACTATGCCACGTTTAAGCGACACGATGGAAGAAGGAACTGTCTCAACTTGGTTAAAAAAAGTTGGCGATAAAATTGAAGAAGGTGATATTCTTGCTGAAATCGAAACAGACAAGGCAACCATGGAGTTCGAATCGTTTCAATCAGGCACGTTGCTATACGTTGGCTTACAAGAAGGTGAGTCTGCCAAAGTTGACGCGCTTTTGGCTATTATAGGACCAAAAGGAACTGATGTTTCCACAATTGCCAAGAACTTTAAAGTAGAAGTTTCTGAGACCACAAAAACTGAAGTTGTCCAAGATCATAAAATGGAGACCTCAAAGGCAGAAGTAAAATCAGTGGTATCTAACATTGTTGAAACACCTCAAAATGGTAGATTGTTTGCGTCACCATTAGCCAAGAAGTTAGCAGAAGAAAAGGGTATTAGTTTATCTCAAATCCATGGAACAGGTGAAAATGGAAGAATTATAAAACGCGATGTAGAAAATTTCACACCAAGATCTGCTGCACCTATGGCCACAGCTGGTACTGTAGTAAAATTTGTAGCATCTGGCCAAGAAGATGTTGATGAAATAAAGCATTCGCAAATGCGTAAAGTTATTGCGAAGAGATTAGCAGAATCGAAATTCTCTGCACCTCATTACTACTTAAATGTAGAGTTTGACATGGAGAATGCTATAGCGTTTAGAAAGCAATACAATTCGCTACCCGATACGAAAATATCTTATAATGATATGATAGTAAAGGCATGTGCGTTGGCCTTGAGACAACACCCTCAAGTTAATTCTAGATGGTTTGATGATAGAATGCAATTGAATAATCATGTACATATTGGTGTCGCTGTTGCTGTTGAAGATGGCTTGGTTGTACCTGTTGTACGTTTTGCAAACGAACAATCTTTGCCACAAATAAATGCCTCAGTTAAAGATTATGCTGGTCGCGCAAGAAACAAAAAATTAACACCTCAAGAAATGGAAGGGAGTACTTTCACTATTTCTAATTTAGGGATGTTTGGGATTGAGAGTTTTACCTCAATCATTAATCAGCCAAACTCGGCAATCATGTCGGTTGGAACTATTGTAGAAAAACCTGTTGTTAAAGACGGACAAATAGTAGTCGGACATACGATGAAATTGACTATGGCTTGTGATCATAGAACAGTTGACGGTGCCACAGGCGCGCAATTTTTGCAAACATTACAAGGCTATATCGAAAATCCAATAACGATGTTGGTTTAGATATAGGTTTTATAAATTGTATTAAATCAAATCCTGCTCGAAGCAGGATTTTTTTATCTTTAAAGCTTAATAAAAAAAGAGATGAAAAATATAGTAGTTGTTTTAATTTTAATGTTGGCTTTTGCCTGCAAGTCTTCAAAAGTAATCATGAATAATGATGACCCAAGCCAGAATGAAATTCCAAAACCATCTAAGAATGATATAATTATGGAGTCGACCAAAAGCAAGACTCCAGTGAATCCAAAAGATGTTGAAGCATCTATGAGGTATTTAGCTTCGGATGAGTTAGAAGGTAGGAATACAGGTACTCCAGGTATCGAGAAGGCTGCTGTATATATTGAGGATATTTTCAAAGAAAGTGGATTGAAACCGTATTTCAAAACGTATAGAGATTCGTTTAAGATAAAAGATATTATCGGTTATAATATTATCGGCTATGTAGAAGGCAATGACCCAAAACTTAAAAAAGAGTTTGTAATTCTTGGAGCACATTATGATCATATTGGTAATGGTAAAGAAGTAAACGGAGACAATATAGCCAATGGAGCGAACGATGATGCTTCGGGTACAGTTGCGGTGCTAGAGTGGGCTAAATATTTTGCCAAGAAAAAAAATAACAAACGCAGCGTAATTTTTGCTTTATATTCTGCTGAGGAAATGGGGCTTTTAGGCTCCGCAGATCTAGCTAAGAGGTTAAAGGACTCTAAACTGAACTTGTATACTATGATTAACTTTGAGATGATTGGTGTACCAAGAAATGGAAATGTATCAATGGCTTATATGTCAGGTTATGAAAAATCCAACATGGCTCAGAAACTCAATGATTATGCTGGAAAAGATATTATAGGATTTTTGAAGACTGCAAAAGATTACCAACTATTCAAACGATCGGATAACTATTCATTCTATAAAGTATTCAAGATGCCTGCCCATGCTATTTCAACCTTCGATTTCACGAATTTTGACTATTATCATCACGTTGATGACGAAGCCGACAAAATGGATTTCAATCACATGACTAAATTTATGAATGATATGATTCCTGCATTGGAAGGTATGATGAATTCTTCAACCAAAGAAATCGAAATGAATGAAGAGTAAGAACATTATTATTACAGGAACGAGTAGAGGTATTGGCTTTGAATTGATTCATATATTTGCCAATCAAGGTCATAATGTTTTGGCACTTTCTCGTAATGAACGCCCAGTAAACAATTTGCATTTTGATAATATTACATCGTTTTCTTTTGACTTAAATAAACCTGGAGATTATATTAAAGTTTCTAACTTTATTCAAGACGAATGGAAACACGTAGATATTCTTATTAATAATGCAGGAGCGTTTCTCAGTAAACCTTTTTCTGAGACAACAATTACCGATTTCGAGCTTATTTATCGTACAAATGTATTTGGTGTATCAGAAATGACGCGAACGGTCATTCCTTTTATGAAAAAAGAAAGCCATGTAGTAACTATTAGTTCAATGGGTGGTGTACAAGGGAGTATGAAGTTTCCAGGCTTATCGGCATATAGTTCTAGTAAAGCTGCGGTGATTACATTAACAGAGTTATTGGCTGAAGAGTACAAAGAATCCGGTCCTTCTTTCAATGTTTTGGCACTAGGAGCTGTACAAACAGAAATGCTAGAAGAAGCGTTTCCAGGATACCAAGCACCTATATCTGCACAAGATATGGCTCAGTATATAGCCGACTTTTCACTTACTGGGAATGTATTCTATAATGGTAAATTACTACAGGTTTCATCCAGTACACCTTGATATGAGTAAATATAAATGTGTCATTTTTGATTGTGATGGTATATTAGTGGATAGCGAACCTATAAGTAACGGTGTTTTGGTTGACATGGCTAATGAACATGACGCTAATATTGATTTGCCTTATGCGCTGAAACATTTTAAAGGTGGTTCGCTGTATGGTTGTATTGAAAAGATTGAAACAATTATAAATAAACAACTACCTAATACTTTCGAAAATGATTATAGACAACGGAGTTATGAAGCTTTTAAAAAACTCATAAAACCTGTTGAAGGAATTGAAGACGTCTTGAATGATCTTTCAATTCCATATTGTGTAGCATCTAGTGGACCTATTGATAAAATTAAGCTCAACTTATCGTTAACAGGTTTACTCGATAAGTTTGAAGATAAGATATTTAGTTGTTATGATATTAATAAATGGAAGCCTGACCCATCAGTGTTCATTTGGGCGGCTGAAACTATGGGATTTCTACCTCACGAATGTGTTGTTATTGAGGATAGTCTTTCTGGAGTAAAAGCTGCTAAAAAAGGTAATTTTGATGTGTTTGGGTATACAGCACATGATTATAATGACGAATTGAGAAACTATGCGACATTAACCTTTGAGTCTATGGATCAATTAATGAGTTTGATTCATAACTAATTGATTATCTGTTTGTTATGTTTTATATTTCTTAAGGATTTCTCGCTAAGCTTAGTATATTACAAATAAATTATATGCATTTCATAGATGTTTTTTGCATTTAATCGATGGTTTGTAATTTTTTTATATATATTGCAACGATTTAAAAAACTATTGATTTGGGGAAGTCAACCATAGTGATTTTAGTTTTAGCCCTCATAGGCATTACGGAAATTCAAGCACAATGTAATAGTATCGAGACCATTACGGTTTGCGATATGACCTTGCTTGATGGTAATAGCGATGGAACTGAGGATGGAATCATTAATTTGTACGATGCCTACAATGCTTTGCCAGGCGTAACACCGATAACAATTGCTTCTGGTACTTGGTTTGATCCAGGTTTTAACTTCGCTTTAGACACACCTACAGGAGATTTATACACATGGGATTTAGATAATGCTTCTACTGCTATAACTGATTATCAATTTCAATTAATAGATGCATCTTCTACATGCCCTAATAACGTCGTCTTGACGGTTAATGTAATTTTAGGTCCATTTTCTGGGGTTGCAGTACCTACTTTAGGAGTTAATGATGTGAATGTAGAAATTTGTGATGAAGGCATAGATCCATGTGGTTCTTCTACATTTTTCGATTTAAACCAAACACTTTTATCGGTGCCTAGTGCGCATGCTAACGGAGTTTGGTCATATGATGGCTCTAGTCCAAATTACATTAGTATACAAGGTAATAGATACTTTCTAGCAGATGTGCCATATCAACAAGGTGTGCCATTGGTAGATGAAGAAACCTTTGAGTTAACCTATACCGTAGAGGGTATCACACCATGTGCGCCATCTGTTGAAACTCGAGTAAAAGTTTCGGTTATAAGGCAAGTGTTTGCAGGAGCTGCCAATAGAATCAATATATGTGAAACTGAGTTGCTTGCTGGAGATTTTGACGCGGATATTGATATACGAGGTGATAACTATTTAGTTAATGAAGATATTGAAGGAATTTGGTTGTCAGTGGCAGACCCAACAGGACAAATTACAGATCCTGACGATTCCATTATTAACTTAAGAGAGGTATATGATAACTTATATCTAAACGATCAACGATTCGGCTGTGTAACTTATGATTATTCCTATTTTGTTGAAAGCCGGTCATCAGTATGTCCTAACGATCAAAGTACGGTTAGTTTTACGTTTGTAGAGTATTTGAGACCATTTCAACAAACGGTCGATGCTCCAGAATTCTGTGTTGGAGATGATAGTCTAACAACGGTCAATCTTTATGATTTAATAGAGTTTACAACAGAGAACGGCGTGCTTTATGATTATCCAAATACATTATGTACCGACTGGAACCTGGTATCCGGACCATCTAATCTCGGATTACAAAGTAATAACGGTAGTCTGTGCACTATCTCTGAAGAAGAAGGAGATTTAAACTACACAGCTCTAGGTACTATTAGTCTTGCAGGTTTATCTAATGCACAAGCTGGCACCTATGTATTTGAATATGTAGTTTCATCACAGTATAATTGTCCAAACGGAGAACCTGAACTTATAAACGATGTTCCTGATGGATGTGGATCAAGTGTTGGGGCATTGAATCCATGTGTTTCAGAAAGAGCACAAGTAACCATTATTATTAGACCCACAAATTATGCTGGTGAAAACACGGCAGGAAATGAATTATGTGAGGCTTCTATTAGTAATCCAATAGATTTAATATCATTATTAGAAACAAATGGAACAGAATCTGTGTATGAAGGCGATTTAGGAATTTGGTTTGATAATACAGGGAATGTAGTTGAGAATCCATTTACCGTTCCAGAAATTGATGGACAACAGGTCTTTGATTTTGTATATACAACGTCTTCTGGAAATGGATGTACAGATCGTGCAGACTTATCTTTTACCGTATTTGAAGAGTATAGTTCAGGAGCAGATACCTCTTTTGAGATCTGCAACGGTGATGCCGTTGTGAATCTATTCAATATTATTGAAGGTGATCCTGACAATACTGGAACTTGGACAGGCCCTGATGGATTTGTAACAACGGATAGCAATGCGCCTTTTGACCCAAGTACATCAGTAGCTGGATTCTATATTTATACCGTACCAGGAAATGGTCCTTGTGAAGGAAATCAATCAGTAATTTCTGTAACTATAGTTGAAGGACCTAATGCTGGTCCAGATATTCAAACAACAGTGTGTAAGCAAGATGGATTTGTTGATCTGAGTACATTACTAGATGGTTCAGCAGATTCTGGAGGTGTATTTGCAGATACAGATGGTACAAATGCCTTAGCTGGCAATACTGTGGATTTAGCATTATTACAATCAGGAACTTACAATTTTCAATATCAAGTAGAAGGAAACCCTATTTGTTCTCCAGTAACATCAATTGTTACAATAGAAGTTATAGAAGTTTCAGCGCCAACGGCAAATGATGCTTCTTTTTGTGTTGCAGATGCTGCAACTCTTAATGATATTTCTGTAAGCAATGCCACTAATTATAGTTGGTATGATAATGATACGTCGTCTACTGCTTTATCATTAGATACGGTTTTAGTCAATGGTGAAGATTATTTTGTCGCGGCTATTGATTCAAATGGTTGTGAATCTCTACGAACTGCAATAACTATTACATTACAACCTTTTGGAAGCTCTGGTTGCGAAGATTGCATCAATGATGGTATTTCTGTCAATGGTGATAATCAAAATGAAGAATTGGAGTTGTGTGACCTTCCTGATACTTTCCCAAACTACGAAATTAAAATTTTTAACAGATACGGCACAATTGTCTTTAAAGGAAACAATAATACAGGCTTGTTCAATGGGATATCTAATGTATCTTTAACTGTAGGCGATGAGCTACCATCTGGCGTTTATTTCTATATATTCAATCCAAAGGATAACCAAACCGAACCTTTTCAAGGAAATTTTTATTTGAGCAGATGAAACTAAGACTATACATCGCATTTATAGTATGTAGTCTATCTGCATATGCACAACAAGAACCACAGTACACACAATACATGTATAATATGAGTATTGTAAACCCAGGTTATATGATCAATGAATCGGGTATTGTGCAAGTGGGGACTTTGTATCGCACACAATGGGTCGGGTTAGATGGTGCACCAAATACTGCCAATGTTTTTGCTCATGTTCCGCTAACGGACCAAATTGAATTGAGTGTGAACTACCTCAATGACAAAATTGGGGATCCTTTATCTCTAAGTCAAAATATATTCAATATAGATGCTGCCTATAAGATCAAGCTAAAGAATGACTTGAATATGTCTTTTGGGATGAAATTAGGTATTGATAATTTGAGTTTTGATGCAGCGAATTCTAACGTGGCAACTGATCCTAATTTCCAGAATACCAGTACTACAAATTTAGCTATAGGTGCTGGTGTGTTTGTTTTTAAACAGCACTACTATATAGGACTTTCATCCCCTAATTTAATACCAAGTGATTTAAGTGCTAGTGAGCAAACCGTATTCACGAATAAAATTCATTTGTTTTTAATTGGTGGCTATGTATTTGATATAGATGATACGTTTAAGCTAAAACCATCTGTAGTGGTTAAGGAGGTATTTGGCGCGCCTTTATCTTTTGACGTATCTGCAAATGTACTATATGATGAAAAATTTGAACTAGGACTTTCCTATAGATATCAAGATGCAGTATCAATATTGGCAGGTTTTAACGTATCGTCTGCATTGAGAATTGGATATGCATATGATTTTAGTACTAGTCAGTTGAATGATTTTAATAACGGTAGTCACGAATTTATGTTGCTTTACAAGTTTGATGTATTAGGATTAAGTAAAAAATATTCATCTCCAAGATTCTACTAATATGTTATTCAAAAAAATCATATATGTCGTCTTTCTGTTTCTTTTGCAAACAAGTTTTGCGCAGAAGAAAACGAGAGCTGATCGTTTTTTTGAAAAAGGAGATTATATTACTGCTGCCAAGTACTATGAAGAAGAACTCCAAAAAGAGTTTCATAAAAAAGCACTGGAAAATATTGCAATAAGTTATTACAATACGTTTCAATATCGCAAAGCCGCTTTATATCTCAAACAGCTAACAGTAGGTCGTTTTGCTGAAAAAGATAAGACATACGATAATCTGTACAATTTTAAATTATATCAGATACTCTCTGCTTTAGGAGATTATGAAACAAGTTTAGACTACCTCTCAACATATAAGAAGAATCTTAATCAATCTGTTGATAAAAGTGATGCTATTTCAGTTATAGAAGCCTTTAAACTGAAGAACCCTGATTATACAATTGATCGAGTTAAATTCAATTCAGATGCATCAGATTTTGGCGCTATTAAATTCGGAGACGACGTATTCTTTACTTCTGATAGAGATACTAAGCAGTTCTTGAAAAAAACCTATAAGTGGACACACCAATCGTTCTTGGATATCTATTCCGTTCGAGTAGATAAAGAATTAGATACAATTGGAACCATACAATCATTGCCAAAGAGTATTAATTCTAAACTTCACGAAGGTAATTTCTGCTTTAGTAAAGATGGAAATACGCTCTATGTATCTCGAAGTAATATTACTAACGGCAAGAAAGAGTTTAATGATAAGGACTATAATAATATTCACTTATATAAATCTGTAAAAGAAGATGGCTATTGGTCTGAACTAGAAAAGTTACCAATAAATATCAACGGATTTTCATACCAACATCCTGCTTTGAGTCCAGACGAGAACCGTTTGTATTTCTCATCTGATCAAGAAGGCGGTTTTGGTAGTTTCGATATTTATTATGTTGAAATAGATAAAGGGATTTATGGAATTCCTATAAATTTAGGAAGCACTATTAATACTGAGAATCGAGAACATTTCCCGTTTATATCTGATGAAGGACATATGTTCTTTAGCTCTAATGGTCATTTAGGCCTGGGAATGTTGGATATATTTGTATCTGAGAAACAGAACAATGTATATACTATACCAGTTAATTTAGGCGCTCCAATCAATTCGCAATACGACGATTTTAACTTAAACTATTTTAATAAAGACGAAGGTTTCTTTTCATCCAATAGGAGCAGAGCCAGTGATGATATATTTAAGTTCAGACAAACAGGAGAGATTTTTTTGAGAGAGTATAATAGTGTTTTTGAAGTCAGAGACCAGGAAACCAAAGAGCCTATTGCCAATGCGAATGTTATTTTAACCGATAGAAAAAATATCGTTTTGTATACTAATACCTTAGGTGATTCGGGAAGTTTTAATCGAAACCTTTTACCAGGTAACTACAAGTTTAGTGCTGAAAACCCTGAGTATAAAGCTGGCAATCAATTGGTAAAAACGCTTGAGCAACAAGATCAGAAACACGTTTTATATCTAAAAAAGATTCCGCCGCCGCCACCGCCACCGCCAATAGATCCTGTGGAACAGATCATTGCCGAGAAAGGCATTGATAAAGATTTAAAAGAAAAGGACCCAGAACGCTTTGAGTTGTTGACAGATACCGAAGGACCACCAATAGTAGAGAAAGACGGTAAGTTGTTCTTTGAGCTAGAGCCAATTTATTTTGATTTTGATAGATGGAGTATTAGAGCCGATTCTAAATTGATTTTAGATGCACTTGCAGCGAAGCTGGAACGCTACCCTAATATTCACTTAAAGATCAGTTCGCATACAGATACTAGAGGTACGGCACGTTATAACCAAATATTGTCTGAAAGACGTGCAGAAGCGACTAGAAACTATTTGGCATTAGAAGGCTACATTAATGCGCGACGCATGAAATTTCAAGGTTTTGGTGAATCTGTTCCAATTATTGATTGCCCAATCTTAGAGTGTACCGAAGACGAACACCAACTTAACAGGAGATCTGAGTTTGAGATTGTAGAATATTGATTTTGTAATAAGGATTGATTTATTCTGTCAACATTTTATATATTATATCTTTTAATACTTCCTGATGATTAGGGTTTTTATTTAAAGGATTTTCAATAAGAGAACTTTTATAACTTTCCTTTAACTCTTCTATTTTTTTCTTTGTTTCAGATTTGATAAAACTTAAATAAACAAATTTTAGTTTTGTTAGTTTAAGAATGCCAAACTTGGCTTCTATTTTTGTTGATGTATAATCTCTCCATAATTCGATAGATTTCCGAAATAGTTCTTCGTTAAAAAATTTTGATAAATCACTATTAATTTCTCTTTGTATTATTGTTTCTATTAATACTTCAAGCTCTTCGCAAACTTTTGAATATTCGATTTCGACTTTTTTTAGTATTTCTTCATCTGACAGATCTTCGCGATTTGGGTATTTTAAATGAGAAATGAATAAATATGTGTGAAGCAAAAATTTCTCACAATTTCCGTAAATAATTTTAGTTTCTTTAAGTGTGAGATTAATATTGAATGCAAATTCATGACATAAAATATGCCTCAATTCAAAACATTTATTAACGGACTTAATAATTTCTGAGAATTCATTTTTGAAAAGATTTGGTGATTCGAAATCAAAATTAAATTTTCTTAATTCAACCAAAAAATCAGATTGAAGGAGTATAGATAACCCTTTATTAAAATCATTTAAATTATTACAAGGTATTAAATGAGAAACAAATTCACCTGACGTGAATTTTTTGGTATTAATTTCATTTAAAATTCCAAAATCAAGTTTAACATTCTGCACTTGATTAAACCTAACCATATTTTCTGAATAGGGTTCACCCATATCTATCAAATCAATTATAGTCTCACGAAAATATGATTGAAAACATGCAACCGTCGAAATAGGTATGTATTTCAACAATTCTGGGGATAAATCATTTTCATCCTTCGAAAAAGAGTCAAGGATTATTTTTATTTCTTTTACTTTTGCTAATAGATTTACTGTGTTATAGCTTTCATTTCTTTTTTTTATTTCCAATATTTCATTTATATATTTTCTCTTCTTCATATTAAGAATAATTGTAAATTTTATGTCAATTATTGAAATTCAACTCATTAAAAATCTAAAAATAGATGACGTTAACGAATTTCGACTTTTTTTCTCATAAAATCAAGATACGTTAAAAACGCCAGTAACTATGAAATCGAAGCTTTGGTGAATCTGTTCCAATTATTGATTGTCCAATCTTAGAGTGTACCGAAGACGAACACCAACTTAACAGGAGATCTGAGTTTGAGATAGTGGAGTATTAGTATATTTCAATCTGATTCATAAAGTTTACTTGTCTTTTGAGGTATTAATGACAATAAATTCTTCAGTTTTAGTATCTATAATTAAAGTGCTTTCATTAAAAGGTTGATTACCTAACCAGCCACCAACTCGCGTAAAAGGGATTATTATCGGCTGCATTGCAGTATACATATCCACATAACTTACGCGCTTTAGTTTTAGATTGACCCCTCCAGTACTAAATAGTTTCTCAGTTACTTTACTTCTTATTGGAATACTGCTTTCCCAACTTTTAGCATCATAGTTTATTTGTTCGGTGCTTTCTTCTGTATAGTTATCAAAACGACTTTTTATAGTGATTAACCCAAAAGCACTGCAACCAGAATCATAAAGGAATTCATAATCTTTATTGTCCAAGGTTACAGGCAACATTATGCGCCTCCCAGTAAAATCAAAAGATTTAAAATCTGTTAAGGAGGATATCCATTCTGGACGCTCATTATATAACTGTATCTTTTGATTTTTAAAATCAATAGCAGTAATACGGTTCACAATAAAATCGCTACCAAGGGTTCCTATTCCTATTCTAGAGATGGTATCGTTTTTATCAAAAGAATGACCATAATTAGGATATATCTTAATCATGGAAGCTTTTATATGATTATCATCTAGAATAAAATCTAAGTTTTCTACATAACGTACTTCGTCTTTTATAACTTCTTTAACGTCTAATCCAATAGCACGTAAAGATTTTAAGTCATTGCCATAAATAAAGGAGTGAGGTGCTCCTGTATCAAATTGCATATAGAAGTGATGTGCTAAACCTTTAATTTTTAAAGGAATTATCATAGCAGCTTGAGTTTCATAAATACCTCCTATTGAATCGCCAGACCAATCAAAATGAATAGGTTTTGATTCAGAAGTATATTCTAAGTAGTTTGATTTTTCTTTAAATAAAGCATTATTAAATTTTCGAATGCCTATATAGCCAATGATTATTGTAATTATCAGGATGGTGAGCAGTGAGTAGCCGATTTTTTTCTTCATGATTAATGATTTTTGATGTGATGAAAATCTATGAGATTATAATAAAGCAGAGACGGACAAATTAAAGACCAAAAATGAAACTAAGTAGCTTTTAGGATACCGCCAATTTTACGACAAAGCATGATTAATATTCAATATGTCCCTTCCTTTTTTTTAACAGTGGAGGAGTCATTTTTGCATTCTTTTGCCGTTGGTAATATAGTTTTCGGTTGGCCCCAATGTTTCACCTTTAAATTCGTCATTGGTAAATACACCTTTAAATTCAAAAAGAGCACCCTGAACATTGAAATCGCAAGAGATCACGCCATCTTTTAAAACGAGATTTGACATGTCAAAATCACCCATAAACGACTTAAATGAACCTTCAAACATTCCTGTTTCATTCTTAGCAATAGTCATCGTAATAGATACGTCTCCTTGAGGTGTAGCCTTAGCAATAAGGCTCCAGTCACCTACTAATTTATCATCAGGATTATCAGCAGTTTTAGTAGATCCGCAGCTTAACATTAAGCCAGTAAAAAGAAAGACACAAATAATGCATTTAGTTTTCATAATAATGTATTTAGTTTTAACTAGATACTTCGAAATAAATGTAAAAAAGCGAGATTATATGGTTTAGGCGACCGCCAATTTCACGACAATTCTATGGCGTCATACTTATAAGAAGCGAATTGGAAAGTCTAGTAAGTTGAAATTATTGCGGTGTAATTTAACGGCGGTATTGCAAACAATAATAATATTAACAACATAAGCCACAAACAAAACAATTAAGATGATTGGTGTGTTTGAGAAAAAAGCACGTCCAATAAAAGGGGAGATGCAAAGTAGTATAGAAAGTACGACTGAGAATATAATTTGAAAGTTAACAATTCGTCTGCCCATTTCATCAACAAACTTAGATTTGCAGTTTCTCCTCCAGAGTATGAACGGTAAAATAATATTACCAAATGGAATGCCTATAAAAGATAAGACCGATAGGTTAATAAGCCGAATAGAAAGCGTTTCAGATTTTTTAGTGTGTTCAATGTTCTTGAATTGGTTTTGAAGCGCAGAAGGTTTCATGCTAAAAACTTTTGAAAGAGCTGCTAAGGTGTGACCTTTTGGTTCTTTATTTTTAGACTCTAAACGCTGAATGGTCCTTAAGGACAAACTCGTTTTTTTTGCTAACTCTAATTGTGTGTAGCCAGAAGCTTCTCTTAGTGTTTTGATGATGTTCATTATGAGTGTTTAAGAAATCATTGATTTATATAATAAGGTTATCTAATTTCGACTATTTTTTTCATAAAGTCAAGATGCTTTATAATGCAAAAGCGTAATTTTGCGTTTTAAAACTAAATCATGCAACAAACAACTAATACCATCTTAATGATTCGTCCTATTAACTTTAGGATGAACGAACAAACTGCGGTTAATAATTACTATCAAAAGGTGATGGACAATGTGACTCCAAAAACCGTAAATGCTAAGGCGCAAAAAGAATTTGATGTTTATGTTGAGAAACTTAGAGGTATTGGTGTTAATGTGATTGTGGTAAATGATACCGATGATTTTGATACACCAGATTCCATCTTTCCAAATAACTGGATATCCTTTCATGAAGACGGACGTGTAGCCTTGTATCCGATGTTTGCAGAAAATAGACGTCATGAACGTCGAGAAGATGTGTTGTTCGCTTTGGAAGACGAAGGGTTTGCCATTGAGAATATTTTTGATTACCGCGATGCGGAAGATGAAGGTTTGTTCTTGGAAGGTACAGGTAGTTTATTATTAGACCGTGTAAATAGAAAGGCCTATTGCGCTTTATCGCCTCGTGCTGATGAAGAGCTTTTTATAGAGTTTTGTGAGGATTTTGAATACTCGCCAGTGCTTTTTACAGCAAATCAAACGGTTGATGGTAAACGTATGGCAATTTACCATACCAATGTCATGATGTGTTTAGGAGAGACCTTTGCAGTGATTTGCTTGGATTGCATCGATGATAAAAGAGAGCGTAAAAATGTTATTAAGCACTTAGAAGAAGATGGTAAGGAAGTAATTCGTATTACGGAGGCACAAGTAAATAACTTTGCAGGTAATATGCTTCAAGTAAAAGGTAAAGATGATAAACTATATATCATCATGAGTCAGGCAGCTTATAACTCATTAAGTAAGGCTCAGATAAAAATTATAGAAAAACATTGTGAAATCTTATCCAGTTCTCTAGATACCATTGAAGCTTGTGGTGGTGGAAGTGCTCGTTGTATGATGGCTGAGGTATTCTTGCCAAAAACCTAGATTTATACTATGTAGGCAACTGCTATGGTAACTAATACCACAGCATACATGAGCTTGAATTTAGAATCTGATACTTTGGTTCCTGCTCTGGCGCCAAAATAGTTAGCTACAAAATAGCTTGCAAAAAGAATCAGGACAAGATTCCAATTGATAGTATTTTCAACATTATATTTTAAATAGGCACCAAAACTCACAGGTGGTACTAATATGGCTAAGCTCAATGCTCTAGCGTAATCTTTATTCATTTTAAAAGGACCTATTAATATTGGAATCATAAGAACACCTGCGCCAATACCAAAAAGTCCTCCAATAATACCTGTAATAGCCCCAAGAATAAAAATCCATAGTAATGGTACAGACGTTCTAGTGGCTGCATTAGTACTGTTTTTCTTTTTTACAAGCAAAGGAAATACCTGTATACTTGCTATCAATAATAACAGTATAGCGAAGTAGGTACGCGTATCATTCTCACCTATGTAAAAAGCTGCTAATGCCCCAAAATAGGAGAAAAAGCAATAGGCGACGACGCCAATTATAATGGGAGTCCATTGTTGTTTCACATAAGAATACATGGATATGATCCCCATTAAACTCATAGGGCCTAACATCATAGTAAGTACGTTACCTTGTGCCGATAACTGTGACATGCCACAAACGAGTACTAAAAACGACACCAAAAAAGGCCCGCCACCAATGCCTGCAAAGCCGCCGATATAGCCAACGGTAAGGCCTAATATAATATAGATGTAAATTTCACACATTTATACTCTCGCATCTTTAAGTTTTATCAAATATTTGTTGAAAGATATATAAAGTAATCTTGAGAATGAAGATAGGTGTTTTTTAAGATTCCATGCTCGCCAAGCTAGTCAACGATAATGATTTTGTTTTGGGAAGTTCTACATAAAATTTACTGCCAACGTTCACAGCGCTCTCTACCCATATACGCCCTTTGTTAAGCTCTACCAATTCTTTGCATATAGTAAGACCAAGACCTGTGCCTTTTTCTTCTTTAGTGCCAATAGTGGTGAAGGAGTTGTTCTTGAATATCTTATCGAGGTTTTCTTGAGAGATACCTACACCAGAATCTTCAATGCAAATGAGAGATTTGCCATCGTTTATGGAATTAGAAACGGTAATAACATCGCCATTCTTCGAAAATTTAACGGCGTTTGCCAGAAGGTTTTGAATAATGATTTCGACCATACTTTTATCAGCATATACAAAATCACGTTGCGAGTCGTCAATCAAAATTATTTTCTTACTCTCAATTTTCTGTTCTACCAAGCGTATCTTATCATGAAAAATAGACTGAATATCAAACAACTCAGGGTTTGGCTCTAGAGATTCCATTTGCGATTTAGACCAATTCAATAGGTTAAACAAAAGCAAAGAGGCATTATTAGCATTTTCGCTAAGTTCAGGGATTAAATGTTGAAACTCTTCATTGGAAATACTGCCTTCATTTAACAAATCTAAAAACCCCTTTATAGAAGTAACGGAATCTTTAAGGTCATGTGATACAATCGAAAACAACTTATCCTTTACTTGATTTATTTCTTCAAGATTTTTGGATTGACTGAGTATTTCATCATTTTGCAATTGAATTTGAACATTCTTTTCTTCAAGTTCACGGGTATAGCGTATACGACTCTTTCGCTTTAAATAAATCAGAAGTAACACTGTTAGGGCTGCTATGACTGCAGCGATAAGACCATACTGAATTAATTTTAGATCTTTTATCTGTTTTGTTACTGCAAGATCTTTGGCTTCTTGATTTTGAAGAAAATCTTCTTGTGTTCTTTCAAGTTCATAATCATTATCAAACCTACCAACAGTTTTGAAGTCTGCATTGTAGATACTGTCCTTAAGTTTTTGATATTTACTTTGCCAAATAAAAGCACTTTTGAAATTTCCTTTGGTAGAATCTAACTGTTTTAATAAATTATAATTGCGCAATAACTCTTTTTGATTGTTAATCTGTCGTGCAATAAGATTGGCTTCATAAAGTTGAGTTTGAGCGACCTTAAATTGACGTTCTTGTAAATTAAGATCACCAACACTATTTAAAGATTGAAGCAATCCACTTTTATTGTCGATTCTTCTATTATATCGTAGCCCTCTTACAAGATAATCTGCTGCTTCAGTATATTCTCCTAAATTGAGATATTCTTGACCAATTTTTGGCATTATTTCTCCCTGTAAGCTTGGATCTTGATTGGTTCTCAAGAAATTAAAGACACGATCATAATATTCAATCGCTTTTCTGTGGTCTTTTTTAATCGAATAAAGAGATGCTATGTTCTTGAGCGTAGATGAGATATCTAAACTATCGTTTAAGGTTTGCCTAACTTCTAATGCTTTGAAATTATATTCAAGAGATTTGTCTAATTCATCCGTATTATAATAAGCATTTGCTAAATTATTGTAAGCTGTACTTAAATCACTTTGAAGATTGTTCTTTTCAAAAATATTAATAGCAGCAAGTGAAGACTCTAATCCTTTCCTGTAGTTTCCTCTTTTTATTTCTATAAGTCCAACGCCATTATTCACCATGGCAATTCCTAAAGAATCTTTGAGACTTTCGAATATTTGTTTGGATTTATTAAAGTTATCTACAGCATTGAAATAATCGTCCTTACTAGAAAAAATAAGCGCTTTTTGATAGATAATTTCTGCAGTGCCTTTACTATAGTTTAAAGTCTGTGAGAGTTGTTCGCTTTCACCAATAAATGATAGGGCCCTGTCATATTTACCAGCTTTATATAGGAGTTTGATGAGCTTAATAGAAGCGTTCACCTTAGAAGTGTCCAATTTTTGGAATGTCAACTCTAGAGTGAGGTCTTCTATCTCTTTAGTTTGTGAATGACTAAAGATTACAGACAATAGGGCAATTATGATTAATACCTGTTTCATTATAAAACAATGACTATTGTCTCCGTAAAAATGTCTCCGATAAATCTAACAATGAGGGAATTGTTAGAGCCGTTACCGACTGTAAGGAGTTAGAGTCTACAAGTGTCATTAATTCTGGGACGATTAATAGCTTTATTAAAACAAAAATTATAAAAACATATTCAATAAACTAATTTATGGGTTTTAGTGCTTAAAAATTAGTTAAAGAGTCGTGCTTTTTACAATAGTTTTTAACAACCTTGCAGTTCATCGATCAGAAAGAAGAAATCTGCATTTGGTCGATATAATTGCATATCGTTTTACTTTTCGTCAATTGAAAATCCTTATATTGACCATAAATCGTAAAAACTAATAAAATGAACAAAACAGTAAAAATGATCTTAATGGTCGTAGGTGTAGTATTGGTGGGTTATGGTATTTATACAATGGTAGCTCCTGAAGCATCTGTAAGCGTGGGTTCTTTAAACGTTGAAGCACAGGACAATAAGAATTCTTATATAACTATAGCTTTAGGTATTGTAGCTTTGGCTATTGGTTTTCTTGGCGGAAAAAAAGCTTAGGATCCGATAAATGATGACTTAAAGCCTGATGCTAGATGTATCAGGCTTTTTTTGTGTCTAAGGTCAGTTATTAAGGATAACTTCATTAAAAACTATATCTTTGCGCCTTAATTGAAAATTGATAAATGAACCTTCAGGATACCTTATTGTATAGTGTAAAAGAAGCAGTTACAAACTTGTATAACGCGAGTTTGGAAACGGTCGAATTTCAAGCTACGCGGCGAGAATTTGCAGGAGATATTACAGTCGTGATTTTCCCAATGTTGCGCGTCATTAAAGGCAATCCTGTACAAATTGGGGAAGCTATAGGTAATTATTTGGTTGATAATGTAGATGAAGTAAAAGCGTTTAATGTTGTGAAAGGCTTTTTGAACATTGAGATAAGTGATAGATATTACTTAGATTTTTTCAATGGAATGAAAAATGATGAAAATTTTGGTGTAAAATCTTCCGAAGAAGAAAAGAAAGCTATTATGGTAGAATATTCTTCACCTAATACTAACAAACCTTTACATCTTGGACATGTCAGAAATAATCTATTAGGATATAGTGTAGCCGAAATTATCAAAGCTTCGGGCAAGAAGGTCTATAAAACGCAAATCATTAATGATCGAGGTATTCATATTTGTAAGAGCATGTTGGCTTGGCAACGATTTGGTAACGGAGAAACTCCAGAAACAACTGGGTTAAAAGGAGATAAGTTAGTAGGGAACTTCTATGTCAAGTTTGATCAAGAGTATAAAAAGGAAATTAAAAAATTAGTTGAAGAAGGTCAATCTGAAGAAGACGCCAAAAAAAATGCACCGATTTTATCAGAAGCACAAGATATGCTCCGTCAATGGGAAGCTGGAGATAAAAATATTATTGCTCTTTGGGAAATGATGAATGGATGGGTGTATGAAGGGTTTAATATTACCTATAAAAACTTAGGTGTAGATTTTGATACCTTATATTATGAAAGCAAAACGTATTTATTAGGAAAAGAATTCGTTGAAGAAGGATTGCGAAGTGGTGTTTTTGAAAAAGAGAAAGATGGCTCCGTTTGGTGTGATTTAACTGACGAAGGCCTCGATAGAAAAATTGTACTCCGTGCAGATGGTACGGCGGTGTATATGACTCAAGATATTGGTACCGCCATACAACGTACCAAAGACTATCCAGATGTTGGAGGGATGGTTTATACGGTAGGTAATGAGCAAGATTATCATTTCAAGGTGTTATTCTTGATCATAAAAAAACTTGGATTCGATTGGGCAAAAAACTTGTATCATTTAAGTTATGGTATGGTGGATTTGCCTTCAGGAAAAATGAAGAGCCGAGAAGGAACTGTTGTTGATGCTGATGATTTGATTGTTGAAATGGCAAATACAGCCGAAGAAATTTCAGAAGAATTAGGGAAACTAGAAGGATATTCGGATGAGGAAAAACAAGAGCTTTATAAAACCATTGGTCTAGGTGCTTTAAAATATTTCATCTTGAAGGTGGATCCTAAGAAACGTATCTTATTTGATCCAAAGGAATCTGTAGATTTTCAAGGAAATACAGGACCTTTCATTCAATATACCTACGCAAGAATACAATCTATACTTCGTAAAGCTCAAAGTGAGCTTAATGGATCTGTCATGTCGAACTCCGTCGAGACATCTTTAACATTGCATGAAAAGGAAAAGGAACTCATTAAGCAATTACAATTGTTCCCTGAGGTTATACAGAATGCAGCAGATAATCATAGTCCAGCGTTAATAGCCAACTACACTTATGATTTGGTGAAAGAGTATAATTCCTTTTTTCAAAATTTACCAATTGTTATGGGTAATGACGATAAAAATTCAGTGGTTTTTAGAGTGCAATTATCAAACCTTGTCGGTAATACGATTAAGAATGCATTTGCATTACTGGGGATTAATGTTCCTGAAAGGATGTGATTAGATTATAAAAAAAGCCTGAGCTTAACTCAGGCTTTTTTTATAAATTAAATGACAAATATCTAGTTCTCTTCGCCACTTTCAAGAATTGCTTCTAGATCTATAGGGTTTGTAAGTGTTCCTATCTCTTTGTTCTTTTCTCTTAGTTTGTTGTATTTTTCGAGACCAGTAGTGACATTCTCTGCAAATTTGATCTGGCCTTTTTCTAGATCTTCATCAGTAAATGTGATAAACTTTGCACGTTTGGCAAAATACTTTTTGAATCGTTTTAGTTGTCTTTCGTTAAAATCTGTATTTAATTCTTCAAGATTCACGCTAGTTTTAAATGCTCCCATTTTTGGTATGGCATTAACGGCATATGTTTTCCCTGCTTCAACGTCAACCTCAAGAAAAGATCTGTTTTCTGCTTTTGCCCAAATTAAATGCTTCCCAGGCTTCAAATATATTTTAAAGTATTTTCCGTAGTTACATTTACCTACATAGGTACTATCTACAAAATATCTGAAATTAATAGCAGCACCTAACGGAGCAGTTCTAAGAATATAAATTGTTGCCTTGTCTTCAGATTCAATAAAATAGTCGTTCGTTTGAGAGAACGAAATATTGATAAAACTAGCGAGTAGTATTAAGGTAAATAATAGGGTTTTGTAAGTTTTCATTAATGTATATGTTTAGTTGGAGCTAAAATACATTTTTTTATAAAGTGTTTTTTAAAAACGCACTCTAAAACTTGCCATTATAAATTAGTTTATAGTGTAACTTATTCTTAAAGAACGAAAACAATCCCTAGAGTCATATTTGTACCATTGGCATTAATATCTTCCTCTAACTTAATGGGGACATTTTCTTCACTACTCTCTACGCTCTTGTATCGTGCCTTTTTATAAACGACATTGAGGCGAGCGGATATTTTTGGCTTTATTGAAAATTCAATACCTCCACCAACATTGAAATTGGCAATATCTCCTATAAAAATGGCATCGCTAATGATATTCTCAGAAGATAAAAACGCCCCATCATTTACTCTAATTGGCATGACAGGCATCCAACCTAATTGGAAAAAAGGTTGTACACTAGAATCCTTAAAAAAAAGCTTTCTTAAGTTCATGCTCCAAATGCTATGTGTTGCATCTCCTTTAATACCGACCCAAGTATAGTTGTGTTCTGTACGCTGAAAAGCTAACTCAACATACAATTCTTCGTATCGTATACCGACTGATAATCCAAAACCTATACCCGCTTCAAAATTTGGTACTGCAAAAGCATCATCTAGGGCAATTAACGCTGATTCTCCGTTAAAATCAGAACCTACACTATTATAAGCTAAATGAACATCTAGATAAAACCCATTTTCTTTCTTTTGAGCATAGGAAGAAGAAATTATCAAGACAACAATTGAACATATAGTATGATACTTTTTTAGCATTATTCACTAGATTTTAATTGTAACATACAGTTTGCTGCATTAATTAAATTTGATTGATAACGCTCGCTTAAGATTTCATAGTCAAAAAATTTCCCTAAATCATCAACCTCATATTTACTTTCTGAAACCAAATCTGAAGTGAAATATATTTTTATATGAACTATTGAATTAGAAGAAAGTAACTGCAATTGTTCATTAGTGATTGTGTAAAATTGACGATTAAGCTCAGTAGTTGCAGGTAATGTAAACTTACCAAAAGAAGGTTTTTCTGGATACAATGTGATAAGTTTGCTATTTTCAAATTGTAAAGTGATTGGATTCTTGCCTAAAAGATCGATTCTTCTCCCAAACTCTCTTACAAATATTATAGCAAGATATTTTGTGTTTTCTGATTTTACAAGATGCGTACTTACTGCTTGACTAAACTTAGAAAACAAACGCCGTGGTTTTGTAGCACTTATAATTTCTTTATCTGAAAAATGCTTTTTTGCCTTTCTAACGCCTTTTTTAAAATTCTTACAATTTTGCCCAAAACTTGCCATCGAAAAGAGACAACATAGTAGTATGATTTTAAGTTTTAGTGTTTTCATATTGATATGATAATTTTAATATTAACTAGATTACTTTCAGTTACAAAATCAAGGTTTACTGGTAGATTCAAACCAATAAATTTCCCACTTGAATACACTGTTTTCCATTTAGGAAATAGTGAACCAATAAGCGCTCCTACTATAGCTCCGCCAGTAGTAAGGCCTAGATAAAAGCCAGCGTCATGCTTACGCTTTACTCCAATTCCTAAAGGATCATCCGGTTGTACATCTATTAGAAGGGCTGTAAGTGCTAAAGTCCCAGCTCCATACAATGCACCATCTAAAAGGTGACTTCCTTTAGCAATCTTAACAAGTCTTACATTATTCATTGCTATAGTTTCTTGTTTATTATTAGCTGAATTCAAAAAAGTTGCATTACTAATGGTCATTTGCAGGCTACTTGCTTTTAAAACCCGATGATTGTCTAAATAAACTCTGGCTTTTTTATAAGAATGATTGCTATTAGTTTGCCCAAAACCTATTAGGGTAAAGATTAAGAATATTGCTATTGAAATGATCTGTTTCATGAGATGATCTTATTTTTGGTATGACAACAATTATTATTACTCAATTCGCATTGCAATAGTAGTATCACCTTCAGTGTCAGAAACATAGGTTAATGTGCCATTATTAACTGTTACAGTGCCTTCTCCATTGGGTGTCAATCCCCAATCTCCATTAGTATCGGTAGATGCTGTTGCACTAATTGCATTTGATGCTGTATCCCAAACATAATTGCCACGTTCTATTCCTGGTTGGCCACCATCGTCAGAAAAGCCATCATCACCAATCATATAGCTGGAATTATCAATAAAAGTGATAACACTACTTTCAATGGCTCCAGCTGTGCCAAATAACCACGACCCTTGTAGGGCATTTGATGACGATGAAAGGATCTTTGTGAAAACAAAGGTTTCTCCAGAAGATGAAGCTGTCATTGTATTTCCAGAAACAGTTAATGTAATGTTTGTTAAGCCAGATATCCCCCAATCCCCACTAGTATCAGTAACTACTGAAGTATTAAGGATACCTGTTTCAAAATCCCAAGTATAAGTTCCACGTTCTAATCCAGGCTGTCCATCATCATCGGCAATACCATCATCTACAAGCATGAAATTTGTTTGGTCTATAAAAGTTATTATTGTTCTCTCTATAGTCCCTGGATTGTCAAATAGCCAACTACCAACTAATGATGGCTGCTCTTGGACATTATTTTGATCATCATCGCTTTGGCAGTTTAATAGGAAAATGAACAAGAATAAGACTAATGACTTTTTAATGCGCCAAGCGTGCTCTAATGTTTTCATCTTACATTGGTTTAAGTTATTACAATACGTTTTGAACACTTTTAAAACTCCTAATATACTTGCTCGTATAATGGTTTAAATAGTTTTTGAGAATTGTTAAATGTGTTAACAAGTAGTGTGTTAAAAGTAGTGAGTGTGAAGTAAATAAAGCACTACGTATCGTGCAATTTCTTACACATATATGTCAAATATTTTGAGAAGGATTATCGTCACTTGCTATATTGAGAAGGGGTTTTTCCGAAGAGTTCTTTGAAGCATTTGGAAAAATAGCCAATATTATCAAACCCGACTTTATAGGCAACTTCAGCAACTGTCCCTGCGTTTCCTTTGAGCAATTGAGCAGCTCTTTTTAGACGAATCAGCCTAATGAATTCAGTAGTTGAATGTCCTGTAATTCGTTTCAACTTTCGAAAGAGTTGAGATTTGCTCATAAACATTTCATTAGCAAATCTTTCTACGTCAAAATTAGAATCTGTTAAATTACTTTCTACAATTTCAATGGTACGTTGTAAAAACTTCTCATTAATTGGTAATTCATCTATACTTTTTAGTGGAAGGCTGTTAATGCTATTTCGATTTTGTTCTTGTGCTGATGTAATAATATTATTCTCTAGATTCTTAATTTTTAATTCAAATTGCGCTCTCGCATTTAGATTCTTTTTCTCGTTTTTATATAACAAGAATATTATCATTAAAACAATTACTGCATAAAATAAATAAGCCCAACTAGTTTGCCAATATGATGGTAAAACTGTAATGTTTAATGATGCTTTTTTAGCTGACTCGTTATGTGCTCTTACATTAAGGATGTATTCACCAGGTCTTAAATTACTTAGTGTGATCAATCGTTTCTCACCTAAATTATGCCAATCATCATTCAATCCTTGTAGTTGATATTCATATTTATTATCAACAATATTAGAATAGTTTAATTCAGAGAATTTTAAAGAAAAGTTGTTCTGGTCATAATTAAGTTTAATATGTTTTAATCTAGAGATGTTTTTCCCAAATAACCCATTAGTATTATATATTCTTTCTTCATCAAAAAGCTGAAAATCTGTAAATACAATATCAGAAACTTTATTATTTGCTTTAAGAGCATTTGGGTAAAAAGCATTAAATCCATTGATGCCGCCAAAAAATAATTCGTCATTTTTACTTTTATGGTAAGCTCCCGCATTAAATTCTTTACTCTGAATTCCGTATTCTACCCCATAGTGTGTAAATTGATTAGTAGTAGGTTCCAATTTACTCAAACCCTCATTACTAGTAAACCAAATATGGTCATTATTATCAACTAAAACACCATAAATAACATCGTTCAAGAGGCCATTGCTAGTATTGTAATGTTGAAATGTTCCTGTAGAAATATTCAATTTATTAAGGCCTCCGCCATAGGTGCCAGCCCATAAAAATCCATTTTTATCTGTTGCAATACTCGTAATGTAATTATGGCTTATAGATAAGCTGTCTTTTGGGTTGTGAAAGTATTTCTTATAACTACCAGATTTTGTATTCAAGTGGATTAAACCATTGTTATGAGTGCCTACCCACAGTGATTGATTATCATCAAAATACAAACTAAAAATTCCATAAGTATCCAGGGCCTTACTCTTTTTGTCATAAAAATAACTTTTATGTGTCTTGGTTTTCGGCTTAAACTGCCATAATCCAATTCCACCAACCCAAATATTGTCTTGATCATCAATTTCTAAAGCCCGAATTGGATCAATTGAATATAGTCTATTAGATAAATTTGTATAACGTGTAAATTTCCCTGTTTTTTTATCAAAACTGTTTAAACCATCACTCCAAGTGCCAACCCAAATGGCTCCATTCGAATCTTCTTTTAAAGCACGAACTGTATTAGAGGAAATTGTTGAAGGCTTGTTTTGATGATACTTATATGTTTTTATGCTATTGGTTTCTCTATCGATACGATTTAATCCGCCATGAGTGCCAACCCATAATTCATCATCTCTATCTTGTAAAATGGCTCGTACTGTGCCTTCACTTAAACTGTTTTTACTGCTGGGAGAATACTGATAATGTTTAAATTTAAATTGATCAGGATCATGCTTATAAATCCCTCCTCCATAGGTTCCTAACCATAATATGTTTTCTTCATCTAAAAACAATGATCTTATCCCATTTGAATTTAAACTTAAAGAATTAAAAGGATTATGTATATCCTTCTTGAATTCATAAGTTAATCTATCAAAACTAATTAGGCCACCTCCATGTGTTCCCAATAACAATGTATCTCGTTGACCTTTGATAATAGATAGAACACCATCTCTTTTATCATTTAGGCCATGAAATTTGAAGAAGTTAGATTCTTGAGTGCGTTTATTGAATTTAACAAGACCTTTACTGGTTCCTATCCATACATTTTGCGAATCTAAAAGCATGGTGTACTTATATGATTTTTCAAGAGGGTTTTGAAAATACATTTGAGAAAAAGAATCATTATTTAATTTGATTTTATATAATCCATCTTCACTTAATACCCATAGATTCCCCTCTTTATCTTGTTGTATTGATATAATGTAATACGATGACTTTTTGCTTTTTATTTTGAACCTTGTAAATTTAGATTTGCCATCAAACTTATTTAGCCCATTTGGTGTTCCAATCAATAGCTGTTTTTTATCAGTAATTAGTAACGTGTTTACTTCATTATGACTTAAGCTAAAGGCATTTTTTGTGTGGGTATATCGCGTGAATTTTTCTTTAACAGGATCGAAATAATTTAACCCATTTTTAGTGCCAATCCACAAAAACCCATCTTCCTGTTCTACAATAGTGTTAATGTAACTACTACTTAGGCTTTCTTTATCGCTAGGGTTATGCCTATAAATAGTAAAACTATTACCATCATATTTATTAAGGCCATCTTCAGTGCCAAACCACATATATCCTCTACTGTCTTTTATAATACATGATATAGAAGTTTGAGACAGGCCATTTTCTAAAGAAAGATGTGTAAAATTGAGCGGTTTATCTTGTCCAGCTATTAAAAGCGGTACAAATAAGCATATAATTATAATAGTCCTCTCTAATGTATTCACTTTATTTTTGAATTTCGCTACTATAAATATATGTAAATGAAATAGTTAAATTAAACGTATGATTTTTATTTGTTAACCTTAAAAATAAAGTAGGGGTTCATTAAGAAACTAATGCAGTGGAGTTTTATTAAAGAATGATTTCTTGTCTTTTGTCTATAAAAATAAAATTAAAAACGCACTCTAAAACTTATATTAGGTGTGATACCTAAGGATTGATTGTCGATTTTAGTAATATTATCATCTTCGTCAATAGTGTAGTAGGTATTGATGATATTGTCTTGGTTAAGAATATTCCAAAGAGATAGTCCAGCTTTTGCTTTTAAATTTCTACTGAGAAAGAAATCATAAGTGGCAGAAAGATCTGTTCTTAAATAATCTTCTAAATTACTACTATTTGGTAAGTTGTAATTGATGTCTCCATTTACTATGCTATTACCTGGCTGAGGTTCCGTATTAGGTTTTCCACTGCGCCAGTTCAACCCTAATGCTAATTTAAGGCTATTATAGGTATAGGTTCCAGCAAATTTAAGTGCATGTCGTGTGTCAATATTATTAGGAAACGATTGCCCATTATTTAGAGTGTCAAAAATATAGTCATTCATACTATATGAATAACCTAACCATGCGCTTACGTTGTCAAACTGTTTATTAATTAAAAAATCCACACCTTTTACTTTATAGCCACCAATAGCATTTATAAATTGAAATTGATTTTGGAATCCCTGACTTCGCGTTGTAATACCTGAAACATCTTTAATATATGCTTCTGCGCTAATTCGTAATTTGTTTTTATAGAAGTGTAGGCCAATTGATGCTTGTTTGCTCTTAACAATTGGAATGTTTTGATTGTTGGCAAGAATCCACCGCCGTTTTTCAATACCCAAAAAATCATTTTGCCTATCAATAATTTGTGAGGTTACTTGGCTTTTAAATTCACCGAGAACTTCTATTTTAAGAGTGTTAAGAATATTTTGGCTAAAGCTTAATCTAGGTTCAAATAAGGTTTTTTTGAATTTTTGATAGTAATTGACTCTAAAACCTAAAGTTGCATTTGTGTTTCCGTTATCAGATGCAAATTTAGCCTCACTAAAAGCTGCATGAGTCCTGACAACTTCTTTTATGTAACTTCTAAATAATGGGTTATTTACATCTGCGAGATTGCTAATACCAACCTCAGAAAATTGATAACCGTTGGACCATGTTAACTCGTCTGTAAACTCAAAGGAGGTCTTTGCTTTTAATCCACCATCTATCACTTTATTTTCTTGAATAAGGCGTTGATTATTAATGACATCAAAATTGATAGCATCTAAATCGTATTGGGTAACATAAATTTCAACCTTTGATTTAAAGGCATTGTTCCAATCTCTTTCATAAGATACGCTACCAGCTATATTGAATTGTGTCAACCCACTATCCAAAGCTTCTGCACTAGTATCTGTAATAGATGTTTCTTGATAATCGAGTGTATTATATATAGTTAAAAAATTAATACGAACCCTATCATCATCGGTGAGATTGTGTAAAAATTTTATGCTAGCATCATAAAAGTAGAAGTTAGCATCTGTTAAAATGCTCCGGTTTTGTGAACTACTGCTTAAATCTGAATCTTGCGAAATGCGCTTAAAGTATTGATCATAAGTTGGCGTTGTAACGACATCTGTAATAGATCTTCGTGCGGATACTTGTAATTCTGAATTTAGAGCGATAGGAATTGTTGCAAATACATCTACGTTAATAAGATTACTGCCAGCTCCACCTGAAAATTCATTATCTATATCGTTTTTTGAACGCATATCAATAATACTCGAGACACCATCACCGTAAAAGGCGCTAGTTCCATTTTTAATGACAGTCACATCTTTTGTGAGATAGGGATTAAAAGCTGAGATGAGTCCAAAAAAATGCCCGGATTGGTACATCTTGATACCATCCCAAAGGATAAGATTTTGATCATGCGTTCCACCACGTATGTTTAGATTTGAAACACTTTCATCGGTACTTTGTACACCTGGTAGTGCTTGAATGGCTTGCAGTATATCAGGCTCAATAAGACCAGGAAGTATACCAAAATCCTGAGGGTTTATTGTAATGGTTCCGTCATTTGGTTTTGAAATACCTTTTGTTAGATAGTTAGTAACAACCACTTCATCTAAAACTTGTAGTTTAAAGGATTTTCGTTTGGCAGAAGTACTTGATTTAGGTTTTTTTCGAATGACAATATCGTTGTTATCCAGCAAATTAAAAATAAGTGTGGTATTATTTCTAAGGTATTCAATGGTTTGCTCTAGAGAATAATCAGGTGATGGGCGTGCTATTTTGATATCCTTCACATTGGCATCTGCATAAGTGAAACGAACACTATAACGCTGTTCAATATCATTTAGGATTTTGGTTAGAGATAGCCACTGCTCATTTTCTGTTTGTGCAAAAGAACTTGCAAAACCAAAAAGAAAAAAACATGAAAAGAATAGTGAAACAAGAGATTTTCTATTCACTCGATAACAGAATGGTTGAGTCGTTTTTTAAGCTATACTTTAGGTTTAGAGGTAAAGTTATGGATTTTAAGGCTAAGTCCATATCATCATGCTTAAAGTTTCCTGTAAACAGCAACGTAGTGTCAACAAATTCTGACGTAATAATCACATTATATTGTCTCTCAAATTCGGCAACGACCTCCTTAAAAGGCATACTTTTAAAATAACTTACGTTTTGCAACCAACTTGGGCTGTTTTTAGCTTCCTTTTCTTTAACAATTAATTTCCCATTTAGTATAACATAGCTGTCACCTGGTTTGAGTTTGGTTGTATTACCAACATGAGTGACACCAACAAGGCCTTCATAACAAACCACTTCAAAGAAATTGTGACGTTGTTTCACATTGAATTCAGTTCCTAGAACTGAAACGATTCCATCATCGGTCACGACATCAAAATTTGAACCTTTTGCCACTTTAAAAAATGCCTCGCCCTCAAGACGCACCTCTCTTTTATTAGTCCACCTATTATTATTAAATTTTAAAGAGGATAGTGCATTGAGGGTGGCACTTGAGGCATCAGGTAATTCTATAGACGTCTTTTCAGATGCCAATGTATGTATTTCAGTATCTAGAGTTGTGTTGTAATAACGGACTCCAAAAAAGATTGTTAGTATGGCAGCAACACCTACAAGGGGTTTTAACCAGTTGTTATGAGATTTAGAAGCATCAATTTTTTGCATGACCAATTGTAGCTCTATATCAGAATTATATTCTGGAGTTGTAAATCGTTTGGCACTATCGGATAATTTCACCAATTCAGAGTAGTCTTCAAGAGCTTTAAAAGCTTTGAGTTCATCTGAATTAAGCTCGTCATCCAGCCATTTTGTTATGAGTTCTTCTCGTTTCATAAGTCATGTTCAATTATATAACAGTTGAGTTTCAAAAAATCCTACCTCATTGTTTAAATTTCTTTTATATGTTCTCTTAATTTATTAAGTGCACCATAAATACGTTTTTCAACGGCTTTTGTAGAAATGCCCAATAATTCAGCTATTTCCCTATGTTTCTTACCTTCAACCCTATTCATTAAAAAAGCAGTACGCTGAGCTTCAGATAAGTTGGATAAAGCTCTTTGAAGCTTCTCCATATACTGTTGTTCTTCTAGCAAGAATTCAGGATTCTCGTTGGTATGAGTTTTAGCTGGTATTTTTTGATAATTAAGTACCACCTTCTGATGTGCAACTTCATTCAACATCATATTATTAGCTATAGTATATAGGTAAGACTTAGCTTTATTTGGAGTAACCTTTGCACAATTCTGCCACAATTTTATAAAGGCTTCTTGTACTTTGTCTTTAGGGTTTAATCGATCTCCAAACTTGAAATACAGAAAATTATGCAACTCTTTAGAGTACTTATTAAAAGCGGATGAAAATAGAGTGTCATCGCAAATATTATTTTTTAAAGCGTCAGGCATAATTTAAGTTTTCAAAGTTAAAGTTAAAAAAAATGGAAGTTTGGGGTAGGAGTTTTTAATATTTATCTGTTTTACTATTAAATACCCCAATTTTAAAACGATGAACCATAAAATTAAAACGAGAATTATGAAAAGATCTATCAACCGCGGATTAAGCAAACTACTTTTTTTGCCCCTTATTATTTTAATGACCTTTACATCTTGTCAAGATGAAGTAATTGACATTACAGACCCAAACGAACGAGAGACTTTAGTAGCCAATTCTACATTGGCCAATTTGATGCAGAACACCTCTCTTAGAGATGGTTCTTTTGATAATATTATAGATAATGCAAATTGTATATCCATAAATTTACCGGTTACTATTATCGTAAATGGTATTGAAATCACAATTGATTCAGAAGAGGACTTAGCAGTTATTGAAGCCATATTTGATCAATTTAGTGATGATACTGATGAGATAGAAATTGTTTTTCCAATTACTATTATACTTAATGATTATACAGAGGTTACTATTAATAATCTTGAAGAGTTAGAACAGTTCATTGAAGAATGTACTGGTGAAAATGAAGATGATGACGATATTGAATGTATAGATTTTCAATATCCAATATCTATTTCTGTGTTTAACGCCGCATTCGAAGTCATTGAAACAGTAACCATTAATAGTGATGAAGAATTATATGATTTTATTGAAGAACTAGATGGTGGACTTTTAGCTGGTATCAACTTCCCTGTAACTATGGTTAAGGCAGATGGAACTACGATAGTAGTTAATAATAATGACGAACTGCAAGCAGCAATTGAGGCTGCAGAAGATGCTTGTGATGAAGATGATGATAACGATTATGATGACGATGATAACAATGATATTCCAGTCGACGACCTTAATATTTTATGTTCTAATTGTACATGGACAGTAGATAAATTAGAGATAGGTGATCAAAATTTAGAGGATCAATACGAAGGATATGTATTTACATTCATACCAGATGGTCCAGTAAAAGTTGAGGATCCTAATGGAACCATTTATGAAGGTACTTGGGGACTAACAGAAAATGATAATGGAATACCAGCATTGTCTATTAATATTCCTGATTTACCAGATTTCAATAACGAATTATGGTTACTGCATGAAATTCAGGATGAAAATGGTGAAATTAAAGTTGATTTTAGAAGTGGTATCGATCGCCTAAGGTTTGAACAGTTAGAATGTGATGATAACAATCCAGCTGTTTGTCCAGAAGAAGTGGTAGACAGTTATTTAGCAGAATGCTTCTGGAGAGCAGGATTCAATGGAGATAATAATTTTGCAGAATATGAATTCTATTTCAATGCGAATCAAGAATTAGTTGTACAACATAGTATTAATGATCAAGAGATTGTAGGTACATGGATGACTTCAACAAATGATGGAGGAGCAACTGTTATAACTATTGAACTTGGAGAGCCTTTAGGAGATTTCAACGGAGAATGGACAGTTATTGAATGTGATGAAGGTAGAGTGAAAATAGTGATGAATGATCTATATATAGTTTTTGAACGCGAATGCGAGCAAGATCAATGTACACAAGAACAGGTTGATTCTTACCTTGTAGAATGTGTGTGGAATGCTGTAAATTATAATGGTATTAATGACTTTAATGATTGGAATCTCGAATTTGCTGCTGATGGTACATTTACTATTACTAATGTAAATGGAACGATAACAGCTCAATGGGCATCATCGACAACAGATGATGGTGTGATGATTGAATTCTCTGGAATTGATGGTACTTCCGACCTTCAGGACATGAATGGGTCTTGGTTAGTTATCGAATGTGCAGAAGGTAGGCTAAAGATAGTTAGAGGTGATCAATTTATAATTATTGAAAGAAATTGTGAAACCAATACTACATGTAGTGAGACAGACGTTGACTCATACCTTGCAGAGTGCATTTGGAATGTGGTTAGTTATAATGGTAGCAATGACTTGATTGCATTTGACATGGATTTCAACACTGATGGTACTTTGACTATTACAGAAAATGGGCAAACTATTGACGCAATGTGGTCTACATCTCAAACCAATGACGGTGTTGTTGTAGAGTTCTCAAATGTCGCTGGAGCGAATATACAGGCAATTTCTGGAGCATGGTTAGTTACTGAATGTGCAGAAGATCGTTTGAAAATGTTTAACGACCCACAAGACTATATAGTGATAGAGAGAAATTGTAATTAGTGTTTAGGTTTTAAGGGAAAGATAGTGATTGATTAATAGCTTAACTCTTTGTATCGATTTTGTCCCTATATAAACGGCCATGAATTTAGATTCATGGTCGTTTTTTTATAACGAGATTTTTTTTATCTTTATCCCAGATTAATAGCTAAAATTTACTCAAAATTTATGGCGATTGTACATATTAGTGTACAATCGCTTTTTTCATATTATCTCCTTACTAGTTTTATTAATAGATATCAAATACTTAAATTTGCAACTTCCACACTCATCATAGCAGTTATGCAAAGATGGACTTGAAATTTTAGGAATATATGTTCAATAATTTAAGTGAGAAATTAGATAAAGCGCTTCACGTTTTAAAAGGCCATGGTAGCATTACAGAAGTTAATGTCGCTGAGACTTTAAAAGAAGTACGTCGTGCGTTGCTTGATGCCGATGTTAATTTTAAAATAGCTAAAGAGTTTACCAATAGAGTCAAGGAGAAAGCATTAGGTCAAGATGTATTGACTACGCTTCAACCTGGCCAATTAATGGTCAAAATCGTTAAGGATGAACTGACAGAATTAATGGGCGGTGATGCAGAAGGAGTCAATCTTTCTGGAACACCATCTGTAATTTTGATGTCTGGTCTTCAAGGTTCTGGTAAAACAACATTTTCTGGTAAGCTCGCTAACTATTTAAAAACTAAAAAAACTAAGAAGCCATTATTGGTGGCTTGTGATGTATATCGACCTGCTGCAATAGATCAATTACATATCGTTGGAGAACAAATTCAAATAGATGTATTTAGTGATAGAGGTAATAATGATCCAGTGGCTATTGCACAAGCTGGTATTGCCCATGCAAAGTCTAATGGACACAATGTTGTTATTGTCGATACCGCCGGTCGTTTAGCGGTAGACGAGGCTATGATGACAGAAATCTCTAATATACATAAGGCCATTGAACCACAAGAAACCTTATTTGTTGTGGATTCTATGACTGGTCAAGATGCGGTTAATACAGCAAAGGCTTTTAACGATATATTGAACTTTGACGGAGTTATCTTAACAAAGTTAGATGGTGATACTCGAGGTGGTGCTGCCATTTCTATTAAATCCGTAGTAAATAAGCCTATTAAGTTTATTGGAACGGGCGAGAAGATGGAAGCTATTGATGTTTTCTATCCTTCACGTATGGCTGAGCGTATTTTAGGGATGGGAGATGTAGTGTCCTTAGTTGAAAGAGCTCAAGAGCAATTTGATGAAGAGGAAGCTCGAAAAATTCAGAAAAAAATTGCCAAGAATCAATTTGGGTTTGATGATTTCTTGAAACAGATACAGCAAGTCAAGAAGATGGGGAATATGAAAGATTTGATAGGAATGATTCCAGGGGCTGGTAAGATGATGAAAGATATAGATGTTGATGATGACGCCTTTAAACATATCGAAGCGATTATACATTCCATGACACTAAAAGAACGTACAAATCCTTCAATTATAAATGCTAGTAGAAAAAAGCGCATAGGAAAAGGATCTGGTACGTCTGTTCAACAAGTCAATCAGTTAATGAAGCAGTTTAATCAAATGAGCAAAATGATGAAAATGATGCAAGGTGGTGGTGGAAAAAAAATGATGCAGATGATGGGCAAAATGCGCTAATTTGATTTTAAAAACTAACTAATTATTCAATTATAAGTATGACAATCCTCGATGGAAAGAAAATCAGTAATGACATTAAAGATGAAATTACTGTCGAAGTAAAGAAAATGAAGGAGAAAGGGGAGAAGGTTCCTCATTTAGCAGCTGTTATTGTTGGTAATGATGGTGCTAGTTTAACCTATGTTGGCAGCAAAGTTCGTGCTTGCGAACGCGTAGGGTTTGAATCTACTATGGTTAGAATGTCTAATACGACTAGTGAGGTAGAATTATTAGACAAGATAAAGGAGCTTAATGATAACCCAGATATTGATGGCTTCATAGTACAATTACCGTTGCCACCTCAAATTGACACGCAAAAAGTTCTTATGGCAGTTAATCCAGACAAAGATGTTGATGGATTCCACCCGATGAATTTTGGCAAAATGGCATTGGATATGTCAACGTTCATTCCAGCTACACCTTTTGGCATTCTAGAATTATTAGATCGTTATGGTGTTGATACTCAAGGAAAACATACAGTGGTTATCGGTAGGAGCCATATTGTGGGTAGACCAATGAGCATTCTTATGGGACGAAAAGGGTTCCCAGGTAATTCAACAGTAACCTTAACTCATAGCCGCACAAAAAATATTACACAAATAACATCTCAAGCAGATATTATAATTTCTGCTTTAGGTGTGCCTAAGTTCTTGAAAGCAGAAATGGTCAAGGATGATGTGGTAATCATAGATGTTGGTATTACAAGAGTTCCAGATGAAACTAAAGAAAGAGGTTATTATCTAACTGGTGATGTAGATTTTGAAAACGTGAGTAAGAAGGCAAGCTATATTACACCGGTTCCTGGAGGTGTTGGTCCAATGACTATTGCCATGTTATTGAAAAATACATTGCTCGCGCGCGAGAGACACTTGCTCTAATCAAAAATGGTATATTGCGGCATAAATCAATGTGTTAAAAGTGCCATTATTTTCTATTCTTTATACTGAAAGAGTTGCTTTTGGAAGTCTGGAGCACTTACTTCCAATTGTATTGGCTACAATTTTTGCAGTCTTTTTTATACGCTACTCTAAAAAATCGTTAGCAAGGAAACAACAAGAGAAGTTACTTCATTTATTTGGCATACTGGTTTCGACAGTTGTATTTGGCTTTCACGTGTATTATATCATTATTGGGCATTATGATTTCAAGACAGATCTACCATTATACTTATGTAGTTTTATGGCACTCCTTATCCCAATATTTACTTATTACAGGAAGTATTGGATGTATGAGATATTAGTGTTTTGGATTATTGCAGGAACTTCGCAAGGGGTTATCACACCTGACATTGCAGAAGGATTTCCTTCGTTTGATTATGTTAGGTATTGGACAGTACACATGGGGCTTTTGACTATTATTTTTTATGCAACCTTTGTTTTTAATATGCGACCAAAATTTTGGAGTGTGTTCAAATCAATTTTAGCACTACAATTATATATTGCTGCAATGATGCTATTGAATTATGTTTTAGTTGCAAACTATTCATATCTTAATTATAAGCCCGAATCAGCATCAGTTTTGGATTACCTTGGCGAATGGCCATGGTACCTTATACAAGTTCAATTTCTATTGATTCCTTACTTTCTTTTGATCTATGTGTTTTTCAGGATAGGAAAGAAAAATAAATCTACTTCGCAAACAATTGACTGATATCCTTAAAAGCTTTAAACTCTAATGCATTACCAGATGGGTCTTTAAAAAACATAGTAGCTTGTTCTCCAGTTTGGCCTTTAAACCTGATATAGGGTTCTATTACAAATTTGACGTTTTTAGATGTTAATTCTTCAGCAAACTTCTGAAAAACAATCCATGGTAATACAACACCATAATGCGGTACTGGAACATCTTTGCCGTCAACTGGATTAGAGTGAGTGCCTTCTTTAGCTTTTGACTTATAATGAATAACCAACTGATGGCCAAATAAGTTGAAATCAACCCAATGATTACTACTTCTACCTTCCTTACATTTCAGAACATCTCGATAAAATGTGCGACATTCATCTAGATCGTGAACAGGAATGGCAATGTGGAATGGAGAAATAGAGGACATGTTCTTTAGTTTAAAGAACTAAAATACGATTAATTCTCGTTCCTTATGCACTCTATTTTCCATGTTGGATATGTTATTTTTTCAGCTTTATCAACCCATTCGCCTACCCATTTATAGCCCTTCTTGGTTATGTCGTAAAATGTTAAACGAAACCAACCTAGTGTGCCATTTGAGGCGGTATTATCTCTATAGAGTACGATATTGCCATCTTTGTTTTTGTTACCTTCCCATGTTGAAAGTGTTGTGGATGGAGCTCCAGAAGAATAGTAGTGTACATACCAACGACTGCTGTCTGCAATAAATTGACGTATGCTTCCAGAATGTTTACCATCAGCTTTCAACGTTTTATCTTGTACTGCCATGCCATTCATGATATATTCCCATTTCCATATCATATCAACAGGATCTGCCCAAGATCGATCTTGTTTTCTACTGATGGATTTGCAATTACATTCACCTATTAAGGGCTGAAAATCTTTTAATTGTTTTGGAGCTTCTGGGTTTGCTTTCCCGAATGGAAATGTATCAGATGGTTCGTAATTATATTGCCCCAAGATAATTGAGGTTATTAAAAGAAGTGCGCAAGTAAATAGTTTTCTCAATTTCATAATGTTTGTTTTTTGATTCCTCAAATCAAAGGAAAAGTATTGATAGATCAGTGATAATTGCAGAGAATGCTATTCAATTTGCAGTAAGTTATGTTAAGGAATTTATAAAGTTTAAGACAAAAAGTTCCTTACGGTCTTAAGATTGCTTTTTGAAACAGGTATTTCCGCGTTATTGTTTAGAACAAGATTTGGAGAATTAGATAAATTTAATTCCTTGGCCATTTTCATATTTACAATGGCCTTTCTATGAACTCTTAAAAAATTAGTAGTTAGTTTTTCTTCTAGCGATTTTAATGTGCTTCTCATGGTATAAGTACCATTATTAATGGTATGGACTTTTACACAATAGTCATCGGCTTCAATCCAATTAATGGTCTCAATAGGAATTATTTTACGCTTGTTTCCAATTTTTATATTAAGTATAGAGGCTTTGTCGCTAATACTAGAACTAAGTTCCTTGTAAAGAGACGTGTTAGAGTTTTTTAAATCTGATAATTCTTGAACTTCAATTTGTAGCTGTTCATTGATAAAGAACAAATGAAGAATGATAGTAATTGTTATATACCCTAAAGTGTAAATTGGGGCTTTTTGAAAGACAAAGAATTGAACATATTCTTTGATCAAGATATTTACTGTAAACGTCTCATCAGAAAACACTAATCGTATCAGCGATATTATAAAAATACTTAAAAAAACCAATGATAAAATAAGTATGGAATGCTTGATAAAAAACGCTGTATTTGGTTTTCGATTTAATGAATTCTTATTAACATAATAAACTAGTATACTTGACAATAATATCCATACCGACCAATTAAGAGTTTGTGTTTTTAGAAGATCAAAGAAATTGACGTCAGTAGCAAGGTTATATCGTTTTAGATAATACATTTGTTGAAACGTCTCAAAGGAAATAGCTATGACCAACACAGCAAGTATGATGATAATGCTCTTTTTAGAGTTTGATATTTTATTTAGTATTGAAATCAATTAACGCCCTTTAGATTTAGTCTGTTTACCTGATTGGTTTTGTGTGTTTATATAAGTTTTTGCTGAGTCCGCGAGCAGTACATTCAAATCTTCTATTTCTTTTGGGTCAAGCTCTCGATATTCTCCAACAGGAATATCTAATTTGATGTTCATAATACGAACACGCTTTAAGGCTTGTACCTCATAATCTAGATATTCGCACATACGTCTTATTTGCCTATTCAATCCTTGTGTTAAAGTGATTTTAAACTCAAATCTGCTCAATTTTTTGACGATACATTTTTTGGTTATGGTATCCAATATCGGTACGCCATTAGACATGCGTTCTATAAATGTTTGAGATATGGGCTTGTCAACGGTGACAATATATTCTTTCTCATGATTGTTGCTGGCTCTCAATATTTTGTTCACAATATCGCCATCATCGGTTAGTAATATCAAGCCTTCACTAGGCTTGTCTAATCGTCCAATAGGAAATATACGCTTGTGGTAATTAATAAAATCTATAATATTGTCTTTCTCAACGCGAGTATCTGTCGTACAAACTATTCCAATAGGCTTATTTAATGCTATATAGACTCTGTCGTTATTTTTGTTTTCAATCAGCTGTCCATCAACATGTACCAAGTCATCAGGTGCTACTTTTGTACCCATTTCAGGAATACTGCCATTAAGCGTTACACGTCCTGCATCGATAAGTCTATCAGCTTCTCGACGCGAACAGTATCCTGCTTCGCTCAAATATTTGTTGAGACGTGTGAGTTTTGTTTCTGACATCTTATAAAATTACGAATTTAAAAACTCTAATATATGTTTGTTAATAGAGTCATGATGTAGTGAATGGCCATAACCTTCAGTGCTAATCAATTTAGCGTTCTTGAAACTCTTATCTATAAGGAGCGCTTCTTCGTAGGCTATAATCTTGTCTTTTTTATCATGTATAATCAATCCTTGGATTGTTATATGTTCAAGATAAGAGGCGGATGAGAATGATTCTGGAGTATCTCCAAAACGATCAATAATAAGTTTATTGAGTTGTTTTTTCAAATGTTTATTGTAGCCTAACAAAGATGTGTAATTATTAAATACATTGACGAATTCTGACGGTGCCCCTAAAAGAATCAGCTTTCTTAGTTTCTGGAACTGATATTTCTTCTGAAAAAAAATTGAAGCCATACCTCCAACAGAATGCCCTATAATAATCTCTGGTTGAAACCGTGTAACCACTATATTTATGAATTCAGCATACAGTAATGCATTGAATTGTTTGCTGCCAGATTGGCCATGAGCAGGGGCGTCAAGCGCTACAATATTATAGTTGCCTGCCTGTAATGCTTTTACAAGTTTATGCCATCTAAATGCGTTACTTTCCCAACCATGAGCCAAAAGAACAGTTTTACCATTTCCTTTCCAATGATAGGTCATAATGGGAGTAGCATCTAAGTATAATGTGTCTTGAGTGGATGTGCTTAAAAATGCTTTTTGAACATCTAATACGCCACCTTTTCTGGGAGTAGCGAATAGATTTAGAGCTTTTTTAGCAGCTAATTTTGGGCTAGCAAAACTTAATATATTGAGAAAAAAACCAATAATTTTTGGAACGGCGTTGTTTAAGAACTTTTTCACGAATCTTCTCTGTTTACTAAGTCCATAGAAAATGCTGGTGTGCAAATGGCTATGTATTCACAAGGTTCGGTAAAGGGGTTAGAATATTGTACACGTGTATTCTTTTCAATTTTAATAGACTGTCCAGCTTCTAATATCACAATGTCATCATCAATAATAAATTGCTTCTTCCCTTTTATGATATAAGTGTATTCATCAAATCCCGGAGTTTGGAAAGGCTCACTCCAACCTGGAGGAGCTACCATATAGGCAATACTTATATTAGAATTTCCATCTGTAGCTAAGCCAAAATGTTCTTCAATGAGCTTTCCATCTGTAGTAGGAACAATAAATGGTGATTTTTGTATGTGGTATTTTTTCATGTAAAAACTATTTCAAGGGTTTCTTCTTTATCATGCCTCCTTTTAAATCCTTTACCACGCCCATAATTATAAATGCGCTCTTGTCTATTTTATCGATTTCGGTATGGAGTTTTGCTAATTCAAGTCGAGTTACTACGGTGTAGATAATGTCTTTATCATAGCTGGCTCCTCTTTGCCCAAATCCACCTTTGCCCGCATAAATGGTACATGCACGCCCTAATTTTTCTATCACCATAATCCTCAAGGCTTCGTGTTTCTCTGAGATAATCGTTACACCTACATATTCTTCAACACCATCTACTACAAAATCTACAGTTTTGGCAGCGACTAAATAGGTTAGTATAGCATACAATGCTATTTCTATGGAAAGTAAATAGGCACCTACTGAAAATATTATAAGGTTAATCAATAATAGTACATCGCCAACAGTTATGGACAACTTCCTGCTTAAAAATATAGCCAACACTTCGGTGCCGTCAATAACGCTGCCACCTCTCATGGCCATGCCAATTCCTAGTCCTAAGAAGAAACCTCCAAAGACAGATATGAGTAATTTGTCTTGCGTTATAATTGGATAGTGAACTGTATGAACGACAATAGACAGAATTATTATGGCCACTAAACTCTTAAGCGCGAATTTCAGGCTGAATGTCTTAGCTCCGAGTATCAAGAATGGAATATTGACCAGTACTAATAAATAGGCTAGTGGAATTTCAGTTATATTTCTTAATAGTAAAGAAATACCAGTAGCACCACCATCAATAAATTCGTTTGGTAAAAGAAAACCACTTAGCCCAAATCCAGCCGAAAATATACCTAAGATGATAAATAAATAATCTTTTAAAGCATGGGCTAACTCTACCTGAAGAGTTCTGACTACTGGGACAATCTGTTCATTGGTAACAGGCTTGGTTGTAATTGCAGGATTAGACTCGATGCGCCTTCGAGCAATACTCACCAATAGTTTTGAGATGAAAGGATTCATCTATATGATTGTTTTCATTATTGCCAATTGATCATAAAATATTTAATCTTTGCACCATCAGGGATTTGAGTTTCTTCTATACTAAGATTCATATCAAACCTAGCATTAGCCGGAAGTTCATTTTTATCAATAGTAAAAGAAGAATTTATCTCATTAACCGAAACTACTATTGAGTTGATGAGATTATCAATTCTTGAAATAGTATAATTATCTTTAAGATTTTTAAATGTGCTTAAAAGAGATATGTTTTTTTCTGTTTTAAAGCGCGAATCCATGATACGCACATTCTCAATAATTGCCGTAGAATCGAGAGCTTGAGATGGTGTTAACTCTAAAAGTTTGACTCCACCTTTTTCATAGATATCAATCGTATTGATATTACCCGTAAACTCATCTCCTCCAATAAATTTAACGATAGAATCTGATGAATAAATAGCTTCTAGGTCTCTTACTTGGGTAGAATCGGTTAACAGTCCTATGTTCTGTTTTTGCACAGCAAAAGGATCTTGCGGTTTTTCGCAACTAACAATTAACGATGTAATTATTATTAAAGTAACTAAATATTTCATTTATGCTATTTGAATTTTTTTAATATTTGAAAAACGCCTCTAATAAACGTAGCGCTTGTTAACACTTTGAGAATTGGATTCTGTCTTGTGGTTCTTCTCGAAGAAGTTCTTTTTGAAGACGTTTTCTTTTCCTTTTCTTTTTTTAATCGTTCTTTTTCTTTTAGTGCTTCAGTTTCGATTTTCTCAATCTTCTCGTTGAGCATTTCATAGGCACTTTCCCTATCGATATCTTTATTGTACTTTTTTGCAAGTTTCGAGTTTGTAATGAGTTTTGTTAATTCTGAATCTGTCAATACATCCATTCGACTCATTGGTGCACGCATCATGGTTGCTGCCAATGGTGTTGGTCGCCCTTTTTCATCGAGGGCAGATACTAATGCTTCCCCAATGCCAAGCGAAGTCAATACTTCTGTCGTGTCGTAATAATCGGTGTCAGGATAATTTTGGGCAGTCAGCTTGATGGCTTTCCTGTCTTTAGCTGTAAAGGCACGTAATGCATGTTGTACTTTAAGACCTAACTGACTTAAAACACCTTCAGGAACATCGGTTGGGTTTTGCGTAACAAAATATAACCCAATACCTTTAGAACGTATTAATTTAACGATACTTTCTATTTGGTTCAACAGCGCTTTAGATGCTTCATTAAAAATTAAATGTGCCTCATCAATGAACATAATGAGTTCTGGTCTTTCGCTATCGCCTTGCTCAGGGAAGGTAGAATATATTTCTGCCAACAGACTTAGCATAAATGTAGAGAACAGTTTAGGTCTATCCTGTATATCGGTGAGCCTGATAATATTTATATAACCACGCCCATTTTTATCAATTCTAACAAGATCGTCAACATCAAAAGATGTTTCCCCGAAAAAGCGTTCACCACCTTGTTGTTCAATTTCAACCACTTTTCTTAATATGGCACCAGTTGAGGCAGTTGAAATACGGCCATAAGCGTTTTCAAACTCTTTTTTACCTTCTTGAGTGGCGTATTGTAATATTTTTTTGAAGTCTTTCAAATCCAATAATGGCAATTTATTATCGTCACAATATTTAAATATAACAGCCACAACACCAGATTGAGTGTCGGATAAATCTAATATTCTCGATAACAAAACGGGACCAAACTCACTTACAGTAGCTCTAAGCCTTACACCATCTTGCTCAGACAATGTCATGACTTCTACAGGGAATTTTTGAGCTTCAAAAGGCAGGCCTATTTTAGCATGACGTTCATCAATTTTTGGATGTCCTGGACTTGGCTCTGCTAGCCCACTTAAATCACCTTTTATGTCCATAAGTAGTACCGGAATACCTTTATCGCTTAAATTTTCGGCTAGTACTTGGAGCGATTTCGTTTTTCCAGTACCCGTTGCACCTGCAATTAAGCCATGACGATTCATGGTCTTTAATGGAATTTTCACTAAGGCATCCGTCACAGTTTCACCATCTAACATGGCAGCACCAACGGTAATTGAATCACCTTTAAACGTATTTCCTTTGGTAATGAAATCAAAAAAATGGTCTTTGTTGCTCATGGAAATAAATTTTGCATAAAAATAAAGAATCCTGCCAAGAAAGTAAGCTGAATCACTTACTTTTAAAAGACAAAATAAAATACGTTGTATATTTTAATTAAATTCGTCAGTTTGAGTGAATTTCATGATAGAAAAGAGTGAAATTAGTATCGAAAACAAGAATTTGAATCCCTATTAAGTTCTCGATACTATTTTTCGTTCCTCAAAATCACTCGAACTGACGCCGTGCTTTTTAAACTCCAAATGCGCAACAGATAAAATATAATATATTATGAAATCAATAATTAAGTTCGGTATGTTTGCCGTTTTACTAGTAAACTTTGGTTGCAATCAGAGTGTCAACGAAACACCAATCTTTCATAAGTCGCATGAAGTTAAAAAACAAAATGCGCCTTTTTCTGATGTAGTTGAGGTTGGTAATACTTTGTATCTGGCTGGCCAAATAGGAATGGATCATTCTGTTAGGAAAGTTGTAGAAGGAGGCGTGCAAGCTGAAACCAGACAAGCTATCGAAAATATTAAAGCTGTTTTGGAACAACATGGGTCTTCTCTAGATAATGTGGTGAAATGTACTGTCATCTTGAGCGACATAAACGATTTTGCTGCTTTCAATGATATATACAAGACCTACTTCACTAATAAACCAGCTAGAACCACCTTTGCAGCTTCTGGTTTGGCTGCGAATGCGAAAATCGAGATAGAATGTATCGCCGTTAAATAATTTATTTCTTTTCTGCTGCCACTTCGAGCATTACTTAGTGCGAAATGCATTTTGTACAAAAGTACCTTGCGGAGCAAGTCGAGAAGTCTTTTTTATTAGTGTAAACTTATTTCTTAATGCTATCTTTGTAGCCTATGAAGAAAGAGACTCAAGAATTGGTTGAGAAAGGGCAAATGTTGCCATTAATGGAGGAATTCTACACCATTCAAGGAGAAGGCTTTCATAAAGGTACTGCAGCCTATTTTGTGAGAATCGGTGGTTGCGATGTAGGATGTCATTGGTGTGATGTAAAAGAAAGTTGGAATGCAGAATTACACCCACCAACTGAAACTTCTAGAATTGTTGAGAATGCATCAAAGTATAGCGATACTGTGGTGGTAACAGGTGGAGAACCCTTAACTTGGGACATGACCGAGTTGACTAATCAGCTTAAAGAAAAGAATCTTCAAGTGCATATAGAAACGTCTGGTGCTTATGAGTTAACAGGTACTTGGGATTGGATTTGCTTGTCTCCAAAAAAGATGAAACTTCCCACCGAAGAAGTCTATCAAAAGGCAGATGAGTTAAAAGTCATTGTTTATAACAAAAATGATTTTAAATTTGCTGAAGAGCAAGCGGCAAAAGTGAATGCTGATTGTATTTTATATCTCCAGCCAGAATGGAGTAAAAAGGATAAAGTAGTACCAGAGATAGTAGATTATGTAATGGCTAACCCAAAGTGGAAGGTCTCCCTACAAACCCATAAGTATTTAAATATACCGTAATAAAAAAGCCTCGAATCTTTCGAGGCTTTTTTTAAATTCTAAATAAAATGCTTACTTAATAAAAGGCACTGCAATACGGATTTTGCCCCATCCTAAATGCATGGTTGCTCCGTTATCTGTGGCTTCAAACATAATAGAAAATGCTTCTATAGAATCAGTTCCTGATGTCACTGGGACAGTCATTCTCGCAACTTCATTCGATTCTTTATAGCCTCGTGTTGCCCAATTATCGACATCAGAACTTATAATAATAGTCCATTCTTTTTCTCCTGGAATCGTGAATAAAGAGTAAGCCCCTTTTTTGATTGCTTTACCTCCAAAATTCATGTCTGTTAGGAATTGAATTTGCGTGGCATCGTTAGCCCCTGTTCTCCATAACTTATTAAAAGGAGCTAATTCCTTGCCAACACTTCTACCCTTTAATTGTGGTCGGCTATAAAATACCTTTATGGCTTTGTTAGAGCCTCTGCTCGGAAAAGATGCCAAGTCCAAAGGACTCTTATCTAACGGAGGGAACTTTTGAGCATGCATAGTTGTACTTGCGACTATTAAAAAGGTGAATACAAATACAGATAAGATTGATTTTTTCATTGTGTGAGTTTTTAAGTGAGTTAAAATTAAGCACTAATTGTCTTAACATTTTACTAAAAGTCGTTTTAAGATGTTAAACTTTACAAGTGAAACAACAGAATCTAAAATAAGTAGTTCTAGGTTCTATTTATGTACTAATATGATACTTCTTGTTATATATTATAACTAATTAAGTATTTTATGTTTTTAAATTATAATTATAGCATCATTTTTGTTTTATAATTAACAGAGATAGAATAAGTAATAAGAAAATATAAAAGTTATGTGCGGAATTGTATGTGCGTTTGATTTAAAGGAAAAAGCAGAAACCTTAAGACCTCAATTATTGGAGATGTCGAAAAAAGTAAGACATCGTGGCCCAGATTGGAGCGGCATTTATAGTAATGATAAAGCCATATTGGCTCATGAGCGTTTGGCAATTGTTGATCCAGCATCAGGAAAACAACCGTTGTTTAGTGAAGACAAGAAGTTGATACTCGCAGCTAATGGCGAAATATATAACCATAGAGAATTAAGGTCTCAGTTTGATGGCAAATATAACTTTCAAACACAATCTGACTGCGAAGTCATTTTAGCCTTGTATAAAGAAAAAGGATATGATTTTCTAGATGAAATGAATGGCATCTTCGGATTTGCTCTTTATGATGTTGAAAAAGATGAATACTTCGTAGCTAGAGATCATATGGGTATTATTCCATTATACATAGGTTGGGATAAGCACGGTACTTTTTACGTAGCTTCAGAATTAAAAGCTCTAGAGGGTGTATGTACAAAGATTGAATTATTCCCTCCTGGACATTACATGTCGAGTAAAGATGGAGAATTTGTAAAATGGTACAAAAGAGATTGGACAGATTATGAAGCTGTAAAAGACAATGAAACTTCGATTGCAGAAATAAAACAGGCACTTGAAGATGCAGTGCACAGACAGTTGATGAGCGATGTGCCTTATGGCGTATTGTTATCAGGCGGATTGGATTCTTCGGTAACTTCTGCAATAGCAAAAAAATATGCACAACGACGTATAGAAGCTGATGATAAAACCGAAGCTTGGTGGCCACAATTACATTCGTTTTCTGTAGGATTGGATGGTTCGCCAGATTTAGCTGCTGCACAAAAAGTTGCGGACCATATTGGAACGATTCACCATGAAATAAAGTTTACCATTCAAGAAGGATTGGATGCTATTAAAGATGTTATTTATAACCTAGAAACCTATGATATCACTACCATAAGAGCTAGTACACCAATGTACTTAATGGCACGTGTTATAAAGTCTATGGGAATCAAGATGGTGTTATCTGGAGAAGGCGCAGACGAGTTATTTGGAGGATATTTATACTTCCATAAAGCACCAAACGCCAGGGAATTTCACGAAGAAACAGTTAGAAAACTCGATAAACTTCATATGTATGATTGCTTGAGAGCAAACAAAAGTTTAGCCGCTTGGGGCATTGAAGGTCGCGTGCCATTTTTAGATAAAGAATTCATGGATGTGGCCATGCGTATTAACCCTCAAGATAAAATGATTAATGGAGAGCGCATGGAAAAATGGGTGGTGCGTAAAGCTTTTGAAGATATGTTGCCAGAAAGTGTTGCTTGGAGACAAAAAGAGCAGTTTTCAGATGGTGTTGGCTATAGTTGGATAGATACACTTAAAGAAGTGGTAAATGAGGCTGTATCAGCTGAGCAAATGGAAAATGCACGCTTTAGGTTCCCTATTCAAACACCTCAAAATAAAGAAGAATTCTATTATCGCTCTATTTTCGAAGAGCATTTCCCAAGTGATGCCGCAGCTTTATGCGTACCGCAAGAACCATCTGTAGCGTGTAGCACTAAAATAGCGCTTGAATGGGATGAAGCATTTAAAAATATGAACGACCCATCTGGTAGAGCGATTGCTCAAGTGCATGATGATGCCTATGTGCGATAAATTTATGTCCTCATTTGACTGAGAAAAGACTAACCGAAAAGGTTGGTCTTTTTTGTTCGGTACTTTAATAAAACAATATATTTACCTTTGTACCCTCTTTAAAATAGGGAAATGACAGATAGGTGACATTTAAATGGCGTGTTAAAAACCAATATTACTCTTTAGATTTGTACCAACAAAAATGATGCACAATGAAGCAGCAAACCCTTAGAGAGAATTTATTATATCAACGAAAGTTAAAAGGCTTTACCCAAGATGAACTTTCAGAAAGAACGACTGTAGGAGTACGAACCATACAGCGCATTGAAAAAGGTGAAGTACAACCACATTTACAGACTGTAAAACTGTTAGCAGTCGGGTTAGATATTGAAGTAGACGATTTAATTGTACTTGATAACCCTAAAGAGGAAACTATAAAGCGTAAATGGATGCTTTTGTTACATGCCTCACCATTTTTTGGATTGATCATTCCGTTTGCCAATGTTTTATTCCCACTTTTCACATGGATGAGTAAGGCGGAAGACAATAAAATATATGACGTGCATGGTCGTGCCGTAGTTAATTTTCATTGCACCATAAATCTATTAATACTAATATCCTTATTGCTATTTTTTCCTTTTCCAGGCATTAACTTTTTTGGAACGGGTGCAGTTTTCCTCTTTGGTATCATTATTAGTATTAAAAATGTGATGTCTTCTTTAAGTTCAGGCAGATGTAATTATCCATTGTCTATTCCTTTTTTAAAACCTAAAAAATAGTTTAACCCTTTTTAATTTTATTTATAATGTTAGGATTACTAGTAATAATAGTGATCTCATGGGTGCTCCTGCACTTCATTGAGAGAAAAAATATCGAGATTTTAGGGATTATTCCTAATCAAAAACGGATGCTTCAGTTTTTAATTGGCTTCTTGATGATTGCGTTAATTAACCTCTCAATGATCTATATTGAAACATTAATTATGTCAGTTAGTTGGGGAAATAAACCTATTAATTGGAGATTAGTTTATGAAGCCTTCATATATCATTTTAGGTCTGCTTTAACTGAGGATCTGGTATTTAGAGGTGCAATTTTGTACATCCTTATAAGTAGAATAGGTGCCAAAAAGGCGATTTTGATATCGGCTTTTTTCTTCGGAATATATCATGTGTTTTCTTATGGAATGACCGCAGATAGAATTGTACCTATAGTATATGTAATTCTAATAACTGGATTTACAGGATATGTTTGGGCATATGCATTTGATAAAACCAAATCGATTGCTATAGGTTTAGGGTTTCATTTAGGTTCTAATATGGTAATGACATGCTTCTACCCATCGCAACCTTTTGGCGAATTGTTTTTTGCTGAACTATCAAGAGTAAACTTATCGGAATGGAATGAACTATACTATTGGATATTTAGAGGTTTTTATCCATCAATAGTAACCTTGGTCTTTTTGAAACTCTTATTGAAATCAAATTTCAAGATTTTTAAAAACAACTTAGAAAAAATCTAATATGAAAACGCTACTAAATAAATATCCAACAGGATCACGTTTTGTATTAGCAATCCTGTTTTTTGCTTTAGCACTCGTATTAAGTACAGTAATTGATACACCATTCTTAAAGCAGTATTTCCCGTTTACATCGGCAATTTTATTGGGTATCGCTACTTGGCTATTATTTAAAATCGACAAAAAACCGTTACGTGCTATTGGTTTAGACTTAAGCTTAAGAAGCATGTCTTTTTTGCCTCTAGGTTTATTAATAGGGGCTATAGCTTTATTGGCTGCCAAGTATGCAAGAGCATTATATACTGGGGAGTCGTTTGCTATAAGTGAATCTATAAACTACGCAACCATTTTATATGCATTATACTTTATTTTACCAACCGTAGCGGTCGAAGAGTTTTTATTTAGAGGTTATTTGTTTAAGAAAACTATTGAAGTTTCTAACGTAATCATAGCTAACGTTATTTTTTCGATACTATTTATGTTGATACACGTTTTTGATGAAAATGTAATGAATAACAAAGGTCTGTTGGTTTTATTAATTATAAGTATTCCAGTAGGACATGTACTATTCGCTACAGCTTTATTAAAATCGAAAACGCTTTTCTTTCCAATAGGCCTTCATTTAGGAAACAATTGGGCAACCAGGCATTTAATAACCAATAGTGATAATGGAGATAGTATTTTTTATACTATAAATAATGTAACTTTTGATACTTGGCCATCGTTTATTGGTTTCATTCTTATTTTCAATGGAGTATTCCTGTTTGTTGCGTTTTTAATTTGGAGATGGAATGATTTTCCGTTTCATAAAAAGTGTAAATTAAAATGATTTTTACCCAACTTTAAACAAAGTGAAAATGCAAAACTTTGGCTCTAAGATAATTTTGAGGTATGTCGTTTTCAAAAAGAATAAAAAAACAGCAAAACTCAATTTAAGGTGCTTTTTAAGCGATTTAAGACGCTTTTAAGTAATTAACAATTGTTGATAATTATAGAGATGTGTGTCTGAAAAACTTTTTAATAGGCTTCTAAATTCGTATCTTTGTTAGTATCCGAAAATGATGCATTGTGCGTCATTTTTTGTGTATAAATGCCATTACGAACTGCGTAGAGCAATCTCAAAATCAGTAAACAGATGACTTCGTAATGAATACTTAATAATAAAACAAATAACAAAATAACTCAAAATATGAGCGACGACGCTAAAAAACAGAATTATTCAGCAGATAGTATTCAGGCATTAGAAGGCATGGAGCATGTACGTATGCGACCATCTATGTATATTGGAGATGTTGGTGTGCGTGGTTTACACCATTTAGTTTATGAAGTAGTAGATAACTCTATTGATGAAGCAATGGCAGGACATTGCGATCGTATAGAGGTTATAATTAATGAAGATAATTCCATTACTACAGTAGATAATGGTCGTGGTATTCCTGTTGGCTTGCACAAAAAGGAAGGCGTTTCTGCACTTGAAGTTGTGATGACTAAAATTGGAGCAGGAGGGAAATTCGATAAAGATTCTTATAAGGTGTCTGGTGGATTGCATGGTGTTGGTGTATCTGTAGTAAATGCACTATCCATTCATTTAAAAGCAACAGTTTTTAGAGAAGGTAAAGTTTGGGAACAAGAATACGAACGGGGTAAATCAATGTATCCTGTTAAGTCTGTTGGAGATTCAGACAAAAACGGAACAACCGTAACTTTTCGTCCTGATACCACTATTTTTACTCAAACAATTGAGTATAGTTACGATACTTTGTCAAGTCGTATGCGTGAATTGTCTTATCTTAATAAAGGACTAACAATATCTATAACAGACAAACGAAATAAAGACGAAAAAGGAGAATTTATTTCTGAAACCTTTTATTCGGAAATTGGTCTTCCAGAATTTATTAAATATTTAGATGCTACACGTGAACCTTTAATGAAAGATGTGATTGCTTTTGAAGGTGAAAAAAATGGTGTTCCGGTTGAGGTTGCTATGATTTATAATACATCCTATGCAGAAAATCTACATTCGTATGTTAATAACATTAATACACATGAAGGAGGAACACATTTATCAGGTTTTCGTCGTGGACTAACACACACACTTAAGAAATTTGCTGACGGTTCAGGAATGTTAGACAAGCTTAAGTTTGATATTGCCGGAGACGATTTCCGCGAAGGATTAACAGCTATTATTTCGGTAAAAGTAGCAGAACCACAATTTGAAGGGCAAACAAAAACCAAATTAGGAAATAGAGAAGTTTCTGCTTCTGTGAGTCAAGCAGTATCGGAAATGCTTACGGATTATTTAGAAGAACATCCAGACGATGCAAAAACTATTGTTCAAAAAGTAATTTTAGCAGCACAAGCACGCCACGCAGCACAGAAAGCACGTGAAATGGTGCAACGTAAAACAGTCATGAGTATTGGTGGATTGCCAGGGAAATTAAGTGATTGTTCAGAACAAGATCCAGCAAAATGTGAAGTGTTCCTTGTTGAGGGAGATTCGGCAGGTGGTACTGCAAAACAGGGTAGAGACAGAATGTTTCAAGCTATTTTGCCATTAAGAGGTAAAATTCTTAACGTAGAAAAAGCCATGTCACATCGCGTGTTTGAAAATGAAGAAATTAAAAACATCTTTACTGCACTTGGAGTTACCATCGGAACAGAAGAGGACAGTAAAGCTTTAAACCTTTCTAAATTACGCTATCATAAAGTGGTTATTATGTGTGATGCCGATATTGATGGTAGCCATATCGAAACCTTGATTCTGACGTTCTTTTTCAGATATATGAAAGAACTCATTGAAAATGGTCATATCTATATTGCAACACCACCTTTATACTTAGTTAAAAAAGGAGCTAAAAAACGTTATGCTTGGAGTGATGAAGAACGTTCAGAGATCATGGCAGATTTTGGAGATGGGAGCAAAATTCAGCGTTATAAAGGTTTGGGTGAAATGAATGCAGAACAACTGTGGGACACAACCATGAATCCAAATTTTAGAACATTACGTCAAGTTGTGATTGATAATGGCGCAGAAGCTGATCGTATTTTCTCAATGTTAATGGGAGACGAAGTGCCACCACGTCGTGAATTTATTGAGAAGAATGCTATTTATGCTAATATAGACGCATAATATGTAATCATAATTTTATTGAAACACTCTCAAAATATCTTGAGAGTGTTTTTTTTGTTTATAAGATTCGATAAATTAGTGTATTACGTAATTTTTTATACTTTTGACGCTTAACCTACTTATTAATTATCATGAAAAAGTTACTTCTTTTTTGGTCATGTATTGTCATGACATCTAGTTTTTACGCTCAAGAACTTGAAACCATTCTCTTAGCATCTGATGATGCAAGTAAGCTTAGTCAGAACTATTTGAATCCGGCGATTAAAGGACTTATGTATAGTATGAATGGCGGTTGGTATTCTACGGCTAAAACCCATAAGAAACTAGGCTTTGACATTACCATAAGCGCGAACGTTTCTTTTGTACCGGATGCAGATCAACTATTTACGTTCAGTGATAGTGATTATGCATTTCTATCATTGCCAAATGGAGACACAACGCTTCCAACTATTATGAGCGAAAATAATAATGAAGCATTAGTAGATGTAAGTATTCCTGTAGGTGATGGTACATTTAAAGTGGCAAGTTTCGATATGCCAGGAGGTATTACGGATGAACTCCCTGTAAATGCTGTGCCAGCACCAATGTTGCAAGCAGGTTTAGGATTACCTTTTAAAACGGATGTTAAGCTAAGATATGTGCCAAAGCTTAATTTTGATGATGATGTTGAAGCTGATCTTATAGGGTTCGGAGTGCAACATGACCTTATGCAATATTTGGGGCCTTTAGATCGATTACCATTGAATATTTCTGTGTTGGCAGCCTTTACTAAAATGAATGTCACTTACAATATTAACGATGAGAATGCTACGGATAATGTATTGGTGACAAACGGTAAAGCTGAATTCAAGATGAATGCGATTACCTTTCAAGCGCTTGCATCTCTAGATTTTCCAATCCTAACCTTATATGGCGGATTAGGTTATAATTTAGGAGATGCCACCGCAAAGATGAAAGGTAACTATGAAGTGACTTATGATATAGAGGATTCCAGCGGTAATGTAATATCTACCATAAGCGAATCTGTGACGGACCCTATCAATTTGGATTTTAAGGCAAATGGCGTGAGAGCGACTTTAGGAGCACGATTGAATTTAGCGTTTTTTAAAATATTCGCTGATTATACTGTACAAGAATACAACACAGTTTCGGCTGGGTTTGCGTTTAGTTTTAGATAAAGTCATCAATACACAATAATTTAAAAGCACAGGATTAAGATCCTGTGCTTTTGTAGTTTAAAAAACTAATTATTTAGTACTTTTGTTGCGCTTCAAATGATAAGAAGTATATAGAGAAACAAACACATTTATTACACGTATTTATGAAAGTTACAGTAGTTGGAGCAGGAGCAGTAGGTGCTAGTTGCACAGAGTATATTGCTATTAAAGATTTCGCGAGCGAAGTCGTTATCTTAGATATTAAAGAAGGATTTGCTGAAGGAAAAGCGATGGACCTTATGCAAACAGCATCATTAAATGGTTTCGACACAAAAATAACAGGAACCACTAACGATTATTCTAAAACTGCAAATAGCGATATTTGTGTCATTACCTCTGGAATACCACGTAAACCAGGAATGACTCGTGAAGAGTTAATCGGTATCAATGCAGGAATTGTAAAGATGGTGTCTTCAAATCTTATAGAACATTCTCCAAACACGATTCTTATTGTCGTGAGTAACCCAATGGATACAATGACTTATTTAGTTCATAAAACGACTAATCTTCCTAAAAATCGAATTATTGGTATGGGAGGTGCTTTGGATTCTGCTCGTTTTAAATATAGATTGGCGGAAGCTTTAGAAGCACCAATTAGTGATGTAGACGGAATGGTTATAGGAGGGCATAGCGATAAAGGTATGGTGCCTCTAACACGTTTAGCGACAAGGAATAGTGTTCCAGTAACTGAATTTATTTCGGATGATAGATTAACTCAAGTTAAAGAAGACACCAAGGTTGGTGGCGCAACATTAACAAAGTTGTTAGGAACATCGGCATGGTATGCACCAGGTGCTGCAGTGTCAGGTTTAGTTCAGGCTATTGCATGTGACCTTAAGAAAATATATCCTTGTTCAACACTTCTTGAAGGTGAATACGGATTAAATGATTTGTGTATCGGTGTGCCTGTAGTATTAGGAAGAAACGGTATTGAAAAAGTGGTAGAAATTAGTTTAGATGCTGCAGAAAAAGCACATCTGAATGAAAGTTCTGAAGGAGTTAAGAAAACCAATGGATTATTAGAATTATAGTAAAACACTAATGGTATAACGATAATTTAGGCCTCATAATCCTAATGTTTTGGCAATCTGAGGCTTTGTTATTGTATTTACCGAGCACAATATTGTCTAATGTTATAATGACTGGTTATTGGACTTAAATTTAAACGAGAAACATGAAAAAACTAATACTATTATTAACGTTATTATTATGTATAACTGCGTTGGCGCAAGAAAAACTTACGGAAGGAGTTATTACCACTAAGCAAACAATGTCAAGTGATAATGAGGAAATGCAGGCTCAGTTTGCTACCATTGGAGATATGACAACTACTACATATTTTAAAGGAGATAAAGCGCGATCGGAAGTATCTAGTCCGATGACAGGAGATATTATAACTATTTCAAATGGAGAGACCAATGAAGTCTTAATGTTAATGGACAATCCTATGCTAGGAAAACAATATGCCTTACAGAAAAATGAGGTAACTGAAGATCAGCTAGAGAAAATAAATGTCGTTGCCGGAAGCGAAACTAAAACAGTTTTAGGCTATGAGTGTAAGCAATATATGGTTACTTTAAGTCAAGATGGCGTTAAAATGGAAATGGAATTATTTACTACAGAGGCTATACCAGTAGCATCACAGCAAGCAGCAATGCTAGGCGATAAATTAAAAGGGTATCCGCTTTACATGAAAATAACGATGGATCAAATGGAAAACAAAATGATCATAACTACCGAAGTGACGGAAATTAAGAAAGGTGCGGTTTCAAACGATAAATTTGATATGACACCACCAGCTGGTTATGAAAAGATGGTAGGTCAATAGTATTTGGAGTACATTAATTTTTTTTGAATAGATATACGTAAAAACTGTAGCAATGCAGTCTTTCAAATTTTCATATATTTGGCGCATGAAAGCAAAATGGTGCTTTAGTACTTTAACTATAATTCTTACCTTATTTGGCATTTGCCAACAGCAAATTTCTGTACCTAATCAGGAAATTGTATTGCAGTTTACAAATTTAGAGATAACATCTGATGAGGCGCAAAATGCAATTGCAGAAGTAAAGAAACAATTGCAAATCATTGGAGTTGATAACATTCAAGTACGAAAGAGTGAAGAAGGACGATTAAAAATCACTTATTACAGCGATGCTGATGTTGCTAGTATAGAAAAAATACTTTCTAGCGAAAACACGCTTGAACTTGGGTATACGTCTTTTGGTCAAGAAGAACATTCTAAATTTCCTTCAGATAAAAACTCGAATAGTTATCGATTAGATATACATGAGATTCAAGATGCTAATGATGCTGATTGGAATTTAGAAGGTATATATGTCTTAGAGCTCAAAGCAGAAAGCAAGCGATTTTTCAACCCTAATAAATATATGTCTTTTAAAGACATTGATAAAAGGACGCAAATTGTAAAAGTAACTTATAGAGCACATAGTAATAGTACCATTGCAATAGATAATACTTCACGAAAAATTCCTGACGTCAGAGCAGGACCACTATGCTAGAAGGGATTCATATTTAGCAACTATTATTGGACAAAGAAACATCAATAAACTTTTTTTTAAAAAATTGCTAGGCTTTAAAAATAAGTCCCAAATCACATTGTAAATATCATGTTTAAACATATAAATAATTGTCAGATTATACAGTAAATTCTATATTTGCTCGTTTTAAGAATTTGACCATAAAAAAATAATAAAAATGCAAAATAAAGGAGTAGTAAAGCTGTTTGCCATTTTGTTCGGACTGGTAAGTTTGTACCAACTATCGTTCACATTTAAGAGTAACGCTATTGAAAAAGAGGCTAAACAATATGCCGAAAGTAAATACCAAGCTACAGATGAGATCAATGCTGGAGAAGTAAACTATCTAGATTCTCTTACTAATCAAAAGGTTTTTAATTTAGGTATTTCTGACTTCACATATAAAGAAGTGAAAGATAAGGCCATGAATCTTGGTTTAGATCTTAAAGGAGGTATCAATGTAATTCTTCAAGTGTCTGTAAAAGATATTCTATTAGGATTGGCAAATGACAGCAAAGACCCAATGTTCAATAAGGCATTGAACAATGCTGATGAGTTACAGAAAGATAGTCAAGATACGTATCTAGAGTCATTTTATGAGGCTTGGGATGATATTAAAGGAGATTCAAAATTAGCATCTCCAGATATTTTTGCCACTAGAAACTTGAGTGAGGAAAAGATAGATTTCAACTCTTCAGATGACGACGTTAAAAAAGTCCTTGAAAGGAAAATAGATGAGTCAATAGAATCTGCTTTTGAAGTATTACGTAAACGTATTGATAAGTTTGGTGTTACATCGCCGAATATTCAACGTTTAGGAAAATCAGCCAGAATAGCATTAGAATTGCCTGGAGCTAAGGATGTAGAAAGAATAAAGAAATTAGTATCGAGTACAGCGCAACTTGAGTTTTGGTTTGTAGAGAATAGTCAAGCAATTAATAATTTTGTTGGGCAAGCTAATAATTTGCTTAGAGATATTGTTGATGAAAAACCGCAAGTAAAAGAGACTGAATCTCAAGATGGGGAAACTACAAGTGATGATGAAATAGAAAAGTTACTTGGAGAAACAAATGCAGATTCAATTCAAACAGAGAACTTAAACCCGTTAAGAATTCAAGGGCCTAGTGCTCAAGGCGGTATGTTTCAAATCAATAAAAAGGATAAGGAACTTGTTCTAAAATATTTGAACATGCCTCAAGTACGCTCGCTATTACCAGCAGAAAAAAGATATACTAAGTTTGCCATTGGATTAGAGAGTGAAACTAGTGAATTAGTTGATGTATATGCTCTTGTGGGTAATAGAGAAAATAAACCTCCTCTTGGGGGTGCAGTTGTAGTAGATGCAAGACAGGAATTTACACTAACCAATGAGCCTAGAGTTACTATGCAAATGAATGGAGTTGGTGCTAAGAAATGGGAGGAGATGACTGGCCAAGCATATACTCAAAAGAGTTTAATTGCAATTTCATTGGATGATGTTATTTATTCTGCACCAGGCGTTACGCGAGGTGCTATATCTGGAGGTAATTCAGAAATAACAGGGAATTATACATTAAATGAAGCAAAGGATTTAGCTAACGTATTAAGAGCAGGTAAACTTCCTGCTTCGGCTGAAATTATTCAAGCAGATGAAATAGGAGCATCCTTAGGCCAAGAAGCTATTAGTAGTGGTACAAGCTCATTCTTAATTGCATTGGCCTTAGTACTTATATGGATGGTTTTCTATTATGGCAAAGCTGGTATTTTTGCGGATATAGCCTTATTGTTCAATATTTTATTGATTTTTGGGGTATTATCTGGTTTAGGAGCTGTATTAACGCTTCCTGGAATTGCGGGTATTGTGTTAACTATTGGTATGTCTGTGGATGCTAATGTGCTTATCTTTGAAAGGATTAAGGAGGAATTATCTAAAGGCAAAGCGCTAAAAGACGCTGTAAAAGATGGTTTCGGTAATGCCTTATCTTCAATCTTAGATGCGAATATTACAACAGGTTTAACAGCTATTATTCTATTTATATTTGGTACAGGACCAATTAAAGGATTTGCAACAACACTTTTAATAGGTATTGCAACGTCGTTGTTCACTGCGATTTTTATCACGCGCCTATTAGTTGATTGGTATGTTGGTAGAAAAGGAAATACGAAGTTGAATTTCTCAACACCTTTAACAAAAGGGTTATTTACTAATATGAATATTAATTTCCTTGGAAAACGTAAAATTGCTTATGTAGTTTCTGGAATTTTATTAACGGTTAGCCTATTCTCATTGTCAACTAAAGGATTAGATCAAGGAATCGACTTTATTGGTGGGCGAGAGTATCAAGTGCGTTTCCCTCAAAATGTCAATACAGAGGAAATAAAAACTAGTTTAGATGCTACTTTTGGCAGTTCTGAAGTAAAAACATTAGGGGCGCCTAATCAATTGAAAATTTCAACAAAATATAAGGTGGATGAAAATACAGCTGAGATAGATGCAGAAATAGAGAATATGCTGTTTAAGAGTCTTCAAGAGTTTTTACCTAGTGGTATGACCTATGCCAAGTTCATTGATGGTTCTGGAGAAGAAAAGATAGGACGCTTACGTAAGAGTAAAGTAGGACCTACTATTGCAGATGATATAAAGAATGCGTCCTTTTTGGCTATTTTTGGATCTTTGCTAGTTGTATTCTTCTATATCTTGTTCAGGTTTAAGAAATGGCAATTTTCTTTAGGAGCTGTATTGGCTGTCTTTCATGATGTTATTATTGTACTTGGTATATTCTCATTGGCATATGGTTTATTACCTTTTAATATGGAAATAAATCAGGCATTCATTGCAGCAATATTAACAGTTATTGGTTACTCACTGAATGATACAGTGGTAGTATTTGATAGAATTCGTGAATTCTTGAATGAACATACAAGTTGGGATTTAGGGAGGACTGTAAATGGGGCATTAAATAGTACATTGAGTAGAACATTGAATACATCTTTAACGACCTTAGTGGTGTTATTAGCAATATTCATTTTCGGTGGAGATTCACTTAGAGGATTTATGTTCGCCTTAATTATTGGTGTAATTGTAGGTACATATTCGTCTGTATTTATTGCAACACCTACTATGTTTGACACAGTGTCTAAGGGAAAGAAAAAAGATTAATACGAGTTATGATTTCTGTGAAAGCAGGAATATTAAACAAAAAAGGGTAGCTATATGGCAACCCTTTTTTGTTTAATATTATCATATTGTTTAATTAGAAGTGTCGGTATATTCCATTCGATCTCCAATTTCTAATAACCATTTTTCGGCTAAACCTGCATTGACTTCCAATACATATTGCGCTGGTACTTTAGAAGGCAATTGAGCTTCATTAAAAGGCTGTGCATTTTCTTGAAAACTGACAATGTTTTTTTTGTCATCTAAGTAAATAAGATCCAAAGAAATTCGTGTATTCTTCATATAGAAAAAGCGCTCCCTCATGGTCGGAAATACGAATAGCATGCCTCTATTCCCTTTCATTGAGGTTCTGTACATTAAACCTGTTTGCACATCGTAATCTGTATCCGCTATTTCGATATCGAACTTAGTAATAATGGAGTCTGAAGTAGATTTGTATAAGATTAATTCACCTTCTTTCTTAAATGCTACTTCCACTTGTTTGAAATCTTTTTTTTTATCCTTACATGATGTTGCCATAACTAATGACGCAACTGCTATTATAACATATGATTTCATGATGAACTATTTAGTGACTGCTGTTACTTTTCTAAAAATAAAATAAAGACCTATCAGAATAAGTGGAACACTTAGTAATTGCCCGGTATTCATAAAGGAGACGTAGTCTTCACGACCTGCCACTTGAGGCTCCTTTAAGAATTCGATAAAGAAACGAATTGTCCAAAGCAAGACTAGGAAAAGTCCAAACAAAAATCCTGGCTTATTGCCTTTATCTGTTTTAGTGTAAACAAACCATAAAACCCAGAACATGATAAAATAGCAAAAAGCTTCGTACAACTGTGCTGGATGTCTGTATGGAACGGCTTCCAATAATTCCGGATTATTCATTACTGAGTTATATGCTTCCTTAACGTTCTTGATTCCTGTTTTTTGTACAATCTCACGTTCACCATAAAATTCCTGGATGAACCTAACACCAAATGCAGAATCTGTAATCTTCCCGATAATTTCTGAGTTGATAAAGTTTCCTACCCTAATAAAAATGGCTCCAGATGCTACGGTAATGACAACACGGTCCAGTATCCACATCAGAGATTTGTACTTATACTTTCTTCTATATAAGTACATACCAATAATGATACCTACTGCAGCACCATGACTCGCCAACCCTTGGAATCCTGTAAATTGAAATTCTGGATTGAATCTAAAAGGAAGAAATATACTAAAGAAATCCTCTTGTATTAATTCCGCTTGATAGAACAGCACATGTCCTAATCTAGCACCCAACATAGTTGCTAAAACTGTATATAAAAATAACGGGTCTAAAAACTCAATGTTTATTTTCTCGCGAGTAAAAATGCGTTTCATGATATACCAGCCCAGTATAAAAGCAACCACCCACATAAGACTATAGAAATGAAGTTTAAAATTGCCAAAAATATCTATTCCAGTAAGAGGATTCCAATCAAATTTTAGGGTGTTCATAGTATATCAAATTTCAATCGTAAATATAGCGAATTGCCAAGGGATTATAAAAACAGATAAAAGGCTTTTTTATTTTTCTAGAGGTTCTTCAGGAACAGGGTCATAACCCGATTTCCCCCAAGGCGATGGAACGTTAAAAAATGTACAGTGTACATTTTTAGTGAACAGGCGAGCTGTGGCGTCGGCCTAGTTGTCATCCTTTTCAGGAACAGGGTCATAACCCGATTTCCCCCAAGGATGACAACTAAAAATTCTTTTAATTGCCAATTTTCCACCAGTAAATATACCATGTCTTTCTAATGCTTCTTTTGTATAGTGAGAGCATGTTGGCTGAAACCTGCAAGTGGCAGGTGTATACGGAGAAATCCCATATTGGTATATCTTAATTAAAAGCAAAAAGGGGGCTATGAGAATTTTTTTCATAACAGTTACGGACTGAGTAAATAATTAAATATTCATCATGGGTTAATTAGTCGTAAACGTAGTGCCTTCTTTACCATCTTTAAGCTGAATACCAGCTTCAAGCAATTCATCCCTGATTTTATCAGATAACGCAAAATCCTTATTGGCTCTTGCTTCTTGTCTCATTTTAATTAACAACTCAACAGCGCCTTCTAATTTTCCCGAATTGTCTTTGATTTTTGAAGGATTTTCCAATCCTAATATATCAAATGCAAATGAATCGATAGTAGTCCTAAGTAATTTTAAATCTGATTCTGTGATGGTAGCTTTTCCTTCCTTGATTTGATGAATGAATTTAACGACCTCAAACAAATTAGCTATAACAACAGGAGAATTAAAATCGTCATTCATGGCGTCATAACAAGTCTGTTTCCAAGCACTAATATCAAATGTTGTTGTAGAATCTGTTTTAAGATTTGTTAAAAGATCAATTGCCTCCATTAATCGAAAGAATCCTTTCTCACTTGCTAGAAGTCCATCGTTTGTGAAATCTAGAACACTTCGATAATTTGCTTGTAGCATGAAAAATCGCGCAACACTTGGCAAATAGGCTTTTGTTATATGCGAATTGTTTCCGTTAAATATTTCATTTGGCAAAATGTAGTTGCCTGTAGATTTGGCCATTTTTTTGCCATTCATGATGAGCATATTAGCATGCATCCAAGTATTGACAGGGGTTTGTCCATTCCATGCTTCGGCCTGAGCAATTTCACATTCATGATGTGGGAATTTTAAATCCATTCCGCCACCATGTATGTCAAAATGTTCACCTAAGTATTTTGTACTCATAGCAGTACATTCTAAATGCCATCCTGGGAAACCATCACTCCATGGTGACGGCCAACGCATGATATGCTGAGGTTCAGCTTTTTTCCAAAGTGCAAAATCTTGAGGATTCTTTTTATCACTTTGACCATCAAGAGCTCTGGTGTTGTGTATAAGGTCCTCTATGTTTCTACCACTTAATTTGCCGTAATTATTTGTTTCGTTGTATTTGAGAACATCAAAATAGACAGATCCATTAACTTCATAGGCTAAACCTTTATCTATAATGGATTTAATGATTTCGATTTGCTCAATGATATGTCCAGTAGCCGTAGGTTCAATACTTGGTGGTAAGAAATTAAAAAGGTTTAAAATAGTATGAAAATCTACCGTATAACGCTGAACCACTTCCATAGGTTCTATTTCTTCTAAACGTGCTTTCTTTGCAATACGATCTTCGCCTTCATCTGCGTCATTTTCTAAATGACCAGCGTCAGTAATATTTCTAACATAACGAACTTTGTAGCCTAAATGTTTGAAATACCTAAAAATCATGTCAAAAGACATGAAAGTGCGTACATTACCTAAATGAACATTGCTGTAAACTGTTGGTCCGCATACATACATACCTACATACCCATCATTAATAGGTGTAAAGAGATCTTTTTTTCCTGTAAGTGAGTTGTATATTTTTATGTCTTGTTGCTTGTAGAGCTGCATATTAAAAAGACGTGTCTAACTTAATATAATCTAAAAATTCCTGCCGTGTTTGCTTGTCTTTGAATTGTCCACCAAATTCAGACGTAACGGTACTGCTTTCAATGTCGCGAATACCACGAGAATTAACACATAAATGCTTAGCATCTATAACACATGCAACGTCTTTAGTCTCTAATACTTTTTGGAGTTCTTCTACAATTTGGATGGTCAATCGTTCTTGAACTTGAGGTCTCTTTGCAAAATAATCGACAATTCGATTTATTTTAGATAACCCAACAACAGTTCCATTAGAAATATAGGCTACATGAGCTCTCCCTACTATGGGTAATAAATGATGTTCGCAAGTAGAATATAATGTAATGTTCTTTTCAACGAGCATTTCGCCATACTTGTATTTATTGTCAAACGTTGACGCTGAGGGTTTGTTTTCAGGATTTAATCCTCCAAAAATTTCTTTTACAAACATTTTAGCCACGCGATTTGGAGTTCCTTTTAGGCTGTCGTCAGTAAGATCTAATCCTAAGGTTTCTAAAATATGACGTACATCATCTTTAATGATATCAATTTTTTCTTCTTGAGATAATTTGAAAGCATCCTTTCTCATAGGCGTTTCTGCAGAAGCACTGAAATGATTATCTCCTAAAGATTCAAAGTCTTCTATATGTCCATCCATCTTCATAACAATTATACTTTAAACTCACGATGCTGTGAGTAATAGTTTGCAAAGATAAGAATTTAGGTTGTTTGCATTACACCTTAACAAATAATTAATTCGTCGATAATTAATAGTCACTTACTTAATATTTTCTTAAATTTCTTGACAATTAGGGTAGGGTTTTGATTTTTATATCTGTTATATATTAAATAAAGACAATGAAATACATATTCAAGGTCATCTTGACCGGCGTTTTCTTGTGTTCTGGATTCTATGGATTTTCACAAGAACAGAGAGCTGAAGCAATTCTTGTCGATCAGTACACCGAAGCATTAAAACTTGATAATAAGCAAAAAAGAAAACTGAAAAATATTCTTTTGAAAAATGCATCGCGATTCAATAATGTTCAATTGAACAACCAAGATTATAATACACTTTTAAAAAAGGAACATCTTGAGATTTATGAAATCTTAAATGAAGAACAATTTTACTTGTTTAAAAAAGACAGGTTAAGTATTGAACCTAATAAGAATTATAGATTCAAGAAAACAAATGAATAGAGTAAACTACGTTATATTTTTTGTTGCTACTATCTGTAGTTCATTGATGTTTGGACAAGGAGCAATTTGTTCAAAAGCAGATCCTTTGTGTGCTGGTGGATCATCGATAGTTTTTGCTAACACTTCAGGAGGGGTTGCTGCTGAAGCTGGTCCAGATTATGGCTGTTTAGGTTCTCAGCCAAATCCAGCGTGGTATTTTTTACAAATAGGTTCAACGGGGGATATCAATATTACAATTTCACAAAATGCCCAACAAGATTTTATGGGTGCTGGCATAGATGTAGATTTTATTTGCTACGGACCCTTTAATAATAGCTCTAATTGTAGTAACCTTACGGCATTAAATACTGTTGCTTGCAGTTTTGCTCCTGATCCTGTTGAGAGTTTTGTCATAAATGATGCTCAAGCAGGAGATACTTATATTCTTCTTATAACTAATTTTGATAATGTTCCAGGTTTTATCCAAGTTGAGCAAACAAATTCTGGGGATCCTAGCTCAGGAGCAACGGATTGTTCAATTTTAAGTCAAGTAGATTTTTGTGAAGGTGATATCGGTATGTTGGATGCTACTGATGCCAATGCAACAAGTTATATATGGTTTCAAAACGGTGTATTGCTTCCAGAAACGGGTCCGATATTATCTAACGTAACAGCCCCAAGTGCAGTATATCTGGTCGAAAAATATAATGCGAGCAATGTTCTTATTGAAACAGAAGAGTTTAATGTAGTGTTTAGTCCGCAACCAGTAGCCAATACAATTGTACCTAATGATGGATTAATCTGTGATGATGATAATGATGGTTTTTGGTCTATAGATCTAACATCATTAAACACTCAAATATTGGATGCTCAAAATGCTATCGACTTTACAATTACATATCATGCAAATCAGGTAGATGCAGATGCAGATATTGGTGTTTTGCCTAATCCTTACACAAATTCAGTAGCATATCAGCAAGAAGAAATTTTTTATCGTATTGAAAGTAATGCCAATGCTACTTGTTTCGATACGGGAAGTTTTATTTTTGATGTTTTTGATACACCATCTACAACCCCTTTTATTTATGAGCTTTGTGATGATAATAACGATGGATTTATGGAGTTTGATTTAAATTCACAAGCTGCTCAGGTTTTAGGTGCTCAAAATCCTTTACAATTTAATATTACGTATCACCTAAATCAATCGGATGCGGATAATGATGTTTCACCTTTACCATTGTCCTATACCAATATGCTTGCCAATAATCAGCAAATAGTTGTTAGAATTGAGAATGTAGATAATGAAAATTGTTATGATACGGCTACGGTTGATTTAATTGTAAGAGTTTTACCCACTGCCAATTTGGTTTTAGACCAGTTGATCTGTGATGATGACAATGATGGTTTTTGGACCTTGGACCTGGCGGGTTTCAATGCTACTGTTTATGGTGCCCAGAATGTGGCAGATTATACGATAACGTATCATCCAAC
>JABABD010000009.1 GCA_014238425.1 Flavobacteriaceae bacterium | reverse complement strand
GTGACGGTCACAGATATCGAAGTGACGGATGCCAATGCAGATGCTGGTAGTATCATGGGCAGTCCGATCGCGAGCTTGGCACCAGGCGCGAGTGCTACGGTGACCGCAGAGCAGACGATCACACAGGCAGACATAGATGCCGGTTATATAGAGAACAGTGCCACGGCGACAGGAGACAGTCCATCAGGCACGGACGATGTCACGGATGCTTCCGATGCCGGTGATGAAACTGTAGAGACCGCTGATGGTGATGGTATGACCGATGGCGACCCAACGAATGACCCAACGGTCACGACGTTGATTCCAGCGCCAAGTATGGAGCTTATCAAGAGTGTTACGAGTGTAACAGGAGCTGGTGCTGCAGGTTTATTAGATGACGTTATTACCTATACTTTTAGTGTGACTAATACAGGTAATGTGAGCTTAACAGGCGTGACCGTAGATGATGCTTTGACAGGAAGTGTTGCTTTAGCGGTGATACCAGGAACCTTAGCACCAGGAGCAACAGGCACAACGACAGCAACGTATACAATTTTACAAAGTGACGTTGATGCAGGTGGCGTAGAGAACAGTGCTACGGCAACGGGTTCTTCTCCAGGGAATGCGGGAGATGTTACCGATATTTCAGATACAGGCACAGCAGGAGATGGAAGCACTGTCACTAATCCAGATATAGAGGAGACACCAGATAATGATAACATTAATGGAGACAATAACGATGCAGACCCCACGAATGACCCTACTCCATTTGATATCACGCCATTACCGGAATTAACCTTAACTAAGACGGCAAGTGTCGGAGGTATGGGTGCAATAGGCGATGTTATTACTTATACATTCACAGTGTTTAACACTGGCAATGTGACTATAAACAATGTGACTATCGATGATGCTTTGACAGGTAGTGCGGCTTTAGCTGTGACGCCAGGCACTTTAGCACCAGGAGATACAGGAACAGCAACCGCGACTTATACAATAGTTCAAGCCGATATAGATGCAGGTTTTGTAGCTAATACAGCAACGACTACAGGACAGGACCCAGATGGTAATGATGTTACGGATATTTCAGATGCCGGCGATGAAACGGTAGAGACCGCTGATGGTGATGGTACGACCGATGGCAATCCGACGAATGATGAGACCGTTACAGATATAACATCATTCCCACAATTAACTCTTACTAAAACTGCAAGTGTTGGTGGTGCGGGAGGCTTATTAGGTGATATAATCACTTATACGTTTACAGTTGTCAATACCGGTTTCCAAACTGTCACCAATATTACCGTAGACGATGCATTAACAGGTTCGGTAGCTTTAGCTGTTACACCAGGAACCTTAGCTCCGGGTGAGTCAGGTACGGTAACAGCGACATACACTATAGTAGAAGCAGATATCGATGCAGGGTATGTAGAAAACAGTGCTATTGTAACTGGTCAAAATCCGGACGGTAATGATGTTACAGATGTTTCTGATGCAGGAAGTGAAACGGTAGAGACTCCTGATGGTGATGGTGTAACTGATGGCGACCCGACGAATGATCCAACAGTAGTAATCACTATATCAGAAGATGAGGAAATTGAGGTTTTCGATTTCATTAGTCCAGACGATGGCGATGATGATAACGACTCATTTGTTATTTCTGGATTGCAAAATTTCCCTGATAATAATGTTAAAATTTACAATAGGTGGGGTGTCCTAGTCTTTGATAAAGATGCTTATCATATTGGACAAGGATTTAAAGGACTTTCTGATGGAAGAGTTACTATAAAAAGAGAAGAGAAGTTGCCGGCAGGTGTGTATTATTACGTATTGACATATGTCGACAATGGAGCAACTAAAAGTTTAGCTGGACCATTATATATTAAACGATAATCATAAAAAATATTAAGGAGAGAGTTACTCTACTAAATTAAACCTAAATGATGATGAGAAAATTATCTATTATATTTTTATTTTTAATCTTGGTGACATCCGTTTCTAATGCTCAACAGGATGCCCAATACACTCAATATATGTACAACACTATAAGTGTAAATCCAGGTTATGCTGGTTCTAGGGATGTATTGAGCTTAACAGGTTTGTATAGAACCCAATGGGTAGGACTGACAGGAGCTCCTAGGACTTTTACAATTTCAGGGCATTCACCACTTAAAAACGAGAAATTGGGTCTAGGTGTGTCAATTGTAAGAGATCAAATATGGGTACAAGATGAAACCTATATAGATGTAGACTTTTCATATACAATAAACACTTCAGAAACTGCAAAATTGGCCTTTGGGTTAAAAGCTGGTGCACATTTACTAAATCTTGATTTCGCGAAAGCTAATGCTGCTGATACTTCAGATGACGAATTAAGTTTAGTAAATAATGTAGATAATAGATTTTCACCAAATATAGGTTTTGGGCTTTACTATTATACAGATAAATTTTATATTGGGTATTCCGCTCCGACGTTATTACGTCGAAAGTATTATGAAGATGAACAAGTAGCTGGAATTTCTTATCTATCAAGAGATAATATCAATCATTATGTAATTGCTGGTTATGTATTTGATATTACAGAAACAACTAAGTTTAAACCTGCGGTGCTGTTCAAAGCTGTTACAGGAGCTCCATTACAAGCTGATCTTTCAGGAAATGTATTGTTTAATGATAAATTCACTTTAGGTTTAGCATATAGATGGGATGCAGCGTTGAGCGGATTAGTTGGATTTCAAGTTTCTGAGAGTATGATGATTGGTTATGCTTATGATTGGGAAACAACAGAATTAAATAATTATAATAGCGGATCGCACGAGATATTTTTGAGATGGGAGTTTAGATCAAGCAAAGATGGTGTTATTTCTCCTCGATTCTTTTAAAACATTAACTATATAATAGAATTATGAAAGTTATTAAAATCACATTACTGTTATGCTTTGCAGCATTGACTTTTAATCCTATATATTCCCAGAGCAAAACTATTGAAAAGGGAAATGAGTTGTTCAATAAATATTCTTACGACAATGCTATTAAAGTATATTTAAGAGCCATTAAAAAGAATGACAAAGGATTAGACCTTTTTGCAAACTTGGCAGATTCTTATTATCAAAATGCCGATATGGAGAATGCTGCTATCTGGTACGAAGAATTAATGAATTTTGATTTAGCTTCTGTAAAAGGCGAGTATTATTTTAGGTATTCACAGGCGCTAAAAGCTATTGGCGAGTATACAAAATCTGATTTATGGTTAGAAAGGCTCTCTGTTTTAAATTCAGATGATTCTAGAGCTAGTTCATTAAAGTACGACCCTAATTATTTAGAAAGAATTGAGGCGCAATCTAATAGGTTCTCTATCAATCCAGTATCAATTAATACAGAGTATTCAGATTTTGCTACTGGTTTTGGAGATAGAGGTATTGTGTTCGCGTCATCTAGAGATGAAGGTGTATCAACAAAGAGAACGCATACATGGACGGGCCTACCATTCCTAGAATTATATTCAGCAAGAATAATTAACGATGGAAATTTAAATTCAGCAATTAAATTAGAAGGTGATTTCAATAGTAAATTTAATGAGTCTACAGTGGCTATCACAAATGATGGCAATACTATGTATTTTACAAGGAATAGCTACAGTGACGGATATCAAAAAGATAAAACGGGAATTATTAGACTAAAACTTTATAAAGCGACAAAAGACGGTGACGCATGGAGAAATATTGTTGAGTTACCATTCAATAATACTGAATACTCTGTAGCACATCCAGCACTATCTCCTGATAATAAAAAATTATACTTTGCATCAGATATGCCCGGAACTCATGGATTAAGTGATATATATGTTGTAGATATTAATAGCGATGGTTCTTTTAGTGAACCATTAAACCTTGGGAATAAAATGAACACCGAAGGAAGAGATACGTTTCCTTTTATTAGTAAAAATGGCGACTTGTATTTTGCTTCTGATGGTCATTTAGGGCTAGGTGGTTTAGATGTGTTTGTTTGTATTAATCCAGCTAATGCCTCAGCAGATAATATTTATAATGTAGGAAGACCAATTAATACTAAAAAAGATGATTTCGCTTTTGTTATAAACGATGATACAAGTCTTGGATACTTTACGTCAAATAGAGAGGGAGGAAGAGGTAATGATGATATCTATAAACTAAAACAACTCGAACCCTTAAATACAAGTTGCGAAACAATAGTTAATGGGACTGTGGTTGATAAGATAACTGGAGATAAATTGTCTGAAGCCACAATTATCGTATATAATCAAAAATCTCAAACCGTTAAAGAATTAAAATCAGATGCGTCAGGTAAATTCAGTTTTGAATTAGCATGTGGAGAAGAAGAGTTTAGTATCATTGGATCAAAAGCTACATTTATCCAGGATACTAAGAAATTTGAAGTGGCGTCTAACAATGCTGAATTACAATTAATGTTGGAGTTAATCCCCGAAGAACAACAAATAACTGTAGGTGAAGATTTAGCTATAGCACTAGATTTAAACCCTATTTATTTTGATTTTGATAAATCTTTTATCCGGGCAGATGCACGTGTTGAACTTGAAAAAGTCTACGCTTATTTGACTCAATATCCTAATGTTAAAATAGATGTAAGATCCCATACAGATAGTAGAGCTCCAGATAATTATAATTTGACACTTTCTATACGTAGAAATAAGTCTACTATTAAGTATTTACTTGACAAAGGAGTTTCTTCAGATCGTATTACAGGTAAAGGGTATGGAGAAACCCAGATTCAGAACAGATGTACCAATGGTGTTAAATGTAGTAACGAAGAACACGAATTTAATAGACGTAGCGAGTTTATTATTATTTCCAATTAGTAATCGAAAAGTATAAATAAACAAAGCATCGTACATAGGTAGGATGCTTTGTTTATTTGTGATGAGATTGCTCTGTTTTAGAAATTTGTTTGGTATTTTTGAAGGCTATGCAAGAAGAACATGTTATACTTGTTAATGAAAAGGATGAGAAAATCGGACTAATGCCCAAAATGGAGGCACATAAAAAAGCTGTGCTTCATAGAGCTTTCTCAGTGTTTATTTTTAATAACAAAGATGAATTAATGCTTCAACAAAGGGCGTTAGATAAATATCATTCCCCTGGTTTATGGACAAATACTTGTTGTAGTCATCAGAGAGATGGAGAAAGTAATATAGAAGCAGGTACTAGACGTTTACGAGAAGAGATGGGATTTGTAACATCCTTGAAAGAAGTAGGAGCGTTTATTTATAAAGCACCTTTTGATAATGGTTTAACAGAGCATGAGTATGACCATATAATGGTAGGTCATTATAATGATGAGCCAATAGTGAACCCTGATGAAGTTGCCTCATTTAGATGGATGAAGCTTGATGATGTAAAAGTAGATATAGCTTGCCATGCTGAAGAATATACAGAATGGTTCAAAATTATTTTTGAAAAGTTCTATGAGAACATAAATATCAAAGCTGATGAAAGTTCAAGTAAATAGAAAAGCGCATTTTAACGCAGCTCATAGATTGTACAGGAAAGATTGGGATGATGCAAAGAATCTAGCAATCTTTGGTAAATGTAGTAACCCTAATTATCATGGGCATAACTATGAAATGATTGTAAGTGTTACTGGAGATATTGATGAGCGAACAGGCTTTGTTATGGATATGAAGATTTTGAAGGACATAATAAAGGAAGAAGTTGAAGATGCTTTTGATCATAAAAACCTTAATATCGAAGTCCCAGAATTTAAGAATCTAAATCCTACTGCCGAAAATATTGTCATTGTTATTTATAATAAGATAAGACCAAAAATTCCTTCTAGGTTAGAACTTGAAGTAACACTCTACGAAACACCTCGTAATTTTGTAAAATACTCAGGTAATTAAATGAAACCTGAACTCTATATATTAAAATTCAATCCAATTTTTAAAGAGCGTATTTGGGGCGGAACTAAATTAACTACGTATTTGGGTAAGTCCATTTCGGGAAACACTATAGGAGAGAGTTGGGAGCTATCTGATGTTGATGGAGACACGTCAATAGTTAGTAATGGTCATTTTAAGGGAACCACCTTGAAAGAATTGTTAGTAGGTTTTAAGGAAGAGCTCATCGGTAAAAAGAACTACCAGGTTTTTGGTGATAAGTTTCCATTGCTTATAAAATTTATCGATGCTAAAAATGACCTGTCCATTCAATTACACCCTAACAATAAGTTAGCAAAAGAGCGTCATGATTCATTTGGAAAGACCGAAATGTGGTATGTCTTACAAGCTGATAAGGACGCTAGTATTATTATAGATTTCAAAGAGAATACTAATAAAGAGAGGTATCTTAAGCATTTAAATAATGGCACTTTGCCCAGAATCATGAATGTAGAAAAAGTTAAAGAAGGCGACACTTTTTTTATTGAAGTTGGTAGGGTGCATGCCATTGGTGCTGGTGTTATGGTAGCTGAGATTCAACAAACCAGTGATATTACCTATAGAGTCTACGATTGGGATAGGGTTGATGCAGATGGTAAGTCCCGCGATTTACATACTGAATTGGCAATAGATGCTATCGATTTTGATATGGACAATGATTTTAAAGTAACTTATAGTACTCATGAAAATGAACTAAATGAGATGATAAGTTGCAACTACTTCACGACAAATTACGTGCCTATTAACGGTGTGTTTGGCAAAGTCAATATGCACGATTCATTTATAATATACATATGTGTTGAAGGAAGCGCTCAAATTGAAGCGAATGGAAAGTTGGAGATGATCAAAAAAGGGGAAACCGTATTAGTGCCAGCTACTATAGATTCTTTTAGTATAAGTGGAGAAAACGCAACACTTTTAGAAGTCTATGTATGATTTTTAACGTAGTTTTGTAGTACGAAATTAATTTTATTAAAGATATGGCAAATATTAGAAACCTCAAGAAAGACATTAACTACGTTTTCGGAGATATTATAGAAGCAGTTTATATATGGGAGTTATCTAACCCAAAAGGAGATAACAAAAAAAGTGAAGCAATCATTGATGAAGCTATTGCTGGTTTTGATGAATTAATCGCGAAAGTAAATGATAAAAGTGTTGACGACAGGCGTACTCACTTAAAAACTGTTAATAAAGAGCTTGAGTCCAAAGGACGAGAACTCATAGAAAAGATTAATAAACTTTAATAAATAAAAAAGCCCTCGACATGTCGAGGGCTTTTTTATTAGTTTTTTTCTAAGGATTGACGTTCTTCAATAAGTGATTTAAGTTCCTTTCCGTATTTAGAACTGGCTATGGAATCTGGTAAGGATACATAGATAGTATCTAAATATTTAAGCCGCGCATCATAAGCTTCAGTAAGTGCCAAATAAGGAGCTACCTGACTCGTTTTATTATTTAAAGCAAAATTTATAGTATAAAGGTATTTGCTTTTGAGTAAGCTTCGATATTGAAGATCAGCTTCTAAAGCTTTAATAGAATCATTTTCTTTTATAGCATCAAAATTCGCTTTAATAATATCTAAATTTTTATTATTGAATTTTGCTGACATGTTTTTGTATTCTTGGAATATAACTTGTTGTTTAGATCCATTTATTTTAGCATCAAAAGCAAAATTCTTAAGTGTGGTTTCGATATTAGTGACGCCCTTATCTGCAAAGAATGTTATTCGACCTTCGTCCGTATCGTTCTTGTCTAAAACTAAAAAGAAAACTTCAGGTTCTTCAATGGCACTTTGTAGTTTGAAATCTGGAATGCCATTTATTTCAACAGAATCTATTGTAATTATAATTGTGTCCTGTAGTTTTTTAAGATAGAGTGTACCTTTTTTTAGGTTTTTGACATGCCCCGTAACTATTAGGTCTGCTTCCTCAGTAGTATTACAAGAGGTGATACCAATAAGGATAAAAAGTAATATAATATGTTTCACAAGTCATTTTTTTAGCTGGGCAAATATCTTATAAAATTCAATCAATTGCTAACCTGCAGAAGCAATTTGCAATAAACTTGTGCATATAATTGCACCAATAGTTCCAATAGCGTACCCCAACACAGCTAGTAATACCCCAACAGTTGCTAGCGAAGGATGAAAGGCAGATGCTACGATTGGAGCAGAAGCTGCTCCTCCAACATTGGCTTGACTGCCAACAGCCAAAAAGAAATATGGAGCTTTTATTAATTTTGCAACTCCAATAAGAAGTAATGCATGAATGAGCATCCAAACTAATCCAATAGCTATTAAGCCAGGATTGTCAAAAATAGACATGATATCGATTTTCATTCCTATCGATGCTACTAATATGTATATGAAAACACTTCCAAACTTACTAGCGCCAGCACCTTCATAATTTTTTGCTTTTGTAAAGGATAAAGCAATGGCAATCATAGTAGCAATGCTTATCATCCAGAAAAATTTTGAGCTTAAAAAAGTTAATGAATTGCGCATTGTTTCAGATTGAACATTTGCCACGACATTATCAAAAAGTGGTGCCAATAGGTTGGCTCCCAAATGAGCGATACTGACGGTCCCAAATGCAATCGCCGCGATAAGCATTAAATCTGTTAAAGAAGGGTTGCGTTTTACTTTAGCCGCGAAAGTAGATACTTTTTCCTTTAAATCCTCGATCGAGGAGGTGTCTGCCTTCAACCATTTGTTAATAATGTTACGTTTTCCAATACCGATAAGTAATAAAGCCATCCATATATTGGCAACGACAATATCTACAAAAACCATTTTACCATATTCTGATTGATTATAACCATAAATTTCAAGCATGGCTGTTTGATTGGCACCACCACCAATCCAACTTCCCGCTAATGTTGATAAGCCTCTCCATACAGCATCGGGACCAACACCTCCCACAGTCTCAGGTGAAAATGCAGAAATTAATAAGATGGCAATAGGACCTCCTATAATGATGCCTATCGTGCCTGTAAAAAACATGATTAGAGCTTTCCATCCTAAATTAAAGACGGCCTTTAAATCTATACTTAGAGTCATAAGTACTAAAGCTGCAGGTAGTAAATAGCGACTAGCTACATAATAGAGGTTAGTACTATGCTTGGTAACTTCGCCTGCTTCATTTACGGTTTCCCATTCTGGAGCTATCAGTCCAGTTGTTGTTAGAACTGCTGGTAGCATATATGCCATAAAAAGGCCAGGTACTATTTTATAGAATTTATGCCAAAAGCCTGAAGTTCTAGATTCTGTATAGAAAATAAAACCTAACGTTAGCATAAGCAGTCCAAAAACAATAGTATCATCGGTAAATAATGGTTGATCCAGCATAAGAAAAGAGATTTACAATGGCAAAATATGAAAAATAATAAGGCTTACCTAAATCAATTACAGATTCAACCAATAGGTCAGCTTTACATTTAGTGTCCTAAAACGTGGTGCAAAGACACCATCAGTAAAATAGTTGTCGTTGTAAACAACGAACAAATCAGATAACGGTGCAAAGCGCCATTGCAAACGTGTGTTTATGCTAAAATTATCGCGTTGTGTGCTGTATTGAATAAATGTAGCCCAAAAAATGTTCTTTGAAAATGTCACATCAAAACGAGGCCCAACTAGCCAAATGGAAGCATTTGGGTATGGATCTGGCAAACTGATGTTGTCATAATTGATTTGCAATGAGGTAGAAAAATAAGGTTGTAATCTCCAATTCAATTGTGTACTGATCGATAATTTATTCCCATTATAAAACGCACCGTAACCAGGATTGACTCTGAATGAGAATGGTGTTCTCATATCAGATTGATATTCCATTTCAAAACTAGTATAATGATAGCCTTGATTACCGGGAAGAGGCACCGCACCATCTGTACCTGTTGGGTCAAATGCATCAAAAAGGTAAGTAAACCGATTGAACATTTCTGCGCTGAATCTTGCCTGATTATTGAAATTACTGGACCATCTGCTTATAATGGTGTAATCTGAGTTTCTGAAATCATCTTCAGGTGTCCAAATAAAAATTGGAATGACAGATAATGAGTGCTGATTGAAAATTCCTTTCTTAGGCCAAAAAATCCTTTCTATTTGAGGATTGATCTTAAATATGCCTGCTCTTCTTATAAATCCTAAGTCTGATCTAAAATTGTCACCTATATACAGACCACTTACGCGAGCACGATAATTTTTACTGTTATACTCTGTTGATGCACCAGTTGAAAAATCTTTATCGTTACTATCTGGGCTAAACGATTTATGAAAATAGTATTTACCTGTCCATGTATTGTCTTTAGATGCTAGTTTGTAATCTATTCCTATTACCCGATTGTAGCGATTTGTGTCGTCCAAAAAATCATAATCTTTGGTTGTTTGTTTGTTGATAAAAAACACATTTAGATTCGATCTGCTGAATAATTTTTGCTGAAGCATTAATACGGCATTATTCGTAGATGCAATTTCATTGGAAGCATCTTCGGCAGTCTGCATGTTCAAAACTCCTATTCTTAAGTCATTATTGAGTTTTCCGCTTAATCGTGCACCGGCTATGATATCATTCTGTATGGCATTGCCATCAATATCTCTTGCAATACCTATGCGTCTTGAAAAGAATGGGTTAGCATCTCGATTATCGCCAAAATCTGAAAATAGGTCGCTATTCTCTATAAAAAACTGTCGACGTTCGGGAAGACCGACTTCAAAGCGCGTAAGATTTGTGACTTGTCGATCTACCTCTACTTGTGAAAAATCTGGATTGAAGGTCACATCGAGATTCATACTGTTGCCTATAGTCATTTTGGCATCACCGCCAATCCCAAAATCTGAAATAGATGCATCGGTATCATAATTTTTTCCAACAAGGCCATTCACATATGGAATGAGTGAAATTGGTGATTTAGATTTGCCTAAAGGTTTTTCAAAAATCATGTCTCCCATATAGGCCAAACTAAATATAAATTGGTTTTGGGGAATATTCATCCATGAATTCATTTCATTGTCTTGGGTATCGAAGTGGTAACTATTGAAACCCCATTTAGTTTCACCTTCTCGATATTTAAACGCGGACATAGGTATAATGAACTCAAGAATGTAATGGTCATCATGAATCTTGGATTCTACAACCCATTTTGTGTCCCATGCACCATTAAATCCTCGAATGCCTGAGCCGCCACCAGAAAGTAAAAACTCTCTTTGTACGCCATAAGGATTAGACCCAAAAATAAAGGCATTAGTACCGTCGTTAAAGGTGTCGAATATAAAGGTTATGTTGTCATTACCACTTGCTCTAAAATCACGCCGCAATGAGGGTATTACAAAATTATTGCCTGGAGCATTCACTTTAACTCCAATATACAGATTGGTATCGTCGTGGAGCATTTTTATTTCTGCTTGCTGTCGTGCTTTTGCAGAATCTGAGGGAAAATAATGGTAGAAATCTGTTGCAGGTCTTGCCGTTTCCCATGCAGGTTCATCCAAGACAGCATCTGCCGTGATCTTTCCGGCTATGTATTTAACCTGAAACTGCTTGTTTTGAGAAAAAGTGAAGCTACAAATAAGTAGTCCTATTAAAGAGAGTAATAGTTGTTTCAAATGATGGTTAATTAGCTAACCAAAAATAAGTTATTAATCTAAATAACGTGATTTATTAACGTTCTTTTAAGGCTTTTCAGAAGAGCGTTTAGGCTGCCGTTTTGCTTTTCGAAGACTTTCAGTGAGCATCCATTCAATTTGGCCATTCGTGCTCCTGAACTCATCAGTCGCCCATTTTTCAACTGCTTTAAGCATGTCTTCATTGATCCGTAGTGCAAAGGCTTTCTTTTTGGACATCTTGCTTTAATTCGATTTTATCTGTTTTTGTCGCGTTCAAAGATGACTAAATAGGCACCACTTTCTGCTCCTGTCATTTCCTTAACGACCCATCCTTCTCGTGCATGATTGTTCAAGAAATCTTCTAATTTATTCGCCCAGTTTCTAAAACCTAACGAAGGTGACGCTACTTTATATTCTTTCATGATGATTACCTAATTAGTTTGATTTTTATCTTCTTTAAATATTACTAAGGCCAAAACGACTCCAATTATAGTTCCCATTATGGAGCCATAAATAACGCCCATAACAACATTGCCAATGACAGCCACCGATAGTAGTTCCGATGCTAGTGCCCAAAGCACTTCCAATGGCGATACTATAAGTTTGATTCTTGTTCATTTTTAGTGATTTAAAGTTCCTGTGTTTAAAACAGGTGACGCATCTTTGTCACCACAAAGAATCACCATCAAATTGCTAACCATAGCCGCTTTGCGTTCCTCATCAAGATTTACAATATCTTTCTTACCAAGCTCCTCTAAAGCCATTTCAACCATGCTCACAGCACCTTCTACAATTTTATGTCTAGCTGCAACAATCGCCGTTGCTTGTTGACGTTTTAGCATTGCGTTTGCAATTTCTTGTGCGTAAGCTAAATAACCTATTCTTGCTTCTAATACTTCTATGCCTGCAATGCTTAGACGTTCATCAATCTCTTTTTCAAGGGCTTCGCTCACTTCATTAACACTTGAGCGAAGTGTGATATCTTCTTTATGACCTTCATCAGCAAAATTATCATAAGGGTACATGCTTGCAAGTTTACGTACCGCTGCATCGGTTTGAACCCTAACAAAATTTTCAAAATTGTCAACATCGAAAGCAGCTTTGTAAGTATCTTGTACGCGCCATACTAATATGGTGCTAATCATCACAGGATTTCCTAGTTTATCATTTACCTTTAATCTTTCACTATCAAAATTACTCGCGCGAAGTGAAATTTTCTTTTTAGAATAAAATGGATTAACCCAAAAGAATCCGTTCTTTTTCACTGTCCCTACATATTTTCCAAAGAGCAAGAGCACTCTGGAATTATTTGGCTGTACCATTACAAATCCTATAGCAATGATTATGGCTAAAACCACAAAGACAATATACCAAGGATTTTGCGCTTTAATAGTCATGATTATTCCACCAAAAAATAAAGTAAGGAATACGATAAGCATTAGATAGCCATTTGCAGGAACGATGATTTTTTCTTCTTTCATAATATAATAAATTGATTGATATTAAAATGATATCATAAATATATCAAAATAAATTTATTTAACAAAATATTTTTTGATTTATTTTTTTTGGCACGCTGTTTGTATTTAACTAATCGTAATCATTATGATGATCTTTATTAGAGCTGATTACTTTAGTAAAAGGAGTAAGATTATATTTTTTTGGTTGGTTAGTTAAAAAAGCGTCACTTCTTAAAGTTGGCGCTTTTTTCGTAGTTATTACTTGAGTGAAATGTTATTTGATGAATTGAATCAAAGCCTCTATCAATGGCTCTGAAAGGAGTCTTTTCGGTTCGTTATAGGACTTCATGTTTTCAAGTCTGTCGCCTTCAAAAGTTACTAACGCATGATTCATTTTGTTTACAATAATCAATTTAGAATCAGGTAAGGCAGAATGTAACAAATTGGCTTCGTCTTCTGTAACTTGTATGTCTGTTGTGCCGTTGAGAATAAGTACTGGGATATCTAATTTTTTTAATTCATCTTGTGGATTGTATTGAATCCAACTAATCATGAATGGTTGTGTCTCTTTATTAAATATTGACGCTAACGCCTCAGGAAAGTTGTCTGTAGTTTTACCTTGCTTTAAGATACCAAAAACACGCTTTGTGTCTTCTGTGAATTGTGGTGCAGACGCATTTATTTGAAAGGTAATAACTTCATCAATTGATTGACCTGCTCCAGCTATTGAAATAAAACCATCAGCAATGCCTTTAGCAGCAACCATGCCGACAAGACTTCCTTGACTATGACCTAGTACATAGATTTTTCCAAATTGGCTTTTAGATTTAAAGTAATTGATTGCAGCTTTGGCATCATTGATAAAAGCATCAAATGTGTAATCGAGTGTGTATTTCCCCTTTTTTATTTGTCTTAAGCTGTATTTGTCATACCTAAAGGTCGCTATATTATTATTGCTGAGAGTTTCAGCTAGCTTTTTTAACATATTTCCTTTCAGAAAATTGGTGTTGCCGTCTTTATCTAATGGACCAGATCCAGCTAATAGTATAACAAGAGGTGGTTTTTTTGACGTTGGTAATAATAATGTACCTCTAAAGTCTCCTACAATAGAAAGATCTTGCTCAATGAATTTAGATTCCTGTGCATAATTGAAGATTGTTATAAGAGAAATTAGGAGGGATACATAGAATTTCATGGAGTAATTTTAACTGCTATAACGAAATTACACAATAATTATTCAATTTATAGATGAAAAATTGACCTGGATAAGCTCAACCATGAATATATATGTAAGAAAAAGACTATTAACAAAATATGTATTTCATCGTTTAATCGATATTTTTTATCGGATTATGTTAAAAAAAAGTGTATTTCATCGAAACGTGGTGTCGTTAGTCGAGGTTTCTAATTTATATTTTTCATATTTGAAGTGTTCTAAAATTAGTTTTTAGTTCAATGGATTAATTAATTAATATTTGCCATTATGAATGTTGATTTTAGCGACCCTAAATCTAACTGAAGTAATACAAAAAGCAAATAAAGAGAAACTGGGATTGAGGGATCCCAGTTTTTTTATGCGATAATCCGAAATGTTAAATTAATTCTTTTTCCTATTGGTTTTTTTGTTTTTGGTATTTGATGCAACCAATTGTGTTGTGTTGCACCTTTCATAAGCAGCAAACTTCCGTGTTGTAATATGAGCTTCTCTTTTAAGTCCTTTTTTTGTTTGTGTTTAAAATGAAAGATGCGTTCAGCTCCAAAACTTACAGAGGCTATAATTGGATTAGGACCTAATTCTTTTTCGTTATCTGCATGCCAACCATTACTATCTAATCCGTCACGATAGAGATTTAGTAGACAGGTGGTGAATTCTGCGTTGACCACAGTCTCAATTTTTGATTTAATAGTTGCTAAGTCATTATTGAACGCATGTGGTTTCAAAGTAATATTACTATAAGAATAGGATTTTCCATTGTTTCCGTATAATGCTGTAAGCCTTGGCTGTTTATAGGTTGCTCCATATACAGTAATATTATCTTGTTGCCAAGGTGTGTTTTCAAGAAGTGTATGGAATAAACCATCTGCTTCAGTAGTATTGAAGAATTGTGGAAAGTAAGAAACATCACCATCAATAAGATTTAAGTGTATTTTGCTGTTATCAGAAAACAGATTCATTTCCTTTTTTTGACTAAATTAGCTAATAAAGGACGTATTTTGAAGTATTTAGCGTTTCTATTACTAACATTTTATGGCAGTGTTGTTTTCTCTCAAGAGACAACGCTTCCCGAAGGATTCGTTTATCTAAAAGATATCTTGCCAGATATCCAGGTAGAGCTGCGCTATGCGTCTTCAAATAACTTTGTAGGTCAATCTGTAGATGGTTATGAGGCTGATAGATGCGTTATTTCTCTAGAAGCTGCAAATGCCCTTAAAAACCTTCAAGAAGAGCTTTATAATTATAATCTGTGCTTAAAGGTGTTTGATGCCTATAGACCGCAAACCGCAGTTAATCATTTTGTACGCTGGGCAAAAGATTTGAATGACACTATCAATAAGCAACAATTTTATCCAGAAGTAGAAAAAAGGAATCTTTTTAAGGAAGGTTACATTGCATCTAGTTCACGCCATAGTAGTGGAAGTACAGTTGATGTTACTTTAGTTGATGGTAATACAGGAAACGAATTAGATATGGGAAGTCCTTGGGATTATTTTGGAGAACGTTCCTGGGTGGAATATCAAGACATCACGAATCGACAAAAAGCCAATAGACAATTATTGCAAACCCTAATGGCAAAGCACGGGTTTAGAAATTATCCTAAAGAGTGGTGGCATTTTACATTGTATGGAGAACCTTATGCTGGACAGTATTTTGATTTTGAGATAAAAAAAGGTATTAATTAATATTAATACCTTTTATAAATGAATCAAACATATTGTTTTATTCTATTCCTTTTGCCTTCTTAGCTTGATTAGCACAACGATCACAAATGTCTGATATATTCTTTAATTCCCTAGCATTGGCAACAGTACCTTGAAATATCTCTTTAGTCCTTTCGCCATTTATATAACCGCAAGTTTGATAGAGATGATAACTCTTTCCGGATTTTGTCCAATACACATTATTAACGCCATCATTAAGTAACTCTACTTGTTTGGTTTGTTCGGCATATTGTTCTTGAGAAGGAGGGTTAAAATCTGTGCCTGTTAAGCCGGCAATTACTAAAGCAGCACCTGCTATGGTACCCAGGATCCCCTTTTGTTTGGCAGTCATATTCTTATTGGAGAATATCAGAACAACCATTGGTAAAAAGGCAATAACACTAATAATCACACCTAATTGATTTTGAATAAAGAATTTGGTTTTGTCTTTTTCTGAGGCAGGATCTAATCTGTTAGCTTTTTTCCAGAGAATGTTAGCTACAACTACTAAAGCGAGCATGCCTATTATAAGACCAATAAGGAGCGTCATATTAATTGGTACTTCTCTTAATTTTAGGATGCCAAAAATCTCAAGACCAATAGCTACTGCCCAAAGAATAATAGAGATTACACGAAATTGCTTTGCTTTTCCGGCACTCTCTTTGCTAGGTGTAAAAACGTTGCCATCTGACGATGCAGACACACTATTGTCAGCATTGACATTAGTGATTTTTTTTGAGGATTTGTTGTTTTCCATTGTTATTGATCGGGTTGGTTAGTATGACTAATATAATGATAAATTGATTTATTACTAGATATGGAGGTTTTGAAAGAAAAACACTTTAATTTTTGATTAAAGTACTTCTAAGATTTATTGTAGTGGGTTACCTTATTTAATTTCAATTAAGATAGGCAAATGATCTGATAGCCATAAATCATTGTCACGTTTATCTGTTAAATGCTTATAGTTTAAAACTTTTAAATTTTTTGTAAAAATATAGTCAATACGTCTATAGGGTTTAAAATTCTTGTTAAACCTATTAAAAGTACCTTGAGGTCCTTGTAATGGTGTTTTCGAAACTTCAATACCATCATCCAAAACAGCGTTAAGAGTTTTAATGGTTTTGTCTGAAGGCATGCTATTTAAGTCTCCCATAAATACAATGCTTTTTTTCCATAGATTCAAGGCGTTAATTTTATTGATAATTAACTCAGCAGCTTTCTCTCTTGAAACCCGTCCTCTGTGATCAAAATGGGTATTGAATATATGTATAGTGTCTTTACTCCTTAAACGTTTGAAAGCCCCATAAGTACATATCCTACTTAAAGCGGCATCCCAACCCACAGAAACTTTATTTGGTGTTTTTGAAAGCCAAAATGACTGGCTGTCTATAAGCTTGAATTTTGTGGTGTCATAAAAAATAGCAGTGTGTTCACCTTTAGAGCTGCCATCATCTCTCCCAATACCAATGTATTGATATTTTGGTAAGGATTTGTCTAGCATATTGACTTGACTTTTTACAGCCTCCTGAACTCCTAAAAAGTCAGGATTGTAATTTTCAATAAAACGAATAACTTCTTGCTTTCGGTTGTCCCAACTATTTTCTTTATCGTTTGGGTTGTTGTACCTAATATTAAAGGAAATGATAGTTGATGTTGGTGCACAACTTAAAACTAGAGTTGAAATGAATAAAAGAATAATAGTGTTTTTTCTCATATATTGTTTTTTAATGTAATTCATACCACCAAGCCCAATACATTAAGACAAATTGTAATGGAATTCTGAGAATGAGAATCCATTTTGGGATACCAGCAGAAGCTTTTTTTCCAGTAAGCATATAAACATGCACTAACAAAAATACCACAAGCATGGCAATAATACCATAGATAGATACTGTCTTAGTTTCTGGGAAACATAAACCAATTCCTAACGCTATTTCTACGACACCACTCGCATAAACCAGTTGTTTATGATTAGATAAATAGCGAGGCATGATGCGCATATATGCTTTAGGCTTAATAAAATGCATAATACCTGCAAGAATATATATTAAGGTCATTACATAAAGATGCCAAGGATTATTCATGGGTATAAGGCTTTAATTTAGGAATCCAACGAGGTACATGCTTTTTGTACTGTGTATAAGCGCTACCAAATCGTTTTTGTAAATCTGGTTCTTCTTTATAAAAGAAATATAGCGTGCTGATAACAAAAAACAGTAGCATCCATACCATAATAATCGAATTATTGAACCATAAAGCTTCAGCAAATAATATGCTTAATACTCCAGTTATCATAGGGTTTCTACAATATTTATAAGGTCCTTGGATAACTAATTTTTGGGTTGGATTCCAAGGTGCTAACGTGCCTTTGCCAATCTTGAAAAACAGCCTAATGGTACTGGTCATTAATATTAATCCTAGTAAGAAAAAAAGACATCCTATATATTTTAAGCAACTGACATTTTCAATTAAAGCTGAATGTTGAAAAGATTTGATTAGTATTATCGGAATGACTATTATCACACTTATAGGAAGCACAAGAATCGCGACAATATGTTTTATAATTGAATTATTCAATGGTAAGGATTAAATCATCTTGTTTGACCATACTAGCTTCAGGTAGGGTTATGGATTTTACTTTTCCGTTTTTAAAGGCGGTTACGGTGGTTTCCATTTTCATAGCTTCGATCACAAATAATGGATCATTTTCCTTCACCTCTTGTCCCTTTTTTACTAAAATTTTATATAGAGAACCCTGTAGTGGTGCGCCAATCTGTTCAGAAATACTGGGGTCTATTTTTATATTCTCTACTTTTTTGATGTTTAAAGATTTGTCAAACACTTCAACGATTCTATTTTCTCCGTTTACTTTAAAGAAAACAGTTCTTACACCTTCTTCATTAGGAATACTCACTGATAGTAATTTAACGATTATAGTTTTGCCAGGTTCTAGTTCGATTAAGGTTTCTTCACCGAGTTTCATTCCATAGAAGAAATTGGTTGTTGGAATTAAAGCCAAATTCCCATAAAGTTTATAATTTTCGTGAGCAGCCTCAAATACTTTTGGATATAAAGTATACGAAAGGAAATCTTCTATTTCTATGGCTCTTGTAAATCCTTTTTGAAATTTTTTATTGAACGTTGCATATTCTTCCTTAAAATCTATTGATTTTAAATGAGCATTAGGTCTATCGGTATAAGGTTTTTTATTTTTAAGTATGATCTTCTGAAGTTTTTGTGGAAAACCTCCAACGGGTTGTCCGAGATCGCCCATAAAGAAATTAATGACTGATTCTGGAAATGAGATTTCATCGCCTCGCACTAATACGTCAAGAGGTGTGAGGTTATTTGTGACCATAAAAATGGCCATATCACCAACAACTTTAGAGCTAGGTGTTACCTTGATCAGGTTGCCAAACATATCGTTAACTTCGGCATACATTTTCTTAACGTCGTCAAATTTATCTCCAAGTCCCAATGCTATGGCTTGTGGCCTTAAATTGGAGTATTGACCACCTGGAATTTCATGTTGATACACTTCTGCAGTTCCCGCTTTTAAGCCAGATTCAAATGGATAATATAACTCTCTTGTATCTTCCCAGAAATTTGAAAACTTATTCAAGCTATTGATTTCAAATTCATGAGCTCTTTTGTGATACTTCATCATCTCTACTACCGAATTGAAATTAGGCTGGGATGTCAAACCAGACAAACCGCCCAAAGCAACATCCACGACATCTACACCTGCTTCAATAGCCTTTAAGTACGTAGTTGTTTGTAGTGATGAGGTGTCATGCGTGTGTAAGTGTATGGGTAATTTTACAGTACCCTTAAGAGCTGTCACCAATTCTGTTGCTGCATAAGGTTTTAGCAAACCGGCCATATCCTTTATGGCTATCATATGAGCTCCAGCATTTTCAAGATCTTTTGCAAGTTGAGTATAGTATTTTAGATTGTACTTGGTTTCATTGACATCTAAAATATCTCCTGTATAACTAATTGCCGCTTCCGCGATGCCACCAGTTTTATTTCTAACATAATTGATGCTTGGTTCCATGGCCTTCACCCAATTAAGAGAATCAAATATCCTAAATATATCCACTCCATTTTCCCAAGATTTCTCTACAAATTTTTCGATAAGATTATCCGGATATGCCTTATAGCCTACACCATTAGACCCTCTCAAAAGCATTTGAAACAAGATATTAGGAACAGCTTTTCTCAGCTCTCTTAAACGTGTCCAAGGACTTTCATGAAGAAAACGCAAGCAGACATCAAAGGTAGCACCGCCCCAAACTTCCATGCTAAAAGTATTTGGATGTGTCTTTGCAAAATCTTCAGCAACTTTTAGCATATCATATGTTCGCATACGAGTGGCTAGAAGAGACTGATGTGCATCGCGCATGGTAGTATCTGTATAGTGAATTTTCTTTTCTTTTTTAAGCCAAGCACAAAACTTTTCGGGACCTAATTTTGTTAAGAGATCTTTAGTGCCTTTAGGATATTCTTCAGCTAAATTAAAATTAGGAGGTTTGGGATTTCTGAATTCTTTTTTGTCATCAATGAATTTCACATCAGGATTGCCGTTTACAATTACTTCAGCTAAATAAGCTGTAGCCTTAGATGTACGGTCCTGTGGTAGTTTTATCTTGAAAAGTGAAGGCGTATTCTGAATGAAATTAACTGTAACTTTTCCTTCTTTGAAAATTTTATGTTGAATAACATTTTGCAAAAAGTGAATGTTGGTTTGCACGCCTCGAATTCTAAATTCTTTGAGCGCTCTAACCATTTTTCGTGTCGCACCATCTAGTGTTCTTCCGTGAGCAGAGACTTTTACTAACATCGAATCGAAAAAAGGACTTACACTATAACCTTGATAAATACTTCCTGCATCAAGCCTGATTCCCATACCTGAGGCACTCCTATAGGTTGTGACTGTTCCGTAATCTGGCGTGAAATTATTCTCAGGATCTTCAGTTGTTAGTCTACATTGTAATGCGAAACCATAAGTAGCTAATGATTCTTGGCTATATATTTTTATTTGTTTACTTGATAGTTTATAACCACCAGCAACAAATATCTGAGTTTTTACAAGATCCACTCCTGTCACCATTTCTGTAACCGTATGTTCTACCTGGATTCTAGGATTTACCTCAATGAAAAAGACATTATTATCTTTATCAACCAAGAATTCTACCGTACCTATATTATTATAGTTCACTTCATTGGCTATGGCAAGAGCATAACTATATAGATCTTGCTTTACATCTTCTGCTACATTAAATGAAGGAGCAACTTCCACAACTTTTTGATGACGACGTTGTACTGAACAATCCCGTTCAAACAAATGCCTTATAGTGCCGTGATTGTCTGCGACAATTTGCACTTCGATATGTTTAGGGTTTTCGACGTATTTTTCCAAAAACATGGTGTCATCACCAAATGCATTCTCGGCTTCATTTCGAGCAGAATCAAAACTTGTTTCTAGGTCTTCGTTATTTCTAACCACACGCATGCCTCTACCACCACCACCTGAAGCAGCTTTTAGCATTAACGGATAACCAATAGTTTTAGCCTGAGATAAAGCGACCTTTAGGGAGGTAAGTTTCTTTTTATTGCTTTCAATAATAGGAACCTTGCATTTTACAGCAATTTTCTTTGCCATGATTTTATCTCCCAAGGCATCCATGACTTCTGGATCTGGTCCTATGAAAACAATATCGTTTTCAGCACATTTACGAGCAAATTCAGAATTTTCAGATAGAAATCCATAACCAGGATGAATCGCATCCACGTGTTTTGATTTTGCTAGGCCAATAATTTCATCACTATTTAAATAAGGTTTAAGAGGCTCGTCGTTATAACCAATTTGATAAGATTCATCAGCCTTATTGCGATGTTGGGAATACCTATCTTCATACGTATAAATTGCAACAGTTGCAATATTCAACTCGGTACATGCTCGTAGTACACGAATGGCAATCTCCCCTCGGTTGGCAACCAGTATTTTTTTTATTTTCATTGGAGGCTAATTAATGTTTCAAGAATTTTTAGAAATGACTTCGCCATCATGGCGATGAATGGATTGCTTCCAAGGTAATTTGATTTCTTCTTAAATGCAAAATTTATTACTCTTTATAAACTTGCAAACCTAGTCCCATTCCGTAATTGTTCTGTCCAGTACGTAAAAGGTTAGAATTTTCAATATTTTTTTTCTCAAATTTAATCCATTGGTTGCCATTTAAGAAGATACGCTTCACAAAGGTTCGACTTTCAGGAACCTGATCAGTAAATGGCAATAGGGGTCTGAAAGTGGTTGAGATTTTAACTAAACCCTTTGGTGTTTTTACTTCTCGGTATTTTTTGTTGGGTAGTAATTTTCCATTTCTATCCGTGTAGCCCAACACTTGAATAGATACAAATACACCATTTTCTGGAATGAAAATGTCGTAATCAGTCACGTCCAATTCAAATAGATTGCTGTTGGCTTCAGTAACTCTAAATACAATTTGGTCGTATGTTAGCGTTTTTCCTGGAAACCCATCAGTATTCTCATAGAAATGCAGTAAAAATAGCGTCGAAAAAGATTTCACTTTGGTAGAAGAGCGTTTGCGTTTATTCCAGTCTGAAGCTTCTAATTTAATTGGCAAATTAACAGATGCTATTTTCGTGAGTCTTTTGGTTGTATTGGGGAAAAAGACGGCAATTTCAGATTCTATAGTAGGTAACCAACACTTATAGTAATTTTTGTGTATAATAGCATCCACTCTTTTTTTCTTGAACTTTCTTCTGGAGGTTATAATAACTGTATTCAGTTGGTCCTCATGAGGCATTAAAAAGAGAGTGTCTGCTAAATTTTTTGTGGTTATATCCAATTTTTGGAACCCTAATGCGGAGATGTAAAGCGAATCTATATCAGAATATAGTTTTTTCGTAAACTTAAATACGCCTTCGTCATCAGCAAATACTCCATTGCCGTTACCAAAAGATACGGTTGCAAAAGATACAGGTTCCTTAGTGTCTAAATTAAGAATGGATGTTTGTGTAAAGGCATTTGCAAATGCTCCAAACATCCATAAAATAACAAGATGTTTTCTAATCATATAAGTTTATTCACCTTGCGTTCTCAGAATCCAAGTATCAATTTTATTTTCTAACAATGCTAACGGTACACAGCCAGTTTCTAGCACTTGATCGTGAAACTCTCTGATATCAAATTTATCCCCTAAAGTTTTCTCTGCTTTAGTACGTAATTCACGAATCTTCAATTGCCCAATTTTATAAGACAAAGCTTGTCCTGGCATGGCCATATAACGTTCTATTTCAGAAATAATACCCGCTTCGCTTTCAGATTCATTATCTAAAGAATAGTCTATTGCTTGCTCACGCGTCCAACCTTTGGAGTGCATACCAGTATCTACCACCAAACGCACTGCGCGATGCATTTCAGCAGCTAGCGTACCGAAATATTGATACGGATCTGTGTAGAGTCCAAGCTCTTTTCCTAAAGATTCAGAATATAAAGCCCAGCCTTCTCCATAACCACTATACCATAGTGTTTTTCTGAACTCCGGTAACTCATCACTTTCTTGTGTCAATGAAACTTGATAGTGATGACCTGGAATGGCCTCATGTAAGAACAAGGATTCGTCTTGGTGTGTGTTGTATGTCGTTGCATCTGGAATTGGCGTATAAAAAATACCTGGTCTTGTACCATCCTTGCTTCCTGGATTATACTCAGCACTTGCTGATTTTTCACGAAAGGCCTCAGTACGTCTCACTTCAAAAGCAGTTTTTGGTTTATTGCCAAAGAGCTTTTCGATCTGAGGTTTCATACGTTCATGTATCGAATTGAAATTATCGATGACCTCTTGAGGTTCTTTATATGGCATGAGTTTTTTATTGGTTCTTACATCATCAAAAAAAGCTTTTAAATCACCTTTAAAACCAACTTGTTCCTTCACCTTTTCCATTTCTGATCGAATGCGAGCAACTTCACTTAATCCCAATTGATGGATTTTGTCAGCGGTCATGTTTGTTGTTGTAAATAACTTGATCATATAGTTATAATACGCTTTACCATCTGGTAAAGCATCAATACCAGATGATGCTCTTCCTGCTTTCATGTATTCTGTACTCATGAAATTATCTAAGTCTCGATATGCTGGAATAATTTTGCTTTTGAGTTTGATGGCATACGCCTGAGTTAATGTGCGTTTGTCTTCATCTGAAAATGTATCAGGCATATTCTTGATAGGTGTATAAAAAAGATGTTTGTCTAGGTCTTCAATAGCGCCATCACGCAACTGAGGAATCACTTTCAATATGAGTGATTTTGGTAATACATGACCTGATTTTATACCTTCTTGCATTTTAGATTTAGCAGAATGTAGCCATTCTGTATAACCATCCAAACGTTTTAGCCAATTGTTATAATCTTCAACAGTATTAAATGGTTGAGCACTTGCACCACTTGCTAACTGGCCGATCATAAGATGTGGAGACCACATTTGGTCAATAGGACGTAAATCTTGTCTATAATTAAAACCTTCTAGATTGATGTCGCATTCCCACTCTAGAATAGCTTTTGTCATTTTTTCATTTTCAGTAAAATTGCTGTCATCAAGATCGTTTAGCAAGCCTTTGAATTTATTAAAATAAGCTTTTGTATTAGCGATGTGCTCATCAGAGAGTGTATTGGGTAATTGGTCGTTATAACGATTGTCTCCTGCAAACGTTGCGCTAAGTGGGTTGAGTTTTAAGCCTTCTTCATAATAATCATCGAGTAAGGTCATGAATGCTTCATTTTTTGTGGTTGAAGTGTCTGTAACAGTAGTTTTTGCCTCATCTTTACAAGAGAAAACGAAACATAAAACTAATAGAAAACTTAATAAATTCTTCATCTTTTGAATATGTTTTAGTGTAAAGTATAAAGATAGGGATTCTTTAAAACACAAATAATAAAGATTTTTAAAGAAATTTGAAACCTTTATAAATTTCTCTCGTTTTTAATTTTGAAGACTAACCAAAGGTAATGCAAAACAAAATACCCGTTGAATTAGAAGCTTGTAAAAAAGGAGATCCTAGAGCTCAAATGGCATTATATGATAGCTATTGTAAGGCTATGTACAATGTGGCTTGCAGATATTTAAATAATGAGGACGCAAAGGATGCTATGCAAGAGGGCTTTTTAAAGGCATTCACAAAAATTGAGAGTTATTCCAATACACACAGCTTTGGTGCTTGGTTAAAGCGAATTATAATCAATCAATGTATGGACGTCCTTAAGAAAAGACAGTTGGAAACCATTCCTTTTGAAGATTCAAATTTGCAGATCATTGAAGATGCTTCTTGGTATTTCGACAGTAATATTACAAAGGACATGATTGTAGCGGCTATTAATGAACTGTCAGAGAAACATCAGCTAGTAGTAAAACTGTATTTGATGGAAGGCTATGATCATGAGGAGATATCTCAGATATTGGATATTCCTATTAAAACCTCAAGAACTCATTTGCGACGAGGAAAATTAAAATTGCAAGAATTATTAAAAGTACAACGACATGGAACAGGATATTAGAGATTTATTTAAACAAGATGAGTCAAAAAAAGAATTACCTCAAGATCATCGTGAAGAATTCTTAGAGAAGCTTAATCGTTTGAAAAGAAAAAAAGAATCAAAAATTAATTTTAACTACCTGTATAAAATAGCTGCGGTGATATTACTCTTTGTTTCTGTAGGCTATTTTGCTATTAACAGATCTGGTAGTAATCCGAAAATTGTTGAGGAAACCAACCTTGAGACTCAGATTAAAGAGGTTGAAAAAAAGTATTTAGCAAGCATAGATGAAGAATGGCAGAATTTCTTGACTATTACAGACGACGAAAAATTGGTTAAGCGCTACGAGAAGAAGTTGGAAGAATTAAATATTGATTATCAAGAGATGTCGACAGAATTTAAGAAGGATACAAAAAATATTCTGGTGATTGAGGCTTTAGTCGAGAATCTTCAAACACGGCTACAATTACTTAAAGATATTCAAGAACACATCAATTTATTAAATCAAAAAACAGAACAACATGAGACAATTAGTATTTAAACTATGCTGTGTGATGCTTATCACATCTTTCAGTATCCAAGCCCAGAAAGAGCGGATTTACAGTAAGAGTTTCGAAACTGACAAAGAAACAACGATGATTCTTAATTTGGATAATTCGAGTGTAATCATTGAGCCATCGACGAATGGAAACGTAGAGATTGACCATAATTTGGAATTTGAAGGCTATTCAAAAAAGGATATAAAAAAACTATTGGCAAGTATATCGGTAGAGGCGATTATGTTCGAGAACCATATTACGGTAATAGCTACTAAAATACCAAAAACAAAGACTGAATACGTGTATAATGGTACTGGTGCAATTTTTCTTGACAATGATTTTAAGTTTTCTATTAAGAAGGATTCTATTGTTCGCAAATCTAAGGACTCTGTTTTGAAGCAGTTAAGGGTCAGCAAACTTAAAACTATTGCATTTCAGAACAACAGATTTAAAGTAAAAGAATCCAATGGCAAGATTGTCAATCTAAGGGATCGCAGTAGCTTAAAGATTAAGAGAGGTCGATTCGTAATTAAAATACCGCCATTTGTGAAACTGACCACCAATGCTAAGAATTCTTATATAACCTTGAGAGATGACATGATTAATGAATTGACTATAGATCTTAAAAAAGGTGCCTTGAATGCTAAGAGTTTAGCGAATGGATATAATAAGATGAAAATTGATGATGCCACTGTAAGGGTCGAACATATTTTAGGCGGGGATTATACCTTTAATAATGTGAAGCATGGTTTGATCGGGAGTGTTCAAAATGCAAAAATTGGTTCTGAATTCTCAAAAATTGAAATAGGTGAGATTGCTAAAGGCACGTCTATTACTGATTTCAAAAGTGAGTATTGGTTTTATAATTTCTCTAACGATTTTAAGCGTTTCGATCTGTATTCAGAATATTCTAAAGTGCATTTCTTCTACCCAGAATTTGATCATAGCTTCAAAGTCTTTGGAAATAATACCATCAATCATGTTGGAGATACAAAAATAGAAATGCAGCCTAATAGAAAGGGTGTGAAATTCATCATGATGGAACGAAAGCCTAATGGTAAAGGTTCATTTTCTGGACATATTAACTTCGATATCGTGCACGGTATCATCTATTCACACAACGATTCAATCTTGACAATCAACAGAGACTAAATCTCTAAAAACAACTATTAAATTATGAAACAACTATTTTTATTAGCTGTTGCTTTTATTAGCTTCAGCAGCTTGACAGCGCAACAAAATCTAAACGAAAAACTAACAATGACCTCTGATGTGTCTGCAGAAAGCAGAGAACTAAGTGATCTTCTCCGATTTGAAGGGATTGATTATTACAAGATAAAATTTTCAGGAAAAGATCTTGCAGACAAGAGTTATCATATTACCGTAAAAGAAATTTGGAATGGAAATGTGAAATCAGAGAAAACCGTATTCAAGAGTTCTGAAATGGGTCTTGAGCGATTTGAAAAAGTAAATGACACCGTTCTGAAATTTAAAGTCCTCTCTAAATTAACTCATGAGAACAAATTAAAACTGTCTTTTATGTTTAATAGATTTGGTGTTACTAAAGAGTATGATGCTATTGATAGTAATCAATACAGTTTGAGAAACGTTGCAGAGGAAAGTAATTTAGATATCGGTTACAACGAAAAATTTTATCTATTTGCTTATATATTACCTTATGAAAGAGAAGATGGATCTTCATCGTGGTGTGAGGTAGGTACTAGCGGAGGCGATATTGAAAATTGGGGTAAAAAATTTGGGATAGAGCATTACCTGCTTTTCGAGATGAAATTTGAATAAACATAAAATAAGAACTGCTTCATCCCATAGTTATGAAGATTGAAGTGGTTCTTTATTACCATTTATCCAATACAAAAATGAGGCCTTGTTGAATTCCAAATAGAACTACTAGGAAACCGAATATGCCCAAACCAATCTTGAAGTTTTTAAGCCTCGCTTCATTAGGATAAACACTTATGAGTCTTTTAAATATTTCAATGATTTTTTCTTTGTTGAGGTATAATACAAATATTAATAGAGAGAAGTAAAGTATAGCACTTGATAAGGCACCATAGTCGGGCAAGAAAATAATGTCAAACACGATAATGTTCAATAAAATAGGAATTAATATAGCAATGCCTATAAATTTGGTTCTGTTAAATAGCAGAAAGAACGCTCCAATGATCTGGGATAACCCTATGAACATTATATAGGCTTGAGAATAGCCCATGAATGTCCAAGCTAAATCGAAGGCTGGAGTTTCTGCGAGTGTTTGTAAGGCCACATCATCTGGTAATTTATCACGACGATAAAATTGTCCGCCAACAATTTTTCCTAAACCATAGATACTAATAAAAATAGCTACATGTATACGTGCTGCTAGTTCTACACAGTGTTTTATAATGATTGATTTCATATACTTAGAATTAAAAAACCACTTTTGTCAGTTAAGATAAAAGTGGTTTCATGTTTAATGATTGATCAGTAGCTTATTCTATGATTCTTTATCTAGATTGCTGGTCATTTTAAAGCCAACAAATAGACCTAAACCTGCCATTAAGAAAATAGTAGCTGGATAAATTGAATCATTGTCGATTGTCGAATAATGATCCAGTAAGGTAGCTATAAAGATACCTACACCAACTCCTATTAAGAGTAAGGCGATATTGAGGATAATGACTTTCCAAATAGGCGATTTGCCTGCGCCCCTTGTAAAAATGCTGGCATCTGCGCCTTTTTCGATTAGTGCTAAACGTTCTTTGTTTCTACTAGAAAGATATAAATAGATTATTCCAAAAACGACTGCAAAAAAACTAAGTGGTATAAAAATTTCGGCTCCCATAATGTTTGTATTTAATTGATTTATTTAATTAGGTTCATAGCTTATGACGACAAGATGTAAATTTGGGTTACACTTTTATTGCATTATTTTTGTTGAAAGAGAAAAGTATAGGTGATAAGATTTTGATAATATCAGTTCGCGTGATTTTTGTAATTAAGGTTGTATAAAGAGAATTTGTTTTATTTGTCCTTTAACAGAATATAGATATTAATTTCGCTCATTTCAATTCGTGAAGTTTACTCGAATTGACGTTTTTCTCTCAAATAGTGTAACCTATATAAATAATATATCGTCTTATATATAAATGACCACCAACGACCAACTATTAATTGATGCTGTTTTAGCAGGCGATACGCAATCGTTTAGCGTCCTGGTGGACCGCTATAAGGACTTGGTGTTTACATTGGCCTTGCGTATGATAAAGCATCGGGAAGAAGCAGAAGAAGTATCTCAGGATACTTTTATAAAAGTGTTTCGGTCATTGAACAGATTCAAGGGAGATTCCAAGTTTTCTACTTGGATTTATAGGGTAGCCTATAATACCTGTCTGGATCGATTGAAAAAACATAAACGAGAGCAACAAGTAGTTGCGATTGATGAGTATACTGAGCATCAAGTAAAAACTATAGATAACGCCTTGGATGCTATGGAAAAAGATGAAAGAAAGCAAGCAATACAAAATTGTTTACAGCTTTTGCCAAGCGATGATAGTGCTTTATTGACGCTATTTTATTTTGAAGAACTCTCTTTGGAAGAGATTGCAGACATTGTAGGCTTGACCGCTAATAATGTTAAAGTAAAACTCTTTAGGAGTAGAAAGAAATTAACAAGTATATTGAGAGACCGATTAGAACCAGAAATAATTGAACATTATGAACGAGAACGTCGATAAACATACAGAATTATTTACTGATAAGTTGCTGAAAGATTCATCGTTAGAATCTCCTTCGATAAACTTTACATCTCAGATTATGTCTCAGGTTGAAGCAATTGCCCAGAGTGATGTCACAACGTATAAACCATTGATCTCTAAACGCGTTTGGATTGGTGTTGCGGTTGCGATCGTAGGCGTATTGATTTATTCTTTTTTTGGTAGTGCTTCTGAGAGCGAATGGTTGAAGTCTGTAGATCTTAGTGTGCTTGGCAATAATAAGATAACAAATGCCTTATCTGAGTTTTCATTCTCGAAAACAATACTTTATGCTGCAGCGATGTTTGCGTTAATGTTTGCTATACAAGTAACAGTGCTTAAAGGGTATTTTGATAGAAGGTTGAGTGTTTAAAAATTCACACTCAGTATTGTATTTATGAATAGATAAAGTTTTTACTATTATTCAGGATCGGGAAGTCTCGCTTTAATACGTTTTAAAATCTCAACAGCATTAAGTTTATATTGCTTGGTCATATTAAGATGATTACCTGCAGCCAAGATATTATGCGCTGCCACACGTTTTCTGTAATCCTCACTTTCTGTAAAGTAAATAATCATTTCTTCTGAAAACTTGCCTTGAGAAAGATCAACAAACCATGAGTGCTCTTCTAGATCATTAAAATTATCCATAATCTCATTCTCCATACGGATATTGCTTTTATCAATCAATGGAATAAAAATCGAATAGAATTGCGATATTTCTGTAATGAGGCTATCTTTTTGTGTGGTCTCTTGATTAGTAATAGATTTTAGCCTTTCAAACCCTTTGGATTGTACATTGAAGGGCTGGTAAATAGTAACAAGACTAATACATTCAGGGCATTCTTTATAGTTGTCTAAGGTTATCTCTCTATTTAATATTCTTTGACTGTTCTTTTGGTTCTCTTCGTAAAATTTAATGATGCCATTGGCAAAGATAGTATCGGTTGCCAAATCATACGAAATGGTTTTTAAGGTACTATCAATATTAGCTTTTAACTTTCGCCTTTCATTCCAGTTATTTACTTGCAATGCTAAAAGAATACCGATCATTACTAGCAATATTTCACCTAAGGCATAGAGAATATAACTAGATACTTTGTTTTTTTTGAACATGGACAATCTTATTTTTCTAAAAATACTAATCATTAGCGTTTTTATTTTCTTCGTTTTCTTGCTCTCTTTTCATTTTAATATAACCACTCACTAAACGAACACCTAATCTTGCAAAAAGGATAATGGCGATCACCATAACTATATTGAATCCATTCATGTATATAAGTTGAGGATTAAACAATATTGTTACATATAGATTTAAAATATTCAGAAGTCATACACTAATCTTTAAAATACCAAAACGGAATGGTTCGCACTCTTATTTTTGTGGTGTCCTGTTTGCGTATTCTTAAGCGATTGACCTTTAATAGGTGCTTTCCTTCCTCAATATCTTTAATATTAAGATAGCTTTCAAAGCCTAATTTGTCTTTCTTGCTTTGAGACAAAACAAAATCTACTTCATGTGCTGTACTATCTATTGCAATGGAATAAATATGATTAAATGTTTTTAAATACTCTCGTCTTAGGCTATCTCTTTCATTAAGGCTAGCAAATACATTATTAATTGTAATACCAGTACTTAAACCTCTCGCATCTTTTTCAGGCTTTAATGATGAATTAAAATCAAATATGCGATTTTCAATATTTCTGGAGTAATTGATAAAGACTTTTACAAATGGATCTTGAATGACCTTGGATTGTATGGTTACTTCTCGTTTGAACGCATTACTATCGGTTAAAAGATTTTCGTAATTATCATTATTTGCCATAATATCACTTGATGATATATTGGCATTGATGTAGTTGGAATCCTTATATTGTAATGAGGTGGCAAGTAAAATCAGAAAATAAAAAGGAACCAAAATGAGGCTTAAACGCCTTCCAAATTTATTGTCCAAGAAATTATATACCAAAGGTCTATACAAAAAAGAAAGCGTTATAAAACTGAACGCCCAGTATACTGGAAAATAGATTCTAGAAATCCATTTTTTCTTTTTTAAGAACCCTAAAGTAACAAAGTCAATAAAGGTCAATACCATACCAAAACTAATAAATACTACCAAAGGAATACCGACACCTTTTGATAACCAATTGGGTAAAGAATCATTGCTGATCATGTAATTTGCTATCAAGGAAATGGCCAAGATGGTAAATGTCAAAGCCAATACATAGAAAATCAATAAGAAGGATATGGCAAAGATGATGCTGCAATAATTCTCTAAAGTAGCGATGTACTTATCAAAAGAACCGACCTTTTTTTTCAGGTAACGCGTAAATTTTTGACTGTAATTAAGTACTTCGTAATCAATATCTCCAGATACATATCGCAAGCCCAAGGCGCCAATCCATAAGCCTCTCAATAGTACATGTAACAGTAAGTTGAATATAAGAATCGCGCAGGAAATCTGTGCCACAAGAGAGATAACAAATTTATAGATTTGCTGATCATTCTGGGATTCCTTAACGCTTTCCGTAATTGAAGGAAAAGCTGTAACGAGGCCAAAAATAGCAAAACCTGAAATAATTAACTCCAATTGCCAACTCTCTTCTTGTAGTTTTTCTAATAGTTTTTTAAAAGATGCTTTTGTATGATCTTGACTCATGTACTTCCTGAATTTACAGGAAAGATAGCAACTTTTAACAAAACAAAAGCCGCTTCTCCAGATAGCTATTTAGGAGAAGCGGTTTTGAATGAATTCCACAATATGTGCAGAATAACAAATTTTTTAGTTTAGTCTACTTTTTTTCCAGGCATGTTTTGTCCACCTTGGTGTAAGACAAGGCCAGACACTTTTCCGTTCTCATCCTTTTCAAAATCGACACTAGCAGCCACTACTTTCAAAAAGAAAGTGTCTTCATCTTCTGCAAATAATTCAAATTGTGGTTGCCCAGTAGCTTGTGCAAATAACTGCGATGCTTTAGCAGTTATCACGATCTTGAATGTTGGTGCTAGTTCGTAAGTGCCTTCATATTTTTTAAGCACATCAGGTGCTAAGGTTAAGGCTATTTTCTCAGCAGGTGGAGCTTTGTCAATGCCCTTTCCAACAGAATCATTTCCTCCAGCGCGTTTGAAAATGGCTTTCCTATTTCCGTCCTCCATAGAAAAATCGTATGAGTAAACACCATCTTCAAAAGTGAACATGGTTTCGGTCATAGGATGAATCTTAAATGGTTCTACAGCATCGCTGTCTTCGCGAGCACTTAGTAAAACGCCATCTTTTAAAGTGATATGTCTTATTATACTGTCTTTAAACTCATAGGCACCTACCCATTGTTGCAGCTTTTCTTCAGAAAGAGTAATAGCATCTTTATAGTTTGGGAAGGGTTTTCCTATTGCTATAGCGGCTGCTTTTTGAGTGATTGCTCCAACATCTTTACAGCTACAATTGCTCAAGCCAATAACATAAACGTCTTCATTTTTAAGATAAATACCATTGGTGCTATATCCAAAAATTCCACCACTATGAGTATAACCAGTACTGCCTTTAAAATCGAATTTACCAAGACCATAACCATAATCTATGTCTTCACCATTATTAAGCTTAGAGCCATTGATGGCTTTTTCTAAACTAGATTTTTTGATAAGTGTATTATTGCTCAAGGCATTTTGCCATTTTAGCATATCTTCTACAGTAGACATCAAAGAGCCTGCTGCATACGGTAAGGACATACTCAAATAATCAGCATTTCTATAGCCATCACCTTCCGGTTGATAACCTCTAGCGCGATTTTTTATAAGTTCTTTTTTACTTCCATATTGAGAATTACTCATACCTAGTTTAGCAAAGATGTTCTTTTCTACAAAATCCTCATAGATTTGCCCAGATGCGACTTCAATAATTTTACCTAGTAATATATAACCCGAGTTATTGTACAAGAATTTTTCGCCAGGATCGAAATCCATGGTTTGATCTTTAAACACGTCTATGAGCTCATCGACTGTCATGTCTGTTCTCGCATTAGACATAAAGCTCTCCATGCTTGTATAACTCTTTATACCAGATGTGTGATTTAATAGGTGATGTACGGTAATGATCTTATCATTGGTAGGATAATCTGGAATGAATTTAGTGATGGGATCTTGTAGTCCTAATTTCCCTTGCTCTTCGAGCATTAATATGGAAATAGATGTAAACTGCTTACTAATGGATGCCAGTTCAAAGACATTATCAGTAGTCATTGGTACATCTAGTTCTAAATTGGCTTTTCCAAATGCTTTTTTATAGATGGCCTTCCCATCTTTAGCAACAAGAATAGAAACACCCGTTTCATCAGGTGTATACATTTCAGAAACTACTTTATCTATCTCAGCTTCTAAATTTTGTGCTGATACTGTTGTCATAAATGTCAGGCTTAATACCATGATCAAGACTGATTTAAGGTTGATGCGTGTTTTCATTTTTAGTGTTTATGATTGATTGTTTGTATATGACGCTGTTTAGGATCAATTTGTTACAAAGTTTAATAACTTAACTTGTTTGCGTTGTGGTAAGGCATCATTTTGAATAGCAATTTTTAAAAGTGCTTGATCTTTTTCTCTACTGTATAATAATTCGAAAAACTGGGATATCGTAATCAATTCCTTAGGTCTATCTATAAGCACCATCGTATCTCCTTTGGCAACGATACCTTTTTCAATGACCCGAACATAAGTCCCTGGACGACCATGCTCAATAAATTTCTTTAGTACCTTTTGAGTACCGAATTTCACGCCTAATTTGAAGCAAGGCTCACGCGGTTGGGTGATTTGTATAATTGCAGACCCTAACCTGTAGGTGTCTCCAATACACAGTTTTGTTTCGTCTAAACCTTTAATGCTGAGGTTTTCACCAAACATACCCCAATTCCATTCTAGATCTTGATAAAGATGCTTCCAATAAGGGTATTCATCTGTTGAAAAAAGATAACAGGCCTTATAAACACCACCATGTACGCGACGGTCACTTATCTCGTCACCTATAACTGTTTCTAGTCCTAACTGAATAGGTTGATCAGTTGGTTCCTTAAAAATACCAGTGCGTACCTCTTGTCCGCGCCATTCAATGGTCCTTGGTTCTCCAATATTGGTAGAAATCACTTGCATGACTTAAAGGTACTGAAAAACTAAATTTTACAACAGACGCGTTGCTATTATTCCAATTTAAATCTTGATAGGATCATATGGTGATCCGATGGGAATCCACCAAACCATGTAGATATAACTTCTGTATGCTCATTTTTAAGTCCGTTGCCTTTATAGTAAAGTTGATCTATTCTTTCGCTCCATTCATGTGTGAAACCAGGAAAAAGTTTGCTGTCAGGATATAAGCTACGATAAGCATCGGTAAAACCATTTTGTAATAAAGTTATCGATGCTGGACTATCTCCACCATCTGTATGTGGAATAGCATTAAAATCACCTCCAAAAAACACAGGAACAGTATCCGTTTGTTCAAATATATCTTTATGAAAATCATACACTGTTGAAAACGAAGACATACCATACCAATTAGACATGGCATAAACCTCTTGTGTGTCACTTATGGCTAATTTAACGGCCACATTCATGAATTCAGCTTTAGGAGGAACGTTTAATTCCTTGATTGGATAGCGGCTTATGACCGAAATATTAGATCCTTGAGAACGATAATCCCAATCTGAAGTTGTTGCGAAATAGTAACCGAGTTCAGCAGCAATAAAATCACCGGATGAATAGGTTTCCTGCATTAAGATAATATCTGCATTATTTTTCTTCAGCATGTCAACTATTCTTAAACGCGAATCCCAGTCGTTATTGTTAACCGTAAAATGCTTCCCACCATGCCATATGTTCCAAACAGCTACTGTTAAACTATCCGCTCTTTTCTCTAGTTTAAAAGGACTGCTTTCTCGATATTTTGTATAACTATTCAGGACCTCTTCGGAACTTAGTGTCTTTCTGTAGACACTAAGATTGTCCATAGAGAAATCTGACGGATACAAACGTTCTTTAAGTGTGAATTTCTTAGCGTGATACTTATTGATAATCACCTTGCCACCTTGTAAGGAATAGAGTTTGCTTATGGGTTTGAGTTTTGTTAATTCCTTGTTTTGAAAAATGGTATATGTGTTTGATAATAGTGTGTCTCTGGCATGATAAACCTTGTCCAGTATCTTTAGTTTTTGATTGCTCAATTTTTTAGTGTTGGCCTTATCCGTTTTAAGTTTTCTTATATATAAATCCTTAGGTTCGACAATAAGACTTAAGAATTCGTCATCGTTTGTGTTCTCAACCTCTAGTTTATTGAACTCGTTTACTAATGCTTGTAGATGCTGAGCCCCATTTTCAATACTTGGTAGTATATTATTAGTATAGTTGAAATTACTTTTTTTAGAGCCAATTACTAATGAGTTGCCATTATGGAAATCAAAACCAACTTTATAAACAGCCTTATTATGGCCATCGTAATACAAGCGAATTTCAGATAATTCTTTGTTATAAGTCATTGTTAACTGATGCCATGATCCGTCGGTCAAAGGCATTTTATTGCCATTATCTCTTTCGTAGTTTAGTCGTCGTTTACCTGAACCAATAGCCCAGGCAAAAGTCCCTCCAGAACTATATATCGCCCAACCAGGGTTTTTCTGGCTTTTTATACTTTTATTCAAGAAACCTTTTTGAGAAAGTATAACGGTTGGCTTATCGGACGTTGTTTTTACCCAGAACTGAATAGAAAAATCGCTTGTTCCATCCAAAGGTAAATTAGCTAAACTGAGGTGATTAAAATTAGTATTAGATGAAACGCTTAAAGCTTGGCCATCTATACCTTTAGTGAAGAAGATGTTTTCCCCTTCAAATGCAAAGCTCCTATACGTCACATTGTCATTGAAATCGAACTGTATGTTTTGTTTCTTAACTTGAGAAAGACTTACCTGATTTGTCAATAGTAAACTTAAAATGATTTTTAAAAGACGTTTTATATTATGAGTTATACAATTGATTAATCCGATTATTTAGGAGAGTTATAGTCTAATACCAGCGTTTCTTTTTTTTCTTGGAAGCTTCACTCTTTCGACCTTTACGGTGTTTGCTTTTACCTGGCGTTTTATGCACGATAGGTTTTGCCTTTGGATCTAGCGGATATGGATGATCCTCAATAATATCTAATTGTAAATTAATAAGTTTCTGGATGTCCTTGATGTATGTTTTCTCGTCTGTCGAACATAAAGCATATGCAATTCCCCCTTTACCTGCACGTGCTGTTCTTCCAATCCTATGCACATAAGTCTCAGGAATATTCGGTAGGTCAAAATTTACAACAACATCCAAGTTATCGATATCAATTCCACGCGCGGCAACGTCAGTTGCAATCAGGATATGGACCTCTCCTTTCTTAAAACGATTCAACGCCGTTTGCCTATCACTTTGTGATTTATCACCATGAATACTATCGGCTTTATAGCCATTTTTAAGTAGCGTTTTCTCCAGTTTATCGACGCCATATTTGGTGCGTCTGAAAATAATGATATTACCTTTGATAGTATTACGCAATAAATGCAAACACAATTCAATTTTATTTTTCTTTGGGACGTAATACAGTAGCTGTCCTAAGTTTTTTGAGGTGGTATTGTTTGGCGTGACCTCAATACGCTCCGGATTATTAAGTATGGTATTAGCAAGGTGCTCCACTTTATGCGGAATTGTTGCCGAAAACAATAATGTTTGTTTTCCATCTGGACACAAACGCTCGATCTTACGTACATCATCAATAAATCCCATATCCAACATGAGGTCGGCTTCATCCAAAACTAGGGTTTCAACATAAGCTAGATTTACAATGTCTTGTTTATGCAAATCCAATAAACGTCCAGGAGTGGCTATCAAAATATCAACGCCTTTTTTCAGGATGTCTTTTTGGGGCTCGATAGAAGTACCACCAAATACCAAGCCTGTTCTTAGGTTTGTATATGTACTATAAGTCTTGAAATTCTCGTGTATCTGTATGGCCAATTCCCGTGTTGGACTTACGACCAATGCTTTTATTTTCTTACCACCTTTTTTAGCATCTTGTTTATCAAACAATAGTTGCAGAATTGGTAAAGCAAATGCTGCTGTTTTTCCGGTACCTGTTTGAGCTGAGGTAATCACATCTCTTTTGGCCAAGACCAACGGAATGGTTTTTTCTTGCACCAAAGTAGGGTTGTCATAGCCTTGTTCGGCAACGGCACGTAAAAGGGGTTTGTTAAGTTGTAAGTCTTTAAATGACATGTAGAATATTTGAGCACAAAGGTAGCTGAATTTAGATAAGATCACTAAGCTTTTTTATAGATATGGAAAGCTATATCAACACAATACTTATATCTAAGTTATTTATTTTTATATTTTAAAATGTTGATAATCAATGAGTAATACCATAGTATAAAAGAATATCGAGCACGGGCAACAAGTTTTTTTAAATAATGACATCTAAAGATTAAAGAGCTTCATTAAAAGAGGTTTAATAGTATTCACTAACATCTTACCATCACATATGATTGAATTTTACGCTTTTCACCATTTATCAGCGGTCGAGATAATGAGTAAAAAGGCATGAGCTCCCAAAAGAGACGTGTAATTATTGTCTAACATAAAATTTAATGATATGAAAACCCCACACTTAAAAAGTTTGTTGTCTTTAATGATGACTATGGTATTGTTCCTTTCATGTGCAACCGATAATGATGTGTTGACACCAGAAGAAGACGCTATTGTTACAGATCCAGATGATGTTGTTACTACAAATGAAACTACACAACTTATTATCGATTGGAGCGAACTCTGGATAGAAATAGATCGATATACTTCAGGAATGCGTCCTAATGCCACGGCGAGGGCCATAGCTTATATTAATTTGGCGACTTATGAAACCGCTGTCTATAGTATGAATGGATACACGTCCAACGTCAATAGACTTGATGGTCTTAACATCAATGATGACCAGCGTGACCCAAATATCAATTTAGACTTGGCACTTAACAGATGTTATTCACGTGTGATTGACCATTTTATGTTCAGCGTGTCTATCAATGCAGATGCTAGAATTGATGCTTTAGAAGACCAGAAAGAAGCAGCGCTTTCAGATGGATTGTCAGAGGACGTTAGACGAGATTCGCGCGATTGGGGTAATTATGTAGCCGAACGTATTATCGCCTATAGCCGTACAGATACGGAAGCGGAAACTCAGATTTTAAATCCGCAACCATTTTCTTATGAACCTCCAACAGGAGATGGTTTTTGGACTTACAGTGCCGATGCCGAGCGCGCTTGGTTTCCGTATTGGGAGTCTGTAAGGACTTTCGTGATTTCTCCTCAAGAAACGTCCACCATACCACCACCAATTGTGTATAGTGAGAATAGCTCTAGCGCTTATTATGAACAAATGAATGAAGTGTACGAAATAAGTACCATTGCGAGAGAAGAAGACAACGAAGATCTATGGATCTCTGAATTCTGGTCTGATGATGTAGAAGGCTTGATGATGAATCCTCCAGGCAGACAACTGTCAATTGCAAAACAATTAATAGAGCAACATGACTTGGATTATGAATCGTCGCTCGCTTTATTATTAAAGCTTGGATTCTCCTTGAATGATGCGGCAGTCTCTTCGTGGGCAGATAAATATGAGTATATGGTAATGCGCCCTAATGTGTATATCCAGGAGTTTATAAGTCCAGATTTCCAGACCAATTTGTATCGATTCATCAATTGGCCTAATCCATCCTTTCCAGGATATCCTTCTGGCCATTCTACCTTTGCCTCGGCAGCGGCAGGTGTATTTATTGCCCAGTTTGGTGATAATGTCAATTTTACAGAACGAAGTCATGAAGGACGCACAGAATTTCGTGGTACCTCAAGACAGTATACTAAGTTAAGTGATATGGCCGAAGAGAACGCTTTTTCGAGAGTGCCGTTTGGCGTGCATATACGAATGGACTGCACTGAAGGCTACCGTTTGGGGTATGAGATCTCAGATGCGGTGAACAATTTTAACCTTGCTGCAAATTAAGGGTTTCCCCTTGGCAAAAAACCACTTCGAGAGAAGTGGTTTTTGTTTTTAACAAGAAGCCTGTGTACTATTTACAAGGTTTTCTTTTCTCCGTTATCAAGAACGCGATAGTAAGTCCCATTTTCTATGAACAATCCCTCTGATGTACCTTTCGGCCAGTTCTTATGATAGTCTTTTGGATGCTTTACATCGATTCCGAAGACTTTACCATTGAAATGAGATGTCACTTTAGACTGAATGGTATGACCTACAACAACAGCTTTTGCATTAAAGGCTTTCAGGCCTTTTTCAACGTCTTCTTCGCTAAGGTCGTCTTTAAAATACCCACGATACCATGACGGACCAGTTTTGGTTGAGATCAAGAATTGCTCAATACCACCATCAGGCTTCGGATAATACCCAGTACTATAATGTTTACGTACAGTAGCATTCAAATCTTGCAATGTGAGTTCAGAGTCTGCTAGGTTAGGATGAATGCCACCATGAGCAAACAAGATCTCATTGATGCGTTCGACCGTGTTCTTGCTTGCTAGCCATCTGCCTATCACAGAATGATCATCATACAATTGAAATTGCTGTTTTTCCAGAATGCGAGAAACCGCGATGTATCTATCTGCTGCGGCTCCATGATTACCTTGTAGGTTCTTGATCTCATGATTGCCTAAGATAAAATGTACATGACCACCATGTTCTTTGGCGTCCTGTTCCAATTTATAAATAAACCAAAGCACTTGGGTGGTTGAAGACCCTCTATCTACAAAATCCCCAACTAATACTAAATGCCCTTGTCCAAACACCCAGTTAAGGTCTGCATCGATGACTTGACTATGGATTAAGAAATCCCTAAAAACCTTGTAACCACCTTCAATATCCGAGATGGCTAAGATATCCTCACCATCGTTGTAGGTGACAGGTGGAATCTTGAATTCAGACTGGACCGCGAATTCAAAGCTAGAATCATCTAATGCGAAATAACTTTTTACAGCGATGTCATCGCCAACTGGGTATTCTTGTTTGTTGACATAAAACCCTTCATTCTTGTTGCCCTGAATGTAATTTATGCTCAAGACGCTGTCATTTTCATAAAACAGATAAGGGCCTTCATTGTCAAGGTCTCGTAATTTAGGGTGATCGGCATAATGCAAGCTTGCACCATGGTACAGGCCAAAGCTAATAGCTGCAATTGCCAAGGTCAATATGGTTAGGCCAATGTGTTTCAAGTATCTAAGGATGCGTGTTTTCATTCTATTCGATTTTTGATTAATGTTACCGCAAACATAGACCTTGAACCTTCAGCTGAAAAGAAAATGTGACCAACGCCCAGGTAATGTGAACAGACACCTTTTAGAGGCTTCTGAAGTGATCTTATCACACCACAGCCTATATATAGATATCGATACTGGATGTTCATCACTTTTACTTATTTAGTGTGTCGATTCTTTTAATTTTGCAGTATGCTATCACAATTGAAACGAAACAACTGGTTATTGGTCAAGGTCTTTGTGCTTATCACCATTGCCATTCCTCTGGGGATTACCATGTATGAATTCATCGTTCTAGGAAAGGACTCCGTCTTGTTTCTTGGGGATTATCCACCAGTAGTAGCTATTATTGTCATGATCTATTATGGTATATTACTTGCACTTGGCGCCATTTGGATTATTAGTCAACTTAAATCCCTTTGGAAACTAAAGAACGAAAAAGCGAAAAACGAATTGCTGCACTTAAAAAGCCAAGTGAATCCACATTTCTTTTTTAATATGTTGAATAACTTGTACGGGATGGTAGACAAAGACCCCAAGAAAGCTCAGGAATTGATCTTGAAACTCTCGGACCTTATGCGTTATAGTATTTATGACGGGCAACAAGAGACAGTGACCTTGGAAGAGGAGATGGACTTCCTAAAGAACTATATCGAATTGCACAAAATGCGTTACCATAAGACTATAGATGTAACGATGAATCTTAATATAACTGATGAAGGCAATAAAGTGATGCCTTTGTTGTTCATTATCCTTTTGGAAAATGCCTTTAAACATGGTGTGGAGAACTTACGTGAGAATGCCTATGTAAACATACAAATGAGTAATGGTGATAATACCATTCATTTTGAAGTGGAAAACAACTATGATGCTTCTACCATTTCTGATACTGAGGGCATTGGATTGAAGAACCTAAAACGTCGTTTAGAATTGGTATATCCTAATAAACATTCACTATCTTTCTCAGACGTTGATGGCGTGTATAAAGCAACACTGGATTTAACTCTATGATTAGCTATCTTATTATAGACGACGAAAAGATGGCCCATGAAATCATTAAGGGCTATGCTGACCTATTGCCCAACTTAAAGCTTATGGCGCATTGTTATGATGCTTTGGAAGCACTAGATTATTTGAGCAAACAACCTGTAGATCTAATCTTTTTGGATCTTAATATGCCCAAGTTGAAAGGTTTTGATTTCCTAAAGACTTTACCATCACCACCAAAGGTAATCGTCACAACGGCTTATCAAGAATTTGCCTTAGAAGGTTATGAATTAGGAGTTGTAGATTATCTGCTCAAACCCTTTGGTTTTGAACGCTTTTTAAAGGCCGTAAACAAAGCCGTGAATACAACGGCGACACCAAGTGCGCAACCTCAAGAAAACGAGACACCAAACTCCGTGTTTTTGCGCCAGAACAAAACCTATGTGCAAGTGTGGGTAGATGACATCCAGTACTTGGAATCTGCAGGTAATTATACCAAGGTGGTGACTACTAAGGATACGATTACGGTACGCGATAAAATCTCCGAGCTTTTACAAACGCTTGCGAGCAATAACTTAATACAAGTACATAAATCCTTTGCAGTGGCAAAGCCTCATATTTCTAAAATTGAAGGTAACCGTATTCATATTGGTGCTCATATTGTACCGATAGGAAAGGTGTATAAGCGGAATGTTGATGGGTTGGTGGGGTAATCATTAAAACAAAGCACGCACGCGATTGTAACCGTTATGCCATTTATGTCTTATTTTTTCACCAAAGGTTCCGTTTTCCATAATGATATGATCTCCCAGACTTACCAATGTGCGGTAAATTAAGATATGATTAACTCTGTTTAATTCAGATCCTCCAGTATTACCTATAAAGATATAACCTAATTCTGTCTTTGGGTCAAACCACATCATGGTATTGATGCAATTATCACCTCCATTCAAGCCAGTTAACTGATACATGATGCCATAGTTGTTTCTATCTATCATAAAAAAAAGCCCATGATTGTCAACGGACATACCGGAAACGGAAGCATCGATTCTTGGGGATAGTAATTTCACAAAAGAGGCATCGCTCAATAATTTTGGATTCCTGCCTATAATAGCTTGGGAGTAGGTAGTTAAATCCTTGATATTAGTGATAAGATCGCGACATGGATATAATTGAACACCACTCGTTGTTACGTTTGTAATAGCTTCGCCTGTTGGTTCGTAATATTTGGTGAGTTGTGTAGAGTCTGCCTCTGACTCGAACCAAGAGGTATGTTTGAGTCCAAGAGGGTTGAATATATGTTTTTGGGTAAATTCTGAAAAAGGCATGTTTGCAACCCGCTCAACAATATAAGCAGCCAAACCAGAACCAATGTTTGAATAATTGTAATGTGTGCCTGGTACATGTTCTGTATACGTTATAGGACCATAGATGCTGTTCTCGAAATAGGCTTTCATAAAGGCCTCCAAAGATGGTTTTTTAAGCGTTTCTGCAATGTAAAGCGACTCCACAACTTCTTCATTATAGTCTAAAGATGAGGTATGAGTAGCTAACTGTGCTATGGTAATCTCTTGATCTGGAAAATGAGGATTACTGACTTTAAAAGGCAAGTGTTTGCTTATAGGGTCGTCTATACTGAGTAAGCCCAATTCCTCTGCTTTTAAGAGTGCTACCCCAATCGTGGTTTTAGAAACGGAGGCAATATACTGTTGGGTTTGTTTAGTGTAAAGTGTTTTCGCTTTTACATCTGAGTAGCCAATACCAGTCGAGTAGATAATACTATCGGCGTTAAACACGGAGACAGCAAAGCCGCCCATTTTATTTTCATTGAAATAACGATTTAGTTTGTTCTCTATATTCGTGAGGTCGGCATTGATTTCATCTTTGCTGTCGTTGAGGATAAAGGCAATACCTCCAAACATTAGAATGACTAGGACTAAGAGAACCCTTTTGATGCGCTTTGTCATTGATTGATTGTTTCTTTTAAGACGAATGGTCAAGAATATTGTTACAACCTGCATTTATAATAACGATGAGTATAGTGTTTGGTCACGCGTTGCACTTGTGCTGAGCCTGCCGAAGTGAACGCGCGCTAGCGAGGGAACTAAGTTATCGAAAAGGAATCAACGCGCTGGAATTTCGGCAGAGATTCCTGAACAATCCTAAAACACTATGAATTATACACGCTGTTAGGCACAGTTATTTATTTAATTTATCATTAGCCTCTTTTTGCGTAATCTTAACTATTGTGTCTAATCTTTCTTTAGCAATTATTGATTCCACACGCTTTACCAAAAGTTTAAAATTTAGCTCAGCATCTTCGTGCAAATAGGGATCTGTATTGGTTTGAAATAAATACATCTCAGATGTTAACTGATCTTCTGCTTTCTTGTAGTTTTTAAACTGTTCTCTGAAATTAAAAGTAACTTCTATAGAAACCATGATTACCACCAGAATACTTAAAATGGTTGCTATTACATCATTAATTCCATATTGCTCAAGGAAATTCCAATTAATAATGATTGGAATCAGGGAACCAATAATTAGGCTACCCAATAGGATTACTCTATACTTTCTATTGTAATTCAGAGATTTATCATAATAGAGATTTATTTTGCGAATCAATCTCTTTTCTATATAATCCTCCTTACTTAGGTTTTGAGATGAAACTAAGTTTTCTCCAAATTTGTATTTTTTATTGATAGTACTCATAAAGAGTGTATTAATTGTGCCTTACTTATTTTATCTTGAACAAAAGCTCCACTTTATTGGCTAATATTTCGGGATAACAAGATATTTACTCCGGTCCGCCGCCACCATTTCCGCCGCCACCAGATTGACCGTTAAATAGATAGATGCTGCGTTCTTTGGTAACGGTTATACCATCTTTATAAGCACGTACATATACCGTGACGTAACCACTATTATTGGGGCTTAATAGTACAGAGCTATAGGTTGGTAGGTTGAGCTGCGAGCGTTTTCTGTAACCATAAGGATAGGCAATACCCCAAACCCAAGTATCGACACTTACATTACTAGTCACCCAAAATTTACCATAGTTATAACCACCTATATTGGTATAATCCACATCAACAGAGATGTTGGATAAGGTAAGAGGTGGTTCTGGTGGCATGCAATTGCCATGTGTAAAACTAATGGTATTACTTGAAGCCGAACCGCCATTATAACCTATACCAGACACTTGGTAAAGCTGAACTTTATTTTGCTGCATCATTTGGTGGATATTAGTATTCTGCTTGGTGTTGGCTATTGCTGCCATGCCTGGCCAACTGTCTTTTATAATCCAGCGATTATCGTCGGTCCAACCTATAATAATAAACGCATGGTAAGTTAAATTAGGAACAACATCGTAATTCCTAAATGTTTGGTTATTGGCACCGTTTACTTTTAATACAATGGGGCCATCTTCGAGGATGATTTCTTTTAAATCGTCGTCATTACTAAAATCATTTGTAGTAAGCTCTAAAGCATTGTTAACCGTAACATAACTGCCTAAAGCGCCAGCAGCTTCAACGGCTTCTACTGGTGGCTCTACATTAGTGTCGAGAAAAACACGATACGCTTTTTGCGCTGCTGGATAGTTAATAATATTGGATACCACAGAGTTATGAATACAATTATTTCCAGGCGCATTTATATCGCATTCTGATAGAAAAGCATTGATCTCAGAATTAGAAGTCTTTTCGGCTATCTTGAATGATGAGTTTAATGTAGGTATATGATTAGGAGCAGACCATGCTTCGTAATCTAGATAAGCTTCGGATAGCTTTAAACTTGGATTGTTAATGTTTTTTTCAATAGCATACATTGTTTCAATGGCGGCGCTAAACGCAAATGCCAAACAAGGTCCTTGATAAGGTTGCGATTGTACAGGTGTGATAAAATTTTTGGTGCCGTTGTTGGTGGCTGCACTCTGCCAAGTAAATTCACAAGGAATTACAGTTTGGGAGAATACATTCGTCGAGAAAACTAAGAATAATAGTAGAACTTTTTTCATGATATGTTATTTAGTTGATTATGAGTCGTATTGTATTGCTAGCTCCTTTTGCAAAGCATAAAGTTCTCTGCATGAAATCGAAAAATTCCCTTTACCGATTTCAACTATCAAGTACGTCATTTATTCCTTAAATCTGTGACTTTGAAACCTTAGTAATTATAAGGATTTAGCTTAGTTTTTTTTGTATGAAATGTTGGCTACAGTATTTTTCATATGATATAATAAGCTTTCAGTCTGTTCTCCGAAAATGTCGTAATAAAAATAATTCCATGACGCAACTTTATTAATCCATTCTTCTAATTTATCAACCATATAGAAATTCCGCTCCATACTATTTATTACTCCAGCAAACTCATTAAATAATAGCTCTGTTATATCGCAAACAGTAGATGTTATTTTATAGTCTTTAACGTTAAATTCATCAATATTTAACTGATAGAGTTCATTTCTTTTGTATTCAATTTCCATAGAGTCATTTAACATTTGTATTAAAAAGGACAGTCGATTATAAATGGTGTCTTTGTTAATTCTATCAGAACCAAATTCCCATTTCAAGCTAAACAAACATGTTTGTGTGTAAATAGTGCCTTTTTTCATTAATTTATTAAAATACCTTTCCCCAAGTTCTGTGATTCTTAAGTTATCATCTACACGATAGAGTTCATCTGAATCTTTATAATGTGGATAATACTGTCCGCCTATGAGAGCTCTTTTATCTTTGAGCAAGTAATTTAATGCACTAATAATTTGATTATTGCTGTACTCGAAATGATTGAGTAAGAAATTATATATGTAAGACGCATTGGTTTTTGGTTTTTCTTCTTTATTTTCTTCGATGATTATTGTAATTATCAAGTAGTTGATAACATCAAACTCTGATCGATTATTTGATAATATATTCGCCACATATTCATCCTCACCTGAAATAATATTCTTATCGTTAAAACCACAATATAGAGAACGAACTAAACTTCTTTTGTTAAAAGCTTTATCATTATATGGAAAAATATTGTTGCAAAAATTTCGAGAAGTAAGTGTTAATCCTAATCTATTACTCTCTCCTGCAACACAATGTATGGCTTGTTTTAAATCAGATTTATATTCAGCTATACTTTCACTTATTTCATTTGCTCTTTCTTTAAGAGCCTTTTTGTATTCTGCGCTTAAATGTGAAAACATTTTGATGTCATCAAAGTTCTCAATAAATTTTTCAACTTTTTTTAAATATAATCTCCAAGGCGAAGGCCCATGATGATAAATATGGCCATAAACTGTTTGTCCGCGATTATCGACCAAAGAATTAATTTCTCTATCAATTAATCTATCTAATTTTGCTTTTGTTGACCTTCTTATTGAAATAATTTTTGTTATGGACGCAATGTGATTATAGGCGATAATTTTATTTAATATATTGAGTTGAGCAACCGCAGGAAGTTTGTCTAGATTGTCATAAAACAGTATGACTTTGTTGTTAGTTTTAGAGAGCGTTTCGCTTATGAAATTTAAAAATTTCATAAGCATCTCAACTCGATGTTCTACTCTTTTTGCATTCTCTTTGATGAATTTTAATAAAAGAAAAATCTTTTTTTTCTCATCGCTATTATCCCATTCTTTATTGGCATCATAGATTTTTTCGAAACTAAAATCATAGAATTTAGAATAATTTTGACATTCTTTTAAAACTTTTTTTAAGAATTCATCACTCAATCCGAGTGTTGAGAAATTATCAATTATTTCGACATGCAATTTTGAATAAAGTTCTTCAAGGAATGAGTCGTTTAATTCATCTATGTCTTTTGAAGAGAAACCTTTATTAAAATCGAGCTTAATAATAATATTTTTTTCACCTAAAGGATGCTCTTTCAGGGTTTCGAAAATGTAATCAATTGTAGTTGATTTTCCACTGCCCATTGCGCCAGAAACAACTAGTGTTCTCATTTTTCCATGGAATATGTGTGAAGTCAATAAATTTTCATAAAAACTGAACTTTTTAGGAAAACTAATATTATTATCTAATGGATCATACAAATTTTCTTGATTCTCGGAATTGGTTGAGAAATCTGTTGCTAATTTCTTGTTGTAATCACCAACACATAAATAGCCTTCTATACCTAGTCCTTCTGGACAAAAATAATCCTCTATTAAACTCTCAGTATTTTCTTTGAAATCTAAATTGGATTCATAGAATGTATTAAACCTAACATAGTCTTTTTTCATAATCTTTTAAGAATGATATAGTTTCTCTATAAATTGGATTGTTTACTTTTAAATCAAAATTGTTTGCATTTAAGGATTTTACATACATATCTATTTTAGGGTTAATTGGGTTTATTTTTCCTGAAATCTTCCTGAAATTTTTCCAATTTTTTTGTAATAAAATAAAATCTTTGTCTTGTATATTTTTTAGAATATTTTGAGATAAATCTAATGCAAAACCTTTTTGATTTTCAGTGTTGATACTTTCTTCAATGATTTGTATTTTTTTGTTTATCCAAAGACCAAAACCTAGAACTAAAAATGCATTTAAAATAAAAATATAGTATTGAGAAATAAATTCAGGTAAATCAATTTTTACTCTATCATGAAATATTATGGGGGCAAGTAATAAGATTATAAACATGGTTATTAATATTGCCAAGAATTTTTTCATACCGTTGCTAGCTAGTTTCATTTAATGAAAGTCTTTATTATCCTAGTTAAATTTTGAGATTACAGTTAGTAATTATGATTTTTATGAGTGTTTATTAAAAGCTTTAGCATTCAATAACGCTATTTATTCTGATACTCCGTGATTTAAAAACCTTAGTAATTATAAGGCTTTAGCTTAGTTTTATCATACTATAACCTATTTCATTTTTTTTATGAAGGCTTTTATTTCATCCAGATGTTTCTGTTTTGTCTCGTAAGGTTTAAGACCATTTGCATGGTCAACAGCACCATTGAATATGTGACTAATGTTTAATGAAGAACCTCTGCTAGCGGTATGACAAGAGAAACAATTCCCTAAGTTGGTAACACTCTGTCCATGAATACTTTTAGGAGCAAACCCAAGTTGTTCATAGGTTTCCATAGTAATATTGGATGCGGTAATTGAACCTCTTGGGCGTTTTTTTTCATTAGGGGCAGAATTCCCCAAGTCACTTCTTAATGACACTAATAATTTTGCTTGTTCGGTTGGGTAACTATAATCTTCTGTGTCAATCCAAATAGAGCCATTGTAGAAATAATTATTCCAAACGTCGGTTAGCTGCCTTTGGACACTGCTGTTTATAGCATCAATATTGTCGTAATTTTTTGGTTCTGGTTGGCTGGTTAATAGAAACGCATTTTTTGCTTGTCGCGGAACACCATATGGGTTAACAGCAAAGACGTTGCTACTATCGCTGGCTAATGTGATATTTGCAAGTGTTGCTGTAGCATTGACATCGAATAAGAGTTTGTTGGTTGTTGAAGTAACAGGTATATCTGATGTTGTTGTAGATTTCCAATCGTAATAAGGCACTAAATCACGATGTTCAAAAGTGGCCCATACAAATTCAGGATGATTGTAAACAATACCAGTAACATGCATGCCTAGCAGAGCAATTTGAGTATTTGTGCCTTCTATAACGCCATCAGTTATAAAATAGGAGCTTGTATCGTCAAGTGCATCAACACTTACCCACGCTATTTTTAATTCTAAAGCGCCTACAGGGAACGTTGTATTTGTATACTCACTTTTATCCATCGGCGCATACTTTTGAATGCTTCTATATAAAGAACTGTTCACATGAATTGAATAGTAAATATCATAACTTGTACCATTAGAATTAAAAGATTTATTTGTCCTTAGTATATTACCCGTTGCTTGTTTGTTATCTGAAGAAGACAGAATAATCTTTTTGTCTGGAGAAGGTACAGGTACGGTTTGATTGGTCACATGAAACAGATTATCCATAAATAATGGACGTCCTGAAACATCGTTGGTTAACCAAAGAAATTTTTGCCAAGACCATTGATGAAAATCACAATTGGAGACGGTTGCATTATTACCAAAAACACTATTGCCGTCTTCTTTTGGTGCAGGCGTTTTTCTTTTTCCAGTTGTGGGGTCAACCGTAAACCAAGCAGAATCTGCCAAACATGGCTCATCGGATGCCAGCTCTACGTAAGTATCAGTCTTCTTCTCTTCAGCATCTTTGCATGATGTAACCATCACGACAACTAAAACTAATGCTGATATGCTAATTAGATGTTTAATGTTGTTCATAATTATTTTATTTAAATACAGTTAATTAAATGTCTATCATTATTTGCTTCGCAGGAAATCGTATGCGTCTTGATTGCTATATACATTCCATGCACTTAGTTGATACAATAAATTCACCTGTGGTTTTGACAATGATATGCCTTTTGAAAATCCATTTTCAAAAATGAGTTTGTACAATGGAAAATCAGGAAACTCGCCACGTGAACCCTTGGCTATTTCGTCTATAACGGGTTGTGTTAACTCCTGCTCCCACTTGAGTACATGCTCGTTGTACACCCATAATATTTCTACCTTTTGGCCTTCTGGAATACCCCACCATTTGTTATGTTTTGTATGTAATGTCGTTTTGGTCATCACTGTGCTTCCTGCTTCTTTGGAAGCCTTAAGACCGTTATACACGATGTTAAAATCTCTCTTGGCGAATACTTGATTATTAACTTGATCTCCAATAGGATATCCAAACAAGGGGTACAGATCGCTATCGACTTCAGAAGGCAAAGGCGGATTATCTGGACTTGGGTTACAGTCTGTTGATAAAGGTGTATCGGTATTGATAAAGACCACGATTCTCTCCACACCACGTTGCAACAAGGTAATCAATCCATAATTTTCTAAATTGCCACCATCCGTAAAGCGGTATTGCTCCTGGTTGCCAATCAAACCATCTTTTTTGATGGGCCAGTATTCTTCTTCAGGTATTAGATTGTTGAGAGAAAAGCCTGGCAAGTATTTAGACGGTAATTGTGCCAGTGCATTTGAGCTTACAATAGCACCAAAGGCGGCACTACTTGTACCTGTTGCATCTACGATTTCAAACCGTTTTTTGGACAGCTTGACACGTAGTTCGCTAGGGCTGCCAATAGGACCTTTGGATTGCGATTTTAATAGGTCGCTACCAAAACCAAAAGCTTCTACAAAGCCACCACCTGCATTAAATTTTACAAGCTTCTGCGATATCAGGTTCGTATCGATGACCTGTAATGGGTGATTAGAGCCGATATATAGTGGTGTGTAGTTAAACACCGATAAGTTTTCAGGGTTGCGCAAGGGCAGATTTTTCGCAGGTGCTAAGAGACTAGAGTTTAACACTAAAAAAGGCCGTTTGATATCACCTTCTTGGTCATGCACTATGATGAAATCATCTTTTTTTAGTTTTGGATTCCGTTTTAGTATATCACTTCGTGTGGCGTCGTTTAGCGTAAAATATTTTGGGCGTTCTGGGTCGTATAGCCCAAACTCCTTGAGATAGGTATGACCTACACCATCTATCCATATATAATCCATTTTTTGAAGCAGTCCAAAGGAAATCAGATCTAGTCCGAGACGTTCAAACAAGTTATCTTCAAGACTGTTGGTAATGACCTTACCCATAAAGCCTTTGTTCATATAGTTTAATGTGTCTAAGGTTATTTGGTCAGGACGAATGATGTTTCCAAGTAATTCCTTGTCGTTGGCAGCGCCATCTCGGTAATAGGTGAAAATAGTGGAGGCCCAAGAGCCACCAGATACGGCTGAGACATACCCGATATTGTCCCACAGCCTTGCTTCTTGTAGACCTTTCATTTGTCCCAAAGCGCAGTTCATAGCACGCGTACCGCCACCAGAAAAACAAACGCCTGTGGAAGGTAAATTTAAACTGGCTTCTGGGAAGTCTTTGGCATGTTTGGCAGAATCCCAAGCCAGAACCGTGGCTTTGGAACGACAGCTCATGCAGATTAACAAAGAAACAATAATGAGGTAGGCGTACAAGCGAACTTGATGATGGCGGTTTAAAAATGACATTGCGCGTTGATTATGTTAGACCATTGCTAGGCAATGGATTGGTTTTAGTTATTCCTGACCCATTCTGAAATGGTATTGGTTTCAATGGTCTTAATCCCCACATCCGGACTAATCCTTTTTACCAAGTCCGTTAGCATATTCATTTTGCCTTGATTATTCTTTTTCGCATTTTTCCCGAATATCACTTCCTTGACTTTTACATTGACAAAGGGAAAACCATTTGCGTACTTGGGTTTCAGTACCCTGAATTCGTTTTCATGCTGCCAGGTATCATGTTTCATGGTCAGAATCTCTTCGGCAGAAATGTTATCGACCTTAAAATCATCAACATAATTTATCTTTTTCAGGGTGATATCTTGATCCGGTGCTATCTGCACACCAACGGCAAAGCCACTATGGCCTTCTGCATAATATGACCACAGCAAATGATTGTCGGCATTTTCGCTCAAAGAGAGGATACCAAGGTCTGATTTTTCAATCAGAACCTCCCGAATCCTATTCTTATCCGCAATTTGTTTGCTATACCGAAAGCGCCCTTCCATAGGATCGTTCAAGTTCCTGAAATCAGCAGAAAATAGGCGTTCATTCAAGAAAATGTCTAGCGCGAATTCCAGGTTGCTAAAGCCACGATATTTGTATAGAATCTTATTTGAATCGTAATCACTCATTTGTATAAAGGATACGTTTAAACGAATAACGGGATTTTTCCCAAAAAAAAACAGAGGTTTTCCCCCCTTTATGCTGGGGCTTTTCCCTCTTTTTTACTTTTAAGTTGTGAAACGGAGTTTAGGAATCGTTACCTGTCGGTTTTGCTTCAAATTCTGGGCAGTCCAAACGGATGTCCTTAGACAATAAAGAGGTGTTTAATAGATTGCAGTAGTCACTGCTGTCCTGTTTTTGATAGAATTTGCAGCCATAACAGGTGCGTTGTACTGTAAGTATTCCAGTACGATTTAATTTGTAAATGAGAGTGTTTAACGTTTTGGAGATGTCTTCCAGGTCATTTTCCAAGAAACCGTCGATTTGTGATTTTAATGGGTCGGCAAAATCATGGATTTCCGAAACCATAGCTTTACCATTAGCAGATAGCGTAATGCTATAACTACGACTATCGGTAGGAGAGGTTTCTTTTTTGATTAGACCTTTGCTGTCCAAAACCTTAATAGCGTCACTAATCGTAGGTTTTGTCACATTGAATTCTTTGGCTAAATGACTCACATTGCATAGATCTTCTTTATGAAAAGCCACAAAAATAAGAATCTGTATTTGTATAGGGCTTAAACCAACACGTTTGGCTTTATCCCATAGCAATACTTTGAAGACTTCAGATATACGTTCTAGACCCGCCACCACCTTACTGGTGATGTCGTCGTTCTGTGAATCCGGATTGAATATGCTATCTGTCATAATAAAGCCTGCCAGAGGTTGTCCGGCAGGCAAAGTTAGTTATCCTAATTAAATTAATCGCAATGTTCCATCTCTAAGATGAAAAATCCTTGGGCCTTGATGCCTTTAATAATCTCTGGACTGGCTTGTTCCATATGACAGAACCTACATTCTTTAGTACTCAAGCTTGTTGAGTTAAGGCCCTTGCTTTTAAGATAGCTCATGCCATACTCATAAACAATGTTAGCATTTGTACACTCACTTGACACAATAATATCGAAATGCATGGTCTTGCCATCTGGTCGTTGGACATAGGTGTCCCATACGGATACTTTCATACTAATTGACTTTATAGGGTAATGATAGATCGCCGCTGGCTACGCTTAAAACTTCATACACGCCTAACATAGGCAAATTGTCCTTGCTTGTATTCACTTTCATAAAAGCTGTTACACCATCATAACTAAAGTTTTTTTGGTTATTGATGCGGTAATCGGGTACCACCACACGTATGGTCTGACTAGCTGTGGTTACGGGGTAGCCTGGAGAATCCATATACATAGGCATGCCCGGATTGGTAGGTGGTAGAATGATTGTTTCATCAGCCTTCTTGAATTGTTTGACCGAGAGTCCGCCAACTACGCGCTTGTCCTCATGGAGGATTACCCAATGAGGATGCCATATAATACCGTCGTTATCGTAAATGGCATCGCTGTTCTCGTCCCATAATGGGGTATCATCAAAATCAGGATGAGAAGTCAGTGCCAAAGCCACAATGCCTTCGGTTTTTCCGAATCCTACATCCGTGGATTTTAAACTGGTAGGGAAGACGTAGCCCAAAACTGGAGCTCCATCGAGTTGTCCAACAGGTGTTGGTGTGGTATTGCCTGCTTGGCCTTTAACTTGCATTTCCCAAACTGTCACACTCATGTCGGCATGATGCGTCACACGTACTGTTTGAATGCTAAAATCATCATTGTTATAAGATTGTTCCTGAGCACAGGAAGTTGTTATTCCTGTTAGGAATAGTGTTATGGATAATATGACTATTGTTTTCATTGGTTTTTGATTTTGATTGTTAGGATTTAAATAAATTAGGAATCCTAACTATATAGATTAAAAAATTACCCCTTCACGTCTTCTATGGACGCTCCAAAGTTTAGATGTAAAGTATTGCCATTAGGTGTTACTAAGGCCGGGACAGATTGAACGCCAGCTGCTTCAGCATCTGCAATTCGATTACGGTCTTCGCCGATATTAACAATATCGACATTATCAGACCCAACAAGGTCAATGATATCGTGTTCTGCGCTGACGCAGACTGGGCATCCCGCATGATAAAAAATTGATTTACTCATGATGTATAAAATTTATGTTATGCATTATTGCGATACAAATATAGTAAGGAATCCTAACTATAAAAATATTTTAAGATATTTTTATGAAGAGTAGGCTCTCTTAGTGCTTTTATGGACACATAAAAACTGTTTGATATTTAAGTTTTCATTAAAATGTAATAATAAGATTCTTGTGTAACGACTTGTAACTTTAAATGACTCTATCTACCATCGACAATGTATTGAGAACACAATGTGCGATAATCAATGGCCAAAGATTTCGACCAAATTTTACATAGGCGATGCCCATGACTAAACCTATAAGACCAACGGTTATGGATCTTTCAGAGAAATCATTGGAATGCCTAAAACCAAAAATAGCGGCCTGCAAAACAACAGCGAGTATGGTGGCAATAGAGGTTTTGGAAAACAGTTGCTCCAACCAGTTCATTAAAAAGCCTCGATCTAGTAATTCTTCTAAAGCCGACTCTATCAAGACTGCGCCAATAATTGTGAAAAACAAAGGCCAATTGCCTTTGAGGTCTCCGAATTTTGAAACCGCTTTTTCGGGCGAAGTGTCTTCAGGGATTGCTAAAAAGAGTATTTGATCTTTAATGATATTGAATAGTACTATGGAAACAATCGTCGCTATTAATATGAATCCAGTAACCAACAGTGTTTTCTTAACGCTTTTAGGTTTTCGTAAGCCTAAATCTTTCCAGCTAACACCTCTTACTCGCATTCTCCACATGGCAATGACCAGTGTGGTAACTGACCAAAAGAGACCATTTGCTATAAACCCCACACTTGGAAAATATACTTCTCGTATCAGAAACATGACAGAGATGTAAAGAATAAGATCTATTAAAAGACCTTTATGATTATTGACTTTGAAAGTTTTAGAATTGGAACTTTCTTTGGAACTTGTTGCGTCTATAATCATATAGGGTTGTTTAGTTTCTCATTGGACGCCTTTTTTTAAAACTAGTTACAACTGCCTCATTTTTGATTCGTCATAAAAACCACTCCTATGTGAGAAGCGAGTTTGGAATAAAGATTATTATTAGTCCAGACTAACGGGCTTACCTCTCTAAAAATTAGGTTGTTCTAGCCCGAGTAATTCAGCTATCGTAACAGCTGTATGGTAAGTAATGAGGTTTCTCACAGTTTTTTTAATTGTTCCATGACTTTTTGAACCGTTTCGAAGTAAGATTTGTATTCGCGCTTATCATATTTTCTTAATTCCGAAAGTATTTGTGGTAGGTATTTGAATTGTCTTTTCTCCTGATACTCCAAAAGTAATTTTTTCGCTTCGTTATTTTTCCCAAGTTTTTGAGCGATTATAATTTCGCCTGCTCGCACAAAATGCTCGTATACGCAAACCTTCCATGTATTGTAACCTTGATTTTCCATTGCAGTTTTCAATGGTTTGAATAATTTTTCTGTTTCTGAAAAGATATTATCTGGTAATTCAAATACCACTGGATTTACAAACGAATGACCAAATTCGTGCACGCTTAATTCTCTCAATTTTGTTGGGTTTAAAAATCCCATTTTTAAATTGTCTTTGCGGTCAAATTCTTGAAAGTCCAAAGCTCCAAAGACATTGAATATTTTTGTTTCGTTATTATTAGTATTCAAGATTCCAAAACCCATTCCTTTTGGAATAGTTAAACTTGGTACTAATAAATAATTGTCAAATTCTTTATCGTAAAACAATTCCATGACCTTTATAAAGTCTTTATTGGGTATGCCAATTTCTACTTCTTCAATGACTTTGTTATAATACTCTTTTGAGTTGGATAAATAATCATCGAAATCAATTTCTACTGCAAATGCGTTTAATCCGTCCAAGAATATTTTTGCATTCTTCCTTGCTTCATGGATGTCTTTTCCTTTTGAGAAATTAATATAATAATTTTCATTAACGGCATCTGTGAGTTGAGCATTTGGAACATTCTCTACTTGTAAAAGAAAAGCAGTCAGATAATCCAGCCACAAATGATCTGCTACAGAAAAGCATTTTGCCAAATTAGCGCTAGTGGCAAAACGGCTATACTGTTGGTATATTTTGTATCCGTAGTTGTGCCACTCTTTTTTTGGTACTAATTTATCATCAATTTTCACTGTTTTTTCTTCAATGCCTACCCCTTCAAAACCAATGAAATAACCCAATCCCAATAATTCAATGTTGATATTGACCTTAATTTCAAGTTTGGTTGAATCACTCGGAATATGTTTCACTTGAGTAAATCCATGTTGACAGATTAAAAAGCTAATAGCAATTAGTAGTATTTTTTTCATAATAGTTGTTTTATATAAACACAAAACAAGGATAATTGTCGATGCAATTCGCTTTTAAAACAGATTCTGGACGTCCAGAATCATGTTTCTGGCGCTATTGTTTTTTGAGGAAATCTGAAGGGTTTTTACCTGTAGTGGTTTTAAAGATCTGATTGAATGATGATTTAGAATTAAAACCCGATTCCATAGCAATGCCTAGCAAGGTTTTATGTTTCTCTTTTGGGTCTTTAATTCGTTTTATAATATCTTCAACTCTATAGGAATTTACATATGTGCTAAAACTAGTGTTATGGTAAGAATTGATAAGTCCAGAAATGTAGCGTTCAGGGAGATTCAATTGTATTGCTACATCCTTAAGTGACAATTTTTGTTTTGTGTAGATTTTTTCATCCTCGAAAAGTGATTTTAGTTCTTTCAACTCTTTTTCATCATCATACTGAGGATAATTCTCTTTTATGATTTCAGGTTTCAGGATTTTAGGAATATCAAAAAAAGTTGGTCGAAAATAACCAATATAGCCCAGTACAAATATGAACACCAGTAAGATAATTTCAATTACCATGAAAACTTGAAAATGAAATATGGCTTGTAATACCCAAAACAGAGTTAAAAAAGAAAATACTATGAAAAAGACATAAAGTTTTAAAAATTGAAGAATGATATTTTTTACAGCTAATTTTTTTAATTTAATGGTTAAAGAGGCTAACTCTTTTATAAATACGATTAGCACTATTACCACGGCAATAATTGGCGTAATCTCAGTTAATATGTACCAAAACGCATTATCAATTAAATGATAATTTGTTCCTAGTATTTTATTGGAATAGAATGAAAATAATTCAACTACAATTTCAACAATTGCTGGGACAAAAAGAATAAAGCTTTTCGGTTTTAATTGGAATGTTGGTTGGGTATTGACCTTCATGAACAACCATAAAGCAGGAGGAATAATCAAATAGGATCCAAATGACCAAAAAGGAAACGGGTTTTCTAAACTGTGATATCCCGTTCTTATAGCCCAAGTGTTTAAAATTTCCAATGTAATTACAGCAGTAATGAGGCCTAGGAAAAAGCTGGAATAATTTTTCTTGAAAATAGTTGTAATCAACGCAAAACTCAACAATATTCCTTGACCAGATATTAATAATAGGATTATTTGTTCAAAGTTTTCCATTTCTTGTAGGTGCCATTTATGTCAAATTTAGTAACAAGTTTCCTTATTATGCTGTAGATGATGAAATAAAAGTGAAATCCATTTTTTTTGATCAGTGAATATTCAATACGGGCTTACCTCTCCAAAAATCTGGTTGTTCCAGTCCTAGTAAATCAGCGATGGTAGAAGCAGTATCATAAGTGACAATACTAGTGCTTAGTTCACCTTTGGCAGGAATGTTCTTGCCGTAGATGATCCAAGGTATTTCGACTTCTAACAAGGTTTTTCCACCATGGCCTTTTTCTATACCTCCATGATCCGAGGAGAAAATAATAACGGTATCGTCCAGCATGTTTTCTGTTTTGAGCCTGTTAATCATCATACCCACGAGAGAATCTATTTTTTCAACAGCAGCATAATATTCAGGTGTGTCATGACCAATACCATGTCCTGCACCATCAGGTTCATCTACATGAATGAAGGTTAATACAGGTTTTTCGGCAGTGATAAAATCTAGGGCTTTGGTAACCGTTTCTTCATCAGATTTGCCATTAAAATCCAAATCCACTACGCTTTTTTCAAATAAATAACCTATGCCACCCCATGTATAACTCACACCTGTTTTGGCATCTGGTAATTGCGCATCGATGACACTAAAAATACTAGGGTAGATACTGTCTTTCCCAATAATTCTTGAAGGCACTTCTGGCGTTTTGCTTCCCCATTCAGTATAGCCATGTAATTCTGGACCAGAACCCATGATCATGGATGCCCAATTTACGGCACTAGAACTTGGTAATACGGCTCGTGCTTTTAGTGAATAGCTCCCATTGGCCATCATGTGTCTTATATTCGGAATCTTGGCTTTCTCATTAAAAGCATAGGCGCCAAAGCCGTCAGATCCAAACAGAATGATATGTTTTGGAGTATTTTTTTTAATCTTATTTTGTTTTGTGTCTGAGCAGCTTACTATTATTGAGCTAATAAAAAAGATGATGGTTAATTTGCATAAAAATGATTTCATTGGATGGTAGTTAGTTTGAAAATATAATATTAGATAACGATAACAGTTGTTGTCCAAAAACCTTCTTCAAGTTTATGTGTTACTTCATGAATAGATTTGTTTGCTCCGAAGTGGTCGAAGGAACCTATACCATAAATGGCTATAGTGTCATTGACATTGGCTAATGAAGACCCTGGAAATTTTAAATGCCCATAGACATCTAATGAGGGGTCGTTAATTAGTTGGGCTTCAAGGAGATCATATCCATATGTGACTTTTAATATTGGAGATGGTTTTATGACGTCAATATTTTGTTTGAGAATTTGTTCTTGTCCATTTATAATATTCTTACACGTAACTTGAAATACAGGGACTTCTCCACTATTGATACTAAGTTGTTGTTGTGTGACGATGCCTCGGAATACACGCTTGTTATTATTGTCGTAACCCAATGCAATTTCAATTTCCCTACCTAGTTCGAAGGTTTTTTCGTTAGTAAGGTCTATTGCGTCTTTTTCAGGATTGCCATCAAATACTTTAAGAATAGCTTCGTCCATAGCATTGGCCTTCATGGTGATTTCAATGGAACCGATTAGTATTTTGTCTTGGATGTAGCTTCCATTAGACCGGATTGAAAAGGATGCTAGATCACTACTTTTAGTAATAGGAGAAACTGCCATGCAGGTTGATTTTAAGTTATACGAAGTTAGTTTTTTTAAGTCATAAAAAAACCGCTTCCTTTCGAGAAGCGGTTTCCTTGAAATTTGTGAAACTCATTATTTTATCATGTCATATGAACGTTTAATGAAATTAGTGAGTTCTTCACCTTTCAATAACCCTTGAGACAATCTTGCCAAGTCTAAAGACTGGTTGATTAGACGTTCCTGTTTCTTTTTTGTTTTAGTGCCAAGGATTTCGCCTACTAATTCGGAATTAGTATTTACTACCAAGTTGTACATCTCTGGCATATTACCCATGCCAAACATACCGCCTCCACCACCAGTAGCTTGCATTTCCTTCATACGGCGCATAAACTCTGGTTGAGTAATCATGAATGGCGCAGCATCGCTATCCATTGGCTCTAATTGTACCATGAACTTGTCAGAAGGAATCACTTCTTTTAGTAACTCATCCAGTGTTTTAGTTTGATCTTCGTCTAGCTTAGAAATAGCTGTATCTTCTTTCTTGATCAATTTGTCAATAGAGTCGCCATCCACACGTACAAAAGAGATGTTCTCTTTAGTGCTCTCTAATTTCTGGATAAGGTGTGATACGATTGGTGAATCCAATAGTAGGACTTCGTAACCTTTAGCTTTAGCTGCTTCTATGTACGAATGTTGCTCGTCTTTATTGCTAGCATATAAAATGACCATTTTGTCATCTTTGTCAGTCTGGTTATTCTTGATTTTTGCTTCTAGCTCTTCATATGTGAAGTACTTTCCGTCTACATTTGGATATAAAGCAAAGGCATCTGACTTTTCGAAGAACTTCTCTTCAGACAGCATACCATACTCGATGACCATCTTAATGTCATTCCATTTGGCTTCAAAATCTTCACGGTTGTCATTAAATAGTGATTTTAATTTATCAGCTACTTTACGAGTAATATAAGACGCTATTTTCTTGACTGCACCATCCGCTTGTAAGTAACTACGGGATACATTTAAAGGAATGTCTGGAGAATCGATGACGCCACGTAACATGGTCAAGAATTCTGGTACAATCCCTTCTACATTATCCGTAACAAATACTTGATTTTGGTATAATTGAATACGGTCTTTCTGAATGTTCATGTCATTACCCAACTTAGGGAAATATAAGATACCTGTCAGGTTAAATGGGTAGTCCACATTCAAATGTATATTGAATAATGGCTCTTCGAATTGCATTGGATACAATTCTCTATAAAACCCTTTGTAATCTTCATCTTTTAAATCAGCTGGTTGCTTTGTCCATGCTGGTGAAGGGTTATTGACAATATTGTCAACTGTTATCTGTTTTTGAGGCTCAGTTGTTTCTTTACCATCTTTGTCAGTCGTTGTGGCTGGCGTGTGATCTGGATCATTGACTTTCTTGGTTCCGAACTTAATAGAAATTGGCATGAACTTGTTGTACTTATTAAGTAAACTTGTGATTCGTGCTTCTTCTAAAAATTCTGTGGAATCGTCGGCAATATGAAGGATGATTTCGGTACCTATATCTTTTTTCTTTCCTTTTACTAATGTGAACTTTGGAGAACCATCACACGTCCAATGTGCAGCATCATCACCCTTATGAGATTTGGTTAAGATTTCCACTTTGTCGGCGACCATAAAGGCAGAGTAAAAACCAAGTCCGAAATGCCCAATGATACCGGCATCATCCACTTTGTCTTTATATTGATCCAAGAATTCTTCAGCACCAGAAAAAGCCACTTCGTTGATGTATTTTTCGACTTCTTCTTTGGTCATTCCCAAGCCTTGGTCGATAATGTGGAGTTTCTTGGCATCTTTATCGATTTTAACCTCAATATGAGGATTGCCATACTCTACTTTAGTCTCACCAATATTGGAAAGATGTTTCAATTTCATTGTTGCGTCTGTCGCATTACTAATCAGTTCTCTTAAGAAAATCTCGTGGTCACTGTACAAGAATTTCTTGATGAGTGGAAAGATGTTTTCGACCGAAACATTAATAGTTCCTTTTGCCATGATATGTTATTTTTATCAATTGTCATTTCGAGTGTTTCGAACTTGTTTCGAAATGTATCGAGAAGTTCTCGATACTTCAACTGTGTCTCAACTCGAACTGACGGAGTTATTGTTATTAATTTCTTGTGAGTACTAGTCAACAAAAATGCCAAGTCTGAAAATGTGACAAACTGACATTTTATGAGCATAATTTTCATGAAACACCTAAGAATACTTAAATTGCAAGTTCCAACATAACTAAAATTGCATGTATAATTCAAAAATTATAGGTTTAGGACATTACGTTCCTGAAAACGTTGTTACGAATGATGATCTTTCGAAGATTATGGAAACAACCGACGAATGGATTACAGAGCGCACAGGTATAAAAGAGCGTCGTTGGGCAAAACCAGAAGACAAGGAAACGACATTTACAATGGGCTTACAGGCTGCCAAGAGAGCCATTGAACGCTCTGGTCTTGATAAGGACGAGATAGATTTTATCGTATTTGCAACATTGAGTCCTGACTACTATTTTCCTGGACCTGGTGTGCAAATTCAAGAAGCATTAGACATAAAGACTGTTGGAGCTTTGGATGTACGTAATCAATGTTCAGGATTTGTGTATGCCGTTTCTGTGGCAGACCAATTCATAAAAACGGGGATGTATAAAAATATCTTGGTGATTGGAGCAGAATTGCAATCTCATGGTATTGACAAATCTACACGAGGACGTAGTATTTCTGTGATTTTCGGTGATGGTGCTGGTGCAGCGGTAATGACTCGTGAAGAAGATAATACTAAGGGTATACTCTCTACGCATCTACATTCAGAAGGGAAGCATGCTTTAGAATTGGCAACTGAAGCGCCAGGTATGGGAACACGTTGGGTAACGGATATTCTAAAGGAGAATGATCCAACAGATTTAAGTTATATGCCGTATATGAATGGCACGTTTGTTTTCAAGAATGCCGTGGTGCGTTTTAGCCAAGTGATTTTAGAAGGACTTGCTGCTAATGGATTGGAAAAAGAGGATATTGATATGCTCATTCCGCATCAGGCGAATTTACGTATTGCACAATTCATTCAGAAGAAATTTGAATTAAGTGATGATCAAGTATTTAATAATATACAAAAATACGGTAATACAACGGCTGCATCCATTCCTATTGCATTGACTGAAGCATGGGAACAAGATAAAATTAAAGAAGGTGACACTGTTGTTTTGGCAGCTTTTGGAAGTGGTTTTACTTGGGGAAGTGTTATTATTAAATGGTAAGTTGATAGCTGCGTTGACATAATAAATAGACTTAACGCCAGAAATATTGGAAGAAAACAACAAAATAACAACATCGAAAGGGTGAAAAAAAGTCGCACCAGTGTTTATAACACTTTATGGAATTTATAATATTTATACTTTTATAAATGCTGAAAACCATCGTATTCTTGGTGTCGTTACCGGAATGGTTTTAACGAGTATTGGTCTTTATGCCTTATACATGGCTTCAAAAAAATAACAAGCATAATTTCTTTCAAAAATTAAAAGCCCAGACCTAAATCTGGGCTTTCCATTAATAGCCATACATTAACACTAACCATCAACTATTATATGTTGGCTATTAAGATCTTTGATTCTATTAGAAAGGACCACCACTTCCTTGTTTCTCATCGTTGTCTCTCCTCTTACGCGATTTAGCGCGGTATTTTCCACCACCAAAACGATATGATATACTTGCTTGAATCGTATTGCTTTCCCAGTTAAATTCACCCGTTTGAATGTATGGTGAGGAGCCTTCAAAAGCAAATTTCATAGTATCGAAAATGTCATTATAGTTCAAGCTAAAACTCGCTTTACCTTCTAGAAAGCTATATCTCATGCCTAGGTTTACAAAATACATTGGTTCAATATCAAATTGGAGAGTCTTGTTCTGCCCTCTATAGAAACCGAATGCCGTGAAGGTTAATGATTTACTTGCTTTAAAGTTGTTGAACATCCTAAAATTCCATGCAACATTATCTACTTCAGAAACTTCCGTAATAATATCTGCAGGAGTCGCCGTTTCGATTGGTGCACTTAGTCTTTCAGAAATACCTTTCTGTGTTTGAGAGTACAAATCGAAACTGCCATTAATGCTCCACCATTTTGTTGGTCTGTAGCTAGAAGATACTTCTAGACCGTAAGCTGATGTATCATCAAAATTATCATGAGTCAATATGATCCTACCTGAATTCACATCACTTCTGTCAACGAAAAGTGCTCTGTTAATTTCATCTGAAATAGCTCGATAGAATACGCCAGCTGTCACACTTCCTTTTCTGTCTTTTAATGTTCTCGTATAATTCACCTCTAAAGAATTCGTGAATTGTGGTTCTAGATTGATATTACCAAAAGAAGAAATCAATGGTGTGCTAAATTCTTTAATAGGATTAACTTGTCCAATGCCTGGTCTATCCACACGTCTGCTATAGCTAAATTGATATGAATTGCTCTCAGATGGTGTATAAGTGAAAAAGGCTGAAGGATATACTTGGAAATAATCATTATTAAATTCAATTGGAGTCACAGCATTGGTAACAACATTTGTTTGCAATGCTAGAGCATCTACTTGCACGCTTTCAAAGCGGGCACCTAACTGATAGGTCCACTTTTCAAACTTCTTGCTGTATGTTGCGTAAGCCGAATAAATATCTCTTGTATAATCAAAATCAGTACTAGGTGTAGGTACTAAGTTGCCCATTGAATTAAAAGATTCACCCGTTGAAGCATATGCTATTTCGGAGTTGAACAACCTTGCCTGAACTCCCAATTCCAATTTAGTGGATTCAGTAAGTGGATTGACATAATCTAGGTTTACTGTAGTTCTTACACGATCTGTGTTATTGAAATCCTGATAATCGCTAAGAGGACCTTGAATAAAATCAAAAGTAACTGGGCTTTCACCATCATATATATTATGGTCGACCTCAAGTTCTATATTATGACCTTCTTTTTCAAAGTCAAGTTTGTAGTCTAGATTATATTGCCCAGAATTGTTTGAATCATCAGATAAGAAGAGTTGTCTTTGATCAAAAGAAGAATCTTGAAACAACGCGTCTGTTTTTCCTTCCGTGCTGCTATCGGAAATATTCTGATTGGTGAAAATTGACAGCGTGTTTTTATCGTTGATATAAAAATCCAAGCCTACTTTGAACAAATGAGATTGTCTTTTGTCTAAGAAGCTAAAGAACTGCTCAGAGCTGTTTTCTGGCCTGAATATGTTTCCGACGTTTTGGTTCTTAGAGATGTTATTACTATAACTGGTATATAAATTGTACTTTCCATTACGGTAGTTCATGTCCAATGAGCTATTGAATTTAGGCTCTTTTTCATAAGCCAAACCAACATTTAAATTTCCGTTGAAGCCTATCATTGTATTTTTATGTAATACAATATTAATAATCCCACTCATGCCTTCTGGGTTATACTTTGCCGAAGGATTGGTGATCAGTTCTACAGATTTAATAGCTGTAGAAGGAATCTGTTTTAATAACTGAGCTGTTGGAATATTGGACAGTTTACCGTCTACCATAACTCTCACATTAGAATTACCTCTAAGGCTTATGTCGCCAGTTTGCGCATCAACACTAACAGAGGGTATACCTACCATAAGTTCAGAAGCCGTTCCAGTAGCAGCGAGGTCTTTTCCAATAGTAATGACCTTTCTGTCAACTTTCTGCTGAATGGTTGATACTTCTGCAATAACAGTGACTTCATCTAGGCCTTCAGCTTCTTCGGTTAGGTTAATATCTCCCAGGTTGACTTTATAGTTTCCTTTGCCGATAGTAACCTCTTGATTTTCTGTCTTGTAACCTATATATTGTACACTGACCATATTTATTCCCTCAGGAATTTTGTCAATTTTAAAAGTACCATTATCTAGAGTAATACCTCCAGTAATGATTTCCCCAGCAGTGTTCTTGATGATTACATTAACATAGGGTAAGGGTTCATTGAGTTTTGCGTCCAATACTCTCCCAGCGATAGAGCCGGTTTTAGGTTCAATACGTTTTGCGGGTTGTGCGCTTAATATAATTGAAAAAAATACGGCACAAATAGTAATTAAATGTTTCATTGATTGATTAGATCTTTTGATTGATTAAACTTGGTTGATAATTGATAGACGACTATATTTATGTCATGTTACTTTATTTAACATTACTTAACACCATTTTAACATATGAGCAAAAAAACCTTGGTTGTAGGCACTTCATTAAAAGCTGATCGTTATTCTAACATGGCAGTATTGAAATTGTTGAATTATGGACACGATGTATTGGCTTATGGATTTCAAGAAGGAAATATACAAGGTGTTAAGATTGATACGGCGATGATTATATATGACGATATTGATACAGTGACAATGTATCTAAGCCCTAAACGACAAAAAGCCTATTATGATTATATCGTTGCGCAGAATCCAAAGCGTGTGATATTTAATCCAGGAACAGAAAATCCAGAATTTCAGAAACTACTGCAAGATAATAATATTGAGGTTGAGATTACCTGTACATTAGTGTTGCTTTCTACGAATCAGTATTAGGATTATTGAAAAATAAGATAATTATTTTTTTCTAATTAAAAGCAACCCAATAAACGTAATAAGTCCATTAATAGGTAATATCTCCCAATGAAATTTGTACTCACCGATGATACTTTCTGGAAGCGAAGTAATCAAAAAACTTAGAATTATTGACATAATAGCGACGACCCATGCGTATTTGTCTTTTATATTGTATTTGGTGAGAATCCCGAATGCAAAGAGTCCCAGAAGAGGTCCATAAGTAAGCGTGGCGAATTTGAATAAATTTCCAACAACATTGCCATCTAGATAATTAAAAACAATCACGACTATGATGAGCACTAATGAAACACCTATATGTACCTTTTTACGAAGAGGTTTCTGCTCTTCAAACGGTCGCTTCTCAATATTCAAGAAATCTACTGAAAAAGATGTAGTCAGTGATGTCAAGGCACTATCGGCACTAGAATATGCCGCAGCTATCAGCCCAATTATAAATGTAATGGCTAAAGGTTTTCCTAAACCTTGATTCATGGCTATTTCTGGAAACAATAGATCCGTTCTAGTCCTGCCGTCCAAGACTGGAATATCTACCCCAAAACTATCTGCATAAATAAAAAGTAAGGCACCTAGAGATAAAAATGCGAAGTTGACAATGACCAATAAAGTAGCCATTGAGAACATATTTTTTTGAGACTCTAATTTATTTTTACATGTTAGGTTTTTTTGCATCATGTCCTGATCTAATCCAGTCATGGCAATGGCGATGAAGATGCCTCCAATAAAATACTTCCAAAAATATGTGATAGAATTTGGGTCGTCAAAAAAGAATATCCTACTTTTTTCGGCAAAGGCATCCGATTGTAAGGCTTCAATATAAGACCAATCCATTTTGTCATTAATTAAATAAATGCCCACTCCTACAGCAGTCAACATGGTAAGTGTTTGTAAGGTGTCTGTCCAAACAATGGTCTTTATGCCTCCTCTTTTCGTGTACACCCAAATCAGAACAATAGAAATTACGACCGTTACCCAAAACGGAACACCTAATTCTTCAAATACAATATATTGCATGGCAAGAGCTACTAAGAATAATCTGAAAGACGCACCTGTAACACGAGACAATATAAAAAAGAAAGCACCAGTTTTATAACTGATGTTTCCAAAACGTTGTTCTAAATACTGATATATTGATGTGACATTTAAACGATAATAAATAGGTAGTAAAATGAAAAGTATAAAAAGATAACCAACAAAAAAGCCAAAAACACCTTGCATATAAGCAAATTCCTGTCCACCAATCATTCCTGGAACAGAAATAAAAGTCACTCCAGATAGCGATGCGCCTATCATACCAAAAGCAACAATATACCAAGGCGATTGTTTTCCTGCTTTAAAGAAAGTGTCGTTACTATCGTTTTTGCCTGTAAGATAAGAGATTAGCATCAAGACCCCGAAGTAGGTAGCTATTAGTATAATTATTTGTGTAGAATTCATTAGGTCTGCATTAAAACACCAAAATACAAATTACATTCATATGAGCTTAATTGTTAGATGTAAAATCGTAAATTCGCAGCTATGGAATTTTCTTCTAAACTGCTTGAAAATGCGATTAATGAAGTGTCTCAGTTACCAGGAATTGGTAAAAGAACGGCACTAAGATTAGTGTTGCATCTATTACGGCAGCCTAAAGATCAAACATCTCATTTAGCAAAGGCTTTAGAAACTGTTAGACATGAGATTAAATTCTGTAGTAGTTGTCATAATATTAGTGATAAAACTATATGTGAGATTTGTGTTAACCCTCATAGAAATGAAGAAATTATCTGTGTTGTTGAGGATGTACGTGATGTAATGGCCATTGAAAGCACGAGTTCTTTCAGAGGCTTATATCATGTTTTGGGAGGTAAAATATCTCCAATGGATGGTATTGGTCCAAATGACTTGACCATTGACTCATTAGTTACTAAGGTAAAAGAAGGTAAAATAAAAGAATTAATTTTTGCATTAAGTTCAACTATGGAAGGAGATACCACAAATTTTTATATCTATAAGCAGATTCAAGATTTAGATGTTATCACCTCTACTATTGCGAGAGGTATTTCGGTAGGAGATGAATTAGAATATGCAGATGAAATAACCTTAGGAAGGAGTATTTTGAATAGAATACCTTTCGAAATCTCTCTAAAATCATAACTATTTTTGAAGCTATCCGTTGTCATACTCAATTATAACGTGCGCTATTTTTTAGAGCTATGTATAAAAAGCGTCAAAGCGTCAGTGACTGATATTAATGCGGAAATTATTGTTGTAGATAATAATTCTCAGGATGATAGCTGTGCGATGGTAAAAGAATTGTTTCCTGAAATATTGTTGATTGAAAACCATGAGAATACGGGGTTTTCTAAAGGAAATAATATTGGAGTAACTCGTGCCAAAGGAGAGTATGTTTGTATTTTGAATCCAGATACGGTTATTGCTGAAGATGTTTTTTCAACTGCTATTAGTTTTATAGATGCTAAGGAAAGTGTCGGTATTGTAGGTTGCAGATTAATAGATGGAAGAGGTGTTTTTTTACCTGAGAGTAAGCGCAATATCCCGACACCAATGGTGTCTTTTAAGAAAATATTTGCGTCAGGAGATTTGTATTATGCGAATCACCTTAAAGAAAAAGAGGTAGGAGAAGTACCGGTTTTAGTGGGAGCCTTTATGATGATGAAAAAGAAAGTATACGATGAACTGAAAGGCTTCGATGAAGACTATTTTATGTATGGAGAAGATATAGATCTGTCATATAGGGCTTTAAAAAAGGGATTAAAAAACTATTATATAGGAGCGGTAACGTGTATACATTTTAAAGGAGAAAGTACGCCAAAAAATAAAATCTATAGACAGCGTTTTTATGATGCGATGCGTATTTTTTATAGAAAACATTTCAAGAGAAATATCTTATTAGATGCCATGGTTTCTATTGGTAGTAAAATGATGCCTTTGTTTGACAGTGAAAAAAAGGGAAGTACTTACACTGATAAAGAAGAAATCATTTTTGATAATAATGAAATGACTTTCAAGGAAATTATTACTGCTTTCGAAGAGCAATCAGGAGCCTTCAAGATTAACCCGAAAAATGCTAATTTTATCATCGGTAGTTCGAGTTCCAAATCTAAAGGAGAGATTCGAGTCGCAGAATGATTTATTTTGAATTAAAACCAGTGCAAGATTAGTTTTTTTATTAATTTTGCAAAGTCAAACCAAAAAAACACTGTTATATTATCAATATGGCAAAATTTGAATTAAAACTTCCAAAGATGGGTGAGAGTGTTGCTGAGGCAACTATCACTAGTTGGTTAAAAGAAGTAGGAGATACTATAGAAGCTGATGAAGCTGTACTAGAAATAGCTACAGACAAAGTGGATAGTGAAGTGCCATCAGAAGTTGATGGTGTATTGGTTGAGAAGTTATTCAACGTTGACGATATAGTACAGGTTGGTCAGACCATTGCTGTGATAGAGACTGATGGAGATACACCTTCAGTTGATGCCACACCTCATGTAGAAGTTGCTGTTCAGACAGAGGAAGTGCCTGTTGAAGCTGTTGCCCAAGTAGCAAGTACAGTAACTGCTGCGCAAGATGCTGTGGCAGCTCCAGTTGTTTCAAGTGAAGATCGATTTTATTCACCTTTAGTAAGAAATATAGCAAAGAAGGAAGGAATTACCCAAGCTGAACTAGATATACTTCCAGGAACAGGTAAAGAAGGTCGCGTTACAAAGAATGATATTCTAATGTATGTAGAGAATCGCAGTAATAATTCGGTTCCGACACATATAGAATCGCAAAAGCCAGTCGTTAAAATAGAAACAACTCAGTCTGATAGTATCTCTCAACTCGAGACAAAAACACCTGTCGTTTCTAATGGTGAAGATGAAATTATCGAAATGACCAGAATGGGTAAGTTAATTGCCAAACATATGGTTGACTCTGTCCAAACATCTGCTCATGTGCAATCATTTATTGAAGCTGATGTTACTAATATTTGGAATTGGAGGAATAAGGTCAAAAACGAATTTGAAAAACGAGAAGGTGAAAAACTAACGTTTACACCTATTTTTATGGAAGCAGTAGCAAAATCGCTTCGAGACTTTCCAATGATGAACATTTCTTTAGAAGGAGATACCATCATTAAGAAAAAGAACATTAATTTAGGAATGGCAGCCGCTCTTGCAGATGGAAATTTAATTGTTCCAGTTATCAAGAATGCTGATCAGCTTAATTTAGTTGGTATGACCAAACGTGTAAATGACTTAGCCGGTCGTGCAAGAAATAATCAGCTAAAGCCTGACGATATTCAAGGTGGGACATACACAGTAACCAACGTAGGAACTTTTGGCAGCATCATGGGAACGCCAATAATTAACCAACCACAAGTAGGTATTTTGGCTTTAGGAGCCATTCGTAAGGTGCCAGCAGTTATTGAAACCCCTGAAGGTGATTTTATTGGCATTCGGTATAAGATGTTCATGTCGCATTCCTATGACCATCGCGTAGTTAATGGAGCGCTTGGTGGACAGTTTGTAAAACAAGTAAAAGAGTATTTAGAAGCTTGGGATAGTAATCGTGAGATATGATGTCTTTTAAGAATTTTTAGATTTTTTTCTTTCTCGATTCTCTTTGATAACGCTGTATATTGTTAGTATAACACCTAAAGAAAGCGATATGTATCGTAAATATTTAGATTCAGTGAAAATCGTTAGACCTAAAATGGTGAATAACATACCAATCATAAAAAGTCCATTGGCTTTATTTTTCTTCATATGATTTCTCTTTAGGACTATAAGTATGATTTAGCCTGGTAATGTTACAAAAGAAGTTGATTGTTGAAATTAAAAGTGATTTTTTAAAGCCTTAATAAAGTCTTGTCTGGTTTTTAAAGATGTATACAACGAATCTTCTATTTTTAATATTGGTACCAGAGCTTTTTTCTTTAAATCACTTTTCTTGAATTCGGAGATAAGTTGTATAAGATTTATGGAGTCTTTCTCTATGCTGAGCTCTTTATACCTAATTTTGTGTTTGTCTAATAATTGTTTGGCATCCATACATAAGTCACAGGTGTCTTTAGTATAGATGGTTATCTTTTTGGTGTGTAAAGCATTATTGAATTTCACTTCAAAATTTTCATGATCTTTTGTTATAGATAATCCTTGCGCAATTTCATTAACAACAAAAGATGTCGTGTATATACCTTCTTTTCCATTGAGCTTAACCATAGTGATGAGGCGTACTTTAGAATTAGCTGGAATGGTTTTTAGAACAGGCCTAGAACTGCTTCGTCTATAATCTTTGGTTTCTACACGAAGAAAGATATTATAGCTGGTGGCACCAGAATTTACAGCAAATAATTCGAGACGTTTTCCTTTGATTTTTTCCGTTAATTTGACATAAGGATGTATAGTTTGAGAAAAAACACTGCAGGTTAAAAACAGAGAGAGTAGTATGGAAAATGTAGTCTTCAAGGATTTTTAACTTTAGGCTAAATTATATAAAATTTAATAAAAGTATATTTGCATAAACCGTACCGAGAAAATGCAATTAAACCTTAATAAACCTATTTGTTTTTTTGACTTAGAAACCACTGGAATCAATATTTCAAAGGATCGAGTCGTTGAGATTTCTATCCTTAAAGTATTTCCAGATGGAAAAGAAGATCGTAAAACATGGGTGGTCAACCCTGAAATACCAATTCCTAAAGAAGTAACCGCTATTCATGGTATTTCTGATGCTGATGTGATAGACAAACCGATCTTTAAAGAGATTTCTAAAGAGGTTTATAATATGGTTAAGGATTCTGATTTGGGTGGATTCAATTCTAATAGATTTGATATTCCGCTTTTAGCCGAAGAATTATTAAGAGCTGAGATAGATTTTGATATGAAAGGACGTGTTTCTGTAGACGTGCAAACGATTTATCATAAAATGGAACAGAGAACCTTATCTGCTGCGTATAAATTTTATTGTGATAAAAACTTGGATAATGCTCATAGTGCTGAGGCCGATACAGTTGCAACTTTTGAGGTATTGAAAAAGCAGATAGAAAAATATGATGTATTGGAGAATGATATGAAATTTTTGTCTGAATTCAGTTCTCGTAAGAAGTTTGCAGATTTTGCAGGTTTTATTATCTATAATAAGGACGACGAAGAGTGTTTTTCTTTTGGGAAACATAAGAATAAGAGAGTCATTGATGTTTTAGAACAAGAACCAGGTTATTTTGGTTGGCTTTTGAACGCAGATTTCCCATTATATACCAAAAAGGTCTTGACGGCTATTAAATTAAGAGCATTCAATAATAAATTATAAGCGCTATATGAAGCTTATCTGTATAGGGCGTAATTACGTCGAACATATTGAAGAATTGGAAAATGAAAAACCGACTGATCCAGTCGTATTTTTGAAACCAGATACCTCAATACTACTTAAAAAACAACCGTTTTTTATTCCAGATTTTTCAGATGACGTGCATCATGAACTTGAAATTTTAATCAAGATCAATAAGGTAGGAAAGCATATTGATAAAAAATTTGCTCATAAATACTATGATGAACTAGGTTTGGGTATTGACTTTACAGCGAGAGATTTACAAAGTAGATTGAAAGAAAAAGGATTGCCTTGGGAGAAAGCTAAAGCCTTTGATGGTGCAGCTGTAATTGGAAAGTGGCTTCCTAAGAAGGAGTTTGATGATGTAAATAATATTGATTTTAAATTGCTTAAAAACAATGATGTTGTTCAAGAGGGTAATACAAGTCATATGCTTTGGAAAATAGATGAATTAATAGAATATGTCTCAAAATATTTTACTTTAAAGATTGGAGATATTATCTTTACAGGCACTCCAGCAGGAGTTGGCAGAGTATTTGCAAATGATAAGCTAAAAGGCTTTATCAATGAAAAAGAGCTATTTTCAATTATAATAAAATAATGGAACAACACTACAAACTATATCGTGTTCGTGAGTTGGCAGACAACGACGAAGACTTTGTTATGGCATTAGCCGCTGCGTTCCTTGAAGAGGTTCCAGCTGATGCAGAACTTTTAAAAGAAGCGGTTGCTAACCAGGATTACTTACAGACATATCAATCTGCTCACAAAATGAAACCTACCATCGATTTGTTCGAGCTTGGTGTTCTTGAGGATTTGATCGAGGTGCAAGATTGGGGGAAATTCGAAAAAAAGGGAGAAGATATTTCAAATAAACTAGATATCGTTCTATCTGCGGTTGAACAAGCATCTACGGAAATGAAATCAGATTTTAGCCTCTAATGCTAGCCGAAATCATTACCATTGGTGATGAGATTCTCATCGGGCAAATAGTTGATACTAATTCAGCATTTATTGGAAAAGCCCTTAACCGTATTGGAGTTTCTGTTTACCAGATTAAGTCCGTTCAAGATGATAAAGCACATATTTTAAAGGCTTTAAATGAAGCTGAGGATAATGTTGACATTATCATTGTTACAGGAGGACTAGGTCCTACTAAAGATGATATTACAAAGCACACTATTTGCGAGTATTTTGATGATATATTGGTTCAGGATGATGCCGTTTTAGCTCATGTTGAAGCGCTTTTTAAGAAGTACATATCAACGCCTATAATGGAAGTGAATAAAGAACAAGCTTTGGTGCCTTCTAAAGCAAAAATATTGAAGAATCGCTTTGGAACAGCGCCAGGAATGTGGTTAGAAAAGGGTAATAAAGTATTTGTTTCAATGCCAGGTGTACCGTATGAAATGAAAGCTCTTATGGAGTATGAAGTATTACCTAAACTTCAAAAGAGATACAAGTTTCCTTTTATTTTACATAAAACAGTACTAACATATGGCGTAGGAGAAAGTGTTATTGCTGATAAGATTAAAGATTGGGAAAATAATTTGCCCGCATTTATTAAATTGGCCTACCTACCTAGTTTAGGAAAAGTGAGATTACGCTTATCTGCAAAAGGAGCAGATAAAAATGACATCGAAGAAGAAGTTGAAAGACAAGTTGTAACGCTTCAAAAGCTTATTGGTGATATCATAGTAGGTTATGAAGATGAAAATTCTATTGAAGTAACGATAGGTGAAATTTTAAAAGGCAAAGGGTTGACCATTGCTACTGCAGAAAGTTGTACTGGAGGAAAAATAGCGGAGCAGTTTACAGCTAATGCCGGAGCATCTGCGTACTTTAAGGGCAGTATAATAAGTTATGCTACTGATGCAAAAACAGACATTTTAAACGTTTCGGAAGAGCTGATCAAAAAACACTCCGTTGTGAGTATTGAAGTAGCTGAAGCTATGGCGGTAAATGCAAAACAATTATTTAAAACAAATTATAGCATTGCAACAACAGGTAATGCCGGCCCATCCAAAGGCGATTCAGAAGCTGAGGTTGGTACTGTGTGTATTGCTATAGCAACACCTAAAGGATTAGTATCTGGTACCTTCAACATGGGAAATCACAGGACTAAAGTCATTAATAAGACCATGAATAAATCCTTTGAAATGTTACTGAAAGAAATTTTAAAAAATTAAGATTTATAGTTTGCTACGAAATAAAGAATTTGTAAATTTGCACCTCGTTTTATAAAAACACTTAAAAGTAAAAAGAAATGTCAAGAGTTTGTGAGCTTACAGGTAAGAAAGCAATGGTTGGGAACAACGTATCTCACGCCATGAACAAAACGAAACGTAAATTCAATGCGAATTTAGTGAAGAAGCGTTTTTATATTCCTGAAGAAGATAAGTGGGTGACTTTAAAAGTATCTACTTCTGCTTTAAAAACAATAAATAAAATAGGAATCTCTGCTGCTTTGAAAAAAGCTAGAGCTCAAGGATTCATTAAGTAATAGCCACATTTAAAATACGCTAAAAATGGCAAAGAGAGGCAATAGAGTACAATTAATCTTGGAATGTACAGAGCATAAAGAATCTGGAAAACCAGGAACTTCAAGATACATTACAACGAAGAATAAGAAGAACACTCCAGACAGATTAGAGGTTAAGAAATTTAATCCTATCTTAAAGAAAATGACTGTTCATAAAGAAATCAAATAAATAGAGTCATGGCAAAGAAATCAGTAGCATCATTACAAACAGGTTCAAAGCGTTTAACAAAGGCTATAAAAATGGTGAAATCTCCAAAAACTGGAGCTTACATGTTTGTTGAAGCAATTATGTCTCCAGAAAAAGTGAGTGACTTCATTAACAAGAAGTAAAACGCATATATTATAAAAGCTTTAGAGCTGTTTTCTTTTTGAAAGCAGCTTTTTTTATGGCTATCTTTGAAATCACATGACAAAATTTCTGCTTATAAAATTAGGCAAGGAATTTGAGTTACCAGATTAAATAATTATTGCATGAGTTTTTTTAAGAAAATTTTTTCTTCTGAAAAGAAAGAAACACTTGATAAAGGATTAGAGAAATCTAAATCCACATTTTTTAATAAGCTAAATAAGGCTGTAGCAGGTAAATCAAAAGTAGATGATGATGTGCTTGACAACCTTGAAGAGGTTTTAGTGAGTAGTGATGTAGGCGTAAATACAACACTTAAGATCATAGAACGTATAGAAGAACGAGTGTCCAAAGATAAATACCTCGGAACTAGCGAATTAAATCAAATACTACGCGAGGAAATTGCAAGCTTATTATCTGAAACCAATATAGGAGAGGGTACAGAATTCACGATTCCAGAAAGTAATGGACCACATGTAATCATGGTGGTTGGAGTTAATGGTGTCGGTAAAACAACAACCATAGGTAAACTGGCAGGTCAATTTAAAAGTCAAGGGTTAAACGTTGTATTAGGAGCAGCCGATACATTTAGAGCCGCTGCTATTGATCAGTTACAAGTATGGGCGGATCGTGTAGAGGTACCAATTGTAAAGCAAGCTATGGGAAGTGATCCTGCTTCAGTTGCATTTGATACCTTACAGAGTGCGGTTACTCAAAATGCTGATGTTGTTATTATCGATACGGCTGGAAGATTGCATAATAAAGTCAACTTAATGAATGAGCTTACCAAAGTGAAACGTGTCATGCAAAAGGTTATTGATGACGCTCCACATGATGTGATGCTAGTTTTAGATGGTTCTACAGGGCAGAATGCCTTCGAACAAGCCAAACAGTTTACTGCAGCAACAGAAGTGACGTCATTGGCAGTGACAAAATTAGATGGTACTGCTAAAGGAGGTGTGGTTATTGGTATTAGTGATCAATTTCAGATACCTGTAAAGTATATTGGCGTTGGAGAAGGTATTGATGATCTTCAAGTCTTTAATAAATACGAATTTGTCGATTCGTTTTTTAAATAATGTGTATTCATATTAAAAAACAATAGGTTAGTATGGATACTCCAAAGCGCTCTGCAGATGCTATAAAAAAAATAGCAATCATAACGGCTTTGTATTCTGCTTACATGATTATTTCTAATATTGCTAATGTCGTTCAGGGTTATTTTGATTTTAACGATAACCCATTAATACCTAAGTATCTTATAAAATACATTGCATTTCCCTTAATTTTTATAGTGCCTGTTTTTGGTGTTATTGGATTTCTGTCATTTAGGGCATCCAGAAGCACTGAACCAAAATCTATAGTTGTTATTAGTTGCCTCATTTTTGCAATGCTTTACTTTTTATTTCAAGTTCAGATTTATAGTTATATTCAATCAATAAATCCTTACGGGAGTTAGTTTTTTATTACATTAGAGTGATTATAATCCACTCTCATGAAAAATATTATTTTGTTTATTATTCCAGTGATACTTTTCACTTGTAAGGAAGCACCAAAAACAGTTTCACAAGAATCAACCGATATTAGCGATATATCAACTAAAGACTTCAGAGAGTTTAAAGTTTTAGATTCTAAATACATTAATCTTGAAGAGCTTTGGAAGCCTTTTGAAGGAGAAATGAAAGGTTTTACTCAAAAGAACCATGATGCATTGAAGTTCATGATTATGGAACAAGATATTCCGACCATTCAAGGCCATATTCGAGATGGAGATTTATCGTATGAAACCCTTGTGAAATTCTACTTATACCGAATAAAGAAATTCGACAGGGAGAATGAAAAATCACTAAATTCTGTCATAGCGTTAAACCCTAATGTAATTCAAGAGGCTAGAGAAAAAGATCAACAATTAAATAACAAAATGATGAAGCATCAAATTTTTGGGATGCCCATTCTTTTAAAAGATAATATCAATGCTTCAGGAATGTCAACCACAGCTGGCGCTGTTGCACTTCAGAATAATAAAACTTCAGATGCATTTATAGTGCAAAGGTTAAAGGAGAGCGGTGCTTTGATACTTGGTAAAGCGAACCTGAGTGAATGGGCCTATTTCTTTTGTGGTGATTGCCCTAGCGGGTATAGCGCTATTGGCGGGCAAACCTTAAGCCCTTATGGCAGACGCATTATAGATACTGGTGGATCTAGTTCAGGAAGTGGAGTGTCTGTTGCGGCAAATTTCTGTGTAGCAGCAGTTGGTAGTGAAACGTCAGGATCGATTTTATCTCCTTCAAGTCAAAACTCCATAGTAGGTTTCAAGCCTACAATAGGTTTAATTAGCAGAACTGGTATCGTCCCAATTTCTAGTACTCTAGATACTGCTGGCCCAATGACCAAAAATGTAACAGATAATGCTATTATGTTAGATGCCATGTATGGTTACGATGAAAATGATACTGCTTCTATGATATCCAAATGGGAAGGAGAAATTTATGCTGCACTTATGCTTAATGGTAAGATAAAAGGTAAGCGTTTAGGTGCCTTTAAACATCTTATGGCAGATACGTTATATGCAAATGCTATTGGTGTTTTAAAGCATCAAGGTGTGGAAATTATCGAATTTGAAGAAGAGGATGTAGAACTTCCCGGATTTATTAGACTTTTAAACCTAGATATGAAAAAAGACCTTCCTCAATATTTTGAGAATCATGCTGGAAAATCTATATCATATCGTACGGTTAATGATATTATTGATTACAACAATAAGGATTCATTAAACACAGCGCCTTACGGCCAAAGATTATTTAAGGGTATCGTTGCAGACAAGGGGAGAGAAGATGATTTAAAACGCATTAGCGAGACGTTAAACACTAACGGAAAAACCTATTTTGACACACCGATGAGGGCTCATAATTTAGATGGGTTTCTATCCATCAATAATTATCATGCGGGTTACGCGGCCGTGGCTAAATATCCAGCAATTACAGTACCAATGGGGTATACAGGTGAGGGTGTTCCTAAGGGGTTAACCTTTATTTCTAAATCAAAGAGTGAAGCTTTGTTAATACAATGGGCTTATGCCTACGAACAGGCTTCAAAAGCGCGTAAAAATCCAATTAACTATAATTAGCGTATAGAACCTAAACATCATTTTTAGGTTGTATCTTTGCCATCTGAAAAAATGATATGCGTACAAAGTCCTTAAAGAAGAATAAGATTAACGTCGTAACCCTTGGCTGTAGTAAAAATGTTTACGATAGCGAGGTGTTAATGGGTCAGTTAAAAGCCAATAATAAGGAAGTGGTTCATGAAGAGGAAGGAAATATTGTTGTTATTAATACCTGTGGTTTTATAAATAATGCAAAAGAAGAAAGTGTCAATACTATTCTAGAATATGTACAGAAGAAGCAGGAAGGTGAGGTAGATAAGGTATTTGTGACCGGTTGTCTTTCTGAACGATATAAGCCAGACCTTCAAAAAGAAATTCCAGATGTTGATCAATATTTCGGTACTACGGAGTTGCCAGGCTTATTAAAAGCTTTAGGTGCTGACTATAAGCACGAACTTATTGGAGAACGTTTAACAACCACACCAAAAAATTATGCTTATTTGAAAATTGCGGAAGGTTGTGATCGCCCTTGTAGTTTTTGTGCCATCCCTTTAATGAGAGGTAAGCATCGCTCAACACCAATTGAAGAGATTGTTATTGAAGCTGAGAAATTAGCTGCTAATGGTGTTAAAGAATTAATATTGATTGCACAAGATTTAACTTATTATGGTTTGGATCTTTATAAAAAACGAAATCTAGCTGAATTACTACTGCATTTGGTGAAAGTAGAAGGTATTGAATGGATACGCTTGCATTATGCCTTTCCTACAGGATTTCCGATGGATGTATTGCAGGTCATGAAAGATGAACCTAAAATATGCAATTATCTGGATATTCCTTTACAGCATATAGCTGATGCCATACTAAAGAGTATGCGTCGTGGCACCACTAAAGAGAAAACCACAAAACTATTAAAAGAATTTCGTGAGGCTGTTCCAGAGATGACCATACGTACAACCTTAATCGTTGGGTATCCAGGAGAAACAGAAGAAGATTTCCAAATTTTAAAACAATGGGTAGAAGAGATGCGCTTTGAACGTTTAGGTTGTTTTACCTATTCTCATGAAGAGAATACACATGCTTATAATTTAGAAGATGATGTACCTCAAGAAGTAAAACAACAACGTGCCAATGAAATTATGGAGATACAATCGCAGATTTCATGGGAAATGAATCAACAACGAATTGGACAAGAATTGAAGGTCGTTATTGACAGAAAGGAAGGTAATTATTTTGTTGGCCGTACAGAGTATGATTCACCTGATGTGGACAATGAAGTTCGTATAGACGCCACAAAGACTTATTTAAAGACTGGAGAGTTTGCTCATGTAAAAATTACTGAAGCCGAAGATTTTGATTTGTATGCAGAGGTCGTCTAAAAGGTGATGATAAATTGACCTAAAGATTCTGAAGTTTTTAACCCAAGCTTCTTACGTAACCTATAACGAGCTTTTTTAACACCTTCTTGAGATATATTAAGAGTGTTACCAATTTCAATATTGGATAGTTTAATCTTCATTAATGACATTAAACGTAATTCATTGGATGTGATTTTTGGATATCTCCTTTGAACGAATTCTCTGAAATCTTTATTGGCATCATCAAAATAGTAATCGAATAAATCCCATTCTCTGGTGCTATGAATTATGCTTTTAATAGACTCAATGATTCTTTGATGCCGTTTGCCGGTTTCATAATCTTGTTTTAGTAGTTGTAACTCGTTGAGGATGATCAACAGCGAATTATTTTTATTTCCTATTAATATGGCATGGTTTTGCAATATGCTAGAATCATGAAACTTTAGCTCTTTTTCTTGAATTGATTGGTGATGGACATTCCATGAAACTAATATTTTTTTCAATTTCGATAGCATACTGTACAGCTTAATGATTGCGCTATGCAAACTTCGCTAAAACGACGTAAAGTACTGAATTACAAAGGTGGACAAAGGGTGGACAAGGCGTTTTTTTCTTTTTTTGCTCGAAAATCCTGAATACATTCGTGATAAGCAAAAGGGGAAATCATGAAAAAAAAATGCATACTTCTAGTCACAGCTTTAATGATGTTACAATTAATGGTGGCTCAAACCATGAAGAAACAAACACTTGCTATCCAAGGGTCGTCACATTTTGTGTATGCTAATAACAAAAGTTATTTAATCCAAGAAAGTATTGGTCAACTTAGTGTCATCAATACATTCGAAACAAATAATTACAGCCTACGACAAGGTTTTCTACAGCCTATTTCACCTTCAGGAATCAGCAATCAATCCGACTTTAGACTTGAGGCCATAGTGTATCCAAATCCTTTCGTTTCTATGTTTAGTATAAAGTTTAACGAACCTGTGGTAGATATAGTGGATCTTAAGTTATATGATTTGTTAGGGCGATTAATCTTTAACCAAGAGTTTAATCCAGAAGAAATGATTGCTATAGACTTAGGAGAACTTTCTTCTGGCCAATATATTTTAAGAGTCAAAATGCGAGCGCAAGAATATACAGCTAGTTTAATAAGAAGATAGAATGAAAAAACAACTCCTTACCATACTCTTGCTTCTTATTGTTTTGTCAACCTACAGTCAACAATTATATCTAGAAACAGGAAAAACGGTCTCATTATTTAATTATAAAAATTCTGAAGGGGCAGCACTCGAAAACCTGTTGTCAAAGCCAAATACTTATATAGCTATGGGTTATAGAAGCGTTTTAAAGGAAAATAAATTGTATTTATCAGTAGGAGGTACCTATAATGGTTACGGAGCCATTGGAAGCGACCGCGCCTTGGATAATTACTTTGAATGGGATGTCTCATATATAGGGGCAGAAGTAGGTTTGGATTTGAATCTTTTCAGGTTACGAAATTTCACTTTTTATTTAAAAGGCTCAACATCGTTGGAATTTTTAGTAAGGGGTACACAAACAATAAATAACCAAGTATTTAATCTGGTGGGAGAAGATGAATTCAATGATAAAATATTTTTTGTCAGAGGTAGCCTTGGAATGCTTTACCCTATTTCTAATAACACGTCCATAATGGCAAATTACAAAATTGGAAGAACGGTACTTATTGAGAAAGGAAACGCGACAGATCAAGAGGAATTAAACTTAACATCACATCAATTCGGAATCGGACTTATTATCAACTTACCAAGTTGTAATTGTTCGTTCTAATTAATATTAAAAATCAACTCATTATGAAAAAGATCATTACATTTTTTGTTTTACTGTTTTTCGCTTTAACTGTAAAAGCACAAACGGATGGAATTACGTATCAAGCGGTCATTATCGATAATAACCCAGAGGAAATACCAGGCGTCGATATTCCAGCAAATAACCTGCCTAATATGCCTTTGACGGTGCGGTTTTCAATTCTGGATAGTGGGAATGCCATCGAATATCAAGAAACTCATGAGACAAATACAGATTCCTACGGTATGATTAATTTAATGATCGGACAAGGGTCAGAAACATCTGAAAGTTCTGGGGCTTTTAGCGCAATTTATTGGAATAATGTGAAGTTCTTAAGAGTAGAGATAGATTTGTTTGACGGAAATGGTTTGGTAGAATTCAGTTTTCAAGAACTCACCTATATACCATATGTAAAGCATAGAGAACTTATAGCCGATGGTGTTACGAACCTTAATAGTAGCTTGACGGTCAATAACCAAAGCCCAACATTGCTTACAGGAGATTTAACGGTTGAAGGCTTAGTGGCTTTTGACGGAGAATTAGAAATTGGAGGCGATACACAAATATATGCGGATCTCACAGTTTCTGGAGATACTAATTTAGGAGGCACCCTAGATGTAATAGGACAAGCGACTTTTAATGATAGTGATTTTCAGAATATCACAGTAGCGCAAACTACAGACCTTAACGGCACATTAGATGTTGCTGGAACGAGTACTTTAAATAATACGCTCACCGTTGAAGCGATTAGTAATTTGAATGGACGGGTAATAATTGACGCTAATATGGATGCAGTTGGAGGTGATCTATTTTCGGCTGCACATCCTTTACGGGTACAAGGAAGTCGTCAAGGTATTTCCATTGAATTGACTGGAAATGCAGGAGGAACACCTAATAGCGGAAATAACTTTTTATCCTTTACAGGAGCCAATAATATACGTTATGGTCGCATTGAAGGACAGACAGCTACAGAACTACACAACAGTTTTCCATGGGTTTTCGATCAAGTGCATGAAGGGTTACAGTACGGTTTTCAATTGGCAATGATTGTGGTAGATCTTATAGGGATAGATGATGCCGATGCTGCTGCGGTTGAAGGGTTTGAGATGGTCGAAATCATTGAGTATTGGGCAGGGCGAAATATTCATCGCGAAAATAACTTAGGCGTAGCATTTGAATCTGGTTTTGGTGATTATGCGGAATGGCTTGAAAAAGAAAAAACGAATGAAATATTTAGTTATGGTGATATTGTCGGTGTAAAGGGAGGTAAGATTAGCAAAGACACCGAAAGTGCCGATCATTATATGGTCATATCTCAAAACCCAATTGTGTTAGGTAACATGCCCAATCAGAATCGAGAACTTGATTATGAAAAAGTAGCGTTTATGGGGCAAGTTCCTGTAAAAATTATGGGTAAGGTGGCTAAAGGAGATTATATTATACCATCCAATTTAAATGATGGCATTGGTCGTGCTGTATCACCAAGATCACTTAAAATTTCTGACTTTAATAAAGTCGTTGGAGTAGCTTGGTCAACTTCTGAAAGCAAAGGTATATCTATGGTAAATTTAGCCGTTGGCATCAACATGAATGATACGGCACACATTATTAAAAAACAACAAGAAGAGGTTAATGCATTGAAGAAGCAACTTAATGGTATAATTAATTATCTAACATCTAAAGACACTTCTTTTAAACCTCAAGGACAACTAGTAATTCAAGACATTGAAGAGCGTTCTAGGGATAAGGAATCATTAAAGGAAGCAGCAGTTGCGCAATCTAAGAAGATTGCAAGCACTAAAGAAACCAAGAAACTGGACTTACCTAGAAAAACATCTGATAGAATGGAGAAAATTCTACAATTACTTGAAGAGAAACCGGGAGTTTTGGATCAGATAATGGAAGATGCACGCGCTTATTTAGATGCTCAAGGCGTAAATTATAAGGCTTTTGAACAAACAAATAAAGTGGTGAATGATAAAAATTATTTAATCAATTATCTGAGGGAGTTATCAAATTAATTGATACTGTCAAAAAAGACGTTGCACATGCAACGTCTTTTTTTATTGACTAAAATCATACAAGAAACTAGTCTCCTCCAGCTTCTGTTCTTTCTCGTTTAAATTGCTTGTTAATCTTTCGTATAGCATTTTCAATGGACTTCTCAGGTTCTATGATATTGTATTTACCCCAAAATTCTGGTTCAGAAAAACCAGCAGCTTCATCAGCTAAAATAACACTTGGCCTTAAAGCTTTTTTGGGTCTACTGATTCCTGTGGTATTCGTTTCCCAATCGGTAATAGCCATTTCGCTTTGCAGTGAATATACACTATTAAAGAGTTTGTTTTTCCAGTTTACTTTAAACGTTAGCTGAATATTACTATAACCATAATACCATTTGCCGTTGCTAATCCTATAATCCACACGATAGGCAGCTTCGGTAGGATATACTCTAGCTTTTCTAGGTTTTCTTCTAATAAACATTTCACCAGCCAATTCCTTGTTTTCTACGTTTAGATTATAAACGGCACTGGTGAGTGCATAGGTTTCAGCATCAATGTAGAGCTTGCCAAAATACAAAGGATAGGTTTTCTCAGGTTTTTGTTTGAAGTTCACTACATACACTTGGCGATTATTTACTTCGGTTGACCTGTCAAATGTAAACGTGTATTCTGTTAGACTTTCCTCACTAAAGATAAATTCTGGATACTTGATCATATCAGCATATAAGGCACTAAAAGGACCTCCTTGAAGCTTTAGGGCTATAGTGTCTAATCTAGAATAGTTGGTGCTTTTACGTGCTTTTATGAGTTTAACAGCATCATTTTTTCGCGAATTATAGGGTTGTTTGTATATTTCTACAACGGCTTCGGATAAAGACGCATTCTTGCGACGTTTCTTAATAGTTTCTCTATAAAAGGCGGTCATGATAGCCTGTTCATTAATATAATTATCTCCTTTTCGTTTAAGCATGGCTTTTACCAAAGCTTGAGCATTTTTTGGCGCATTGATGTTCACTTCTGTAAGTTGAGTGACAGATGGTGTTAAAGTAACCTTAACATTACGCCCTTCTAGTTCAGATAAAGATATAGAGCGCTTTTTATAACCTAAGAATGATATAGTTACTGTTCCATTTATTAAGTCATTAGGCACTTTTAACGAGAAATCACCTTCAGTATTAGTTACAGTACTAATATTAGTACCGTCCACATTAAGGTCAGCGAAGACCAAAGATTTTTTAGTATTACTGTCTATGACTTCTCCTTTGTACTCAGTAAAACCCCGATTATCTTGTGCATAAATGCTAATTGTTATATGGCTTGATAAGAAAAAGAATACCAGTAAGGATATTGCAAAGCATTTATAATTCGGAATATAGCGTTCTTTTTTCATGGCTAATTATTAAGAAATTGACCTGTTAAGATAAAGAAAAATAGGATGAAACCCTAACTATTTAACGCTCCTTAACAGGTGCGATAATAATTGAATGATCCATAGTATTATCTGGAAAGATGCTTTTTTGTTTGAAGTTACCCTTTGGTTTATATACAGGCATTACATGTTTTGTAGCACTATTTTCTGATTCCAAAAATACTCTTTGCTTATCAATTTGCAGATAGTCTGGTAACAAAAATGAGCTTTTTGATAGAGTTTTATCATTAAATAGTTGTTTGTAGAGTAACGAGGAATCATTCTTTTTTAATGTTAGATCCTCCCAAAAATCTTGACCTTGATTTGAAAATAAACTGTTTTCTTGTGAAAACGTCATCGTGCAAAAACAAAATGCCATCAAAATTATTATAGAATGTTTCATAATATTTAAATTTTCTTAATCCTTGAAATCTTTTGATTCTTTTTCTTTTTCATTTAGAAGCACAGGCTTGCCAAAACCTAATTTTTCTAACTTGTTTAACTGTGTTTCAGCATCACCAACAACCAACCAGATCATTTTATTAGTGTTGAGGTATGTATTGGCTAAGGTCTTGATATCCTCAACTGTCATTGCTTTTACAATGTTTTCTTGTTGTTTTGCATAGTCGTCATCAAAACCATAATTACTAATGTTATTAATCATATTGAGTTTAGAACGTAGCGTTTCAAAGGCTCTTGCATTACTTTTTATCATGAAGCCTTTAGTAATTTCTAAATCATTTTCATTATAGTTCTTGCCATAATTTTCTAAAATTTCCTTCACTAAGTTTGCAGATTCAAAAGTGACATTTGATCGCACACCACTGCTTATAGTAAATGGACCTTTAGTGGCCGATCCAGAAAAACGAGAGCCAATACCATAGGTGTAACCTTTGCCTTCTCTTAATTGCTGAGTGAATTGAGACGCGAAACCACCACCACCTAATCTATAGTTCATTATGGTCGCTGGATAATAATCTTTATCGGTTACAGCCAAAGCCGGATATCCAAATCTAAGTACAGATTGCTTGGCGCCTGGAACATCATAGAAATAAATTTTTGATTTCTCCGGTGCTTTCGGTTCTGGTATTTCTGGAAATACCACTTCTGTAACCTTCCAGTTTTCATTAATACCTGATATAGATTTGCTAACGACTGATTGAGATATATCTCCGACTATATGAAATTTGGCAACAGTAGGCGATATGTTTTTATTGTAATAAACTTTTAAATCTTCAATGGTAATGTTCTTTACAGACGTTTCAGTTCCAGAATTGTTATTAGATAATATATTGTTCTCACCATAAATAAGCTTTGAATATGCATTTGCTGCAATGGCATTGGGACTCGCTTTTTGCTGTTCGACACGGCTTAAAGTACTTTGTTTTATTAAATCAAACTCTTTTTCATCCCAACGAGGCTCTAATAGTATCTCTTTAACCAAATCCATGACCTTTTCATAGTTTTTCGCTAATGTGTTTCCTGAAATAATAACGAATTCATCAGTAGCATAAGCGTTTATGGAGGCACCAATACTCTCAATGGCATTCTCCAACTCTTCAGGAGTCTTGTTTTTGGTGCCTTTAGTCATTAACTCCGCCATAAGATTAGAGATTCCAATTTTATCTGTGCTTTCTAGTAACAAACCTCCTCTTATTTGAAGTTGAAACTGTACTAATGGTACTTCAGTGTTCTCAATACCATAAAGTTGAATTCCCGATGATAAGGTTTCTTTCCATACATCGGGTACGCTAATGTTTGGGCTGTCACCATATGGTGGCTCGATGCTACGATCAAAACTAGAAGCTGTTTTTTCATAAGTGCTAGTAATATTAGCATCAAATTGTTCTTCAGCACCTTCAACAATTTTTTCTTCCACCACTTCAGCAAGTTCAGATCCTTGCAATGCCAATTCTAATTGATTTTTGGGAATGAAACTTGTGGCTACAAAATTCTTGTCTTTAATGTATTTATCATAGACTCTCATAACATCTTCACTAGTAACTGCAAGGATGTTTTTCACGTCCTGATTGATAAACCCAGGGTCTCCAGCAAAAATCTCGTATTGTGCCAATTGAAACCCTTTTCCTAATACGCTGGATAAACTATTATAAAAAACTGTTTCCTGGCCAGCTTTTATACGTTCAAGATCTTTTTCTGAAATACCATGAGCCTCAAAATCTGAAAATGCCTCAAAAATGCCATCTTGTACTTTGTCTAGATCAATTTTATTGAATGCTGTAGTTTGCAACATGAATTGTCCAGCGATTTCAGAATTGTATTGAAATAAACCAACACCATCGGTAAGTTGTAAGTCCTCCACTAGCGCTTTATACAGCGGTGCTTTTTTGCCTTGTGATAGATATGTCGATAATACTTCTAATGGATAAGAGTCTGGATGATATTGATGAACTGATGGCCAGGTAAACGTTAATCTTGGCAAACGCGCAAAATTATCTTCATAATATAGTTTTTTGGTTTCTGATAAAGTGACAGGCTGTTTTGACATTGGAGGAATGTCTTCTCCTCGTTTAATCTCATCAAAGTATTTTTTAACCCATTCCTTTGCTTGTGTTGTATCGAAATCACCTGCAATTGTTAATGTCACATTATTTGGCACGTACCATCTATTAAAGAAATCTTTTACATCTTGTAAGGTCGCATTTTGTAAATCTTCCAAAGATCCAATGACGGTCCAGCTGTAAGGATGCCCTTTTGGGTATAAATTTTCACCAATCACATGAAAATTGTGTCCATAAGGTCGATTGTCGACGCTTTGCCTTTTTTCATTCTTAACGACTTGTTTTTCTTTCGCGAGTACCTGTTCGGTAACTGTATTTATAAAGAAACCGAGCTTATCGGCTTCTGCCCAAATCATTTTTTCTAAAGCATCTTTTGGCACGGTTTGGAAATAATTAGTACGATCTCTACTGGTCGAGCCGTTGGCACCTGAACCACCAATTCGAGCGCTCATCTTATCTAAACCGCCTTTGCCAAGATTTTCTGATTCTAAGAACAACAAGTGTTCAAATAAATGAGCAAAACCAGTTCGTCCTTCAATTTCTCTTGCAGATCCTACGTGACTAGTTAGAGCAACGGCTACTACTGGATCAGAGCGATCTACATGCATAATAACTTGTAATCCATTATCTAATGTAAATTTCTCAAAGTCAACTGTAAATTCGTTAGAATCCTTTGATGCCTCTTTTTTACAAGATGTTAGTGCTAAAAAAGTAAGCACGATAAGTGTAAAAACTTTGATTGATTTCATATGTTTTTGATTGACAAAAATTAATATTATAATTCAAACGCATTATTGTTGACAAAGAATATAGAATTCACTAAAAAAAGTTTTCCATTTTCCCAGAAACTGCGAAACATAACGTTATCAACCATATAAATTAAACTACCGCTTCCCATGCGTTCTTCTCCAAAAATCAAGGTGTTTCCTAATTTTTTTAAAGCTTCACTTCCGGCAAAGCCAGATACGCGGATTGGTTGATCTCCTATATGCGAGACATTATAGCCACTATCAAGTAAACTATATGCAGAACTTCCTAACTTGAGAGAAAAATAAGTGTCATCATACCCAAAAGCCATAGGATGCGTTTTGTCTATATTGGTTTTAAAAATGGCGCCAGTAATCATCTCTTTGGCATATTCTCGTTCTCTATCAGCATAAGGAGTTAGATTCTTTTTGTCTTTGTCTTTGTCTCCTTCGTCACCGCTTTTGACACGCTTCAAACTAAATCCTTCCTTTCCTGCAAAAGAGTTTAATGCGCGATCTATAGCAATTACTTTACCACCTGCACGAATCCATTTTTGAAGTTTTTCCATTCCACTTTTATTAAGTGCATCACTATACCAGCCACTTGGCATGATTAGCACATTAAATTTATCAAGATTTACATACCCAAAATGCTCTGTATTTATTGAGGTTACAGGATAATGCAATTGTTGCTCAAAGAAATGCCAAAGCGCACCATAACTCAAAGAGGAAGTGCCTTTTCCTGATAGAATGGCTATTTTTTGCTTGTTTACTAATTTAATATCTGGTGACCCAAAATCTGGTCCTCGAGTTGAAAAACCAGAACTAATAGCATATAATTGACGATTAAATTTATTGGCAGTGGTTATAAGAGCATCATCAAGATTAGCAGCTTTTTTATTGTCACCTCTAACAATTAGCAAAGAACCTCTATCAAATTCTTGACCAGCGGTACTTATTGGTTTTTCCGTAAAGCGTACTTTAATATCTTGTTTTAACAAGTCTGCTAAGAATTCAGCATCTTTAAGGCTATTCCATTTTAGCATATAACCTGTAGCATTAATGCTTTTTGCGTTTCTTATAGTGGTTTCACTAGCTTGTTGGGCAGACACCAAGCTAGTACTAGCAATGGTTTCTAGACCATAAGCATGTGGCAGATTCCATGCAGTAATATCGTATGTTAATGAATCACTTAATTTACCATCCGGTTCAAACAATACTTTTATCATTTTTCCCTTTGGCTGATTGGTACTCACTACCAAAGTATTAGAATTAATATTCATACTTCCAGCGGTATTAGAGTTGTAACTGAAACCACTGACACGGCTACCAGTAGCATTTCCATAGGTTATTTCATGTTTATCTAACAGGGATTTTAGTGCATCAACTTTATCTTGGTTACCTTTCATCACATAACTCTTATATTTCAATCCAGAGGTATTAAAGAACTTCTTAAATTCTTGATTCAATTTCGTAGCATTTTTTGAAGATATTTCAACCGTTGACAAACCTGTTGTTGTGTGATGCATAACTCTATCTACTAATGTTAGAACATCACCTTCATCATTAAGAACTCCTAATCCGCCACGACCATGACCAGCTTGTTCATAAGTCATGCCAATAGCTCCCATAAATGTGGGATACGTATCACCATAGCTAGGATAAAAAAGATCAAATCGCTCGCCTGTAAAATACAACCAGCCTTCTGCATCAAAATACTTCGCATGATTTTTGCCAATTTGTACTTGGAAATCACGCTGCCAATCACTAATGATTTCATGATATGGTTCAGCCGCTGGAGCAAAGTAGTACGGCTCGTTAATACCTTGCTCATGGAAATCAACATGGATATGCGGCATCCATTTATTGTATATTTTCAATCGTGATCTAGACTCAATTTGAGATGCCCATGCCCAATCCCTATTCAAATCAAATAAATAATGGTTTGGTCTTCCACCTGGCCAAGGTTCATTGTGTTCGCTCGCTTGTTGACTAATATCGTAAGGCATACTTGCAGTTTCATTAAACCAATTAGCATAACGATCTCGACCATCTGGGTTAATACAAGGATCAATAATAACGACAGTATTTTTCAACCATTCTTGTTTTTCTGTTAAGAGCTTATATAGTGTCAACATGGAAGCTTCCGTACTTGAAGCTTCATTGCCATGAACATTATAGCTCAACCAAACGATAGCTATATCTGGATTTGTACTTCCACCAGACATAATTCCAGTATTCTTGAGGTTGTTTTGGCGAATGGTTTCAATGTTCCTGAGGTTTTCCTCTGAAGATATATATGCAACATACAGAGGTCTGCGCTCATAAGTGGATCCATATTGCTCTAATTTTACCTGATTAGACATTTTAGCTTCGACATCTTTAAAATAGTCAATAACTTGATGATGACGAGAGAATTTGGTGCCTATATCGTAACCAAGAAAATCACTAGGAGATTGAATTTGCTGAGCAATTGTAATAGAAATAGATGATAGAACGACAAAGAGGACGCTTAAGAATTTTTGCATGATTGATTAGTTTTTTTCGAATGTATAAAGTAAAGATAGCAACGTGAAATGAATTAACTAAAAATTAGTAATTAAAATATTCAAGAGCATTATATTTACACGACAATTCATTGCTAACTATGCCAACCGACTGTATTGCGTTTAGGGACACTCATTATTTCTCTTCACTTATCTGTGATTACCTAGATAAAGAGCCTGAATTGCAACCTTTTTATAATCGTTTTCCGAATATTGAGAATTTTAAGCATCAAATCGAGGAAAAAACCATGTCAGTTCGAGTGGAGTCAAGAACTATTTTGGTTGATGTACTGAGAAAACAATATGCCAAAGTCGATGCTTCATCAAAGACAGCTACAAATATTGAAGCATTATCAAATTCAAACACCTTCACCATTACTACTGGTCATCAACTTAATTTATTTACTGGGCCTCTATATTTTTTATATAAGATTATTTCAACTATTAATCTTACCAAGGAATTAAAGGATGCCTGTCCTCAAAATAATTTTGTGCCTGTATATTGGATGGCTACTGAGGATCATGATTTTGAAGAGATTAACTACTTTAATTTTGATGATAAAAAAATAAAATGGGATAGACACTCTTCTGGTGCCGTAGGAGCGTTAGATATGGAAGGGTTAGATGCTGTATTTGAGGTGGTTTCAGAGCAATTGGGCCATAGTTCGAATGCCAACGAATTGAAGAACTTATTTAAGAACGCTTATCTAGGATCCGATAATTTAGCTGATGCAACACGACACATTGCAAACGAGCTCTTCAAGGATTACGGATTGGTCATTATTGACGCTAATGATAAAGATTTAAAGAGATTATTCATTCCGTTTGCTGAAGAAGAACTGATCAAGCAAACGTCTTATAGAGAGGTTTCAGAAACAAATGCTAAACTCGAAGCTGTTTCAGATAATTATAAGATTCAGGTTAATCCGCGCGAAATTAATTTGTTCTACATAAAAGAAGGACTTAGAGAACGCATAGTTGAGGTAGATGGTGTGTATTCGGTTTATGGAACAGATATTTCTTGGAGCAAGAGCGAGGTATTGAATCATCTTAATGAATTTCCGGAAAGATTCAGTCCAAATGTGATTTTGCGACCATTATACCAAGAAGTGATTCTGCCCAATCTCTGTTATATAGGTGGAGGCGGTGAGTTGGCTTATTGGTTTCAGTTAAAGGCAAATTTTGAAGCCGTTGATATACCATTCCCAATTCTGTTGCTTCGTAATTCGGTGTTGATAAAAACTGAGAAACAAACTGAAAAGCTGGAAAAATTGAATGTTCCTGACAAAGAATTGTTCCTCAAACAAAATGACTTGATATCAAAAAAGGTAAAAGAATTATCAAAAATTGATATTGATTTTTCGTCTCAAAAAGAACATCTTAAGCAGCAATTTGTAAACCTTCACAAACTAGCTGAACAAACAGACAAATCTTTTTTGGGAGCTGTTGAGGCTCAAGAACGTAAACAAATAAAAGGCTTAGAACATCTGGAAAAACGTTTACTGAAGGCTCAAAAAAGAAAGTTAAAAGATTATACACAGCGTATTACTGAACTTCAAGATCAGTTATTTCCTGGTCATAGCCTTCAAGAAAGAAACTTGAATTTTTCTGAAGTCTATCTAGAATATGGTGAAGATTTAATTCCGAAATTGATAAAAGAATTAAAGCCTTTACTTCACAAATTCCTTATTCTAGAATTATAAAAGGCAAACCTTTCGATTTGCCTTTACGAATGAAACAAAAATTGATTAATAGCTAATTCTCAATCCCATTGTTTTTGTGTCGTTGTCAAGCCTTGATACAGGATTATGGCTGAACTCGTGCCGCCAACCGTATCAAGATCACTGCTGTCGTTAAGAGTGTAGTGGTAACTTGTTGAATCAGCAATGACCTTATATCCAATATTAAGTGAAGAGTAAATGCCAAGATAGCCTATCCCTTGTATAATGACGTCATTTCCCTTAAAGACGAAGTAGTGTGCTTCGGCAGTGTTTACAACTGGCAATGTTGAACCCAAGTCTGAATAGTTTGATGTCGCACTAGTGCCGGATGTTTTTACTTTAGTGGTATTAGGAACGGCACCAGAAACTGCGTTGTATTTAAATGCAAAACAGTAACTGTTCGCAGGCATCGTTATACCATTGTCATTGGCGAAAAAAATACCGTTGGTTGAACTGGAGGCAGCAAGGACTTGACTATCATCATCGTATTGGCTATCCGTAGTGCCACTTTTTGTCACATCATTCAATGATGTTGCCAAGATATTGTATTCCTCTGCCGTTATTTTAATCCAGTTACCAAAAGCAGCAGCATTATACTCTGGTTGCGAGATAGACAAGAAGAAAGCAATATCGTCGATATTGTTTAGCGTAACGGATACCAATCCCGTAGCAGTTTCTGATGAATTTGTAACAGATACAGTTGCTCCCAATGTTGGATTAGTCTCAAAATCGAATTTAGAATTGTCGTTAACGAAGACTTCTCCAGTATTGCTGTTAATATTAAATGCATCGACAACGGATTGAGAAGAAATGCTGTAACTTAAAGTTCCTGCCATATCAGTGGTTATAGTCCCAATAGCAGTTCCATTTTGTGGATTTTCATTTATTATTGTAGTTATGTTAGAGACAATTGCAGATGGTATTGCAGGTCCATCATCCTTACTACATGAGCTTAATACCAGGGTTGTCAATAAGGCAATTGCGATTGCTATTTTAATAGATTTACTCGCGTCGTTTTTATTGATTTTTTGGAGTTCGTGATTTTTCTTTGAAAAATTCATAATACATTGTTTTGTGGTTAATGATTGGTTAAGAGTGACTCGCTTCCGAAGCGATCTGCAGCCCAATACGGAGCAAGACACCACAAAACCTAGTATGCCAAATTAATGACATGACGAATGTATTAATTGTTTGATTTACAGTAAAATAAAGGAAGTGGACAAACAGTGGACATCTTTAAGAAATGCAAGTTTATCATTGATGAGTGCCTTTTATGAATTCTGAGATTATAGTTGCAACACCATGTCTTGCAACGAATCATCTGTGGATAACTCAAGCTTCTTACGAAGTCGATAACGCGCTTTTTTTACACCTTCGTTAGAGATATTTAAGATAGAAGCAATTTCTTTGCTAGACATGTTCATTTTTAGTAGAGCCAATAAACGTAATTCATTAGTTGTTGTGTTAGGATATTTGCTTTTGATTGATGCATTAAAACCACTATGAACTTCTTCAAAGTAACGTGTGAAATTTTCCCAGTTATTATCATCTTGAAGGTCAAAATTAATAGTTTGTATTAATTGTTGATAACCTCTATTGTTATTATCTGATGCTTTAAGCTCTTGAGCTTTTTGTTTCAGCCCCTCAAGTACTTCATTCTTTTTGGCCAAATGCATAGCGTGCGTTGTAAGTTCCTTTGTTTTAAACTCTAAATCTTTGTCCAATTGCTCACGGATTAATTTATTATGCTTCATTTTTTGTCTTAATGCATAATATATAAGAGAAAAGATAACTAATAGCCCTATAATTCCTGAAATCAATAACGTTTTTTGGAGGCTTGATGCTTTTTGCTTCTGCTGAAGTAACTCAATTTCATTTTTTTGAAAAACGATTTCCTGTTCCTTTTTTTCGGTTTGATAGATTGTGCGAAGCTCCTCTATTTGGTTGGATTTTTGATGATTGAATATTGAATCGTTTACAGTTTTGAAATCTTCATGATCTGCAAGCGCTCGCCTGAAATTTCCTTGTAATTTATTGACTGTGAATCTTGTGTAATATGCACTACTTAAATTCTCTTTTGTTTCAATTGTTTTTGCAATAATAATCGATTCATCTAAGTGAGATAGTGCATTTGAGAATTGATTTTTAGCAATCTCTGTTTTCGCCAGTTCAATGAGATCTGAAGATACTGATTTAGGATAATTTAATTCACGATGAATCTGTAATCCTTTAATCAAGAAGTTTTTAGATTTAGTAAAATCGTTTTTTGTTGCGAATGCACTACCAAGATTGATCAAAGCGTCAGCCTCGATTTCCTTGCTTTTTATATCCTTGGAAATTGAGAGTGCTTTTTCAAAATATTCTTGAGCTTTGTCGATTTCTTTGAGATCTAGATAATTTTGACCTATGCTATTCGCCGTATAAGCCTGATATTGATGATCCTTGTATTCTTCATAAATTGCGTAGGCCTGTAAATAATGTTCTAGAGCCGACTTTTGATTTTTTAAAAGTAACTCAATATCTCCCAATTTTGCTAGAGCATCTGCCATTCTCACATCATCTTTCTTCTCTTCAAAGAATTTGAGGGCTTTTAAAGCTTCTTTTAAGGCCAAATTATAATTGCCTAATTCAATATGTATTCCTGCAATTAAATCGTATTCCGCACCTATAAGATTAAAAGCGCCACCACTAGTTGCCTCTAAAGATTTGCTATCATCATACATTTTGATATTTTCATAGGCATAACCCAGTGCTTGTTGGTAATTCCCATTTAATAATTCAAAGGCTGCAATAGAATGATTTGCGAATAGCACTCCTTTCTTAAAGTTTATCGATTTGAATTTGTTTAATGACAGATCAAAATAGTAACGCGCTGAGTCTATATTCCCACGATCTTTATGATAATCGGCAAAATGTAAGTGTCCTATTGCTATGCCTCTTGGGTAATTTAATGTTTCAGAAAGTTGATATGCTTTTTTTGCGTAGGTGTATGATAACTCTGGGTCTCTAAACATTAATTTTTCGTAAAGAGTACCATAAGTAGCTACTTTTAAAGTGTCTTCTGGCATGGTTTGAACCACTTTTATTAGACTATCTATAAATTTTTGTTTTTCAAAGTTTTGTGATACCGAGGTATAACAACTTATGAGTGTAACAATGAAAAATGAATGCAGTTTGATTTTCATGTTATTATAGAATTTGCACTATAAAGATATCAATTAATTGGATAGCTCATCTCAAAAAAGTGAGGACAAAAGGGTGACAAGACTGTATAAAATGGATTTTTTCTGAAGCTTTTTTTAGTGTTAAAAAAACACTTCAAAAATCACATTGTATAATTCGTATTTTCATACGCATTCCTTACTTTTGCGCATGCAACACGACAAGGTACTTATTTTAGACTTCGGATCGCAAGTCACTCAACTCATCGGACGCCGCGTAAGAGAGTTGAACATCTATTCAGAAATTCATCCATACAACAAGCCACCAAAGGATTTAAGCAGTTTTAAAGCTGTTATTTTATCAGGTAGCCCGTTATCTGTTAGAGCTGATAACGTAGCACATCCAGAACTGTCAGAAATCCGAGGCAAAAAGCCACTTTTAGGCATTTGTTATGGGGCACAGTATTTGGCGCATTTTGGAGGCGGAAATGTCGCTGAATCCAATACTCGGGAATATGGCCGAGCTAATTTATCTTTTGTAAAGGGTAATGCACTTTTCAATAATATAGCTGAAGGTTCTCAAGTATGGATGAGCCATAGTGATACGATTAAAGAATTACCTACTAATGGCCAATTGCTAGCAAGCACTCATGATGTAAAGAATGCTGCTTTCAGGATTGACGGAGAAGATACGTATGCGATTCAATTTCATCCAGAAGTTTATCATTCAACAGATGGAAAGCAATTACTAGAAAATTTCCTGGTTCATATAGCTAATGTACACCAGGACTGGACACCAGATTCTTTCGTTGATGAAACTGTAAATAACTTAAAGGAGCAATTAGGTAATGATAAAGTTGTGCTTGGGTTGTCTGGAGGTGTAGATTCTTCAGTAGCGGCCATGTTATTGCATAAAGCCATTGGGAAGAACTTGTATTGCATTTTTGTCAATAATGGATTATTGCGTAAAAATGAATTTACTGATGTATTAGAGCAATACAAGGGTATGGGACTTAATGTAAAAGGCGTAAATGCTTCGGCACGCTTTTTGGAAGCTCTTGCTGGAGAAAGCGATCCTGAGAAAAAACGAAAAGCTATAGGTCGTGTGTTCATTGAAGTATTTGATGACGAGGCACATGCTATCGAAGAGGTGAAATGGCTGGCTCAAGGTACCATTTATCCTGATGTTATTGAAAGTGTTTCAGTATCTGGAGGGCCAAGCGCCACGATTAAGAGTCATCATAATGTTGGAGGATTACCTGATTTTATGAAGCTGAAAATTGTAGAGCCTTTAAAGATGCTTTTTAAAGATGAAGTAAGACGTGTTGGAGCTTCTATGAATATGGATAAGAATTTATTAGGAAGGCATCCGTTTCCAGGTCCTGGATTGGCCATCAGGATCTTAGGTGATATTACGAGCGAAAAAGTTCGTATTTTGCAAGAAGTAGATGCGATTTTTATTAACGGATTAAGAGAATGGGGCCTATACGATAAAGTCTGGCAAGCTGGCGCTATGTTGTTGCCAGTTCAAAGTGTAGGAGTGATGGGAGATGAACGCACCTATGAAAAGTGCGTCGCTCTTAGAGCAGTAGAAAGTACAGATGGTATGACCGCCGATTGGGTGAATTTGCCATATGAGTTCTTGCAAAAGACCTCAAACGATATAATAAACAAAGTAAAAGGCGTTAATAGAGTAGTATATGATATAAGTTCTAAACCGCCAGCCACTATTGAGTGGGAATAAATATATTATGAAACAATTAGTTATCACATTTAGTTTTATCCTGTTATTCATAACGGGTACTTTAGCACAGCAATATAAAACGCATCAAGTACAAGAAGGAGAAACGATTATAAGCATTGCCAAGCTCTATAAAGTAACACCTTTAGAAATCTATCAGTTAAATCCAGATGCAAAACAAGGGTTAAGGCCTACATCCATTTTAATCATACCAAAGACCAAGGTGCCTTCTGCTAATACAGAAACAGTGGTTACTATTACTCAAGAATTAGATGGTTTTAAGAAGCATAAGGTAAGACGTAAGGAAACTTTATACAGTCTTTCTAAAAAGTATAAAATTACCGAAGACGATATTAAGAAATACAATAAATGGTTGTACTCAGAAAACCTTAGAAGAGGAGATAAACTTCAGATACCAATTTTTAAGGAAGTTAGGAAAGAAGAAATAGTTGATAATACCATACAAGAGTATACCGTAGAAAAAGGCGAAGGAAAATGGAGGGTGGCCTACAAGTTTGGCATATCAGTACAAGAATTGGAGATTTTAAACCCAGAAATGGGTGATGCTCTTGTAGAGGGACAAGTAATTACTGTTCCTAGAATTGCTGATAATATGGTACGTACTGTTGATGACAATTCTGGCTATTACAAAGTGTTGCCAAGTGAGGGGTATTACAGATTGAAAATAAAACTAGGGCTCACTAAAGATGAATTGGTCACGCTTAATCCTGAGCTTAATGATGGTGGATTAAAAGATGGAATGATTTTACGGATTCCAAAGGGAATAATGGTGTTGTCGTCCAGAGTAAACAATTCTGAAAAATTCAGTTTGATAGATAGTATTGCTAATTACGATACAAAACACCTTGTAGTGATGCTTCCATTTGAACTTAACAGAATCAATCCAGATTCGGTATATGAAGCCAAAAGACGAATCAAGAGTAAACGATCTTTGAATGTGTCTTTGGATTTTCATTCGGGTGTTTTGGTAGCATTAGATTCTGCAAAGTATCTGGGTATATCTACTAAATTAGATGTATATGACACAAGAAACCATGAATCGGAAGTAGTAAGTATTATTGATCGTAATGATTTTTCTACAGTCGATGCTGTTATTGGCCCTTTGTTAACAAAGAATTTTAATAGAGCAGCTTCAGAATTAAAGAGAGATAATATACCTGTACTTTCTCCAATTGTACAAGAGGTCAATCTTAATGAAAATGTTTTTCAAACACGACCATCTGATGATATGCTGCGAAATAAGATTGTAGATTTCGTCGTAAAAGACAGTTTGGTCCAAAAAGTGTTTATTGTGTCCGATTCTATCAACAGAAAAATAAGCAATGCTTTAAAAAGCAAGTTCCCTGCTGCAAAACAAATATTTTCAAGAAAAAACAAGAAACGGAAGAAAGACGGCTATTTTATTACACCCGAGGATTTTGAAGATATCTTACTACCCGGAAAGAATGTCGTATTTCTTGAAACACAAGATGAAGGTTTTGTTTCTAATGTGTCTAGCATGCTCAACTCATTGATTGATGCTGAAGAGAGAATCGAAATTGTTTTGATGACTACTAGAATGAACCCTGCTTTTGAAGGAGAAAATATTAGAAATGTGCATTTATCGAATCTGAAATTTCATTTTCCTACAGTACAAAAGGATTATGATGAAGACACTAAAAATGCTTTTGTGAATATTTACAAGAAAAAGTATGGTATTGCACCTAATAAATTTGCGGTTCGTGGTTTCGATATGACCATGGATATCTTATTGAGATTATCTGCAAAAGAGAATTTGTTTCAAGGAGCAGATTACGATATGGAAACTGAGTATGTCGAGAATAAGTTTAAGTATAGTAAAAAACTCTTCGGTGGTTATTATAATGTAGCAGCATATATTGTGAAGTATGATAACCTTAGACTGGTAGAAGCAAAATAATATGACATCAAAAGTAACCTATCTCGGAAATTTAAGAGCTGTAAATAGACATGTGAAATCTGGTGACGAATTTTTAACAGATGCTCCAACAGACAATAATGGCAAAGGCGAAGCGTTTTCTCCTACAGATACTGTTGCTAATGGATTAGCGACATGTATGATTACTGTTATGGGTATTAAAGCACGAGATATGGGTGTTGATATGAAAGGAACAACAGGTGAAGTTACCAAGATTATGGCATCCAATCCTAGACGCATATCGAGAATCGAGATCAGTCTTGATTTTCCTTTTGAAACAGACGGTAAGACAAGAAAGATACTGGAGCATACGGCGAATACATGTCCTGTACACCATAGTTTGCACCCAGATATAGAAAAGGCTATTACGTTTAACTGGAAATAAGTGAATCAATTAATTTTAATGTTTTTTTTTATTGCTTTAGGCAATCCTCCTGAAAAACAATTAGTTTGGGATAGTGCTTACAGGTTGAGTTGGTCAGATTTTAAAGGGCAGCCTCAAGAGAATGTGGATGCAGTGGCTATAACGGCATCTGGTTTATCTTCTAGTTTTTCTGCAAGAACATCGCCCACAAGATTAGTGGATTATACATACACGGTGATAGCTCATTTTTATCCTGAAAAATCGTGGTTCAAACCAGGAAAAGTCAATGAGATAGTTTTGGCGCATGAACAGCTTCACTTTGATATCACAGAACTTAATGCAAGAAAACTTAGACAGAACATTGCAGAATTTAATTTCACATTGAATATCAAGCCTGAAATGAACTTCTTAGTAGACAAGGCCAATAAGGATTTAGCGATTATGCAAGAATTATACGATGATCAAAGTAATTACTCGATGAGCATCGAAGCTCAGAAAAAATGGCAAATCTATGTTAAAAATGAATTGCTAAAGTTGGCTAATTATAAATAAAATCATAATAGGTTTTTGCACCTAGAAAGAGCAAAAACAATCCTCCAATAATTGTAATAACCCAATTCTTTTGTTTGGTAAATAACCTGCTGATAAGGTAGATTGTAATCAAAATTAGGGTAATGATGAGCGGAAAATAGATATAGGTCAACGTATCCACACCATTTCCTATTTTTATACTATTGATGCTGGCAATCCAACAAATAACTCCACAAATAAAAATTATGAATATATTGTAATACGGATTATCTTTGGCAGATTTCATAGTTTAAAGATAATGAATAGGTAACAATGATTCTTGAGCCAGATAAACAATTCTTAATAGACCTTTCGCATACCAGAATGCCTTATGGCAAGTATGAAGGACGTTATCTTGTTGATTTGCCAGAGTATTATGTAGTTTGGTATCATAATAAAGGATTTCCGAAAGGAAAATTAGGTCAAATGCTAACAACAGTATATGAGTTAAAACTGAATGGACTAGAGTATATCGTAAGGAATATCCAGCAGCAATTCCCAAGGACGGATAAATCCTAAATTAGTTCTTAAAGTTTCATTCAAAATCACTAAATTTGCCTGCGTTTAACAGCGCAACATGACTACTAAATATATTTTTGTAACTGGAGGTGTAACCTCTTCCCTTGGTAAAGGGATTATCGCGGCATCTTTAGCTAAATTACTTCAAGCACAAGGTTACAGAACAACGATTCAAAAATTAGATCCTTATATCAATGTTGATCCAGGAACACTTAATCCATATGAGCACGGAGAATGTTATGTCACTGATGATGGCGCAGAAACAGATTTAGATCTTGGCCATTATGAGCGATTCTTGAATGTGCCAACATCTCAAGCTAATAATGTAACAACTGGTAGGATTTATCAAAGTGTTATCGAAAAAGAGCGTCGTGGTGAATTCTTAGGAAAGACAGTTCAAGTTATTCCGCATATTACAGATGAAATTAAAGAGCGTGTCCAAAAACTTGGTAACTCTGGTGATTATGATATTGTCATTACTGAAATTGGAGGCACTGTAGGTGATATAGAATCTTTGCCTTATGTAGAAGCAGTAAGGCAGTTAAAATGGGATTTAGGAGAGCATAACGCTATTTCTATTCATTTGACATTGATTCCATATTTGTCTGCAGCTGGTGAGTTGAAAACCAAACCGACACAGCATAGTGTAAAGACTTTGATGGAAAGTGGAGTTATGGCAGATATTTTGGTTTGTCGTACAGAGCACGAATTGCCTCGTGAATTGAGAGCAAAGCTTGCCAAGTTTTGTAATGTAAGAGAAGAAGCCGTTATTCAATCAATAGATGCTTCTACTATTTATGATGTTCCCAACTTAATGTTGGATGAAGGTTTAGATACCGTAGTATTGAAAAAACTCAATCTGGAAAGCTCCGTACCAGACTTAACTCAGTGGAATGCTTTTTTGAAGCGCCACAAACATCCAAAAGGAGAAGTTACCATTGGATTGATAGGCAAATATGTAGAACTTCAGGATTCCTATAAATCTATCTTAGAAGCTTTCATACATTCAGGAGCCGAGAATGAAGTAAAAGTGAAAATCGAATCTATTCATTCAGAATATTTGAATAAAGAGAATATGAAGTTTAAACTGGAGCATCTTGATGGTGTTCTTGTAGCACCTGGTTTTGGAGAACGCGGTGTTGAAGGGAAAATTTCGGCTGTTCAATATGTTAGAGAAAATAATATTCCATTTTTAGGAATTTGTTTGGGTATGCAAATGGCTGTTATTGAATATTCGAGAAATGTATTGGGTCTTAAAGATGCCAATTCCACAGAGATGAATGAGAAATCAACGCATCCAGTGATTGATTTGATGGAAGAACAAAAATCCATTACGGATAAAGGCGGAACTATGCGTTTGGGAGCCTGGAACTGCGAGGTGATGGATGATAGCATTGCGTCAAAAGTGTATAAGACAAAAAACATAAAGGAAAGACATAGACATCGTTATGAATTTAATAATGTTTATAAAGAACAAATTGAAGCTGCAGGTATGAAAGCTACTGGCTTCAATCCAAATACAGGGCTTGTTGAAATTGTAGAGTTGCCTGAGCATCCTTGGTTTATTGGAGTACAGTATCATCCTGAATATAAAAGTACAGTTGCGAATCCGCATCCACTGTTTGTAGCCTTTGTAAAAGCTGCTTTAAACTATTCAAATAAAAAAAAGGGTGTCAGTATGGCACAAAAATAATTGTTGGATAACTTTTTGATTTAAGTTAATCCTCTCCTATAACAATCGGGAGAAAATCAATCAATATGGAAGAAAAAAAATTAGACATAAATTCAATCATCGGATTCGTCCTGATTGGCGCTATTTTAATGTACATGCTTTGGCAGCAATCAAACAGCCCAGAAGCTATTGAGGCAAGAGAAAATGCTGCACAAGAACAGGTTGAAGCTGAAAAGAAGGCGGCAGAAGACAAAGAAACAAAAGTAACAACAGCTCAAGAGTATACAACTCCAGTAACTCCTTCAGATTCTATACAACTTGCTGGCCTTCAAAACAAATTAGGAAGTTTTGCTTATTCAAGAACCTTACCTTCTGCTACCGATAATGAAACGGTGATCGAGAACGATGTTTTGTATCTTAAAGTGAATAATAAAGGAGGATATCTGTCAGAAGTCAAGTTAAAGAAATTTGTGAATTATGATTCTGTGCCTATCTATATGATAAAGGATAAGAATTCTGTATTTAACCTGAATTTAAGTACGACAGAGAATCGTGTTCTAAATACACAAGATGAATACTTCGAACCTACATTGACCAAGAATGGTGACAATCAGGTATTGTCAATGAAACTGAAAGTCTCTGAGAACCAATACCTTGAATACCGTTATAAGTTGAAACCAGATGATTATATGCTTGGTTTTACTGTGCGTTCTCAAGGGCTAAATGGACTTATTAATAGTTCGCAAGAAGTTGGGTTGGACTGGGAGTTAAAGGGTATGAGACATGCCAAGAGTATCACTTATGAAAATAGATATACCAGACTTACATATGAGTATGAGGATGGGCGCGTTTCAAAATTAGGACAAACAGGTGAAGATGATGAGACCGAAGAAGCGGTTAGTTGGATTTCCTACCGTCAGTTTTTCTTCAGTTCTATAATGTTAACCGATAAACCATTCAAGACGGTCAATTTGAAATCTAAAAACTTGGTCGAGAATGAAGATGTCGATACCTTATACACTAAAGCCTATGCCTCTAGAGTTCCGTTGGAATTACAAGAAGGGGAAATTAACGAGTCTCTTAGTTTATACTATGGCCCAACGGATAGTAAGGTATTAAAGCAATATGAGAAAAACCTTGAAGAGAGTATTCCATTTGGATGGGGGATTTTTGGATGGATAAACAAGAATATCTTTATTCCATTATTTGGATTTTTGAGTGATTTTTTACCACACGGAATTGCCATTATTGTTATGACAATTCTAGTAAGATTAGTATTGTCGCCAGTATTATATAAATCGTATTTGTCGCAGGCAAAAATGAAGATATTGAAGCCAGAGATAGCAGCTATTCAGGCTAAGCATAAAGACAATAAAATGAAATCTCAGCAAGAAACCATGGCACTTTACAGCAAGGCTGGAGCGAGCCCCATGAGTGGTTGTTTGCCGGCATTTATCCAACTACCAGTATTTTATGCTTTGTTCATGTTCTTTCCAACGGCTTTTGATTTGAGACAGAAAAGTTTTCTTTGGGCAAAAGACTTATCATCTTATGACGTTGTAGCAGAATTGCCTTTTAGGATTCCTTTATATGGAGATCATGTGAGTTTATTCCCGATTTTGGCTGCAATTGCGATTTTCTTCTATATGAAAATGACAACAGGACAACAAGTGCAGTCTCAACCAACGCAAGAAGGGATGCCAGATATGGGCAAAATGATGAAGTATATGATTTATTTCTCACCAGTGCTAATGTTAGTGTTCTTTAACCAATACGCTTCTGGATTGAGTCTGTATTACTTCATTTCTAATTTGATTACCATTGGTATCATGTTGGTGATAAAAAATTACATCATTGATGAAGATAAAGTGTTGGCTAAAATTGAAACGAATAAACAGAAACCTAAAAAGGAAAATCGTTTCCAAAAGAAAATGCAGGACATGATGGCCAAGGCAGAGGAGCAAAAGCAAGCTCAGAAAAAGAAAAAATAAAAAAAGCTGCCAAAAATGGCAGCTTTTTTGATATATACAATTTCGTATTTAATAGATCGTTCTTAAAATTATGAAGACTCTCTTATCTTTCAGTATTCTGGTGTTTATGACCTTTGGTATTTTTGCTCAAATAAATCAATTTGATAGTAATGGAAAACGCCACGGTATTTGGAAAAAGAATTTTGAAGATACCAAGCAAGTACGCTATGAAGGCGAGTTTAATCATGGTAAGGAAATAGGACTGTTTAAATTTTATAAACTGGTTAGGAAAAACAGCATATTGACAGCAACCAAGGCTTTCAAGATTAATAGCAATATTGCAGAAGTTACTTTTTTAGCATCTAACGGAAAGATTATCAGTAAAGGGAAAATGAAAGGTAAGAGCTATATTGGTGAATGGCTGTACTTTCATAATAATTCTGAAAAAATCATGACTAGAGAAGCTTATAATGATGATGGGTTATTGACGGGAGAGAAATATGTATACTTTGAAAACGGACAAATTGCAGAACAACTCTTCTATAAGAATGGTAAGGAAGAAGGTAACGTCAAAAACTATTCTGAAAAGGGCGTGACGTTGAAGGACTTTAATTATAATAATGGAGAGCTTCACGGCACTTATAAAGATTATACACCTAAAGGCGAGTTGATTGTTGAAGGGCAATTTAAAAACGGCAAGAAGAATGGTATATGGAAGTACTATGAAAACGGCGAACTTACTAAACAGAAAGATTTTTCAGATCAGAAATCCTTCAGTAGCAATGACAATTAAGAGTAACTGTTAATTACTCAATTAATCCCATCCTTTTATCGTAATTTCGCAGCATGAAGAGAGTAATAATAGGACTTTCAGGTGGTGTCGATTCAAGCGTTGCTGCATATTTATTAAAACAGCAAGGTTATGAGGTTATTGGCTTGTTCATGAAGAACTGGCATGATGATTCTGTAACCATTTCTGATGAATGTCCTTGGTTAGATGATAGCAATGATGCTATGTTAGTGGCGGATAAATTAGGGATTCCTTTTCAGACCGTTGATTTAAGTGAAGAATACAAAGAACGTATCGTTGACTATATGTTTAACGAATATGAGAAAGGGCGTACGCCAAATCCGGATGTGTTATGTAATCGTGAGATTAAGTTCGATGTTTTTATGAAAATTGCGCTAGATCTTGGTGCAGATTACGTAGCAACTGGACATTATTGTAGAAAAGGAGAAATAGAGAATCAAGGAGAGACCGTATACCAATTAAAAACTGGTAAGGATACTAATAAGGACCAATCTTATTTCTTGTGTCAATTGTCACAAGAACAATTGGCAAAGGCATTGTTTCCGATAGGAGAATTAACGAAACCAGAGGTGCGTACAATAGCTTCAGAATTAGATTTAATTACAGCAGATAAAAAAGATTCTCAAGGCCTTTGTTTTATTGGAAAAGTGCGATTACCAGATTTTCTTCAGCAACAATTAAAACCTAAAGAAGGTGTAATAATAGAAGTTTCATCAGAAAAAGAACTCTATCAATCCAAGGAACCAATATTTTCTTCTAAAAAGGAAAAATTAGAATATCTCTCAAAGAAAATTGAATATTCACTTGAAGATGGTAATATCGTGGGCAAACATCAAGGGGCGCATTATTTTACAAAGGGTCAAAGAAAAGGATTAGCTGTTGGAGGGACTATTGAACCATTATTCGTTATTGATACTGATGTCAATGAAAATGTAATTTACACAGGTCAAGGAAAATCTCATCCAGGACTTTATAGACGTGGATTGTATGTGTCTAATGAAGAATTACATTGGATTCGAAAAGATTTGAGGTTAAAAGATGATGAAACTATGGAGGTTTTAGCAAGAATACGGTACAGACAACAATTAGAAAAAGCCATGCTTCATAAAGTAGAAGATGGTATGTATGTGGTATTTGACAAACCACAATCCGCGATTACAGAAGGACAGTTTGTGGCTTGGTATAAAGATGATGAACTCCTTGGTTCGGGTGTAATTTCATAAAAAATATCATGAATAATAGAATTATTGAACTTTTCAATATTGAATATCCTATCGTTCAAGCAGGAATGATCTGGAATAGTGGATGGCGACTCGCATCAGCCGCAAGTAATGCAGGAATACTCGGATTAATTGGTGCAGGGTCCATGTATCCTGATGTCTTGCGCGAACATATTCAAAAATGCAAGAAAGCTACGGACAAGCCTTTTGGAGTGAATGTCCCTATGTTATATCCAAATATTGAAGAGGTTATGAACATCATCATAGAAGAAGATGTCAAAATTGTGTTTACGTCTGCAGGTAACCCTAAAACGTGGACAGCTTGGTTGAAAGATAAAGGGATAACTGTAGTTCATGTGGTAAGTAGTGTTAAGTTTGCACTTAAGGCACAAGATGCTGGTGTTGATGCTATTGTAGCCGAAGGTTTTGAAGCTGGAGGACATAATGGTAGAGAAGAAACTACAACATTAACATTAATACCAATAGTAAAAGAACAATTAGATATTCCGTTGATTGCAGCTGGTGGTATTGCAACGGGAAGAGCCATGCTAGCAACAATGGTGTTAGGTGCAGACGGCGTACAAATAGGAAGTCGTTTTGTAGCAAGTGAAGAATCTTCAGCACATCAAGGATTCAAGCAGGTAGTTGTTGATTCTAAAGAAGGAGATACACAATTGACTTTAAAAGAATTAGCGCCAGTTAGACTTATAAAAAATAAGTTCTTTAATGAGCTTCAAACGCTCTATAAAAAAGGCCCAACAGTAGAAGAACTTAAGGAACTATTGGGTAGGGCACGTGCAAAACGAGGTATGTTTGAAGGTGATTTAGAGGATGGAGAATTGGAGATTGGACAAATATCAGGATTGATACATGATATAAAACCTACTGCTAAAATTGTCCAAGATATTATTAAAGAATTTCAAGAGGCTAAGAACATGATTAATGAATTATGATATGAAGAAACATTATATTTTATGGATTACTTTTTTAATGACCAATATGATTTTTAGTCAAGATGTTGTAATTAACGAGGTCGACTCTAATACACCAAGTACAGATGATAAAGAAATCATCGAGCTTAAATCTGACGTTCCGAATTTTTCATTAGACGATTATGTATTGGTGCTATTTAATGGTTCTACAAATGGTGGTGATTCGAGCTACTTTGCGCTTGATCTCGATGGTTTTACGACAGATGTTAATGGTATTTTTTTAATTGGAAGCAATGGAGTCTCTCCAGTTCCTGATTATGTTCTCTTTGACAATGCTATTCAAAATGGAGCGGATGCTGTGGTGATCTACGAAGATGCCGCAGTCAATTTTCCTGATGGTACTTTAGCTACTTCGGTAAATTTAATTGATGCGTTGGCTTATGATACTAATGATGCAGATGATACAATACTTTTAGGTTTACTAGGGATTTCTATTCAAACAAATGAAGATGAAAACGGTAATCAAACTACAGAATCCATTCAGCGTAAAGATGATGGTACTTACGAAGTCAAGACACCAACACCTGGCGCTTTAAATGATGGTAGTGGAACTCAGTTCAATGGAATAACGATTTCTGTTTCTGCTACTGAGTATAACGAAGGAGATACCTTTGATATTATTTTTACTACAGAAACTAACGTTACGACTGAACTCAATTTTAATTTTACTCTTACAAACGGAGGTTTTAATACTTCAGATTATTCTGGAAACTTGTCTGTTACCATTCCAACAGGAATGAACGTAGCAATTAAAACCATACAGATTATCGATGATGCCATAGATGAAGGTGATGAAGTGATGGAAATTAGCTTTGAAACCTTGCCTGCTGGATACAATCGGTTGAATGATAATATTAAGTTGCGTATTGTGGACAATGATTTTGTTACTGCTTCTTGGGGAACACCTTTAAGTCCAACATTTGGGGTTGTTGCTCCAGTTATTCCAGCGGGATATTACGACCCAATTAATGGATTTGCAGGTGCCACATTGGTTCAAGCAGTTCAAGATGTAGTTGCGAATCCTGCAACAGTACGCTCTCATACCTATAGCGATGTTATTGATATTTTAAAAGAAGCAGATCAAAGCCCACTTAATAGTAATCAAGTATGGCTCTTGTATACTGAACAGCAGCGTCCAAAATTAGATTTTCAAACGAGTGGAGGAAGTAATGCAGGTCTTTGGAATAGAGAACATACCTACCCAAGATCTAGAGGTGGGTTTAATGATATTGAAACTGATGAAATAGCAGATGGTATAAATGTATTTGTTACCACTGAGGCTGATTCCTTAAGACATGCAAATTCAGATGCACATGGACTTAGAGCAACAGATGGACCAGAGAATAGCTCACGTGGCAACCAAGATTATGGAGAATATTCAGGTCCGTCAGGTAATCAAGGAAGCTGGCAAGGTGATGTTGCTAGAAGTATATTTTTCCTCACTATACGTTATAATGGTCTAGATGTTGTTGCTGGCAATCCAGACAATAGTACTGTTGGCCAATTAGGAGATTTAACAACATTATTGACTTGGCATAGAAATGACCCACCTGATGATTTTGAAATGAATAGAAACAATGTTGTTTATAATTGGCAGCGTAATCGCAATCCATTTATTGATCAACCAGACTTAGTCGAATATATTTGGGGTGACCAAGTAGGAAATACTTGGATGAACACCTTAAGCTTACAAGATGATAGTATTCCTAGTATCATCATATTTCCTAATCCAACAACTGATTATCTAAATATTAAAGGAATCAATCAGAACAGTGATTTGGAAATTTTTAATACTCTTGGCGCAAGGGTATTAAAAACGTCAATTCATAACGATGAAAGTCTAAGTATAAAAGATCTAAACAGTGGATTATACCTTGTAAAAATAACCTTTGAAAATAAGGTACATATAAGACGCATAGTTATCAATTGATAATTGATTCTATTTAGATTTTCTTGAATTTCTGACTGCAAGCTTCTATACATGGATAGTTAACGATTAGATTGCTTCCGTTTATCGAATAACTCAAAACATAATTCGAGGAGGAGCAATTGCTAGGGCTAATTGAATTCTCTGAAGTATCATAATTTCCTAGCGTTTCGACATCCGAAACTATATTCATTGAACACAGACTACCATTTGAAGCAATGGCTCCATCATTCAAGAATTCTATGGTCTTTTGGCTATTTACGGAAGTAAAATCACCGCTACCATCTCCTGGATCAGAATATTGCTCGATTAAAAGCCAAGTGCCTATCAGTTTTTCGGGTCCAGGGGTATCATCGTTTGTACTACAAGAAACGAAAACTAAAAATGTAAATAGTAGGATAAGGAGATTTTTCATAACATGTTGATGTCTATATATAGATGTTTGATTTGCGTTATGGTTGCGTTTTAATAATAAAATAATCTGTAAAAAAAGAGAGCCCCTTTAAAGCTCTCTTTGGTTCGAAACGTTTTAACCTACAGTATTTTTAAATCCCTCTAAAATAAATAGCTAAAATGTTTCTAGTGTACATAAGTAAATTCATTGCAGTAGAATTTGACACCATTAATAGCAGAGTGTCGTAAAAACCTTATGTACAATACGGTTTGTTTTTTTAACTAAATAAAAATAGATATTTTAACATATTCATTGTAAGAAAGTTACGACTGTTTATCAACAACTTATTAACTTTATGTTTTTGCTTCCATTCATTGGGCAAAAATGGCTTCTATAATTTACCTTTACGTACTAAATCAGCCTAGTGCAATTATCTCAATACACTAAAGAATTTAAATACAACTGGAAGCTTGCAGCTCCTGTTATGCTTGGTATGCTAGGCCATACGTTTGTACAATTTGTCGATAATATTATGGTTGGGCAATTAGGTACTGCAGAGCTTGCCGCAGTATCTCTTGGTAATAGTTTCATGTTTATTGCAATGTCGTTGGGTATTGGGTTTTCAACAGCTATAACTCCATTAGTTGCAGAGGCAGATGCAGAAAATAACTTTTCATCAGGTAAATCATCATTTAAGCATGGGCTCTTTTTATGTACCGTTTTGGGTATAAGTCTTTTCTTGATGGTATTTTTAGCAGAGCCGCTTTTGTATTATATGAAGCAACCAGTAGAAGTGGTTGAATTGGCCATACCATACCTTAATTTGGTTGCAGCATCACTAATACCGTTGATTATATTTCAAGCTTTTAAGCAATTTAGTGATGGATTATCCATGACCAAATATCCAATGTATGCCACGATTTTAGCAAATATTGTTAATGTTATACTCAATTACTTACTAATCTTTGGGAAATTTGGCTTTCCGGAATTGGGAATCGTTGGAGCCGCTTATGGTACTCTAGCATCTAGAGTGATTATGGTGATTTTCTTATGGTTCTTGTTGAAGTCACATAAAAAATCTAAAGCCTTTGTAATTAATATTAAGTTCTTTTCATTAGAACGTAAAATGATTAGGAAGGTGGTAAATCTTGGATTTCCGAGTGCTATGCAGATGTTTTTTGAGGTAGCTATTTTCACTGCTGCTATTTGGCTAAGTGGATTATTGGGTAAGAATCCTCAAGCCGCTAATCAGATAGCTCTTAACCTTGCATCTATGACCTTTATGGTAGCTATGGGATTAAGTGTAGCAAGTATGATACGTGTTGGTAATCAAAAAGGATTACAGAATTTTAAAGAACTGAGACGCATTGCTTTCTCAATATTTTTATTGACCACGATTTTAGAGATCATCTTCGCAGTTTTCTTTTTATTATTCCATGCAGAATTACCGAAAATATATGTAGATCTAAACGATGCTGAGAATCTTGCCGATAATACAGAGGTTATTGGTATTGCTGCTAAATTATTATTGGCAGCTGCTATTTTTCAAATATCTGATGGGATACAAGTCGTTGTACTCGGAGCGTTAAGAGGTTTGCAGGATGTTATGATACCAACAATTATAACATTCATTTCTTATTGGGTCGTAGGATTTCCAGTGAGTTGGTTTTTAGGAAAAGAAGATGCATACGGAAGTTTTGGTATATGGCTTGGCTTACTTGCAGGGCTTACTACTGCGGCTATTTTATTGTATATTCGGTTCAATTATTTAACAAATCGATTAATAAAATCAAAACATACATAACTTATGGATTTTCCAAAGTTCATTCTTGGTGATAATACAGATTTTCCTAACGCACAATTCGTTATCCATACAGATTTTCCAAGATTTATATTAAATCTTGAAAATGATGAAGTGCAGTGGTTAGAAGATTTTGATCAGCATGACCAAAAAGAATTAGAAACTGAAGCTGAACAATTAATGCAAGAGGCTTACGATTTTTACGACCGAGAGGTATCTCGTTATGAAGAATAAAAATGATTGAAACCCTTTTAGAATACGATAAAGATTTATTTCTTTTCCTAAATAATTTAGGAAGCCCTACGTGGGATGGTTTTTGGCTTGCATATACCACCAAATGGTATTGGGCTCCTTTTTATCTTTTGCTGTTATACCTGATGTTCAAGAAGTACGATAAGAAGGTGTTTTTGATTATTGTTATTTCTGCGATATTAATGGTAGCCTTTACAGATCAAGTAACGAACCTATTTAAGGATGGTTTTGAACGTTTTAGACCTTGTAGAGAAGAGAGTTTGAAAGGGTTAATGCGCATGGTTAAAGATTACTGCGGTACGTTTGGTTTTTTTTCTGGGCATTCTTCCAATTCTATGGCAGTGGCAATATTTACTGGTCTTTTATTGAAACCGTACTATAAATATTTAGTATTTGTGTTGTTATTTTGGGCAGCTTTGATGGCCTATAGTCGTGTATACATAGGTGTGCACTATCCTTTAGATATCGTCTGTGGAATGATCTTCGGGGCCTTATCAGGTTTTATGTTCTATAAATTAAAAGGCTATCTAGAAAAACGCTTTATTTCTTTGTGAGAATATAATAATGATTCATCAACCGTTCTCTATATTTCCTTGATTCAGGTTTGGTGGTATTCAAATCGAATGTTTGCGTTTCCTCCATAAGATACTTTGTACTCAAAAGCTCATAATCTTCAGGACTAATATCATTTGTTAACAATCCAAATTGTTTTTCTTTCGGGTAATTGTAAACAGAATCATTCAGCTTTATTTGAGGGATTTTGGCTCCATATTGCCAAATCATTTCTGGGGAGACATAATTGAAGACATAAACGTTGAGGTTTTCTTTTGTTGCATTTCCCTGTAGTTCTATAATAGGTTTGTAATTACTGTTTATTAAGGCACTAGTCATTGGTAATACAAACAGGAAAACACTTACCATAAAACCGATAGTCAATAAAAATACATTGCTAATATGCTTTCGTTTTAGTTGCAGTATGATAGCTACACCTAAAAAAAACAACACTATGGAAGCAATCAAGAACCAAACAAGATATTTACTATCTAAACTGTCCTTTAAAAAGAAATACAAGAACGGAAAAGCTATCCCAATCAATCCTATGAGCCCGAAATTGAAATACACAGGTAGAATCTCTCTCTTGTCTTTTAGATTCTTGAATTTTTCAATGAGATAATTGACGTAAAAACCAGTGTTTAATGCCAAAGGAATAAGCACGGGCATAAGATATCTGGATTTTTTTTCTGGGATAATGGATAGTAGAATCACAGCGAAAATAGTCCAGAAAAAAGTAAGCCTATAGGCTTTTAAATTAGTTACTCGAGATTTCAAATACGGATATAGTAATGAGATAAATGCAGGTATTGTCCATAAACCACTTTGTGTAAAGAAACTCCAGTAATAGTAAAAAGGGCGCACATTATAACTGGACCAATTACCAGTTTCTTTACTGGTAATAGCAAGGAATGTTTGTGGGTCGTTATAGCGCACATATAAAAACCACCAGCCGCCAATAGCCAATGCTAAAATCAATAAAGACACGAAGGAAAATAGTTTGGATTTAAGATGTTTGTACTTAAAAACAATTCCGTAAGCAATTAAAAATGGTAGTAGTAAGGCATAAACAGAAACGGGAGCTTTGCTTAAAATGGAAAAACCAATAAATATTCCAGCTATAATAGTATGCTTCCAATAATTGTTGATCTTTTGAAACAATTGAAATAAATGATATATAGCAACTAACATAAATCCATGTGCATAAATATCCCAAGGAGCTTCAATTATAATAGCAATCACATAAAAAGAAGTGATAGTGAGTAATCCATTTACCAAAGCCTGTTTTTTGTTTTGCAACAATTCAAAGGATAAGAAATAGGCATAAATCCCTGTAGTCATTACCATTAAAATGGCAGGCAATCGTAAACCAAAAAGATGCTTCATTCCAAATACCATCGAAGATACTGCTGTAAGCCATGTTGGTAACGGTGGTTTTTGATACCGAGGTGTGCCATTCATAGTTGTTAATAGCCAGTTACCATCAGTAACCATCTCTCGCGCCGTAATGAAATTACGCGCTTCCATTATGGTGACTTGAAGTGAATCAATGTTTATTAATAACATCAAACCAACCACAATGACTATAGTAAGAATGGGCTTATGTTGTAGTTTCTCCAGCATCTTGATTATGTAATAATATCAAATTTCTAACATAAATAGTAGCACCTAGTATATGGCCAATAAATAACACAGGATCTTTTCTATAAATGGCATATACTAAAATTAGTAAGGAACCAATTAAACTCAATAACCAAAACCCAAATGGTAAGGCAGATTTTTTGAGTCTCTCAGAATATAACCATTGATATATAAAACGTAATGTGAAAACAATTTGAGAAATAACACCAAGCATTAATAGCCAAAAGGGAATAGCTTCATTCCTAAAAAGATTGTCTTTATCAATGATATTATTATTAAAGTAATAAATGGCCATTAATGTCGGAATACCATATAATAGTAACCTTATAACGATTGGTATTTTTTGCCATTCATTTTGTAATTGTAAATTCCTTATGTATATAAAATAAGTTAGGGCTTGTCCAAGCATAATGGCAAAATCATCTCTTAAATAGCCATAAATAAAAAGTAAAAAAGATGCAATTAAACTCAGAATCCAAAACAGCGAAGGGGTAATGACTTTTTTCTGTCTTTCAGAAGTTATCCATTGTATAACAAGCCTTGATGAAAAAAGAATCTGGGCGGTGAACCCAATACTATATATAATCCAATCGCTCATTCGCTTTTCTTTCCAACTTCGTAATTAATATATTTTCGCTTCATCCATAAATAAGCAAAACAATCTGATAGTGGTCCTAATAATCTATTCCAAAGACCAAATTTTGCTGTACCGGCGATACGAGGGAAATGCCTAACAGGAATTTGAATTATTTTGCCATTTTGCAACAGGATCATAGCTGGTAAAAAGCGATGAAGCCCCTTGAACATGGGAATTCGTTTGGCATAATTACTTTTAATTACTTTTAATGGGCAGCCCGTATCATCCATTCCGTCATGGGTGAAAGTACGCCTGATTCCGTTCGCTATTTTTGAAGACATATTTTTAACAAAAGAGTCTTTTCTATCTGCTCTTACACCTGTTACCAAATCGTATGCATCACTGTGTTGCAGTAATAAATTGAAATCTTCTGGAGATGTTTGAAGATCCGAATCAATATACCCAAGCAATGGTGTCTTTACATGGTCAAATCCTGCTTTAATAGCAGTACTTAATCCTCTATTCTCTTTAAATGATATATATTCAAAACCATTATTTCTTGAACATATGTCCTCAATGATTGATTGACTTTTATCTTTTGAGCCGTCATTAACAAACAAGATACAAGTAGGTTTTGAGGCTATTTTTTTATAGGCTAGTAATTCCTTTTCTACACGAATTAAATTTTCTTCTTCGTTGTATACAGGGACGATAATCGTAAAATCGAATGTCATCAATTGGTCGTTAGTTGGAACAAAAATAGATGATTTTAGTTGACTGGTTATATATTGTCGATTTTAAACATAAAAAAGATGTTAACTTGCACTCCTTAAATAGTTATTATGAAAATATTAGTCACAGGAGCTGCTGGTTTTATTGGATCTCATACATCAGAACGATTACACAGTTTAGGGCATGAAGTTATAGGAGTCGATAATTTCTCACCGTATTATAGCTTAGAGCTGAAGAATCTTAATGCGAAAGCATTAACTGATAAAGGGATAAACATAATAAAAACGGATCTTAGAAATGAAAATCTTGCCGGCGTGTTGCCTACAGATATCAACCATATTTTTCATTTCGCAGCGCAGCCAGGCATATCAAAAACGTCAACTTTTGAAGATTATTTAACTAATAATGTTATAGCCACAAGAAATTTGGTGGATTATGCCCTTGAATGTAATGACCTAAAATTGATGATAAATATAGGTACGTCTTCAATCTATGGATTGGAAGCGACATATCCAGAAGATATTGCACCAAAACCAGCCTCTTTTTATGGTGTGACTAAATTGGCTGCTGAGCAATTAATATTGCAAAAAAGTAGAGAAAAAAAGTTTAATTCGTGTTCGTTACGATTGTATTCTGTGATAGGTCCTAGAGAGCGTCCAGAAAAGATGTACACAAAACTCATTGCTAATGCTTTGAATAGCAAACCTTTTCCATTATATAAAGGTAGCGAAACTCACTTGCGAAGTTTTACTTATGTTGGAGATATAGTTGACGGTGTTGTGAGTGTGGTTGGTAAGGAAGATGTGGTTAACGGAGAAATATTCAATCTAGGAACTGAGGCTGAGAATACAACTAAAGATGGTATTGAAGCTGTAGAAAAAGTGTTAGGGCAAAGTATCGATATTAACGTTGTTGAAGCTAGAGTAGGCGATCAATTACGCACCTGTGCTAATATTGATAAAGCACGTAGATTACTTGACTATAACCCGAAGACGACACTTTTAGAAGGAGTGACACATCAGGTAAATTGGTATAAAGAGAACTTCTCATAGATTAAGAAGAACATCTGCCGCTGCAAAAGGTGTTGTTTTGTTCTCCTCAATAAGCTGCAATTGCTTACTAAGCTCTATTTTTATTTTAGCATTCTGAAAGAAATTTGATTTCAAACGCTCTTCAATGGTTTGGGTTAACCAAAACTTGTTTTGCTCATTTCTTTTTGTGTAGAAATATTGAGACGATTTCATGGAGTGTTCATAATCCTTGATCATATTCCAAATATTGTAGATACCTTCATTTTCGAGCGCACTACAAACCACTACTTTGGGTAACCAATTAGAATCTTTAGCAGGATAGAGGTGCAAGGCTCTATTGAACTCTATTTTTGCCAATTTGGCTGCGTTTTGGTTCTCACCATCCGCTTTATTAATGGCTATGGCATCTGCCATTTCTATGATACCGCGTTTAATACCTTGCAGTTCATCTCCTGCACCGGCTAATTTTAATAACAAGAAAAAATCTACCATACTATGTACGGCGATTTCATTTTGGCCGACACCAACAGTTTCTATAATAATAGTATCAAAACCTGCAGCCTCACATAAGATAATGGTTTCGCGTGTTTTTCTTGCCACACCACCAAGCGATTCTCCAGAGGCTGATGGACGAATAAAAGCATTATCATCCCTTACCAGGTCTTCCATACGTGTCTTATCACCTAAAATACTACCTTTTGTTAAGGAGCTGCTTGGGTCAACAGCTAGAACAGCTACTTTTTTACCTGAAGTTGTAAGCAATTTTCCAAAGGTTTCAATAAACGTACTTTTACCGACGCCTGGAACACCAGTTATGCCTATACGAATAGACTTGTTAGCATGAGACAGACAACCTTGAATAATGGCATTTGCTTTTTGTAGATGTTCACGATTTGTACTTTCTACCAAGGTAATAGCACGACTTAAATCGGTTATGTTTCCCTTTAAAATACCATCTATTAACTCGTCAGCGGTTGGTTGTGTTTTTCTTTTTTGTTGAATGTTTAGGATGGAAGATGTATTAGATATATCAGAATCTGAAATACCTTTTTGCACGTTTAAAGCTGATTTTTTGTTTTTTGCCACGAATGCACAAATGTTTATCTAAAATAGGACTTTATTTTAAAGGAACAGCAATCTTGGTTTTGTCCCAAGCCAACGTTAAATATAGATTATCGGTAGAATTGTCAAAAGCAATGGTGAATTGCTCAACTGTATTTGGGATATCTTGAGGTGAAATAGAAATATTAATAAGGTCAAATTCTGGTTGCCGCAAGGGTTTCATGTTTTCATCAACTCCCCAATCATATTGCTTAGTATTAAACATTATTTGCCATAAAGTGTCATTTGGAATGGTCCATAAAGTGTATTTTCCTGCAGGAAGGGAGTCCTTACCAATTTTTAATGCTTTGTTAGTCTCAAAGGTAGTCGCTTCATTCGCACCTGTTCGCCAGACTTCGTTATAGGGTACTAATCCACCAAAAATATCGCGTTCACGTTTCGAAGGTCTATTGTAAAACACTTTAAGGTTGAGATTATCTACACTAAAACTTACTGTTTTCTTCGGGCTTTTACGTTTGCTCCCTAACCCACCATTAAAATAACTATAGGTAAATGTGGCGATAGCCGCAAAAAAAACGAGTAGGAGTAACCACTTTAAAAACGTATTCATAAGGGATTCTGTAGGATTAATTTAAAGTATAAATATAATTCAAATTCAGGAGTAATAGGATAAACCATAACGTTGAATCTTCTGAATTTGTTGTTACTGAAAGAAAATTATGTAACTTTTTGCAACATTCAATTTTTTGTATCGTCTTTTAAAGGCAACTAACCAAAATCAAAAAGTGCAAGGACTAACAATCGACATTATAGAACAATGTAAGAAGAACAATCGCAAGGCGCAGATGCAATTGTACAATCAATATTGCAACGGGATGTATGTCGTGGCCAATAGGTTTGTAAAAGATTCTATGGAAGCTGAAGATATCGTACAGGAATCATTTATAAAAGCCTTTAAGAGGTTAGGACAATTCAAGGCAGAAGTCACTTTTGGAGCATGGTTAAAACGCATTGTTATTAATACAAGTATAGACACACTAAAAGCGAAGAAACAGCGATTAGTTGAACTTGAAGATGTACACTTAAAAGTAGTCGATACGAGTACGGATGACAATTGGATGGTTGATGATACGATATCTATCGAGGATATTAAAACTGCCATTGAAACCTTGCCTGAGAAGTACAAATATGTTCTTATGCTTTTTTTGATCGAGGGTTATGACCATCAAGAAATATCTGAGATATTAAGTGTTTCTGAGGTAGCATCTAGAACACAATTATCGAGAGGTAAGGTGAAATTAAAAGAATTATTAAAACAAGCACATCATGAAACGGGATATTAGAAAACTGTTTGAAGAGGATTCAAAATTAGCTAAAGGGCAAATGCCTGAAGGACACGATGCGCGATTTTTGCAAAGACTTGAAGAAGAACTTCCTATTAAAAGGTCAAATTCATTTTTCTTCTTGAAGATTGCAGCAGCGTTGATAGTATTCCTTGGATTAGGCTATGGCATCTTTACACAAATGGATAAAGAGGTTGTTAATCCAGAATTAGTAGAAGTTGAAGAGAAAAAGACTCAAATACAGTCACTAGGAGATATTTCTCCAGATTTGAAAAAGGTTGAAAATTATTACCTAGCGAGTATTAATATGGAATTGGCTAAGATGACTTATGCACCTGAAAATATGGAGCTCATAGATGGCTATTTAAAACGATTAGGTGATTTAAACACAGAGTATGATCACTTGAATAAAGAACTGACTGAAACTGGTCCTAATATTGAAACCGTAGATGCCTTGATAAACAACTTGAAACTGCGCTTGAATTTATTGCAACGATTAAAAGATCAATTAAACGAATTAAACAACAATCAAAATGAAACGAATATCATATAATATAGCAATGCTGTTTTTTGTGGGCATATTGAGTATCAATGCCCAAGAGAAACTTCAGAAGACATCGAAATCTATTGATGTTAATAAGGATGTAACCATAGACTTGAATACCAGTTTCGCAAATATTGAGTTTGAGACTTGGAACAAGAATATTGTTGAGATTGAGGCTTATATTGAGAGCACTAAACTGTCAAAAGAAGATTTGCAAAAAGCATTGAAAGAATGGGACTTGACGATTGAAGGGTATGGAGATAATGTATCTATTAAAACGAAAGGTACATTGTCTAGTTGGGCTTGGGGTTCTGAACTTGGTAACCTAGCACATTTAACAAGTTTAGAGAGTTTAGGAGCTCTAGAAAACATTGGCGCTGTGCTGGCTGAAATGCCAGAATTGCCTGAGGTTCCTGAAATGCCAGAGTTTCCAGAGATTCCAGAAGTGCCTGCGCTTCCAGAAAAACTATTAGAATCTCTAAATTTTCCAAATTTCCCTGAAATGCTTGATTTGCCAGAAGGGGTGACATCTGTCAACTTTGATACTGATGAATATGAAGAAAGAGGAGAAGCATATCTAGATGAATGGAGTAAGGGTTTTGATAAAAAATACGGTCCGGGCTATAAAGAAAAAATGAAAACTTGGGCGCGTAACTTCGTAGATTCAGGCTTTGAAGCCAAGATGGAGAAATGGGGTGAAGATTTTGGAGAAAATTTCGGTGAAGATTTTGCCAAGAAAATGGAAGCTTGGGGAGAAAAATTTGAAAAGGGTTGGGGAAAAGATTTTGAAGAGAAGATGGAGAAGTGGGGTGAAGAATTTGGCGAAAAATGGGGTGATGAATATGCCAAAAAAATGGAAGCTTGGGGGGAATCCTTAGATAAAAAATTAACACAAAAATACGGAGAAGACTACGAGGAAAAGCTTCAAGAAAGAGCTAAGCGTATGGAAGAGCGAGCGCGAGAAAGAACAAAGCTTTTTGAAGAGAGGGTAGAAAGACGTGGAAACCTTTTTGGAGATGACTCTAATTCTAAAATCAAGAAGACCATCAAGATAAAGATGCCTAAAGATGCCAAACTCAAGGTGAATGTGAGGCATGGCGAATTGAAGTTCGTTTCTAACGTCTCTAACCTAAAAGCAGATTTGTCACATAGTAAATTAGTAGCTAATAGTATTGATGGAAGTTCAACTTCCATCAATGCTTCTTATACAGATGTGTCGATTAATAATTGGATTGAAGGTGACCTAAAACTAAACTATGTTGAGGAAGCAAAATTGAATAATGTAAGGCGTTTGGTATTAACATCAAATTCATCAAATATTGATATCAATTCATTAATTAATAGGGCTATTATTGATGGAAGCTTTGGAGATTTAACAATCAGTAATATAGATGATTCTTTTAGTAGCCTTAATATTATACTAGAGAATAGTGATGCTGTGATTTCATTACCAAAAACAGATTATGATTTATTGTTTAGAGGAAGTCGTTCGAAATTCAATAATGAAAGTACATCTAAAAAAGTGATAAAGAATTATCCGGAAGGAGGAAATAGTAATAAAACAATTGTTGTGAATGCTAAATACAGTAATGTAACTATGCAATAAAAAAATTACTCTTCTAAAAGTAAATCTCCAAAAATTCCTGCATCAATCCATCCACGATTTTTGTCTTCTCCTACCACCATTTCGGAGCCAATAAAATTCTCACGTTCTTTACTGCCATCATTATCACAATAGGCTAGAGCAAAACCAATCGTTTCTCCTGATTTTAGTTTACGCGGTGTGTTTTCCTTTCCATCAACGAAAGAATCGTCATAAAGCTTTATAGATAGTTCCCAAGTAGTTGTATTTCCTGTTGTTACTTTTTTACTGATGACATGGTCGTTATATAGATGTGGTTTTTTATCGAGTCCAAGGTCTACAACATTGCCATCCATGGCAACATGATATGCAAACGCGTTATGATTATATTGATGTTCACCATGAGAATTGTCTTCATCTATAAATATTTCAACACAATCATCATCCCACCAAAGTGTTAATGGGTCTTCATGCTGATCGAAAAGCACATCATCCTTAATTTTAACAAGCAGATATAACGCATCTTCGGACCAACTCAGTTGATATTGTCCTGTGAAATCTTCTGAAGAAGGCGATTCACCCAACCAAACTTGCTCTAAGGGTAACCAAAAACCGTTGCTCCAACATGCGTCATTACCAAGACCATCGATCGTTGGAGTTTCTGATGCTTTATAGACATAAGTTGTATGTTGACTATCTTGGAGGCAACTGCAGAGTGTAAAAAATAATGCTAATAATGAGTATTTGAATTTCATATTCTAAAAATAGAAATAATATTGAAAACCAATCACCTATTGTGTTCTTTAAGTGATTGTATAAAACGTACTTTTGCATTCAACATTAAGACTCATATGAATACTAGAAAAGACCAGTTAAAAGCATTTGATCGTTTATTAACTATCATGGATGAGCTTAGAGCACAATGTCCATGGGATAAAAAACAAACCTTTGAATCTTTGAGACATTTAACAATAGAAGAAACCTACGAGCTAGGTGATGCTATTCTAGATAAAGATCTTCAGGAGATAAAAAGAGAATTAGGAGATGTATTACTGCACATAGTTTTTTATGCTAAAATTGGTAGTGAAACAGGAGATTTTGATATAGCAGATGTAGCACATGGTATTTGTGATAAGCTCATATCACGGCATCCTCATATTTATGGCGATGTAAAAGTGCAAGATGAAGAAGAAGTAAAGCGTAATTGGGAAAACTTAAAACTAAAAGAAGGTAAGCTTAGTGTTTTAGAAGGTGTACCTAAAAGTTTGCCTGCTTTAGTAAAGGCAAATAGAATCCAGGATAAAGTTGCTGGCGTTGGCTTTGATTGGGAGGAACCCGACCAAGTTTGGGAAAAAATACAAGAGGAGTTAGGTGAATTTCACGAAGAAGTGAGAAAAAAGGACAAGGAAGCTATGGAGAATGAGTTTGGTGATGTTCTTTTTTCAATGATAAATTATGCTAGATTTTTAAATATTAACCCTGAAAATGCTCTAGAAAGAACTAATAAAAAATTCACCAAACGGTTTCAGTATCTAGAGAGTAAAGCCAAACAATTAGGAAAGTTGTTAAAGGATATGACCTTAGAAGAAATGGACGTTTTTTGGGAAGAGGCAAAAAAAGTTTAATTTTTTTATTATTCTGAAATCCAAACTTGTAGGATTAAACGTATATAATATGAATGCAGTTTAATAGACACTTTTATTAAATGCACTCAGTTAATAAAGGGACTCTTAATCAGGGGTAGGTTTCTGATTAAGTTTTAAGCAGTTTTAGTTAGTTTAGTTAGGGTCAAAACCCTACTTACAAGAGAGGTAGTTACATATTCATAAGCATACAAAACTATTATTCTTTTTTTTTCTTGTAAGTAGGGTTTGATATGTTTAGTAGTGAGCTTTTATTTTCTTAAGCTTATCCTTCCATAGTTGGAGATTATCTTTATGTCTATTTATGTTTTGATATACCTCTTTTACAAGTGGATTATCATCTTTTACGTTAGAGAAGAATTGTAGATTGTTCTCTAGTTGATTGATTTCTGATTTAACGTCATCAATTTTTTTCCTTATAAAAGAACGCTCGTTGTCTAAATGCCTAGAGTTCTCGTGATTAGAAAGGGTTTCTAATTTATTATCAAACTTTATCAGCTCAATGTCATTCTTATCCATGTCTAACTTACCATAAGCAGCCTCAACAGCTTTGTTGAATTTACCTTCGACAAAACGTTTGTGGTTGGGTACACGTCCCAATTGTTTCCATGCTTCAACATGAGATTTTATAAGTGTAATGTCTTTATCTTGTTTGCCAGATAGTGTAATGTTTTTTATTTTTTCTAGAATAGCATTTTTCTTTTCTAGAGCTTCTTCTTCTTCTTTGTTTTCGGCCTTTCTTTCTGCATGGAACTTATCAAAATAATGATTACACGCACTTTTGAACTGTTTCCAAATTTTATCACTGTCTTTTCTTGGGACATGACCAATAGATTTCCATTCACTTTGGATTTTTTTCATTAATGGCGTTACTACCTTGAAATCTGAATTATCTTTGTTTTCTTCAGCAATTTTAATGAGGTCAAGCTTTTTTTGAAGGTTTTCGTATTGATCCTTTTTTAAATTTTTATAAAAGTTATTTTTGTTTCTGTTGAAACTCCTAACAGATTCTTTAAATTTTTTCCATGTAGCTTCATTGACTTTAACTGGCACTTTTCCTGTCTGAAAAAACTCTTCACGAAGCGTTTCTATCATTTTTATTTTCTTTTGCCAAGCACTATGATTATTAGAATCATCTGCCGAAACCAAATCTATTTTTTCAATTATTTCATTTTTCTTGATTAGATTTTGCTCATATATTTCATCTAAATGAGCAAAATAGTATTGTCTTTTTTCGTGTATGGCTTTAGTGGCAGCACTAAAGCGTTCCCAGATGTTATCTCTGTGCTCTTTTGCGACAGGACCAAGCTCTTCTTTCCACATTTTATGTAATACTTGTAATTCGCGAAAAGCTCTGTTACTATTGTCCTCTTTTGCAAGTTCTTCAGCTTGTTCTATGATTTTGATTTTTTGCTCTAGATTGTGTTTAAAATCTAAATCACGTAAATCACGGTTTAAATGTAAGAAGTCATAAAAATTCTCAACATGATGGTGATAATTATTCCATACATCGCGATAATCGTTTCTTGGAATAGCTCCTGCTTTTTTCCAACTTTCTTGGAGTTCTTTAAAATGTTTGTATGTAGAATTGATACTCTCCTCAACATTAAGTAATCCCTTTATTTCATCAATAATTGCAAGTCTATTCTTAAGGTTTTCCTTGAGATTCTGTTCAATGTTCTTATAATGTGCAGTTCTTTTTTCTCGATACTCCTTGTAGATATCGTTGAAGCGTTTTTTTAATGGACTTGAAAAGTAAAAATCAATTTTGTTGCCGCCATCATTTACGAATTCTTCTTTTTTTTCTTCTAAAAAATGATTGAATTTTGCACTGAACTCTTTTTTGATACTGTCGGCATGAGCTTTTAAAGCTTGTACTTTTTCATATTTTACAAGTCTATTGAATTCACTCACGATATCTTCCATTGACATGGCGTGATAATCCTTCAATTCAATATCGTGCCTATCTTTAACACCTTCATCTTCGCTTTCTTCGGCATTAGATTCTTCAATTTCATCAACGATATCACCTTCTCCTTCTTCAGTTGCTTTAACTTCAGGGTGCTCTATGTTAGTTTTTTGCGATTCTTCCTGAGGAATTTCAATTTCAGGAATTACATTTTCTTTGTGTCCATCTGCTTCTTGCAGGTTATCTTTCTCAGTCATTGCTTAAATGAATTTGTTCAACTACCTTATAAAGATACTAACTACTGTTGCAAATAAAAAGGATCATGACGTTTTTAAGATTTTGCGAGCTGTTAAATACTTAATTCCATATATCCCAAGCTTTTTCTGCTTGTAAGTGAAGCATCTGAAGACCGTTGCAAATAGTAGCGCCTTGTTTTCGTCCTTTTTTCAAGAATTCTGTTTCATCAGGATTGTATATCAAATCAAATAAAAGATGGTTTTTTGTAAGTGATTTATAAGGAATAGGGGGATATTCAGAAATATTTGGATGTGTGCCTAAAGGTGTGCAATTAACAATTACGCCGTAGTCATTAAGGACCTCTTCTGTAAGGTCTGTGTAATTATATTGATTTGGATATGATGGGTTTCTAGAGACATAAGTCACTTGTATATTTAATTTTTCAAGAGCATAAGCAATTGCTTTGGAAGCACCGCCAGTACCTAGAATGAGAGCTTTTTGATGATGTGATTTCAAGATGGGTTCTATGGTTTTTTTAAAACCGTAATAATCCGTATTATAGCCAATTAGTTTCCCCTTTTTTGTAATCTTAATTGTATTTATCGCGCCTATTGTCTTTGCTTTTTTATTAAGTTTATCGAGATAAGGAATCACTTCTTCCTTATAAGGAATAGTGACATTCAGACCACTGATATTTTTAGTATTCTTTATTACGGATATGAATTCGGAAATGTCAGATAAATCAAAATTGTCGTAACTACAATCTTGAATATTTTCTGCCTTGAATTTCTTGGAGAAATAGGTTTTAGAGAATGAATAGGAAATGTTCTTTCCAATAAGGCCAAATCTACGCATATTCTTTTTTTGTTCGCTTTCCGTACCAATCCAGTGCCAACACAACAAGAATTCCTAAAATAATAAAACCAATCGCTATATAGGTATCTGTGGTTAATTGCGGAATATAACGCTGGTAATTTTCAATTACTTTTCCTCCAAGAGAATCTAATAAAAAGGTCCCATCCTCGCTAGTTTTATAGATGGTTTTTTTCCAAGGCCAAACCATACCTAAGGAACCGATTATAAAACCTGTAAGAACTGAAAGTGTCGTGTTTTTATAGTGCTTTAGTACATAGTTAAGAATATGAGATAAGGATACCAAACCAGTTAACGATCCAAATGTAAATACACTTAGAACTTTGAGCATTCTTATTCGAATAGGATTATCAAAGAAACTAAAATCACCAGATAGTATTTCATAAAATGTATCATATAACGCATTTACAGAGTCCACTAATAGAAGTACATAATTACCTAAAAGAATTAGTATAAAAGATCCAGAAAACCCTGGGAGTGTCATCCCAGAAACACTGATCATACCACAAAAAAAGACAAACCAAAGATTGTCATTCTCTTTAGCTGGATCTAAGAAACTTATGCCAATACCAATTCCAATACCAAGTAAAAGGGCGATATACATTCGTAAGTTCCAAACCTTGAAATCCTTACTTATATAGTAAATAGATCCAATAATCATCCCAAAAAACACGCTCCATACGTACAGTTCATAATGAGAGATAAGATAGTCCAGAATTTTTGAGACGCTGAAGTAACTAACAACCATCCCTAAGATTAATAAACTTAAAAAGCTGCCGTTAATGTATCGATAAAAACTCTTGAAACGACCATTAAGCAATAGCTTAAATGCTTTTCCGTTAACACTTTGTAGAGAAAAAATAAATTCTTCATAAAAGCCTCCAACAAAGGCAACGACTCCACCTGAAACCCCTGGAACCTTATTGGCAGCTCCCATTGCGAGTCCCTTTAAGATTAAAAAAATGCGGTCAATAAGGGTTCTTTCTTTACTCACTGGCTTTTTGATTAACTGCTAATCTTTCAAGTAAAAAGATAGTTAAAAAACCTAAGATTGCAAGTCCGATTGCCCATGTTATTTGGGGATCTTCTGGAAAGGAAAATGGCGATATGCTTTTTTCGAGTAAAGGAATTTCTTCATTATGCGAGTTTATCCTCCAGCTTAAAACTTTCTTCCATGGCCAGATTTTATTTAGTGAACCTATCATGAAACCAGTAAGAATGGCTAAAGTTAAATTTTTATAGTTTTTGAACATCCAATTAAGAATCTTTGAGAACGCTTTTATGCCTACTATAGCGCCTAAGGCAAGCATCAAGAATTTTATGAAAGCGGCCTTGAATACTTCAAGGTTAAACGTGGTAACTCCTTCTAGAAGATTGTTTACAGTATCTATAGCTGTTTGATAAGCACCTAGGATAAGTAAAATGAAGGCACCTGAAACTCCTGGTAAAATCATAGCTATAATGGCTATAAATCCACAAAAAAACAAATATAAATTACTATCTGGCGAAGCAAATGGTTCAGCAATGGTAATCATATATGATGCGACTGCACCGAGTAATATGGCCATGATCACAAGAAAATTCCAATTTTTAATTTGTTTTCCAATGTAAAAAATACTAGCGATTACCAGCCCAAAAAAGAAAGACCATAAAAGAATGGGCTCATTTACAAGAAGCCATTTTATGGCTTTTGCAAGTGAAAAAATACTTATTGCTATGCCCGTGAATAGTGCTAAAAGAAAATGACCATTTATAGAAAGCCAGGCATTTTTGAATCCTTCAGTTTTCCAGGTTTTGAAAAATCCTAAATGTAGTCCATCTATGCTTTCTAATAATTCTTCATAAATGCCAGAGATAAATGCTATAGTGCCTCCTGAAACACCGGGAACAACATCTGCTGCACCCATAGCTAATCCTTTTAAAGTAATTATTATGTAGTCTGTAAACCGTCTTTGCATACCTAGAATTTAAAGAAATTCAAAGGTATCAATTTTAGTTGGATGCATTTTGATGATCAGAGAATATCTGTTTCACCGACGGTTTATTAATAATTTTTGGGAATAACTCTTCTAGTATTATTCTAAATTCAGAATCAAGACTCAGTGCATTTTTTAAATGATATTGACCCTCATGACTCTTATTAATAGTGTAATATAAACCAGACAATCTAAACTCTATCTCTGCGTTTTCAGGATAAAATTCTGCCGCTTGTAGCAAGTTATTTACAGCACCTTCATATTCTCCAATTTTTAGAAGCACATCGGCTCTAGCTAACCATGTTTCTAATTCGAAATTACCGTATTCTAGGGTTTTTTTATAGCCATGAGAAGCCTCTTCATAGAATTTTAGGCGCTGATTTATTTGTGCATACAACTTCCAGTAGACGACATTTTCGCTATCTATATTAATCGCCTTATTAATGTAATATAATGCTTTTTGATAATTTTGTTTCTTGTTATAGAAATTTGTTATAGAAATCCAACCTTTATCTAAAAGTGGATCTTCATGCACAGTCTTAAAGTAATATTGTACAGCTAAATCTTCTGCTCCAAGTTTTTCATGGCAATGTCCAATTCTAAGAAGTGCAAATGAGGTAGGTTCTTCAAGCGTCATTGTAATAGTATAATGCTCAATGGCTTCATTGTATCTTCCAAGTTTTTCCAAGACTTTTCCTTTTTCAAGATAAGCTCCTATGAATTGATCATCTGAAATAATGGCAAATTCAAAAGAAGATAAAGCTTTTTCATATTCTTTGAGTGCAAAGAATTGTTTGCCTAATTGATGCCAGGCAACTTCACAGTATGGATTTGTATCAAGATATAGGTTTAAGTAATCAATGGCTTCGGCATTTTGATCTAAGAAATCGAAGCAATAAATTACATTGTAAAGTGCAGAATAATCTTGATTATCTCCCTCTAGACACTTCATGAAATACACTTTGGCGTCTTCAAATTGATCAAGGAAAAGGTATTCCATGCCAATCAACGAATACAAATCAGATAAGTCTTCGGCTAGGTTCAATGCCTGCAATAAAACATCTATAGCTTCTTGATGTTGATCTTTTTTTGAGAAGATATTAGCCTTTTGAATAAAGATTTCTTCATTAAAAGGGTCGATATGATATAACTCATCCAGAAGCGTTTCAGCAATATCTAACTTGTCTTCAAAGACACAAATCTCAATTTTGAAAAGCTTTAAGTTTATACTTCCTGGATGTTGTTGCAGACCTAGTTTAATAGCCTTTTTTGCCAAAGCTATTTTACCGGTATTGAGATAGTGATGTATAATATTTTCAAATTCTGTCGAATCAAAGAATAAGACATTATTGGTCTTCAACATTGATTCAAATCTAGTAAGAGAAAATTTTTCGTTATCGTCTTCATGACTAAACTCCATAGGCACAACAGTTGGTCTTCGGGAATTAAATGTAGTGTTCTTAGGCTTGGAATAGTTGTTTAGTTTTTAATTGTTTTTAACAAAGTAATTAACAAAAAACTAGAGCGAGACCGTTTTGTTATTGATTATTAAATAGTTAGAGTTTGAACGGTTGTTTGTTTTAATTTAGTTTCGTTAAAACATCTTTTAGAATATTACACCCTTTAATAATTTCTGAATCTGAAATGGTAAGTGGCGGTGTAATTCGTATGGCTCTGGGTTCAAACAATAACCAAAACAGAATAAGGCCTTTCTCTTGACATTCTAATATGACCTTATTAGTTAGTTTGGCTGAATCTGTCAGTGCCGCAAGCATTAATCCTTTGCCTCTAATTTCAGTTATGGCTGAATGTTGAAGATGTTTCCTGATGAGCTGTTCTTTCCTTAATGTTTCGGCTATAAGATTAGATTCGGTTATTTCTTTTAATGTTGCTAGCGCTGCAGCAGCAATAACAGGATGACCGCCAAAAGTTGTGATGTGACCTAATTTGGGATTGTCCTTGAGCGAATCCATCATCTCTTTGGATGCTGTAAAAGCACCTATTGGTAATCCACCTCCAAGTCCTTTACCAGTGACAACAATGTCAGGAATGCAGTTGTAATTTTCGAAACCAAAAAGTTTTCCCGTGCGACCAATACCAGGTTGTATCTCATCTAGAATTAATAGCGCTCCAATAGCGTTACAGCGTTTCTGCACTTTTAAAAGGTAGTCGTTTTTTGGCTCTATAAAACCTGCACCGCCTTGAATTGTTTCTAGAAGTACGGCAGCTGTTTTACTAGTAATATGCTCTAAATGACTGTTATTATTAAATTCAATGAATCTTATATCTGAAATTAAAGGCCTAAAAGGCTGTTTACGTTCTTCGTAACCCATGACACTCAAAGCTCCCATTGTATTGCCATGATAGGCGTGATTGGCAGCGATAATTTCACTTCTACCAGTATAGCGTCTTGCTAATTTAAGAGCGCCTTCGATAGCTTCTGTGCCAGAGGCAGTAAGATAGGTTGTTTGTAAAGGATTAGGAAGATGCTTTGCCAATAATTCGCAAAGCGCTACGGCCGGCTTTTGCACATATTCGCCATATACCATAACATGTAGATACTTATCTAATTGATTTTTTATGGCGTCTACAATTTTTGGATGTCGATGCCCTAAACTACAGGCAGATATACCAGCAACAAAATCAAGATAAGGCCTGTTATTATTATCGTAAATGTACGAACCTTCAGCGCTTTGAATCTCCATAGCTAAAGGGTGCGAAGTTGTCTGCGCTTGATATTCAAAAAAATCAGACCTCATTCGTTTTGTTTTTTAACTACTTTTAACGTTGGTTTTTTTCCTGGGTCAAGATTGTCTTTTTTCGATTTTTCTTTGGGTATATTTCTGGAGGGCTTATCTGATTTATCTTTTTTTGTAGCTTCGTCAATACGTTTAAGCATGGCGTCATCAAAGAAATTTTCATATGGCTGTGGATCTTCCAAGCCTTTTATCTTTGGAAGAACTAAGGGTGGGTCATCTTTGAACAGATCATCCACACTCTTAGGACGCTCATCTTCACGCCAATCAAACCCTCTTAATAAACGAGCATTTTTCGGGAATTGAGATTCTGGAAATATATTGCCATCCGTTTGTCCAATCTTGCGTATTTCGGTAATAGCTTGATTTAAGATTTGAATATTAATGTTCCCAGATTTTGATTTATCGATACCAATCAATTCATTTTTGTCATTTCTAGCAAAATAAATCACTTCTGCATTCTTAATAATATCGACATTATAGAGTTCATTATCTTTAAAAAGACCTATCAATTTTTGTCCAGAAATTTGATTATATCCAACATCCAGAGTGTCTTTGCTAATAAGAAATGCATTATTAAAAACTAACAATGAGTCCAACTTTTCAGTTTCAGGATTAGAAATCAGATGAATGGTGTCGCCTGTCATTTGGTTACCAATATTCCATAATATAGGCTTTCGAGATACTGAAAAGACGTCACCTTTATTCAATCTATCTAAATTAATAAGCTGCGTCAGACCTGTTTTATGATTAGCATGAATACTATCTGCTTTGCCACTCATATCTGATTTAAACATTCTTACATTATGAAAGGCCCTTGTGATACGATGGTCTTCTTTTCCTGTCACCATTAATGTGTCTCCATGAATGTAAATTGAGTCTTTTTCTTGTATTGTGATAGCTAACGCACGCTTGGTTATGAATACAGAATCTTTTTCTCGAAACACCTCTGCATAATGGCCTTTAACAATACTTTTGTTAATGGTATCGGTGACTTTAATATTATTAGTGGCTGAGGCGAAACTCTTACCGCGATCAAAGTACATACTATCCCCTTCGAAAATGCGATTTTCGTAATCTATTCGTGATCTTTTTAAAAAGTATCCTGTATCGTTATTGGTGTCATAAAAACCGCGTTCACAATAAATTGTACTAGTTTCACTAGTAATGGTTGTCGGTCCATACAAATAGGCATGACCAGAAGTCGAGTAAAAATCCAATTGATTGGATTCAATGGTATAATCAGGATTTACGAGCACCACATCTTTAATAAACTGGTACTTTTTATCATTCATATAATAGCGACCAATTTGACTTGTAATTGTTCCTGATGTATCCCTCACTACCTTACCATGACTTTGATAGTACGCTTGTTGTTTCATGCGATCAAAATACAATGTATCCGTTGTAAGCGTAGAGTTAGGTTCTGTTAACACCACATCGCCGCTTGCAAAGGCCAATTTTGTACGACCACTATACTCAGCATATTTACTGCTCATATTAATCGTGTCACCTTGCTTCATTTTAACATTGCCGTAGGCTTCAATAAAATCTTCTTTGCCATAATGAATGGCTTTATCAGCCCACATATCAATACCTTCATGAATGATATGTATTTGTTGGGATTCGTCTCGAATAAGTACTGTGGCTCCAGGATATTTTTCTTCATCCTTATCTAAGAACCCAGAATATTCTATCTGGATACGTTTTCGTTGCGAAAACATATCTGGCGTTGCAAAAAAGCTTAGCGTTAAGAACAGTAAAATGACTTTGGTGAATTTCAAATACTTGAATTTGTGGTAAAAATAACGATAATGTGTTTCACAGATTGTGCTTTGGCAATTTTTTAACCCAGATTAAGTTCTAATACATAATTTGGGTTAAACAAAAGACCTGCCATATATGGATATAACAGGTCTTTTTTTAATTGTTAATATTAAATTCTTGACTTATTTAGGGTCTAAAAAAGGAACCATTATTGCCATCTTTGACTAGTAAGGTGTAAGAAATAATTTTAGTTTCTGATTCATTTAAGAGGAAATACTGTAATATTTCGTTTTTATCTGGATTTAATAAAACATATACACGGTTTCTTATAGAATCTATTGCATTAAGGTTTATTACACTTAAGTGTTCATAATCATTAAAGGAATATACCTTAGGGTTTTTAATTTGTTTTATGGAGTAATTGGGAATTATCCACATGCCTTTTTCACCTATCCCTTTTCTAGTTTCACGAACCAAACCCTCAGCACCTTTTAGCCTTTCGGTAGGTGTTATGTTGCTATTGGTTGTGTCTTGAAGTATTTCTATATATGTTGATACAATACTTTGAGGTGTCACCTTGTCATCAAATAAGTTTATAACAAATTGTTCGATAATTCTCTCTTTTCTTTGTTCTTGACACGAAAATAATGTGCTTCCAATAAGTAATACAATTAAAATTTTTCTCATTTTTTTATATTTTAATTTGGACAAGTTCCTTGACGTGACGGAGAATTAGTACTAGTAGTTGAGATAGTAGTCGTAGAAGTAGAATTCATAGCTCTTATTTCTTGCCCTAGAATACCAGGACTTCTACCTGAAAAGGTTAAATAAGATACAGTTGTTGATGGTAAATTCATGCCCCCTAAGTTACCAATATTAATTGCAAAATCTGCACATGCATAATTATTTGTATTGTAAGTTTCAGGGAAATTTATAGTATAATTTACAATATTTGTTAATTGAGTGCTAGATATATCTTGAGAGATGCTTACATGATATAAATAATCATAATTGGTTTTTATGGCTGCATCAAAATTATCTCCAACTCCCATGAAGCCTGGTTCTTGATCAGGATAATAGCCTACTTGACGAACTATACCTCCTTGCTCAATACCAATAAAGGCATGTCCAACTTCATTTGGTCCAACTACAGTATCAGAATTTTCTCTTGGCTGTTGAACATATACTATTAGTTTTGCCCCTTGTGTTAAATCAAAACAGTTTAATTCTTCAGCAGGGTCAACTTTATTGGTGCCAGTAAAATCAATGGTAAAATAACCATTAGAAAGAAGGGCCTCTTCAAATGTTTCAATGTTTGTGTTGGACATCAAGGTGTTTAAAACCTGAAGGGAGATATTTATGGTTTCAGATGAGTAATTACCATGCAAGAAGTCATGTAAATCTCTCACTTTAGTTTTATTGTTTGTATCTCTTATCCAGTTATGTCTTTCAAGATCAGCAAAAGGATCAATGCCTAGCATATTAATCAGATTACCGGCATAATCAAAATTTAATCCCATAAATAGCGATCCACCACCTCCAATAGAGTCTCCAGAAGAATCTCCTGTTGAACCACCACCACTTCCGCCTCCTCCAGATGTACAACTAGTACCACAAGCTTCAGCTAGTACCACAGCTTCTTCAACTTGTATTGGTCCATTTTCATCATAACATTCATCTCCCAAGACTTCACCTTCACACAAATCGCTAGTTTCCAATGTCCATACTGTTGTACAAGAATAGGTGCAGGTTACTCTTGCACTTGAATTTGAAATCGTAGTTGCATCATCTACGTATGTAAATTTTGTTTCGACAACATGGTTGTGAAGATTATTTATGTTTAAGTTGGTGAATGGTTGGTCAAGTATATGTTCAACAAATATTGTTTCAATAGTACCATCTGGTCTATCTGTAATAACAAGATTTTCTATAATATTGTTGTTTTCACTATTTGTTATTATATAGGTAAAGGATTCGTGGTTGTCGTCAAAAACAATATGCTTGATGGATTCCGTATCTATTATAATCTCTTGACCAGCATCTCTTGCGCCGACGCTTTTTTTCTGAAAGGCTTCGATTCTCTTAGTAATTTCGGAATTTTCTATCTCTCTTTGAGAGATGATTTTAAAAGAATTTATTCTTGAATTATCAATAAGCTCTTCCTTGTTTTGAGAATCTGTGTCTGGTTCTTCTTTTTCACAATTTATTAATGAGAATGAGATTAAAAGTAATAATGTACATTTTAATAATTGTTTTGATAACGAATTCATTAGCTATGTTTAAAAATTAGTATGCACAAGTTTAAGGTGAAATAGATTATGGGAGGTCTGAAATATGTAAAAAGTTACAGATTTCGGACAGATTTTTTATAATCAATTGGTGTTTTATTAGTAAATTTTTTGAAGGCTGCATAAAAACTTGATTTAGAATTGAAGCCAGATTCCAATCCAATAGCAGTAATAGTATAACTATCAAAAGTATTATCTTCTATCATTTGTTTTGCCTCAATTACTCGTAAACTATTTATAAACTCATTAAAATTGAGACTAGAATTAATATTAATTAGCTGAGAAATATAACCTTCACTCAAATTCATTTCTTTTGAAAGACTTTTGAGGCTTATTTTTGGGTTTAAAAATGCTCTATTTTCAACAATATACGTTTCTATTTTAGAAAAAGAATCTACTCCCTTGGCGTTCGTTTTATCTGGTATGCCGCTTTTTTTTAACCTTTTTGTTCTTATTTCTTTCCTTTGCTTATAAAGATTTTTCTTAAAAATGGATACATAACTAATCCAATATATCAATGTGGCTATACCTATCCAAAGAGGGTAAAATTTGTAGTATCCTTTTCCAAAAGCATCTTTAAATATGTTTAGAGACACAAACCATAAGACACACAGTAATAGACCTAAAACCAAGGACCTTTTAAGCCATTTAGTTTTTATATTGATTTTTGAAACACTATACTTTGAGTGTTCTTTTTCATAAGAATAAATAATATAAAAAATCAGTATGATTAATAAGATTGAGAAAAAAACCGAAATATATTCAACTATTAGATTTAGTGTCTTAAAAAAACCGAGTTTAGTATCTACAACATCATGCACAAGTAAATAAGCAATACACAGAATAAAAGGAATAAACATGTAAATGTATTCAGCCTTGCTAACCTTTCTATTAAGGTAATTCTTTACAAAAAAGTAAAAGAAAGGAAGAATTAAAAATTCGAATGGTATGAATAACAAGCTTTTATCTTCATACTTATATTTTGGTATTATACCAGTATCAATAAACCAATATTGTAGATTGCTTAAAGCCAGAGCTAATATTGTAAAAGCTAAAAAATAATTAGTAACAGAGCTTAATTTCTTATTAAAAAATATTATCAAACTAAACCCGAAACCATGAACGATTCCAGCAAAAATTAAAATATTAAAAATATTGAAATTTAGCTCGTTCAAAATAATACCATTTAGTTACCTAAAAATCGTCTGCTTTCTATCTGGACCTACAGAAACAATTTTTATAGGTGTTTCTAGTTCTTTCTCCAAGAAATCAATATAATCATTCAGTTCTTTAGGGAGTTGAGAAGCCTCCGTCATTTTGGTAAGATCTTCTTTCCAACCGTTCATTTCTGTATAAATAACGTCTACATTTTCTGGATCGATATTGTATGGTAAATGTGTAATAGTCTCTCCTTTATATCGATAAGCAGTACAGATTTTTAATGATTTAAAACCAGACAAGACGTCTCCCTTCATCATCATTAATTGCGTCACACCATTCACTTGACAGGCATACTTTAAAGCGACTAAATCTAACCAGCCACAACGTCTTGATCGCCCTGTTGTTGCTCCAAATTCATGACCAACGCGCCCCATGGTTTCGCCATCCTCATCAAATAATTCAGTAGGGAAGGGCCCAGAACCTACGCGTGTCGTATAAGCTTTGAAAATACCATATACTTCACCAATTTTATTTGGAGCTATTCCTAAACCTGTACATGCTCCTGCTGCTGTAGTGTTGCTAGATGTTACAAAAGGATAGGTCCCGAAATCGATATCAAGTAACGAGCCTTGTGCGCCTTCTGCTAGAATAGATTTTCCAGATTTCATAGCCTGGAAGATATATTCTTCTGAATCAATAAATGTTAAACTTTTTAAAACGTCAATCGCTTCAAAGAAGTCTTTTTCTAATTCTTCAAGGTCATATTGAATATCCACATCGTAAAAATCAATCATAGCCTCATGCTTATTTGCGAGAGCCCTATATTTGTCTTTCCAATCTACGAGTTCGGTATCACCAACGCGTATGCCGTTCCTTCCCGTTTTATCCATATATGTTGGACCAATACCTTTTAAGGTAGATCCAATCTTAGCCTTTCCTTTAGACGCTTCAGAAGCTGCATCTAATAAGCGATGCGTAGGAAGGATAAGATGTGCTTTACGAGATATCAAAAGTGTTTTTCTGTAGTCGACATCTTGCTCGGCTAACTTATCTAATTCTTTTTTGAAAATCACAGGGTCGATGACAACACCATTACCTACCAGATTCATAGCATCTTCGTGAAAGATGCCAGAAGGAATGGTATGTAAGACATGCTTTTTTCCATTAAAAACCAACGTATGCCCAGCATTTGGACCACCTTGAAACCGCGCAATAATATTGTATTTGGAGGTGAGTACATCAACAATTTTTCCTTTGCCTTCGTCGCCCCATTGTAAACCTAGTAGTAAATCTACTGCCATTATAAAAAGTTAGTTAGTTGTTTTCTTGTTTCCGTAAAAGTAGAGTGAGTGATTATGTATTTCGATATCAAAAACCTCTTCAATAGTTTTCTTTATGGATTGGATTCGTGGATCACAGAATTCAATGACTTCACCTGTGTCAGTTAAGATAACATGATCATGTTGCTTGTCGAAATATGATTTTTCATAGTGTGCTTGATTCTGACCGAATTGATGTTTACGTACCAAAGCACAATCTAAGAGTAATTCAATAGTATTGTAAAGCGTTGCTCTGCTTACACGATACTTTTTGTTTTTCATGGTGATGTATAAAGACTCGATGTCAAAATGCTCTTCACTGTCATAAATCTCTTGAAGAATTGCGAAGCGTTCAGGCGTTTTTCTGTGACCATTGTCTTCCAAAAACTTTGTAAAGACATTCTTTACGATTTCTTGATTGGTCTTATCTGTTTTTACACTCATAATCTGAGGCCAAATTTAAGGATTTTACACTCTGGAAACCTTGTCAATACCATTAATTTTTTTAAGGTTATTCATAAGTTTATTAACAAGTGCGTTGTTCTTTACGACGACGGTAATCTTGCCTGAAAAAATGCCATCATCGGTTTCAAAACTGATGTTCTTTATATTCACATGCATGTTTGATGAAATAACCTTGGTAACTTCATTAACTAAGCCTAAATTATCGATACCAGTCATTTTAATAACTGCAGTGAATTCCTCTTGACTAGAGTCTATCCACTTTGCAGACATAATTCTATAAGCGTAATTAGATTGAAGACTTAAAGCATTAGGGCAATTTTTTTTATGAACTTTTATACCTTCATTTACTGTTAAGAAACCAAATACAGAATCTCCGGGAATTGGGTTGCAGCAATTAGATAATTTATAGTCCAGTTTTTCTTCTTCCTTACCAAACACCAACATGTCGTACTTGGCCGTTATTTCATCCTTATCAACATCTTGAGGAACATTGGGCTTCCTGATTTTATTCTTTATAAAACTCATCAAGACATTGCTTCTCGAGGATGCATAATCCTTGAGCATTTTGTTATCTATAGTGCCTATAGATGTTCTATAGAACAAGTCAAGACTTGTACGCAGCTTAAAATGAGTCACCATTTCATTAATGGACTTCTCATCTAAAGTAATCTTGAGCTGTTTTAGTTTTCTACGAAGCAATTCCTTGCCATCTTCAGCGATGACTTTTTTATCTTCTTTTAAAGCTGATTTTATTTTACTTCGGGCTCTTGCTGTTGTGGCATAGTCAAGCCAATTGGAGTTGGGTTTGGCGCTCTCAGAGGTCATAATGTCAACCTGATCCCCACTCTTTAATTCATGACTTAGCGGAACCAATTTGCCATTAACTTTAGCGCCTCGTGTTTTCATACCTACTTCAGTATGGATGCTAAATGCAAAGTCTAATGGTGTAGCTCCTTTAGGAAGGGATTTTAAATCGCCTTTTGGTGTAAAGATGTATATTTCTTTAGAATATAAATTAAGCTTGAACTGTTCTACAAAATCTACCGCATTTGTTTCTGGATTTTCGAGCGCTTCTTGTAATCTATTAATCCATGTTTCTAAAGCATCTTCTTCCTGATTCCCTTGCTTGTATTTATAGTGCGCAGCGTACCCTTTTTCAGCAATTTCATTCATACGGTCACTGCGGATCTGTACTTCTACCCATTTCCCTTTAGGCCCAATAACTGTAATATGTAAAGCTTCATAACCTGTAGATTTAGGCGAGGAAATCCAATCTCGTAAACGTGTTGGATTAGGTCTGAAATGATCTGTTACAATAGAATAGATTTTCCAAGCCAGGAATTTTTCATTTTCTGCGTCAGACTTATAAATAATCCGTATGGCAAATTTATCATAGACTTCATCAAAAGACACTCCTTGAGTTACCATTTTACGTTTAATTGAATAGATAGATTTTGGTCGCCCTTTAATGGTATAGCCAAGACTTTCTTTATTTAGGGAAGTAGTAATAATTTTTGAAAATTCCTTAATATAAGCATCTTGTTCTTCTTTGCTTTCCTTCATCTTGGTCAAGATGTCATTGTACACTTCTGGTTCAGTGTATTTCAAGCCAAGATCTTCTAATTCAGTTTTAATGTTGTAGAGGCCTATTCTATGAGCTAGAGGAGCATATATGTAGAGCGTTTCTGAAGCAATTTTCACCTGTTTCTGAGGTGGCATAGATCCCATGGTCTGCATATTGTGTAATCTATCTGCAATCTTAATAATGATAACACGTACATCATCATTAAGTGTCAATAGCATTTTTCTGAAATTTTCTGCCTGTTGAGAAACATCCATATCCTTTTTTAAGGAAGATATTTTTGTGAGACCATCCACAATCCGTGCAACGGTTTCACCGAACATACGTTCAATATCATCTAATGAATAATCTTCGTTGTCTTCAACAACATCATGAAGTAAAGCAGCAGAAATAGAGGTCGCATCCAATCCAATCTCTGACGCGACGATTCTTGCAACAGCTATCGGATGAAAAATATAAGCTTCTCCAGATTTTCTGCGTTGCTCTTTATGAGCATCAACTGCTACCTCAAAAGCACTACGGATTAATTTTTTATCTTCTTTAGTAAGTGTTCTATAACTTACTTTAAGGAGGTTTTTGTAGGCTTTGGTAATCTCGGCATTTTCCTTTTCTATCTCAATCGCTGTCATATAACTAAAATAGCAATAAGGAATTTAATGAGCAATTGTTTTCAGGTTTAATGGGAAGAAATTAGTCAAACTGTTTATTAATGAAAATTTCGCTGTCTTTTTACTTCAAAAACTAATATTCCAGCTGCCACTGAAACATTCATAGAATCAATGTCTCCCTGCATGGGAATAATGACATTCTGAGTGGAATTTTTTAACCATTCTTCGCTCAAACCTGTTGCTTCGGTACCTACAATAATAGCTGTAGATTTGCTATAATCTTGTGTGTGATATTCCTCAGAAGCTTGTAATGCTGCACAATATATGTTGATATTATTGTCTTTTAAAAATTGAATGATCTCTGACGTATTACCCAAAGCTATCTGATTGGTAAATACGCAACCAACACTAGATCGAATGATATTAGGACTGTATATATCAGTCTTAGGATTGGCAATAATCACGGCATCGACATTGGCGGCATCGGCTGTTCGTAACAGAGCTCCAATATTTCCCGGTTTTTCAGGAGCTTCAGCAACTAAAATTAATGAGTTACTGTTTGGAATATTTAAATCTTCAATGTTGTGCAATTTGTTTTGAGCTACAGCTAAGACACCTTCAGTAGTATCACGATGTGCCAGTTTTTGATACACATCTTTTGAAATTTCTATAATGTTGATTTGCGGATTTACTAATTTATTGATTTGCACTTCATTCATCAATTCTGGATTATAGAGAATTGTGTCAATAGTATAATCGCCTTTTATGGCTAAGGAAATTTCGCGTTCACCTTCTATTAAAAATAGCCCAGTCTTTTTCCGAATCCTTGACTTTTCCTTAAGTTGAAAGAGCTCCTTTATATATGAGTTTTGAGTACTGGTTATTTCTTTGATCATATGAGGACAAAAATAACCTAATCTATGTAATTTCGAATTCACTTTATCGACTTACTGAACTTAAAAACAAAACCATGAAAAAAACCATCCTATTATCATTGAGTTTGATTGCATTAATTTCTTGTAAGCAATCCGAAGAAAAACCAGCATATCAAAACGAAGACCTGAATATTACAACGAGTGTATACCCAGAGAACATAACTAAAGTATTTAAGGCTCATGGAGGCATTGATGCATGGAATACTATGGAAAGTCTTGTTTTTGAAATCGAAAAAGAAGGCCAGAACGAAAAGACGACTACCACATTGAAAAGGCGTAAGTCCTTAATCGATACAGAAACATATAAACTAGGCTATGATGGAAGTGATGTGTGGCTTGTAGAGAAAGACACAGCAACCTATAAAGGCAATGCTAAGTTTTACTATAATTTGATGTTTTATTTTCATGCGATGCCATTTATAGTGGGTGATGATGGTATAAATTATGAAAAAGTGGATGCATTGGAGTTTGAAGGAAAGCAATATCCAGGTATAAAGATTTCTTACGAAGCTGGTGTTGGTGAATCTCCAGATGATGAATACATTGTGTATTATGATGCTGAGACTAATAAAATGGCTTGGTTGGCATATACTGTGACGTTCTTTTCAAAAGAGAAAAGCAAGAAATTTAGTTTGATACGATATTCGGATTGGAAAGATGTTGATGGATTATTATTACCTAAAACTTTGCAATGGCATGTCTACAAAGATGGTGTCATTGGCGATATAAGAAATGAAATGAAATTTGTCAATATAGCTGTGTCAAAGGAAACGATGGATGATAATATGTTTACTAAGCCCAGTGATGCTAAACTTATTGAGTAGTATAATCTGATAATATGTCTTTAATAGCCTCCTTTTTTAGGGAGGCTATTTTTGTTTTATATCTTCAAGCCAGATTAATCACCTGTCTTATATTTATTAGAATAACGCTTCCAAAGCTTGGTTTGGTGTGATTCTAAACTTATCTCACGTCCTTCAATAAATGCATGTGTTAAAATATTGGTACGCATATCAAGCGCATCACCTTCGCTTATAAATAGTGTCGCATCCTTGCCAACTTCTAACGTTCCTAGGCGCTCATCAATACCTAGAATTTTTGCAGTATTGAAAGTGATTAATTTCAATGCTTCTTCTTTATTCATACCATGAGCGACAAGTGTACCTGCTTGAAATGGTAAATTACGTGCATTGGCACGTTCCATCTGTCCGCTATTCTCCAAACCTACTAAAATACCTTTGTCAACCAATAGTTTAGCCATTTTATATGGTAAATCATAATCGTCATCATCGCTATTTGGGGTTTTATGCACGCGTTGCGATAAAACAGGAATATTACTTGCCTTGAGCATATCAGCCACTTTGTATGCTTCATACCCACCGACAACTACCATATTAAGATTGTTGTCTTTTGCGAAACTAATAGCATCGATGATTCCTTTTTCACCATTTACATGCACAAACAGTTTTTGAGAACCATCAAACAATCCTTTCATAGCTTCTGCAGGAAGGTTTCTTTTATTATTATTTCCGTTTAAATGAGCTTTACTTTCAGCAACAAATGTATGGATCGCATCCACTTGTTTGGCATACTCTTTATTTGGTTTAAGCCCAGGATCTTCGCCTAACCACCAACGCCCTCTTGTAAAACTATTAGGCCAATTCATATGAATAGCGTCATTTGTTTTAATGGCAGCATCTTCCCAATTCCATGCATCAAACTGTACAATAGATGAGGTGCCAGAAATCCTACCACCTCTTGGTGTTACTTGGCCTATCAATACACCATTTGGTCTCATGGATTCTACAACTTTAGACTCTGCGTTGTAAGCAATAGCACTTCGTATATGCGGATTCATGCTCCCAATTTCCCGCGTATCATTGGTTGCTCTTACTGCACCGATTTCTTGTAATCCTAATGTGGAGTTAGGAGCTATTATGCCAGGATATACATGCTTTCCAGAGGCATCAATTTGCCTCCCTTTTGGCGTCATTTTAGCAACTTTGGCATCTGCACAGGTTGTTATTTTTCCATTTTCAACGATAATGATACTATTTTCAATGACCTTGCCATTTCCAATATGTGCAGTTGCACCTGTAATGGTAATTGCCTGCGTTTGCTTTGGTGCTGGTGTCTGCTGTGCAAATGTTATCACACAACTAAACATCAAGCCTATATTAAGTAGTTTATATATGTTTTTCATCATGACTAAATTTTAAAGTGAATTACAATGAAGATGTTCCTTTTCTTTTTTCTTGATAGGCTGTGTCTTGATGCCTTTGTTTTTCTCTTGCATCATCATAGTCATGAGTTCACTCTTTTCTCTCTTTATAGTCTCTCTCATTTGTTTATCACGACCAAGGTCAAAATAGATTATACCATCAATAATGGTTTTTTCTGCTTTGGCATAAATAGACAATGGATGGTCTGTCCATAATACTACATCCGCATCTTTACCAGTTTTTAAACTACCAACTCTATCGTCGATATGTAATAATTTCGCTGGATTCAAAGTCACGAATTTCCATGCATCCTCCTCAGATACACCACCATATTTAACAGATTTGGCAGCTTCTTGGTTTAAACGTCTTGACATTTCTCCATCATCGCTATTAATAGCTGTTACAACACCTTGGTTGTGCATAATGGCCGCATTGTATGGGATAGCGTCATTGACTTCATATTTATAGGCCCACCAATCGCTAAAAGTGGATCCACCAACGCCGTGTTTTTTCATCTTATCGGCAACTTTATAACCTTCTAGAATATGCGTAAAAGTATTGATGTTAAAATTGAATCGTTCTGCTACTTTCATAAGCATATTGATTTCACTTTGTACGTAAGAGTGACAGCTAATAAAACGTTCTTTATTTAATATTTCAGCCAAAACGTCTAACTCTGTATCTTTTCTATAAGGTTTGCCACTTTTCTTAAGCGCATCGTACTCCTTAGCTCTACTAAAATAGTCTGTGTAGAGCTGCTCAACGCCCATTCTAGTCTGAGGGAATCGCCCAAAACTTTGCCAGTTACTTTGCTTGACGTTTTCACCTAAGGCAAATTTTATAAATTTTGGCGCATTGGCATATACCATATCTTTTGGCGATGCGCCCCATTTCAATTTAATAATGGCGGAGCGTCCACCAATAGGATTCGCAGAACCATGAAGTATTTGAATAGAGGTTACGCCTCCACCAAGATTTCTATAAATATCCACATCTTCTGCGTCTATAACATCTTCAATGGTAACTTCAGCTGATGAATTTTGACCACCTTCATTAATGCTAGAAGCGGCTATGTGGGAATGTTCATCAATAATACCAGATGTAACGTGTTTGCCAGTAGCGTTTATAACCGTAGCTCCACTAGTAGATAAGTTCTTTCCGATTTTGGAAATTTTACCATTCTTGATCAATACATCTGTATTTTGAAGAATGCCTTCTTTTTCATTGGTCCAAACGGTTGCATTTTGAAGTAAGATTGTTTGTTGTCTTGGTTGTTGTGTAAAACCATAAGCACCATTAGGATAGGTGAGAGGCAACATTTTTGGAGTTTCCGTAGATGCGTCCTTATTCTTTTTATCTGAAGATTTTGCGTCACTAGTTTTCTTCGCATAAAAAGAAGACTCAGTACCATTTGGTAACACTACTTTGCCGCTTATATTTCCTACACTAGTGATGTGTGAAGCAAGTCTTGTAAATTCTTGTTTTGTAGTATCAGGTGTGGTTAAAGTTAGATTCATCCAATCATCTTTGTATGATAATTTTGCACCTAATTTTTGATTATCACCTTTAACTTCAGCTTTTGGTTTGCTAGGTGAACCACTAATAGATAAATTATATGTTTTTCCTCCTAAGGATAAATCATAGTCACCACGGATATCTTTAACGGACATATTTTCAATGATATGTTTTTTGCCTTGCACCCAATTTTCATATAGCGTGGTCTCTTTATCAAAAATATCTCCAGACGCAATCAAGAAATTCGCCCAGCTTCCTGTTTTAAGAGAGCCAATAACATTGCTTTTACCTAGAATTTGTGCTGGAACAGTAGTCAATGCTTCTAAAGCCTTGGTCTTATCTAATCCATGTTTAATGGCTTTCATGAGGTTAGCTTTAAAATCTTTAGATGTTTTAAGGTCATGCATGGTCAATGCAAAAGTCACCCCATTATCCGCTAACACTTTAGGGTTAAATGGTTTTTGATTCCATTCCCTTAAAGATTCCAATTCTAATGAACTTGCCAAGAACGGATTTTCAACATCATAGGCTTTAGGGAAATTAAGCGGAATAATGAATTTGGCATTTGTTGCTTTGATGTCACCTACCCATTCATATTCATCGCCACCTCCAAGAATGACATATTGTGTGCCAATTTCATCACCTACTTTATCAACTCTTAAAGCATTTACTTTATCACCTGCATCAATAATATGAATCATGTTCTTGTTAGCAATATAAGCTTCCAGTGAACGATCCATTACATTGGCGTTTCCATTAGCGTACCAATCTGCATCGTATTTTACTTGTCTTAATAACGCCATAGAACCCATTATTGATCCTGGATAAGATTGTCTTGAAGCAACACTTTTACTTAAAGAAAAATATTGCGCAGAACGGTCATTTACTATACGATTGGAATTGTTACCTTTTCCATTCAAAGCAATTAAAGCTCCGCTACCCCTTGCGATACCATCTTGAATATGCGTGTTCACAACACCGAAACCTGCTTTACGAAGATCTGTTGCAGACTTATCATTGTACTTAAATTTATCAATGGCATTATTTTCGGGCATGATATGATCGTTCCAATAAAAGCCTTGACGTGATGCGTCATATTGTGGAGAACGTCCGCCGCCTTGAGCTCGTTTTGGTTTTTCAATACCAAAGCCAGAATAAATATCTATGAAAGATGGATATATATATTTACCTGCTAAGTCAATAATAACAGCATCCTTTGGAATGGAAACTGATGACGATACATTAACTACCTTACCATTCTTAATGAGTAAAGTGCCTTTGTCGATAATTTGTGTTGGTGTGATATATATCTTTGCATTAGTTAATGCAGTGTAGATATTATTTGTTGTTTTTACACCATCATTTTTTGGAAAATGCTCTTGTGAAAACGTCATGAGAGAACACAAAAGCATCGTTAAGATGAGATACTTTCTAAACATTTTTAGTTGATTAACTGATTAATTCCTTAAAGATAACGAAATAGGGTAATGGCTTAAATTATTAAGAATTTTTTAACAAATGCCTTAAAGAGGATGACTATCGAAATAATTCACCAAAAGCGCAACGACATAGCTATAACTATCAATGCCACCTTCTTGACTATTGCCTTGTAGATAAGCACCGTAAGTTGCTTTAAATAGTGGTTCTGTTGGATTTTGGTAGCCTTCCCAAAAGTCACGAACTTCCTCATAATTCTTCAGGGTTCCTTTATTAACGCTTAGAATAATTTGATTGTAAAGAGCTTCATCTCGCCTGTAAATTTCGTTTAAGCAATGTCTGAGTGCAAAAGCATAACCAGAATATTGGAAATGTGCATTTGGGTTATGAATGGCCGCTAAGCTTCCTATAAAATTTGCTTCATTTTCTGCTGCATATCCTAATTGATGCGCAATTTCATGACACGTAGTTGTTGGAAATTTATATGCAGGAATTAAAGCATCCACATGTGCTTCATTGGTTAATGGATTAAGGTAACCACTGAAGCCCATATACGTGAGTGGTAAGCTAAAAAGTGATTTCTTTACACTTCTAGGATGATATTTTAAATGAGGATATTGCTCCTTTATTATTTCATAACCATCTGGCGAACGTTTTAGCAGCTCTCTTTTAGAGTAAGGCATTTCTACTTTGACAGAATCGTTTATCGCTAACCTCTGTTGAAATGTATTTACTTTAACAATTAATTTCTCTGTAAAAGTTATGAGTTGTTCAGAGGTATACGCATCATCTATATTCAATGTCGTATGAAGTGGTTGTCTGTAATAGTTCATGCCCCAAAACAAGTGAAAAGCTAAATATATAATGGTCATAGCAGAAAATACTTCTGCGAACCAGCGTTTTGTGTCTTTGAAAAAACGTTTTCTGTTTTTTTTTAACCATCTTATAATATAAATAAGGGCAACTGCATAGAATATATCTCCAAACGAAAATGGCAACCACCCAAAGACATGTCTTTCAATAGTCGATATAATAGGATAAAGCCCATTACTATAATAATCTTCAATAAATTGCGGATACCTACCTAGTAACTTCACTAAGAAGATAAGTGGAATGAGGGATAGGGCAATGATGGTTTTTTTGTATTTCAACATCACCCAAAAATAAGTATTTATTTACAGAATTGTATTGCTATTATGTACCTTTACACGTTTTAAAGCACAACTATGAATTCAGAAATAAGAGCACTACAACCATCACAACTTTGGAATAAATTTGCAGATTTAAATGCCGTGCCTCGAGCATCAAAGAAAGAAGAGAGAGTTATCCAGTTCATGAAAGATTTTGGTAAGAGACTGAACCTCGAAACAATCGAAGATGAAGTTGGTAATGTCATTATTAAAAAACCTGCCACGATTGGTATGGAAGATCGGCAGGCTATAGTGATGCAATCGCATTTAGATATGGTACATCAAAAAAATAGTGATACCGATTTTAATTTTGATACTCAAGGTATAGATATGCATATTGATGGTGACTGGGTGCGAGCCAAAGGCACCACGTTAGGAGCCGACAATGGTCTAGGTGTTGCAACCATAATGGCTGTGTTGGAAAGTAAGGATATAGAACATCCTGCCATCGAAGCCTTGTTTACTATAGACGAAGAAACTGGTATGACTGGAGCTATGGGCCTAAAAGGAGGATTGCTAAAAGGCGATATCCTTTTGAACCTGGATACTGAAGAAGACGATGAGATTGGCGTCGGTTGTGCTGGTGGTGTTGATGTTACAGCTATCAGAACTTATAAGGAAGATACTGTTCCGTCGGGAGCAATGGCATATAGAATTTATGTTAAAGGTTTGCAAGGCGGACATTCAGGAATGCAAATTCATGAAGGTTTAGGTAATGCCAATAAAATTATGAATCGCCTGTTGTTTAGCGTGATTGAAGATATCAGAATTTCAAGTGTTGATGGTGGAAGCTTACGGAATGCCATACCAAGAGAAAGCACTGCTGTAATTGTTTTTGATGGAAAAAAGGAAGGTGGAATTATTAATGTTTTAAAAGCCTTATCTGAAACCATAAAGAAAGAACTGAAAACTATGGAGCCTGACTTGGAGGTAAGCTTCAATAAAGAAGATGTACCAAATGTTGTGATGAATTTTGAAACACAATCTCAGTTGTTAAGATCGATATATGCAGCTATTAATGGTGTGTATAGAATGAGTGCGGATATTAGCGATCTGGTCGAAACATCTAATAATATTGCTAGAGTAGAGGTAAAGAATGGAAGTATTAAGGTAGGATGTTTAACACGTTCATCTGTTGAATCCAGCAAATGGGATTTGGCTAATACTTTAAAAGCGACTTTTGAGTTGGCTGATTTTTCAGTTGAATTTGATGGTGATTATCCAGGTTGGACACCCAATATGGATAGCAAAATTTTGAAAGTTATGGCCAAAATTTATGAGGATCTCTTTGATGCAAAACCTCATGTGGCAGCTTGCCATGCAGGTTTAGAATGCGGTATTTTAGGTGCCAATTATCCAAATATGGACATGATTAGTTTTGGGCCTACTATTTTAGGAGCGCACTCGCCAGATGAGCGAGCGAGTATTAGTTCTGCTCAAAAGTATTGGAAATTCGTATTGGAAATACTGAAAAACATTCCGAAAAATAGAGCATAAAAAAAGCCGCATTTAGCGGCTTTCTTATTTAAGTACGTTGAGTTATTTCTTATCTATTCCCATAATTTCCATATCAAAAATTAGATTAGCATTTGGTGGAATAACACCACGAGAACCTGCTGGACCATATGCAAGATACGATGGTATAAAGACACGTGCTTTATCTCCTACTTTCATATTTAACATTGCAGACCTGAAGCCAGGAACCAATGCCGCAGTTTCATTGTATATCCTTGAAAAAGGAGCGTAACCACCTTGACTATCTCTACGTTCATTATATTGGCCATATTTTGTAGCTATATCTTTCCAACTTGTATCAAAAAGATTACCGTCCTCAAAATATCCAGCATAATTGACCAAAACCTTTTCGGTGGATTTTGGCTTAGGTCCATTGCCTTCTTTTGTGAATATCATGGCAACGCCAACTGGTAACTTTTCAATACGACCTTTTAAATTTTCATTGTTCTTAATGAATTCTGCTTTGGCTACTTCAGCTTTTTCTTTAATGATCTCTAGTTCACCTTCTGCCTTTTTTCGTGCATCTTCCTCTCTTTGCTTCCTTTTTTCTTCAAGCTTAGGTAATTCAGCTTCCCAAACTTTAACGGCATCAAAGTTCTTAGCTGCCATTCCTTGTCTTATAATATTTACTTGTTGCATTTTATCACCTTGTACAATAGCATTGACCACATTTTGACCTTTAACAACTTCTCCAAATACAGTATGACAGTATACGCGTGGTTGGTTACAAGGTTTTAGGTTGCCATTCTCATCATAAGGGTCTAGCCAAGGTGTAGCTTTGTGTGTTATGAAAAACTGACTTCCGTTGGTAGTCCAGCCTCCTGAATTGGCCATAGAAAGTATACCTGGCTTATCATGCTTTAATGTAACGTCTGGCTCGGTTTCGAATTTATAACCTGGATCACCAGAACCCGTAGCAGTTGGATCACCACCTTGAATCATGAAATCGTTCATGACTCTATGAAACGTTAAACCGTCATAATAACGTTTGTCTTTATACTCATCTTTAACCATAGGATGCATCCCTTCTGCTAATGCTACGAAATTCGCAACGGTCACTGGTGTTTTTTCGGGAGTTAGCTTAACGATAATCGTATCTTTATCAGTTACAAATTCTGCAAAAAGCCCATCTCCTAAATCTGGATATTGTTCTTGTTTGCATGATGCCGCCATACTGATTAGTGCAAGTGCAAGTAATAAAGAGATTCTCATTGATTGTTTAATGATTTTCATAATAATAAATTAATTAGATTCTTTTTGGGTTATAGTGTTAACAGTTACTCGACATATTAAAGGTACGCTTGTGCCTATATTTTTTGTGTCGCCATAGTAACCATATGCTTTTTGAGATGGAAATAAGAACGTGACAGTCTCACCAGCTTTCATAAGTTTTAATCCTTCACGAAGTCCAGAAAATAACTCTTGTTGGTCCATTGCGTAACTCTGGGTTTTTAATTGTTCCTGCGTATAAATGGTAGTGCCATTGAGGTCTTTAACATTGTAATTGAAATTAACAATATCACCAAACTTTGGAGTTATAGTATCGGCTTCTATCATCGTGTTATAGGTATACCAAAATCCGTTAGGCGAAACTATATAACTATTATTACTGTCAGATTTAACGATAGATTCTATTAACCCTCGCTCCTCTGCATTTAGTTTTTTATTTCGCTCTACAGATTGGTCAATAAAAGATCCAGTTTTTACAGAAACAGGTCGCCTTGCTTCAGGTGTTTTGCACGCACACAATGCTAAAAGAATGCAGGTTAAAATGCCTATTTTTTTCATGGATTTAGGTCTTTTTTATGGCTAGGCAATATAGTAATAAATTTTTCAATGGTAGCGCTCAAAGAAAGCTCGCTACGTCCTCCAGAAGCATTGGTGTGACCACCACCGTTAAAATACGTGCGGGCAAATTGGTTGACATCAAAATCGCCTTTAGATCGCATAGATATCTTAATAATACTTTCTTGTTGGTGTTCGATAAAAATGACCGCAAAGATGATTCCTTTGAGTGATAAACCATAATTAACAAAACCCTCTGTATCCCCTTTTTTAAAGTTATACTTATTGAGTTCTTTTTGAGATAAACTTATATATGCCGTACACAATTCAGGAACAATTTTTAGATTACTCAAAGCACAGCCTAACAATTGTAGCCTGGCATAAGAATTGGTATCATATATACTATTATGTATTTGAGCATTATCAGCTCCTCTATCAATTAAATTAGCAATCACACGATGGGTCATACTAGAGGTAGAACGAAATCTAAAAGAACCTGTGTCTGTCATGATACCTGTATAAAGACAAGTAGCTATATCCTTATCAATACAATCTTCTTCACCAAGCATCTCTAAAAAATGATACATCATTTGGCAAGTCGAGCACATAGAGACATCAGAATACATATAGGTTGCATAATCATCAGGTTGCTGATGATGATCAATCATAATCTTAATAGCCATAGAAGATGTCAGGATGTCCTCCATACTTCCAGTTCTATGAAGCGCATTAAAGTCTAAAGTAAAAATCACATCTGCATTTTTAATTAGAGCATCAGATTCTTTTACAGCAGATTCATATTTAATAACAGATGAATCACCCGGTAACCATTTCAAGAAATCCGGATAATCATTAGGTGCAATTACTTGTACTTCATGATTTAATTTAGTCAAGTAATGGTATAACCCTAATGAAGAACCCATGGCATCTCCATCTGGGTTTTTATGAGGAACAATAACTACTTTCTTAGGTGCAGAAAGTAGCTCTTTTATGTCTTGAATGTCCTGTTTATTCATGTGTTGCGAATATACAATTTAATAACAAATGCCTAATATTTAATGTGCTACTTTTGTATATAATTAACCTTTCAAAGACTGATAAAATGAAACGTGTTTTTCTTTTAGTTTTTATATCAATAATAATTTCTTGTAAATCTTCTGATATACAAAACAATACCGAATTGGTTATAGCATTCGGTTCTTGTAACAAGCAGAACGTTGAGAACGTTTTATGGAAAGAAATATTGAAACATAATCCTAAAGCTTGGATTTGGGGAGGAGATAATGTGTATTCGGATACGGATGATATGCAAAAATTAGAACATGATTACAATCAGCAACTCGGTCAAAAAGAGTACCAAAATTTAATTAAGAATACAAAGGTTCTTGGTACTTGGGATGATCACGATTACGGATTAAATGATGGTGGTGAGGAGTTTCATGCAAAAAGCGGTAGTCAAGAGTTATTCTTAGATTTCATGAACGTTGATTCCAATGATAAAAGAAGGGAAAGAGAAGGCGTATATCATTCTGAAACAATTGACACAAAAGATGGAAGTGTTAAAATCATTGTGCTGGATACCCGGTATTTTAGATCAGGCTTAACTAAATCTACTACTGAAGGGAGGCGTTATGACCCAAATTCTTATGGAGAAGGGACTATTCTTGGTAAAACACAATGGACATGGTTGCTGCAAGAATTGGCCTCTTCTAGTGCCGATTTTAATCTAATTGTTAGTAGCATTCAAGTGCTTTCTGATCAACATGGATTTGAAAGATGGGGAACCATGTCACATCAAAGAGAACATCTTTTTAATATGATAAAAAATTCGAAAGCTGAAAATGTTATTGTATTATCAGGTGATAGGCATATTTCCGAATTTTCAAAAATAGAATTTAAGGATTTAGATTATCCTTTGATAGATTTTACTTCAAGCGGATTGACTCATGCATATAATGGATTTAGTGGAGAACCAAATCAACATAGAATAGGCGAGGTAGTCTCCAATATTAGTTTTGGCTTGCTAAAATTCAATTTCAAAACAAAAACTGTTACCATGCAAATGCGAGGTGAGAATAATGTACTTCAACAGGAATTGATACAAAGTTATAAGTAGCTTGCAAATGCCATTAAAAACTGTATTTTTGCACCAAAATTGAACAAATGATAACGAATAGAACGTTTACAATGCTTAAGCCAGATTCCATTGAGAAAGGAAATATTGGTGCAATATTAGAAAAAATTACAGCCTCTGGTTTTAGAATTGTTGCTATGAAAATGACGCATATGACCAAAGCAGATGCTGAAGCTTTTTATGCAGTACATAATGAACGCCCTTTCTTCGGTGAATTGGTTGAATACATGACACGCGGACCAATTGTTGCAGCAATCTTAGAAAAAGACAATGCAGTTGAAGATTTTAGGACTTTGATTGGTGCTACAAACCCAGCGGATGCCGCAGAAGGTACTATCCGTAAATTGTATGCAGCCTCTATGGGAGAAAATGCAGTGCATGGTAGTGATAGTGATGAAAATGCGGCAATTGAAGGCGCTTTCCATTTTTCTGGAAGAGAGATGTTCTAACACTTAGTAAATAAAATTTTTTAAAAAGCCGTATTAATTATTTAATGCGGCTTTTTTTATTGGATAATCCCAAAAATCTTACGTTTCTTATTTTCATTATATTTATAGAACTCAAAAAAAAATATTATGAAAAGAACTACTATGATTCTGGTTGGTTTTTTCCTCTTATGTGCTGTTTCTTATGCACAGAAGAATACAGAACAAATCTTAAGCCAATTTAAAAGTAACACAGGTGCCGTAGTTACAACGAACAAAAATTTTGGTACCGCTGACTTTGTGAGGTTTCCTGTTGATCAACGATTAATAATATCTGGAAATACTTTAAAAGACAAGGCTATAAATTTCTTAAATACATACAAAGGGGTTTATAACCTTAAATCTGTTGAGAATTCGTTGAGGTATCAGGACACTAAGACAGATAATTATGGGTTGAAACATATAATCTTTAAGCAAGAGTATCAGGGTATACCGGTATTTGATGGTGAATTACGTTTTCATTTCGATAGAGATGAGAAACTTTCAACTGTGAATGGCAATGTGTTTCCAAATATCAATATAAACCCAACAGCTAATTTAAATTCTGCCGATGCAAATTTAAAGGCTTTAGGCCTTATTAACAATCAAGACGTTAATATTTCAGGAGCTAATTTACTAGTGTATTCCAATACACTTTATGTATTTCCTAAGGGACTTGTTGAAGGACAAAGAATTTCTTATCACCTAGCGTATGAAGTAGAAATAAGAAATAATATAGATGTAAGGGAGTTTGTGTATATAGATGCCCATACTGGAAAGGTAGTAGAACAGTTTACAGGAATTGCTCATGCTTTGGATAGACGTTTATATGAAGGAAATACATCAAACCAGATTTGGACTGAAGGAGATGTCTTTCCAGGTACTCTGGATCAATGGCAGCAAAATGAGTTAGTCGCAGCTGAGCATATGTATAACTTTTTCAACAATGCTTTTAGTTATGTTTCTTATAATGGCGCTGATGCTCAAATGCGAACTATTAACAATAATCCAGGAATTTCTTGTCCTAACGCTACTTGGAATGGATCTACGGCAAATTATTGTACAGGAACAGCTTCAGATGACGTTGTTGCCCATGAATGGGGCCACGCTTATACACAGTTTACTAGCGGATTAATATATGCATATCAATCTGGCGCTTTAAACGAATCGTATTCAGATATTTGGGGAGAAACTATTGATATCTTAAATAACTATGAAGATGCTGGTGAAGATCTATCATTACGAACCGCTTGTGCAAGTTCTGATAGATGGCGAATGGGAGAGGATGCCTCTGCATTTGGCAGCCCCATACGAGATATGTGGAACCCAACGTGTAATAATGACCCAGGAAAAGTGTCAGATGCGCAATATCAATGCGGGTCAGGAGATTCAGGTGGTGTACATTCCAATTCTGGAGTGCCAAATCGCTTATACACCTTGCTAGTAGATGGAGGTACTTATAATGGGCAGACTATAACAGCATTAGGATTCACAAAAACGGTTCATATTTTTTGGAGGGCACAGAGTGTATATTTAACACCATCAAGTAATTTTATTGATTTTGCTGATGCCATCGAGGCCTCCAGTACGGATTTATCGGGAATTAATTTAGAGGGCCTTTCTACGACAATAATACCTGCTGGACTATCAGGTGAAATAATTACTGCTGGAGATATTCAAGAAGTAACAGATGCTATAAATGCTGTTGAGTTAAGAGTAGATGTAGGAGATATTTGCCCGCCTTTATTGGCACCCACTGCACCTTTATGTGGTGCGGCAAGCTCTAATCCCTTGTTTTTTGAGAATTGGGAAAGCGGTTTGGGTAGTTGGACATTAGAACAGTTGCCTGAGAATGTTGCAACTTGGACACCCAGAGACTGGGTTATAGATACTTCTTTACCAGATGGAAGGATTGGAAGCGGCATATTCGGCGTGGATCCTATAATTGGAAATTGCGCTAGCGATCTCGAAAATGGTATCATAAGATTACAAAGCCCAATAATTACAATTCCTAATATTACGACAGGTACTTTTGAATTGGCTTTTGATCATTACATTATTACTGAAGGTAGTTGGGATGGCGGTAATATTAAATACCGTATAGACGATGGTCCATGGGCATTGTTGCCAAGCGCTGCTTTTACAGCTAATTCATACAATAGTTCTCTTAATACTTCTGCCCAAGGTAATGATAACCCTATGCAAGGTGAGGTTGCATTTACGGGAGCCGATGGAGGCACAGGTTCTGGTACTTGGGGAACAAGCATTATAGATTTATCGTCTCTTGGTGTTACGGCGAATTCAAAATTGGAATTACGCTGGGAATTAGGAACTGACGGCTGTAATGGTAATGATGGATGGTACTTAGATGATATCGTTGTTTACAATTGTTCGGCCGCACTTTCGATTGCTGAAAATGATATTATAAAAGATAATATAAAGGTGTTTCCAAATCCTACGAAGGAATTGTTTACACTGAAAAGACTTACTAATATAGAGTTGAAAACAGCAAGAATTAATGATATTAATGGTAGATTGATAAAGCAAATTGACTTATCTGAAATGCGAAACTCTCTTAACGTTGATATTTCCGAAGTAAGCTCAGGAATATACTTTATCGAGATTTACTCTAATAAAGGAAAAGGTACAATCAAGTTGATTAAGGAATAAGTAGTAGTATGTATTGAAAATAAAAAAAGCCCAGACAAAATTGTCTGGGCTTTAGTATTAAAAAGTTAAAGAAGTATATATTAAATTACTTTTACATTTACTGCGTTTAATCCTTTTCTTCCTTCTGTAAGATCGAACTCAACGTTATCGCCTTCACGAACTTCGTCAACCAATCCAGAAATGTGCACAAAGTGTTCTTTGTTTGTGTCATCTTCAGTGATAAATCCAAAACCTTTGGTGTCATTGAAGAATTTTACTGTGCCTGTACTCATGTTTAAAATATTAAAATTAATTATTTATTGAAATGCAAAGGTAGTGCCATAAAAGTTAGAAATGAGATATTTATGGGCTTATTATAGTCTAACCCCACTATCATTGGGTTAACGGCATGAAAATAATTTATAGATCTTGATGAATTTGGGTGTAATTGCCACATGTAACGTCAAATATGACCACAATGCCCCAATCGGTTTTGGTAGGTTCTTGCTGAAAAATCACCCGTTTTTCTTTGAGTTTTTTATATTCTGAAGTAACATCTCTCGAGCCAAAAACAATGACAGGCAAATTCTGATCATAGACTGCTTTCTGAAACATTTTGTAAAAACCTTAGTTATATGCGGTTCTAATAAGATAAGTGTTATTCCTTTTGAGGCGTTAACAGAATACTAGCGAGTTTGATTTTCATGTTTTGCCTATCTTAAAACCAACTTCTTGATGATTTCCTTACCTAACTCTTCATTAAGCATTGTAATGATTTTAGAAGTACCATAACTTAATTCTTCACGAAGTACAGATGAACTTAGTTGCACGTAAAGCGTTTGGCGATCTAATTTAATGGCAGTTGTGTAATTATTCACACCATTTCCCATGAGACGCTTCCATGCATCTTCAACATTTACCTTGTCAAGGCCTTTTTGAAGTTTGTTGGTTTCAACAAAATCTTTGAGAGCGTCACTCAAGTTATTGATATTGCTATGTCGTTTTGCCATTAGCTAAAGGTACTGATTTTGAAATCAAAGCTTAAACATTTCATAGGATTGATTTGTATTATTAACAATAGATTCAGTACGTTTGGCATGTGTGTCACTAATGAATAGCTGTCCAAAGTTTTCATCATTTACCAAGCCTATCAGCTGTTCTACTCGTTGCTCGTCCAGTTTGTCAAATATGTCATCTAACAATAATATAGGTGTTACACCACTTTGTGCTTTAATAAAATCAAATTGTGCCAATTTTAAAGCTACCAAAAATGATTTTTGCTGCCCTTGACTTCCAAATTTCTTTATAGGGTGTTCTTTAATCTGAAAATTTAGGTCATCTTTATGAATGCCCACACTAGTATATTGTAGTACTTTATCTTTATTGATTGCATGCTGTAGTAATTCTTTGAGACCAGTTGCAAATAAATCGCTTTTGTAAGTTAAATTCACCTCTTCACTGCCACTACTAATAGTTTGATATCGTTCTTTAAATATCGGAATGAATTCTTTTAAAAAAGCATTTCTTTTATTAAATATGGGTGTTCCCAGAGAGTCTAATTGCTCATTATATACCAGAACAGAATCATTGTTGTAAGTATTATTAGCAGCGAAATACTTGAGTAAGGAGTTTCGTTGCGCTAGTACTTTATTGTACTTTATAAGGTTGTCCAGATAATTTTTGTCACTTTGCGAAATAACACTGTCAATAAATTTTCTTCGAGTATCACTTCCTTCAATAATAAGGTCACGATCTGCCGGCGAAATAATCACGAGAGGTAAAAAACCTATGTGGTCTGAGAATTTATCATAAGCTTTTCCGTTACGTTTAATTATTTTTTTTTGCCCCTTTTTAAGACTAACTACGATTTTTTCAGAACGGTCTAGTTTGCTATATTCACCATCTACTACAAAAAACTCTTGCTGGTGTTTAATATTTTGGGTCGCTACTGGATTAAAATAACTTTTCCCAAAAGATAAGTGGTAAATAGCATCAAGAACGTTTGTTTTTCCTACACCATTTTTCCCAACAAAACAATTAATTTTTGAATCGAACTTGAAAGAACGGCTGTCAAAATTCTTATAATTCAGAACAGAAAGTGTTTTAAGTATCATAAAAAGGAATGAATAGTGCTACTTTTCAGGCATATTGGCTGAAATAATGGATGTGCAAATTATTAAAAATAACGAATAATTTGTCCCTGAATACCAATAAAAATTATATTTTTGCCGCGCAATACAATATAACTATGGCGACTTATAAGAAAAGAGGTTATAAACCTAAAACCAAAACAGAAAAAGAGCAAGATCTTACTGACGGATCAACTACGGCTGAAGTATTTAAAACACTTGACGAAACGGCTTCAAAAACTGAAGACTGGGTTGCAAAGAACCAGAAATATATTTTTGTAATTGTTGGGTTAGCTGCTGTTCTTGTCTTAGGATATTTAGGATATAAAGAATATGTTGTAAAACCAAAGCAAGCGAATGCTGCAAATGACATGTTTCAAGCGAAGAAATATTTCAATGAAGCAGTTAATGGCGCCTCAAAAGATTCGTTGTATACATTATCTCTTAATGGTGGAGAAGGAAAGTTCGGAATGTTAGATATTATAGACCAATATGGAGGCACTGATGCAGCTAATTTGGCTAATTATTACGCTGGTATGGCTTATTTGAATCTTAAGGATTATAAAAATGCTGTGACATACTTAGGTGATTTTAAAAGCGCAGATAAAACATTGGGTCCTATTGCTAAAGGTGGGATTGGTGATGCGTTCATTCAATTGAACCAACCAGAAGATGCTCTTGGATACTATGAAGACGCCGTTAAGATGGGTAGTAATAATGAGTTTACAGCGCCAATCTATCTTTTAAAAGCTGGTACTACCGCATTAGCATTAAATGAAAATGACAAAGCTCTGACGTATTTTAAGCAAATAAAAACAGATTATGCTATGTCTACAGAAGCAACGAATATTGATATCTTTATAGGGAAAGCAGAAGCAGCTAAACAATAAACTATGTCCACCGCCGATAAGAATTTATCGCATTATAATAAGAACACAATCCCAAACGCGAAAATTTTTCGGTTTGGGATTGTTGTTTCAGAATGGAACGATGATATTACGGAACCTATGTTTCAAGGTGCTATTAATACATTGATTGACAATGGTGCGACGCGTTCTAATATTATAAGTTGGTATGTTCCTGGAAGCTACGAACTTATTTACGGTAGCAAAAAAATGCAAGAACAAAATGTGGATGTCGTCATTGCTATTGGTAGCGTTATTCGAGGCGAAACTGCACATTTTGATTATGTGTGCCAAGCAGTAGCTCAAGGTGTAAAAGATTTAAATATTATCGATGATACTCCAGTTGTTTTTTGCGTACTCACAGATGATACACATCAACAAGCTGCAGATCGTTCTGGAGGAAAACATGGTAATAAAGGTGTAGAAGCAGCTATAGTGGCCATTAAAATGGCCGAACTTCGCCGAAAAGCCTAATATTTCATTTTTGGATTGTTAACAATTTTTATGAATTGTAACTCGGCATTATTCTTGATTTTAAGTAACTTTAAACTTTAGGAATTATGGGAATATTCAAACTACGTAAAAACAGAAAATTCAGTTACACACCTCGTCATTTTGATGATAAAGGAGAAGGGAATCCATACGAAATCAAACATAGGTTTGATGACTATCGTAAAACTATTGGCTCAAATGGATTAAAAAGTACATTCAATAATGCAATGGATGACCTTAAAAGTAAGCCTGACAAAACGGCTAATAGGCGTATATTAATTATTGTAGGTGCTTTGATTTTACTTTTTCTTCTTATCATAGATTTTGACCTGTCTATTTTCTTTAGATAATATACATGGCAGACATTATTCAGTTATTACCAGACCATGTGGCAAACCAGATTGCAGCAGGAGAGGTCGTGCAACGTCCTGCATCTGTTGTAAAGGAATTGCTTGAGAATGCTATTGATGCTGGCTCTAGTTCTATAAAACTCATTATTAAAAACGCAGGAAAATCATTAATACAGGTAGTAGATGACGGTTGTGGAATGAGCGTTACAGATGCACGATTGAGTTTTGAAAGGCATGCCACATCTAAGATAAAAACAGCAGATGATCTTTTTAATTTGCATACAAAAGGGTTTCGTGGCGAAGCCTTAGCATCTATTGCAGCGATTGCACATGTGGAGTTAAAAAGTCGTCAGGATGATGATGAAACTGGCACCCATTTAAAAATAGAAGGTAGTGAGGTTGTGGCACAAGATGTTGTGGTGACACCAAAGGGTACAGCAATCTTAGTTAAAAACCTCTTTTATAATATTCCTGCACGTCGTAATTTTCTGAAATCCAACCCTGTAGAAACTAGGCATATTATTGATGAGTTTCATCGTGTGGCATTGGCACATCCAAGTGTGAGGTTCAGCATGTTTCATAATGGTAGCGAGGTGTTTCTGTTGCCTGAGAGTAATTTTAGACAGCGTATCGTTAATGTTTTAGGAAGTAAGACCAATGAAAAATTAGTGCCTGTTGACGAATCTACAGAAGTAGTTACGATGTCAGGATTTGTTGGAAAACCAGAATTTGCTAAGAAAACACGCGGTGAGCAGTTCTTTTTTGTAAATGATAGATTCATTAAAAGTGCCTATTTAAATCATGCAGTATCTTCTGCTTTCGAAGGCTTGTTAAAAGACGGAGCTCATGCGAGTTACTTCTTGAATTTGAGGGTGAATCCTCAAACTATTGATATCAATATCCACCCTACCAAAACTGAGATAAAATTTGATGATGAGCATACCATTTATGCTATCTTAAGATCAGCTGTCAAACATAGTTTAGGGCAGTTTAATATTGCACCTGTATTAGATTTTGAGCATAACGCTAATTTAGATACGCCATATCAGCAACAAAATACAACTGCTTCTGCTCCAGTAGTTGAAGTGGATAGAAGCTTTAATCCATTTTCAACAGATGAAGATTCTAAAAAAGAAACGTCTTTCAGATTAAAACGAGAGCAATCTGCTGGTTGGGAGAGTTTGTATGTAGGTTTAGAATCTAAAGAAACTAATAGAGATGTGGTATTTAACACTGAAGGTTTTGAAACGGATCCAGAGCATGTATCGATGTTTCAAAATGCTTCCAAGGAGACAACAGCCGCAACCTATCAATTACATAGAAAATATATTTTAAGTAATATAAAATCTGGGATGTTGGTCATTGATCAAAACAGAGCACATCAACGAATTCTGTATGAAGAATTTCTGAAACAAATAACTGTTCAAGAAGGTGTGAGTCAACAGCTATTATTTCCTCTGACTCTGAATTTTTCTGTTGATGAGATAAAAATCCTAACGGAATTAAAGGAGCAATTAGAACATACAGGATTTGTGTTTTCAAAGTTGGAGGGAGAAACTCTTGAGATCACAGGTGTACCAACGACCGCAACTGAGAGCGAGGTGTCAATTATTTTGGAACAGCTCATAAGCGATGTGGAAAATGAAGTGCCAGATAGCAGTTTTAGTCAAACAGATATGCTAGCCAAATCTCTGGCGAAAAGCTTGTCTATTAAGACCGGACAATCTTTAACAAAAATGGAACAAGAACATTTGGTCAATAGCCTCTTTGCTTGCAAAGAACCTATGGTAACCCCTGATAATAAATTAACATTCGTCACAACAACGGTTGATGAACTGGATAAAAAATTCATGTAAATTATATGAGGCAATTTCAAATAACAGATACAGTAAAACATCTACTGATAATTAATGTCATTATGTTTATAGGCACGATGGCAATTGGAGGAGGGGAATTGTTCTATAGCCTGTTTTCTCTTCGATTTCCTGAACATGAATTATTTCAGCCTTGGCAGATAATAACGCATATGTTTATGCATGGCGATTTTATGCATATCGCATTTAATATGTTTGCGTTATGGATGTTTGGTACAGCAGTTGAGCAAGTTTTGGGGAAAAGAAAGTTCTTTTTCCTGTACATCTCAGCGGGATTAGGGGCAGTGCTTCTCACATTTATTGTTTATTATTTTCAAGTTTTTCCTTTGTTGTCAGATTTGTCTACTCTTGGTTTACCAAAAGAATTAACTAATCAATTTTTCAACTTAGATATAGTTAGAAATGGTGTTTTTGACAAAGAATTGCTATATAATCAAATGCAACCGTTATTCTCAGAATTTAATCAGGACATTACTAAGCTTAATCAAACAACTTTCGATGCAATTTATAGAATAAATTATTTATCTAGACCTTCAATGGTTGGTGCGTCAGGGGCAATTATGGGGATTTTGGCAGCGTTTGGTATGATGAATCCTAACGCGGAATTGATGTTGATATTTTTACCAATTCCTATAAAAGCGAAGTATTTTATCCCAGGAATTATCATATTAGATATTATTTCTGCTATTACTGGACAGTCATTCTTTAGTCCTAATAATACAGCTTACGTTGCCCATATTGGTGGAGCGCTCACAGGTTTCCTGATTATGTGGTATTGGAAAAAAAACCAGTTCAATAAAAACCGCTGGGATTTATGAGTCTTGCTGAAGATGTAAAATACAAGTATTCGAGACTCAATGTCCTGGAAAAGATTATAGCAATTAATGTTATCATCTTTGGTGTAATCTGGTTAGTAAAGAATCTTTTTAGAACCTCTACTAGTTCTTTTCTAAAGTGGTTTGAATTGCCTCGAGAACTTGGCGATATGATTATTCAACCATGGTCAGTATTTACATATGGGTTTTTGCATTATGATTTTTGGCATATATTCTTCAACATGTTAGTACTATATTTTGTAGGACGTATTTTCTTAAACCTTCTCAATGCGAAAATGGCCTTGAATGTGTATCTTCTTGGAATCTTATTTGGAGCTGTATTTTTTCTTTTGGGCTACATGCTATTTCCTTCAACTATTTTCAAATCTGTAGGCTCGCTTATTGGAGCTTCAGCTGGCGTAAGAGCTGTACTTATTTTTTTATGTGCATATATGCCTCAAACGGAAGTCAGAATCATAACCTTTAATGTTAAACTTTGGTATTTGGGTGTTGCCTTTGTAATTATGGATGTTATTGGCCTTTTCGGAACCAATTCTGGAGGAAACATGGCGCATCTCGGTGGCGCATTATTAGGTTATTTATATGCTACACAATTACGCAAAGGAAACGATATAGGTAAAAGTTTTGAAAAATTAATGGATAGTGTATTAGTACTATTCAAGCCAAAATCGCGTTCTAATCTTAAGACGGTTCATAAATCGAAAAAAGAAAAGGTTGCAGGTCACACAAAAAAAGAGTTTGATGAGTTTAATAATCAGAAGCAAGTAGACTTAATACTCGATAAAATTGGTAAGAGTGGATATGAAAGTCTGAGTAAAGAGGAAAAGGAATTTCTGTTTAAGGCAGGTAAAAACAACTAGATTCCCTGATTTTAGGGAATTTGTCTATGAAAAAGCTAAAGCTGTTCGATAAGCTAGTATTCTTCATTAATTCAATTGCAGCAGGTTTGTTGTTATTGTCTTATGTGATTCCATATCTAGCGCCCAAGAATTTTGCTTTCATCTCTGTTTTGAGCCTCGCAGTTCCTATACTTATTATACTTAACATACTGTTTTTTGCGTATTGGTTGTTAAAGGTTAAGAAGCAACTATTATTGTCTTTGTTGGTACTGGCAATTGGGTTTAAATATTTGGGGTCATTGTATAAATTTTCGTCATCTAAAGACGTGGATGAGCCGAATAACATCTCTATTATGAGCTATAATGTTAGGCTCTTCAATTTGTATAATTGGCTTCCGGATAAAGATATACCAAGTAAGATCAATATCTTTATTAAGGAGCAGCAACCAGATATTGTTAGTTTCCAAGAATATAGGACCATTTCAGATATAGTTCTTGATTCTTATGCATATAAGTTTGAACATTTAGGTGGTAAAGATGATAATATTGGACAAGTAATCGCTTCAAAATTTCCAATCGTTAATTCTGGTTCTGTAGAATTTCCAAATACAGGTAACAACGCGATTTTTGCTGACATCTTAAAAGGCTCCGACACCCTTAGGATCTACAATATTCATTTAGAATCGTTGCGTATTAGTGTAGATATGTCTGAGATTCAGGCCAAAGACTCGGAGGTACTTGTTAAAAAAACAAGTGAAACTTTTAAAATTCAACAAACACAAGCAGAATTATTCTTAAATCATACAAATTCATCAAATTATAAAACAATTATTACAGGTGACTTTAACAATACACCGTATTCTTACGTTTATAAGCAAATAAAAGGAGAGTTGAATGATGCTTTTGAAATGGCTGGAAATGGTTTTGGAAGAACATTTGATTTTAAATTTTTCCCTGTCAGAATTGATTTTATTCTGTCCGATAGCTCCTTTAAAGTAAATGGATTTAAAACGTTTGAAGAAAAATATTCAGACCATTATCCTATTATGGCTAAGTTGTCATTACATGAATAAGCAATCTATGCTATCTGCAAGTATATGAATAGTTAAACCAACCCCAAACAGTCTTGTTTTTTTTGGAAGTAATAATATAAGATAAACCCCTAAAGCATAATAGGTGTGAAGCGGATGGAAGTTTATACTACACCTATTTGAGTCGAATATTGGGCTAGATAACAAATGATCTAAATCAATGAGCACTCCTAATAATATTATGAGGTACGCTTTCCGCCAGATAGATTTAAAAAAAATAAACGCGATCAATAAGGGCAAACCCAAGTGCATCCCATAATGAATGATCGGTTGTAGCATCTATATAGATTGAGATTGAAGGTAATTCAAAGTGTTAGGACCTTCGTTAAAGAGCAAATCGAGAATACTTAAGTTTGGTATGTATCCGTGTTTTTCTGAAAACACCTGAATATATGAATCAAAAGAGATATCTAAGGGAGCTTTAGCATTCACGAGATAGCGATAGTCGTTATCATCTTTGTAATCACGCATAAATACTGTTGTTCTTGTGGGATTGAATTCAAGTTCGATACATTGAGCAATACTACTCATGCATTCTAGGTTAAACTCGAAAAGACATTCTTTTTTTTCTGTAAACAAAGGTTTCAATTCATCTTCGTAGTATTCAAAAAAGGGAGAGGTACGATAAGCAGATTGAATTGACTTCCAATGATGGTCTTGCCATTTTTCATCATTTGCTATGTTGACGTCTTTATATTTTTGACGTTCTTTTTGAGTATAACGAACAGGTATATTCAATGCCAATTTACCATTAGCGCCATAGATATAAGCTCTGTTTCTATACGTTTGTTTTTGAAAACTATCTTCAGATTCAACGTATAGATTGGTAGTATTTGCAATCGCTACAAAATTTGCAATACTTGGGAAATAGGCTGGATGTATAATGGTTTTCATAAGAAACCTAAATTACCCATTTCTACGTTTACGCCATTTGGTAAAACCGAAATAACCTAATAAAAATACCAAGAAAGGAATAAAATAGGACACCGTTTCGCCACTTCCGCCTACAGTTGTGAAGAAGCGTTTCCAACGCGGGTTTTTGATACCATCCCAACTCATCCATACAAATACCGGTTTGCCAACGACATGATTAAAAGGTACAAATCCCCAAGCTCGTGCATCCTGAGAGTTATGTCTGTTATCTCCCATCATCCAATAGTAATCTTGTTTAAAAGTATATGAGTTAGCTATCTCTCCATTAATAAAGATTTGATTGCCATTGACTTTTAAGTCATTATCTTCATATTCAGTAATTATTCTTTTATAAAGAGGGAGAACTTCCATGTTCAAATCTACAGTTTTACCTTCTTCTGGGATGTATAAAGGGCCAAAGAAATCGTTGTTCCAGTTATATGCAGGATCACGAGGAAATATTCCTGGATCAGGCTGTCCATCCCTGGTTTTATTAGGAGTTATTTTTGCAACATTTGGATGGTTTTTAAAATTATTTAAGGCCTCATCTGTTACCGAATATAGTATACAGACGCTATTGTTCTGATTATATTGTACTGGTTCAGTGATATCATATCTATTTTTTAATTGAGAGTCATTAAATCTCCCATTCTTAGTTTCAACGATATAAGAAAATTGCAATTTTGCTCTATCTGGTAACTCATTTTGCTTACCATTAATATAAACATAGCCATCGCGTACTTCTAATGAATCCCCGGGAATACCAACACAGCGTTTTACGTAGTTCGATTTTTTATCAATGGGTTTATATCGAGAAGGACTTGAAGTATCGGTTATTACTGTTAAAGTATCTACAGGCCAGCTAAATACCACAATATCATTACGCTTTATTTTTTGAAATCCCGGTAACCTAAAATAAGGTAACTGTAGTTTATTCATCCAAGAACTATTTTCCTTTTTGCCGCTATGCACATAAGATTTCGTGCCCGTAAAAGGAATGGCATCGTGTACCATAGGTGCAGCCACAGTAGTCATTGGGACCCTTGCACCATAATGAAATTTGCTTACAAACAAAAAATCACCAACAAGTAATGTTTTTTCTAAAGATGATGTTGGTATTGTGTAAGGCTGCATAAAATAAGTATGTACGATAGTTGCTGCAACAATTGCAAACAATATGGAACTTACCCAATCTCCGCTAGAACTCTTTGGCATAAGACTTCTGTCCTTAACATACTCGACATCTGCGGCATAATTAAGATAGTAATTATAAAAGCCTAATGTAATGACCGCTAAAAATGTATCTAGGTAGGTGTTCTTTCCAAAGCTTCTTGCAGTTTCTACCCATACTATTATAAGCATAATGAGATTTACTATCGGTACAAATAATAGTATGATATACCACCAAGGGCGGTTGATAATCTTCATTAATACAATACCGTTATAAACAGGAACAAAAGCTTCCCAAGCTTTTCGACCTGCTTTTATATAGAGTTTCCATGTGCCTAAACCATGAATTACCTGAATAATCAAGATAAAAAGTAACCACTGTGTCCACGTCATATTATAATTATTAATGCCAAATGACTAATGTCTAATGACGATTTTTTTAAATTAACTATTTTTTTAAATTCAAATTTGCTGTTTTTCTTGAAGAAATAAAAATTCTTGTCAATTCATCTGCCTCTTTTAACAAAGAATTACAAGTTTCTTTAGTAAGAAGTTTTTCATCCATAATAAACTCCAACCAAAAAAGACTTTCATCTACTTCTTCAACAACAATGCTGATTTTTGCTACAAAACTTTTCTTGGATTGGGCTAAACAAGTCGCTCTATAATTGGCAGCTACAGAAGTACAACTTCTTATTAATTGCCCTTTTATATGATTCCCTAAAAAAGTATTTGGTAACTGTATTGCAAGTTTAACACATTTATGCGAGAATTGTTTTGTACGTTGCTTTAAGTCATTCATCATTAATCAATCTTCACTATTCATTTGCAATGTTTAACACGTCTTTCATTGAAAATACACCCGTTTTGCCATGAATCCATTCTGCAGCTATTACAGCACCCAAAGCAAACCCTTTGCGGCTTTTTGCTGTATGATTCAATGAAATAGAATCTTCTTCAGATGTGTATGTAACGATATGTGTACCAGGAACACCTTCGATTCGTTTTGCCATAATAGGAATGGTTTTCTCTTTAGAAGTATTTAATGACCAAGCATTGTAATTGGTCTCATTGATGATGTCTTCAGCAAATGAAATGGCCGTGCCGCTAGGTGCATCGAGCTTTTGAGTGTGATGTACTTCTTCAATGTCTAAAGAGTACTGCGATTGTGATTTCATTAACCTTGCTAGTTGCCTATTAACTTCAAAGGCAATGTTGACACCCAAACTAAAATTAGAAGCATACAGAAACGCGCCATTGTTTTTTTTGCAAAGTACTGTCATTGAGTCATACTCTTTTAGCCAACCAGTCGTTCCAGAAATAACCGGAACAGCATTATTCAAACAATTTGAAATATTTGCAACGGCGGCATCTGGAATGCTAAAATCTATGGCTACATCGGCATCAGCAACGTTATAAGAAGCATTTTCATTTGCTTTAATAACAATAGAATGGCCTCGCTTTAAAGCTATTTTTTCAATTTCTTTGCCCATTCTGCCATAGCCAAGTAATGCTATTTTCATTCTTTCTAGAATTTGAAATTAAGTGTTAAACCAACATCCGAAGTGGCTTCTAGTTCATTAAATTTATAATGTGGACTTAAGGATAGATTATCATCAACATTATACTGAAGTAGATGTGCATCAACATTGGCATCAATAATATTTAAAGCATAAATACCAATGGTCACTAATAAGGACACTTCCTTGTTTCTTCTGAGTTGACGTTGCGCTCTTATGAGTCCATCATCAGTAACTACACCAAAAAATTCATCATCAGTAAAACCAGCTAACCTACGCTTAAAAGCACTTCTATAGCGTTTGTATTCATTGTTATTATCTATATAAAAATAAATTCCTGTTCCAAGGGCGGCATATACAATTGGAATTTTCCAGTATTTTTTGTTGTAAGCTTGTCCCAATCCGGGAAGCACTGCAGAATAAAACGCAGCTTTAGACGGTGCCAATGGATTTATCTCTGTTTTTTGCGTGGTATTGGTGATGACTTTTAAATCACTGTTTTTATGGAGCGTAGAATCTTGTTGGGTGTCTTGTTTTTGTGCCAATGAACTAAACGAGAATACCAATAAGAAACTTGCTAAAAAGAATAGCCTATTTTGCACTTTCTACCAATTTTTTAATACGATTGAAGTCTTCTTCAGAATGAAAAGGGATTGTTATTTTGCCTTTTCCATTCTTAGATACCTTAACGTCTATTTTATGTCCAAAGTATTCTGAAATTTCTTTGATGCCTTTTTTTATGAATTTAGGCAACTCTTCTTTACTTGGAGTAGAAATTTCTTTGGTATGTTGATAGTTGCGAACTAAGCTTTCAGTATCTCTTACTGATAATTTTTTAGATAGAATTTCTTCGTAAATATCTAATTGAATAGATGGATTTTCAATATTAATGATAGCGCGTCCATGACCCATAGAGATAAAGCCATCTCTCATGCCCGTTTGAATGATAGGGTCTAATTTAAGTAACCTTAGATAATTAGCTATGGTTGAACGCTTTTTACCAACACGCTCACTCATTTGCTCTTGTGTGAGTTGAATTTCGTCAATTAAACGTTGGTATGACAGGGCAATTTCAATGGGGTCTAAATCCTGTCGTTGTATGTTTTCAACTAAGGCCATTTCTAACGACTCTTGGTCATTAGCTATTCGAATGTAAGATGGTATAGTTTCAAGTCCAATCAATTTAGAGGCGCGGTAGCGACGCTCACCCGATACTAATTGAAACTTATTGAAATCTAATTTCCTTACAGTTATTGGCTGAATGACACCTAACTCTTTTATAGATGATGCTAGCTCACGAAGAGATTCTTCATTAAAATTTGTTCTAGGTTGAAACGGATTCATTTCAATAGAATCAATGTCAAGCTCCACGATATTACCAATAACTTTATCTGCATTCTTGTCCTGAACCGATGAAATATCGTTTGCTGGATCCTTTAATAGTGCTGACAATCCTCTGCCTAAAGCTTGTTTCTTCGTTGCCTTTGCCATGACTAGTTGTTTTTCGTAATGATTTCTTTTGCCAAACTTAAATAATTACTCGCACCTTTACTACTCGCATCATAATTAATAATGCTTTCGCCATAACTTGGTGCTTCACTTAATCTTACATTTCTTTGAATGATTGTTTGGAATACCATATCGTTAAAATGTTTTTGTACCTCTTCTACCACCTGATTTGACAGGCGTAAACGTGAATCGTACATAGTTAACAACAATCCTTCGATATCTAGTTCAGGATTGTGTATTTTTTGTATACTTTTCACAGTATTTAGTAGCTTGCCTAGGCCTTCAAGGGCAAAGTATTCGCATTGAATCGGTATCATTACAGCATCAGCTGCTGTCAAAGCATTTAAAGTCAATAAACCTAATGAAGGAGCGCAATCTATGAGTATAAAATCGTAATCTTTTTTTAGGTGTGTAATCGCTTTTTTCAACATATACTCTCGTTCTTCTTTGTCTACTAATTCTATTTCAATAGCAACAAGGTCGATATGAGATGGAATGATGTCTAGATTAGGAGTGTCTGTTTTAATGATTGCTTCCTTAGCAGTATTAGTATGTTCTAATAACTGGTAGGTTCCCACTTCAACAGAGTCTACATCAATGCCAAGGCCAGATGTAGCATTAGCTTGCGGATCAGCATCAATAAGTAATACTTTTTTTTCAAGTACACCTAGAGAGGCAGCAAGGTTCACTGAAGTTGTGGTTTTTCCAACGCCACCCTTTTGGTTGGCGATTGCAATGATTTTACCCATTAAATGATTTGGTTTTAGTACGCGTAAAAATACGATTATTTGCGACTTTAAAAAATGGAACTTGTTAACATAAGATAACACTTAGGTGCAATTTTTAACATTTATTTTAGTTTAAATGCTATACTTTTAATCATTAAACTAATCACAATTATTATGAAAAAAATCAATTGCGTTCTTTCGAGCTTTTGTTTAGCTCTATTTTTATTAGCTTCTTTTAGTACAGAAGCTCAAATCAAAAAAACAGCTTCTGTTGAAGGAATCACAGAGTACGTGCTAGATAATGGCATGAAGGTGTTACTATTTCCAGATAATTCTTCGCAAACTGTTACAGTAAATATTACTTATCTGGTAGGGTCTCGTCATGAAGGTTATGGCGAAAAAGGGATGGCTCATTTACTGGAGCATTTAGTATTTAAGGGCACTCCAAATCATCCTAATATTCCGGAAGAGCTAACATCTCACGGTGCTAGACCAAATGGAACTACTTGGTATGATCGAACTAATTATTTTGAGACCTTCAATGCCACAGATGAAAATCTTGATTGGGCCCTTGACCTTGAGGCTGATAGAATGGTTAATTCTTATATTGCTAAGAAAGACTTGGAGTCTGAGTTTTCAGTAGTTAGAAATGAATTTGAATCAGGTGAGAACTCGCCAACTAGAGTACTGATGCAGAAAGTTATCAGTACCGCCTATTTATGGCATAACTATGGACAATCTACTATCGGAAATAAATCTGATATTGAACGTGTGCCTATTGATAACCTGAAGGCGTTTTACAAAAAGTATTACCGTCCTGACAATGCTGTTTTAATGGTTACTGGGAAATTTGTTATCGATAAAACGTTAGCACTTATTGAAAAGAAGTTTGGAAGCATCAAGAATCCAGTAGGGCCTTTAAGAGACGTACCAACTATTGAGCCAGCTCAAGATGGTGAGAAACGTGTTGCATTAAGTCGTGTTGGTGATCTTCAAATTGTATCTGCAGCGTATCATACACCTGCAGGATCCCATGAAGATTATGCGGCTTTAGCTGTAGCCGAAGATATCTTGACTGATCAGCCTTCAGGGCGATTGTACAAAGCTTTGGTAGATGCGAAAAAAGCGTCGAGTTTATGGTCTTTTTCTCCATTTACTAAAGAGCCTTCATTCATGTATTTTAATGTAGATGTGCCGTCTGATAAGTCTTTAGCAGAAGCAGAATCTACTATGCTGGCATTGTTTGATGACCTGATGAACAACCCAGTTACAGATGCTGAGGTCAATAGAGCAAAATCCAATATCTTAAAGCAGATCGATCAGATCAATAGAAATTCATCCTTTCTAGGAACATATATGAGTGAATTTATTGGTGCTGGCGATTGGCGATTGGCTTTTATCCATCGTGATAGAGTAGAAGGAATGACAGCAGAAAGAGTGAATGCTGTCATCCAGAGATACTTAATAAATACCAATAGAACGGTTGGTAATTTTGTGCCTACAAAAAAACCGGTTAGGGTTGAGATTGAGCACACTGAAGGTGTATCAGATTTAGTGACTACTTACAAAGGAAAAAAAGGTTATGGTGCTGGCGAATCATTTGATGTGTCTTATGAGAATATTCAAAATAGATTAGATTCTGGAGTTTTAGGTAAGAGCGGAATTGAATACGGATTCATTAAGAAAGATAATCGTGGTAAGACCGTAAATATCTCCTTTGCAATGCGAAACGGTAATCTAGATAATTTAATGAATTTGGGTAGAATCCCTAGTTATACAGCGCGTATGTTAAACAAGGGTACTAAAACGAAATCTAGACAAGATATTGAGGATAAATTAAGTGCCCTTAAATCTTCTGTTAGTTATCGCGGATCTAATGGTCGTACCTATGCTTATATTAATAGCACAGAAGAAAACCTTCAAGAAACAATGAAGTTGATGATTGATATGTTGAAAAACCCAATTTTTGATGCTACCGAGCTAGAAAAGATCAAAGCAGAAGATTTAGCAAATCTTGAACAAAATAAAACGGAGCCAACCTTTTTGGCATCGATGAAAATGGGACAGATCAATCAGCGTTATAAAAAAGGACACCCTTATTATAGTATGACATTGGACGAGCAAATTGAAGCGATCAATGCTGTGACTCCAGAAGCTATGAAAGCGTATTACGATAAATTCTACGGTATCTCTAACAATGCTACATTAATAGCTATAGGCAATATTGATGAGCAAGGTCTAAAGAATTATTTTGAAAAAGAGTTTGCAGATTTTAAGTCTGATTTTGAATTTACGCCAATTAGCAATAAATACAAGATAAACAATACAGCAAATGAGAAAATAAAAACACCAGATAAAAAGAATGCTTTTACTACAGGGTCTTTGAGTTTTGAAGTGAGTCAGTACGATGATGATTATGCTGCATTGCAAGTGGCTGGAACTATTTTTGGTGGCGGTTTCTTGAATTCAAGGATTGCAACACGCTTACGCCAGCAAGATGGTGTGAGTTATGGCGCTGGCGGTGGTGTTGGTGTTGATGGTAATAAAGATGACAAAAACTCATCGGCATATATTTATGCTATCTATGCCCCAGAAAATGCCGGAAAAGTACAAACAGGATTTAGTGAAGAAATCGCACGTTTTATTGAAGGCGGTATCACACAAGAAGAATTAGATAGTGCTGTAAAGGGATGGGTACAGGCTCAGAATGTATCACGCGCGAAGGACAATGAATTGTCTAGTGTCATCAATAATAATTTGTACTATGACAGAGATATGATGTTTCAGAAAAATATCGAGGAAAAGGTGAAAAGCTTAACAGTAGCGGACGTCAATAATGTCATCAAGAAATACTTTAAGCCTTTAGACGAATGGACAGTTGTAAATGCTGGAGATTTTGAAAAATCACCAGATATAAAGAGTGATAAAAAAGTGGACTAAGCACTATCGTTTATTGTATAAAATAAAAAAGCAGCCATTGGGCTGCTTTTTTTTGGACTTGATAAATGTTATTTTTCTGGATTATGAATACCAAGAATATATCCTTTTGTTAAATATTTCTTAGCAACACTTTGTAAATAATCTTTTGTAAGACCATTAACATCCTCTTCAAATGCAAAAATTCTAGAGGCGTCCTTACCTTGGTAATCAGCATTTTTCAATAAACTTAACCAGAACCTATTTTCCTTGATTCTTTCTTTTCTTTGAAGTATTTGAGCTTCCTTTATTTTAGCAAGGTCCTTATCTGTAGGCCCTTCTGTAATAAGTTTTTCAACTTCCTTTAAAGAAGCATTCTTGAGTTTTTCAACATTTTCTGGACCACATGGAAAACTGATATTGAAGTTATACCAACCATATGGTATTTTATTTATGCTTCCTCTAGCACCAGCTCCATAAACACCACCTTCTTCTTCTCTAAGTTTCTCAATAAGCTTTATAGATAGTATTTCTCCAAGGCTCTGAAGCGCATGTGCTTCTTTAGAATTGTATTCTGTTGGCCCATGATATGTAATTCTAACAGAACTCTTTGGGTCTTTTCCTTTTTCTACAATTTTTGTATGCTGACCTGTTAAAGGCCTAAAGTCATGTACTTTATATGATTCTTTACTATTAGTTGAAGGCAGATTAGCTAAATATTTAGTAGCATACTCTACAAGTTTCATTTCATCTATATTACCGACAAAATAGAATTTAAAATCTCCTGCATCTGCAAAACGTTCCTTGTATTTATTATATGCTAAATCATAATCGGCGGCATCCATGGCCTCTGGAGTTGGAAAACCATTATACCTTGGGCTTTTACCATACATAAATTTACCCATCTCATTAGAAAAATAGGATTGAGGACTCGCTAACATGTTACCAATAAAAGCTTTCTGTTTGTTGATGAAAGATTTAAATGCTTTATCGTCTTTGTTTAATGCTGTGAAATAAAGATGTGTTAACTGAAATAATTCTTCTAGATCTTTTGGAGAAGCAGAACCTCTAAATCCTTCATAGTAACTGCTAATTGTTGGTCTCACAGAAACAATTTTCCCAGATAGCATCTTTCCTAGTTCTGTAATGTCAAAACCATTTACACCAGCTTGAGATAAACCTCCGTTTGCATATGCCGTGGCTTTGAAATCATCATTAGAATATAAAGAAGAACCTCCAAAACTAAAGGCATCAAATAATATTTCATCATTCTTAAAATCTGTCTTCTTATATGTTACTGTAGCCCCATTACTTAATGTCAAAGTAGTGGTTCCTAGTTTGTCATTCTTGACCATGTTGGTAATACTGCCTTTTGCTGGTAATTTTGTTATTAAAGAACTGGCTACTGCCTTATCTTCATAAGGTTTAATATCTGCTGTTTTAGCAGAATTTAACAACGCTTTTACTTGAGTTTCTGTAACCTTTACAAGACCTTCTTTTTCTGGACCAGTAATTATTACTACTCTGTTATCTTCTTTTAGATACGTAGAAATTAAGGCATCAACTTCATTTAGAGTTATTGTTGGAAGTTGCTCTTTGTGGAAATTGTATTCCCATTCGATACCTGGCATAGATTCTCCAGTCAAGAAGTTTCTTACGTATTCGCCTATAACCCTATTAGAGTTTATTTTATCTTTATCCTTAAAAGATTTTTCAAGACGCGCTAGTATATTTTTCTTAGCTCTTTTGAATTCACCTTCATTAAAACCAAATCTTTTTACTCTTTCATTTTCTTCTAAGAGTGCTTTTAGTGCATTTAAATGATCCTTTTCGCTAGTCATAGCAAAAGATTGGAAGGCGTCCTTAGTTCTTGCGAAAGTTCCACCATGATAGGTAGCTCCAAAAACAAACGGTGGGTTTTCACTATTTCTCAATTCATTCAGTCTATTATTAACCATTTGAGAGAATAAGGATTTGACCATTGAATTTCGATAATCTTCTGTTGTCGTATCAGTTTTCGAATTGCCTTTGTCTTTAAATAGAACTTGAACTCTAGAAAACGACGCTTCTTTATCAGATTCAATGGCTATAAAAGTCTCATCATGATTTGGCACTGTGAAAACTTCACGCTTTCTTGGGTTCTCAGCTTTTGGAATCTTGCCGAAATGCGATTTTATTTTTTCTTCTAAAATATTTACGTCAACATCACCAACCGCCATAACAGACATAAGGTCTGGTCTATACCAATCTTTATAGTATCGTTTTAAGCTTTCATGATCAAAATTTTCAAGAATTTCTTTAGTGCCAATAGGCAATCTATCTGCATACTTTGAGCCATGCATTAACATTGGTAAATACTTCTGTCTCATGCGTTCCTCCGCTCCTTTACCTAATCTATATTCTTCTAATACGACACCTCGTTCGCTATCAATTTGATCCTTATCAAGTAGCGCATTATGAGCCCAGTCCTCGAGTATTTGAAACCCTTTTTCCAATTTCTCAGGATCTTCACTTGGGATTGGAAGGATATAAACTGTTTCATCAAAGCTAGTATATGCATTCAAGTGTGCTCCGAACTTCACTCCAATACTTTGCAAATAATCGACCAATTCATTCTTTTTGAAGTTCTTTGTGCCGTTAAAATTCATGTGTTCCATAAAATGTGCTAAACCGAGTTGGTCGTCATCTTCGAGAATTGATCCGGCATTAACGACAAGCCTAAGTTCAACCTTGTTTTCTGGTTTGCCGTTGTTTTTTATATAATAAGTTAGGCCATTACTTAGCGTACCTTTTCTTACTTCTGGGTTGAAAGGAATATCTGGCGAAGTCGCCATTTGTTTTTCAACCACTTTTTCTTGTGGTTGCGTATCTACAATTTGTTTTGCCTGCTTACAAGATGTTAATGTAAACAAGGAGAGAGCTACTATAAATGTAGCTTTGATGGTTTTAAAAGTCATAATTGATTTGTTTGTTTTTTTGAAGACTAAAAATAAGTATTGTTTTTGTAAGAATTTGTTGATTGGTAAAGAATTAACTTTTAATCGATCAAGATCTACAAAAGGCATGATTTTTCCAAGGCCATCTTATTGTTAGTAGCGCATAAACGAAATGACATCTGCTACGTCAAGGCGTTATTTGTTTTTTTTTTTGCTCGAATCATCATTTCAAGTTGATCCCACATTTCTTCAGGGATATCTTCTAAAAGATTGAACTCGCCTGCTCCTTTTAACCATTCACCACCATCTATAGTAATGACTTCTCCATTAATATATGCTGAAAAACCTGAAACTAAATAGGCCGCAAGGTTAGCTAGTTCTTGATGCTCTCCGACACGCTTTAAAGGCACTTTTTTTGCCATATCAAATTTATCTTTCAAATCACCGGGAAGTAATCTGTCCCAAGCACCTTTAGTAGGGAAAGGACCTGGAGCAATAGCATTAAATCGCATTCCATATTTCGCCCATTCTACTGCTAAGCTTCTGGTCATTGCCAATACACCAGCTTTTGCAGCAGCACTTGGTACAACATAGCCAGATCCTGTCCAAGCATAGGTGGTTACAATATTTAGGACGCATTTATTTGTTTCTTTTTTATCGATCCAGTCTTTACCAAAAGCCAACGTACAGTTTTTTGTTCCCTTGAGTACAATATCTATAATGACATCAAATGCATTAGCAGATAGTCGCTCTGTAGGGGAAATAAAATTTCCTGCTGCATTATTTAGCAATACATCTACTTTGCCAAATTTGTTTATAACGGCATCACGCATAGCTTCAACTTGTTCAAAATGCCTAACATCACATTGTACCGGTAAGCAAGTTCCTCCAGTTTCTAATTCCAATTCTTTGGCCGTTTCTTTTAATCTTTCTAGGTTTCTTGAAGTAATGGCCACTTTTGCACCAAGTTCCATGAAATATTTGGTCATAGCTTTACCAAGACCACTTCCGCCACCAGTTACGACTATTGTTTTTTCAATTAAAGCATCATCACGAAGCATTTTTTTTAAATAATCCATATAAAATTAATTAATTAAGATCTTTAAAATTTTAATAGCCGCATCACTTATTTTTGTTCCTGGGCCAAAGACGGCTACCGCACCAGCATCAAACAAGTATTGGTAATCTTGTTTCGGAATCACACCACCAACTATAACCATGATATCGTCACGACCATATGTTTTAAGGGCTTCAATAACTTGTGGGACTAGAGTTTTATGTCCTGCTGCTAAAGATGATACGCCAAGAATATGTACATCATTTTCGACGGCTTGTTTGGCCGCTTCTTGAGGTGTTTGGAACAATGGACCAATATCCACATCAAATCCTAGATCGGCATATCCCGTAGCGACCACTTTTGCACCGCGATCGTGACCATCTTGACCCATTTTGGCAATCATAATACGAGGTCGTCGACCATCTTGCTCTGCAAATGTATCTGCTAACTCTCTAGCTTTTTTAAAGGATTCGTCGTCTTTTATTTCTTTACTATACACGCCTGAAAATGATTTTATTTGTGCTTTGTAGCGTCCATATACGGCTTCTAAAGCATCGCTTATCTCGCCTAAAGTAGCTCGTTCTCGAGCAGCTTCAATAGCTAAAGCTAGTAAATTTTCACTTTTAGCTCTAGCAGCTTCTGTCAAATTAGTTAATGCAGTAACTACTTTTTCGGAATTTCTTTCAGCTTTAATACGATTCAGGCGTTCAATCTGCGCATTCCTAACCGTTTGGTTATCGACTTCCAAAGTTTGGATGGGATCTTCTTCTTCCAATCGGTATTTATTCACCCCAACAATAATATCTTGACTTGAATCTATACGTGCTTGCTTTCGTGCAGCAGCTTCCTCGATTCTTATTTTTGGAATACCAGCCTCAATGGCTTTGGTCATTCCTCCTAATTCTTCGACTTCCTGGATGAGATTCCAAGCCTTGTCCGCAATGTCATGCGTGAGTTTTTCTACAAAATAACTTCCTGCCCAAGGATCCACGGTTTTAGTGATTTTAGTTTCTTCTTGGAGGTATATTTGCGTATTTCTGGCAATTCTTGCTGAGAAATCGGTTGGTAATGCAATAGCTTCATCCAGCGCATTAGTATGCAAGGATTGTGTACCTCCAAAAGCAGCAGCAGTAGCTTCAATGCAGGTTCTTGCAACATTATTAAAAGGATCTTGCTCCGTTAAACTCCAGCCTGAGGTTTGGCAATGTGTTCTCAATGATAAGGATTTTTCATTCTTAGGGTTAAATTGTTTCACCAATTTTGCCCAGAGCATTCTAGCTGCTCGCATTTTGGCAATTTCCATAAAATGATTCATCCCAATTGCCCAAAAGAAAGATAAACGAGGCGCAAAGGTATCGATATCCATACCAGCTTCGAGACCTTTTCGAATGTATTCTAACCCGTCTGCAAGTGTATATGCCAATTCAATATCACAAGTGGCACCTGCTTCTTGCATATGATATCCCGAAATACTTATACTATTGAACTTAGGCATGTGTTTGCTCGTATATTCAAAAATATCTGATATAATACGCATTGATGGTGTTGGAGGATAAATGTAGGTGTTGCGTACCATAAACTCTTTAAGAATATCATTCTGGATAGTACCTGCTAACTGTTCTAATGCGACGCCTTGTTCTTCAGCTGCAACGATATAGAAAGCCATTATTGGTAATACGGCACCATTCATAGTCATTGAGACCGACATCTTGTCCAATGGAATCTGATCAAACAGAATTTTCATATCCTCAACAGAATCAATAGCAACTCCTGCCTTTCCAACATCACCAACCACACGCTCATGATCAGAATCGTAACCTCTGTGCGTAGCTAAATCGAATGCCACAGATAGCCCTTTTTGTCCAGCTGCGAGGTTACGCCTGTAAAAAGCGTTACTTTCTTCAGCAGTACTAAAACCTGCATATTGACGAATTGTCCATGGCCTACGTACATACATGGTGCTATATGGACCACGAAGATTAGGCACAATTCCAGCTGCAAAATCAAGATGTTCTAAATCTTTAATATCTTTTTTTGAATACATTGATTTAACCTCAATGTTTTCGGCCGTAACAAAAGTTTCAAACTGACTGAGCTTTATCTTTTGAGATTCAGGCTTTAAAGTGATATGTTGCAGGTTCTTTCTTTTCATTTAGTAATAATTACGACCTATATGATTCATTGTTTTGATGCCGATGGCGGCAACTGAGGCTTTACTGGTGTCAAAGTGCCATCTTTTGTTAATTCTAGAGGTAATGGAACTTTAGAAAAATCAATATCCATAAGCTTTGAATAATACATATCTAGGGCAATAAAGGTTCCTAAGAATTTATCTTTGGTGGCATTACGAATTTGAGTTCTTAAAGGAGATCCAAAAAGTTTTGGGCTCATACTATTAGTTGAAATTAATGCCTTAAGGGTAGTTTGTAAATTTTCGTTCAGGAAATTATCGCTGAGACAAGTAATTAAGTCATTATGATAATTCAATGTGTACTTGCCATTACTAATAACCCATAGGTCCTTTTCTTTTTTTAGTTCTGCAATAACTTTTCTTGTATGCTCTGAAATGGCATTTGCATTTGGGATTCTTTCGGATAATGCAGTTGACATATATGCAGCATATCCTTGAGATACATTTGCAGTTTTTCGTGAGTAATTTGCAATAAGTTCATATTCAAAACTATATAAAGCTTCCTTCATGAGTTCTATATTTGCAGGCGCATTATTACATGCAATAGTATCTTCCTTATCTGCATACTTATATTCAAAAGAATTATTTTTGCAGCTGGTTACTAGTAATAAGGTGATAGATAGTAACAGGGTGAATTGTTTAGTTTTCATTTTAATCTTCATTTTTTAATCGTTGTTGTTCTAGTTTTTCTGCTAATCTTTTAGCTATAATTGGTTCAATAAGTGTTTTGCGTTTATTTGTTTTTACAAATGGAAATAACTCTAGGTCATTTTTCATTCGGTCATTTACATTTGGATGTTTATTCGTACCCAAAAGAATTTCAGATGCAGCGTCAAAATGCTGCTGCTCCTTTTGAGCACTTTCCTTGATCTTGCGTTGAATGGTTCCTTCTTTTAATTGTTTTAAAAATCCACCATTACCTTCAATATCTTTGAATAACTGCAGTGCTTTTTCAGATAATTGCTGAGTCAAAGATTCGATATAATAAGCGCCGTCTGAAGGATTATCGACTTTGTTAAAATAACTTTCGTGTTTTAATACTAATAATTGATTACGCGATATGCGTTCTCCAAACTCATTGTCTTTATGATAGATGACATCATAAGGTATGTTATATATGGTATTTGCACCTCCAAGAACAGCACTCATACATTCGGTAGTGGTGCGAAGCATGTTAGTATTATAATCATATATAGTCTTATTTCGTTTTGTAGGGACAGCAAAAATGGAACAATTTGTATTGGCTCCATACTCAGATGCCAAGGTTTCCCAAAGTTGTCGAAGAGCTCTTATTTTAGCTATTTCGAAGAAATAATTAGTACCTATTGAAACTGTGAAATTCATTTCTAGAACTTGCCAAGCGTTACTGTTAATACTTTCTTGATGATGATTCAAGTATTCATTCGCATGGGCTAAACCATAAGCCAATTGCTGAACCATATTCGCACCTGCATTTTGATATAGAGACATGTCTACGCCAAAAACACCTTTAAAACTTGTGGAATAACGCATGATTTTTTCAAGATTAGCATGGTCTTGTTTTAAATTGTGAAACCAATTACCTGTTCGCGCCAAATTACCGATGAGATCAATATTTATATATACTGTCGCATTTTTATGGAGTAGATAATTCTTCAATCGGATAATAAAAGCTTCTGAAATAAACTCAAATCTGAAATAGATAGTGGTTTCAGATAATTTAATGTTTTTGAGTAAGTGATATACGGAAACTGCTTCTATAGGAAGAACAAAAAGAATACTTTCTGCACCTCTATTCAATACATTAAGAGCTTTTGTATTCGCTTGTGTTACAGACCCTACATAAATTTCTTGGCAAATACTCCATTGCGAGGCTTTTGAGTTGGAAATTTCTGGTAACGGTTCGAACTGATCTGAATGATAAAAAGGTTTTATATTAATATCTTCAGGAGAATTCCATACCAAAGTCTCATTATAATCTGCACCTTTTAAATCAAACTGTATTTTCTGCTTCCATTGCTTAGAAGAGACATGGCTAAATTCATTGAATAAAAAATCACTCATCATCTTTCTGTTTTGCAATACTATCTTCGTATTCTATAATATAGATCTCTTCTTTGTCCTTTTTCATATAATACTCTTCACGAGCAAATTTTTCAATGCCTTCCTCAGTTTCTAATTTCTTGATCTCTTTGGTGTCTGCTTTAATACCTCTGTTATAGTGTTCTTTCTGCTTATTGGCTTTGTCTTTCTCTGCATTTAAGTCCATATGCGACAGTAATGAGTTACTATCAAAGAACAACATCCAAATAATAAATGCTAAAAGTCCAAGTCCAAATACATTTTTGAATGGTTTTAGATATTTGTGATTTTTTAATTGACTCCAATTCATTGTAATCTTTGGTTGATAATGGTTCGTACTATATCAACTGCTACAGTATTGTATTTATTATTCGGGATGATGATATCAGCATGCTCTTTCATGGGTTCAATGAACTGCTCGTGCATTGGTTTCAGTGTTGTTTGATAACGCGTTAATACTTCATCAAGATCACGACCACGTTCTGCAATATCTCTTTTAAGACGTCTAATTAAACGCTCATCACTATCTGCGTGTACAAATATCTTGATGTCGAACATATCGCGTAACTCAGGATTAGTTAATATCAAAATCCCTTCGACGATCACCACTTTTCTAGGCTGAGTTTTTATAATGTCTTTTGTTCTGTTATGTTCTACAAAAGAATATACAGGTTGGTTTATTGTCTGTCCTTTTTTTAATTCTTTTAAATGCTGAATCAACAAATCAAAATCAATAGAACTTGGATGGTCAAAATTTATTTTCACACGCTCATCATAAGACAAGTGAGAGGTGTCTTTGTAATAGGAATCTTGAGAAATGACCTCTACTTCGTCATTGCGAAGTTCATCGACAATTTGATTGACCACCGTTGTTTTTCCACAACCCGTTCCGCCAGCTATTCCTATTATAAGCATGTATTATTGATGAAAATTAGACTACTACAAATGTAATTAATTACACCTATTTATTCTTTAAGTTCCGCAACTTCTTCAACAGTAATCATTGTATTGTTCTTATTGCCCCAGGAATTGGTGATATAGTTCATAACATCAGCAATTTCGTCATCATAAAGACCCAATGAAGCCATTGCGTTGTTATAAGTTTTTCCATTGACAGTGATTTCTCCTGTCTGTCCGAATTTTATGGCTTTTATGCTTTCTTTGCGCTTGGCCATTAAATAATCTGATTTTGCCAGTGGCGGAAAGGCATTTTCAACACCTTCACCGTTAGCACCGTGACATACTACGCAAAAATCCTTATAGATAGCACTACCGCGTTCTATGCTTTCTGTTAATTTACCATCTTGACTTTTCTCTTTTGAAGCACAAGTAATGATGAGGATGCCAGATAGGACAATACTTGATAAAATAAATTTCATAAATCACGATTTAGGAATAATTCTTAGGATACCTTCATTTTCAACAGCAATGTATATGTATCCATCGGGTCCTTGTCTTACATTCCGCATACGACCAACGCCTTCAAAAAGCTTTTCACGGGCCACAACTTTGTTGTTTTTGACCTCAAGTCTTTCAAGGTATTGGAACACTAAGGAACCAACTAAAAGGTTATCTTTCCATTCAGGGTACTTATCACTCGTAACATATGCCATACCGCTAGGCGCTATTGAGGGAACCCAATAATACATGGGTTGTTCCATGCCTTCAGCTTCTTTTTTATAGGTAATGACGGTACCACTATAATTGATTCCGTAAGTTATCAGTGGCCAACCATAATTCTTGCCTTTTTCAATGATATTTATTTCGTCACCTCCGCGAGGACCGTGTTCATGGTCTATGATTTTTCCAGTTTTAGGGTGTTTAATCAAACCTTGAGGATTTCTGTGACCGTAAGAATATATGGCTTTTTTTGCATTAGGTTCGTTAACGAATGGATTGTCTTCAGGAATACGGCCATCGTCATGAATTCGATAAATTTTTCCACAATCTCGAGTAATATCTTGCGGGTTGATATCGCGACTACCTCTATCTCCAATGGAAAAATATAAAAAGCCATCATTATCAAACTCTAATCGTGATCCAAAATGTTGTCCCTTTCTAGAATTCGGTCCTGCTTTGTATAGCAATTCATTATCTACTAAAGCACCATCTTTTAATCGAGCTCTTATAATGGCTGTATTGGCTCCTTGTTCCTCTCCCTCTGTTGAAGAATACGAGATGTATATCCATCCGTTCTCTGTATAATTTGGGTGTAATTCTATATCTAATAAACCACCTTGACCTCTTGCAGAGACTTTTGGGCTATTTTTAATTATAGTTTTTGCACCATCTTTAAAATGAATGAGCTGCCCTGCTTTTTCTGTAATCAGCATACTACCATCTGGCATGAAAGCCATTCCCCATGGTATACTGAGTCCAGGAACTGCAACTTCGGTTGTATATTTTGAGTCTTGTGATGTGGTAATTTCAACATCATTTTTCTTTGTTTGTCCACAAGAATTAATACTTATTAATGCTATGGTGCTAATAAGGATTTTAGAGATAGATGAGTACATTTTTATGTTGTTTTAAAATCGAGTAGAATTTACAAATAAATTGAATAAGTTTTAAAAGAAACATATATATTTGCAGTCCTTAAAAAAGGGTAACCAATTCGGGGTGTAGTACCGCATCAAGTGCGACATAAACTACGCTCATGAAAATTTATCCAAAAAAATAGAATTTGAATTCCCAATTTCAATATTCAAGTCTATTAATATTCGGGGTGTAGCGTAGCCCGGTTATCGCGCCACGTTTGGGACGTGGAGGCCGCAGGTTCGAATCCTGCCACCCCGACAAAGAGAATCCAATCACTTTTGTGATTGGATTTTTTATTTGGCAAAACTGAAAACAACACTTTTTTGTTTGTCCTACTCAGAGTATGCCTACGTACTTGCTAAAAACGATACTCAATTTGCATTTACTTCAAGAGGAAAGATTGAAGTTAGAGAAAAGGTAAAACACAAATGTGTTTTGTAACATTTACTTCATAGAGTTAGCCATTATTCTCACGATACTTCGTAAATATAATAACGATATTTCGTTAATTAACGAAATATTGTTACATAATTATTTTTAGAACGTAATTGTAATAGATTGATATTCAGTATTTTAAATTGATTGGCATGTTCTGTGCATGTTTGATGAAAACAATATAAATCAATATAAAAAATATCATGAATTCAATTTCAAAACAAACAAAAAAGGTAAATCAAAAAGATTTAGAAAACAGAGTTAAAGACATGTACAAAAAAGTGGCTTTACATCCAGAAGTAGAGTACCATTTTGAAATGGGAAGAAAATTAGCTGAACGATTGGGTTATCCGTCAAGTACACTAGATAAGATCCCAAAAGAAGCTATAGATTCATTTGCTGGCGTTGGCTACTATTTCGATTTTGCTCAATTGCAAAATGGTGAAGTCGTTTTAGATTTAGGTAGTGGGTCCGGAATGGATGTTTTTTATGCCGCTTTAAAAGTTGGAAAAACTGGAGAGGTAATTGGTATCGATATGACCAAAGAACAATTAGAAAAATCTTCAATCTTAAGTAAAGAAGCAAAATTTAATCAAGCAGTGTTTCACGAAAGTTATATAGAAGAGCTTCCAATTATGTCTGATAGTATAGATGCCGTAATTAGTAATGGAGTTATCAATTTATCAAGCGAAAAAACGAAAGTGTTTCAAGAAGCAGCACGCGTTTTAAAAATTGGTGGCAGACTTGCAATTTCAGACATTGTTACTGGAGTAAAGTTACCTGAAAGCATAAGTTGTGACGCTACTTTATGGGCGGCCTGTATTGGTGGGGCTATGCAAATAGATGCTTATAAACAACTCATTGAAGACGCAGGGCTAAAAATAGTAGAGGTAAAAGATAATCCTTATGCATTTATTTCAAATAACGCTCAAGGAGCAACAAAAGAATTTGGGATTAAAAGTGTTTCGATACTTGCCATTAAAAAATAGAATCATGAAAAACCATATCATAAAAATCTTAATAGGATTATCATTAATAAGTTCATTTGCTTATAGCCAATCAACAGAATCTTATAAAGAAAGTAAAACAGTAGAGGTTGAAAACTTTAGTTTAAAATCTACAGAAGGAAAGACGGTAAGTCTAAACGATTATAAAGGGAAGTTCGTAGTTATTCATATAGCCACTACTTGGTGTCCATATTGTAATGCAGAAGCCCCATATTTGGAGGAAATTTATAAAGAATACAAAGACAAAAACGTTGAAGTATTAATTATAGATGTTAAAGAACCTAGGGATTTGGTTCATGAGAAAATCAAGGATAAATTTAAGTTGTCTTTTCCTGTTCTTTTAGATACAGAGGGTAAAATTGCTGCAAGTTTTGCACCTAAAGATGTGCTTCCAGAATTGGCAAGAGACGAAATAATGTTGGCTTCCAATATATTAATAGACCCTGAAGGCAAGATTCAATTTATGTCGCTTTTAGACACTAGGAACTTTGATGTAAAATTAATTCACCTTAAAAAACGACTCAATGAACTGCTATAGAATTGCTATTTGTTTTATGCTATGGGCATTTAACAGTCAGGCACAAGATTTGGTTAAGTTCAATGAAGCTGGCATTAATAAGACCACAGAAGATAAACTTGTAACAATAATACTTTCTTTTGAAATATTGGAAGGGTATCATATACAATCTGAATCTGAATCATTAGATGGTTCGCTTGCAACTGAAATTACATTTAATGACAGTAATTTGTTTGAAATTATTTCCTACGAATACACAAAAAAGCAAAATGAAATAGTGATTTTAAGTCAGTATGCGCACCGTGTTTTAATAGATGTATTTGAAGTTACAGTTAAACTAAAACTTAATGAACAGGCTTCAAATTCAAACTCTATATTAAGGGGTCAATTGTATTATCAGGCTTGCACAGATAGACAGTGCTTGTTTCCAAGAACATTGAATTTTCAAGTTCCAAATATTTGAGTAATGACGTTTGAAAAAATATTTAAAGAATCAAAAATAATCTTAACGGGAGGTGCTTTAGTTCAGCGACTGAAAACAGAGTTTGATGCCGATATTGATAAGCATATTAATCATGCAGGATTGATTTACAGTAATCCAGAATTACTCGAATTACTGTATAGACAATATATTGATATTGGACATAAGAATAATCTACCAATAATGGTTATGACGCCAACGAGGAAAGTGAATTTTGATTCCTTAAAAGCATCAGATTTAAGATTTAAAAATGTAATAGTCGATGCTTGTAAATTTTTAAATAGAATCAAGGCCAGTTATAATACGTACTCACAAAATATAATGATTGGAGGCTCATTGGGGTGTAAAGGTGATGCTTATAGTGGCGAAAAAGTTTTGAATATTGAGGCATCATATAGTTTCCATAAAAAGCAAACCAATATATTTCAAAATGAAAAGGTTGACTTTTTATTTGCTGGAATAATGCCAGAAATTAATGAGGCTATTGGAATGGCAATGGCTATGGCAGAAACTAGATTACCATACATCATTAGTTTTATGACTACAAAAGATGGTTGCCTTATGGATGGAACTCCAATAACAGAGGCTATTACAAAAATTGATAATAATGTCATTAAAGAACCTATTTGTTATATGGCAAATTGTATTCATCCAACGAATCTAAAGCAAGCACTAATTCATACTAAAAACAAAGGGAGATTGAACTTAAAAAGATTTAAGGGCATCCAGGCAAATGCTTCGACCTTAAGCCCTGAAGAATTGGATAATGGCAATGTCATAAAGCAGGATGATTTTGATACTATAATTAGGGAAATGTACTCGCTATATAAAGAACATGATCTAAAAATATTTGGAGGCTGTTGTGGTACAAATGATAGATTCCTGGACACGTTATCTGATAATATGATGCAAAGTTTATAATAAATAAGAATAAAACAATTAAATAAATATTAACAACTAAAATCAAAAACAATGTCAAATACAAAAAAAATAGTACTAACACTTTCAGTAAATGCAAAAAATGATGTGTCAACAGTAGCATTTACTGTTGCTAATGCAGCATTATCTAAAGGCATAGAAGTGGGGGTTTTTCTATCCTCAGATGGTGTAGAATTAAGTAGAGATGGAGCTACAGAATTCACACATATTCAACCCTTTAAAAAGCTAAATGAACTCATTGAGTCTTTTGCTGAAAACGGAGGTGTAATTTGGGCCTGTGCCCCATGTTTTAACCATAGAGGTTTAAATGCAGAAGAAACAGTTAGTGGAACTACTGTAGTTGGTGCTGGCCCAATGTTAGATTGGATTCTAGAAGGTGCACAAACACTTACATTCTAATCATAATGAAAAGCAAAACTATATATCTTGATTCACATGCTTCAACGCCAGTGGATCAAGATGTGCTTTCTGAAATGCTTCCATATTTTACAGAACATTATGGAAACGGCAATCATAAAGCAGGTTTGAAAACTAATTCTGCCTTAGAAAAAGCTCGTTTTCAGGTTTCAAACCTTATTGGAGCCAGGCCATCAGAAATTATTTTCACAAGTGGCGCGACTGAAGCTATAAATATGGGGTTGCTTGGATTAGTAGATGGAAATGCAACAAACAGAAACCATATAGTTACACAACGAACTGAACATTCTGCTGTACTACAATGTATTGAAGTAATAAAACAAAAAGGGTATCGTGTGACCATACTCGATGTAGACTCTGTTGGAAGGATAGACGTTAAACAATTACAACAGGTAATAACGAATGACACTTTAGTCGTTGCCATTATGCTAGCAAATAATGAAATTGGCACAGTACAACCTGTAGAAGAAATTGGGAAAATATGTAGAAATACTGGAACAAAATTTTTCTGTGATATCACTCAAGGTGTTGGTTGGCATCTTATTAATGTTGATACAATGAATATTGATCTAGCGACAATGTCATCACACAAAATCTATGGGCCGCGAGGTGTAGGAGCTTTATTTGTAAGACGGTTAAAAACTAAAGTAACTATTAATCCAATACTATTTGGTGGAGGTCAAGAACGAGGTTTTAGACCAGGCACATATAATATCCCAGGTATTGTAGGTTTTGGAAAAGCATGCGAATTACAGCAATTGAATTCAAAAGAAAACTACGATCACATCCGCACAATGAGAGATCGATTGCATAATAGTCTCCTTTCTTCTATAGACGGTGTTACATTAAATGGTTGTTTAAAAAATAGACATCCTGGAAACTTAAATATATCTATTTCTAATGTTACTGGAGAAGAACTAATAGGAGCATTACCTAATATCATTTTTTCTACAAGTTCTGCTTGTGCAAGTGGTTCAGCAAAACCTTCGCATGTGATTTCATCTATAACTACCGACAGAAATGTACTCAAAGGCTCATTTAGGTTTGGTATAAATAAATACAATACACTTGAAGAAATAGATTTTGTAATTGAGAGAATTGTTGAATTAGTGGATAAATAAAACAAGATGAAATTTATGACTATAAATCGGTAATAAGAACCTTTTGAAAATAGTAAGATATCCTTTGTATATTCGTTTGATGGCTTTTTTATTACAGATTAATATTACGTGGTTAATTATATTGAGTATAGGTTTGATACAAGGATTATTCCTGGTGATTTCTATTTCATTTATCAAGAATAGACAATCAGAACCCATAAAGATATTACTCATTTTATTGTTTTGTTTTTTATTGTTATTAATACCCGAATGGCTGTATAGTATTTTTTCAATTGAATCTTTATTGGTTTTATATAGAACTGGAGAAACTATTCCTTTAATTATTGGTCCGTTGTTTTGGCTGTATTCACTTTCAATAACTAATCCTAGATTTGAACTCAAAAAAATACATTTAGTTCATTTTTTACCTTTTACTTTTTTCTTACTTCTATTTGCATCATTTTATTTTGAGCCTAATGAGTTTAAATTAAATTATGTGAAGTGGCGACAAGCAAATCCAATCCCTATAAAAGTAGCTTTGTTTAGTTGGTTTAAAGGCATGCATGCCTTTATTTACCTAGTTATGAGTTGGGTGTTGATAAGACGTTTTAAAATCGATAATTTGAAGGATAGCAAATCATCTTTAGAAATAGTTTGGTTAAAGAGATTGCTAATATCACATATTGTATTAACCTTTATTGTTTACGGGGTTTTTACACTACAATATTTTAACTATAATATACTAGTTGATGCCGATATAATTGCCGCGCTACTCATAACATTTACATTTTATATTTATGCATTTATTATTATTAAATCTCCTAATGCTTTATTACCCTTGCTGCAAAAAGATAAATATGCTACTTCAGCGCTTTCAAGTAATGAGAAAATAAGCATTCTAAAAAAGTTAAAAGATATACTAGAAAAAGATAAACCATATTTAAATGCTGAATTGACATTGGATGAATTGGCAGAGAAGATTTCAGTAAAACCAAATCAATTATCGCAAGTTATTAATGAATCGTTGTATAAAAATTTTTATCAGCTAATTAATGAATATCGCGTTGAAGAATTTAAGTTGAACATAAATGATACTTCAAAAACATTTTTTGGTATTGCACTTGAAAGTGGTTTTAATAGTAAATCTGCATTTAATAGGGTATTTAAAGAGATAACAGGAATGACTCCCTCTATGTATAAAAAATCTTTAAAAAGTTAGTCTCACTATACACAAAAGGTCGATTGAAGTTCTTTTTTGAAGTTGTTTTGTGCTGTAAACAATTAAAAAAATGAAACAGTTAATTTCGATTGCCTTTTTAATAGGATGCCTTTCAACATTACCTTGTATTGGTCAATCTTCAATATACCCACAAAAAAGTGTCTTAGATAGGGCAGAGGAAGCCTACAGTTCTAAAAATTGGAAACAAGTTGTCAGTATCTATAAGACGCTCACAAAAAAATCTCCTTACCATGGAGATTTTCACTACAGGATCGGCCGTGCTAGTTTTATGCTGAGAGACTATGTCAATTCAAAAAAACACTTTGAAGAGGCATTGAAAAATGGAATTTCGACTAACGATGGATATGCGTATTATTATTTAGCAAGAATAGAAGCTAGATTAGGTAATGAAGATAATGCTTATAAATTGTTGTCAACTTCAATTAATTATTCTCCCGATTATATCAGTATAGCAAAAAGAGAAGATGATTTTAGAAAATATACTTCTTCAAAAAAAACCATAGAACTTCTAGGAATTTCTGTTAAAAAAAAAGAAAATCCTTCTGAAGCTTGGCGTGAAGAATTGTTGTATTTGAAGAATCGAATGGAAAAATCTCATTATAATATTTTTCATTATACAAGTAAAGAAAAATGGGATTCTATAATCTCAAACTTTTACAATAGTATGCCCAACTTAACTACAAATCAAATAATGACTAAGTTTTCTGAAATAGGAGCCTTAGCTATGGATAGTCATTCTTACGCAAACCCTATGTTTGGAAATGCTTTAAACTATGTTTATAATATGTTGCCAGTAGAATTTTACTATTTCAAAGACAAATTATTTATTAGGGCAGCTTCTAATCCGTATTCGAGTTTAGTCGGGAAAGAGGTGGTGAAAATTGGTGACTTTAATACTAACGACATATATCGAATGTTTAAGCAAACACCAGTTACTGGACTCGATAATGATTTTCAATTAAAATGGCAATTACCTTGGCTTCTTAGATCTCCAGAGTTATTACAAGGCAAAGGAATATTGAAGGATCCTGGTAATGTTAAAGTTTTATTGAGAGGTGAAAAAGGCAAACTAACTCAGCATACAATAAAGCCTAATATGGTTATGAATCCTTCGGTTATGTCTAGTATTGCCCCAGATGATTGGTTTCATATGAATAGCAGTTCAAAAAACCCAATTCCACTTTACCTAAAAAAACCAAATACTACTTTTTGGATGCAATATCTAAAAAAAGAGAATTTGATGTATGTACAAATAAATAACATGCGAGATATGGAAAATGAGCCGATGGCAGGTTTTACCGATAGATTTTTAAAAAACGCAAGAGATAATAAAGCAAAGGCTATTGTTATAGACGTCAGGCTGAATAATGGCGGAAATGCACAATTAGGAAGGTCTTTAGTCAAAAAAATGTTAAAATCTAGTTATAACAAAAAGGGGAAACTATTTGTCATTATTGGCAGAAATACTTTTTCTGCTACTATGCCGCCTATTGCAGCTCTAGATAAATGGTCGGAAGCAATATTTGTTGGTGAGCCTACTGGTACTCGACCAAACTTTATTGCAGAAGGTAATATGTTTCAATTGCCTTATAGTAGAATGTATGCTAGTGTTTCAAATAACTATTGGCAGGGAGGATTTAATTCTAACGATAGTAGAAAATGGATAGCTCCAGAATTAGGTGCCGAACCAAATGTAGAAGATTATAAAAATAATATAGATTCAGCGCTAAAAGCTATTGTTAATTATTTGGATTAGACTTATACATAATTATTTTGAATAACTTATAGTATTATGAATTTCAAGAACCTATTCATCGTTTTAATACTTGTCATGGCGAATTATGGCTGTAGTCGAGACGTAAAAATCAAAAAGCATGCAGGTCTGAAGGACTATCTGAACAGAGCTGAATCATTTGGTTTTTCTGGCGCAGTTCATTTTAAGAAAAAAGATAGCGTTTTATTGCATGATTGGAAAGGTTTTAGCGACAAAGAACGGAAAATAGAAAACTCCGATAGCTCTTTATTCTACATAGCCTCCGTTTCAAAATCGTTTACTTCTGCTGCTATTATTAAATTAGAAGATCAAAGAAAGCTTAAAACGACTGACTCTTTAGCTAAATTCTTTAAAAAATGCCCTATAGATAAACAAAATATAACTATTCATCAGTTACTAACTCATACGTCAGGGATTCAATCTTTTGGATGGAATAGTCTATCAAAAGATTGGAAAATTCTGTCGAAGGAGCAAACTATTAAGGGGGTTCTAAATTCTGAGCTTAGTAATAGTTCTTTTAATTATAATAATGCGAATTATATTTTGTTGGCCGCGATAATAGAGGAGTTATCGAATTCGTCATATCAAGACTTTATAAAAAAAGAATTTTTAAAACCATTACAAATGCAAAGCACTTTTTTTGGATTTGATAGTGATGAAGATATTAGGGATTTGCTTTCAAATAATTTTATGGAGGAGGCAGACTCTAAGTCTTATTTAGATTATCCAAAAAGTTGGCTTCGGGTTGGAGGCGGAGATATAATTAGTACAGCAAGTGATCTTAGTAAATGGATAATTGCTCTATATACAAGTAAGATTATATCTGATGATGGAAAATCTAAACTATTTTCAATTCAACAACAATTAGATGCTAACTATGGTTATGGTTATGGATGGTATATTAGAGAATTTCCGGAAGCCAATAAGAAAGTAATTTTTCATACGGGAAGTTTTCAAGGTTATTCAGCAGAAATACGTTATTACCCTGAAAGTGACGTGTCACTTGTTGTGCTTTCTAATACAAATTCATTCTCAAACATTACTGAGGTGATTTCAAACGATTTGTTATCAGTGGTAAAAGGAGACTCTATTAGAATACCATTAGTAGATGTTTCATTTAAAAATTCAAAACAATTCACCGGAACATTTTATTTAGACTCACTATCACTATCACATATAAGTATAAAGAAGAACTCTGTAAATAGATTTATTGCACAGTTATTTGGTCAAGAAGCGATGCTTCTTATCTCTGCAGATACGTTACACTATCAAACCATGCAGCATTTAAATCATATTACATATCAGTTTTTAACTGATTTGTCAAAAGAAGTTAAAGGTGTTTATGAAATGTATTTACCCAAAGAAGACATTAAATATTTGAGCGAATATGAAGATGAGTGGGGCACGTTCATTGAAAAGAATAAGTTCCGATTTTTAGTTAACCACACCGTTTTTCTAGGAAATGATATTTATAGGACGTATGCAACGTTAATAATAAATGGTAAGGAAAAGTATTTTGGATTTACATGGAGAGATAATAGGCTTATTGGAACAGCTCCTAATGAAAAATTCAATATCCCATTAATTAAACTCTTGGCATATAGAAAAAACGAACTTGTTAACTATGATTGGAACAAAAAAGAATCACGGAGTTGGCGATTCTATAAAAAAGAAAATGATTCAATTTATATAAAAATCAAACTTGATAATTATATAATAAAAGGTTATAAGAAATAAATATCATAGTACATACTGAGCTATCCTGTATTTATTGCGCTTTATTATCAAGTGTTTTTTTAAATGACCATTATAATCTCTAAATAAGATTTTTATCTTGTTGATTTACGATTTAAAATGCCAATTTGTTATTTAGCACTTATTTTTTGTAACTCATATTAAATTAGAATTATCTCTAAAAGCAGTACAAATACGAGAAGACTCATCATTTTTCTTTTTAGTACCGAATCCATTCATTAGCTATATTCGTTTTTTATCATCTGTCGCTTACCAGAATCGTGTATAGGCATTTCATCTACAAGTTGGATTGTAATAATAGCATCTATCCCTAAAAGCTTCTTTAAGGTTTTAAGAAGATTATCGTTACTGTCAAAATTGCCTGTATAGGTATTTAATTTTATCAGATACTCTTTTTCACCTGTTTGAACAAATTGATATTGCCTGAATAGTTTGGAAAATTCATATAAATTTTGGTTCACAAAATGTGGAGAAACCTGATTGCCTTTTGTATCATAAATCATATCTGATCTTCGTCCTTCAATACGTGCGATATCAGGAAAAGGATTTTTACTTGATGTAGGTTCACTAAAAAATCCCAGATCACCTGTGTCATATCTAATCAGCGGCATGCTATAATTAAAAAGATCAGTAATTACAATACGCCCTATCTCACCAGTTACAGCTGGTATATCTATGTCCATTTTCAAGATTTCAGTATAAAAACTCGCCCAATTCACCTTAAAATGATTTGTGTCTTCATCTAACACTTGTTGAGCAATAATGCCAAGTTCTTGACTGGAATACCGAGAAACAACCTTAGTGTTAAAATAGGTCTCTAAAGAATTCCTGGTATACTTGTTAATGTATTCTGCAAAGGATATAATTGAAGTTATTTCTATGCGGCTTAGGTCATGAGGTTCCTCATCAAGGTATTTACAGATTCCTTCTAAGCAAGAAGCATATCCCAAAATGTTTTTTTTTCCTCCTTTTGAAAGATTTTTTAAGATTGCTTGAATTTTTATCTTGTCGAGACCTTGTATCCTAAAGTGCTTAATGTTTCGAATCCAAAACATTAAAGGATCCATAAAGCTTGACGATCTATAGATACCTAAATAGAACAGTTTGTGACCTACTTTGTAACCTGCTCTTTCTAAAAAATAAAGAGTGTCGGCTGAATTACGAACTTTTTTATTTTTATTCCAAAATAGTTCAAAAGGTATTCCAGTTGAGCCACTAGTAGATACTTTATGCAGTTTTTTGTCTAAGAAGAGGTTTGATTTAAAGTTATCGAAATCATTTTGTATGGTTGTTTTTTTTATAACAGGAAAACTTTCAATCCCTTTAAAATCCTTATAAGTTTTATAGAAAGGTACAGAATCGGTTGTATGTGTCAATAATTCTATAATAAGTCCTTTTTGTCTTTTTAGTGAACCTGCCGTATTGTTGTTTTGGTTTAAGAAAGCAATGTCGTTATAATGCTTTCTTATCTTGTTCCCCTTTAAGGCATCTAATATCCAAAACACTTTATTCCTTAAAAATATTCCGAAATCCATTTATATCGCTTAAAATTTTGTAATTGTTAAATTGAAGAATTCGTATAATCTTGTGGTTAGGAAATCTTATAAAATTAACGATTTAATATTGTTTAGAAATAGGATTCTCCTATCTCGCGTTTTCTTATTTCTTTTGCTGGGGAACCAAAGAATACTGAATGATTACCACAGTCTTCGGTAATTAAGGATCCAGCACCAACTAACGCATGGTATCCAATTTTAACACCTTGTATAACTGTTGAACTCATAGATATGGCCGAGTATTTACCAACGTTAACATTTCCACCTAAAGTTACGTTAGGTGCTAAGCTCGAGAACTTTTGAAGTTTCCCATCATGTCCCACACTAGCTTTGGTATTTATAATACAAAAATCCTCAATAAAAGCATCGCTGTTTATAACTACGCCTGCCATTATTACAACACCTCTTCCTATACTAACGCTTTTACCAATTTGTGCATGAGGATGAATTGCAGATAGAAACATTATTTTTGGAGCAATTTCGAGGATTCTTTTCATTTTTTGATATCGCTTCCAATTATCTCCAATCGCAATAATTAGCTTACAATCTGGATAGCGCTCCATTAATTTCGGTATAATTTCTTCGGTCCCCAGTATTTTATAACCTAGAGTTTCACCACCTATTTGTTTATAAGAATCCAAAAGACCTAGTATTTCGATTGTTTCAGATTTCTCTAAAATGTCGATGACTACTTTTGCATGTCCTGAAGCACCGAAAATCAATGCTTTTTGCTTATTTACCTTTTGCACTTATATGATTTGTATGGTTAGAGGAAAATCTTGATGCAACTTTAAAACTAACAATATAGTGCAATAGACCTAAAACAAAAAAAATATAATCTATTCTGAAGAATAAGATTCCTTAATTGTTATTCAAATTTGTAGTGACGATTATACACTTATTTTAAATCAAAAATATAGCTCAGGCCAAGATTGAAGAACGAGGTATTATCTATTTCATTCTCAAATTCAAAAGCTTTTGGGAAACTGATATTGTAGCCAGCTTCAATATGAAGGTCGTTAAATTCAAGAGTTATAGGAAGTTGTAATTGAATATTTCGTAAACTAAAGGTTTCAAACGATTCAACTATTCGATTAATAAATGGAATATCAATACCTAGATTGTCAATCCTAGAAGTATCTATATTCTCGCTTCCAAAAATGAAGGATATATCAGGACCGAAGGTTACTTTAGAGCCTTTGGCTGAATTAAGGTCAAACAATTTAATGTCTCCGTAAACAGATACACTAGATTGCCACCCTGTTTTTCCACCAAATAAATAGGAGGTGTTTATGCTAGAACCAAAGGAACCATCTTTTGTAGAAATGTCGACACTAAGGTCAATGCTATTTTCAAAATCATTCGAACTTGAATTTGAAAATATATAACGACTATAGCCTAACTCTGCTCTTATACTTGCAAGCTTGCCAAAACTCTTACCATATCCAGCTGATATCACAGTTAAATCCCAATTAGGATTAAACTTGCTGTAGTAATTACCAGAAATGCCAATAAAAATCCCGTTAGAGTTTTCATACATTAACTGTGTAGCAATATTATACTGGTCGATACCAATATCTCGTCCTAGGAAATAGGTTTTGTCACTAAAATCTACCGAAGCAAAAAGAATTTGGTATTTATTTAAATCATCAAGGATATCCAAAAGATCTTCATCATCAATGGCAATTATATTGTCAATGATCTCATCCATTTCATCATTAATGTCTTGATTGTCTTGAGAGTAAATCTGATGACAAAAAGGTAGAATAACCAAAAGGAGTAGTAGTTTAGTTTTCATAGGTTTTACCATTCTAATCCATATTATTTTGAATAAGTCTTCTCAATCTTCTAACCAATCTTTTCCTATCGCTAAGCGGTCTTTTCTTAATGAATTTTCGAAGTTTTAGCTTTTGTTTTTTTGTTAATGAGCGTCTAAACATATTTCTTTTGGAGTGGATTGTGCTTCTGTTTGAACTTATAAGGTCACGCTGTTTAGAAGTAAGCGACTTTTTAAGTAGTGTAGTTCTCTGTTTTTTACTAATACTCCTGTCTTTAATTAGGGAGAGTTGTTCAGTTGTTAAATTTTCCTTGAAAATATTCCTAGTATTATCTAGCAGTTCTTGTTGATCTTTTAATAATTGTCTCTGCTGCACTGTTAGATAGTCAAGCTCTTTTTGCAACGTCGTATTGTCTTCTTGGGCATACATGTTAATGCTCAAAATCAGGAAGAATGTAAATAACGTGTTCAAGTATGATTTGTTTGAAGGTTTCATATCGATCTTTTCAGATTTGTTGTTTACATATGACTAAGTTAATTCCAAAAGGTTTAATCTCGTATTGAATATAGTGAAAAATCGTTGAAAGTTCAATGAATCATTGGTAGTCTCCACAATTTACATGGTCCATTTATGATTCCATACTAAAGTGAGTTGCACCAAGTGATGAATGTTACCATAACTCTTTAATTCTGGAAGCTCTTTTAATAAGCTGTGCTGTATTTTTTACTTCAAATTTCTTGATAAGATGTTTGCGATGGGAAATTGCAGTATGATTGCTAATAAAAAGTCTATCTGCAATTTGTTTTGAAGAAAAACCATCAGCAACTAGTAGTAAGACTTCTTTTTCTCTAGGCGAGATTACAGATGCCGAATTGATAGAATTGTTGTGTTTCCAAGACACATTGGCCAAATGAAAATGACGTTCGAAGTCTTCTTTTTCGGTAATATCAAAAAAATAATTTATAGCAAGAATCTTATTTTCTAATGTATGTAGAAGGATTTCATGTCGAATGCATAACCTTTTGTTGTTGCCATTCTTAATATGATATTTAATAACGAATGGACTCTGTTGATATGGTGAGGTAAAGAAATCGAAAATCTTTTTCTTTACTTTAGGTGATTCCATCGGGTCAATTATTGAAAACCAAAAATGCCAACCACCATCGATTAATTTTTGATTGTCAAAGGCTATAATTTCTCTCAACGCATTATTGAAGTACATGAAATTATCACTCTCAATGTCGTTAATACTTATTCGGAGATTATCGAGACAATCACATGCATACATGAGATCAGAGATTTTAGGCTTTTTCGTATGACTCTCTTTGTCCATAATTAGATTACATATTGATAAGAAAGAAAACCAATGATTTTAATACCTAGGAATCCTTAAATCTCCAATTCTAAAATTAGTTATTTATATGCCAAAATTTATGGGGATATTTCCTTTTTATTTAGGGGATAAACCCCTTTTTATTTTAAATAATAAGATGATTTTATGAAATCAATGATACTCCATATAATTGCGCAGAATAACATATCCTAAATATGCTGATATTTAAATACTTAGAAAAGCATTGAAATCAAAATTTAAATTTAAGAAAGCTATAATTTCAAGGTTTTTCCTTCTTTGAGATACTCTTTTTTTATGCCTTCCAGAATATACGATTGTTGAATGTCCTTATGCTTCCCTGCTATGGTTTTTAAGCAGGCATACTGAATGACATTTACAATATTCGCTCCAGTGATTTCGTATTTTTTCGCAAGTTCTTCTAAGTCCATGGATTTCTCAACTGCAATAGTGTGAGGTAGATTATTCTTCCAAAGTTCCAATCGTTCTGTAGACGTTGGTAATTCAAACTCAATCATAGATTGAAAGCGTCTTGTAAATGCTGTATCTATATTGCTTTTAAAATTGGATGCTAAAATGACCAGACCTGGATGTGCTTCTATACGTTGTAATAAATACGAAACCTCTTGGTTTGCATATTTGTCATGAGCATCTCGAACATTCGTTCGTTTACCAAAAATGGCATCAGCCTCATCAAAGAACAGGATCCAATCCTTGCTTTTTGCCTTGTCAAAAAGTTTAGACAGATTTTTTTCGGTTTCGCCAATGTACTTTGAAACCACTAGCGAAAGATCGATCCGGTACACATCGCTCTGAGTATATTTGCCAAGCAAATTTGCGGTTAAGGTTTTACCGGTTCCTGGAGGACCATGAAACATAACGCGATATCCTGGCTTGATCCGGCTTTTCATATTCCAATCATTTAGCAGAATGTCATTATACTGAAGCCAAGTTTCTATTTCCTTTATTTGTTCGAATGTTTTTTCATTAAGAATCAGATCGCTCCATTCCATGTCTGTTTCAATACGCTGGGCAGGAAAATCACTGGACATTTTTGGTTTTAGAATGGTGCCGGTTGTTAGCATTTGCAGATATTCTGCTTCAAGTATCAACTTTCCACTCATTATAGGTTCTCCTTGAGGGACATCACCGAGATAAAGAATGCTCTCTTTGGCAAAAGCATGGTCTTCGTTGAACAGTGAACTCAATTCAACACGTTTTTCTGTATCATGCCCAGCCAATATGAATTGTACCGTTTCTCCAGTTGGTAAAATACCACGATGATTCTTCCCTTTCACGCCTCCAAATTCGGGCAACTCGCCACCTTTTGGCATATACTGAGAGATAATGTCGTTAAAGAAATTGGGTGTGATATGTGGTACCAATGTAATGAGCAGAACAATGATCTCCGTCTCAGAGAAGTCGTGCTTCTCTACAAACCTAGAAAAATGAGAATCATCAAACTCCAATGCCTTAGGTGGTATTGGTAAAGAATCGCCATAGTCGCTATCAAATCGGAATTCGATGACGCTTTTTAGGTAAGCGAGGGTTTTGTTGCTGTTTTGTTCTATTACCCGATTCATGATGTAATTATTAATTATTTATTGTCAAACAATTCAATAAATTTTATTTACTTTTTTTCGCCCCACATATCGACGGTTTAATTAGATCTAGATATTTTTTAGGTTCATTTTCAAAGATTTCAAAATCACCCCCCATATATGCTCTCATTAATTCGTCCTTGGCTTTTTCAACTTGATTTAATTCATACCGTATTTGTCCGATTCTAAGATGTACGTGCGGATTCCCAATAGCTTCAGGGCACTTTATGCAATCTTCCAAATAATCCAATGCTTCTTCAAAATTTCCATATTGATAATACATCTCACTAATTCCATAGTAAAAACTCCAAGATTCATTCCATGAATATTTTGATTCTGGAATAAGGTTTAATGCTTCTTTATATTTTTTTACCGCAGTTTCAAAATTGTCTTCTAAAAAGAATTCTTCAGCCTCTTTTATTTTGAAGTTAATTTTTTTTAATATCTCTATTTCTAAATATTTCATTTTACTCTATTTTTTCAGGAAGTCTATATTCTTCGTTATTTCTTGAATTTCTTGACCGGTTTGATGATAGCGGTTCGAATATGTAGTTGTTCGGATTATTCATAAACTCATTAACTTGAGAAGATCTTGGGCCATATTTATAGCCCTCATTATTCCACCATGTAACGGCATCTATTGGTTCATGGCTTAAATCACACTCATCAATGTGATGCCAGTCTACTCCACGGAATGGAAAATATATTTTTTCATTTGGAGGGGTATCTTCTAATTTGCCTTTTTGACCAACGCTTTTAGCTCTCATCCTAGCTTTTACTGCCATTCCAACCGCACTATCTCTACTTGGATTGCTTCCCATAAAAGTACCTCTTTTATCAGCAATATATTCCTGAATTTCACCTGATGTCACTTCTTCATTAAAAGTACTGAATGGTTTAAACGTTTTAAGGTTTTGAGCAACAAATTCATATCCTATCATTTGGGTGGATTCATCTATTGACACTATTTTAGCAATCCACAAACCTCTTCTATATTTAGCTTTGATCAAATCCCCAACACTAAATTTAATTTCATTATCTCCTTCTAGTTGTTTCTTACCTGTTTCTTCCTTTGGATTAATTTCTACTTCTATATAATATTTTTGATCATTGGTATTTTGTTTTAAATTGATTTTTTCTAAGCGATACTTTGTCTTTAAAGCCGGTAACTCTCCTCTAACTTCTTCAGGTGTTATACCTTCTTTACTTAATATTTGATTCCCTTCATCTGCCGCATCTGTAACATCTCTTTGCTTTTCTTCATCAGTTCTTTCATCTGGCCCGCCATCTTCCTCAGCTCCACCACCTCTCAAACGTCTCATTAATTTATTAAATGCCTTTTTCGCCTTTAATATCAATTTATTAATAGCTCTATCGATACGTCTTCGTATTTTCTTGATGATCTTTTGTACTTTTTTCACCAAGCCACCCAATCCAATAATGCGGGCAAATAATTTAATGACCAGTGGTACCAATAAGGCTAGTCCTCTTTCAATTGCCGTGGCAACTAAAGCCATGTTGCCAGAAGCCATGGCTCGTATAGCTTCAATTAGTGCTGGAATCAACATCAAGGCAGACTCTACAAAGAAGACTATGAAGTCCTTGATGGCCATAATGGCTTTTATGAATCCGGCACCTGGTATCAACAGGCTTAACAACCATCTAATGCCTGCTTGGATCACTTGAGTGATCAACATGTTCTTAATGGAATCAATAATGGTTTCCTTAAGGTCAGTAAATTGTTCTTTAATGTATTCCCAAATACCTTCTACGCCTTTCTCCTTTATAATTTGGAACATTTCAAGACCGAATTCCATAGCACGGACCACAGGTTCACCTAGCAATTTCACGGCTTTTTCTCGCATATAATCCCAAGTGAGTCCTAAGACCTGCATCACCAAGCTAAAGATGCCCTTAAGACTGAATAGATCTTCAGGGATGGTTATGCCAATAGGGCCCAAGGCACCTGTTAGCCATTGCACAAATCCGGCGATAAGATGGGTCTCGATATTGGCCTTGAAATTATCAAACCCTTGTTTCACACCATCAAACAAATTGGATACAAAACCAATAGGATCGGCCATGATAATTGACATTGACGACTGTATTTCGGATAGCAAATCAGTAACAAGCTGTTTGAGTTTCCTGATGGTTTCGATAACACCTTTGATGGCATCCATTGCCGCATCGATAAGGCCCCTGTTTTCCGCCTGCATTTCTTCTATTCGTGCATCAACTTCAGAAAGGCTCTCATTGTATTGTTGTGCTAACGAATCAATGAGTTCATCTTGTTTGGCATTGACGTCATCTGTTAGTTGATCGAACTTATCCTGTATGTCTTCGGAGGCTTCCTCACCTATGGATTGTAAATTTTCAGGTAATTCTTCAACATAATCTGTTACCTCTTGTTTTCCTCTTTCAATGCGATGCTTGGCTTCTGTCAAGCGTTGGCCAATGTAGTTCGAGATAACTGTCAGTGCCCGATCCATTTCCTCAATGTATTTCAAGCGTCCGGTGACGAAGAATCGATTCACTTCATCAGGAAGCCCTGTGAATTTATCGATTCCCCATTGTATTCCCCCGCTAATACCACTATAGCGTCTCGATTTATAGGCATTCATTTGCTGCTCAACATAATCCTCAAATATTTTCTTGGCTTTTTTCGCCGCAGCATCGAACTTTTCGGTCACCTTGGCATCAAGGTCTTCTAATATGGTTTCTACATCGGTTTTGGCGGTTTCATAGATGCCGTTGATTTCGGTTGAGATGCGTTCTCGTTCCGTGGTGTTCTGCGTTCCCGTCTCTGTTTGCTGACCAACGACTTCGTTCAGGATATTGCTACGATCGCCATGCATGCCTTCAAGCGTGCCTTGACTCGCATTTTCAGCTTGTTGCTGAGAGCCGTTGAGAGATTGTGTTTCTCCTTCCCTAAATTGTGTTGGTGCCGCTTCGGTATTGGCTCTGGCTTCGCTTCGTGAGTCTAAGGCGCTTGCAAATTCAGGTTCGTTGGATCTTGCCAGTTGCTCTTCGGTGACCTCATTGTCGATCATCTCCTGATCCACCTCTTGCATGTTTTCTTGTAAAGGCTGAGACACCTGGCTTTCGGGGCGCGCATTCGGCATGGCCGAATTGGCGTTTACCGATGAAGGAGATGACCCAATTGGGGCTTCGGGCAATGCAATGACTTCGCGCTCGGGAACGGCATCGACGTTTGGATCTGCAGCCGTTGCTTCAGCAATTGGTCCTGCGGTATTTTCTTGGGCTTGACTCGCATCGGCAGAGGCCGCATCGCTTATTTCTTGAATGTTGTTATTATCCTCAAACTCGGTAGCTTCTTCCTGGTCTGCTGGAAGCTGCATGCTTTCGATGCGCTCCATGAGTTTTATCTTAAAAGCGTCCGCATCAAATTCTACAGGCTCTTGTTCGTCCATGACGGCTACCTGATTGGCTTGAGCTCCACCCATGCGCTCGTTTGATGGAACTGCCGCTGCCGATTGTGCCGCTTGTGTTTCTTGTTCTGCTGGATTGGTAGTCTGCTGGTTTTCTGCGGTTCCTTCGACTCGCCCTTGTAATTCATTGAATGCTGGATCTTCCTCAGGAGACATAGGGAAAGCTTCTACTGGTTCGGCTCCTTCTTCCACTTCACCATCTACTAGTTCTTCAGTGGTCTCTAGGGTCTCTTGTTCATCCTCGACAACAGTCGCTTCTTCGGTTTCAACATCAGTTTCAGATTCGACTATATCAAGTACATCCTGTGTTGGACTAGAGGACTCTGAAGTGGACGAAACCGCGGAATCAATCTCTTGCTCTGTCAGGGTTTCTGCCAAAGACGTTTCAAATCTGGCTTCTGGTTCTTCAGTGGCTGTTGATGCGCCTTGCTGAATGGTATGTGTTAATTCATGCGCGAGTAAGGTTTGTCCGTCTCTAGACTGCGGATTGAATTCACCCTCATTAAAGAAGATATTATTATTATTGGTGAAGGCTCTTGCTCCAAGATCTTGGTTCATAGAGGCGGCAATAGAATCAGTATGAACGCGAACGCCTGAAAAATCGGCGCCGAATCCACGTTCCATGCTCGATTGTGTTGGTGCTGGTAGAGGCCTGCCATTGCGGCGTCCTTCACGTATACGATTGGCAATAGTGGCAACGGAGTCTCTTGGGCGTTCCATTTTGGTTTGGATAGCTTCCTCTTCCTCCATGGCTTGAACCTCTTCCTCTTGCATCATTTGATCATCTTCCTTTTCCTCTTGCTTTTGGATGGTGTTATCCGCCTTTTCCTGAACAGGTTCCTCTTCTGCAGGTTCTAATTGTAATAAAGGCGTTATGTTTTGAGCAATGGGTTGTTCCTGAATAGCTTCGGGTTCTTCTTGTTTTTGGATATTCTTTTTTTGAATGTGAGTAGAAGGCGAGAAAAACGACGATTTTTCGTTTTGGTGGGTTTTGTTAACAACCTTATCCGCGACCAAATCGGCTTCTACTTCGTACTTATCGTTCGACTTCCCAATGTTGAGTTTGGGCTGTATGAAGGCGTCTTGCTCCGTTTCGCGATGAAACGGAGAAGAATTGCTGGATTTTGCACTTGCTCTATCTGCTGTCGCCGTCTTGAACATTTCGCACAATTATATAACCATACCAACGAGTTTATTCAATACAATGGAAATGATCTTGTTCTTGAAATGGCCCGCTTTTATACTATTGACGCCAGCTTTCACCAACGCTCTCATGACCAATAGGTCTTTTTGACTTTTTAAGAGCCATTCTAGTTCATCTTTATCAATCAAGCCTTCAACGAAGAGCGTACTCCATTTTTTTAATTTTTCTTTGGAAGAGTCAAGGTATGCCTGCAAGTCCTCCAGTATGAGTTTTCCTTCGTTGCCGAATTTTTCTTTAGCTTCAGTGATGATCTCTTCCTTGAGTTCTTTTAATAGTTTTTCAAAATCCATGATATTATTGTATTATCCCGTTAATTATTTCCTTTAGAGCATTCTTCTTGGTCTTGTCTTTTTCTTCTTCATAACCTATCATTAAATTGAAAGCTTCTTCAATTTGCTGTTTTGCTGGATCTTTCAAAGCAGGACTGAGCGAACCTTTATCTTCCCACAGTTTAAGATAACTGCCAACAAAATGTTTCTCGCTACCTATGAGTTCCCACATCTTTTGGGTGATTTTATTGTTCTTTTTTCCACTTTCATAGGTGACCATTTCATTCATTTGGTTCTTTAATGAAGTTACTTCTGCTTCAGAATCAGTAAAAGAGGTGTCACTTTTGTCCATCAGTTCTAGTGTGGTCGTTTTGATCTCATTGGTCTTATCGTAAGTAACTTGATCAAAAAGCGGTGAGCAACTCATAATGGTCACAGCTATAAATGCGATAAATGTTGTTTTAAGTGTTTTCATATGATTGGTTTTTATTGTTATTTGATTTTTCGTTTCAAGGCTACATGATTCTAGATGTTGGTTCTGTCATGGGCAGTCCTTCATTTTTAAGCCTCCACAGGGATTACTTACCATATAACCCTTATGTTTTGCTCTCTCACAGCATATTTTCAATAATGTACCCGAATCGTACTTTACGTTGACTTTGGTTATTCCGATTCTAGAATGGTAATTCAATTGCTGCATTTTAGAAGTATTTGGAATGTGAATACAGGATAGGGATCCATGATCTAAATCGCCCATGTGTAACGCCTGTAATCCACTAAAAAATATTGCAAAACTCATACTAGAGCTACCTGCAAACTCGGGTTTAAAATACCTGTTGCTTCCTTTTTTAAGACGTTTTTTCTTTGGGATTTCAGGACTTCTACTGGAATGATAACCACATCCTTTGATTTTTAAGACCTTATGGTTTCCTTTGTCTGATATTCCCGCAGAAGCCCAACCACCTGCGATTGATGTGCTTACGTTAGGGAGTTCATTGCCATGATACTTGCCAACAGCTGTGCCTTTTGGATAATAATCTTCGCCTTTTTTCTTGACACTGTTAAAATTGACGTCAATGGTATCGATCCATGGATCACCTTTTTGATATCTTTTTTCTTTTAAAGTTGCCGTATCACAACCTCTAAAATTTTCTCCTCCTTTTCGGTAAGTCATTATCCTTCCATTCAACGAGTTATTATATGGACTCTTGTTTTGCATTCCTTTCTGCTGAATAGTATGCGTCAACTCATGCGCCAATAAGTGTTTCCCTTCAGCTGATGACGGATTGTATTTTCCCTGATTGAAATAAACATCGTTACCATGCGTAAAGGCTTGTGCCTTTAATTGTTTGTTCATCTGAACGGCATTGTCGTCGGTATGGATTTTCACTTGACTGAAATCAGCACCAAAACCTGATTCCATGTCATTCTTAACCGATTTTGACATTCTTCTTCCATTGCCCTTGGAGTTCTTCAAGGATGATTCCACTTTGGGTGATGCATTGTTTTTGCCTTCAGGTTTTGTTTGCACAGCTTCTTCCTCTTCTTCCATGCGTTGTACGTTTTCCTCTTCTTCCATACGCTGCACCTTTTCTTCTTGGTCACAATCGGCACATTTGGCCTGTACATTTTCTTCTTCAGAAGCTTCTGATTGCTTTTGTATCAATGGAGTTATTGATGCGGCTAATGGCTTCTGCTGGACATCTTCTTCAGTAGATTCCATTTTTTGTACGGCTCCTTGTGATGTTGTACTGTTCACGACTTTATCTGCCATGGCATCTGCTTCAACTTCATGTTTATCGCCTAGTTTACCTATGCTTAGTTTAGGTTGAATGAAAGGTACATGTGGATCGTTAGCCTTCTCTTTATATCTTCTAAATGTTCTCATAAGTCATTCATTTTACCATTCTACATGTATTAACTTGTCAAGCCAAGGCAATTTTATCAAATGTATATTCCATGGTATACTATCTAATAAAATATCTAGCCCTTTACGTTCCACAATTAATCGACCGGTATCGTTGTCTAAAATTAATTTGCCTTCTCGCTGTAAAAACTCTGAACGCAAGCCATCTGGCGAGGTGTTTTTCAAGATGGTCCAATGCTCGATGGCCGCTTGTAAGACTTCTTCGGCCATTTGCTTTAATTTTTCTGGCAATTTAATGAACCGGTTTATGGGTTGTTCAATAGGAAACCCGCAAAGAAACTTTTCCAATACCAGCTCACTTTCCAATTGCTGTTCCTCTTTCGTACAGAGGTAATGCAGTAAATGAATGGCAGTTTCCTTTTTTGACGGCAATATGTTGCCATTCGTATCAGCTATTTCAGCATTGATGAACAATTGTTTGAAAAAAGGATGTAGAAGTACCAATCCTGCATTATTTAGAAATAGGCCATCTTCCATAGGGTTTACATTGTGTAGTTCTTCTTTATCTGGCGATAGTTCAAGGATTTCTTCATTTTCTATTGGCGTATTAATAATTGAGCTCGTGAAATTATCAAGTGCTTCACTTTCGATTGCATTAATCACCTTGTCAACGGTGAATTGACGAAGCATTTTTTTTACCCTACTAACATCATTAAATCTAAAATGATCAATTATTGCAATCCAAAATGTATTTCTTAGCTCATCGTTCTTCTCTAAGGTACTAAATGTCTTACGTTTAGCTGTGATATTTTTTGAATTAGATGTCGTTAACAGCAATAATAAGATAGAATCGTCAAATTGGTGAATGAGCCTTTGTCTCGCACGAGGAAGTGATAATATTTTAACAAACTCTGCATAAAAATCATCTTGACCTTTGACGGTCTTTAGGTTTTTATAATTCAGGAATCCTGAAAAATTAGATTTCCACCAAGGTTGTAAACCGGTTTTTAAAAAGTGAATCAAGGTATCCATATCACTTTTATTATTCGAGACAATTACCAATTCAGCATCATTGTTGTTATCGATTCCTTTTTGAAATGTCTTGTCAATTTTTTCTTTGAGTTGACTTAGGATCTTGCTTTTTATGGTTTGTAGATTACCAAAATCTGCATGGTCTATATTGATCTCTATTTTATTGAATCGCAGTGTTGATCCTAATAAAGCAACACTTTGTTTCTTGAAATAACTTTCAATACTCGGAAACACTTGATGTTTCAGGAACACTCCCAGATTGTCCTTGAGTTCAAAGGCCTCTTTGCTAGAATTGGTATTGACCTCAAGGAAAACCTTGTTGATGATGTGCGTTGAATCCGTCATACTTGTTAAATTATTCGCTCGACACGTATTTTAACCGTTTCTTTAAAGGTTTTTGTGCCACAAGTCTTGCTACTTATTTTCAAGCTAACATCAAACGTTAAGACATCTCCATTTCCTGTATTACGAGGAGCTCTATAAGTATGTCTAGGATTCTTGGCTGAACTACTATTATTTCTGTCATCGCCAAATGTCCATGTGTACTGTTGACTGTCTTCACTAAAACCATTTTTATTGTCAAATTTAAAAGGCACTTCTATTTTGTTTGAAGCAGCATTAATGACCAATTTGCGTGGAGGCGGTAAAACAATCTTTGCCTGAGGATTTATTCTTGGTATGCACTCGACCCTAACAGATTTGCCATTTACAGTAAACCTTATAGGCTTGTTGAATGCTGTAAAACGAGGTTGAAAGACTAGATTTTGATCTTTTATGATGACCTTGTCTATAGATTCAGCCAACTCAACTTTAGCGCCACCTGGAGATACTTCAAAAGGAATTAAGGTGTTATTGTTTTCTGACCCTTTTAAACAAATTTCACCAGCAATTTTTAATTCAAGAATAACAGGTGCCATGACAACATCATGTTCGATGGTTTGACTGCATCGACCATTCGTTATTGTTAACGAAACAGTAAAGGTTTGGGTGCCATCATCTCCAAGATTCAATTGATAGGTGTGTGCTGGGTTTTCTGCGTTAATATTATTAGGAACAGAGTCATCTCCAAAGTCCCATTCATAAATAGTACCATCTGGTAATGCATCACCTTTTGCGATAAAAGTTACTTTGGCAATGGTGTTTTCTTTCTTGAAAACTATGCTATCAACTATAAAGTCGGAATTAGGTTTTTCAAATACCAATATTTTTGAATCTGTAAACTGTCCATCAATCGTAAACTTGATTTCCTTTCCGTATAATTCATCACTGACTTCTCTTGCATCAAAAAAGAAATTACCATCAATTTCTACTACACCTCCATTAAGATTATCTCCAACATCAGCTGCCACGACTCCATCTGAAGGCGATACCTCAAACGCTAATGGTTTGGTCTCGTCATCCAAACAAACAAAATCAACAGGCAACCTTAACGAAGTTGGAGTTTTTGGCACAATAAAGGCAATTGGAGAACAATCTGAGCAACAGATATATGGTAGTGTGAAATCTGCTACCACCGTATTGTCTGGTACATTTGAAAATGGAGGTAAGATAAATCTATCTTTCAAGGCGTCTAGAACATTTGGATTAATAGCCGCTTCTACGTTCAAACTATCACTTATCTTTGGGTTAATACCTTCTAGAGCGAAACTCCTGGATGCAATAGCGTCTTTTGGTAATACACTTCCTCGAGTCTTGATTGCAGAAATGTTAGTTAAAGGCGACCTATCTATGAATCCAATATTTGTGTTCAGTACAGCATCGCTCAATACGTTTCCTAATACTGGATTAAAAGGGAAAAAAGACCCTGTTCTTCTGGTGCCACCTTTGTATACCATAACAAATGTCCCACCAGGCTTAACACCTGCTTTGTGATCCAGGCCAGTATGTTTTTCGACAAATTTTGATAATAATTTTTGCTCTAATATTTTCTTTTTACGAGCTTCTATTTCCGCCAATAACGATTTCATTTTTGCCGCTGCACAACAGTTCACAGATAATTGATTAAGAAGCAGGGCATACTGTTGTTCGTGCCCAATCCTTTTATAAGTTGTTCCAGGTTTGTATAAAAGCGTGGTCATATCCTTTTTAAAACGTTCAACACGACCGCAAAGATCCCTGATAGTTCGATCATACTTGCCTATTCTGACTGGATCTATTTCAACGATATCATTCGGGATAAATCGAGAAGCCACTTTGGTATAGGATAATATTTCAGAAGGATTGAATACGGCTAAATCCCTGTTTTTTGGATCCCATGTGGCAATTTCTGAGTCTTTATCAATTTTTGTCCTAACTATAGCTGCAATATCTTCTGCCGATCCATCAGGCTTATCGCGCATTGCTTGATCTACAATACTTCCTAGGACATCTTTATCTTTCTCTAAGTTATCTTGAACAACTGTATCAATATTGTAGGTTAGTTTAAGTCCAGGAATCCTCTTGAAACTAGCTTTGATGGCATCAGTATCAATAGACAATCCTGTACTTGTAAATCCAGTACCTGATGTAAGAAACGATCTTGTTGACCCAGAGAGAATCGGATTAATCGATGTCGAGGAAATCCCAGAAACCGTTCCGCCTCGAATGGCTGGACCTGGTGATGTACCGGTAGTTGCAGTAGTGCCAGCGGCCCTAACATCAGTGAGCTTTGATAATTTATAAAATTTGTGTGCTCCTTGTTTTTTTAAGCTAAATCCAGAGAAGAATTTAGAAACACCTGCGTTTAAGCAATTTTGTTCCGCTCTCCAAGCTTTTAAGATGGCATTGAGATCTTCGAATTCGCATTCGTAATCATTTGGATCAATGCTTTCAACAGTCTCATCAATACTTAGCACTTTGATGTCAAAGGCGAGTCCCTTGTCTGTTTTAATAGTGTCAAGATCTTTAATGGCATTACGATAGTCCTTACCTAAATGCCCTTCTATTCTGTAGAAATCGTGATTGTCCAAATCGTAATCCAAAGGATTTTGAATGGCGTCATTTCTCGATAAATTAGTGGATTGGTACCCGAGATTCTCATCCGCCTTGAACTTTTTTGTCTTATCGTAGTCCCAATTTTCAATGAGGTTTGCAGAAGATTCGTAATAATAGGGAAGTGCTCGATTGCCCAGCTTTTTAGCTGGTCTTAAAGAAGGTGTTACTTTTATTGGCGTTGATGGTTGGGGAGTAACATATTCTTTAAGAATAAAATGAATTCTTAAGATAAGAGTCTGGATTTCCTCGAATTTTTCTTTTCCATGTGGGATTATGAGCGATGGATAGAATTTGTGTCTACACTGAAGAAAATCTTCAACAGGTTCCAGTTCACCTAAGAGAAAGTGCTTCGGGAAAGAACTAATATCCGGAAAACAGCTTGCTCTCAAGTCAAACAAGAGACATTTAATTTCATTGTAAGTATCCACCAAATCTTTCAAGAGACCATATCGATATTGTATGTCCGACGGAAGGTTTCTTGGTGTTATTTTATTCAAGAGCACATCGATCTTGTTGTTTATGGTGGTTGCTTTTGTACCGAGCTTATCGGTATTCAACAATGCCTTGAAATCGGTGAATAATTTACTGATGCCACTTTTCAAGTCCGCAATAACTGTCGTGTCTTGCATTGCTTTTCGATAACTGTCCTTTAGCCTGAAATAACTTGTTGTATTGGTATTTTGAGATATGATTGGCAAACCGTTGACTCCTGTTGAAAAGGTGTTTTTTAGGACAACCTTTTTTAAATTGACATTCGGCAAGTCGATAAACTTTTTTGTATTGTTATGCGCATGGAATATCGGATCGCGATCTTTGTCGCTTATTCGATTGGCGTCTTCTTTAGAAATCAATAACAGCCTTACTTTGGCAGTTTGTCCTTCACCTTGTGTATCGCAATCTGCGGAAGTGCATGGTGTTTCTTCTTTGCAGAAATACTCTAAATAAAGAACGACCACCATCGTTTCTAAGTTGGCGACATTACTTAATGGTTTTACATTGCTTTCATCGGACGAATCTTTGGTCAGTAACTCTAGCAAGTTAATGCCATTAAAATGACCGTATTTGGCTTCTATATCACTAAAAGTTTTAGCAAGTGTAAAAGTCGCACCGAGAAACGGGATAAGATCGCCATCTGTTGTCACGGCGCAGCCTTTTGATACATTTATCGATCTGTTCTTGGTGTATTTGACTTCTAATCCACAAGCAATGCCCACACCATCGAGACAAACCCTAGTAAATCGATCCTGACACTCAAAATGATCGATAACGTCATTGAGCTGAGAGGCAGTTAAGACTTGATCCGGTACAAATCTTCTGTACGCTGGGTCTTTTGGTTCTTTATCTAATTTTGTTGTTGCCATGATGTTGTTCTTTAAAGGTTGCCAATGTTTGTTCTTCCTAATATTATTTTGTTGCCTTCTATTTCGGTGTCATCGTTATCACAGTCATGAAGACTCCCTGAATCATAAATGGTATGTATGCTATTGAGACACGGAATGAATTCACTTAGTATATCTCTATAAGTTGTTATTTCAGCTTCGCTTAATGGATGGTTTGCACATTTTATCTGTAATTGTTCCAAGAACAACCGGTATTTTAGTTGCATTTGCAGCATGTCGTTTTCGTCATCTGGTACGCCCCCTTTTACATGACCGATCCAACAGATACGACCCAAGACATGCGCTGGGATTTCCTCACGTATAATCTTCTCCATGTAGTTCCTGAAATCCTTGTTTGAAAATCGATTTGTCCATCCTGGAAGGATTATGGACACCCTAAATGAATAGGGGTCTATTGGTCCGCAACTTTCGCAATCGCCGTCAAGACATGATGGCATGAAGGTTTCTGGAGGCGCATCTGGAACACGGCCTTTTGATTTTCTCTTAGTATCTGCATTTGCTGCGTTGTATGTGTCCGGTCTAAGCAATATATGCTCAATGAGATACATACCTTCTTCATAGGCACTCAAGTCGTTTAAATAGGCGATGATCTCATCACGTTTTTTCTCTGACCTTTCTTGTGTTGCAGTGTAGGCTATTCTGCGAGCAACAATATAGTCCTCACTTTTCTTGTCTGTGATCTTCGGGTCTATGATATTGAAATAGGTCTTGCCTGTTTTGGTTTTCTTTAGATCATAATTATCAATATTCTTTGACAGTTCAAAAGACAAGAAAAGCTCTTTTAAAGCACCTCTGAGCGCATGATAATGCTTGCTTGAAGAGAGCAATATTTTATCGCCATCCTTGATTCTCCAGCGGTATTCTATAAGATTGTCCTGAACCTTGTCTTTTTCATCATAGACCTCTATGGAATCACTAAGAAGGTTCCTACGACTGAAATCTGATATGCCCGTTAGCCTGGCAATACGTTTTTGTGCTCCAGAAACATTTTCGGTATCCCATATTATAGGGTCGCAATAATTGAAACCTATACTGCGTTCACAGCTTATCGTTTTGTAATCCTCAACGAATTTTGTCTTTGCCTTCAATATTTGATATTTAGCATTAGCATCGCCATAGATTGTTTTCATGATAAAGGCATAGTCACTGAAACGCTCGGCAAACCTAGCAATCAAGTGATCCAATAATTGGTTTCTACGATTGAAAAATGTATTGTCTGTTGTATTGGGAACTTCTCCTTTTATATTATTGACGATCGCAATTAAACGCTCATCATAGGTCCCTTCATCCACTAATTCTTCGATTTCCGTAATATCCTTTACAGTTTGGGTGAAATAGGTCTGCTTATCTTCTGGAGAGAGTTCAGAAATGGCGTTGACCGTATAAATGTTGGATAAGCTTTCATCAACCGATAACAAGTCTTTCACCTTTGAGAGATGTGAGAAATAGTTTGCCAATATTTGATCAAAAAATAGGAGGTATGCTTTAAGTTGTTTGGCCTTGGCTTTTCTTTCTTTTTTTGCATTGGGTGGTAAACCATTTGGCGAAATACCATAGGTTTCGGGAAAGTCATTCTGAATGGTAGTATATACATTTGAATTTGAAAATGCACCTAAAGGAAACGTTACGTCCTCTGTTGTAATTTCTTTAAGTTCTTGTTGCTCTTTGAGATCTAGATCTTCTAGAATAGAAGCAACTCTCCCTTTATTAATCCCAATTGGTAAAAATCCTTTGCTGAAATTAAAGATGCTATTGCCGCAATCTTTACAGTCTTCATCTTCTTTGTCCCAACATAAAACAGGTTTGTGATTCTCCTTTACACAAATTATCCAAAGATCTTTATTGTTCTCGTCATCCTCACAAGTTTTTATAGAAATGTCTTTAATAAGCAACACACCTTCTATATTCATTATGATTTGAATAATGTCAGAAAGGCGAATTTCTTTTCTTAGTGAAGCAGCACGTAATTCTTTAATATCTATAAATCCACCTTGAAAATTATCTGATTCGATACAACTATTCTTGAATGGAACCGGACCTTCAAAAATCTGATCAGTCGTATAGCCTTTGTCATACATTTGTTTGAGCGAGTAGAAGGAAACAGACGGCGCAAGATAGTGCCCAATAGCTTTTATTATTAGAGCTTGTATACGCTCTTCATCAGCTTCTGGACTAATATCAAGATAAGCACATACCGAAATATGTTGTTCTGGTATTTCGCATACATTCACTAAATCTTCGCAGAGATTCCTGTTTTCATGATAGAGCTTTTTCACCTTCTCAAAGACAGCTTCTTTGTCTTCTACTTGATCTTCAAAATCTATATAGATATCGTTTAAACCTTGTAATGTGAAGTCTTTTTGATCCTTTTTATCAACACCTTTAAAAGGTGTATATGCCATTGTATGATCTTTGCAATTAAGATGAACTTGTTGCTCATGCTTAACGACCCAAGCATTTTTTACTTTCTTTATATGCATAAATAGTTTTCTGTAATCTAAAGCTGTTACTGGTTTAGAAGGCAAAATATTAATAGCAGAAAGAAACTGTTGATGCATTTTCTTGAAATTATCGGTCTCTGATGCCAACAGATTCTCGATAGGCATTTCAATACGTTGAGACAAGTCCGTAATAGCATAACAAAGCATTTCCATAATGGTAATCCCTGGATCATGTGTATTATAATCTGTCCAGATTTTGCTTGATAAACTTTCAAGATGTTTTAGTCCAGTCTCTCGCAAAAAACCGAAATCTAAGTCGTTTTTTGTATTAACATTTTTTGGTATGGTAACAGATTCGTTCATGCTTCTACAATTAATTTATGTCATTACACATTCTTCAATATCTATAGGTTTAACAATATGTTGCTCGAGCTTAACTGAGGTTAAAATTACTTTTGAATTTGCTGGTACAACAGTTTTTACTGGGTCGTAAATTGTATTATCGTAAACATCTTTCTTTTTGGTTTCTACTTGTAATTCAAAGTCTTTTATATAATCTACATAGTCTAATTTTTCGATATAGTAAATAACAGAACTCTCATGTAGCGTTAACCCAAAATTAATTTCAGCTGTTTCCTCGTAAGCCCAAGGAGATAGCAATTTTGCAATGTCCTTTTTTAATTCTTTGGTATAGAAATTTTTATCCTTGCCTTCGTAAAACTTTACAAAAAGCTCAACTCTTACCTCTTGGTATAATGGGTTTTCTACTAAAGCATCAACATGAAGCGTGTTTAACTCATTAATAAAATTTTGTATCTCGTTACGCTTAGCTTTGCTAATTCGGGGTTTATAGATATCGAAAATATTCTGATTTATAATATTTGGCACCACAATAACAGTAACGGTTCCAGGTACTAGTTCAAATAATCCTGAGGTATGTTTTAAACAATTTGCCTTATATATTTTTGGGAATTGCTGAAGGATTAATTGCTCATAATCCCAAATGGTAATAGCTCTTTGCTTATGTCTTAATCGCTCGCTAATACGTCTGTAAAACTGAGCATCAGTTTCTTTTGGAACACCATCAAACGAGCTATAAGGCTGTGTAACGCCTTTTAAAGTGGCTATTCTCTCAACTAATTTGGAAATGGTTTTTTCGGGCAACCCTGTTTGCAAATGAGAAAGCTCGTTGCCGTTATTATAAAATTGGATAACTTCAGCTTGAGTATGAATGTTTACCATTTGGCAAACCGTATCGAACTCTTTTATATTGGTAATTTTCAACCAAAATAGGTCTCCAGGTATTCTGTTGTTGTTACTTGTGGCCTCCTTTGGAATTGAAACTTTTACAATTCCAGATTTCAGGAAATTGTCGGTAAAGTTGGAGACAATGAAATTGTCGTTAAGCGGTTTCCATTCGTCACTACTTAAAATGTACCATTCTAATTTCTCGTTGCCTTCAAAGGTTTGTGAACCCTCATATTCTGGGTTTTCACTGCCTTCTAAAACTTGAATTAACAACGATACTTGTTGGAGTTGCTCTGCATTTTCAAGACCAATAAATAGTTCTCCCTTTTCACAGTTTGGCACCAGTTTACATTGTTTATTGGTGAGAAATTCATGCTTGCCTTTTAAATAGGCATGCTGTTCAGATTGCCCAAAAGGATGCTCGTGAAATAGCTCTAAAGACTCGTCTAAATAATTAGTTAGATTTTCTTTTAAATCATCAGAGATTGTGGATAAGTTAAAGTCCTTGGTCACAGAGGCTTTATAATTAATTCGTATCGTTTCTACTAATGGCGTATAAGGTTCGTTAGGAATTATTGTAGCTTCTTCTTTTTTAGATAACGCTACAGCGTAAATCCTTGGAAAAAAATCATGCAAAAAAGATTGTAGCAACGATAATCGTATGAAACCCTTTTTTGCATTTGATGAGAAATTCTCTTGTTGAATTGGGTTATCAAAAATTCCTGTAATACCTTCTGATATAGTGTTTTGAAATTCGAAAAACGAATTATTGTAAACACTTATAATGTCATTATGAATACTAGAGTTATGTAATTTGTGAGATCCCGGCAGACGTTCTGCAATACCTCTTCCAATTGCGTTGTCTGATGTCAATGTCCTGGTCTTGGATTGATTACTCGATTCTACGTTATTAGTAATCGTGAAATTAGATCCATAAGTGCCATTGGCAAAATTAGTAAAGAGTGCTCCGGCTTCTATTTTTGGATTCCAATTCTTGTTAACAAGTACTTCTAAGTTGATTTTGAATTCACCAGAAGATGGGATTATTAATTCATCATCATCGATAGCATCACCAGCAGCCAGAAGGTATGCGGATTTCGAAAAATTCAAGAGATGGCTTTTGCGATAAGCGATGTAATGCTCTTTAAAGTGATCTGTTACACCATCATAAAATGGTGAGTCCTTCCATGATAGATCTATAGAAACCTCACTCCATGGTTTGTTTAATGCTTCCTGACAACCTATATAAAGTTTAGAGTCTCTTACTGGTTGTGGACCAAATGGTAAAAATGGTTTAGAGACATCTAATCTGCCTAAATCATTTTCAAGAACTAATTCTTGCATCCCTTCCACATCTACTTTAATGCCTATAGATGTAATAATTGCATCGTTCAAAAAATTATAAAAATTATATCCAGATGTATCTTCTCCTGTTTTAAATAAAAAGCGTGCTATTGGATTAGTAGAATTAAAGTTCTCCAACAACACGTCTTTTTTATAAGGTACAATAGCTTCTGCAGCCTCTGAAAGCTCCGCAACAAGAACGAGTTCTTTATTTGTAGCAGAAGAGCTTTCTATATTTAAAATAGCAGAAATCCATTCTTTTTCACCACTTAGTAATATATCTAAGACGTTATCAGACAATTTATCGGATAATGTAAAAGGTAGATTAGACTCGAAAGTTATTGTAAATGTAATAGTTCGCTTTCCCTCTTTTAAGAGTAGTATTGGTGAAGCAACGGCAAAGCCTAATTTTGCATTGGGAAGGTTGGGAAAATCATCAACGTCTTTAAAATTTGGATGCCCAAACGGCCACCATTTAATATCGTCATCTGGAAAATCTTCTCCTAAACCATCAAAAGAATTTGCAATCTCAGAATATTTGACGCTGGTTCCTTTATCATGAAATACATTTTTAAGCGAAGAGATTTTTGAGCTATTGACAATTAGTTCATTTTGGGTTTTATAGACTCTTTTATTACCATCGGCATCTTTACTGGCATCAACTGCCGTTTGTTCTTCAACGCTAACATCGGAAGCATTTTTTGCCAGTTCAAAGAGAAGATGCACTTTATCTGGAACAACTTCTTCGTTGCTTAACTTAAGGACTTTTTTATAATAAAAATCTAAATGTCGTCTTGAAAGATTATTCAATCGTTTCTGGCTTAACTCGATCAATTTCAAGAAGCAGACAAATAATGTTAGATTAGGGTTTAAGTCCTTTTTGATTTTAGCATGAGATAAGAGGTCTTTAATGGCATTTTTTTCAACAAAGAATTGTTCCCAGTTGCCATCTTTAGTATTTGTGCCTGTTTTAAAATAATTGATATTACCTGCAAAGGCATAAGCAAAGGTCATCCAATCTTCGATGCTGAAGTCATGAAGCTTCACAAAACCTGGATCAAGGGCATCGATATACCTTTGATTTTGATTCGTTCCGTTTCTCTTTAGAAGAATATCGGTATGGTTACAATCTTTACTCATATTAAATCATAATTTCTTCTAGACTTCTGTGCCTTCAGCCTTATAAAAAGGGAAAACCAAATTCGCCCTTGAATTTGTTGCTCTTATGCGATAATCAACCAAAATAAGGAGCTCTCCTTGCAATTCGTTGGTTGGGTCTATATCAATTTTTTCCACGTCAATTCTGGGTTCATGGTACAGGATGGCAGTCTTGATCAAGTCGATAACAAAGGTTTTTAAGGTGATGTTCAATGGTTTGAACATCAATTCTTCTAGGTTGCAACCATAGGTTGGTTGCATAATACGTTCACCAAGCTTCGTTGCCAATAGGATTTCTAGGCTCTTTTTGATATCTACTTCATCAGAAGTCATGACAACCGTCTTTTTGTCTCTATTGAATTCTGGAGGAAAACTCCAGCCTGTTCCTAAAAATGACGTATTATTTTCCATATTATCCTATTAAAACTGTGGGTAATCCTAAAACTATGACGCCTCCATGGGCTGTTGAATCTCCCATACGAGCTGCTGGCATTCCGCCAATAAGGACCGTCGCAGATCCAGCGACAATCGTATCAGGTGGTCCAACGCAAACTGCCATATCGCCTACACGAGCCGCCGGTACGCCACCAATTAGCACTGTTGGTGCTCCTGGTGGTAGAATTGGACCACCAACATGTGGTACTGGCCCTGGATTCGTCATCGGGCATGTATGCATATCTCCTATTCGTGCTGCTGCTGGCATATCTATTTTCTTAATATTTAATTTATCTGGACCAATGATCCTTTTAGAACGGCTGTTGCACTAGACGACATTTCTACACCTGCAGATCCTTCTGCTTTGAATTGGATGTTGGCCTTAGCATTTACATTACTACCTTCTATATTGACATCGCCTGTGGCCTTGATCTGTATATCTCCACCGCTCTCCATAGAGATTCCACTAGAATCAATGGTAAGCACATTGGAGTTTTCATCTTCTATGACTATACTTCCTGCATCTTCATCCAGTGAAATTCGCTTTCCTGCAGGCGTTTCTATAGTAATCGATTTTTTATCATCATTGAACATTATTTTCATGTCGCTTCGCGATACGAAGCCTTTTTCATGATTATCATCTGATGCGATAATCGGTGCCGGTTTTGCACTGCTATGAAGCATTCCCAATACGATAGCGTCGTTTGGGTCGTCGTTTATAAACCCTACGATTACTTCGTCACTTATCTCAGGTCTGAAAAATGCACCACGTGAATCTCCTGCATCCAAAGAAGAGATTCGACACCATATGCCTTGTTCTTCGTTGTTGATTATTGGCAATTGTACTAAAATGCGATCTTCACCATTAGGATCGTCCTGTAGTTGTGTTACCACACCTACTTGTAATCCGCAAACTCCAGCCAACAAACCGGAGGCTGGTTGAGGGTTGATATCGAATGTCTCTGAAAACCACGTTGGATTTAAACCAAATTGCGCATCAACAGTCCAATTGCCTTCTGCTATTTGATGTCTGATAGCCGTGACATAGACTTTACCATTAAAGCGTTCACCGACACCTTCAAGTTTTAAAAGAGTACCAGGTTTTACGATGGGAATGCCTTGAAATTTCACTTTGCCTCGAACCTTGGACAGTTGCTGAAACAATAATTTCGCATCTGCCCAATCCTGCAACTCTACATCGTTGATTACTCCACCATGTCTTAATTCATAATTGTCTAAATCAATGATAGAGGCAAGGTCAGAGGATGATAAATTGCCATTTAATTGTATGTTTGGATCGTTAGCTTCAATTTCTAGAATCTCCTGGTCTGCAGGATTCCATCCATAGGAGGAGACTTTATTCACTTGATTCCTGGCATCTATTTCTGCATCAAAATCGAGTAAGGTTGCTCCGTAACTCACAGTTTCCACTTCTTCTTGTTCAAGATTCGGTTTCTTGATCGTAATTTTGCCGTCATCGATAAAGCATAATTTGCCATTGGATTGCGCTCTTGAAACAATAAAATCCCAATCTGAAGTGTGGTATTGTATTAGCTCTTTATGTGTCTGGTTGGTACTTTCAATATCTTTTTCGAGACCATAACTATCAATGATAGACTCAAAGATGTCGCTATCGGTATTGTCGTAAAAATACTTGCTTTTCCTTCCAATGGTGAGCTTTACAGACTCATCTTTGCATTCCACATAGAGCAGGGCTGAATTATCTCGGATCCGTAGATTGTGCTTTATGACCATGCCTTTGAAAATGATCTCTTCATCAGAATGATATCCAGCCGTAATCTCAATCTTTTTTCCAGGAATAAGTAGTTCTTCATTGCTTAATTCGAAGTCTTGTTTAGCCACATCGCCATCTATAAAGACAATAGTTGCAGAGGGAATCCTGTTCACTTCCTTATTGACTCGGATTTGCTTCACTTGGTATTTCCCTGAAAGCGCTGTGCCTTCAATGAGGACCTTGAACGTAATGAGGTCCGAATTTTTAGATGTTTTTATGGTTCTGCTATTGTTCATTGGTCATGAGGTTTTCTCTAATGGAGGAAAAAAGAGCTGTTGTCCTGTGGATAAGCTTCTAAAATCTTGAATGTTGTTTGCCTTAGCTACTTCTAGGTAGTACTTCGAATCGCCATAAATCCGATGAGACATCAGTGGTAAAGTATCACCATCTTTTACCGTTCTTAAATGAGTTAGGTCTGGTGATTGATCATTAGCTGTAAGAACTCTCAACTCGTCTTCTACGAAACCAGTAACCTTGATCTTAGCAACAGCCCGAATTGGTGTTCCATCAGCGTTAAATAGCTTGAACTCTATGTTCATTTCGGTCAATTTCCCTTTAAATAGTAATGTCCCCCAGGATATTTTCAAGAAATTAGGTTGGTGCTGTTCGCCACTATAATCGAAAACTACATTCTTGAATTCTTCGATTTTTTCAACGATACCTTGACCTGATTTTTTAACACTACCTATATCAGAAATTTTTGATGTTTTGATTACACCTGTGCTGTCAAACACAAAATCAAGATCAAGAACTTGAGGTAAACTTTTGACAAATTTCGTTGAATTTGCATGAGTTCCCTGAGCTTGGTCATCATTTTGTTGAGTTACATAATTGAAGACATACTTTTCTGGATTAATATTTGTCGTGAATTTGCTGTCACCATCTATTTCGCGTACAAATTTTTCATCTTTATAAGCGACTATTTTCAGTTTTGTCAATTCACCTGTTGAAAACATAATTTATCGTTCTTTAAAATTGGATATAAGTTGCATGACTTGCTCAACACACTCTGCCACGATCAGTTCCTTTTTGGGTTGATTGTTGCTCGGACGAGGTTTTTTATCTACGTCATTATCGACATTGATCTTTACGTGTAATTCCTTTATTTCTATTGGCATGATTCGTTATTTAAAATGGTAAGGGTATATCGTTTGCTGACAAGGATTCATAATATTGGTATTTGAGCTCCAAGCTTTCAATGGCCAATTCACTGCTCTCTGCATTGAAATCGGACACTGACCAACTCACAGGAATGGCATGAACCACCTTCCAAGTATACAATGGTAAATGTTGCTCGTTATGGAGAATCACGACAATGTCAATCGGATTGAATATGAATTTTTCTATGGCATCTTCACACCAAGCAGTCAGTTTTGAACTGATTTGCAAACTGCGTTTCAAGACCAAATTCGGAAATGTGACACCAGTTGGAAGCTGGTGCTTGAATCTGTTTTCACCACCTTCAGTAATGGTTTCAGTTTCAATGGTTCCTGAAAGACCACTAACCGATTGGAATCCAATATCAATATTAGGTCCCAAGTCAAGGAAGATCACCGAAAAGTGAAAGCTCGTAATTGGAGGTAACAACGCCATAATTATCCATTTTCAACGACCAATCCTTCATGAGCTATTTCTATCGATTGAATCGCCGCTGCATTTTCATCACTCTTAAGATCTGTCGATTGTACTTTAGTAGGCCAGGCATTCTTTATCTTCCATGTAACGACGGGCTCATGCTCTTCGTTCAGGAGATTAATAGTGATGTCTCTTCTTTCAATCGTATTCAATTGTACTGTATTCCACCATTCATAGAATTCGTTATCACTATTGAAAGTGCCTCTTTTCATTGTGAGATTAGAGAACTTCTGCATGCCAGGCATTTTGGTCTTGCTGTATTCCGGATTCGAACCATCTCTATACTCAATTACTTCCGTTTCAAAATCCAGTCCTGAGACTTCAGTGAAACCTATCTTTGTTCCTCCCCAATCTACTGAGAAATGAAACTTTGCTAATGGATATTCTGCCATGATTTTTATGTTTTATGATTATTTTATTCTTTAAAGATTATGCTTCCTGCATTTTATGAGAGAACTTAAGGATGATGAATTCTGCGGGACGTACCACTGCCATTCCAATCTCTACATTCATGCGTCCTTCTAGTATATCAAGTGCGGTCATGGTTTCCCCTAGAGCAACCCTCACATAAAAAGCTTGCTCTGGTTTTGCTCCTGCCAAGGCTCCAGCTCGCCATTGTAATGTCAAGAAATTCTCGATCATCGCTTTAACTTTAATCCAGGTATTGGCGTCATTCGGTTCGAAAACAAATTGCTCGGTAGCTTTTCCCACTGATTCTTCAACCATATTAAAGAATCGTCTCACCGAAACATAACGCCACTCATTATCATTACCGGCAAGCGTTCTCGCTCCCCAAACTATGATGCCTTTTCCTGTAAATGTTCTGATTGCATTAATGGATTTTCCGGATGTATCGATATTGAGGTTTTCTTGTTCAGCATGAGTGATCTTAAGAGTTGGCTCTATACAGGAGTTGACAGAAACATTTGCGGGAGCTTTCCACACACCGCGGTTGCTATCTACTCGCGCATAGATTCCAGCCATAGCACAGCTTGGAGGTAAGGTGACGGTCTTTTTGTCAAGCTCAAGCTTGATTTGATTGAATGCAACTAAGTCAAAAGAACCTGATGTGCTGTCTTCTAATACGTCAAGGGTGTCTCCGTCAAAACTACCCGTGCCTGCAGTATTACTCTCATCCACGGTATTATGGGCAATTACTACATTTGCGTTATCATAAGTATAATTGAATACTGTTTTGAGAAATGGATGATATGAAGCGCCATATTTTAAAAGATCGGTCCCATTGCCGAGTGTATTACTATTCCTTAAATTTGAACTATCATCTCCGTACATGTCTATAATAGTAAAGCGGTCACCTAATTCTTGGCTTTGTGTCAATGCACGATTTATCAAGGTATAATAATTTGCTGCAGTAGCTATATTCGTTCCATCTGGAAAAACAAAGAGCGTTGGTTCATCAAATTTCTTAACTTCATTAATGCCATTTGTTAGATCCACTAAACTAACACTGCCACCAGAGTAGTCTGCAACTGAAGCAATATAACAAGGTCCTCCACCATTATCAAAATACATACGCATTGCATAATGCATCAAGAATGGCTGGGTCGCCCCAGTTGTAGCACTAATCTTGCGATTCAGCACCGTTGGTCCTGTGCTGTCAATTTCATCGTCAATTGTTATGGTGATGTTAGTTTCATTCAATGCCCTACCAAAATAGGTTTCATATTCTAAAAGAGATGTAATTCGTGTCGGTATCAAGATCAAGCTTTCACCATTCTTCTCCGCTTTTTCTGTGTAACCTATAAATGCAGGAATTGCTGTTTCTACTTGAGCCACTGAAGGAGGGAATACGGATATTTCCTCAATGTAGACTCCTGGTGTTTTGTACGTTGTTGCCATAATTATTCATTTAAATGTATATTTCTGAAAAAAAGTTATTATTGTCTGGAATGAGATGATTGGCGTTTGGATTTGGAAATTTATCGCCATTGTGTGTTACTTCGACGAAACCGAATTTTGTTAATGGGTTTGTAGTTGCCGTAGTAAATATTTCGGTATCGTCCGAGGCGTTTTTATAACGCCAAAATGACTCCCTATTATTGAAATGAATTTTGAATGTTGGTAGCTGATTCTTCAATTTACCTTGCGCGGTCAGGATGCTCAAATCTGCGGTATCACCTATCATGTTGAGTTGAACAATACCAAAAACACCAATACTATTTGAGCCTTTCAAATTATCTATCATTGCGGTAGAACCTGTAGTTGATATCTGATGAGCGTCTGTCACTAACTTATTCTGATTGCTTTTGGCTATATATTCAAAACTGGCTCCTTCAGTACTCGGTTTAGTATTCCCGAAATAGAATACGTTACTTCCGCTAGCTTTAAGGTCTGTGTAATTGCCAAACAAGTTGTCTTTGGTTTTTAACACGAACTTCAGCTTCAGGTCATCTGGTAAAACTATGAAGGGCGTATTTGCTGTACCATCTGTAATTTTGCAATATGCCGAAAACCCACTTTTGTGAATCTTAAAAAAAATCTTATGTCCTGCCATTTTCAGAATGGAATCTTGAGTTGGAATAATGTCAAATAATCCATGACTATCATACAATTTCAATTGTTTTTTCTTGTCAGAATCATTCATTAATGAAAACGTCGATGTTCCGTCATTTAGGAAATAATTATGGAATAATTGAACTTCAAACAATTGCTTATATGTGGCAGTAAAAGACATTAATTGATATGATTTAGTTCTCCTTGTACTTCGGTTATCAATCCACCTTTACTAAGCACAGCTTCGCGTTCTAATTCAACCAAGCTCACTTTATACATGACCGATGGTATTTGTTTACCTCCAAGTGTACCCCAAACAAAGTTGAGCTCTTCAAAGGTTGGTGTGAACAAATCCACAACGAATTTGAAATTTGTAATGTCGCTCATCGCAACATTGTCTCTGTTGTAGGTTGTATTAGCTTGTGTAAACACTTTTTTTCCTTGAAAAAACTCTATGACCTTGGATAGGTTTTTAAGAGCTTCGTCATATTTATCATTATTGGCGCTAAAGAGAATGTAGAGGTTGAGATTTACAATGGGATTTTTGTATGTAATATTGGTTCCATTGATGGAATAATTAGGTCTGTTCTTAAGTGTGACTTCTTCTTGTAGATTGAGAAGGGTCAATATAATATCCGTTGCTGTGCCCCCAGTATCTCCTTGTTCCGACGCAATAGATGCAATATTGTCTAATGATACAGGATTACCTTCGAAGTAACCATTCACTTCTTCTGTGATTATTTGTAGAACTTCAAAAAGCATAAAGTTTATGTCTTAACATTTATTGGTTTTTTGTATTCATTTTAAAATGGCCAAAATGAAAAACTACAGGTAGTCATTTCAAAAACGCCTTGAATTGCAGGGATTGCAATTAAAATTAAATGTTAGGATAGTTATTATAGCGAGTACGCTATTTTAGCGATTGCAATGTACTCAGAATGTGGGAGTTAGGCAATCCCCATTTTTGGGGATTTATATGATTATGTAAGATTTAGTGTGAATAGACTAATTTCTTTATGCTGAAAGCCTCTCGAGATTAATTTCAAGAAAAACTATTTCCAATCTTTTTAAACGATTTGATTTTAAGTTAATTACGTTAATTGTAATCTATGCTTTTTAATCATAATGTTCAAATCCATCCAAGTCGTTTTATTACAATAAATAAAATTGATGCTATGGTTATCACTGTTGATAACTTCCTGTGTAAGGTTTCTTGCAAAAAAACTACTTTTGCCTTGTAACTTATTTAATAAAATATGTCTGATACAATTGAAAGAGTAAAATGCCTGATTATAGGTTCAGGACCTGCGGGATATACGGCCGCTATTTATGCTGCTAGAGCAAATATGCATCCAGTGTTATATCAAGGAACACAGCCTGGAGGACAGCTTACAACGACAAATGAAGTGGAGAACTATCCAGGATACCCTGATGGTATTACTGGCCCGGAGATGATGATAGAATTCCAAAAGCAAGCTGAGCGTTTTGAAACGGATGTTAGAGATGGTTGGATTACTAAAGTTGATTTTTCTGGAGATATCCATAAAGTGTGGGTAAATGAAACCAAAGAAATTCATTGTGATACGGTAATCATTTCTACAGGAGCTTCGGCAAAGTATTTAGGTATTGAATCTGAGCAGAAGTATCTAAAACTTGGAGGTGGTGTATCTGCCTGTGCGGTATGCGATGGTTTCTTTTACAGAAATCAAGAAGTAGTGCTTGTGGGGGCCGGAGATTCTGCGGCAGAAGAAGCTCACTATTTATCCAAGCTTTGTACAAAGGTCACTATGTTAGTGCGAAGAGATGAATTCAGGGCGTCCAAGATTATGCAGGCACGAGTAAAAAATACCGAGAACATAGAAATACTTTTCAATACTGAAACTGATGAGGTTTTGGGTGACGGACAAGTTGTTACAGGAGTACGTGTCAAGAATAATGTTTCTGGTGAGAAGCATGAGATACCGGCTACAGGCTTTTTTGTGGCTATTGGCCATAAACCTAATACAGATATATTCAAGGACTTTCTTGATTTAAACGAGACGGGATATATTATTAATGTTCCAGGTACTTCCAAAACTAATGTTGAAGGGGTTTTTGTAAGTGGTGACGCTGCGGATCATGTGTATAGACAAGCGGTTACAGCGGCAGGGACCGGATGTATGGCTGCGCTAGATGCAGAACGTTGGTTGGCGGCTAAAGATTCTACTTTTGAAGTGTCAACAGCTCAGTATTAGCTACTGCTATTAAAGCTAGTTTTTTGAATTTAGAACTATCTAGTTTGGAGATTATTTGAGATACTTGATTTTGTCCTCTTATTTTTTAAACGTTTAGGACGCTATTGATATTTATACATAAAAAAACCGAGCTCGAAGCTCGGTTTTTTTATGTATAAACTACGCTTATTTAATAATAAGTTTATGCATTTCTCTACTTCCGTTAGAAGTTGTTATACCTATCATATAAAGGCCTGAATTTAAACTTGAGGTATTTAATTCTTTTTCAAATCTTGAATCTGTTACTTCTGTCCATACTCTTGTTTTAACAACTCTTCCTTTTAAATCATATACATTAAGAATAACATCTATTGGTTCATCTTCAATATCTAATCCTAAAGAAACTGTTGTACTTGCGTTAGCTGGATTTGGAAATATTCTAAAATCGCCTTCAAAAGCATTTAGAGAATTTTTAGGAATACTCACATTAACTCCTTCAGAATTTCCTCCGACATCTGTTATTGAATTATTTATTGGACCAGCATTTCCTAATCCACTAATAACAACTTGATCTATATAAACCTGATCATTATTTCCTGAAGCATCGCACTGGATTCTAAATTGGCCATTACTTACTAAATTGAATTGTGAATTATCTAATATAAACACAACGTTATTAAATGATCCATTGTTAAAATCTGTTCCACTAACCCAAGTAGCTATTGTAGTAAATCCAGAACCATCATTATATCTCAACCAAAAATCTTCACCATTTTCCATACTATTTGCATAGAAGTAGAAATTAACTTCAATTTGATTATAAGGTGATAAATCTAATGTTGGAGATGTCATTGAACCATTTGTCCCAGAATTGTCTCTTAATCGAATAGAAAAAGCACCTTCAAAAGAATTTGCTGTTGAAACTCTGGCGCAATCATTTCCACCATCTGCCCAACCATCAAAATTTGTTTCAAAGAATCCTTGATGCAATATTGTTGAACCTCCTCCTACTGAAACAACAACATCTCTTGTTACTTCAGTTGCTGCATTTGCAGCAGCATCGCTTACATTATACGTTACAACATAAGTCGCTTCTACTGATGTATTAACTGTATCTCCTCCAATAACAACATTAGCAGAAATATCTCCATCAGTATCGTCAGTTGCTGTGGCTCCTTGTTCGTTATAAGTATCTCCAACAGTTAGATTGATTGTCGAATTTCCTATTAAAGTAATTACAGGTGGTGTTGTGTCCACAAAAACACTTACAACAACATCTCTTGTTACTTCAGTAGCTGGATTCCCAGCAGCATCACTTACATTATAAGTTACAACATAAGTAGCTTCTACTGATGTATTAACTGTATCTCCTCCAATAACAACATTAGCAGAAATATCTCCATCAACATTATCAGTAGCTGTAGCTCCTTGTTCATTATAAGTATCTCCAACATTTAAGTTGATAGGTGAGTTTCCTATTAAACTAATAACAGGAGGCGTAATATCTGGACCGGTACCTTGAACTACAATTGTGTAATCTTCAACTTCTCCACTACTGAAAGTTTCACATGAGCTTGGAGTGCTATTATATTTCATAGAAACTCGCATTCTTGTAGCGTTTTCTACAGCACCAGAAGGCACAGTAAAACTTCCGCTTACTGGATTTGCTTTTGTTGGAGACCTTGAATATACTTGTTCTCCAGCATCAGCGAAATCTCCATCTCTGTTATAGTCAATCCAAACTCTATAGGCTTCTCTTCTTGATCTTCCTGTCCAAGTTGGCGTTACAGTAACTGTATATTGAACTCCTTTTGTTAAAGTAGTTGATTCGCTTGTGAAATCTGAATATAATTGAGCGCCTGAAGAATTATCTAACGAATTAAGTTGCACCCTACTTATATATTCTCTACTATTACTTGTGCCTGTTGAAGTACAGTAAATCAATTGTGTTTCAAGTGTTGTAATATTCTCTGTATTGCTTGCCACTGATTCATTTCCTGCAGCATCTTTGGCTATCACATGAAAATCATAATTTGTTTCGGAAGCTAATCCTGTAACTTGATGTGTTGCTCCACTTACAGTAGCGATGATATTTGTGTCTTGATATACATCATATTCAGTAACTGCTACATTATCAGTTGCTCCACTCCAAGACAAATCTACTGTAGTGTCTGTTACATTTGAAGCTACTAAAACAGCTGCCGTTGGTGCTTGCGTATCTGGAGCTAATGTTGTTGGATTAATTGTGTTACTTTGTCCAGAACTATTATCTGCTGCATCTTTTGCAATAACATAAAAACTATAATTTGTAGAAGTAGCTAAACCTATTGCTTGGTGCGTAGTACCTGAAACATTAATAAGGAATGCACCATCTTGATATACGTCATATCCTGTTACACCAACATTATCATTTGATGCGTCCCAAGATAAGTCAACAGTATTTTCTGTAATATTAGATGCTACTAAATTTGTAGGATCTGTTGGGTTTTCGGTGTCAGGAATAGACGTTGCTGTAAATGAGCCTGTAAACACACCTCTACCATAAGTTGAAGCAATAACAATATTGTCGTTATCGTCTCCATTTTTTGCCCAATAATCGAATGAAGTAACACTCATATCACTCATCCCATTATAAGATTGTGTCCAAGTAGGGTTTGCATCGTTAAAATTGGTTGTTGCCCAAACACCTAATTGTGTTGCCAACATGGCTTCATTATTATTTAATGGATTTAATAAAAAGTCTCTTACAGGAATATCTGGAAGATTCCCTTCTTTACTTGTCCAACTTCCTCCTGCATTCGCTGAATACCAAACGCTTGTTACTCCATAATTGTGTATGGTTACAATTAAATCGTTAGTTGTAGCTCCAAATCTTACAGAAGACACAGAGCCAACAAATGGCGTAGTAATTCCGTTCCAAGTAGCACTTGTATTTGAAACCCCTGTTAACTTAATAAGTTCTCCATTTTTTAATCCAACATACCAAGCGTTGCTTTCAAAAGGTGATGCTCTAAATGCTGAAGGTTTCTCAGTTAATAAATTATTAGTAAGGCTTCCGTTAGAATTAGAAGCTACGTTGATAGATTTAATAGCGTTTTGAGAGCTATTGGAATTATTAGTTAATAAGCGATTAGCATCACTGTCATAATCCATTTGATTCACAAAATCACCTCTGCTTTGATCATTAGAAAGCGTCGTTGCACCTCCTTGTCTTCTTCCTAACCCATTCCAAGGCAAGTTAAACCTGTAAATAACATTGGCTATAAAAGTTGCTATCATATATTGTCCGTCTTTATCTACAAATGTGTAAAAACCATCTCCATCCGATAATTCTTCAGAACCATTAACTCCAGATGTAGCAAATCTGAAAGCTTGGCTTCCATTATCTTGAGCTCCAGCTGTAAAGATTCCTACTGTATCACCTGACCCATTAGGTCCAATCCCAGCTTTTACATATTGTGTAACGTTATAATCGTTATTTCTAACGCCAATAACATCAGAATTTTGTGCTGTTGATAAACTTGAGGCATAAAACACGCCTCCATCGTTTCCAAAAACAGCTTGGTTAGAGTTTCCTGGTCTAAAAATCATTGCGTGTTGATCTGCATGAACTAATGAACAATTTAAACCTGAAAGATTATTATTGTTAGACCATTTAGAAATTTGTGACCAAGAAGATCCTCCATTTGTAGATCGAAATAAATCTATTCCGCCTACATAAAGTATATTATCATTGTTAGGGTCAGCTTCTATCATTAAATCATAAAATGCTTGACCTCTTGTAAAATCGTTTGATGCAATTCCTGTATCCACATCGTTAGGTAAACTTAAAGAGGTAATACTTCCAAAAGCATTTGTTGTTTCGTAAATATGCACAGGTGATGAAGCTCCTTCTGCAAGCACATAAAATTTATTAGGATTGGTAGCTGATGGTTCAATTTCTACGCGATCAGAGTCTGTAAGTGGTGAAGTTGCTACTGCAGTCCAAGTACTTCCGTTCGTTGAACTATACACTCTTCCGCCTCCATTACCAAAACCATTCCCTATTGTTCCCATCCATAAGGTGTTATTTGCACTTATTTCTAAATCGTTAGGAATATTATAATAATCTATGCCTCCTGAAGTATTAGCAATCATATTAGCAGATTCTATTCTGCTCCAAGTAGACCCATTATTAATAGAACGATATAATCCAGCTGATTGCAGCCCTAACCAATCGGTTGGGTTTGCTGAATCTCCATAAACATGAGCTCCTACAGCAACAAATAACTCTGTACTTGTTCCGTTATCCCAAGCTAAAACATCATTGACATAATAAATTCCTGAAAGAAAAAGATTAGTAGCACTAAAAACAATATCTCCAGCATCTGCAGGTGGGATATTAATTGCTGCCCAATTTGTTCCTCCGTCTGTTGAAACATAAACACCGCTACCTACAACATCACCAGCTGTATATTGCTCTCCTGTACCAATATACCAAGTATTAGAATTTCTTGGATCTACAGTTATTGAAGTTACTGAAAGATTTCCTGGCATACCTGTTACTCTGGACCAAGAAGAATTACTATTTGTGATATCCGTGTTTTTCCAGAGACCTCCGCTCACACCTCCAGCATAAACTGTATTATTTGATGCATCGTTAGGATCAAACAATATTGCTCTTGTTCGACCACCTATATCATTAGGACCTCTTTCATTCCAAGCATTTGCTGCATCACCAATATTTCTTTGTAGAAGTCTTTGATTATTTAATTCTTCTCTAATTTTAGTTAAATTACCATCATCAAGCTTTCCAGTTGTAGGATTTATAGTTAGTTCCCACATTTGTTCAAAATATCTATTAGGTGGTAAGCCTTCTAGTTTTCTTTTTTTCTTGTCCCAAGTAAGGATTTCTTTATATGGGCTGTTTTTTAAAAATTCTGAATGAAGATTGCGTTGCTCTTCTATTTTAGCTCTTGAAGATGCTTCTTTAATTAAATAGGTAGAAACAAAACCTATAATTAGTGCCATAAATAAGAAAGCACTAATTTTAATGAGTAGTTTTTTTGACATAATAAATTGAATGGTTAATGAAAATTTTTAGAATTTAGTGATTTATTTAGAATTTACTCTATAAATTCAATAGGCTTTTAACGAGTTTTTTGACAATTCATCATAACTATGGTTTTACCGTATTAAAAAACTGAAAACTCTTACATTTGTTTATGCTTCCTAAATCAATTCTTAAAATAGATTAATTATCCATTTCGTTCTTTTATAAGAAAAAGAAAAACGAGTTATTGATAAAATTTCATATTCACTAAATGAAAATGAAATTTTAGGTATAGTTGGAGAATCTGGTTCCAGTAAATCGGTTTCTTCTTTGACTATTTTTGGATTGTTGCCTAAAAATATTTCTAAAGTCACTAATGAAGTTATAGACTTTGAAAATCAAGATTTAAAAAAATATCATCAAAAGCATTTCAAAATATTCGTGGAAATAAAATTGGCATGATTTTTCAAAAACCTATGAGTTCTTTAAATCCATCTATGACTTGCGGAAAACAAGTTCAAGAAATTCTTTTGCAATATACTAATCTTTCAAAAACCGAAAGCAAATTAGAAGTTGCAAAAAACGGATAAAGTATACCACCAGCGGCAGCTAAAGATTCTACTTTTGAAGTGTCAACAGCTCAGTATTAGCGATATATTATATGATTTAAAGGCCTGAAAGTTTTTCAGGCTTTTTTATGATTTTAGAGTTCACCAGATTGTAACGAATCATTCCAAATCTAGTTTATTAAGATTTTTTTTCGAATGATTTTATGATCACCATTACCTAGTAGCATATCAACAAAGTAAACTCCTTGAGATAGAAATTCAGTGCTAATATTATACCTGGATTTGACAACTAGATTAGATTTAAATAAAACCTCCTTTCCAGAAGTATTATAGATTTTTATAGAATTAACAGTTGTTTTATAAGGATTTAAGATTATTAACTGTGATAGGTCATTGTTTTGAAAAACTCGTAATTTACCTTGAAACCCTAAAGATGTTGTATCAATATCATCATCTTGATCGTTACTTTTGAATGTAATTTCAAATCGATCATTATATATGCCTTCATCTAATGTTAATTGAAAGTTCAATGACCTTAAGTTATAGTATAATCCTTGATATTTGTCATGTATATAGATCGGTAGTCCTGAGTCAAAGTTTTGTAGATCTGAAAGCCTTATCCTAATTGATTTTTGCTCTTCTAGGTTAATCGTTAAAGGGATTTTTGTATTTAAGTCAAATACGCGTGCTTCGGCAGCATAAGGTTTTGAATCTATAGACCAATGAACTTCTCTTAATTCAATTCCTTCAGGAAATTTAATTTCTAGACCATAATCAAAACCTATACTTGCTGATGGATGAAATGTCTGGACCAACTGTTTAGTATAGGTATCATTAAAATCAATATTCAACCTAAATCGCTTGCACCAATTAGGAATTCTTGGAAAGACATTTGGATCGGTTCTATTAGAAGTTCTAAAAAATTCACTTTCTGTATTTGATTGCTTATAATACTCCCTATGATCGTTTGTTGTTCTTACAGTTCCGGTCGTTCCAGTTTTTCCTTCAACCATGAATCCTTGACCTATAGGAATGTACCTTTTTACTTGTTTTCCATTCGAGCTCGAGGCCCCAGTTGTATTTAGGGAGCCATCACCATTGTAGGTGTCGAAAGTTGAAGGAATGAATGTCTCGACACTTCCATCTGCCGATATTGTATAGGTGGCATATCCTCCAACATAATTGACTAAAAAATGTGAATTTGCATTTGGGTCATGTTCCCAGAAAAACAAGGTTCCGGTAATGGCATTTACATTTTGTGTGTCGTGAATAAAATCTACAGCATCTAATGCACTTGGATAGGGGTTGCCAATTAAGGTTTGGTTTCCAGCAATAACTGTATTTGAAATAGTGCCATTGTTTGGTTTACCTCTAAAGTCATAAAGCTGATTGCTTCCAGATCCATTGGTACCCTTCATGGTGAATCCAAGACCTGGAGCAATAGCTCCGGACGGACCTGCATAGTCCCAATCACTAAATTGAGATCCAGCGACAAATTTCCAAAGCCACAGTCGCGATATGGTAAGTGGAGATGAGATACCATCATAAGCATTTGTAAAGGCAACGTCATTACTACCAATCAACCCTATACTTTCATCAATTTGATCTACTCTAAAGTTCCTATTGTTGTTGTCAGTTATATCGCTGTTTCCAACTGGCGAACACCAATAATTATACGCATACTGATCAACAGTTCCATTTTGTTGCGTGCTCAAATTTCCTATACCCGAGTTTCCTGTTGTTCCCAATCCTTGAATTAATTGAGCTTCATTGCGCAAATATATGTTACTGTTGACATCGATAAGATTTATATCATTTTCTACATATATTGGTTTATCATCAGCGAAAATGAAAGCTGTATTTTTAATAGAGATTTGCCCAAATGAACTGCTAAATGCAAATAATAATACTGTTAAATATTTCATAGGATCTTGGTTATATTAATGTTTAATAAAGCGTCTTTTTATTTGTTCTAGGTTTTGATCTATAATTATTAGATGATAACTCCCGCTTTTCAAATTGGATACATCAATTACTGTTTCTAATCCAGTATCAGTTACTTTAATCTTCTGTATTAACCTCCCAATTTGATCATAAATAAGGATTTTATTTATATCATTATTGTTAGAATTAATGATCCTAATCTGATTGTTGGAAACATTAGGAACAACTTCAAGTTTTTCGAAGAGAGAATTTGTTGAAGTATTTAGAGTTCCTGATAAATAGTTGATATCTAGGTAATTTCTAATATTATCGGTTTCCGTTTCAGTTGTTTTTTTATCGTAAACCAAGAAAGCTGCTACATCTCCATACATTCCTGTTTGATTGAATTGACCAGTAGTTTTAAAATTTGATAATAGATATCCTATTTGGAAAGTTCCTGGTAGGGTGATATTAGAATTTCTTGTGCTATCTATACCATCTATGAATAATGTGACTAGGTCAGATGAGTTTCGGTGTATTTCTATGATTTGCCATTGATCGAGGTTTACTGAATTATCTGCAGATATTGTTCTTACTAAGTTCCCAGGAACACGCAGTTGTAAATTATTGCTTGAAACGTTATGCCTTAAGAAACTATTGGATTGCCCGAAATAAGACCAATCACCAGTGACTTGTTGGTCTATGGGTTTTGCTAATAAGAATATTGAAAACTCGCCTGTTAGATATATAAAATCAGGAATTTGGATTTCTAGGTATTTGTCTTGAGTAAAACTGTTATATGGCCCTCCACCACGTATACAAGGATTTCCGTTGATGCAATTACTTATGTAACATGGTTTTTCACTATCGTCTTGACCAAAATTTCGTCCACTGGTATATTCTGGAGGATTGAATCCACCACTCGGGACGTAGTCGGATTGATCTAACCATCGTCTTACACATCCTTCAGAACAACTACTTGTTACATCACAGTATTGTTCGGTAATAATAGCGCCTTCTGTATTGGGATGATCTAAGCAAAAATTGGTTTCACAATGTGCTATATGTTGACTTGTATCCAACTCTAGACTTTCAACAAAAAAACTTAGGTTATTTACATCTTTGGGATTGAATTGTGCAAAAATATTAGCAGCTCCAGCGAAAATATAGATCCAAACAATTAGTATGATCCATAATATAAATTCTAGAACAGTCTTCGTTTTTTTTAATGATTTTATGTTCCCTGAAACTTCATCATTGTTAGGAGATTGGTAGTGAGGAAACTTATTTTGAATATTTGGTTTTTTCATGATAAATGGCAGTTGTAATTTGTGATATAATTCCCCCTAATTAAACCTGCCTGTCCCATTAGGCAGGCTTAATAGAGGTTCTCAACCTAATACATCATTATTTTAGTTCATTTTTTCTTAAATCTAAGTTGATTGGCTTTAAGAGGTAAGGTGTTTACTGCTTAAAAAAAACACCTAAGAGCTAGTTTTATAATGATGAATTATTCTTATTAACTTTAATTTAAATCTTCCCAAACGCTACCAGTATATACTCGTAATTTATTTGCTGCTGCGTCGTAGTAAACATCACCTGTCGCAGGTGTTACGGGAGCAGTTCCTGGTTTAATGTTTATGAGCGTATCTATCTTGACGTTGCCACCAACAGTTAGTGTATGAGTTAAACCTGTGGTAGTATCTGTATTGATGCCAACTCGATTTGTTGTAAAATCACCTCCAATTAAAGGAGTTAATGAATTTGTATTTTCAATATAGAGTTTATTAGAATTAATATTCTGATAACCAGCTTGATAACCAATGAGTACGTTTCCAGAGGTCGATGTTAAACCTGTTCCAAAACCTGCCTCGTGCCCAATAACTACGCTATTTGACCCAGTTTGATTATTGTAATTAGAGCTGTCACCAATGGTCACGCTATTATTACCTACTGTATTATTTCGGGATGATTCTCTTCCTACAGAAATATTTGATTGCCCCGTTGTATTAAAAAGTAGAGGACTGTAACCCAACCCAATATTGTTTGTGCCTGTGGTATTTGAGTACAAAGCTTGACTTCCAATAGCAAAATTATCACTAGCAGTATTATTATAAAGTGATTGAAATCCGATGGCAATATTATAGTTTCCTGAAACATTGTCGTACAATGTTTCATATCCAAACCCAATATTATATTCTCCACTAGAATTACTGAACATTGACCTATATCCTATTGTGTTGTTGTAAATACCAGTTATATTATTATAAAGAGCCTGATCTCCTATAGCAATGTTTTCATAACCAGTTGTATTATTATATAGCGTGCGATAACCTAGACCATTATTGTGATAACCGGTTGTGTTATCGTGCAATGATTCATCTCCTATACTATTGTTTTGATAACCAGTTGTGTTGTCATTTAAAGATTCATAACCCAACGCAACATTTTTTGTGCCAGATGTATTGAAAAACAATGCTCTATAACCGAGAGCAATATTATCTTCACCAATGGTATTCCTATTCAATGCTTGAACTCCAACCGCTACATTATTATCTCCTGTCGTATTATTTTGAAGACTTAACGTTCCTAGAGCAGTATTTTGATTTCCAGAGGTGTTAAATTGTAGGCTTCTATTACCAAATGCTGAATTCAAGGATCCAGTTGTATTACTATAAAGAGACCTCCATCCAAAGGCACCGTTACCTATACCAGTTGTATTTAGTATCATAGACTCATCGCCAACTGCTGTATTGTCGGTACCCAATGTATTTGACAAGAGTGCGTTGTTGCCCAGAGCAACATTTTTAGATCCAGTTGTATTATTCAATAAACTTTGATAGCCTATACCAATATTTTTAGAACCAGTGGTGTTTCCTCTCAATGCTCTAAAACCAATGGCGGTATTTAAACTAGCTGTATTGTCTCTCAATGCAAAGTTTCCTATTGCTACATTCCATGAGGTAGAAGTGTTCGAACTCAAGGCGCTATTTCCTATTACTACATTGTTCTCACCATTGGTATTTGAATAGCCCGAGCTTTCACCTATGAATATATTGTCTCGGTTTACTAAATCATCATTTTCTCCAGCATTGTTGCCTAAAAAGATGGATCCACCTGTATTCAGAATTTCTATTTGACCAGAAGTTGTAATCCGCGCTCTTATGGCATTATCAGTTCTGATATCTAAATTCTGGTTATCTGAGGTGCCGATAAAATTTGTACCATTCACGGTTCCCGAATTCCCTAAGGTGCTCCAACCTATAGAGCTAGCCAATAATGAATCTGAGACAATTTTTTCCCAACGAGTACCATTCCAAAAATAAAAACCTGGGGTAACATCAGATACAGTGGCTATGTTATAAATAAGTAGACTTGATGCCTCAGTTCCAGATATTGTTGCTGTATCACTTGTTGAAGTAAGAGAAATCCTTGGTATCAATAGACCAGCGTTAGTACTGGTAATATCTAATATTGACGATGGGTCAGGAGAGGTGGTATTTATACCGACTTGGGCAACCGAGACCGAACAGTATAAGATTAAGTATAAAGCATATTTTTTCATTTGGTAGTTTAGGTTTGGGGTTTTGGGTAAAACTAGGACGCAAAGCCGAATTAAAAAATTAAAAAAACGATGAAATGATCTATTTTAACGACGAAACGAACTAATCTAGAGATGAAATTACTATTGCATTGGCTTTTATGATAATATTTTTTTTAAATTAAGGTAGCTTTCTTTACTTATCGTTACCATTTCAGGAAACTTTGGTATAAGTTTAATGTCATAGAATTTTTCTCTCTTAACAAAACTCTCTATAGCATTGATATTTGCAATCATCTGTCTATTTATCCTAATAAAGAGATGTGGAGGAATTAATTCCTCTAATTGATTTAATGAATGATTTATTAAATAAGATTTACCATCAAACTTTCTTAAAAAGGCATAATCTGACCAGTAAAAATAAGCAACGTCCTCAATTTTTATTGGAATGAATTGATTTCCTTCCTTAACAAGAAAACGTTCCTTGAACTCTTTGTTTAAGGTCAGATTATTTAGACTTGCATCGTTTTTGTCAATACTATTGTAGATAAGTAATTTATTCTCAAAATACTTATTAAGAGAGTTATTTAAATCTAGTTTACTTATAGGCTTTAATAGATAATCAATACCTGTTGTTTTGAAGGCGTGAATGGCATATTCATCATGAGCTGTAACAAATATCACAGGACTCAAAACCTTTATATTATTAAAAATTTCAAAAGATTGCCCATCTGATAGCTGAACATCCATGAAAATTATATCTGGATGATCGTTTTCAGAGAACCAATTAATTGAATCCTCAACACTTGTGATTATTGAGAGTACTTTAACTATTAAGCTACTCTCACTTAACAACTTAACTAGATAATCACTAGATGCTTCTTCATCTTCTATAATCAAGACTTTGGTCATTGAATCATATTTTTAAAAATGGGAACCCAAACTTCATAAGTTTTTCCATTAGTTGTAATTAATGGAACTTCAGAAGACACAAGGCTATATTGTTTTATTAGGTTTTCTAGCCCTACGCCAAAAGATTTTTTTTCATAGTCCTTTTGAGTAATTGTATTACGAACTAAAACGCCTCCGTTCTTTATTCTGAGAGAAATATCCAGTTTTTTTGAAGAAGAAAGTTTATTGTGTTTAAACACGTTTTCAATGAGCGTTTGTATAGCAAGAGGTATGATGTAAGCATTTTCTTGTTCTATACCTTCTTCAAGTGTTAACTTGAACTTATCACCAAACCTGATTTCTTGCAAAAAAACATAATTGTTTAAAAATGAAATTTCACTACTTAAGTGAACCCATTTCTTATTTCTAGTCTCAAGTACATAACCATAAGTTTCAGATATCTTTTTTGCAAATAACTGGGCTTTATTTGGTTCCGATTCTATTAAAGTGTATAAAATACTTAGGCAGTTGAATAGATAATGAGGGCTTATTTGATTTTTTAAGACCTCTAACTGAGATTTAATATGAGCATTTTTCAGATCTTGTTGTTCTGCAATAAATCTCTGTATTTTTTTTTCTTTCTGTTTTCTTTTAGTGATATCTGATATAATACTTACGGTATACCGGCTATCTCCTTCTTCTAGCACGGAAAGACTTACCTCTACCTGAAAATGAGAATTATCTTTTTTTACAGCATAGACATCTAATCCTTGTCCATGAGGTCTGCTATTAGGAGAATTTATGTACTCTTTTCTTAACTTAACATGCTCTAGCTGTGAATCTTTCGGAATTAGTATTTCAATTTTTTGCCCTAGAAGCTCTTTTTTCTCATATACGAACATGTTTAGAGCTTTGTTATTCGCGAAAATAATTAGTCCGTTTATATCGGTTATTATAATTCCTTCAGAAGATAGGTTAACAAGCTTTTTAAAGAAACCATTACCAAACATAGGTGTTAATTTTTAATTCTTGCTAATGCTCAGATTAAAGAATTTTAAGTTTATATTTCCTAATACCTTAGCACTTCTTTCAGCAATGAGAACTAAAACTATCTCTTTAAATCCTTTAAGCAAACAATCTTTTGTGAGTTGATGTCTCAATTTAGTTTTTGAGACAAAATGGTAAGTATTTTGAATTGTTAATTTGTTGGATTAAAGTTTTTATTTCATTGGAATGATGTTGCCAAGCATAGTAACTTACTTTTCTATTAAATGGTAAGATACATTGGGTAAGAATTGCAGGCATTTGCTGTGCTAACTCACCTTCAAAAGTCAACAAAAAATCATGTGAGCTGTTTACATACGTCATTGTTGGTAATGTTTTAGGGTTAACATCTCTCATAAACTGTTATCTTGTGCGTTTGTGTATTAATCTTTTGTATTATAAGTTGCACTACCAAATTTATAGTACTTTCCATTGTTCATTATAAAATCTTCAACGGTTATTATATTATCGTTTGTATAACGATATATGGTTTTGCCCATTTCTGTTTCATTACTTCCCCAAAGAATAGTTAGCTCGTTCTCTTTTATGTGACCTTTTAACGGAAAGGACATACCTCTGTTGTCAAACCAATTTCCAGTTACCGTTGTATCATTTACTATTTTGTAAAAGGCGGTTGCTCTAAATATAATATCTTTGTTATTCTTTGATTTTCGTTTGTTTTGAAATTCGAGTTTTATAAATTGATTGCCTAACACTCTTTGCCAATCCATAGTAAATGTTGCTTTTTTACTCATTAACATACCAACTCCATTCCAATGTTTATTAACAAGGGCTGTTATAATAGATTGTTCGCTATTTTCGCCATCTGGATTATTTGCATCTAAAATTCCAATTTCGGAATTGCTTTTTCCCACAACCGATTTAGAGGTTTTATCACTTTGAGCGTTTAGTACTAGAGATGCAAAGATTAATACGATTACTGTTATATATTTTTTCATATTTCTAATTATTTTGATTTATTAATATTTTAGTTATTCATTTATGATATTATCTATAATAATTATTTCACCAAACTGTTTCAATTTTGATTGAGATATCTCTTCTAAATCACCAACAATCAAAATTTCTATAGGATTATTTTTTATCCATTTGTTGTAAAATATTTTGAAATCATCAAAGGTTAAATTTTCTAAACCTTCTATATAAGATTCAAAAGGATCTGATTCTAAATTTTTATTCTTTCTGCGCTTGAACCAGTAAAGTTTATCATTATTAATTATTCTATGAGATTTCCAGGACTTCAATAATTTTTGCCTAATTACATTAAATATTTCTTCTTTTAAAGGCATCTCTTTGATAAGATTACTGCTAATTTTAATAGCTTCTTCATATTTGTCATTTTGTGTGCCCACTTTGCAGTAAAAAAGAAATGGCTTATCATTAGCAAGACTTGGAATTTGAAATACAGTACTTACAGAATAGGCTAAACCGCGTGATTCTCTAAGTTCTGTATTTAAAATATCATTAAAATAAGAGTTAAAAGTATATGACATAAAGTCTAGATCACTAGTGTTAGTTCCTATTTTTGAAATTAACCAAAAATCAATTTTTTTAGACTTAAAATTATTTAGATATACCTTATCTTTTGTTGTTTTTGTAAACATATGCGGGTCTTTGAACTCTGGCTGCTTAATTTTTTTACCTCCTATTAATTCTTTATTCAAAATTTTCAATACATCATCTTTACTTTTATTTCCGTAAAAAAATAGTTCATAAGGACTGTTTAATAAATTAGAAATTTGTGATATAACTTCATTAATGTTTATATTTTTTAAATCTCGTTCTGTTAATACATATTCTAATGCAGCATTTTTTCCATATAATACTGTCTTCATAGAATGATTGCTTAGCTGAGGTTTATTCTTATTTATGTTATCAAGAGTTTTTATAGCTTCTTCTTTAACTGCAAGCAAAATGTCTTCATCTGGTTGAATATCTGTAATTAATTCGTTTACAAGTGCAACCGTTTGGTCTAAATAATTGGACAACCCTGAAATTCGAATTGTAAACGAGTTATTGTCTGAATAAACCCTTAGTCTTGATCCTAAGATCAAAAAGTTTTGCTGTAACTTTTTTTGAGATTTATTAGTTGTCCCTCCTTTTTTTAAATAGCTTTCTATTATTTGTGTATATGGGTTACTCTTTTTGGTGTCAAAAACTATTTTTAAATCAAATAGATCATTTACTTTGTTCTTAGTGAAGAATAAATTTGCATTATTTTTTAGTGCGTGTTTTGAAATCTCATCTTTAAATTTAATAGGGTCATAACTTAACTCTGTTGTAGGTAATTTCTCTAGAGATTTTTTAAATTCTGAAGACTTTCTTGAATTGTTATTAAGAGCAGTTATTTTTGGTTTATTAATCTTTATTAAATCAGATTTTATTGTTGGTTTACCATAAATGACACTATAATTTACGTAATGTTTTTTTACAAAATCAACAATATCATTTTTTGATAAATTATCAAATTTCTTCATCTTATCGAAAAGTTCCATTAATTTAATATCATTAATAAAAGCATCTTCTAAAAGCCGTATTTTCCCATTATTATGACTAATTAAGGACATATAATTTTTCTTAAGCAGGTTTCTGGTAGCATCTATCAACCAATCAGGAAAATCACCTTTTTTTACTTTATCTATTTCTTTGAGAATAATATCTCTGACTTCTTTAAGAGATTGATTCTTATTTGGTTCAGCTGAAATAACATGTACAGAGAAGTCATCATGAAATACGGGTGTTGTTGATAAATATCCTACTTTTTGCTGATTTATAATATTTGTATCAAAAAATCCCGCAATGCCATTATACAACATCATTTCAGTAAATTCCATTAATAGAGCATCTTTAGAACCATATCCATCAAAACGATATCCCATCATTAAAACCCTCTTATTTACTGTATGAGTACTTTCTTCCTTTATACTTTGTAATGGTTTAAATTGAGGTGGACCCTTTTTGGGCAAATATTTTGGCTTTAACTGCGAAAAAGATTTTTCAATATATTTTAAAGCATCTTCAACTTTAAAATTGCCTACCAATAGGATAGCCATATTATTAGGGATGTAATATTTTTTATAGAATTCTTTTACCTCTTTAATTGAAGGGTTCTTTAAATGCTCAATTTCCCCAATAGGATGTTTATAACGATATTGCTCTTTATTAAAAAGGTTTTCAATAAGTTTTATTTGGTTATATCTAAAAGGATTATCTATTACAATATTCATCTCCTCATAAACAGATTCGAGTTCTGTATGAAATGTTCTAAATTGAGGATTCCTAAACCGTTCGGCTTCTAATAATAACCATTTTTCTAATTGGTTTGACGGAATTGCATTGATATAACCTGTTCTATTCACATTCGTAGTAGCATTGAAAAATGACATGCCCAAAGATTTCATGATTTGAGTATATTCTTGACTATTACTATACTTTGAAGATTCGAAAGACAGACTGTCAATTTGTTCAAATATTTTTTTTCTTTTTAAGGTGTCTCTTTCTTTTTTATGTTTTTCGTAAAGCGTTTCAATTCTCCCTAAAATTGCCTCTTCTTTTTTAAAATCTAAAGCACCAATTTTATCTGTTCCCTTAAAAAGTAGATGCTCTAAATAATGCGCAAGTCCAGTAGACTCATCTGGCTCCTGTTCACTTCCTGCTCTTACCATTATAGATGTTCTAATTTTTGGTATTTCGTCGTTTGGAGCAAGGTATAATTTTAACCCGTTTTTTAAAGTGTAAGTATACAGAGAGAAAGGCGCATTTTCGATTCTTTTCAATTCATCAAAATCTTCATTTTTTAAATTGGATTGGCCATGGCAATTACTTATTGAAAAAGTTATTGCAAATAATAGCGCTAATCTGGTGAATTCAACTATTGACATAAGTTTTCTTTTTTATTTAAGATTTGTATATTAATTTCTGTATGAATTATTATCTCTAGACAAACATTCGTAATGAATGGAGCATTAATGAGTATAGCGTGATAAAGTCATTTTAAGCTTATATTATTTAATTTCAACCCGTTTTGCACTGGTTGTCCTATCAATGAAAAAAACAGCATCAAATTGATAAGGAATTACTATCCTTCCCCAATATCCGTAATCTATATTTACATGATTTGCAAATCGTAGTGGGAGTGGTTTATTTAGCCAATTAATTGATTTTGATAAGTTTAAGAATAAATTACCTTGCCTCTTTTTTACAGAGACTTGATGTAAAGCCTCCTCTAAAGACCCTAATGGACTCGGAAATAAAGGAACTTTTGTCTGCTTCTTATAGGAGTAAGTCTTAAAAGCGAGATAATTTCCACTATAGGTTATTAATCCAAAACTTTTATAATCTGTTTTATATTTTTTAGACAAAAAAGAACCCATAGAAATACCTCTATTATAATTCGTAAAAACTTTGTGATGGTCTCCTCTACTTACATGACTATCATGAGCCCACACTATCATTTTCGTGCCAGGATATATTCTTTCAAAATACCAAGATACATTTTCGGCCATAGCTTCGTCTCTATAAAGATCTGTTCCATTATTCAATACTTCTTTAAAATACTGCTGTATTAAATTGGCATATTGTAAACCGTATTCTATTTTAATTTTTTCTGCTTTTGTTTTCGCAGTCGCGAACCATTCTTTTGTCTTACTATTTAATGCATTAAATATTTTTTCAGATGTATCGATCCAATCTAATTTCACCAAAGAATCTCTTTCCATAAAAGGATATTTCCCTTTTTCTTTTAAATAATTTAGGCTTAATGAATACTCTTTATATAATTTTTGATCTTGGATTTTAAGAAAACTTTGTAAACTATCTATTGGGCGTGTAACTTCTTGAATGTCAAAACCAATAAAAGACACCATATCATCGGGGTGATTTATGTTATATTCTCTTAGCCACATTATCATATTCATTATTTCGTCTCTATCCCAAGTTTCAAACAAACCTCTTGTAACTTCCCTTATTGTACCCTTCCCCGTTTTTAGATATTTGTTTATTTCTTCTCCAACAATAAAATGATCTTCAAGCGCAAAGATTCTAAACCCTGATTCTATTACTGCATACTGCAATAATTTATGTTTCAATGTAAAGAACTCACTTGTTCCATGAGTAGATTCACCTAAAGCAACAATTTTACTACTATCTATGGCTTCTTTAAAAAATGAAAGGTCTTCATTTTTAAATTTACTTTCTTTAGAAAAAGGCATTGGAGAATGAAAAGCAATACTATTTTTAAGTAACCAATCAATTTGTTTTTTATGAAATTCTTTGGCCACATTGACCTCTTTTACTTCTTTGTTTTCAATTTTCAATTTAAAACCATCAAACCAAGCTTCTCCTTTTCCTTCTTGGGTAATTCTTAAACTAAGTTGAGTTGTAGTTTTTGGTACTTTTAAGTTCAGTACTATTTTCTTCCAATCAAAAGTTCCAGAAAATTTTTCGCTTATAAGCTCTTTATATACATACTCTTTAGTTTTTTCATCATAAAGCGTATAATTTATAGAGCAACTTACAGGTTTCATCAGCCCTTTTCCTTTAACATTTCCAGATATTGAAACTTGTTTTTCTTTAAGGTCAAACACTTCAATATCAAAACTAAATGATTGTTTTAAACATGGAGATTCTTTATCAATACATAGAGAATGTAAACTGTACTTTCCTTGTTTAGCAGTTATGCTATCTAATATATATGTTGTTGTTCCCCAAGTAGTTTTATTCCATCCCCAAGGACGATCTATACCTTCAATACTTTCTTTTTCAAAATCAAGATTTAAGGGTTGTTGCGCTAATAATATTGTTGGGAGTATTAGAGGGAGTAGACAAATAGTTGTTAGTATTCTATGTGATTTTATTAAATATATCATTCTAATAAATGTATTTCATTTCTAAATTCATGTATTTATTTTACTCGCTTATCGGTTATACATGTCTTTATTGGTATTAATTATATTCTATAAGATTAGGAAGTTATTTTTAATAATTACTTCCCTTATTCGGTTGTCATTTAGCACTTTTTCATATATCCATTTGTAATAATTCTTCTCAGATAATATTTGCTTTGCGGATTCTTCACCTACAACTTTTGCCATAGCTTGATACTCAAGGAAGCAAACGATGAGATGTAAATAGGTACTATACTCATTTTGAGCTCCTTCTTTTCCTTTTACTGGAGCATTAGGAAAAAGTTGTTTGAATTCATTAATGGCCTTTTTTCTTTGCTCTGGCATAGTTTCTTCGAGCCAATGAAATTGTTCGTGAAGAAAATTAGATAGTTGTTTAAGATCATTATCTAAATAACTGCAGTTTAATGTCAGTACTGGATGACTAAATGGAATGGTATTTTTATTAATTTGAATATTTTTTGTAAAAAACCATGTATTAATTTCGTTTCTATAAGTTTTAATTATTCGCTCTAGTTGAATTTTTGCTTCTTGCTCTACAGAATCGCCATGTTTTAAACTAATTTTTAAATCCTGAGCATTTAAAATAGTATGAATTGGAACTAACAATAGTAGTAAATAGTATTTCATGTTGTTTTAATTTTATCATGTACTGATATTTTTTCAATAAATAATAGGCCATCGAATTTTTTTGATAAAACCATTTCATTAGAACTACTTAAATTGATTAAAGTATCGCTTGCAATTATTTTGCTAGAAAACCAAGACGCCTTTTTATTCAAATATTCTGAATTCAGAACAGTTGGAGTTATAACATTAACTAATGCTATATCAAAAGAGAGTAATATTATGTAAGCCTGTTTTTTTGTCATTTTTATAGTGTTAGACATTAATGGTAATTAGTTTTCTCCAAATTCTAACGCCTTTTCTAAATATTCATCCCTCCCAGTTTTTACAGCATTTAAAGTAGGTGAAACAATAATGTCTATCTTAATACCCGTTCTTTGCATTTGACTTCCATCTCCATAAAAAGAGCCCATACCAGTGAATTGGGTTGAAATATCTCCTGGCAAAATTAGAGATCTTACATTTCCATTAGACCCAGCTGTTTGTGATCCAATAGTGATTGTCTTTGAAAAAGATTGCAAAATTGAAACAAAAAACTCAGATCTACTTTTAGTATTACCATCTACTAATAAGATTATTTTGCCATTGTAAATGGTCGACTGGTTTGGCAGCAATAATTCCTTGTGAAGTTCATTATTAAAACCAACTTTCTTAAAATAACCTGGAGTTTCAAAATCAGGAAGTGTGAATATCTGAAGCGTAGGGTAATCAACAAAAAAGTGACTTAAAAATGTGAAGTAAGGCATAAATGGAGGGTAATTTCTAAAATCCAAAATCAGGATTTTAGCATTAAAAGTATTGTCAACAACTTCTCTGACCTCTACATCAGTACTGAGCTCTCCCATGTCAACATAGCTTACCTTATCATTTATCTTTTTCCATAGTAGTTTACTTGATGAATTTGACGACCTATTCTTATGGAATACTTCAGAATAGGTATATCTCGTAACTTCAATAGAAAGTATTTCATTAGCTCTATTTACGGTTAAGTTGAATTTTCTTTTTTCACCAGAAAAGAGATTTTCTAAAGTTCCTTTTTCAATTTCTGTAATATTAGATTGAGTAGTGGTATATTTTATTTCAGCGTTGTAAGCTTCTAAAATATATTTACCATTAATGTGTGTAATTATGTCACCGATCTTAAGATTACCTGGTTTTGCCAATGAGTCCGAAACAAAAGAACTTACAACAAATTGGTTGTCAATCTTTTTTATACGAAAATTGGTTGTACGATATTTTTTGTCATTTTTTTTACTACTAACCCATGAATGCCCATCATTTAGATTACTTGCCAAAGACCTGATATTAAGATAGTATTCATGTTCGCTTTGATCTTCAACAAACTTAGGAATGTATATACTCAGGATTTTATCCCAATCATTATCTAAAATATTTTTGTAAGGATAAAAGTATTCCATAGCATTCCAATACCTAAAGAGGCTGAGTAACCTATAATTTGAAGAAATACTATCTAAATCTTTATACGCGTTTTCGGAAGAGAAATCGGCATCCTTAAGATTGGAAGGTTCTACATAGTAATTTCTATATGGCTTTTTATTTTTGAGAATAAGATTGAGTTTTTTGGAAATCTCATTATTGAATATTTCGTCATCAAACCAAGAGAAACTCACCATAGAAATCAATGAGTCTTTATTGTTAGTAATACAACTATTACATGAATCAATAACACCTGCAGATTCAATTAGCTTTAATATGCTTGTATGATATTTGTCTTCACTACTTTCAATAATACTTGGCAATATCTCAATTAGAACACTATCCCAGTCGATTTCTCCGGAACCCACATTTGGGTGATAATATTTTAAAAATCCCCATACCTTACAGACACCTGCTAGCTTTTGAGATTCGCTAATACCTTCTTTTGGCGAGCAGTTGAGGAAGCTGCCAGATACTAATGCTAATAGTAAATATAATTTTAATCTCATATAATTTGTTTTTATTTAATACCAACAGTTAGGCTATGAGTAGCTTCGTTTTCTAGGCATAAACAAGCAATTGCTTATAGCCATTGTTGGCAGTAGTTTATTCTCTTTCTTCAAATGGTACTATTTTTCCCTTCTCCACATAATTTTTTAATCCATTTAACAACATGGCCCAGCAAAAAGAAGATTGCCTAAATTCACTATTACATTCAGGCCATTCGATATGCCAAAACTTAACTTGAACCTTGTCATTTTTTTGTTCTAGGTCAAACCCAAAAGAAGTTGGACTCCAATCAGGGTCAGATATTGTCATTTTGATATGGAAAGATTTATTCTTTTCCGATTTTATAACTTTCCCATACCAATCATATTCTGATGTAAAGAAGAAATTATATACTTCGTTTTCCTTTGGAATCCCCGAACATTTATATGGCCACCAATTTATGAGATGTTGTGGTTCAGTTACGGCTTCGTAAACTTTTTCGATTGATTCGTTAATTTCCAGATCATGATGTATCGAATGAGTCATATGTCTTGATATTTTTTCATTTTAATGTTTTTGAAATTTATTGTGCCATTACTATTTTTAGTAAACGAAATATTTTTTTATTGAAGGTTTTGATCATAGAGCATTTCTATTTAAACCTAACATTATTTAAAACTCTAACCTATATTCATAATTTAATTTTCATATAGGTTAGATGTTTTAGCTACCAACCAAACTTTACTATACGCTAATACTTTACAAGTTTTAAACTTTTTTCTTTGCGTGTATTCATGTCTTTTATTTTTACAAAATAAATACCTCTTGTAAGTGCGGAAACATTAATGTTAGCCTGTTTTTTTAAATCTGTTATATATTCTTTCATTACCTGTTGTCCATTAATATTGTAAATAGAAACCTCAGAAGCTGTTGGACTATTAAATTCTATGTTAAAAACATCTCTAGTTGGGTTGGGATATAATTTAAGATTACTAAGTGGCACATCTTCAATACCGAGAGTTAAATCTAAATTTTCAGAACCTAAGGTATTTATAGTTTCATTTCCGTAAATAGATGGTGATACATTAGTGGTATGCATACTCATACTTGGTATAATACCTGTAGTTGTCCCTACAAGCCAATCTGATGATGTTTCTCCTGTTGAAACTCCAATTCTTGCTAAATATTTTGCATTGACAACAGGCACATTTGTTATAGTTCCACCAGATGAATTAGTTGGTCCAGGTCCGCTTGAATTAATAAAATAAGCCTTGCCGCCATAAATAGAATTGAAATCTCCGATTTCATATGTATGATTAGAATAGGCTATAGCATCCAGAATAGTCCAATTTGTTGCTACACCTTCTAAATTACCATCGTTGTTTGAGTCATAATCCGTATTATAAACTGGAGCACTTGGTGCAGTAATTAATAGTACTGAATAAGAAGAGTCGCTCATGTTATCATCGGTTCCAGAATCTAAATTGCCCCATGCTGTACCAGTAGCCGTAATGGTAGTTGCACTAGCATTTGGAACATAAGGTGTTCCTGCTTGTAATAATACTAAATAGCCGTTACTGCCAAAAGTGTAGCCGCTTAAATCAAATACGTGCGCTGGCCTTCCTGCCCCAGAAGCAAATGATCTTAAGTATACTAAATAAGTACCGTTCGCAATAGTTGATGATGGCGTACCACGGAATTCAATGTATTGATTAGTTGTGCTACTTTGCATATAAATTTCATTAATATATGTTTGTGCATTAATGCCTTGTATGAAAATCAAGCTTAAGATTAAAAGCTTAGAAGTGGTTTTTAAAAAATAATTTTGTTTCATGATATGTAGTTTTTAAGGGTAAATATTAATTTTATTCTTAAGCGTCATTCTTTTTTTTCTGTAAAGACTATTGTGTTTTTATCTGGATCTATAATTGTTACTGTTTTGAGCTTATTTGTTGAGATAATTTCTTCTTTAATTATGCCGCGGGTTGCTATAACATCTTTTATTACTTCACCAAGATCTGTCACAATAAAATGAAACTGATGTCTGTTTTGTTGAGCGTTCACTTTAGCTAATTTGTTTGGACACAATAGAATTTTCACTCCTGCCAATTCTCCTAGATATAATTTTATACCGTTAATTTCTTCTTCTTTTAGGATGCATTTAAATACAGTTTCATAAAATGTTACCATTTGGTTTACATTGGTAACAGCAATGGTGATTTGATCCACTTTAAATGGTTGTTCTATATTCTGTGCGTTTAAACCAAGATCAAATGAAATAAAAAATACTATAATTATATGTTTTGATATCCGATTCCAAAACGTAGATACATTGAGCATACTGTATGTTTAATCCTATTATTTTTTTGAATTGTCTTTAAAGCTATTCTTTACTGAATTTTTAATTTTTTCTGGATGATCTAACCAGGTATTGTGGCCTGCTTTTTCTATTAAATGGTAAGACACATTAGACAAGGATTGTAGCCATTTGCTGTGTAACCTACCTCCAAAGTCAACAAAATCATGAGTACCGTTTATTACTGTAATTGGTACTTGTGGATTATTTTTATATGTTTCTATCCAATCGTACTCTTCAGGCATTGTAGTTCCTGCAGCTGTTCCTGCTTTTTGGTTATAGAAAACCTGCCCGCCTTTAAGCTGACGCCAATTACTAACATCATACATGTTGACACCAGCAAAACGTATGCGCCATTTATAGGTCGCTTCTCGAGAATTCAATGAATCCTTATCTAGGCCTTCTAACTTAATTTGTTGTTGAATGTCATCTCGATTCATGAACGTTGCCCATTCATCACTAGCTTTGTCATCAAGGGCTTTTTCTTCATCTGTCATATTTTCTCTTAACCTTGGCCAAACAAGACCGAGTAAGGTCATTTGCTTGACGTTTTTAGGATATTTATCCAGGTAAGCACTAGCTATCCACGTGCCCATGGAATGACCAAAAAGATTAAGTTTATTAATGTTGAGCTCTTTTCTTAATTTTTCTAGGTCTTCTATATGAGACATGGCGGTAATCAGCGTATCTGAAGCTGGCGATCGTAAGGAACCTCTTTGATCATAATATACTATATGGAAATCTCTTTCCATCCTGTTAAAAAGATTGAGCAAGTAACTATGTTCTGCCCCAAAACCGCCATGAATTACGACTATAGTATCACCAACACCAGTTTCTCTTACAAAGAGCTCAACGTTTTTCTCTTTGTTTTTACTTGTAGTTAAATACCATGTGTCTTCTACAGATTCAAATGAATCTTGTTCAGAAACGGTAAGATTTCCAATCTTTTTTTTTTGATTGTTATTGCAATTTGAAAACGTTACAATTAGTATGAGACATAAAAAGCATAACTTAAATAGATACGTCATGTGTGAAAAATATAGTTAAATTTGTGAGCTATGCTTCAAATATATAAGTGCAATTGTCGATTTTCTAAAAAACACAATATAAAGAGGTCTCAAAAAGGAATTGATACTATTTTAGTTCATGATATACGCACTTGAATTTTGAAGAGAATTTTTTAAAAAGGTATTCTATTTCAATCGTTTATAAATGCTGATTTTAAATGTATTGAAAACAATAATAGAAAATAAGCCTTGAACAGATATAGTTTATTGACGATTGAAACTTGATATGTCAAATTTGATAAAAAGCGCAAATTTTCTATATGTTTTTTGAAACTAATCTAGTATGTAATACATTTGAAACTCTAATACTGATTTATCGAAATGAATCCAGCCTTTCCTGATTTATTGTATAACGGCATTGTATTATGTATTTCTGCTCAGCTTATTATCATAGGTTTTTTCAAATTATTTGTTGTTCGAACAAGATTTGTTTTTTTAGGTGTGTTTTGTATTATACTTGGATCACTTAATTTATATAACCTATATTGGGAATCATTTAAGGATAATATAGTATGGTCCATACTACTTGGGGGATATAAAAATATATATTTTTCACCTCTTTTATATGTGTACTTTGCCCTATTGAGAAGAGACGTTAATAAGAAAAAAATAATAGCATCTCACTTAGCCCTCCCTACAATTGTATTTGTATTTTATATTGGAGTTAAGCATATTTCTAAATCCTTTTTTTTTGAAAATTATCATTCTATAATTGGTGTTATAGAAATTGTAAGACTGTTGTTGCTTTTATTTTATTTAGTATGGGGTAATATTTTGTTTCGTAACATGAAACAAAATCTAAAAAGAAAAATGTACAGAAAGTATTATAAGTTTTATAACGGATTCTTAGTTTATCTTTTAATACTTGCCATATATAGTGTTGTCGTTAGATTAGGTTTTGACGACCATATAGATAAGGAGATATATTTAAATATGCAACGATATTTATTTTCGCCAGTTGGATTGTTAATGCAAGTTTGGGTTCTCCTTTTTACTATAACGGAATCTAAGACATTCAAATCCTTTTTTACTAAGGAAAATACTTTTATCAATAAAGATCTAATAGAAGGAAGAGAGATAATAAAGCAAAGAATGGAAACACATTTCATGAAGAATAAGGTGTTTGCTAATCCAGATATAAGATTAAATGACATTGCAAAAAAAATAGGAGTCAGTGGTCAAGTCCTTTCTGAGTACATCAAAAATGAATACAATATGAGTTTTATAGATTTTGTTAATGGACTTCGCATTGATGAGTTCAAAGTTCTATTGAAAAACCCGGATAATAGAAATTATAGCTTGTATGGCCTTGCCCAAGAAGCTGGTTTTAAGTCAAAGGCCACTTTTTATCGAGTTTTTAAGAACAAGGAGAGAATCACTCCAAATGAATACCTTGAAAAAACCCGTAAATATTAGCGCTTTTTTTATGACTTCAATTTAAAAAAACTTAATTGATCGTTATTATTTGCAATTACCAAATGAGGCACACCAGAAATTAGTATTCTAGAAATTGCTCTCATGTCTTTATCTATACTAAAGCCATTATTTCTAGAAGGTGTGAAATTACCTTTTGAATCTCCAAGCAATATATAGCCTTTCGAGGCATCATAACGTACAGTTTCTACTTCAGCATCGTACATGTTGCCAATGCCAACGATATCCATATGGCCATCTTTATTGACGTCTAAAACCTCTATATCTAATGTTGGCCCTTTCTGGGCCTCTATAGGTAAGTCTTTTATTTTAAAGTGACCGTTACCGAGGTTTTCTACATAGCGACTGTGAAAATTATATAATATCAAATGATTGGAATTTGAAATCTTATCATTACCATAAATGCCTTCAATATTAAGTGACGCAAACTCTTTGTAAGTGCCTATTTTTTCATTTAAAAAAGGAGTTTGATCTGACGAACATTCTTTGCCTCTAGTAGGAACCAATTGACCATTGTATTTTTTACTCAGCGCTATGTCATAACTGCCATTACCATCAAAATCAGCGCTAAATATATGGAGTGGTTTATCTATACTTGGATGAAACTTGTTATTCATGCCAATATTTCCAATGACATAATCAGTATCACCGTCATTGTCAAAATCTGTTGAAGCAATTGAATACTGCCAACCTTCAGTTTTATCAAATTCAGGAATTGTTTCTTTTTTGAATGTGCCATTAGTATTTGTTAATATGGTCATTGGCATCCACGGCCCAACTAAAAGAATATCAACATCGTCATCATTATCGTAATTGGTGATTTCAATATCACTGATCATTCCAATGTTACTTAGTTCAGGAGCAATAATTTCAGTAACATCTGTAAAATTGCCATTATTGTTTTCGAGTATGTAGGATCTTGGAGCTAATGGATATCTTCCAGGTATTACTCTTCCTCCTATAATTAAATCCATATCGCCATCACTATCTATATCAATTGGTTTAACAGCTTTAGTACTAGAGTACATTTTTGGAATGTTCTTACTTTTTCTAAAAACACCGTTGCCATTATTGATCAGTAAACGATCTTGTAAGATAGAATTGTTTTCAGAAAATTCGTAACCACCGCTACAAATGTAAAGGTCGAGATCATTATCGCCATCTGCATCAAAAAATAAAGCGCCAGTATCTTCGCTATTTTTGTCTTGAACAAATGGCGGACTATTTTTATTAATAAAAGTGCCGTTGCTTTTTTGAATTAATAATTGACCACTTTGACCTGCAGCTCCTCCAACATAAAAATCGTCTAGGCCATCACCATTAACATCTGCTACAGCAAGACTTGGACCTTGAGTTGACTGTTTCTGTGGTAAGAGTAATTGTTTTGAATAATCGTTGAATTTGTTTTCCTTGTGCTGATAAGCAATGTTAAGCGAGGTATTATTTACGGTTTCTACTAATTTTTCTGCAGTATCAGTACTTGTTGATGCGGCTAAGGCATCTTCATAATCAATAGTAATAGTTTCGTTAAGACCAATATTCGTTAGTTCTGAGGTTTTTTTATCATCCCATAATACTTTTATGCTATTGATTTTTATATTGTTAGGTACTCCAAATATTAATGGATAACTTACTGAAGATAAATAACCTCTTGCATTATAAACTTCTTGCACTTGCTTGCCGTTGTTAGTCTCCAAAATGACCTTTGCTCCAATAGCATTTGTATTTCCTTCTCTGCCTGTAAGTTTAAGTTTTATAAAATTCGAATCATCATTAGATAATGTATTTTCATAGATAGCTGCTTTAGAATGCATATTATTTAATACCAAATCTAAATCGCCATCATTGTCAAAATCTACGTAAGCAGCACCATTAGAATTGAATGCTTCTTGCGATATCCAATCTTTTCTCGTATTCGTGAATTTTAGATTGCCTTCGTTTTGGTAAAGATCATTTTGAGTAATATCACTAGGAACTATTGCTAATAATTCCTCTAATAGGAGACTCCTGTTAAGTGTTTTTTGCTTCTCGTTTACTTCAGATTGGATATCACGATATAAAAAGTTTTCTTTAATACCATTTGAGATAAATAAATCTTTGTTGCCATCTAAGTCTATATCAAAAAATAAAGGAGCCCAACTCCAATCTGTGGTTGCGATACCAGCTAATTGGGCAATTTCACTAAAGGTGTCATTACCATTATTAATATGCATGGTATTTTGCATGTATTGATAATGAAACCCGTAATCTGCCAAAGCATTGAATTTGGTTGTATTCATAGACTTCATATAGGCTTTCGATCTAAAGTGATTACTAGGAGCCATATCAACCACACAAATATCCAAAAGGCCGTCATTATTAATATCTGCAAATTCATTACCCATACTATTCATTGAGATATGTCCAATTTGCTTATCAATAACATTCGTAAATGTTTTGTTCTTATTGTTGATATAAAAGAAATCTGGCTCATCAAAATCGCTGCTTATATAAAGATCAGGATATCTGTCTTCATTAATATCTCCTATTGCAATACCGTGACGGTAACCAAAATTTGACAACCCTGCTTCACGTGTTTTGTCAACAAATGTTCCGTTAATGTTTTCGAAAAAGAAATCTGTCTTTATCTTTCCTGTCTTTACTTCGTTTATATGTGTTGTAAATTGCTTCGGTTTGAATCCTGGCGTTGGATGATTTAGTAAGTACATATCTAAATCTCCATCAAGGTCATAATCGAAAAAGGCGGATTGAATACTATGTGTAGTTTTATCTAAATTGTAGGATTTGGCACTTTCAACAAAGTTTAAATTGCCTTTATTTATAAATAACTTGTTTGCTCTATCTGCATTGTTTTTTGAAGGGCCCGAACGACATACATAAATATCTAATAAGCCATCTGCATTAATATCTACCATATTGATTCCTGTAGACCATCCTTTAAGGTTTTTAAGACCTAGCACAGAAGAAATGTCCTTGAATTTAAAATCTCCTTCATTTAGATAAAGTTTATCGTCAGCCGAATTTCCTCCAAAATAAACATCTTCAAGACCATCATTGTTTATATCTCCCACAGCAACACCGCTACCATTATAAATAAACTCGTAATTAAGATAATTGGCATCATAGGTTTCAATCACCTGATTGCTAAAGTGAATATTGGTATGATTATTAGATATAAGATTTAAGAGGTAATCTTTTTTAGGTTGATTTTCTTGCTTTATAGTAGATTCGTTACCCTTGTCAGTTTTACAGCTAAAAATCACTATTAGTATAGATGTTAATGATATAATTTTCTTCATGAAATAGTGTTGAATAGCAAATATAAAAAAAGCAGCCTTAGAAGCTGCTTCGATTTATTCAAGAAATACTTTCTATAACTCTTTTTTATGAAGTTTAGCAGTTCCTTCAAATTTGTTTATGATGATCTTCGGATTTTCATATAAATGTACCTCACTGCTTCCAATGGCTTCAATAACTACTTCTTCAATGACCTGTACATAAATATCTGAGCTTCCTTCTGCTAATACTGAACAGGTATTAGAAGTTAAATTTTTACCAATGAAGTTAGTGCTATTGTCAGCTCGAATATTTAGGGTATCTACATCTCCTTCAATTTTCGCATCTGCTCTTTGATATAAATCAATTTTTATATCTGTTGAATTTATTAGGGCTTCCAATTTACTGTTGTCGCTTAATTCAAGAGTAGATGTATTGGCTGTTACATTAAGTTCTGCCTTGGATTTGTCAGAATTTATGAACTTGAACATATCGCTTTTGAGTGTTAAGAAAAGCTTAGAAGAGCCGGTTGCCTTGATGGTTAATTCTGGAATGTCAATAGTACTTACTGAACTTATTTGGCCATTTTCTTTGACCTCAATAAGATTTAATGCATCGGTATAATAGATCCTAATGTCCAATTTTCTTTTTGAAGAAATACGTTTAGTTGATTTTAATATAAGCGTATTGTCAGTAACTTCAATATCTATGACGTCGTGAAGGTTTTCGTCTGTTTTTATTTCAACAGAAGGAGAATCTCCTTTTATTATTTCCACCTTAAAATCTTCACCTATCAAAATTCTAGTAAAAGCTTCGACCGAAGTTTGTTCTGTGGTTACAATTTTATTTCCTTTTATTTTTTCTTTTCTTTGAGCCTGAATCGTTGATAATGACGATATTAGCACAATTGCTATAACAATTTTCTTGATCATAATAGTTTTGCTGTTCTGTTATAAACAAATATAAACAAAAACCATCCCAAACTTGACAGCTGCCAAATTTAGGATGGTAAAAACAAGATTGGTTAGTTGTTTTGGTGCTCTCCCGAGTGCTATCAGGATAATTGAGCGATGATTGATTGATTGGTCGGTTGTTAATTGATTGATTGATGTCTTTGATTAGTGTTTTCTTATGGAGCCTGATACGCCGTCACTTTTATTTACTTTATCTGGATTGCCATAATAGGTAATGTCTCCGCCACTGGTTGCTTTAGCTGTTAACTCATCTGATGAATATAATGTTATATCACTTCCGCTAGTTGCTTTAGCATTGCATGTTTTTGCTTTTAATTTTGCGGCTTTTATATCGCTACCACTTGTTGACTCTGCAGTTAATCTATCTGTTGTGCCTGAAAGTCTTAGATCACTACCACTTGTTGCTTTACAGGATACGGTGTTTGCATCTATCTTAAGTTCCATGTCACTACCGCTTGTGCTTTTAAGTTCTAGTCTATCTGTTTTGATAGTATTAGTTGAATATACATCACTACCACTTGTTGAGGTAATACGTTCTATATTGTCAAACTCTACCATAACTTTTTGTGCTGAAGAGTGGGCGATATTCTCTTTAGTATGAATGTAAAGAACTCCGTCATTTATTTCTGTTAAGATAACCTCATGAAGGTTGTCATCTGCTTGTACTTTTATACTTTCGGAATTGCCTTGTGTAAGATATACATCCAAACCTTCTGCGGCTTTGATACTATGGAACGAAGCATCCAGATTTCTAGTTTCTGTTGTAACGTTTCCATTGCCTCTAACGCCTGGACCGAAATTAATATCGAAATTACATGAGAATAGGAGTAAACTCATGACTACTGTGACGATGATTTTTGCTAGTGTTGTCATAACTATTTGTTTTTTGATTGTTTTTTTAGTGATTTTAATTATGGGTTAAAACTAATTATATAGACGAACTATTTAAATAATAGGTTACCCAATTGTTGATTTTTATTACTGAATTGTTAGTTATCGTCTGATGTGATTTCGATTCCGTCATCATCTATATTGACTTTGACGTTATCTGTTTTCGCTTTAATACCATCGTCATCTATCTTAAGACTACTTCTGTCGGTTTTTATTTCTACGCCGTCATCATCAATCTTAATACCAGATGTGTCATCATGTAAATCGACTTTTACTTTGTAATTATCATCATCACAATCTAGACATATCATATCATCTTCGATGACTTTTAAATAATGTTCTTCTGTACCGTTTTTCAATATATCATTATAATAATCTGAATTTCTATGATAAGAATAGGTGTTGTCATCTGCAAAAACAGTTGTGCCTTCTGGTAAGTAAAGTGTCAATTCTACTTTTTGGTCATGATACTTATTTTCTAATGCTGTGGTCAAATACGAATTGAGTAATAATGTATTCCCATTTAATTTGTAACCGTAATTTATATTGTTTGCAAACTCTTTAGCTTCTTGATAAGTTCTTGCATCAGCAATTTTCTCGATACCTAAAGATGCTACCGAATCTTTTGTTGATCTAACGATTAATCTTACATCAGAAGAATAAATTATCTTCTCATCGTTTGCATCGTACACCAATCTAAATGGGTCACTACTATATCTTCCAAAACGTTTTGTATACATAGAGCTATTTGCCATTTTGATATGTAGCGTGTCATTTGAGGCGATCATTAGCTCTTTTTGTTCTGTAACGCTAGCATCCATAGCATGTTCGGCTACTTGTCTTATGCCTAACACTGCTAGAGAGATAATTGATATTAACCAAAGACCCAATAAACTGAACTTAGCAACATTTCCAATGGATTTCAAGTTGTTTACTAATATTTTCAATCCTAAATAAAAGAGGATAAAAAACGGAATTCCTACTGCAAATAAAGCCAAGAGAGATACTAGCCAAATGGGCGTTCTACTTGAAACTGCAGCTTCGGCAACATCGAATCCAGGGATATGAATGGCATCAGCTATTCCTGTTGTAAATGCTGCAATTACTAATGCGATTAAAGTTGCTGCGCCCACAATGATCATAATGACCCCAATGAACTTGGCAAATACCTTCAAGAAAAACATGATGACATCACCTAACGAATCGAAAAAAGACTTTGAAGTGGATTTTACGCGTTCGCCTTGCCTGGGTAAATCAATATTTTTTACGGTATCTGATAAGGTTTCTGAAACACTTTCAAAGCCGTCCTTGATTTTTTTTTCAATGTTGCTGATATTCACAGGCTCTCCAGTCATTGTCAGCTTCTCTGACGTTGTTAAGGCTTCAGGAACAAGAATCCAGAACAATATATAGATGAATATAAATGTACCTCCTGATCCAATAGCTAGTAATATCCAAAGTAATCTTACCCATACAGTATCAATACCTAAGTAATGAGCTAGTCCAGAAGACACACCTCCTATATAAGAGTTATCAGTATCCCTGAATAATTTCTTTGAGCTTCTTGATTTTCTGTCCCAAGCTTTTGGTTCATCTTCGAAAATTTCATCATCTACTAGATAGTCCTCAGGCTGCCCCATAATAGCTATGACCTCATCAACGATCTTGACACCAACAACTTGTTTGTCGTTATCAACTCTTTCGTTGAATAGTTCACTAATTCGAGCTTCTATATCTGCAATGATTTCTGATCGTCCTTGAGAGTCTGTAAATGAACGTTTTATAGCCTCAAGATAGCGTTGCAATTTTGAGTATGCATCTTCATCTATGTGAAAAAATATACCTGCTAAATTTATGTTGACTGTTTTATTCATTTTTTGGTGTTTTTTTGTCTTGTTACTAGGTTAACGGCATTTTGTAAATCGCTCCAAGTACCATTAAGTTCCTTTAAAAAGAGCTTTCCGGTTTCTGTTAAGCCGTAATATTTTCTCGGAGGTCCAGATGTTGACTCTTCCCAACGATAATTGAGTAGGCCAGCATTTTTGAGCCTTGTTAGTAAAGGATATATAGTTCCTTCCACCACAAGCATTTTTGCGTCTTTAAGTGTGCCTAGTATTTCTGCTACATATGCATCTTCATCCTTGAGGATGGATAGGATGCAGTATTCCAGAACACCTTTACGCATTTGTGCTTTTGTGTTTTCTATTTTCATAATATTAGATAGAATTTAGATTTTTTAAAACTGTTCATTTCTTGATTGATGATTACTTGATGAAATTGATTGTTAATGGGTATTTATATGCTTCACCATTATTAGCTTTCGTCATAGCCGTAATTACTAATACGATTTCTATAATAAAAACAGTAACGGCAATAATAGCTGCTAACAAGCCAAAGATGATGAATCCTTCGGCATTGTGTAAGTCATTGCCATCTATATATATATGATGATTATTCATAATTAACTCCTCTGGAAAGTTTTTAGCGAATGCATATAGAAAAATTGGAATGGCAATAATTATCGCTGCAATGGCATATAATAATATGCTTAATTGAAAATTGATTGCTTGCTTACCATGCTGGTCAACAAATTCAGATTTGTCCTTATTCATGGTCCATAATATTAATGGAAGTATGAAATTGCCTAATGGAATAAAGAACTTCGAAAAGGTCGATAAATGCATGATGGCTGCGAGATTTTTTTGATGTGTTGTTAACATGATATTAAAACATATAATAGTTTCTTATACAAATATATGTCTTTTAAAAGGTATTATGTTACACATAGTACTAATAATTAACATTTTTTTAACATTATAGCATCCTGATAATTTTCGGTATTTTTACGGAAACATTCAGTAACTATGAAGCTTACCGCAAGAAAAGTTAATATATTCAATCTCTTTAATTTACCAGCTGCTTACTTTACAGGTGTGCGTGCAAAAGCAATCGATGACGCATCTTGTATCGTTACTGTAAAGCATCGTTGGATAAGTCAAAACCCTTTTAAGTCGATGTTTTGGGCCGTGCAAGGTATGGCGGCTGAGTTAACGACGGGCGCTTTAGTATTAAAAAAGATTCATGAGAGCAATCAGAAGATATCTATGCTGGTCCTTAATAATAACGCGGCTTTTACAAAAAAGGCAACTGGTAGAATAACATTTAAATGTTTAGATGGCCAATTAGTAGATGACGCTATTAAGCAAACTATTGATACAGGTGAAGCACAAACAGTTTGGATGAAAGCTATAGGAGTTAATACAGAAGGAGTGGAAGTGTCGACCTTTAATTTTGAATGGACCCTTAAACTAAAAAGGTGAATCCAATTTGTAACGAAACAACTGATAAGTCAACATATAATCGAATCAACAGAAAAACAAAATAGTATGACAGCACACGAAATAGATTACCGAATTTACGGTGAAGAAATGCAATATGTAGAAATTGAACTTGACCCTCAAGAAGGTGTCGTTGCAGAAGCAGGGACATTTATGATGATGGATGATGGAATAAAAATGGAAACCATTTTTGGTGATGGTTCTCAAAAGAACAAAGGCTTTTTAGGATCTATCTTAGGAGCAGGAAAACGGATCTTAACTGGAGAAAGCCTATTCATGACGGCATTTTATAATGACTTGACAGGCAAAAGAAATGTATCTTTCGCATCTCCATATCCTGGAAAAATTATCCCAATTGATTTAACCGAATACGAAGGGAAATTCATCTGTCAAAAAGATGCTTTTTTATGTGCGGCTAAAGGCGTGAGTGTCGGAATAGAGTTTAGTAAAAAATTAGGACGTGGCTTATTTGGAGGAGAAGGTTTTATTATGCAAAAATTAGAAGGAGATGGAATGGCATTTGTCCATGCAGGTGGTACTATGGCGAAGAAAACTTTGCAGGCTGGAGAAACTCTTAAAGTAGATACAGGTTGTATAGTTGGTTTTACACGAGATATAGATTATGACATTGAATTTGTCAAAGGAATAAAAAATAAAATCTTTGGAGGCGAAGGGTTGTTCTTCGCAAGATTACAAGGCCCAGGAACAGTCTATGTACAGTCATTGCCGTTTAGCAGATTGGCCGGCCGTGTTCTTGCCACAGCTCCTAGAGGTGGAGGAAAAGACAGAGGAGAAGGAAGTATTTTAGGAGGACTGGGAGATATTCTGGATGGCGATAATAGGTTCTAATTATTGTATTACATTGACTATCAAGCTTATAGTAATTTTCCTACATTTAAGTTTTGGCCAAAATTTAACACCGTTCATCGAAATTTAAGATAGACTTAAGAGTTTTTTTAATACCTTTAAATTGTATAACAAAAAAGATTGATAGCCTATAGATTGAATTTACTTTAAACACCTAACAACTAAAATAATTTCAAATTATGGCAAGAGCAATGTTTGAATACACTAAAACTGTATTAAGAAAAGTCAGTTTTGATGTAAACCTGTTTTGCAGGGAAGTCGAAAAAGCAGTACAAAGATTACTTCCTTACGAAATTGAAGAGCTCAAGATTTTTATAAACTCCTTGATTCAGCAGAACCCCGAATTAAACAAATGTCTAATCTTATTAAAAGCATAGAAAAAGCGACCAGATTTCTGGTCGCTTTTTTACTTTTGTAACGGACTGATTATTTGAACATTCTGAAACGCAACTGCCCCACGAACAATTCCTGAAATAATATCCTGCAGAGCCTCTATTATTTGCATTTTTAATTCACTTTTATGATAGATAATACTCACTTCTCTGGCAGGTGATGGCTCGTTGAAATAATGTAAATTAGCTTTTTCGGTCTCTTTTATATCCAATGTATGCAAATAGGGAAGGAGTGTCATTCCCAAGCCTTCATTGGATAGTTTGACAAGAGTTTCAATACTGCCACTCTCTAATTGAAATGGTCCATCAACACTATTTTTAAAAACTTTACACAAATTAATGACACCATCTCTAAAACAATGCCCATCTTCAAGTAAAAGCATATCATCAATTTCAAGATCCGAAGCGCTTATTTTTTTCTTGGCACTCAATCTATGGTTGCTTGGAACGTATCCAACAAAGGGCTCATAAAATAGAACTCGCTCTTTAATACTTTCGTTTTCAAGAGGTGTTGAAACTATAGCCGCATCTAGATGACCATCATTTATCCTGGTAATAATTTCATCCGTAGTTAACTCTTCTATCTTGAGTTTTACTTTTGGGTATTTTTTAATGAAAGCTTTTAAAAACATTGGTAGTAACGTTGGCATGACAGTTGGTATGATACCAAGCCTGAACTCGCCACCTATAAATCCTTTTTGTTGATGTACAATATCATTAATACGCTCTGATTCATTAACAATATTTCGTGCTTGATTTACTATTTTCCTACCAACCTCTGTTAACTCAATAGGTTTTTTGCTTCTATCAAATATTTGAATGTCCAACTCATCTTCTAACTTTTGTATCTGCATACTTAAAGTTGGTTGAGTAACAAAACATTTTTCTGCAGCTTTCGTAAAGTTTTGGTTTTCTGCTACCGCCAGAACATAGTTTAACTGAGTAATTGTCATCTGTATTTATTTAGACTATAAAGATATAAAAACTATCAATAAAATCTATTGTAAATAGTCATAACTATAAATTAAATTTGTGGTAATCATTTAAAAATAATAACATATGACTTTCAATAGTATAGGTTTGGACATAAAACAGACCAAAGGTTTATCAGATGATCTTAATAATTTATTGGCAAACTTTCAAGTGTATTACCAGAATTTAAGAGGTATTCATTGGAATATAAAGGGGAAACGATTTTTTGACCTTCATGTTAAGTTTGAAGAATTATATACAGACGCAAATATGAAAGTAGACTTTATTGCTGAGCGTGTATTAACTTTGGGAGCTATACCTTTACATACATTTGAAGATTATGCTAAGAATGCACAAGTTCCTGTTGGTAAAAATGTATCTATGGATGAAGATGCCGTTACCCTTATTATAAATTCTTTAACTGAATTACTTAAGATAGAAAGGTATATACTAGAAAAATCTTCTCTTGCAAATGATGAAGGAACAAATTCAATGATGAGTGATTTTATTACCGAACAAGAGAAAACAGTTTGGATGATGAAAGCTTGGTTGGGAGAGAGTATTTAATGATGACTGTTGTCATTTTAAACGCAGTCGAGAACTCTCACATTCCGACTGCGTTCTATTTGATATTATACGTTTAGAACCTGATGTCCATTTTGAGGTTATCTGTACTTACATCAAATTTCGATTCAGAGAATTGAGGTGGCCCATAAGCCATTGGATTGTTTGAAGAGCCATAACTTTCCTTTGGCATTCCGTTATCTTGAAAATCCATTCTATTGTTTTCGTTTTCGTCATGTAGAGCTATAACGGCATAAGTTCCTGGCTTAACGTTCTTAAAGCTAACAGTTACTTTTCCATCTGTTATTGAACTTACTTCATTAAGTATGCCTGGACCTTTCATGAATGTCTCAGATGTATGAAGTGCAAGGATGATTTTTCCTTTATTGTTCAGTATGTTATCAATAGAGATTTCAATGGAAATACCTTCTGTTTCTTGAGCAAAACCTAGTGTTGAAAATAAAATTGCAATGAATAAAAATAAAGTTTTCATAATGTTCTGTTTTTAATGATTAACACGACAAATGTCATCAGTATCAAGAACAATTAATAAACTTATTGACTCAATTGTAAAATATACTTACCGAATTGTATTAATTCCTGAGAACAATCTCTACTCGTCTATTTTTTCTGCGGCCTTCCTTGGTACTATTGGGTGCAATAGGTCTACCTTCACCAAAACCTTGAGCACTTAATCTGTCTGGGTCAATACCTCTAGAAACAAGATAGTTCTTCACTGCCTTAGCTCGATTTAACGATAATCTAAGATTATGTGTTTGGCCAGAAGAATTATCTGTATGTCCTTCAATACTGAATTTAGAGAAAGGATACGCATTCATTATACCCACAACTTCATTAAGAGAAGCTTTGTCAGAAGAACGCAATGTGGTTTTACCATATTCAAATAATAGAGTTCGAGCAAAATAATTAATCTTCTCTTCGTCTTGTTGCGATATTATTTCTTCTATTGGGCAACCAAAATTATCTAATGAACCAGCTACATTAGGGCATTTATCTACGTTATCAAGAACACCATCTTGATCAGAATCTGGAATAGGACAACCTTTGTTAGCCAATATTCCTGGAACTTCAGGACAGAGATCATCTTTATCTTGAATGCCATCGCGATCAGTATCTGGGCAGCCATTAAATATTTTTAGACCTGCTCTGTTCGGGCAATCATCTAATTTATCTTGAATACCATCACCATCATTATCTGGGCATCCGTTAAACTCAGCCAATCCTCTAACTTCAGGGCATTTATCCCATTTATCTACTATTCCATCTCCATCTTTATCCTTAATGCGTTTTTCACCAAGTCTGTAAACTAATCCTCCAGAATGCTGGAAATGAGTCGTGCCATATTCTTTAAAGGCTTTTTTGAGAGTTGTTTGTATATTGATTCCAAAACGTTCACTAATCCAAAAATTAATGCCTGCAGTACCATTAAGTGTTCCAGCTCCAATATCATCCACCCAAGTGTAACCACCACCAACTCCAACATATGGGTTGATACGGTTTACAGGTTTTTTGGCATTACTCAAGTTCAGCTTAAACATACCATCTATTGACAGATAAGTAAATTCTTTACCAGTGATTGGGTAGTTCTCATCAATAGTGTTCCGGGATCCTACAATTTCAAATACAAAACCCGCATCTAAATATCTAGCTGCGGTCACTCTAATTGCTGCTGCTTCCATATTCCATGTACTGTATCTTCCCATAAATGGGTTAAGACCAGTTTCTGAATCATTGTCACCAGTAGTTGGATTGTTCACTGCATTAATACCAATTCCAAAAGCCCACGGATTGAATTTGTCTTGGGCAGTTGATAAAGTATAAATACAAAGAAACGATAGAAGAAAAAGGCGATTTAAGTACTTCATTTCGATTGAGTTAGTTAACAGCTCCACCAATATATAAGATTATTCAAATAAAAAAACCAATTATACCTATAAGTTTTTAACCAAGTTATAACAAACCTCTAGCTTTGATTTCTAAGTATTTATTTATGGTGTCTATGGTTAAATTTTCTGGTGTGGTGAGTATAGAATAAATGCCATATTTCTTGAGTTCATTAACAATAAGACGCTTCTCAAAGGCAAATTTCTCTGCAATTACTTTGTCATAAGCCTGCTGTATGGTCTCTGCTTCGTCGTTAATCAAATTACTTAATTCAGTATTCTTAAAGAATATAACGACTAATAAATGACTCTTGGCAATACCTTTAAGATAGGGGAGTTGTCTGTAAAGACCATCTAGGGTTTCGAAGTTAGTGTATAATAAAATGAGACTTCTTTGTTTTATATTTCGTTTAACATCTGCGTAAAGTCTACTGAAGTCACTTTCAAAAAAATCTGTGTTCACATTATAAAGAGATTCTAGAATAAGGTTCATTTGTGAAGTCCTTCGTTCTGCAACCACAATGTTTTCAACCTTTTTAGAGAATGTGAACATCCCAGCTTTATCTTGTTTTTTAAGAGCTACGTTAGATATTACAAGAGCAGCATTAATAGCATAATCTACCAAGCTAAGACCTTCAAAAGGCATTTTCATGACACGCCCTTTATCTATAACCGAATAAACGGGTTGCGATTTTTCGTCTTGAAATTGATTGACCATTAAAGCATTTTTCTTTGCAGTAGCTTTCCAATTAATAGTTCGTAAATCATCTCCCATAACATATTCCTTTATTTGCTCAAATTCCATGGTATGACCTAAGCGACGGACTTTTTTAATGCCGTACTGATGTAGGTTGTTGCTAATAGCCATGAGGTCATATTTGCGCAATTGAATAAAGCTTGGGTAGGTAGGCACCATCGCTTGGTCGTCAAAAGAAAAGCGTCTAGCAATAAGACCAAATATTGATGTTACGAATATATTAAGCTTTCCAAAATGGTATTCACCACGCTCAGTAGGTCGCAATTCATATTGTAACTCGGTAACACTAGAAGCATTTAGTTTTCTGTCTATTTTAAAATTCCTTACTTGAAACTGTTCAGGAATTTCATCAATAATGCTTACATGAACAGGAAACGTATAGAAGTTTTCAAGTGTTAATGTTATAGGGTTCTGATCTCCATTGGATAGTTTTTCAGGAAGTATGCGGGTACCTTTAAGTCCTTTTTTAGCGAAAAAGAGAATGAGGACGTCAAGAGTTGTCAATGCTAGTAAGACTAGAATTAATAGCTTAACAATATTGAACCATCTAGGAAATATATAACTCACCACTAGTAATGCCATAATAGCAATGCAGGCATAAAAAAAGCGATTTTGTATATAAAATGGTTTTAAACGTTTCAAGTTTTTGATGTTAATTTTTAGTGACTTTTAAATTTACTTTGTGCTCGATATTGTTTAAACTATCTTTTAAGTGTTCAATATGAATATCATAAGCATAGCCATAAAGCTTGGTTATTTTATCAAGTGTATCCTTTTTCTTTTGAGCAATCCTTAGTTTAGTCCTATATGTATTATATGGCCCTACAACTTTACCTAATGTAATTAATCCAATGACCACCAACACTATTGTGAGTGTAGAAACATAGCCTTTTTCAGATAAAATTTGAGTGAATACATATGCTAAAATAAAAATTGCCGTAGATATAATGGAGAAAATGACCATTGCCCCAAAGGTGTCAGTCTTAGTTTTCAATACAGATTCATATTCAATATTAATAGCTTCAATTTTATCTTGGTATGTCTTGTTTAAATCAATTTTAACACATGTGCTTTTAAACTCTGGTCTTTGCATATCAAGTCCGCAAAAGAGGCCTTTTGAAAAATCTAAATGTGCGTTATCGCATAACTTACAATGATCAGAGCTTAATAAAACTATGTTATTCATACCATTTTTAAGGTTTTAGTTTAATACCTATCTCGGAATCTCAACGGTCTCGATAATTTGCTTAACGATTTGTTTGGTGGTAACGCCTTCCATTTCGCGCTCTGGTGTGACGATGACTCGATGTTGTAATACGGGTACTGCAGTGCGCTTAATATCCTCTGGTGTTACGAAATCACGACCGTTCATAGCGGCAAATGCTTTACTGGCCTGTAATATGGCAATTGATGCTCTTGGAGATGCACCCAAATACAAAAACGGATTACTACGCGTACTAACGATAATATTAGCGATATAACTCATTAAGTTAGGTTCAATTTGTATTTGTGTAACTAAATCTTGAAATTTCCTTAGATTAACTTTACTGAGGTGAGATGTGATTTTTGAGATTTTAGAAGCTCCTTTCAAATCTTGTTCTCTGCTAATAATTTCTATTTCTTCTTCTAGATTGGGATAATCAATTTCTATTTTAAAAAGAAACCTATCCAATTGAGCTTCGGGTAAACGGTATGTGCCTTCTTGTTCTACGGGGTTTTGAGTGGCTAATACTATAAATGGTAAATCCATTTGGTATTTTGTACCATCCATAGTTATCTGTCGTTCTTCCATAACCTCAAACAAAGCTGCTTGAGTTTTTGCAGGTGCTCTATTAATCTCATCTATCAGTACCATATTAGAAAATATAGGGCCTTTTTTAAATTCGAATTCGGACGTTTTCATGTTGAACACAGAGGTTCCTAATATATCACTAGGCATGAGGTCTGGAGTGAATTGGATTCTACTAAAGTCAATTTTTAATGCTTTAGCTAATAGTTTAGCTGAGATAGTTTTTGCTACTCCTGGAACACCTTCAATAAGCGCATGACCATTTGCTAACAAAGAAGCAATTAGCATATCGATCATCCCTTTTTGTCCAACGATAACCTTGCCAATTTCATTTTTTATGAGTTCTACACCTTGTTGTAATTCTGAAAGGTCAATACGATTCTTAAAATTGAGATTATCTCCTTCATTTGGAACCTCTTGCGCAGGTTGAGGTGTTTGATTTGGCTGTAGCTCTTCTTCTTGTGGTGTTGTGTCTTGATTATCCATGTGTGTCATTATAAAAACTCTCGATTGCTTTATTGAGTGTTAACAGATCATCTTCGGTACATATCTGTTTCGCTCGTAATTTAACAACAAGATCAATTAATTTTTTGGTTTCAACGTTCTCTTTTCCTGTTTTTAGAGCAAAATTATGTACAAATTTGTCGTCTAGAAGTTGTGTGTCTAGATAATAGACACGTCTTATGCGCTCTAAGAAATAGGTAATTTTTTTATCAATAAGATTATTGTGGTCTTTGGTTTCATAGTAGAGATTACCAATGGTTTTAGTAAAATCTACAGTAGTATTGGTCAATGGTTTTATGATTTGTACAATCCGTTGCCTTCTTTTGGCATTGAATACCATAAACACTAGAAGTGTTAATAATGCCATATACCATGCCCATTTTAATGCAGGTTGCTTTAAGATATAGCGCATAACAGAATTTCCTAGATTTTGAGAGTTTTTATTGCGCGAATCAAAGAATATGGTATTATCTGGTAAATATGACAGGATTGAAGCAGCATATTTTTTATGATCGCTCTTAAGTAGTTGATAGTTAGTAAATGCGGCTGGTTGAAGATGTAAATAAATATTTCCGCTGTAATAATCAATCTTAATAAAATTGATATGTTCTTCATCTTCAAATTTCTGATAGCCTAGAACTGTAGTTGTTATCGAATCTAATTTGGAGAAATAAATATTATTTAATCCTTTGTCTATAGTAATGGAATCAGATTCAAAAATAGGATTGGCAAAACTTAGATTAGCTTTCCCTTTATAACTATAATCATTTTTTACTTCAATATTTAAACTATCTAGGAATTTTGTTGGAGGATAGCTGGATGAAATAAAAATATCGTTTCCATGAGATGCAAAATCCAAAAGCTCTTGAGACGATACATCATCCAAGTTTTGAAGACCATCAATCAGTATATAGGTGCCTTTTGTTATATATGAAGAATCTTGCCAATTGTAATATTTATCAAAATACTCATAAGGAGTAACTTTAATAGCCTCTAAAGAATCACTATTTATAATAGATGGTAATTCCTTATAAAGGACATATGTACCATAAGGTATTTTATGAGTCTCGTTGTAGGTTTGACGCCAATCAATAGGCTTAGGTTTACTGTACTCGATTAGTATTACACCGCCAAAAAGCAATATCAAGATTCCAATATATATTTTTATGGTCTTGTTCATGTTTTAATGGTGTTCAAAAAATTTGTAAAAGCGTTTTTTGCCTTATCATATTGTTTTTGATTCACATCAAATTCTCCATACCATATATAGTTGTAGAGGTATGATGTGTAAGAGAAATCATCTTTTATTTTAGTTATAGTAATTTCGTTTTGATAGTCACTGTTAGTTTTCTCAACATCGTACTCGATAATTTCTGCGAGTGTTAATTTTTTGAGTAACCACAAATAGTAATAACGCACAGCCAATCGGTATTCGTTATTGTTTTCGGCTTCTTTGGTGAGTTTGCCGAAATCTGTGATACTAAGATTCTGTTCAATATCTGTTACTGGAATGATATTTTTATCTGATGATTTTCCGAAAACCCAAGAACCTTCGTCATTCATCACAGCCTTAAAGATGAAATAGATCACCAAAAGAAATATAATAACACCGCCTATTTTAAGTAATATGCCTGTAATATTATCGGCTTCTTTTTGTGTTTCAATATCAAAAATGCTTTTAAAGAGATCACTTAGCCATTGTTTGAATCGTGACCACCAACCTGAATTTTCGATAGTATACTCATATACAAACTCCTCACCTTGGTATTTGTCTTTTAGGTTTTCAAAATGACGAGGTTGCACATTAGACTTGTCAATGTAAAGAGAGTCTTGTTCTACCAGTAAGATGGTATAAGCGATTTTTTCAGAATTATGTGCATATATTGAATGCCAACTGAAGCAAAGCGCAAAAAACAGGAAATATGTTGCTAGTCTTTTATTCACCAGAACCAATTAAATCAATATCGCTACTTGTATGTATGTTCTCGTTTTCTTCTTTTAGGCTATAGAATACAATTCCTTGATTTAGATTAACGATAGTACCTAAAACTACACCAACAATAAAAGAGATAAAGAATACGGCCATCATCATAATAGTCATGGAGTTTACCATTTGTGTTGGGTCATTATTTCCGCTTTCAATCGTAGTAAACATACTGGCCATCCCAAATATATAAGGAATTAAACCAACTACTTGTTGTATAACAATACTCATAACGTAAAAGATGCCAACAGATCCAACTGCTGCCCAGAACTTAGTGCTGACGAGTTTCCAAGTATATCCAAAACAATCGAAAAATCCTTTTTTTCCTTCAAGGTATTCGATTAAAGTACCACTATAAAGTAGCATTATCAGTCCAGCTAATAATGGTAATAATAAAATACCGATAATGGTAATCATAAAGACAAAGGCTGCTATTCCGATAGGTATGATAAGGATTAAACCGAGGAGTAATCCTGCTAATAGAAAAATAATAAGTTTACCAAAATAAGATTTATAGGCATTCACTAATTCTTTAGTGCCAAAGCTTTTACCGGAGTTCTCTGCATACATCTTTAAATAAATAGGTGTATAAGCATACGAAATAACGGCAGCAACTAACGCGACTATGAAGAACACAAAAATCAGTACGCCTACAAGACCACCATTGCTATTCATGTATTCTTCAAAGGCATTTGCATTGTTATTACTAACCATAGACGTTAAAAGCTGTCTATAAAACTGCATGAGAAAATACCCGAATACTAGAAGAATCATTAGAAATACTCCTGTAATAATAAAATAGTGTTTAAAAAAATGAGAGCCATTTGTTTTTAGGAAAGCAAAAGTATCGCCAAAATACTCACTAAATCCTCTTGATTTATAAAGTTGCATAGGCAGATTTGAGTTTTTTATGTACTATAAATGGGTATATAAGATAATAAAATGAAATGATGCCTAAAGTAACTAATATTATACCAACTGATAACCAATTAGGCATGGAGTTAGAGTACCGTGTTACGAATCCTTCCAAAAAGCCAGCAGAAAATGTGAATGGAAAAGTGCTAATTAATATTTTAACACCATCTCTAAAACCTCTTTTAAATGAAGTCATTCTTGAATACGTTTTTGGGAACAATATACTTGCTCCGAGCATAAGGCCAGCTGCACCTTCAATGATAATGGCAAAAATTTCCATGGCCCCATGAATCCAAATACCACGAACACTTTCCCAAAGTACGCCTTCACGATGAAAAAAATACTGAAATGACCCTAGCATAATGCCATTATATAGCATTATTAACCCAGTGCCTAAACCACCAAAAATACCGTAGACAAAAGATTTAAGCCCAACAAATAAATTATTCACGGTGATGCCAACAAAACTTCCCCAATTACTTCCACTTTTGTAAACAGCGACAGGATCTCCTTTCTCAATGTTTTCAAGAGTCATGTTAACATACTGATCTCCAAGAATGAGTCTTACAAAACTTTCGTCATTGGCTGCAGAGACAATACCAATGCCTACTGCCAATCCAAAAATAATGAATGCATATAGTACATAGCGTCTGTATTGATAAACCATTAACGGCACTTCGATTTTCCAAAAAGCTATAAATCTATTGGTATCTTGACGTTTAGTTTTGTATATTTTCTGAAAAGCCTTCGCCGTGAGGTTGTTCAAATATTTTATGACCTTACTCTTAGGGTAATAGGTTTGAGCATATGAGAGGTCATTGACCAACTGAATGTACTGTGATGCCAGCTCATCAGGATTTTTAAGAGTATTACTAAAAATGGCATTTTCAAAATCCAACCATTTTTCTTTATTTTGCTTGATGAACGCAACTTCCCTCATACGTTTCAAATAAACAATTTTTATGGTAGAGTTACAAATAAACACCACCCAAAATGTCAACATCAATTTTACGGCAGCTAGTGTGGGAGAGCGTCTTTTGGCTTACCTAATAGACCTAATCATAAAGATTGCATATTTAATTGTTATATATCAGATAGTATTCAATATTTTCAACATTAACGATTGGATAGAGGATATGGATCAATGGTCGCAAATAGCCATTGTTCTCATATTTCTTTTACCTTTTATGTTTTATTCTTTGGCTTTTGAAACTATCCTTGATGGTCAGACCATAGGAAAGCGCATTTTGAAAATAAAAGTGGTTAAAATTGATGGCTATCAGGCCACTCTAGCAGATTACGTTATTCGCTGGTTTTTGCGCATTGTTGATTTCAATATTATGAGTGGGGTTATAGCATTGATAGCAATAGTAACAAGTAAGAAGAGTCAAAGATTAGGAGATATGACGGCTGGAACTTCAGTAATTAAACTTGGAGATAAAATAAATATCAGCCATACTATATTGGAAGAATTACAATCTGATTATGTGCCAACATACCCAAATGTAATAAGATTATCTGATAACGATGCTCGCATTATCAAGGATACCTTTTTAACTGCAAAAAAATCCAAAGATTACCCAACATTGATCAAACTCCGAAAGAAGATCATGGAAGTCATAGAATTGAAATCTTTAGATACTGGTAGTAGCGATATACAATTTATAGATACTGTGTTAAAAGATTATAATTATTATACCCAGAATATGTAAGCAGAGAACCAATTTTGTTTGCAAAATCGTATGATTCGCTTATGCTGAGCTAAGTTGAAGCATTTTAACTATTTAAATTTAAAAAACGATGTTTTACATCATTGACATCCTTGGAACTATTGCGTTTGCCATTTCTGGCGTATTAGTTGCTATGCAAAAACGCATGGATCCTTTTGGTATTTTAATCATTGCCTTTGTTACAGCAGTTGGTGGAGGAACCCTAAGAGATATCTTGATAGGAGTTACTCCTGTGAGTTGGATGAAAGACATGACCTTTACTTATGTGATTTTTGCTTCGACATTTTTTGCTGTGATCGTTAGAAACAAAATCAATTATTTAAGAACCTCACTATTTCTTTTTGACACTATTGGTATTGGATTATATACGGTTGTAGGTATAGAAAAAGGACTTGGTGCAGGATTACACCCTATTATTTGTATTGCATTGGGGACTATGTCCGCATGTTTTGGAGGTGTTATTCGTGATATGCTATGTAATGAAATTCCTGTGATCTTTAGAAAAGAAATCTACGCTACTGCGTGTATTTTAGGAGGTGTTACATACTTCGCGTTACGTTTTTTGCCTATTGATAATAATTTTATTTTTATAATCGCCGGAGCTGTTGTTATCTCTACACGGTTACTCGCAGTCAAGTTTAAAGTGAGTTTACCGAGCTTGTATAAAAACCTCCTCTAGCTCACTAGAGGAGAGAATTTTTATTAAGGTTAAAGCCCTTCCTTTTGGGAAGGAATAGGATAGAATTTTAATTTTTAGGAACTGGAAACCCTCGATCTCGCATTAATGCTTCAATCTTAGCGTCACGTCCACGGAATTTTCTATAAGCCTCTGCTGGATCCATAGAGTTTCTCGGAGCAAACAAATACTTAACTAATTTGTCAGCGATTTTTTTGTCATAGAATCCTCCTTCTGCCTCCCTAAAGGCTTCAGAAGCGTCAGAAGTTAATACATCTGCCCACATATAGCCATAATATGCAGTGGCATAACCTTCACCAGAAAATACATGCCCAAAATGTGGTGTTCTGTGTCGCATTGGTAATTCCTTAGGCATTTTGAGTTCAGCTAAGGTTTCGCGCTCAAATTTATCGACGTCTATGTTTTCCGGATCTGCTAGGTGTAATTTCATGTCAATTAGTGCAGATGCCAGATATTCTGTTGTCCCAAAACCTTGATTGAAGGTCGATGCTTTCTTGATTTTTTCAACTAAAGCTGCAGGAATAGGTTCTCCCGTTTTATAGTGTACTAAAAACTTATTGATAACTTCATCAGTTGATAACCATCGTTCTAACAATTGTGATTGGAATTCTGTATAATCGCGAACACCTCCATTAAGTGTTGGGTATTTCACATTAGATGAAAAGAAATGCAAAGCATGACCAAATTCATGGAAGAAGGTCGTGGCATCGTCCCAAGAAACTAAAACAGCCTCGCCAGGAGCTGGCTTTACAAAGTTTGAATTATTAGATGCCAATACATTTTTCTTACCATCTAATGTGGTATGACTTCTATAAGTTGTAGCCCAAGCACCAGAACGCTTTCCTGGTCGTGCATAAGGATCCAAATACCAAAGCCCTATGTTTTTACCTGAATCTTTATCAGAAACTTCCCAAACTTTTACATCTTCCTGAAAGACAGGAACACTACCTTCTGGTACTGGTTTAAAATCGTAATTAAATAAACGACCGGCCACATAGAACATGGCTTCTGTTAACTTATCTAATTGTAAATATTGTTTGACTTCATCAGAATCTAGATCGTATTTTTTTAGTCTCACTTTTTCAGCGTAATAACGATAATCCCAAGGTTCAATAGTTATGTTGTCTCCACTGGTATTAGCAACTGTTTGCATATCCGCAACCTCTTCTGCTACGCGACCAATAGCTGCTGGCCAAACGGCTTCCATAAGTGCCATAGCGTTTTCGGGCGTTTTAGCCATTCTGTCTTGTAAACGCCATTCTGCAAAGTTTTTATGCCCTAATAACTCCACGCGTTCACGACGTAATTTTAAGATTTTAGCAATGATGTCATTATTATCATATGTATCGCCATTATCTCCACGAGAATAATAATTTTCCCAAACGGTTTTACGTAGTGCTCTTTCTGTTGAATATTTTAAAAAAGGATCCATAGAAGATCTAGTATTCGTAATAGCATACTTGCCTTCTTGTCCATTGTCCGTAGCGATTTTAGCAGCAGACTTAATAAAACCTTCCGCTAAACCTCCAAGTTGATCTTTTGTTAAGTAGGTAATATAATTTTCTTCGTCGTGTAATACATTGTTAGAAAAATCATTGTATAATGACGATAATTCTTTGTTTATAGCTGCGTAACGTTCCTTTTTTTCAGTGTTAAGTTCAGCACCATTCATAGCAAAACCTTTATAAGTCAAATCTAGAACACGCATTTGGTCAGTATCTAATGGATTTTGTTTTGCATTATCATATACAATTTTTATGCGTTTAAATAAGGATTCATTTTGTGAAATTTTAGATTGATATTCTGATAATTTTGGTGCTAATTCACCTTGTACTTCCCTAAATTCTGGGCTAGACATATTGCTACTCATAATACCGAAGTAAGTAAACACATTATCAAGCTCTTTACCAGAACGCTCCATAGCTTCAATGGTATTCTCGAATGTTGGCGCTTCTGTATTGTTCGCAATAACATCAATATCTGATAAGCTCAACTCCATACTTTTTTCGATAGCATTTTTAACATCTTCTACTTTCATTTTATCAAATGCTGGAACACCTCCATATGGTCCTGAATATTCTTGCATTAAAATATTGTCATGCATGGCTACACCTTTTTTTTCTGCGTCTTGTTTACAACTAAAAAATATCATTACTGAACTCAGTAAGATAATTTTTATAGGGTTGATTGTTTTCTTGATTGTCATTTATTTAGTTTTAGTGTTGTGATTGCGGTTATCAAGTTAATGAATACTAGCGTTATTTATTTAAAAATTATCCTAATTGATGATTTCCACTTTTCTAATATAAATATTATGATTAGGCCATCCTCTGCCATCTGCTTCCTGTTTGGCGATTTCATCAACGACATTCATACCGCTTATTACTTTTCCAAAAATAGTATAATCGCCATCCAAATGATATGCACCTACCGGATTTTGAACAATAAAGAACTCATACGGCGAAGCTAGTTTATGCGGGTTGTCTATTTCGCTACTCGGCATCGAAATAACCCCGCGATGATGTTTGTACCCTCTATTAGTGTCTGTTGGTAACAAGTACTTGCCAATATTTATACGTTTTTTCCGTACTTCTTTTTGATCACTATTTCCGGCTTGAATAATAAAATTGTTGACAATGCGATAGAATTGTGTATTATCAAAATAGCCTTGCTTGGTTAAAAATATAAAATTAGCTCTGTGAAACTTGATTTTATCAAACAACAAGATGTCAATATTCCCAAAATCGGTGGTTATACGCACTTTGTTTTCTTTGTTTTCTTTTTCGTAACCCAAAAAGAAATCCATAGCGTTCTTTTCCGTAAGTAATGGAAATTCACGTTCAGATTTTTGGATGATTTTCTCTGGTTTTATTTCTTTTTTAATACTAAGCTTGGAAGGCGTTTCGGATGAACTATTTTTAGAAGTTTGTGTATCTTCACAATTCAATAAAAGGAGTAGAAAGGAAATGAGAATAGTTAGTTTCATTATGTATTAATAATTAAATGCCTATTATAGGTTTAGTATGCAATTTAAGAATGTATTAGAATCCATTTCAAAAATAGAAAATATCTCACTTCCAGGGCAATCTTCTCAGTTAAAAATGGTGCCTCCATTTAGACAAGAATTAGTTAAACGGCAAGGAGATAATATTAAAAATGCAAAGCAGTCAGCAGTTTTAGCATTGTTATATCCCGATGCTCATAATGAAACTCGTATTGTTTTGATATTACGAAAAACCTATAAAGGTGTTCATTCAGCTCAAATAGGTTTTCCAGGAGGTAGAGTAGAAGAAATTGACACTTCCTTAAAAGACACAGCACTTAGAGAGACATTTGAAGAAATTGGTGTGCTACAAAAGGATGTTATGGTAATTAAACGGTTAACAGATGTTTACATTCCACCGAGCAATTTTTTCGTACAGCCTTTTTTGGGATATACCCAGGTTAGACCTCGATTTATTAAACAAGAAGACGAAGTAGAAGACATTCTTGAGGTAAAGATTATGGATCTTTTTAATGATAATTTTATTATAAATAAAACGGTTTCAACATCTTATAAAGTTGATGTTGAGGTGCCAGCATTCAAACTTAATGGGCATGTAGTTTGGGGAGCTACTGCAATGATGCTTAGTGAGATTAAAGATCTCATAAAAGCGACGCTTTAGTTAGGACACTTTTGTTACATTTGTTATTATCAACTAAAACAATTCATGGGATTATTTAAGAAAAATCCATTCGGACATATTCTCTTTTTAAAAAAATGGCTCATCAGGATTCTGGGTGTTATGACACATCGCCGTTTTCGTGGTTTTAATGAACTGCAAATTGAAGGCTCAGAAGTTATTAAAAACCTTCCTGATACAAATGTATTGTTCATATCAAACCATCAAACATATTTTGCGGATGTGGTAGCAATGTTTCACGTCTTTAATGCCAGTTTGAGTGGTCGTGTCGATTCCATAAAGAATGTTGGTTACTTATGGAACCCTAAACTTAATATCTATTATGTAGCGGCTAAGGAGACTATGAAATCTGGATTACTACCTAAGATACTTGCCTATGTGGGTTCGATCAGTATTGAGCGTACATGGAGATCACAAGGAAAGGACGTTAACAGACAGGTTAAGATGAGTGATATATCCAGTATTGCCAAAGCATTAGATGATGGTTGGGTAATTACATTTCCTCAAGGCACAACAACGCCTTTTAAACCTATTAGAAAAGGAACTGCTCATATAATCAAACGATATCAACCGATTGTTGTTCCAATAGTAATTGATGGGTTTAGACGCTCTTTTGACAAAAAAGGATTACGCGTCAAGAAAAAAAATATTCTTCAATCCATGGAAATTAAACAACCTTTGGATATTGATTATGAGAATGATGAGATTGCTGATATAGTTGAAAAAATAGAATATGCTATTGAGCAACACTCTTCTTTCTTAAAAGTTATTCCGAAAGAGGAGATAGAAGCTGAAGAAGAATTAAATAAAAAAAGAGAGTGGTAATTAGGTTGTTTTTACTTCTATCTGTCTTTTGAATTCTTCCTTGGCCATAAACCTACACTTCTAGTTTTTTTAATTCTTTATAATTCTGATTCAAGCGCTTCAAGAGTATGCCATAGATTAATCTATAGAACAACCAAATAAATCCGCCAAAAATCAAAATGCCCAGGATTAGCATTCCAATCGTTGTCGCCCAGAAAATGGCAAGTTTTCCGTCAGTCTCGAATTGTGCTATTTGTTCAGATACCTTAGGATTCTTAACTATTTCTATAATAAAAGAGAAAATAATGAGCGCTCCACCAAAAACCAGATTATAGATAACATAGTACTTTATAATCTTTCGCGTCTTAAGAATACTTTCCATAAGTCCCTTAGTGCTATCGGCAACAGAAATGGATTTATAGGCTTTATACAATAAATAAATGAAGAGGAATATGATCACATATGTGAAGATGGTAACACCATAGAAAAAGGCCTTGCTCATGAGCATATTGTCAAAAGCTTCACGATACGAATCGAACAGGAAAGGAAAGGAATTCAAGATAATCCAAAATAAAAGCTCCCCAATACTTATGTAAAACAGAGATTTGACAATTGAAGATGATTTCTTCAATAACATGGGGTAGATTTCATTAGCTGAGAGTTTTGGATACGTAACGGTATCTTTCTGCCAATCCTTCTTTAATAATTCTAACTCATCCATAATCTTACGGATTTAATATGGTTCTTAATTTTGTTTTCACTCGATTCATCTTCACCCTTGCATTAACTTCACTGATCCCCATCGTGTAGCTAATCTCTCTATAATTTTTGTCTTCCAGATATAAAAAGACCAAGGCCTTTTCGATATCATTGAGTTGATGTACTGCTTTATATAATAATTTTAGCTGTTGCTCTTCTGTATCGTCATATTCCACAGATTTTACCTTGTATAAAACGTCATCCATATGTTGTGTGTTAATAGAGCGTTTCCCTTTTCTATATAAGGTAATGGCTGTATTTAAACCCACACGATACATCCAAGTACTAAATTTTGAATCTCCACGAAACTTTGGATACGCTTTCCATAGCTGTATCGTAATTTCTTGAAACAAATCATTATGAGCATCTTGATTGTTGGTATAAAGCCTGCAGACTTTATGTACAATATTTTGGTGCTTTTCTAATTGCTCCACAAAACTATGTTCGAGTTCCTTCGTCAATTTCATTTGGTTAGTTGTCTATAGGTCTTAATTTTTTGCACATAGTTACAGAAATCACAGATTTTTTATCTTTATAAAAGCTAACCAACCATTTAACGTCAAAATGATTACAAAAGACGTCCATGAATCTACTCATAATTGTGTGCTGATTCTACTTTTGATTATATCTATATTTTCATGTAAAAATAAAACTGTTAACCAGCAGTCTTACAATGATGAAGCACAATTTACACTTTTAAATTCATCTAAGACCGGAATAGAGTTTATCAATACTTCAATCGAATCGCCTGAGCGTAACTTAGGGCACTATGATTATTTTTATAATGGTAGTGGCGTTGCCATTGGAGATATAAACAATGATGGTTTGTCCGATATTTTTTTTGCTGGGAACGATGCGATAAATAAACTTTATTTAAATACCGGAAATTTTGAATTCAAGGATATAAGCCATGATGCAGGTGTTGAATCTGATCGTTGGTCTACTGGTGTTACAATGATTGATATTAATAATGATGGATTTTTGGATATTTATGTCTGTAATTCAGGACCATATACTGAAGATTCCAAACTTGCCAATCAACTTTACATAAATAATGGAGATCTTACTTTTTCCGAAAGGGCAGCAGAATACGGTTTGGATGATTCTTCATATTCTTCGCAGGCTGTTTTTTTTGATATGGATAGAGACGGTGATCTTGATGTCTTTGTCATGAATCATTCTCTTATTAATTACGAAAAACAAGTACATAAATGGGAAGAACATTTATTGAGCAAATCCTCTAGAATAAGAGATAAATCATACAGCCACATCTATAAGAATAATGGAGATAATATATTTATTAATGTTTCCAAAGAATCTGGAATTTATAAGCCTGGTTTTGGTCTAGGCGTAGCAGTTTCTGATTTTGATGAGAATGGGTTTCTAGATCTCTATATAGCAAATGATTACTTCATTCCGGATTTTATGTTCTTTAATAATGGTGACGGTACTTTTGTTGATGGCATAGAAACCAAGATTTCACATAGCTCTTTCTTTTCTATGGGTTGTGATGCTGCAGATTTTAATAATGATGGCTTAATCGATTTAACGGTGGTCGATATGACATCTTCTGATCATTACAGAAGTAAGACTTTGATGGAGAGTATGGATATTGATAAATTCAATTATTTAACAAATTATAAAAAATATGTACCTCAATATATGTTCAATACGTTGAATTTGAATCGAGGAAAAGGTAATTTCAGTGAAATAGGATTTTTAGCAGGAGTATCCAAAACCGATTGGAGTTGGGCTAGCCTAATGGTTGATTTAGATAATGATACTTGGAAAGATATTTTTGTGACAAATGGATATAAACGAGATACAAAAGACCGTGATTGGGTGAATGAATTAAACCGGAGATATGCACAAGAAGGAGTAAATGGTCAAGTCGTATTCGAACAACTTATGAAATCCTCATCCGTGCCTATTCCAAATTATGCTTTCAAGAATTCAGGCGGATTAAAATTTAAGGATGAATCGGATACCTGGGGTTTTAGTGATCCATCTTTTTCTCAAGGAGCGGCATATGGCGATTTAGATAATGATGGAGATCTTGATATGGTAATTAACAATCTTGAAAAAATGGCTTTCGTTTATAGAAATAATACGAGTTCAAAGACCAATAATAACTTCATTCAATTCGAACTTTCAGACAATGGTAGTGTCAATAAAGCAATGCATTCAAGAATAAAAGTGTTTTCTGGTGAGAGCGTACAAACTGTTGAGTATAGCTTTGTAAGAGGGTATCTTTCAACGATGCAGCCATTGGCTCATTTTGGACTGTCAGAGTTGAATAAAGTGGATAAAGTAGAAATATATTGGCCCGATAACACTTTGTCTACCATTCGTAATCCTAAGATTAATACCAAACACCATATTGACCGTAACGATGTGCAGACATTAGTTGTAAATAATCAAAGCGCTCAACTTCCTTTTTTGGATGTCTCAAATAGAATTGGATTAAGTAATGTCCAGCATCTGGAAAATGAATTTGATGACTATAGGGACGAAATATTATTACCTCATAAATTATCAACTTTGGGGCCTTGTATTGCGGTAGGAGATGTTAACGGAGATAGTTTGGATGATTTTTTTGTTGGAGGCGCTAAAGGTCAATCAGGAAGAATATATGTTCAGGACCCAAAGAAAGGCTTTATTATAAAAGATATGCCAAACCTGAATTATGATAAAGACTATGAGGATATTGGAGCTATTTTTTTTGATGCCGATGGTGATGCCGATATGGATCTGTATGTGGCCAGTGGAGGTGGCGGTGATATAAAGGACGAAGTTCATTTATTTCAAGACCGATTGTATCTTAATTCTGGTGATGGTGTTTTTCATAAGTCAATAACAGCGCTTCCCGAATTAAAGTCAAGTTCCTCCTCGATATCGCCTGTTGATTGGGATAAGGACGGTGATCTAGATCTTTTTGTTGGAGGTCGTAATACACCAGGTAAATATCCCTTGTCTCCAAATTCATATTTATTAGAGAATATCAACGGTCAGTTCAAGGATGTAACGAAAAGTATAGCTCCAGAACTTAGTACAATTGGTATGATTACAGGGTCATGTTGGTCGGACATCAACGATGATCAGCGGGAAGATTTAATTCTTGTTGGAGAATGGATGCCAGTTACTGTTTTTATTAATACTGTCAATGGTTTCGAGAAACAAGGAAGTTCTTTAGGTTTGCCAGAGGCAGTTGGATGGTTTTATAGTATTGAAAAAGGTGATTTTGATAACGATGGCGATGAAGATTTTATCGCAGGCAATTTAGGACTTAATAATAAGTTTCAACCATCGCCTGAAAAACCATTACATATTTATGCGAATGATTTTGATAATAGTGGAAGCCTTGATATTGTATTGAGTAAAATGTACAAAGGGAATCTGGCGCCCCTTAGAGGAAAGGAATGTTCAACGGAGCAAATGCCGTTTATTGCGGAAAAATTCCCAACCTTCTCTGAATTCGCCTCCTCTACTTTAGAAGATATTTATGGCTTGGATAAATTGAAAAATTCGGTGCATTACCAAGCTACTGATTTTGCTAGCTTGTATATAGAAAACAGAGGAGATGGGTCTTTTGACACATTTCAATTGCCAGCTGAGGCTCAATTATCTCCTATAATGGGCACCGTTATTTGCGATTTTGATAAGGATGGTAAAATGGACCTTGTTATTGCTGGAAATTTATTCGACACGGAAGTTGAAACACCATCGTATGATGCCGGTAAAGGGTTATATCTAAAAGGCAATGGCGATGGAACTTTTTTGCCTTATTTAAAAATTGAGGACAGTGGTATATTTATGCCTCAAAATGTGAGAGATATCCAGCTTATTTATATTCTAAAGGAGAAAAGACCTGCTGTCCTTGTCGCCAATAATAATAGTAACTTGAATTTGTTTGCTTGGACTAAATAAAGGTCTTTCCTAAGCCTTAGTTTCGTATCTTTACAATACTCATTTTTTCAGCTATTATTTATGAACATTCCCGAATCCAATTTACCAAGAATTGTCATTATTGGCGGTGGTTTTGCTGGCGTTAACTTGGCTAAATCGCTAGCTAATAGGAAGGTGCAAGTTGTATTATTGGACAAGCATAATTACCACACTTTTCAACCACTATTATATCAAGTATCTTCAGCAGGTCTAGAACCTGATTCGATAGCCTATCCATTGCGGAAAATTATTAAGAATCATAGAAATTCATTTTTTAGATTGGCAAGTGTAGAAACTATTGATACAGATATCAATGAAGTCATAACAGACATAGGAAACTTATCTTATGATCATCTGGTGATAGCAACAGGAACTAAAACCAATTTCTTCGGTAACAGGACTATTGAAGCCAATAGTATGCCTATGAAAAAGGTGCCTCAAGCTCTTAATATACGGAGCTTGATACTCCAAAATTTTGAGAAAGCAGCCATTGCTGATGTCATTGAAGAACGCAAAGCTTTTCTGAATTTTGTGATTGTTGGTGGTGGACCAACAGGTGTAGAGTTGGCAGGTGCTATTGCTGAATTGAAGAATCATATACTTCCGAGGGATTATCATGACTTGAATCCAAAGGACATGCAAATTCATTTGTTAGAAGGCAGTAATCGTGTTTTGCCACCAATGAGTGCGCATGCCTCAAAAAAAGCTGAAGATTTTTTAAAAGCTTTAGGTGTGCAGGTCCATTGTAACACATTTGTAACAGATTATGATGGCAAGAATGTAGTAACGAATTCTGATTTGGTATTGCAGTCTGAAACCCTTATTTGGGCTGCTGGTGTTACTGGAGCGCCAGTAAATGGGATTAAAACTAAATCTGTTGTTGAAAAAGTTAATAGATATAAGGTAAATACGTATAATCAAATAGAAGGTTATGATAATATTTTTGCTTTAGGCGATATTGCTTTAATGGCAACGGAAGACTACCCTAACGGTCATCCTCAAGTAGCGCAACCAGCTATACAACAGGGTATACTCCTTGGAAAAAATCTTCTTAAGCATATCAAAAATCAACCAATGAAACCATTTGTTTATAAAGATAAAGGTTCAATGGCGACTATTGGGCGAAATAAAGCTGTTGTGGATTTAAAGAATTTTAAGTTTGCGGGTTTCTTCGCTTGGTTTATATGGATGTTTATTCACCTAATGGCATTGGTAGGCTTTAGAAATCGAGTCATCGTATTTTTTAACTGGACCTATAATTACATCAATTTTGATAAAGCAGCTAGGTTAATTATAAGACCGTTTAAGAAATAACCTCGTTTTCTTGTTTCAATATCCCAAGAATAATAAGCAGTTGCGCCACACCATATGTAAGCATAATGGCAATGCTAGAAAAAGGGAAAGATCTGTAGAATCTCTCAAGTGCAATTAAACTGTCTGAGAACATAAACAATAATGCCCCTATAAGTACCAAATTAAAGCTCAGCCTAGATAAATTGCCTTTTCTAGAATATGCAGAAGTAACCATGGAAAAAATGGCGAGCACATAAAGAATTACTGGAATTAGCATATCACCCAGACCATCTTTTATAAAATAGAACAACCCAACGGCATATAGTATTAATAGAAATAATAATAACCATAATGATTGGTTAGGATTTCTTTTTTTAAGAAATATTAGTACATACATAATATGTGCTAATAAAAAAGAAGCTAATCCTGCGATGAAAAAATTAGGTGATTTATCATCAAATATGAGTAGAATATCCCCAAAAAGAGAAAAGACCAAGGCGAGTAAGGTTATATTCTTGGTAAATGAATTTAGATGATTTCGGTTTCGGAGAAAAAAAACAATTAGCGAGATAAGTACTGCAGGTTTCGTTACAAATCGAAATTGCAACAATGATTCGTTACTACCACATACAAGATCAAGAATGAGTATTCCAAGAAAAAGTAATGAGAACGATTTTTCTGTTTTTGTTAGCATTGTCTAAATATATTCAATTCATCTTATAAAAATAACAGTTCGGTCGTTTTAAGTTTTATTAGGACAAGAAGAATTAGATTTTTGAGCCATCAATCAAAATCAATAAAACCATCAATCATGAAATCATTATTTACAATCTTTTTCTTAATCGTGAACTTAACCCTTTCAGCTCAGGTGAACATTACAGGAACTGTAACAGATACTAAAGGAATGCCTGTTGAAGGAGCCAATGTTTATTTGGACGGTACCTACGATGGTACGACCTCAATCGCAGATGGTACGTTCTCATTTAAAACCGATGAAACAGGAGATCAAACCTTAATAGTCTCTTATTTGTCCTTTGAAACGTTCAGTATGTATGGCAATGTATCTGTTATGAAAAACTTACAGATAAAATTAAAAGACGATATGAACACGTTAGATGCCGTAGTATTGTCTGCTGGAACTTTTGAAGCGGGCGACAATAGCAAGATATCTGTTTTGAAACCCTTGGACGTTGTGACGACAGCGAGTGCTTTAGGTGATTTTGTCGGAGCCTTGCAAACGCTTCCTGGTACTACTACCGTTGCCGAAGATGGACGTCTTTTCGTAAGGGGAGGAGAAGCGGATGAAACACAAATATTTATTGATGGTATTCGCGTGTTTACACCATATACACCAACGACTAATAACACGCCAACGCGTGGGCGTTATTCACCATTTTTATTTGATGGCATTACATTTTCAACTGGAGGGTATTCTGCTGAATATGGCCAAGCATTGTCTAGTGTATTATTATTGAATACGATTGACGAACCAGACCAAGAAAAAACAGACATCGGCATCATGACGGTAGGTGCAACTCTCGGCAATACCCAAAAATGGGAGAAGAGTTCGGTAAGTGTTAACGCATCATATATTAATTTGGCTCCTTATATCGCTTTGTTCCCAGATAGGAATGATTGGGAAAAACCTTATGAAGGCTTAGCAGGGGAAGCTGTTTTTAGATATAGAACAGATGATGGTGTTTTCAAGTTGTATACCGCTTTTGATAGCTCGAATTTTGAATTGACCCAAGAAGATATTGACCTTTCTGAAGGGCTAGATTTTAAGCTAAAGAACAACAATCTCTATATCAATGGATCTTATCAAGGCATGCTCAGTGATGTCTGGAGCATGTTTGGTGGGCTGAGTTATACCTACGCCAAAAACAAGATAGGCATTATAGACAGTGATATTCATGATACAGAGAAATCTGCGCATCTTAAACTAAAATTCAAGAGACGTTTTAGTAGCAGCTTTAAACTCAATTTTGGTGCAGATTATTTTGCTACGGATTTCAATGAGGATTTCAATAATGAGTTCGCAGATGAAACCTATGGTTATAAAAGCAATATCGCTGCTGCGTTTACGGAAGCCGATATTTTCTTTTCTAAAAAGCTAGCTATGAAAGCAGGAATACGTGGAGAGTACAGTGATGTGTTTAAGGAGTTTACAGTGTCACCTCGATTATCTCTAGCTTATAAAACGTCAGCTAAAAGTCAAGTGTCTTTAGCTTATGGCGATTTTTATCAGAATCCAACCTCTAATATCTTGAAATTCGAACAGGACTTACAAGCGCAGAAAACATCACATTATATATTAAACTATCAACTCAACAATAAGGGTCAGATTTTTAGGGCTGAAGCTTATTATAAGGATTATAGAGATCTGATTAAGTACGATACTGAGTTCGAGAGTTTTGATAGTAATTATAATAATAATGGTTCAGGTTTTGCCAAAGGCATCGACTTGTTCTGGAGAGATAGCAAGAGCATCAAGAATATGGATTACTGGGTGAGCTACTCGCTGTTGGATTCTAAGCGTGATTACAGAAACTATCTATCAGAAGCGCAACCAAACTTCGCCAACACACATAATTTATCTGTAGTCGCTAAATATTGGATTGCCGATTGGAAAAGCCAAGTTGGTGCAAGCTATGGTTTTGCGTCAGGAAGAACGTATACCAATCCGAATGTTGCTGGATTCTTGAACCAAAAAACAAAGTCTTACAACAGCCTGAGTCTTAACTGGGCCTATTTATTGAGTCAACAAAAAATCTTGTACTTTTCCATCAATAACGTTTTAGGATTCAAGAATGTCAACGGGTACCAATATGCAAACACACCAGGCCTTAACGGTAATTTTGCAAGACGCCAATTACGACCAGCAGCAGATCAGTTCTTTTTCGTTGGATTCTTCTGGACGATCAGCGAAGATAATAGTAGTAATCAGTTGGATAATTTGTAGGTTTCGCCGACGCGTTCGTGTATAGTTAAACAACTCATTTAGCAAAAATGAAACAAGCTAGAGGAAAATCCATAGGATTTTCCCAGTAAACACAAAGTAAACACAAAGTAAACGCAAAGTAAACAATGAGTAATACATGTTGTTTTGTACAGTTTTTACTTACTAAATTCCATTATTTTATTTCAGCTTCTAAAGTTGATGAATTCAATCCTTTGAAAATTAACCAAAGTGGAAGAATTAGTTGAATGAGTCCTATAGGAAGAAGCATATTCATGCTAATGCTATTTCCTAAAATCGAAAATAATATTTCAATAAACATAAGAATTACGGCTATTATCCCAACGATAGAAATGATTTTTGGAATTAATTTAGAGGCGTACAATGTATAGTATAAAATAAAAACTGGGAAGCAAGAAATGAGTAGACTCAAGTAGTGTGTCCACCAATGTTTTTTATAAAACACGTTACCTAATGTACCTAATATGTCAGAATTGTCAGTTCCATCTTTAGTATACTCTAGACTTAATTCTAACATAGATAAAACACTAATATTATCAATAGATATAGCTATAAAACCTAGTATGTTAAATGCTAAATATAAAAATGCCAAGGTGATACTATATTTTTTAAAAATTGGAAATAAAATTGTGGCTATAACAACAGATGAGATGCCACTTAAAGATAAAAGTAAAGTCGAAATAATGATTTCATTTGAGTTCGCAGAAGTTGTAGTTAGAAAATTATCTGAAAATAGTACAGGCCCTTGTAAAAGTTGATAAACTATAATACCTATTGCAAAAATGAGTAGAAACAATAGTCCTACAAGTCTTCCAATTTTTTTATTTGATTTCATGTTATTTTTTTTATTTGATATTAAATTGCGAGTATTACTCTAAATATATAGACGCAAATATTTTATTAACGATTTATCGGTTTCTGATATTTTTTATCAAAGTCAGCCAATGAAATTACAGATACCTATTCTTTACTTAAAAATCATTCGACGACCGTCCCATTAATAATGTCCCATAAATTATCGGGGCTTTCGCTAAATGGCTCGTTGAAAAAAAGGACGATGAGCAAGATATAAGCTATGAACCCAAAAATGATGAATATTTGAAATTTGGAAGTCCGCTGAATATCCTGTCTATCTTTTACCTCACAGATCTCTCCAGGACAGTATTGCACCTTGTTTTTATAGAATATACCATAGAATTTGCAGCCTAAGCAGATGCCGAAGGCGGTTTCCCAAAATAGGAATATCAAACATATCAAACAGACCAAAGCCGTTATCGGTCCATATGAGTTCACAACATTAGATAGAATAAAAATGAGAGACGATAGTATAACTCCGATGACCCAAGCAAACTTTTTTTGCGGTGCGCCTACGTATTCAGGTACTTGATTACGAACCATTAAACGCCCTATAATTAGAAAAGGCGAATATTTCGGGTTAATGAAGACACGTATACTAATATCGGTTAGGAAAATGGTCACTACATATTTTAGCATTGTGAAGTTACCAGTGAAGATGACCACTAATATGGAGATTAACATAATCAAGAACAAAATGCCCGCTGCGGCGCGTATTTCTCGTTCATTTAATACTGGGATATTGTACCCTTTTACATGCTCGCCGAATTGTATGGTTTTATTTATTGGTTCCATTTTTTATTTTTTATTTGATGATTCATCAGCTTTTAGTAGCTGATTTCTTGAAGTTAAAGAAATTTGCTATATACGTCTTATAAGTATATGGCCAAGGAATGATGATTAGGTCTATAATAATAGCTATTATAAAAATCCTGAAAAATTCGTCTAGGTTGTCGTTCAATAGACCCGCAGATCTTGCTGGAAGATAGACTCCAATGACCCAAGCCGATTTGTACAATAATTGTAAAAGTAGCATGGGTAACATCTTTAGTGGATACCTAACTCCAAAGCCCATCAGTAGGGCATAAGCGGCCCAGAAACTTATGGCTACGCCGCTAAGGGCGCCCAATTGTTCATCAGGAAAGAAGATAGTTGACCAGTTATCGATACCGAGACTGATAAAGGTCAGTAGGTATATCGTCCTCATAAGATATAATTGGATCTTTGGTGGTTTCTTGATGTGCACGTCTTTAAGCTCTAATGTGCTTGTAATGCTTTGTGTTGATTTCATAATGTTCGTTTTTTGATTGATGATTGATGATTGATGATTGATGATTGATTGATTGATTGATTGATTGATGATTTTTACTCTGTTTAGTTCATAGATGTCTTTTTAATTTGTGAATTCAATATTCGAGGTGTTTCCTTTGAATTTTATTTGCGAACCTGAAGCGGCTTTGCATTGAATAGATTGAAAGGATAATTCCAAGTTCGCCTTGGTATCACTGCTAAAATCCAAAACAAGATTATCACCAGTTACTTCTCCAATAGTTTCAAAATAGGCTCTAGAACTTGCTTTTAATGCATTGAGCTGGCCATTGGAGATGGAAACTTTCACAATGTCTTTGCTTTTGTTTTGTTTTGTCTTTTCAATTATTAATTCTCCGTTTTCAACTTTTGTTTTTATGAATGGTATTATACTTTCAGGTGCTAATACTTTAATTTGAGTGATGCTATCCTGAATAAAATAGACTTTTATACCATGACTGACAGAAATCTTATTGAAAACCCCAACCGTTCTTTCTTCTGAAATATTCGTAATGATTTCACTTTTAGCTGGCGTGTCTCGTAAATGACGATTCACATTTAATTGGAAAGCAATGGAGAAAATGAAAATTGCTCCAAGTGCACTTAGTATGATGAAATTACTCTTTTTCATGAGTTGTTTTTTTTAGGTAATCATTAAAAGAAGCTTTTACCTCTTCAAAAGTGACGTCAAGGAGTTTCATTTTCTTGAACACATCTGGAAGCATTTCTTCCTTGAATTCTTTTCTCTTTATGTCAAGGACTTTATCGTAACCATTTTCAGAAACGAAATACCCAATCCCTCTTTTATTGTGGATGACATCTTGTTCCTGGAGATACGTAAATGCCCTCATCGCTGTATTTGGATTGACTTCAACCATCACTGCAATCTCTCTAACGGAAGGTATGCGCTCAGCTTCCTGCCATTGTCGTAAGAGAATGTTCTCGTAGAAGAGTTCTACGATCTGCAAATAAATAGGCTTGGCATTGTCAAAGTCCATCGTCTATACTTCCTTTTCTGTTAACTTAAAATAGGCGGCCAATAACATGACTGGCCCCAAGATGATTGCCCAGAACCAACTGCCAATGCTGGAAAAATCTTTTATAGCAAGCTCAAAGGCATTAGAATCAAACTGTTCGCTCGAAAACATATCTACAGCGCCATCATTTACAGTAAAACAGAGAACACCATTCAATACTGCAAAGCCAATAACAGCCAGCAGTATCCAAAAGATGGTCTTCCCTAGACGATTCTTATTAAAGGCTATAGCACCAAGTAAGAATAAAGGTTGAATGATGATATAAAATTTTATCACAGACCAATAATTTTCAGAAAACATGGGCAACAAATGAAATTCTGCTTTCGATAGCATACTACCTGACGCAATAGCAAGTTGCCCTATAATCATCGCAAAAACGGAAAATAATACGGTATATAAGATGCTGGTTGTAAACCAGGTCGCTAGAAGTTTCTCTAATGGCGATATAGGTAAAGAAAAGTAAAAATGATTATGTTGTTTATTATTAGCTTCCCTGAAGATAGCGAACGTTAAAAACAATCCGATAGGTATGAATATGATTCCGAAAATAGTAGCATACTCTACTTGTGTTAGAACATAGTCTCCTCTTAAATTGGCCCAGATGGCGATAAACAAAAAAGCTGCAGCTACAGAGAATGCTGTTATTAAACTACCCTTAAGAAGTAGGGTATCTCTGTAGATAAAATCGCGTATGCGTTGAATGCTAAATGATTGCTTCACGGTAAGAGTTTTTTAAGGCGTTATTGATTTTTTCAGTTTCGCTTAATGCCGCATTGAATAATAATTCTAGATCTACTTCTGTTTCATTTTTGTCCTTTCGGTGATGAATCGCTTTGCCTCCAAATGTGACATCAGAATAAATTAAAGTATCTTCGATATCTTGTGATGTCTTTCCGAACCATAAATATTTAGACACTTTTGCAAGTGATTGATTGAACAAGACCTTGGTTTGATCCAAAATAACAACATGATCTATCAAACTATGAAGATCTCGTACTTGATGTGTTGAGATGATTATGCATTTTTCTTCATTTATTGTAGATGCTAGTATCTTCCTGAACTGACTCTTAGAAGGAATATCAAGTCCGTTAGTAGGTTCATCCATTAATAAGAGCTTTGTATTTGCGGCAATACCGAAAGCAATGAACACTTTCTTTTTCTGACCAAAAGATAGGTTGGCGATGTTCTCAGTTGGTAAGAGCTTAAATTCATTGATTAATTCATAAAATAACTCTCGAGAGAATTTAGGATAAAACGCGGAATTCACTTTTTCATAAGTAGCTATTTTTAATGCGGACAACTCAAAGTCCTCAGGAATAATAAAGATATCTTGTAATACGTTCGCAGATCGTTTAGAAACGTCTTCTTCTAAGACAAAACAATCACCGGCTTTGGGAAACAATAGACCAGCCATAAGTTTCATAAGGGTGCTTTTGCCTTCGCCGTTTCTTCCAAAAAGCCCATATATGCTCCCAGAACTCAACTCCAAGGACATATCATTGAGAATGGATTTTCCATTCGGGTAGTGAAATCTAAGGTTATTGATGTGTATCATTATTAGTGTATTAGTTAACTAGTACACCGCAAATATAATAATTTTTTTTAAAGCAACTTTTTTTTGATGAATTCTTCGGGATTATTTTGAGATTTCGTTAATGTGTTGGTGTATGATTTGTGCGACTTATAATCCGCAGGATTTTCCGCTGTAGAAATCAACTATGGTGAATATACTAAACTTTTAGTGTGACACAAAACCACAATGAAATATGGCCATTGTTATGTACAGATTTATATAAATATATTTTCAAAATTCTATTTCTAATAAAATTATAAAGAGATTATTAGGTTTACTTTTTTACGTAGATTTACATAATTTTAAATCAAAAATGATGGAAGAGTCTGCGATATTATTAACATTAACTCAAGTCACAGTGGCATTTGTAGGTTTTTCTGCCATTATTGCAACATTCCAATTTAAAGATGGATTTACGATTAAAAAAAGTGATGCTATTAATTTACAGTTTATAGTAGCTACAGGTCTGGTGGGAACTTTCTTTTCACTTTTTCCTTTAATGTTATCAAGTTTTGGTTTAAGTGATTCTTTGGTGTGGGCTATAAGTAGTGGATTGGGTAGCATAAACTATTTAGGATTCATTTACTATCTATCGATAAAAGTTAAGATATCTAAATTTCGAAGAAGGAAATCCAAGATGATTGTATTTACATATTTCTTAATTGGTTTTCTAATATTAATATTGAATTTATTAAATGCCTTTAATATTGTATTTCAACGTGAATTTGCACCTTATTTTATTTCTTTAATTTATCCGTTATGTTTAGTTGGTTATTTTTTCACTCGGTTAATTTTTCAGCCAATTTGGAATACTTTTAAAAATAAAGAATCTGAAAATTTCAAATAAATAGTTCTTTAAAATAATTTATACGGAATGACATGATATGGATTTTTTTAATTGTCTAAATCAGACGTTAACGAAGTTAGCAGGTTTTTTCTTCAAAGTCAAGTTGTTGTGAACAACTGCTTATTCTTTAGATAAAGCTATATTCATCAACTTACTGGCTAAAATACTAGCTTCTCTTAAAGCTCCAGAAGTATTAGCAAGAACAATAGCAACAATACCTTTTTCTGGAATGATAAATAATTGTGAAGAGCATCCTGTTTGTTCGCCTGTATGACCTATTATAGCACCTTCATTTGGCTTAGGGTTATATAAAAACCAACCAAAACCGTAGCCATTTCTTTCTTTTTCTAAACTATGGTGCTGTCTCATTGTTCTTAGCGTTTCCGCTTTAATAAATGTGTTGTTTATGACACTGTTTCCAAATTTCAACATATCACCAACTGTGGTGTAAAAACCACCACCAGGAATACGGTTGCTTAAATTATTCTCTTTTCCTGCTTTAATTTTTCCGTTGCGATGTTTATGATATAAGCCTGATTTGTTGTCTGTTTCACTTCTAAAGACTTCAATACCTGTGTGCATCATATCTGCTTTGTTCCATATGTTCTTTTGCATATAGGTGCCATAACTCATTCCAGATGTTCTTTCAATGATGGCACCTAAAACTGTATATCCATAAGTGGTGTAGCTGTATTGGGTACCAGGTTCGAACAAAAGCGCCCTGTCTTTGAATATGTTTATAGCATCGGTCAGTGTCGGATAGTTCGTTGTGGTTTGAGCTTCTTTACCATCTTTGTAACCATCGATTCCTGATGTTTGTGACAATAGATGCCTTGTGGTAATTTGTGTTTTTGGTTGTTTAGGAAAATTAGGAATGTATTTTTGAATAGGTGCGTCTAAATCAATTAATTCTTGCTCTACCAATTGCATCACGGCTATAGCTGTCATCGGTTTTGCTATAGATGCCATTCTTACTTTGGTATCTTGCTCAAATGGTTTCTTCGTTTTTTTATCTGCAGAACCTACTGCAGATTGCCAAATGGTAGTGCCATCAATGGAGTATCCTGCCGAAGCACCAATAACACTATTTCCTGAAACTAATTGCTTTAGAAGAATGTCAGGATCTTTATCTTGGCTAATAGCCCATAAAGAGATTAATAAGACCACTAATAGAATTGCATATTTTTTCATCGCTCGTTTTTTAATGATAATTATTGATGTCAAAAATATAAATGAAAATCACTGTAAGTACTAATTTTATTAGTATTGGGGCGAATCCGTTGTTTTTAGGGATGAATGATTCATAACCAAAACCTCTTTTTTATAATTTTTAGAAACGGGCACTTCCATTTGGGTTAAGTACAAAGTATTTGAATTCTTCCATTCTTTAAAATGCGTTGGATTTATGAGGTATGATCTATGTACTTTTAATAAACTTGGTAAATCCGCATGAACATTCTTTAGGGTCGTTCGCAATAATTTTTTTTGTAAAGAACCATTTTTAAGATAATTAACTTCGATATAGTTGTCAGCACTAGAAATACTTACTAGATCTGAAATCTCGATTTGCAATACGTCTAACTTGTTGTCGCCTTTGAGAATTATTTTTTCATTTTTTGGACTAGGCGTTTTTTTATTGAGGTACCATCTGGCAAAAATTAATACGATTAGCAAAATAAAGAAGATCGGATAATAGACTTCTAATGTGAATGTGATAAATGAATATGTGCCATTTATAATCTCTGTTTTATAATAAAAGTAGCTTCCAATTAATACTACTAAGTTCAAAACAATAATGAACGTTATCTCAGTTAAAAGAGTCCATTTCTGTAATTTTTTAAATACCCAATTTTGTAATGGTATGATGATGATATAACTCAAGAATGAAATAACGCCATAAAAAGGTAGGATTTCTAGACGTATTAAAAAGGGAAGATCTGATGCATCAAAAGGAGCAATAAGTACTAAGAAAAGTGCTAGCCATACACCTATTATTAATCCTACTATTGAATGATGCTTATAAGAGGTGTTTAGTTTCAGTGATTTCATTAAGATAAAAGTAATCACTTTTATTTTATAACATATTTATGCTTGGCTAATTTTTATACAAAATCAAACTTTATACAATTCATCCATTATAACTTACAATTCGGTAACTGTCTTTTTAAAAACTTTAAGTTTCGTTGGATATTTGATTCACAATTAAAGAATGTACAATTATGAAATATCTTATTATAATCGCAATGCTAATCTCATCAATTGGTTTCGCACAGACTACAGAAGGGGAAGATATTATTGTCAACATCTCAAATATTGACAATAATAATGGAAAGATCATGGTAGGTCTATATGTATCTGAAGGCAATTGGTTGGAAACGCCACATAAGGGCCTCATCGGGAAAATAGAGGATGGAAAAAGCAAAGTAACCTTCAAGAATATTTCTCGAGGCGTATATGCGATTTCAGTTTTTCATGATGAGAATGATAACAATGAGATCGATATGAATTTCATGGGCATTCCTAAAGAAGATAATGCCTGTTCAAATAGAGCCAAAGCATTTTTTGGACCACCAAAATGGCAAGATGCCAAGTTCGAAATGAAAAATGAAACTATTATTCAAAATATTAAACTTTAAAAAACTAGAAAATGAAACGATTTATCACCATTACCGTATTATTAATGTCCTTTATTGTTGCTGGACAAAACAACTATGAAAAAGGCATGGAAAAGGCATTTGAACTTTGGGGAGAAAACAAATCAACAGAAGCCGCTAATTTATTTGAGCGCATTGCTACAGCTGAACCCGATAATTGGCTACCACCATATTGGGCGGCGCAAATTAACATCACCTCTAGTTTTGGTGAGAAAGACATAGATAAACTGACTGCGCAATTGAATAAGGCTCAAGATTTACTTAACGACGCGACAGCCATATCAAAGGACAACCCTGAAATTATGGTGATGCAAGCCTTACTACACACGGCTTGGGTGGCATATGATGGCGCTACATATGGTATGAAGCTGTCAGGAACAGTTATGCAGATATATGCTAAGGCGCAACAGATAGCTCCAGATAATCCGAGAGTGGTTTTGAATAAAGCTGAATGGGATATGGGAGGCGCAAAGTTTTTTGGTCAGGATACAAAACCCTTTTGTAAAGATGTAGAACGCTCCTTAGAACTTTTTGCTAACTTTAAACCAGAAAGCGAATTCCACCCAAAATGGGGAGAAGGTAGAGCAAAACAGATACTCGAAGACTGTAAAAAGTAGAGGTCATAACACAAAGAATTTATCATGAATAAAACCACCAGAGACATATTGATTACGTTTTTTATAGGAGTTGCTGTCTATATGGTGGGTAACATCCTTTATGATGGATTTGATTATGAGAATACAAATGAGTTCTTAATTGAATTTGCCATATACCAATTATATTCATTTGTACTTGGATATAGCAATAAGTTTTTCTTTGATTACCTCGAAACTATTAATTGGGGCTCAGGAAAGATCAATATCAAGAGAATTGTTATCGGTATTACTGGATCAGTAGTTATAACGATGATTATGATTTTTTTGTTGAGAATGTTTATAACGGTTACATTTTATGGCCAATCATTTGAAGCATTTATCACTAACCAGAAGTGGAATCATTATAGTTTTGGGTTATGGATAACACTGACTATCGTTATCATCTTTCACTTTGTGTATTTCTATAATAGGTATCAAAAAAATAGGATTAAAGAACAGAAGGTAATTGCCGGTACAGCTAGTGCCAAGTTCGATGCTTTAAAAAATCAGTTAGATCCTCATTTTCTATTTAATAGTTTGAATGTGTTAACGAGTTTAATAGATGAAAACCCTAAAAATGCACAGCGGTTTACAACGGCATTGTCTAAAGTGTATCGTTATGTATTAGAGCAGAAGAACAAAGATTTAGTAACAGTAGACGAAGAATTAGATTTTGCAAGAACCTATATGTCTTTACTGAAGATGCGTTTTGAAGATAGTATCATATTTGATATACCAGAACATGCAGCAAATCCTGAAAGTAAAGTAGTGCCATTGTCTTTACAGTTACTATTGGAAAATGCGGTGAAACACAATACCGTTACCAGCTCAAAACCATTGCATATTAAAATTTATGAAGAAGGAGAGAATCTAGTAGTAATTAACAATCTACAACCAAAACAAATTGTAAAAAAGAGTAGTGGTGTTGGTTTAAACAATATAAGGCAACGCTATAACTTATTAACTAATAAAAAAGTAATCATCAATCAACAAGCAGAACGTTTTGCAGTAGCACTGCCTATGCTTACTAAACAAATTTCAATCATGAGAACACAACAAACTCCATCAAGAATGAACGATAGCTATGTACGTGCAAGAAAGCGTGTAGATGAGCTCAAGGAATTTTACTATAGCATTATTTCGTATTGTATTATTATTCCATTTTTAGCTTTTGTAAATTACTGGACGTCATGGCATTATCAATGGTTTTGGTGGCCAATGTTAGGCTGGGGAATCGGCATATGCTTTCATGCTTATAAAGTCTTCGTCAATGACGGTGTATTTGGTTCTGGATGGGAACGACGAAAGATTGAGCAATATATGAAGGACGAAGAAACAAAAAATTGGAAATAAGCATTATGGAAGATTCAAGAAAGCGAATGGCTTATATATTCGCAAAACATAAAGCAGAAAAACTAAAAAGTTTTTACATCCACAGTATTGTGTATTTCATTATCAATACATTCATGGTCGTATTCAAGATCACAAGAAATTTGAATAATGGAGAGACTTTTAATGAAGTGTTTTTCGATTTAAGCACTTTCATAACACCATTAATCTGGGGAATTCTAATTCTTATACACGCGTTCTCAGTTTTTGGACCTAATGTTATTTTGGGCAGAGATTGGGAAGAAAGGAAGCTAAGGGAATATATGAAACAGGAAGAAGAGTAATAGTAATCAATTAAAATTCAACATCATGAATACAAATATACAATCATACGATAACGACCAGTTCGATTCACAGGAGAGATTTGAACGCGAAGAGGCTTATATTAGAGCTAAAAAGAGATTGGACAAACTAATAGGGTTTTATTGGCATTTAGCAATTTACATTATCATAAACATTTCGCTTATAATCCTTATTAGTTATAATAATATGGACGAACCATTTTTTAGCTTTGAGAAGTTTGCCGTTGCCTTGTTCTGGGGTATTGGTTTATTCTTTCACTTCATTGGTGTTTTTGGACCTGACCTATTGTTCGGTAAAAAATGGGAAGAACGTAAGATTCAAGAGATGATAGAAAAAGATAAACGTAACTGGGAATGAAGATAATCATCATAGAAGACGAAAAACCATCAGCAAGACGATTGAATCGTATGCTGGCAGAGTTGGATGTGAATATAAGTGTAATGCTCCATTCAGTAGAAGAATCCATCGAGTGGTTCAATAATAATGAACATCCAGATTTAATTTTTTTGGACATTCAACTAAGCGATGGTCTCTCTTTTGAAATATTCGAAACTATCGAGATTAAATCCGCTATCATTTTTACAACCGCTTATGATGAATATGCCCTTCAAGCTTTTAAGTTGAATAGCATTGATTATCTATTAAAGCCTATAGATGAGGTCGAACTTGCTAAAGCTGTTGAAAAATACAAGGAACAACAACCAACAAGACAGAAAGTTACTTTAGATTTTGATGACATCAAGAAACTACTCATTAATCCTATAGACCGTGAATACAAAAAACGTTTTACCATAAAAATCGGCCAACATTTAAAAATGGTTCCTGTAGATGAAATTGAATGTTTTTATAGTGAGAATAAAGGCACTTATGCATATACCACACAAGGACGTAATTATTTACTTGATACTACATTAGAACATCTGGAAGGCGAATTACAGCCAGATGTATTTTTCCGCATCAATCGCAAGTTCTATGTGAATATTAACGCCATTAAGGATATGGTGAGTTATACCAATTCAAGACTTCAAATTAAGTTGAATTCCTATAATGATCAAGACGTAATTGTTGCTAGAGAGCGTGTTAAGGACTTTAAGTTATGGCTTGAATAACAGTGCATTTCATCGAATTATGATTTTTTTTGTACATTGTCGGTCCTAATCTATGTTAACCTAAATTAAACTGTTATGAAGAAGCTTTTACTTCCACTAACTTTTATCTGTTTTTTTGTGACCAGTAATATGATGGCTCAGAATAAGCAAAACAATAGCACCACTAAGATAAAGAAGGCGATTAAGCCTAAAATATCGAAGAATAATGCTGTTATTCGTATTAATGAAGTGCCTTCAAGGCCATCAGTAATTTCGCGAAGCTCCAATAGAAACACTACTAGAAAACAACGTATAGTTGAAACCAGTAATTCTCGTAGGAATTCTGCTAAGAAAGTCAGTCATAGAGAAATGATTGCCAAGAGAAAGCAAATTGTAGAGAATTATTAGATAATATCTATTCCTTTGTCTTCTTTTCTGGCATTGGTCCACGTAAGTGAATAATTAATCCATTCAAGAAATTGCGTAGTATCTGGTCGCCACACTCCATATATTTAGGATGATTCTCATTTCGGAAGAAAGCACCAAGCTCGCTTTTGGATATCCTGAAATCCACTAATTTTAGTATCTCAACTATTTCATTATCACGTAATTTATGTGCGACGCGTAGTTTCTTGAAGACATCGTTGTTGTTTAAACCCATGAAGCAAAGGTAGTTTATTCAGTCTTTAGAACCTCTATTTGAACCTTAGGTTTTTTAGCGCGTACTCTAATGAGTGCGTAGACCCATTTACCATTAACTTTATCGGCTTCAACATCCATTCTGCCTTTTACTTTGCGACCTTTAATTGGAATAGTCATTTTAACTGAGTTTCCATCATTAAAATATTGAACTTCACCTTCAACTAAGAAAAGCGTTTCAATTGGTGTCCCTAAAAAATTGGATGCTTCCTCATGTCCTCTTACTATATCTAATGCATTTTCGTAAATAGAAGGATTTGTATACAAGGTGCCATAATCTTTGAGAGCACCACCTAAAGAAGATTGTAAGACAGGAATTAAGCTTAATAAAATTATTGCTGGCACTAGCCATTTCCAGTGGTGTTGAAACCAGTTTTTTTGATGTGTAGATTCATTCATTGGCTGAATATAGATAAAACTTTTGTATTTAATGTATCTTTAAAACTTAATGAAATGTATTGATGAAAAAGTCTTTGTTCATAGCTTTTTTACTATTTAGCTACTCTATCATATGGTCTCAAGAAAAAGACACTCTTAAAGTGGGCTATACTATGGCGCCGCCTTTTATTATAGAGAACAGTGGAAGTCAGGAAGGCATCAATATGCTTTTATGGAAACGCGTGGCGAGAGATTTAGATTTGAACTACGAATTAATGCCCATGGAGTTTTCAGAGATGTTGTTAGCTCTTGAAAATGGAGATATAGATATTAGTATCAATCCTTTAACTATTACTAGTGAGCGTAATAGAAAAATGATTTTTACGGATGCATTTTATGCCTCGCATTCTACTATAGCTGTTGCAAGATTATCGCCAGTGCAAAAACTTATTCAATTTGTAAAAGCTTTTTTCAATGCAAATTTCTTAAAAGGGTTATTAGTTTTATTGCTTATCATCTTTATTTTTGGTTGGTTAGGTTGGTATTTTGAGCACCGCAAGAATCCTACTCATTTTCGTAATGGATTAGCAGGTCTTTGGGATGGTTTATGGTGGTCAGCTGTGACCTTGACAACGGTTGGTTATGGTGATAAGGCTCCACAAAGTAAAGGTGGAAAGATAACGGCTCTAGTACTGATGTTTGGAGGCCTGCTATTTATTTCTGGACTAACGGCTAGTATTGCTTCTAGCTTAACAGTCAACCAAATGAGTACCAATCCAAATAGCCTTACTGAATTTAAAGAACGCCCTGTTGGGTCGATTAAGAACTCTAGTTCAGCAGAGTTCTTGAAGACACATTTTTTTAAAGACATTCAAGTGTTTAAAAATGTTGAGCAAGGTTTAACGGCTCTTGCAAATGGCGATGTAGAAGCTTTTATGTATGATGAGCCTATTTTAAAGTACCATATTGATCAAGAGAAAACATTTTCAGAGATTGAACTCATCCCTATTGAATTCGATGTTCAATTTTACGCATTCGGATTATCAAAAAATAACTTAGACCTAGAAAAAATCATTTCTCAAAAGATTTTAGAAATAATTGAAGGACAAGAATGGGAATTAATTCTGAATGAGTTTGATCTCACAGAAATATAATAATCCTTTTTTGCTCATAGCATGTCAGTTAATGTAAAACGCATTAATACTGGTAAGTGATCGGAAATTTCGCCAAAATCATGAAGCACTTTTGCGTCAATAGATTGAATCTTGTCTGAGGAGTAGAAGATATAGTCAATCTTCTGAAACGGTGTGTCGCTATTGAAGGTAAAGAATGTGCTCGGTGCTTTTTCGTACATCATTTGTGTAATAGCTTGATTCAGATGAGGCTCGTCCAAGAAGTACGACAGCGTTAACGAATCTTGCGTGTCTTTGCAATAAGGTGCTTCTGCATTAAAATCACCCAATAATATCACTGGATATGTTGATGCATATTTACGATATGTATCTAATACATACTTGGCTTGATTTTGTCGAGCTTCTTTGTTATAAGCTTCCAAATGAACGTTCATAACTATAAGTTCTGTATCCCCAATATCTATTTTTGTAATTTGTAAAAGACGCTCTAAATAAAAAGCATTGTAGTAAAAAGGATTATCTGCTTTCTTCAAAACAAGTCGTTCATTAGAGATAATAGGATATTTACTTAAAACACCTTGTCCAGAAAGAATTTTGCCATAATGCGTGCTTGGTAATCCATATGGAAAAGGCACATAGTTTTTATCCCAATTAATGGCCATAGCGCCCATATCGAAGTTTGAGAATTCTCCTATTGACCTTAATTGGTTATTATTGAAAGAACGGTACGAGTCAAAATCAATTTCTTGGAAAACGACCATGTCGGGCTGATACTCTCTGAAAAGATCAATGGTTCTTTGGTGATTTTTGGCATTAAGTCTTGTATTTGGTTTTATAGCTTGGTTATTGGTCATGCCAGATAAATACCCAATATTGAAAGTTATGATTGATAAAGTGTCTTTATATGGAACAGGTTTGGCTGGATAATCTATTAATTGGGTATACTCTACTTCATCTAAAGCATTGTTACTTGCCCAGAAATAAAAAATCAAACTACTCAATAATAATAGGAGGAATACTATCCAAAGAAACTTTTTCATATAAAGAAAACAACTATTCTACTGAAAGGTAATAAATCTGCATTAATATTGTTTTGCTTTATATTTTTATAGAGTAGAAATATAATAATAAAAAACCATGAGTTCTTTAATTGGTTTTAAATCTTGCTAATTTAGCAATACAGAGTTTAAATTTTATGGTAGATGTAAATGCTGCAATAATTTATTGTATTTACCGCCAACGCCTTTAATAACAACTAAAAAATCCCTTTAATATAATCGCTTACTATAACCTGACTAGCATTAGGTTTAACAACGTTGGCGTAAATACTTCAAGACCCCGAAGATAAATAGAGCTAACCTAATCTCTTGATTTTTCACCTTACTATATCTAAGGAAATGCCTTACAGATTTGTAAGGAATATATTAAAAAACCGAAGCATTGCTTCGGTTTTTTTATGATTGTATATGTAGTATTACTGCTTAGAGTGTTTAGAAAAACAGTGATAAATAGAAACTGAAATAATTAAACGCCATTACTCCACTAATACCCAGTCACCTTTCTGAATTAAGGGAATGGCTTGTTTATATTTTAGAGTTTTATTTTCTCCACTCATTACATGCTTAATAGTAACTTTGTCGTTACGTCCAATTTTTGGTTGCTCACGAACAATAGTTTCTACTACTTGTTGTCTTTGTGTCTGTCCAGCGGCTTTAGCTTCAGCCGAACGCTCGTCCATATTCTGAATTTCTTCTTTAGAAGTCTGCGTTTGTTCTTTGCGTCGTGTTTGTCTAGCTTCTTGAATTGCACTTGTATCTTCAGTAGGTAGCTCTCCTTTAAATAAGAAAGAAATCACATCTTTATTTACCTCGTCAATCATCTTCTTGAATAACTCAAAGGATTCGAATTTGTAGATTAACAGAGGATCTTTTTGTTCGTGTACCGCTAATTGTACAGATTGCTTCAATTCATCCATTTTACGTAAATGAGTTTTCCAAGCATCATCTATAATAGCTAGTGTAATGTTTTTCTCAAAGTCAGTAATTAGTTGCTTGCCTTTTGTTTCATAAGCTTTTTCTAAATCGGTAACGACTTGTAAGTTTTTAATACCGTCTGTAAATGGTACAACAATACGTTTAAATTTGTCGCGTTGCGTTTCATATACATTTTTTATGACAGGGAACGCCAAATCTGCATTACGTTCCATTTTTTCTTTGTAATGATCAAACGCTGAGTGATATACTTTTTGAGAAATATCTTGAATTGACATTTTGTTGAATTCTTCTTCACTAATTGGAGTGCTCATAGAGAAGTAACGAATCAATTCAAATTCGAAATTTTTATAATCACTTGCATCTTTATTAGTTTCTGAAATGATCTCTGACGTGTCAAAAATCATGTTTGCTAGATCTACACGTAAGCGCTCTCCGAACAACGCATGGTAACGACGCTTGTAAACCACTTCACGTTGGGCATTCATTACATCATCATATTCTAATAATCGCTTACGTACACCGAAATTGTTTTCCTCTACTTTTTTCTGAGCACGCTCAATAGATTTTGATATCATGGAGTGCTGAATTACTTCACCCTCATCTAATCCCATCCTGTCCATCATCTTAGCAATTCGTTCACTACCAAATAAACGCATGAGGTTATCTTCTAAAGACACATAAAATTGAGAGCTTCCTGGATCCCCTTGACGTCCTGCACGACCGCGTAACTGCCTGTCTACACGACGCGAATCATGGCGCTCTGTTCCTACAATTGCTAATCCACCAGATGCTTTAACAGCGTCAGATAGCTTGATATCTGTTCCACGACCTGCCATGTTAGTGGCAATGGTTACTTGTCCTGGATCTCCAGCTTTTGCCACGATGTCTGCTTCCTTTTTATGCAATTTAGCATTCAGGACATCATGTGGTACTTTGCGTATGCTTAGCATCTTTCCTAATAGCTCACTTATCTCTACATTGGTAGTACCAATAAGCACTGGGCGACCTTCTTGAGATAGCTTAGTAACTTCATCAATAACCGCATTGTATTTTTCTCGTTTTGTCTTATAGACCAAATCTTGTCTGTCATCACGAGCGATAGGTCTATTGGTCGGGATTTCAACAACATCCAATTTATAGATTTCCCAAAGTTCACCAGCTTCTGTGACAGCAGTACCTGTCATACCGGATAACTTACGGTACATTCTGAAGAAGTTTTGTAATGTTACCGTAGCAAATGTTTGTGTTGCAGATTCGATTTTTACATTTTCTTTGGCTTCAATAGCTTGATGTAATCCGTCGGAATAACGGCGACCATCCATAATACGCCCTGTTTGCTCATCTACGATCATGACCTTGTTTTCCATCACGACATATTGTATGTCCTTTTCGAATAGGGTATAGGCCTTCAATAATTGATTAAGTGTATGTATACGTTCAGACTTAACTCCAAAATCTCTGAACAAGTCTTCTTTGAGTTCTGCTTCTTTTTCCGCGGCAAGCCCTTGTGATTCAATTTTATCAACCTCGATTCCCATTTCTGGCATTACAAAGAAATTAGGATCATCCTTACCAGAAAGAAATTCAACACCTTTATCAGATAATTCTATTTGATTGTTCTTTTCATCAATAACATAGTACAACTCTGTATCTACCTTTGGCATTTCACGGTTGTTGTCTTGCATATAGAAATTTTCGGTTTTCTGAAGTTTTAGTCTAACACCTTCCTCACTCAAGAACTTGATAAGTGCTTTGTTCTTGGGCATTCCTCTAAAAACACGCAATAATTGAAAACCTCCTTCTTTATCATCACCCTCTTTAATGAGTTTCTTGGCTTCTGCCAAGACTCCTGTCAAGTATTGTCGTTGCACACGTACAATATCGTCTACTTTTGGCTTGAGTTCATTAAATTCATGCCTATCACCTTGTGGAATAGGACCAGAAATAATCAATGGGGTTCTGGCATCATCAACTAATACAGAATCTACTTCATCGACTATGGAATAATGGTGTGGGCGTTGTACTAAATCATCTGGTGAATGTGCCATATTATCACGCAGGTAATCAAATCCAAATTCGTTATTGGTACCATAGGTTATATCTGCATTGTACGCTTTTTTTCGTGCGGCTGAATTGGGTTGATGATAATCGATACAATCAACACTCATACCATGAAACTCAAATAAAGGTGCCATCCATGCGCTATCGCGTTTTGCTAAATAGTCATTTACAGTGACCAGATGCACACCATTACCAGATAATGCGTTGAGATACATTGGTAACGATGCTACAAGGGTCTTACCTTCACCAGTTTGCATTTCAGCAATTTTACCTTGGTGCAATGCAACACCTCCAATTAGTTGGACGTCATAATGAATCATGTCCCAGGTGATTGGCTTTCCAGCGGCATCCCATGAATTTGCCCAAGTAGCTTTATCATTGTCTAAGGTAACATAGCTTTTGTCTCCAGATAACTCTCGGTCGTAAGGTGTTGCGCTAACAGTTATTTCTGTATTATGAACAAAACGCTTTGCCGTTTCTTTTACGACTGCAAAGGCTTCAGCCATGATGTCGTTCAAGCAATCTTCTGATGCCTTGTATAATTCGTCTTTTAGTTTATCGATTTCTTGGTAGATATCTTCTTTTCTGTCAATATCTTCAGTAACCTCAGCTTCTTCTTGTAGCTTGTCCATTTCACTCTGGAAAGGAGCTCTTGCTTTGGCTATGTTTTCCTTGAAATATGCAGTTTTGGCTCTTAACTCGTCATGAGATAAAGCTTCTAGCTCTTTGTCGAATGCGTTAACTTGGTCAATAATAGGAGAGAGGGCTTTAACATCCTGCTTGGATTTATCGCCTACAAATACTTTTAATACTGAATTTAAGAAACTCATTTATATGTCTTTTCTGTTTGGTTTATAAATTTAGTTTACCAGTTATCAAAGATAACGGTTGTGCTTGTCTTAATGAGGAAATCAGAAATAAAAAAAGCCTCGAATGAGACTTTTTAACTTTAGTTTTGCAATTATTATTTAATATTCATCCTCATTCCAGAGGTAATCGTCGTCTGTTGGGTAGTCAGGCCAAATTTCATCAATTGAATCGTAAGAATCACCTTCGTCTTCAATAGATTGTAAATTTTCAACTACCTCCAAAGGAGCTCCAGTTCTAATCGCATAATCGATTAATTCATCTTTAGTAGCTGGCCAAGGCGCATCACTTAAATAAGATGCTAGTTCTAATGTCCAATACATACAGTAATAGGTTTAATTTTTGCAAAAATAAATTTTTAGATCAAAAAGTCAAGTAAAAAACTAATTATTTCGTCATTAATTTTAAGAACGTCTTTTTTTCACTGAAAATCAACGCTTTGCAGTGTTAATAATTCGCAGGTTTATAAATTTAGGATTGTTTTTTAGGAATCCACTTTATTTCCGCTGCTTGCAAATCATGAGACAACTTTCGTGCCAATACAAAAAGATAGTCAGAAAGACGGTTGAGATAGGTAAGTGTATAAGCATCAAAAGACTCTAAATCATTGAGTGCCGACGCTAAACGTTCTGCCCTACGGCACACGCAGCGCGCTATGTGACAGAATGACACAGTTTGATGGCCTCCAGGAAGTATAAAGTGGGTCATTGGCGGCAATAAGCCATTCATAGTATCCATTTCTGTTTCTAAGAGTTCAATGTCTTCAGAATCAATTTTTGGAATATTTAATCGTTTTTTTCCATTTTTAAGAATAGCTTTCTCTGGATCTGTGGCAAGAATGGCTCCAACGGTAAATAGTTTATCTTGAATACCCATTAGCACTTCTTTGTAGTGAGAATCTATTTTTTGATCCCGAATAAGGCCTATATGCGAATTTAATTCATCGACAGTTCCGTAACTTTCAATGCGTATATGATGCTTTGGAACGCGTGTGCCTCCAAATAGTGCCGTCGTACCTTTATCGCCTGTTTTGGTGTAAATTTTCATCTGATAGATGTTATTGTTTTAGATATTAGATGTAATTCGCTAAATATTTCTTTTGTTTTCGCGACTTAAATCTAGTTTGTTCATTTCGCTCTAGCAAGTTAAGGGATAATAGTTAAAAGTGAAATATTTTTGTTTCCCAAGTAATAACTATTTTCTTAGTCTTCGTTTATTAAATGGAGAATTTTTTCGACTTAAATCGCTCTTGCGTTTCGTATTTCTAGCGATGGCTTTTACGATTATTAAAACACCCACAAGAATAAGAATAGTCATCATTTAGTCAGAGGGTTCGGTGTCGTCGTTATCAAGAGAATCTTTTTTTTTGGCTTTATAGTTTTCTCGAAAATTTCTACTTTTTCTGTCGTATAACTTCTTTTTATTATTCTTGTTATTGCGTTGTACAATTAAGAACAATATGGCTATTATAACTATATATAGAATGGTCTTATCGTCCATCTGAATATTAATAAGGTAGATTATTTATTCCTTACATCCGTTTCAATCATGCCATCGCGAAGCCGAATGATACGATGTGCATGTTCCGCAACTTCTTCTTCATGTGTGACTACAATAACGGTGTTACCATTAGCATGGATTTCGTCAAACAAAGCCATAATTTCTATTCCTGTTTTTGAATCCAAATTACCTGTGGGCTCATCTGCAAGAATAATGGTTGGTTTATTTACTAGAGCTCTTCCGACAGCAACTCTTTGGCGCTGCCCACCTGACAATTGATTTGGCCTGTGATCCATTCTGTCGGCAAGACCAACATCTGTCAATACTTCTTCAGCACGCATTTTTCTTTCAGATTTGGAAGCGCCAGCATAAACCATTGGCAATGCTACATTATCTAAAGCAGTTGTGCGCGGTAATAAATTAAAGGTTTGGAATACAAAGCCTATTTCTTTATTGCGAATATCTGCTAATTCATCATCACTCAATTGGCTAACATCTTGGCCATTGAGCATATAGGAACCGGCAGTTGGTGTATCAAGACACCCTAAAAGGTTCATAAGTGTTGATTTTCCAGAACCCGAAGGCCCCATTAAAGCGACATAATCACCTTTTTTTATATCAAGATCGATGCCCTTAAGAACATGAACGGTCTCTTGACCTAATTGGAAATCCCTGATCATATTCCTGATTTCAATGACGTTGCTCATCAAGTATTGGTTTTGTGGTTATTGCTCTCGATAGCTATCCAGTGCAATATAGCAGTTTAACTCTTAATATGACGTTAAAGTCTTGAGCTTGTTACACCCTAATTGAAAAATGTTCTTTTTCTTGTTCTTTTCTGAAGAACACAAGCCCCCAATAAAAAATATCGACAGTCACTTTTACTTGAGGATGTTGTTTGATAGCTTCCCAAGCTTCAGTCATGTCTTTGGACCAATGAATGTCATCAAAAATCATAATACTATCATTATTTATATTGCTAAGGAGTATATTAAAATAATCCAGCGTCGCTTTTTTATTATGATTACCATCTATATACACCAAATCGAATTTTGTCTCTCTAATCTTCTCAAGATTAAGGGCAATATTAAACTCTGAATTAATTAGTTCAATATTTTTTAATTGAAAATGCTCGAATTGCGCCTTAGCGACTTGAGCTGTTTCTTGACAGCCTTCAATGGTTACGATATCTCCTTTTAGATTCCCTAGACTTAAAGCCGAAGTTGCCATCCCTAAAGAGGTGCCGAGCTCCAATATGTTTTTTGGCTTTAAATAGCTGCTGATTCTATATAATAATTCAGCATGTTTTTTAGTAATTCCTGCGGTTTTTGCTACTTTACTTATTTGTCTTGCATTACTTTTGAACACCCTCGAACCTGCTCCAAAATCTTGAACTAAAATTATCAAATCGTTTTTGTATAATCGCTGTCTGAATAATTTTAATGTAGCATATACAGAATGTTTTTTTTTATCATACATGCATTCCGTAATGAGTTTATAAACGAAAGGCGAATGAACACCATGTTGGTTAGTTGCTCGTAATAAGAATTTTATGTATTGAATGATGAGATACATAGTCTAACCTTCCAGCTTAGATGACAACTCAAGCCAGCGTTCTTCTTTTTCTTCAATGGTATCTGTAATGCTTTGTAGTTTTCCAGATAAATCGCTAATCTCTTCATTTGAAAGACCTTCAGTGTAAAACTTGGATTGTATTTCATTTTTATCAAACTCCAAAGATTTTAATTTACTTTCAATGGTATTTAACTCTTTTTGCTCATTATAACTTAATCTACTGGTATTATCTTTTTTCCAATCGTTCTTTTCGCTTTTAGGGGTATCAGATACTACAGGTTGGCTGTCTTCATAAGTTCTGTAGTCACTATAATTACCTGGAAAATTGCTAATAACACCTTCGCCTTGAAAAACAAATAAATGATCCACCACCTTGTCCATAAAGTAACGGTCGTGAGATACCACAAGTAAACACCCTGGAAAGTCCAATAAGAAATTCTCAAGGACATTCAAGGTCACAACATCAAGATCGTTGGTGGGTTCATCGAGAATCAAGAAGTTAGGATTTTGTATCAATACAGTACATAAGTACAGCCTCTTTAACTCACCTCCGCTTAGTTTGTCTACAAAATCATATTGCTTTTTCCTGCTGAACAGAAAACGCTCTAATAATTGCTGTGCACTAATTTGCCTGCCTTTCTTCAATGGAATGTAATCTCCAAATTCTTTAATGATATCTATGACCTTCTGACCATTTTTGGGTTGTATACCACTTTGCGTGTAATAGCCGAATTTTACAGTTTCGCCAACGACCACTTTTCCGTTTTGTGGCTTTATGCTACCTGTCAATATATTTAGAAAGGTAGATTTTCCTGTTCCGTTCTTACCAATGATACCAATACGATCTCCTTTTTTAAAGACATATTCAAATTTCTTTAAAATAATCTTATCATCGAAAGCGTGGCCTACATTATGTAATTCTATAATCTTGCTTCCAAGACGCTCCATATTTAATTCCAACTGTACAACATGGTCATTTCTTCGTTGATGCGCTTTGTGTTTTATTTCCGTAAAATCACTTATCCGCGATTTAGATTTAGTTGTACGCGCTTTAGGTTGGCGACGCATCCAGTCTAGTTCCTTTTTAAAAAGTTGCTTAGCTTTATTGGTTTCAGTCGCTTCCTGAGTAACTCGTGCTTCTTTCTTGTCTAAATAATAGGAGTAGTTCCCTTTATAACTATATAGTTTACCATGGTCTAATTCTATAATCTCATTACATACACGTTCTAAGAAATAACGATCATGTGTGACCATGAACAAGGTAATATTCTCATCCTTGAAATAGCTCTCTAACCATTCAATCATTTCTAAGTCCAAGTGATTAGTGGGCTCATCAAGAATCAATACGTCAGGTTTACTGAGTAATGTCTGCGCCAATGATAAACGTTTTTTCTGTCCACCTGAAAGATTCTTAACCTTTTCCTGAAGGTCTTCTAACTTGAATTTGAATAAAATTTGTTTGTATTGTGTTTCAAAATCCCAAGCATTATACGCTTCCATGTTTTCAAACGCTTTTTGATATGCTTCACTGTCATCAGGATTAAGCAAAGCCTGCTCATAATCATGAATTACTTTAAGAACATCACTATCACCAACGAAAATAGTTTCCTCGATTGTAGCGTTATCATCCAAGCTAGGTTCTTGAGATAAAAAGGATACTTTCAAACCTTTCCGCATAACAACGTCCCCTGTATCTGATTGATCTTTTCCTGAAAGGATATTAAGAATTGATGTTTTACCAGTGCCATTTTTTGCAATCAAGGCAATTTTCTGATCTTTGTGTATGCTAAAAGATAAGTCCTGAAAAAGAACTAATTCTCCATACGATTTTGATATATTTTCAACGGAAATGTAATTCATAGCGATTTTGCAAATAACGGATAAAAAACCAAAAAATCCGATAAAAGTTTTGTTATTCCCGATGAAAAGCTATATTTGTGGTCAAACAACGCGCCTCAATTATGAAAAAAACGATCTTTGCTATAGGTCTGATTTTTACCGTGCTAGCAACTTCTTGTATTCCACAAAAGGAAATTCTCTATTTACAGGATGATATGGGCGATTCTCAACAGATTACTGGTGTTCAAGAAAAGCAAAAACCTTATCGGATACAAATAAACGATATTATTAGTATTAGAATAAAGGTTTTGGATCAAAATTCTGTGAGTATATTCAATCCTATTAGCAGTGAGTCTAATCTTAATGCTAGTGGTGCTGAACGTGCTTATTTTGATGGCTTTACTGTTGATTCTCATGGAAATATAAGAGTACCTACGCTTGGTGAAATAAATGTTTTAGGTAGAACAGCAAGCGAAATACAAGAAATGATAGAGGCAAAATTATTAGAAGAACAGTTTAAAGAAACTGCTAATATCTTTGTTACAGTAAAGTTATCAGGTGTAAGGTTTACTGTTAATGGTGAAGTTGGGTCTCCAGGTACTGTAACCTTATTTCAAGAGCGAGTGAGTATTTTTGAAGCCATTGCTAATGTTGGAGAGATTCCAATTACTGGTGATAAAAAAGATATAATAATAGTTAGACAATATCCTCAAGGACAAAAAATACACCATATAGATTTAACTAAAGCCTCAGTCTTGAATTCCCCTTATTACTATATTCAACCTAACGATATGATTTATGTAAAACCTTTGAAACAGAAAAGCTGGGGAACGGGAACAACAGGGGTGCAATCACTTTCAACAATAATATCTGTTTTGTCTTTAGTTACAACTTCAATCCTTTTATTTAGAAACTTGTAATGAGAGACGGACAAGAAATTAACGAAGCACAATCATCATTTGACTTCAAGGCTTTTATTTTTAAGGTACTTAGCTATTGGAAGCTATTTGTTTTTTGTGTCGGGCTTGGTTTGTTGGCTGCCTATATGGTAAATGTTAGGAAGAAAAACATTTATGGACTTGAATCTTTGATTACTATCGAGAATGAACAAAACCCATTTTTTACTTCAAATACAAGCATTTCATTTAATTGGGGAGGTGTTACTGGCAAAGTAGAAACAGTACTTACATCACTTAAAACTAGAAATCATAACGAGAAGGTGGTGGATTCTTTACAATATTATATGCAATACCTTAAGAAAGGAAAATATCATATGAATGATATTTATAAAAGTGCTCCTTTTTACTTAGATATTGATAAAAATGCCTATCAAATGCTTTTTAAGCCTATTGGATTTAGGTTGCTTAATTCTAGTGAGTACGAAATTTTCTTTGATGATGATGAGTTTTCTAGAGTTAGCGTGCAAAGATATAGTGACAGGAATAGAACTTCTATGGATGTTGTTGATGGCACATTCCCAAAAAAATTCAAGATTGGCGAACCTGTGACGTTGCCTTATTTGAATTTCACATTGAATTTGAGAGATGGGGCTTCGGTATCTGAAGAATCTGAGTATTATGTTCAGTTCCAAAATTTTGATGCTATTGTAAATAGTTATAGGTCTTTGATTTCTGTGCGTCCCATATCAAAAGGATCATCAGTATTACGATTGGGCTTAATAGGGACTAATAAATCTAAAATTGTAGATTTTTTAAATGCCACTACTGAGATATTAAGAAAAACAGAATTAGAACGTAAGAATCTATATGCGACTAAAACCATTGAATTCATTAATGATCAATTAGAAACCGTTGGTGATTCTCTTAAAAATGTTGAGACCGAGCTAAATGATTTTAGGGCGAAGAACAAGATATTTGATATAGATAGAGAGAGTACAGAACTTACTACAAAACTTCAGGAGTTTGATTTTCGTAAAAATCAAGAAGAGTCGAAGCTCAATTACTTGAGGTCAATGGAGAGCTATTTAAGAACAAAAACAGATTATACAAATATAGCAGCGCCATCATCAGTAGGGATTATCGAATCTAACATTATGTCTTCTGTTCAGCGAATCACAGAAATGTCTATTGAGCGTAAGAGCTTAGAATATACAACAAGAGAAGGCTCAATTCGGTTTAAGGATATTGATAGACGCATAGATGCTGAGAAAAAGGTTTTATTAGAAACCATTGAGAATACTAAAAATACCATTCAATCTCAAGTGAATTCAGTAAATAGGGATATCGCAAGATTAGAAGCTCAAGTAAGTAGGTTGCCTGAAGATCAGCAGAAATTACTTAAGATTCAGAGAAAATATAATTTAAGTGAAGAAACTTATAATGTATTTCAGGCAAAGAAAGGCGAAGCTGCGGTGGTAAAGGCGGCAAATGTCTCTGATATTAATGTTATAGATGAAGCCAAAGATATAGGCATTGGACTTATTGGGCCTAATAAAAGCTTGAACTATTTAGTCGCCATTTTAGTGGGCACTATAATTCCATTGGTTTATATATTCCTCATGGTATTTTTTGATAATAATATTCATGGGCCACAAGATATTGAAAGACTAACAAGTATTCCAATTTTAGGCGCCGTTGGTAGAAGTAGAGGAGGTCGTAATTTAGTTGTTTATGAGAGACCTAAATCAGCTATTTCAGAGTCCTTCAGGTCGTTGAGGTCTAGTCTTCAGTTTATCTATAAAAAACAAAATGTTGAGGGTTCTAAAACGGTTTTAATAACATCATCAGTTAGTGGAGAAGGTAAGACCTTCTGCTCGATAAACATAGCAACAGTTTTTGCTCTTACAGATAAGAAGACAGTTCTTATTGGGCTCGATTTAAGAAAGCCTAAGATTTTTGGTGATTTTAATATTGAGAACAAGTTAGGAGCAGTAAATTACTTGATTGGGGATCAAACCATAAATGACATAGTACAGCATACACATATTCCTAATTTAGATTTGATTGTATCTGGACCAGTACCTCCAAATCCGTCAGAATTATTAATGTCTGAAAGAATGGATTTATTGATTGAAGAGCTGAAAAAAGAGTATGATTATATTGTACTGGATACACCGCCAATTGGATTAGTTACAGATGCTATTGAGCTTGTTCAATATGTAGATGCAACTATATATGTAGTGAGACAAGATTATACTAAAAAAGGAATGTTAGGTCATATAAACGAAAAATACAAAAAAGGAGAACTTGAAAACTTAAGTATCGTACTTAATGCTTATAAACATAGCGCAAAATATGGATATGGATATGGTTACGGTTATGGTTACGGCTATGGCTACGGAGCTTATAGTAATGGTTATCATGAAGATGAAAAGAATGTATCACTTATATCAAGGATAAAGAAGGCCTTAAAGATGTAATCCAAAAACTGGATGTTTTGATAGTAGGTAAGGTTAACACAATGCTCAAGAGATTTTTTGATTTATTATTGAGCTTGGTTTTATTTCCAATACTAATGGTACCTACTATGATACTCGTTCTTTTGGCCTCGATAGATACTAAGGAATGGGGTGTTTTTAGTCAAGAAAGAATTGGAAAAGCAGGTAAGGTGTTTAAGATATACAAAATACGAACATTGAAGAATGAACCTCATGTACTTGGTCATTTAGATAAAAGTGCTACGAGATTAGGTAAATGGTTGAGGACATATAAACTAGATGAATTGCCTCAGCTTGTCAATGTTTTAATTGGCGATATGAGCTTTGTTGGTCCACGACCAGATATTAAGGGTTTTGCAGACGAACTGGAAGGAGAAGATAGAATTATTTTGGGTATTCGTCCAGGCGTAACTGGTCCAGCCACAATTAAATACAAGAATGAAGAGGAGCTTTTGTCAGTGCAGGATGACCCCGAAAAATACAATAGAACGATTATTTGGCGAGATAAGGTCGAAATCAATAAAAAGTATATTGAAAATTGGAGTTTTTATTTAGATTTGAAATTCATAATCAAATCAATCTTTAACTAGAATAATGGAACAAACAAAAAGAATAACTGTAATTGGATTGGGATACGTCGGCTTGCCATTGGCAGTTGAATTTGCTAAAAAATACCACGTAGTTGGCTTAGATATTAATCAAGGTCGCGTTGCTGAATTAAGAAGTGGTGTAGATAAAACTTTAGAAGTTGAATCTGAAAACTTAAAAGATGTTTTAACAGAGGACTTGAATGGAGATAAAGGTTTGTTTATAACATCAGATGGTGCAGATATGGCGGGTTCTAATGTTTATATAGTGACAGTGCCTACACCTACAGATGAATTCAATAAACCTGTATTCACACCTTTAATTAAAGCCAGTGAAGCTGTCGGAAGAGTTTTAACCAAAGATGATATTGTAATTTATGAGTCTACTGTGTATCCCGGTGCAACCGAAGATATCTGTGTTCCTATATTAGAGAAATGCTCTAACTTAGTATATAACAAGGATTTTTTTGCAGGCTATTCTCCAGAGAGAATTAATCCAGGTGATAAGAAACACACAGTGACCAAGATTCTTAAAGTCACATCCGGTTCGACACCAGAGATTGGAAAAGTGGTTGATGACCTTTATAAATCTATAATTACAGCAGGCACGCATATGGCGCCATCGATTAAGGTGGCTGAAGCTGCAAAAGTTATAGAAAATTCTCAGAGAGATATAAACATCGCCTTTGTAAATGAACTCTCAAAGATTTTCAGATTATTGGATATTGATACAAAAGCTGTTTTAGAAGCGGCGGGAACTAAATGGAACTTTATTAATTTTACACCTGGTTTAGTTGGTGGTCATTGTATTGGTGT
>JABABD010000017.1 GCA_014238425.1 Flavobacteriaceae bacterium | reverse complement strand
TCGACGAGCTTCGAGCTAAAACGTGTGCCATCGTCGGTTAAAAGTAATTTGATCCTGATCCTTGAATTCCCAATCTAATAAATCCTACAATTTACACTTCGCTTTGCGAAGCTAATTGATAACCAATAATTTGAGATTATTTCGAAGTCCCCTTCTCAAACTATTGTTACAGAATTTATTATCTTTTCATTCGCTAATCAGAACTACGTTTAACCCTGCAGTTGACAACAATTAGACCTACGTAATTTAGTATAAGCATTCTACAAAATTGTTTAAACTTCTTGCAATCACTTCTTCTTAAATTTGCAGTGTAATTTAAACAACTAAAAATGAAAGCATTCAAATTCGTCGTAATCATATTTGCAATTTCCATATTCACAATTTCTTGCAAATCGGACAAACCAAGGCAGGAAGAAAAAACTCTCCTAAAAAATGGAAAATGGCAATCATAGTTTGGATTGCCATTGTTCCTTTAATCTTCACTATTATGCCTTTCTTTAAACCAAGATTGATAGCAATTGGTTTAAATGCTGTTTTAACAGATTTGCTATTGACTACAGTTTTAGTAATATTAATGGTTTATGTAGCACAACCTATTTTAATGAGATTATTTAGAAATTGGTTACATAAGTAAACTGACCACAACAACGTGTATAATTAATTACTTCTGAATTTCCTAATCGGAAATCCCTCGGAATTAATTAACTTAGTCCTTCATCGGAAAATCACAAATGATTTCCCGTAACTAACCATACGCAAACACGTTGTGTGCAAGCTGGATAAACCGATTGGGCGGCAGGACCAAGTATATAGCATACAAAAGCCATATTGGCAACAAAAGAAATTGTAAATAAACTTGCTCAGTAAGAAAGTTCACTTCTTAATAATACTAATAATCGTCACTTTTTTGGTGGCGTTTTGTGTATAATTTGATTTAGACTTTTAAAGTGACATCAATTGTAATTTTGTCTAAAAGTTTATATCTTCATACAGAAATTAAATTTTTTAGAAAAGTTGTCCTCTTTTATATTTTGAGAAACGTCTTAAGAGTATAAACAGTTAAAATTATGACAGCAAATAAAGCATGTATTATCCCGACAATTCAATATAAAAATGCAAAAACAGCCATCGAATGGTTATGTACAGCATTCGGATTTGAAAAGCACCTTGTAGTTCAAGGAGAAGACAATACAATTACACATGTCCAACTGACATATGGAAATTCGATGATTATGTTAAGTTCCGAAAACAATAGCGAATACGGCAAATTGTTAAAAGCACCCAACAGTTTGAACGGAATGAATACTCAAGCACCTTATATAATTGTCGAAAAAATTGATGAACATTATAAAAATGCTGTTGCCAGAGGTGCAAAAATACTTTTAGAAATTAAGGATCAAGAGTATGGTGGTCGTGGCTATACATGCAAGGATATTGAAGACCATATTTGGAATTTTGGTTCCTATAATCCTTGGAATTAACATAAATAGAAAAACCAGCACACAACAACCTGTATAGTTAATTGTCTGGTTCTAGCCTACTCGGAATCTCCCCTGGTTCGTTTTCTTTCACTAATTTAGTTGCTAGCCAGCGCAACCAGCTATACACAAACACGATGAGAACACATTCGCCAAAGACGAACTTTAATCTGCGCAGCTTCGCTTAGCGAAGCTAATTGATGATCAATAATTTGAGAGTATTTCGAAGTCTGATTCTCAATTTATTATTGTTCAAATTTATTATCTTTTCATTCGCTAATCAGAACTACGTTTAACCCTTGAGTTGTACACAAGCTCGACCCGTCCTGAATAAAAGTAAATGTTTTTAACTAACTAGTTTCGTGAGTGAATATTATAAAGAAATAATTATGAAAAAACTAAACTTATATTTTGGACTGACATTATTTATTGGTTTTCTTGCGACTGGTTATTATATGGCAGAATATTTTAAACCAGAACATATGCAAAATTACGTAATGAGAATGCAATTAAGGGCAAATCATATATATACTTTTTATTGCACTGCTAAATGTGATTTCGTTCAAATGTGACTTAAAAACGAATTACAAAATATCAAAATATCTGGATGTTCTATTTAGAATATTATTGATTATCGCTGGAATAATAGCAACATCTGCTTTTTTTAAAGAACATACAGGAGATTTGAGCGAGAGAAGTTGGACACTCAGTGCTGTAATTATATCAGTAATTTCAGTTGGACTAGTTCTAATTATCGAAGTAATACATCTAGTAAAAAAATGAAAAGTATTTAGTAGAGATTGAGATAAATAAATTATTTTAAGTCAAAAACATTATCCTTATTTGATAATCAAGATTTTTGTAAAAATCTAAAAAAGAAGCTGTTTTTAATCAATTTGAAAAGAGAGTGTTTTCTAATTATTGGTGATAACCATTATTTATTCAAGAGAACTATAGATGTATGTTCTAAATTTTTTTCTAATTTCTAATGATTTTAAACCACCAATTTGTGTCATTAATATTGCTGTAAAACCTTCTTTTGGATCAACTATAAAAGATGTAGAATAAGACCCTTCCCAAAAATAACTTCCTTTAGAGTACAATTCGTTGCCCTTCCCTTCTTCAGTTATAATATTTACACCGAATCCAAATGTATTTCCCTTACCTAAAAGACGGTCATAATCTTTCGGATATTTAAGCACATTTATTTGATTTTTAGTCATTAATTCAATCGATTTTCTGGAAAGTATTCGTTTGTTTTTAAATTCTCCATTATTTAGAAGCATTTGGCAAAAGTTTAAATAATCATTAGCCGTAGAAATAAGTCCACTTCCTCCCATATAAACCGTAACTTTGCTTTTTGAATCGAAATCTTCCGGCTTATTAATAGACTTGAGGTCTCCTTCTTTTAGCCCATAGGTTCTTACTAATTTTTCTGTTTCATTTCTATGAGAATTAAAACCTGTGTTATGCATTTCAAGGGGTTTTAAAATATAATCTTTAAAATATGTTTCTAAATCTGTATTTGTCAGCTTTTCTATAAGGTAACCAAGAATGTCTGTTGAGGGTCCATAAGTAAATTTTGTGCCCGGTTCTGCCGTTAATGGCATATTACTTAGATTTTGCATAAATGCTTTTAGATTACTTTCTTTTGGATTAAAAAAGTTAATTCCATTTTCCATATATATTTTGGAAACTTTTGGACCGCCATATGCATAACCTGAAGTATGATTCAATAATTGTCTAATGGTTATTTGATGCTTCGTATCTATCAAAGAATCTGATTTTTTTTCTTCGGAACTAAATATTTTAGTCGTCTTAAATTCTGGTAAATATTTAGAAATAGGATCATTTATATCGAACATGCCTTTTTCATAAAGTTGTAAAATTGCAACAGTGGTAACGACCTTAGTCATAGACGCTATTTTAAAATAGTCTTCTTTTTGTAATGATCTTTTAGTTTCAATGTCTGAGTTTCCACCAACATAAGAATAAAGCATTTTATCTTTATCAGCAATCATAATAATTGCACCTTGCATTTCTCCTTTTTGAACATCAGCTTCAATCCATTTATTAATTTTAGTAAGCCGTTCTGTATTAAAAACTGGGTTTTGACTTTGGAGTGTAAGAAAAGTGAGAAGCGTTAATGCTATTGTTAGAATTGTTTTCATAACTTAAATGTGTTTGTCTTTTTAGTTCACACAAAACAATACTATTCAATAACAAATGATAACAAGAGTTATAAACTCATATGATGAAATTATAAATCAGTTACTTTTTTACAGCGCTTCTATAAACTGAAGGCGTGACTTTTTCAAACTTTTTAAAAGCGGCATTAAATGATGATAGGCTATTAAAACCAGAGTCGTAAGCTATAGAAGAAATGGTGAAATTAATTGACTTTTCATCGTTAAATATACTTTTAGCTTTTTGCACTCTGTAATGGTTTATAAAATTGTTAAAGTTCATTTTAGAGAACTCATTAATACTTGATGAAATTTTATGACTACTAAAACCGGTTAATTTTCCAAGTTCGTTTAAAGACAAATTTGAAGACAAATAGAGTTCATCATTAATCATTAATCTTACGAGTTGCTTATATATAAGTGAGCATTCTGATGTTGATTGTACCGACTTGAAATCTAGTTCATTAATTTTTAACTTAAAAGCTTTAAACGTAAGTACATATATGCAAGCAGAGTATAATATTGGCCCTGTTATATATGGAATACTTTTTTCAAAAATGTTTAATACATAAGAAATCCATATCAATGACATTCCTAGAATAATAAACTTTAACCAGGTTAAAAGATGTTCTTGAGATTTTGTTTTTTCTGTTTCAAATAGCGATTGACTGAAGTGATTAACGTTCCTAAACGAACTATAAATGTAAAAAGCTAAGTGTAGATAAATGCTAATTAAAATAATGTAAGCCCAATGTTTCCCGTTTTCAATAAACCATTGTTCAGATAGGCTCGGACTTAAACAAATAACTAAAAGGAAAGGAATGGCTTGTGCGTAATGTTTTTTGGTTAGTATGAAATTAGGCAAAATCATAGATTTTACATACCAATTCAATACTGGTCCAATTAATAATAGGGTTGATAACCCTAAGAAGATAAACAAAAACTCAAGATCATTGTTGAATTGAAAAACTATAGATTTACCAATTCTAAATGCCATAAGAACCAATAAAAGGGTTAAAAATAAATCTGTTAGCGTTCTTTTGTTTTTAATAAAGCCAAAGTAAACAGATAGTATTAATCCATGAATTAATCCAGCACCACAAATAACGATCAATATAATATCTACAGTTTGCATCTAAGATGTTTAATTATATCTATTAAACGATTCAATTAAAAAAATGTAACAGAGATTTGTATGGCTGGCTAAAGAGCGGGGTTTTTATACGGAATTATAAATCAATCAGATTAAATGATAAACTTATCATAGTTTCATTTTGTATAGCTATTAATTAGCTTTAAATAATTTTAAATTAAATAGTTTCAAAATGAAATTAAGTATTATAAATCCTAAACATTATTTTGTTGAGTTCAAGGCATTTTTGAATTATATTCTAAAACCTTCAGATATAGAAACAATTGACGGAACTGTGCTACAAAAAATTAAGGGTACATGGACCATTTTGGTGTTTAAAATACTATTAACGATTGTTTTTGGAACTCTTGTAGCATTAATTTATAATCCTGTAAATATAAGGGTTTCAAGGTGGAATGAGGAATATTCAGTAGTGACGATTTTCTTTTTAAGTATAATGATACTTCCATTACTTGAAGAGATTGCTTTTAGGCTTTCATTAAAATTTAAGCCCATGTTTTTATCATTAACTTTAGGTGTTTTAGGTTATAGTATTGCAACTAAGGCAATTTATCAAACGTACTTAAGTAATACTGATGAGCATTTTATAAGCCGTTTATTAATCGTTTTTATCATTATACTCATTTCATATCCTATAGTTTCCCATAAGACTATAAGAGATAGGCTAGAAATTTTTTGGCAAACAAATTTTAAATGGATCTTCTATTTTCTCTGCATTACTTTTGCATGGTTACATATTTTAAACTATGGTGTTACTTTAAAGCATATTCTACTACTTCCATTGATTACTTTACCTAAACTAGTCTCTGCAATAACTTATGGCTACATTAGGATGCACTATGGTTTTGTATATTCCTTAGGGCTGCATATGTGTTGGAATGGTTTCGGTTTTATTATGAGTTTATTACCTGTTATAGGTGATGGTGATTTAATTATATAAATTTATAGTTTATGATAAACTTGATAAAAATGTTTAATGAAATAAATCATTCTTTTTCACCTAAAATAATTGGAGAGGTGAATGATGTTTATGTGAAAATTGTTAAAATAAAGGGAGATAAAGTGCCATGGCATAAGCATGAAAATGAAGATGAATTATTCTATATTATTGAAGGAAGTTTATTATTCGAAATAGAAAATCAAGACAGTTTTACAATGAATACTGGAGATCTTTTCATTATCAAAAAAGGAATTAAGCACCGAGTTTCATCAAATAAACTATGTAAAGTTATGCTTATAGAAAATAAAACAACTTTGCATACAGGAAGTGTAGAAACAGAAATCACAAAAACTATTAAAAATCAAAAGCAACAATAGCAAAGCCTTATATAAAATTCAGCATAATGATTTTTATTACACAATTAATTTACATCATAGATGGTCAAGAAAATGTTTTTCATCAATTTGAGGATTTAGCCATGCCAATTATTTCAAAATACAATGGTCGCCTTAAGATACGAATTCGACCAAAAAATGATTCGATAATTGAAAAGAACATTGATATGCCATATGAAATTCATATAATACAGTTTGATACTGAACAAGATTTTGAAAATTTCAAAAAAGATAAAGAAAGAAAAAAAATCTTATACCTTAAAGAAAAATCAATTAAATCCTCAATTCTTATACAAGGGAATGAAATATAAAAGCCAGCGTACAACAATGTATATGAAAAATAGCGGTTTTAGCACTCAAACAAAAATGAATTTTATAAATTTAAGGTCAGTTATATACCGAAAACTTAGTTCTTAAAACCCACTACTTTTCATATATAAGACCGATGAGAACACATTCGCCAAAGGCGAACTTTAATCTGCGCAGCTTCGCTGACAATGCATCTCAAAGTAAACATGTTCTCATCTGCAGGTTTAACCCTGCAGTTGGCAAACATTATAAAAATTTGAACATTGAGAAATAACAACTTTATATTTTTAATACTTGTATTTGCACTATTTTTAAATGCTTGCAATAACAAAAATCAGAAAACAAAAGACAATGATTCACCAATCACAAAAAAAACCTATTTTGGACAAAAACCACCAGGTTTAATTCCAGAAATATTCGCACCTGGTATTGTTTCAGTCAATGGTAGATTTGAGGGAGCTGTTTCGTTTTCTCCTGATTTAGATGAAATATATTTTGCAGCTTATTATGAAGGTGAAGAAACATCTATCTATTTCTCAAAGCTCGAACGAAATGAATGGACTCCCATTAAAAGAGCAAATTTTACCAATGGAAAAAAAAATGTAGAAATGCATCCATTCGTCAGTCCCAATGGTAAAAGAATTTATTTCACAGCTTTGGACTCTAGTTTTGTGGATGAGAAAATTTGGTACGTAAACCGTTTAGAGGATTCCTGGAGTGATGCAATAAAACTCGATTCACCTATTAATGATGACCTGGTCTTTTCTCCTAATCAGGCGAAAAACGGAGACCTTTTTTATACCAATATATCAGACATACGAAATATAGAAATCAATTATGCACCTAATAAAAACTGTAAATATCCCGAAGTACAGAAAGTTGAAATTGAATTTGGTCATCACGCATTCATTTCCCCATCTCAGGATTATTTACTGGTGACTGCACGAAACAAAAAAGATGAAAGTAGAAAAGACAACGATATTTATGTCTATTTCAAGAATCAAGATGGAAAATGGACAAAACCAATTAACCTTGGAAAGGTAGTAAATTCTGACCTTAATGAAAAAGGTCCTAGAATCACTCCTGATGGCAAATATATTTTTTTTGGAAGAGATGAAAATAACGGGGAGATTGGGCTTGGAAATATCTATTGGGTAAGCACAGAAGTTATTCATAGACTAAGACCTGTTGGTTTATAGGTGGTAACAATAATTTTGGTATACATAATTTTGATACTAACTTAATATACGTTTGGTAACAACGTGTATAATTCATAGTGTTTAATGATGGTTCGGGAAATTCTATCGAATTTTCGCACTCTCCGTCCTTTTTTGCTAACTTAGTTCTCCAACACTACGAAACCATACACGAACACGATGGAAAAAATATTGACATGAACAACTCTATTAAAGACTTAATTTCTAAATTAGAATTAAAACCACATCCAGAAGGAGGTTTTTTTAGAGAAACATATCGCAGCAAAGGAGAAATTGATAAAAGTAGTCTAGATCAAGATTATATAGGGAAAAGAAACTATTCAACATGTATTTATTTTCTATTAACTTCAAGCAATTTTTCCGCATTTCATAGAATAATACAAGATGAAATTTGGCACTTTTATGATGGCTCACCAATAGATTTACACATAATTTCTGATTCAGGTGTTTATACAAATCATGCCATTGGAATGGATTTGCAAAAAGGAGAAGTTCCGCAATTTGTTGTTCCTGGAGGAAGTTGGTTTGCGGCAGAAGTTGTAAACCAAAATTCCTATTCACTTATTGGTTGCACGGTATCTCCTGGATTCACTTTTGAAGACTTTGAATTAAAATCTAGAAATGACTTAATCACTCTATTTCCGAATAAAGAAGAAATTATTACAAGATTAACACACCACTAAAATACAATTAACAACGTTTATAATTCATAATACTTAGAGGATGATTCTGCAGTTTCGGCAGAAATTTCAGAACACTCGTCTCTTTTTGCTAACTTAGTTCCTCAACGTTTCAAACCATGCACAAATTCGATGAGAACACAATATAAACGAGAAATAATTAGTTTTGATAAATGATGTAGTTTGCTAACGTACTGTATAAAGTAAATTATATTATACATTAGAAGCAACACTCGATATTTGGACGAAAAATTAACGATTCAGAAATAAAAATTTTGATTGGTTAGATAAAATTAATTCTATGAAAAGATTTATAATAATATACCTTTTACTCTCTTTTAATATAAATGGCTTATGTGCTCAAAAAGAACTTTCAAAGAAAGAAATAAGAAAACAAAGGAAAATCGAGTTATTAGAGGCCTCACTAAATATGCCTAAACTTAGGTTTGGCGCAAAAAACATGCTATCACCTACAGGTGAAAATTTAAGCGCAAGAGGAGGAATATTGTACTTAAATGGTAATAGAGGTGAATTTATGGAATTCTTAACTTTCGATACTAACGGTAAAATAAAAATTATATCATTAGATTTTGATTTAGAAAATTATACAGTTCGAAGTTCTTTCAAAGATAGCGATATGAAAATTTCTTTTTCAGGATTCATTAAAGGTGAAAAATGGAAGTTCAACTTAGTTGTAAAACAATCCGGAAAATCAAACATGCAAATAATCAAGAGGAAAGGAATTACCATAAATTATGATGGCCGTATCTCTAAATTTTAGATATTATAATTTCAAGATATTGGTGTGAAAATAATTTACTTTAGCCAGTAACGTCTCTAATTCATAATATTTAAAGCATAATCAAAAAAGTCGAAGCTTCTGCATGTTGGTTTCATTTTGTTAACTTAGTTCCTCAACACCTCAAACCATACATGTTGTTAGTTTCAATTTGCACTTCGCTATAATTAACTTCAGTCCTTATCTTCTAAAGATTATTATTTCTTGAAATAATTGCGCAAGTAAATACTTTCATATATATTTGCAAGTAATTACTTGCGTATTTAATAAAAATTATGAAAAGAAATGTATTTAATGCTATAGCAGACCCTACAAGAAGAAGTATACTAATGTCCTTGACAAGCAAACCACAGAATGTCAATGCTTTGGCAGACAGGTTTGACATGACCAGACAGGCAGTATCGTTACATATCAAATATCTACAAGAATGTGGTATTATCACTATAAAAAAAGAAGGTCGAGAGCGTTATTGCAATCTTGAAGTTCAAAAACTAACAGAAGTTGCCGATTGGTTAGAGCCTTTCAGAAAGATGTGGACTGGAAAATTCAATCAACTTGACAAGTTATTAGAAGAATTACAAGCTAAACCTAAAAAGGGAATATAGAACACAATTAAAATGGATGACAAACTATTAATAATAGAACAAGAATTCAATGCACCAATAGCCCTTGTTTGGCGTGCAATTACCGAAAAAGAGTTAATGAAAAAATGGTATTTTGACATTGCTGATTTCAAGTTAGAGATTGGTACGAAGTTTCATTTTGAAGGTGGCAAAGAAGACAGATGTTATGCTCATATATGCGAAATTTTAGACATAATACCTTTTCAAAAACTCAAGTATTCCTGGAAATATGAAGGATATTCAGGGATTTCCTTCGTTACGTTTGAATTGTTTCCTATAGGCAATAACACCAAATTGAAGCTCACTCATGAAGGAATTGAAAGTTTTCCTAGAGACAATCCTGATTTGGTTAGAGATAATTTTATTGGCGGTTGGAAATTCCTTATCCATGAATCGTTAAAAGACTACCTAGAAAATGGAAACGCCTTGAAGCTATAGTATAAAAGTTCAACGAATACATTATGAAGATAAACAGATTACTATTTTCAATTGATATTAAGGCAGAGAAAACTAAGATATGGGAAGCACTCTGGAATGAGAGTTTCTATCGTGACTGGGCCAGCGTGTTCTTTGAAGGCTCTTATGCCATTACCGATAATTGGAAAGAAGGCAGTAAAGTATTATTCCTTTCTCCAAATCAATGTGGTATCTACAGCATCATCGAAAAACACATTCCAAATAAAATTATGCTGTTTAAGCACATTGGAAATGTGTTAAAGGGAAAGGAACAACCCATTAACGATGAAACAAAAACATGGTCGGGAGCCACAGAAATTTATACACTTACTGAAGGAACAGACTACAACACACTTACTGTCGAAATAGATGTCCTTGATGAACATCTGGACTTTATGACAATCACATTTCCAAAAGCACTGGAAAAGGTGAAGCATCTTTCCAAAAATCAGTAAAATGCGACTATAAAATAGAACCCATTAGAACGAGGGTTTTTTATCTATATCACAGCAACTAAAGAACTTACGAGCTCAAAGTCAATTTGAAGAACAACCGTAATAATATCTTCTTTAATACCAATTCCTGGATACATACCTGCAACTGGCATTGTTCATGCCCTTCTTGAAATTGATTTTTTTTTGATTAACTTCAAAATGTGATTCTCATTCTTAAGTACAGCTAACAACGTATATAATTCATTACTTCGTTACAAATCATATAAGATCGGTTATTAAAATAGAAACTCTAGAAAGAAAGACAAATGGAAAATCATTTAACTATAGAGCCACGTTTTTGTGGCCCAAGAAATAGCGGAAATGGTGGCTATGTTTGTGGGAGATTGGCAAATAGCGTTGATTATATTGCTGAGATTACCTTACACCAGCCTCCTCCATTAAGTAGGGAAATGAAAATTATAGCTCATCAAGAATCTTTGCAATTAATGCATTCTAATGAAGTAATTGCAACTGTAAAACCAGGCGTTGTTGATTTTAAAGCTCCTCAAGCTCCTGATTTCAATGTTGCTTTAGAGACCTCAAAGAACTATTTAGGCTTTATAGAACATCCTTACCCTTATTGTTTTGTCTGTGGCCCCAAAAGAGAATCTCCAGATGCACTCTGTATTTTCCCTGGAAAAACTTCTAATGGAGAAATGATAGCTGCCCCTTGGCAACCTGACAAGCTCTTATCTGATGAAAAAGGTCATGTTAAAAATGAATTTTTATGGTCCGCTCTGGACTGTCCTGGCGGGCTTTTGGTATTAGAAGAAAGCAACAAGATATTGTTGGGTAGAATGACAGCTCAAGTTAAACATAAAGTAGGCATTAATGAAAAATGCGTAGTTATCGGCTGGTTAAAAGGAAAAGAGGGTAGAAAGTTTTATTCTGGAACTGCTATATATTCGGAAAGCAAAGGATTATGTGCAGTTGCTAGTGCTATCTGGATCGACAGCAAGTAAAACAAATGATAACAAAAAATAAAACCCATTAAAACGAGGGTTTATTCAGATCGATGAGAACAAATATTCTAAAGCAACAATAATGTCAGTATTGAAATGGTTAGTTATCTTTTTTGCCATTCTGAATTTTGGTTTTATGTCCATTGATGGAATTAGAGGATTGATTGTTGGCGAATATGTGAAACCTAAATCTGGTAAGTATGCTGGACAACTTGGGCCTTGGAGTAAAATAGTTGAATCTATTGGTATTAAGCCCAAATCTACACTTATGAAAGCAATCTTTGTGAGTTTTGGATTTTCTGGTCTGATATTAACATACTGCTTTGCTATAAATTTAGAATGGGCTTGGAAAGGATTGTTAGCTGTAAGTGTATGCTCTCTTTGGTATCTTGTACCTGGGACAATACTAAATATATTGCAGATCTCTCTTTTATTGATTATCAGGTTAATAAAATAAAAATCAAATCGACGTTTGTTAACAACATGTATAATTCAGCAAGTAACCTCAATAGCAGTAAGGTTACTACTTAAATTTTGCTAAATTTAAACTTCAGAATAACGAGAAAATAGAAAACAAGACAATAACATGAATAAAGAAAATCTACCCAAAATAATAATTGTCGTAAGCTCACTACTAATTTTATTAGATCTTATTTTCTCATCTAATCAAATGAATTAATGTCTAGAGTACAATACCACATATATGTCATTGAATTGTCTAAACGCGTTTTCAACGAGAACAAAAAATTTCGAGAGGCAAATCCTCAGTTTAATGGCATATTACAATGTTTGTATGTTGGTATGACAAGTAAAACACCAAAAGAACGTTTTGAACAGCATAAAACAGGCTACAGAAATAAAAAAGGGTATAAATTATCTTCTAATATTGTCGAGACATACGGCATGTATTTGAGACCCAGTTTGTATAATCATATAAATCCATTAACATCAAGAGATGCTGCATTGAAAATGGAAGAAACCTTAGCATTAGAATTACGAAGACAGCGTTATGCAGTTTGGTTTAATTAATTGAGAATTAATTACCTTTAAACCATGTGGGAAGACAAACTAAAAATTTATGACCAACTCGTCGCTAAATGCTCGAGATTTAAGAGAAAAGGTAAGACCATGCCCTATACCTCTGCTAATGGCTACATGTTCTCATTGTTTAATAAAGCTTGCGAAATAGGCATTAGATTCAGTAAGGAAGACCAAGAGGCTTTTATGAAAAAGTATGACACCACTATTTACAAATCATATGGGGCCGTTATGAAAGGATATGTGCTTATTCCTGATCGCTTGCTAGAAGACCTAGACGCACTTACTGTTTATCTTGATAAAAGTTTCGACTACGTCATGTCCTTAGAGCCAAAATAGATAGGATGACAAAGATAATTAGGACTAATTCTAAACACCAAGATTTCATAGGCCTAGTGAAACAACTCGATAGTGATTTAGCAGAAAAAGATGGTGAAGAACATTCATTTTATGCACAATTCAATACACTAACATCCCTTAATAATGTGATCGTATTATATGATGATGATCAGCCTATTGCTTGTGGGGCCCTTAAAGTATTTAATACGGGTAGCATGGAAATTAAACGTATGTATACCATTCCAAAATATAGAGGAAAAGGCATAGCGACCAAAGTTCTGATAGGATTAGAGAATTGGACTTTAGAACTTGGATTTACATCATGTCTGTTAGAAACAGGTAAGCGCCAGCCAGAAGCCATAGCACTTTATCAAAAAAATAATTATCAACGTATCACAAATTATGGCCAATATGCTGGAATCGAGAATAGTGTCTGCTTTGAAAAGCAACTTAGCAAAAAGACGTAATTTCCCAAAAAATTATTCATGAAAGCAGTTTCTGTCACAGAGATAAAAAAAGAACTTAAGGAGCGAACACATCAGGACGTAATGGAACTCTGTTTACGATTGTCTAGATTTAAGAAAGAGAATAAAGAGCTTCTTACCTATTTATTGTTTGAATCACATGATGAAGATGGATACATACAAACGGTAAAACAAGAAATTGATACTCAGTTTGAAACCATTAATAGAGACAGTTTTTTTTATATAAAAAAAAGCGTGCGTAAGATTTTGAGGCTCATCAAGAAATACAATCGCTATTCGCTTAAAAAGGAAACTGAAGTGGAGCTCCTCCTCTATTTTTGCGAAAAATTGAATGATTTCTCGCCATCTATAGATCGAAATCGTACGCTAATGAATCTTTATGACCGTCAAATAAGTTTCATTCAAAAGAAAATCACTAGCCTTCATGAAGATCTTCAATATGATTACACTACCCAATTAGAAGGATTAAAATAACCTATAAACACCTTCAATTTGTTGGATAATATCAAAATCATTAACTTTAATAGACTAATCATCAGAACGCTATGAAACACTCTTTGGTATTATTATACTTTAGCCTTGCATTTTCTTTCATACTCAATGCTCAAAAATCAAAGACGTTCAAATTCAACCAAAAATCGTCAAAGAATGTGGTAAATTCTATTTTTCAAGCTGCCAAATCAGGAACATTTGATTACCTATACACCTTATGCGACCCAAACGGTTATAGCGACCGAGATGTCAAACGCATTTGTTTTATTACACAATTAGCAGATACTATTGAAGGCACTGATGCCTCAGAAAGTGCTAAACAAAACCTGGCAGAATTCGTAACTATTTTTAAATCGGGTAAGATCACTGGCGATGTTGCTTATGAGAAGGATGGCAATACAGAATATGCAAAAGTACCTATCTGGTATGATCATCCTCAGGGGGAAAATAGAAGTCATGAAACCATTACGCTCGTAAAACGTAGTGATAAATGGTATCTGTTCAGTTTTTAAATAGTTCTTTTTATTATATAACTTAACATTATGAAACTTCAGTCAAATATACTAGAAGAATTCAATGAATTCTCAAAGAACTATACAGATGATATGGTCGCTTGCGTACCACATTATCGCGAATTACTTTCTGGTTTTATAGATCATTTACCAAAAGAATTATATCCCAAACAAATTCTCGACCTAGGTTGTGGCAACGGCAATGTTACCAGGGAATTATTAAAGAAGTTCCCTAAAGCACAGTACACCTTATTAGATGCCTCAGACAAAATGCTAGAATTGTGTGAAAAGCAATTCAATCAGTATCACATATCAACAGTACAATCATATTTCCAAGATTTTGAATTCAAGAACCATCAATTTGATATGGTCGCCGCTGGATTCAGTATACATCATTGCAATAAAAAAGATAAGCAATCTCTCTTTAAAAATATTTATGATTCATTGAATCATAACGGTATGTTTTCATGTTCAGACCTTATGATCGATCGAGCTTCAACTAAACATCTACAACTTATAAAAGAGTGGGAAGAATTTGTTCGTGTGAGTTATCCGAATAGCGACAAGTGGGATTGGTTGATGGACCATTATAATGAATACGACAATCCAGACAGTCTAAACAATCATTTATTATGGCTCGATAAAGCAGGGTTTAAAGACTTCAAGGTTACGATTCACAATACGTATTGGGTGCATTTAAAAGCTTTTAAGAAATAGCCTGCTATTAACTCAGCCAACTCCAGTTATAATTAATACTTTTAAATAAAAAAACAATGATGAGATATTTTAGGTTGTACTTAGTAGCAGTAGCAGTGATTTTATTTCAATTCGGGTGCTCAGAAAATCAACCCAATGACCTTGAACTAGAAGACACAAAGGAAAGAGAATCAGGTATGTTGGTATTCAGAAGTCAAATATTCCCGAGTGCTGATTGCAGTGTTAATCGTGCAAATCTTCAAAATCTTTTTAATACAACACCACCTAATTTAATTCTTTTAATTAATCCAGGAGTATATTGTATTGATGGAACATTGACAATTCCATCGAATGTTCATATTGATTTTTCTGGCGCAACCATAGAAAGAGAAACTGAGACAACTACCGTTTTTGATATGCTGGCAAATAATTTTGATTCAATTATTAAGGGTGAACCTGGTAATTCGGGCATAACTCTAGAAAACCTAACAATTGATGGCAATGCAGGCGAAGATGGTTTATCTCATCTCGAACCTTCTCACTACTTTTCAGGTTTGAGACTTGAAAATTGTCACAAAACGGTATTAAACAATATTAGTGCAAATGAAACTGTAAATCTAGAGTATTACAATTCACCTCCAGCGGCTGGAATCTTTGCCTTAAAGTCACGTAATATTACTTGTAGTAACATTGATGGGTATAATAATGATGGTACTGCCATTATATTTAGGTTATGTCAAAACTTAAATGTTAATGGAAGCACAACAGTTAATAATTTTGGAAGTGGTTTTTCGACTTCTGGCACGAATGACACGCAATTGCAAAATCTAGTATCTTATGATACAAGCATTAATTCTAATGTGCTATTTTCTAATATTACAATTAATGGCTTAAGAAATACCATTTCCAATGTCACAACATATGGAGCAAATGGTTCTGGTTTAAATATTGGCCATGCACCGAATAGCGTAAATGGTACAGGAAATCCATCACATACCACTTCTGTAGATGGTGTTATCTCTCATGATAATGGGTTAGATGGTATTACTGTTACATACTCAGATGATGTTACACTAGAAAACATAACGGTATCTGATAATCAAAGAAACAATGTATATATATATAGGAGTTCGAGAGCAATTATTGATGGAGCCAACATATTTTGCAATCAAGGATTTGTTTCGACTTATGGTCAAAGTTCTACAAATCCAGCTGGTAATATTCTACCTGTAGGTATATGGGTGAAATCTGAACTTTCTACTAACGACCCTTTAAGAGGTGGCTATGAAATTTATAACACAAGACTAGAGAATAATAGACATGGGATTCTTTTTGAAGATATTACTGGTCCTCAATCGACCATAGGAACTTTATCAGGATCTGATGTTGAAATTTATAATACTGGCTTAACAAATAGTAATTATAGTATTGGTATCCATACACGGTACTCTTCTAACATCAATATTAATTATCCAATAATCATTAATGATAATATAACGGGAGCCTCAAGATTGAATTATGGAGTTTTTGTACAGTCAAGTTCAAACATTACTGGTGATTATAATACTGTAGATATTGACGGGTATATTAATCAAGCTGTTACTTGTTGTCTTATAGAACATTAAATTATTCTTAATAATTAAAAAGAAAGAGAAATAACTAGTTCATGATTTTGACCAGCAATTCTTTTAACAAATCTCCTTGTGGAACAGCATTAGCGCCAACACCTTTACCTTTAACATCAAACTCGCGAAGTGTTGCAATAACTTTACTCACCTTTTTCATTGGGTAGTTTCGTGCCGCGCTAACATATTCATTCACGAAATATGGATTGACCTTAAGTGCCGAAGCAACCGATCTCGGCGAATGGTCTTTGAGTCCATGATAATGTAATAATTGTGAAAAGAAATTAAAAAGCAAAGCAACGGTCACAACCATTGGGTTATCCTTTGGGTTTTCACCAAAATAGTTGATAATCCTGTGTGCTTTAACCACATCTTTCTCCCCTACCGCTTTACGCAATTCAAAGTTGTTATAATCTTTGCTGATTCCAATATTTTCTTCAATATGCTCAGGCGTAATTTGAGTGCCTTTGGGTATAATGAGTTGTAGTTTTTCTAACTCGTTATTGATCTTGCTCAAATCTGTTCCTAAGAACTCAACGAGCATTTGCGCAGCTTTAGGCACTATAGTATACTCTTTGCCTGAAAGTGTTCGGCGAATCCAGTCAGCCACTTGGTTTTCGTAAAGCTTCTTACTCTCATATACAACTCCTGTCTTGTTTATAGCTTTATACAAAGCTTTTCGCTTATCAATTTTCTTGTATTTATAGTTAACTACTAAGACGGTAGTTGGTTGAGGGTTGGCAGCATAAGATGCTAGCTTTTCAATGGTTCTAGATAAATCTTGAGCCTCTTTAACTACCACGACCTGGCGTTCTGCCATCATGGGGTAGCGCTTGGCATTAGCAACAATATCGTCTATAGTGACATCACGACCGTACAATACCATCTGATTAAACCCTTTTTCTTCTTCTGCCAAGACATTGGTTTCAATAAAATCTGAAATCTTATCGATATAATAAGATTCTTCGCCCATTAAAAAATAAATGGGTTTGATATTACCGCTTTTTATATCTGTTACTAGTTGTTTGACTTCGTCCATTGAAAAAAAATCCTCAAATTTGTGTAGTGCAAGAACTCAACTTTCCATCGTTTAAGTTTCGAATCAAAAATAGCGAAAATAAGCTGTTTATCTTTGATGTGATTCGTAAAAAATTTGTGGTTTTACAGCCTGAAGAATGGGTGCGCCAACATTGCATTCATTTCTTATTAACAGAAAAAAATTACCCGATCTCATTGATCAATGTTGAGAAAGAACTCAAGGTAAATGATTTACGTAAGCGATATGATATTGTTATCTTTAATCCTGATGGAAGCATTCATGTTATTGTTGAATGTAAATCACATAAAATTAAGATCGACCAAAGTACCTTTGATCAAATAGCGAGATACAATCTTACATTGAACGCGACTTACTTAATGGTGACTAACGGAATTAATCATTATTATTGCGCTATGGATCTACAAGAGAAACGTTATCAGTTTTTAAAAGATATTCCAAGTTATAATTCATGAACATAGCTATTATTATATTAAACTGGAATGGTAGGCAATTGCTCGAGCAATTCTTGCCTTCAGTAATAACGTATTCTAAAGATGCGGACATCTATATCGCCGACAATGCTTCAACAGATGACTCCGTAGATTTTGTCAGATCAAATTTTCCTTTCATAAAAATCATTCAGAATATAGAAAATGGTGGCTATGCAAAAGGATATAACGACGCCTTAAAAAAAATAGGTGCTGATATTTTTTGTTTATTAAATAGCGATGTTGAGGTAACCGAAGGTTGGCTTCAGCCAATTAGCGAATTATTTAAGAACGAACCTAATACCGCTATCGCACAGCCAAAATTGTTAGATTATAAGAATAAAGACAGTTTTGAATATGCAGGTGCTGCTGGTGGTTTTATAGATAAATATGGGTATCCATATTGTCGTGGTCGTATCTTCAATTCCATAGAAAAAGATCATGGTCAATACAATGATTCAACGTCCATTTTTTGGGCTTCTGGCGCTTGTTTTTTTATAAGAAAGCAGGTTTTTCAAGAGCTTAAAGGCTTTGATATTTCCTTTTTTGCCCATATGGAAGAAATAGACCTTTGCTGGCGCGCTAAAAATCGTGGTTATGGGATTAAATATATAGCCGCTTCAGTTGTTTACCATGTTGGTGGCGCTACTTTAAATAGTACTAGTCCAAAGAAAACTTACCTTAACTTTAGAAATAGTCTATACACCCTTACTAAAAACAGTTCAGGAATCTTACTTCCAAAAATCTTGGTGCGTTTATGTCTTGATGGTATTGCTGGTATTAAATTCATATTAGAACTAAAACCCCAACATACATGGGCGATTATCAGAGCTCATTTTAGTTATTATTATCGCTTATCTAGACTTTTAGAGCAACGAGATCAGCCTAGCAAGGTTGATAAATATTGGCATAAAAAATCCATAGTGTGGTCTTTTTTCGTAAATAAAAAACGTCAGTTCAATAGTTTATAACATCGTTAGTAAAAGTTTTGTTAATACCTATTTTAACGATTCAATTTTATATACTTTTGAAATGTTAAAACTTAAATCAAAACAATCTTCATATTATGAAAAAAGTACTGTTATTAAGTGTCACAGCCATACTCATTCTTAGTTCATGTGTATCTAAGAAAGAGTTTATTGCACTTGAAGCGAAACAAAAAGAAACGCAAGACCTACTAAATACGGCAACTGTAAAATTAAACAAATGTTTGGCTGATGAAGCTGCTGCTGCTGCGAGAGCGCAAGCATTAGCGGAGCAATTAGCAGATATGCGTAAAACAAATCAAGATTTAATTGAAAGCTCAAAAGAGCTAACAATGTTGACATCTAAAGGCGCTACAAATCTTGAAAAATCTTTGGAAAGCCTAAAAGAAAAAGACCTTAAGATCTCTCGTTTACAAGATGCCTTAACTAAAAAAGATAGTGTTACACTTGCTTTAGTAAGTAGCTTAAAGAAAGAAGTTGGTCTTGATGATGATGATATAGAAATCAATGTAGAAAAGAGTGTTGTATTTATCTCCTTATCTGATAAGTTATTGTTCAGAACAGGAAGTTATAGCATTACGAATAGAGCTAAGGAAGTCTTAGCTAAAGTAGCAACAGTAATTAATGGCAAGCCAAATTTTGAAGCGATGGTTGAAGGCCATACGGACAATGTACCATATAAAAATGGCGTATTATTAGATAACTGGGACTTGAGTGTGAAACGTAGCACAGCTATTGTAAGAGCACTTCAAGAATTAGGTGTAAGTCCACAACAACTTATTGCTGCAGGTCGTGGCGATCATTTACCATTAGTAGACAATTTGACTGCTGAGAATAGAGCTACTAATAGACGTACAAAGATTTATGTACTTCCTAAGATTGATCAGTTCTATGATATGATTGAAACAGAAATGAAGAGTTTGTCTGCTGAAGGCAACTAATTTATAGAAACATATAAAAGAGAAAAGCTCAATCGAAAGATTGGGCTTTTCTTATTAAAATATCTCCAAACTTCCCTTGCCTTCCCGAACAATTATGGGTTCACCTTCAGAGAAATCGATAATGGTAGACGCCTCATTTCCTCCATAACCGCCATCAATTACCAAATCGACACGATTATTCCATTTTTCGTAGATGAGTTCTGGATCTGTAGTATACTCGATGATTTCATCTTCATCATGAATAGAAGTCGACACAATTGGATTACCCAATTGCTCTACTATTTCTAAAGCAATCGCATTGTCTGGTACCCGAATACCAACCGTCTTTTTTTTCTTAAACACACTAGGTAATTGTTTGCTGCCTGGTAAAATGAAGGTATATGGGCCAGGTAAAGCACGCTTCAAAATTTTGAAGGTAGATGTGTCAATCTGCTTTACATAGTCACTCAAATTACTTAAATCTTCACAGATAAAAGAGAAATTGGCTTTTTCGAGCTTCACTCCTTTAATACGTGCTATTTTTTCTAAAGCACGTGTATTGGTAATATCGCAGCCTAACCCATAAACCGTATCTGTTGGATAAATTATCAATCCACCAGAACGAAGCACCTCTATTACCTTTGCGATTTCTTTCGGGTTAGGGTTTTCCTCGTATATTTTTATTAATTCTGCCATTATCCTATGACTTGCAATTTTGCAAAACGCAATAATAATTTCTTAACACCACCAACTTCAAACTTAATTTCAGCTTTTACATCCGCTCCTTTACCTTCAATTTTAAGAACTTCTCCTTTTCCAAAGCGCAAATGCTTTACCATATTACCTACAGCCAGTTTACTGTCAAACAGATTAGTATTTCCATTAGTCTGAGTCACTTTTTTCAAATTCTTTGGGGTAGAGATCTGAAACTTTTCTGGTGCTGTTTTAGCCGTTCCTTTCTTTTTAAATGTGGCTTGCTTTGCTGGCTTGAATCTTATTTTATTGGGTTCAACATCCCCAAAAATATCTGCCGATAACATTGGATTGATGTGACGTTCTTGAATTGGGGTAATATTATCAATAAATTGATCATCTATTTCCTCAATAAATCGACTAGGTTCAGAATCTATAAGTTTTCCCCAGCGATAACGGGATAACGCATAGGTTAAATGAGCTTGTTTTTCGGCTCTTGTTAAGGCTACGTAAAACAATCTGCGCTCTTCTTCAAGTTCGCTTCGGGTATTCATGCTCATGGCACTCGGAAACAAGTCTTCCTCCAGTCCTACAATAAAGACATGATTAAACTCTAAGCCTTTTGCCATGTGAATACTCATTAATGCTACATGATTAGGGTCTCCTTTATCACCATCTAAATCAGTAGCGAGTGCTACATCTTCCAAGAATTCTGCAAGATTCCCGGTAGAATCTGCAATTTCAATTTGTCCTTCAACAAAATCTTTAACACCATTTAAAAGTTCTTCAACATTTTCTAAACGTGTAATACCTTCTGGTGTTCCATCTTTACCGAACTCTCTTATTAACCCACTTGTTTTAGTAACATGCTCTGCTAGATCAAAGGCGTTAGCAGTTTGATTCATTACTTGGTAACTCTCTATAAGTGTTACAAAATCTCTTAGTTTGTTCTTTGTGCCTCCATTAATATTTACCTCAACGGTGTCAATGTTTTTTAAAACCTCAAAAATAGTCTTACCAGTAGCATTTGCGGCTACGACTAACCTATCTATAGTCGTTTGTCCAATACCACGAGCAGGATAATTAATGATTCGTTTTAAAGCTTCTTCATCTGCTGGATTTAGCACCAAGCGCAAATACGCCGTCACATCTTTAATTTCTTTACGCTGATAAAACGACAGGCCTCCATAAATACGATACGGGATATCCCGCTTGCGAAGCGCATCTTCAATAGCTCTTGACTGTGCATTGGTGCGATACAAAACGGCAAAATCACTATTAAGTAATTGATTGTTCATTTTCTCTTCCCAAACAGTACTGGCGACATAACGCCCTTCATCTCCATCGGTTAAAGAACGGTGCACTTTTACTTTAGATCCTTCGTCATTAGCAGTCCAAACGACTTTATCAATTTTTGTTTTATTTTGATCAATAACAGAGTTTGCTGCACCTACAATGTTTTTAGTGGAACGGTAATTTTGCTCTAATCGGTACAATTTCACATCATCGTAATCCTTCTGAAAGTTTAAAATGTTATTAATATTAGCACCGCGAAATGCGTAAATACTTTGTGCATCATCACCAACGACACAAATATTTTGAAAACGATCAGCCAAAGCACGTACAATTAAATACTGCGAGTGATTTGTATCTTGATACTCATCTACTAATATGTATCGGAACTTGTTTTGGTATTGTGCTAATACCGCTGGAAACCTAGTAAGTAATTCATTGGTTCTTAATAATAAATCATCAAAATCCATAGCCCCAGCTTTAAAACAACGATCCACATATTCCGCATAAATCTCTCCCATTTTTGGCCGTCTTGCCATTGCATCAGCTTCCATGAGTTCTGGGTTTTTAAAATATGCTTTTACAGTAATCAAACTATTTTTATATGAAGAAACCCTACTATAGACCTGCTTGGTTTTATAAATATCCTTATCAAGGCTCATTTCTTTAATAATGGAACCAAGAAGTTTTTGAGAATCTTGTGTGTCGTAAATTGTGAAATTACTCGGAAACCCTAAATGATGTCCTTCAAACCTCAATATCTTTGCGAATACTGAGTGGAATGTTCCCATCCAAAGATTCTTAGCTTCACCATCACCAACTATTTGAGCAATACGTCCTTTCATTTCTTTAGCCGCTTTATTGGTAAACGTAAGCGCTAGAATATTAAAGGCATCCACACCTTGACTCATTAAGTGAGCAATTCTGTAAGTTAGTACACGTGTCTTTCCAGAACCAGCACCTGCAATGACAATCATTGGCCCATCCTTCTGTAGAGTAGGCGCTAATTGTGCTTCGTTAAGTTGTTTTAAATAGGTTTCCAAACGGCATTTCTTTTTCTATCGAATATGCTGTGAATTTAACCATTGTATGCCTTTTTTCTTAGTCTAGACATCATTAATTATGAACAATTACTAAGCAATCAATTATCAAAATAAAAATCGACTAAATGTAACTTTATGACGTTTAAGTGTATTTTAGTATATTTGATTCCTCAAATCTATTGCGATGAAAATACTTCAGAATGTTTTTATTATACTTTTTACCATTATTTTCTTTTCATGGACAAGTCCAGATTTATCTCGAAAACATTCATTTAAATCCTTTGCTTTTAATTCAAGCAATACTCAGTTTATAGACCTTTTCTTTTCAGAATATATAGAAGGCTCAAGTAGTAATAAGGCATTAGAAATTTTTAATCCCACAAAAAACATTATAGATTTAAACAACTATACAGTGTATAGAAATAATAATGGTTCCCTTACGCCTACCGATAGTTTACACATACAGGGTACCTTAGGTATTAATGAAGTTTTTATAATCACAAATCCATCAGCAAATCCTACAATTTTAGCTCAAAGTGATACTACCCATACAATAACTTTTTATAATGGCGACGATGCCGTTTGGTTAAAAAACAAAAAAACAGGAGATACAATAGATATTATTGGTGATATAGGTGTTGATCCAGGTTCTGGTTGGCCTGTAGGTACTGGTGCTACCAATAACTTTACATTGATTAGAATGATTAGTAATAAATTCGGTCAAAAAAACTGGGCAGTTGGTGCTACCGAATGGGATGTTTTCCCTATAGATATGGCTGATAGTTTAGGTGATCACCATATGTTTGGAATGTCTTTGGTAAATGCATTCATTAAAAATCAACCTTTAGACATCTCTATTTTAGAAGATACTCAGTCAAGTTTAGATTTATCAGCCACAGTTTTAACGAGTACTGTAAACTCTCAAACTAGTAATGGAATTACTTTGAATATAGATTGTGGCGTATTTTCCACGCCAGCAGATGGAAGCGGAGTAGGAGTTGGAGTCACAACCTCTTTAATTAGTGATACAGAAATAAGACTTATAGGAACTTTAGAGGATATAGATTTATACTTAGATACTCCTTCTAATATACAATACACACCACCAACAGATTTGGTAGGTAACAATGAAGTAAGATTTATGATTAGTTCAGAAGGAGTCAGTTTCAATGAGCATACACTCACCTATATAGACATAGAAAATGGGACACCAGAAATTACACAAGGAGAAACGGTTAGTGTTACGATGAGTGAAGATGCAAATCCCACACCCTTTTCTTTAACTTTAAACGCTACAGACCCACAAACAGATGTATTAACGTGGAGTATTTTAACGCCAGCCACTAACGGAACAGCAACTGCAAGTGGCACAGGAAATAGTAAAAGTATAGGATATACACCAAATACAGATTATTTTGGAAACGATAGTTTCGTCGTGCAAGTTTCTGACGGTACAAATACTGATAGTATTATAGTAAATGTTACGATTGAAGGCACTCCAAGTATTTTCTGGACTGAAGACTTTGGTACAGGCACTTGTGCAAATAGAAACCAATTAGCAACAAGTTACGCAGGTGCTAATGGTAGTTGGACGCAAACTATTATGGCTGCTGAAGGAGCAGTTCCTAATCAATTTTATATAAGTGCTACCGAAGCATTTACAGGAGCAGGAAATGCCAGTGATGGATGCATAAACAATTCAGCATTAACTAATCAAACCTTACATATGGGTTCTTTAGGTGTTGGAGATTGCCCTGTAGGAGATTGTGGGGCTACATACAACTTTAGTTCAAACGGAGAAACGCACAAACGTATAGAAAGCCCAACCATAGAGTGTACAGGAAGAATTGATATATCTGTATCCTTTGATTATATGATGTTTGGTCAATTGAATACTGATGCAGCTAGCTTTGCTTATTTTGATGGCACTACGTGGATAAACCTTGCAGTTCCTTTAAGTCCACAAACACCTTGTGGTGGTGGTCCATGTGGAGATTTATTTGCCTCTGGATTATGGTCAGCTACACCATACAGTATCAATTTACCTGTAAGTGCTAATAATAATCCGAATGTGAAAATTGCATTCCTTTGGGATAATAATCTTGATGGTATTGGAGCCAACCCAAGTTTAGCAGTAGATAATGTGCAAGTCTCTGGAATCGTTTTACCAATAATTACTGAAGGAGAAACTATAAACGTTACGATGAGTGAAGATGGAAACCCAACACCATTTTCTTTAACTCTAAATGCTACAGTCGCAGACAACGACCCACTTACTTGGAGCATTTTAACGCCAGCCACAAACGGAACCGCCACCGCAAGCGGAACAGGAAACAGTAAAAGTATAGGATATACACCTAATGCAAGTTACGCAGGTACAGATAGTTTTGTTGTACAAATTTTTGATGGCGCCAGTACCGATAATATTACTGTAAATGTAACTATAGAACCTATTTTAGACATTCCATTAACCCAAACCTTAACAGGAGCAACAACCATAACGTGCCCACAAGACAACACATTAACTTTACAAAGTTCTGAAGTGGGTTTAAATTATTTTCTTCGAAATGATGCTACAAAAGAAATTGTAGGAAATTCACAAGTAGGAACAGGAAGCGCACTCAATTTTCAAACTGGCGTAGTTTCAGAAACTACAAGCTATCACGTATTTGCTGCCAACCCAAGTTATGCATTAAATTTTGATGGTTTAGATGATACAGTAGAAGTTCCTCACGATGTTTCTTTAAATTTCTCAACAGGATTAACTTTAGAGGCTTGGGTATATCCAACAAATGTCACCAACGGAAATCAAGAAATTTATAGAAAAGACAACGATACTCAAGACAGAATCCTCTTAAGTTTTCAAGATAATGGAACAACATTATCTTTTGGAACGCACACTACAGGCGATGGTTATACAGAGTTAGATGTTGCTATTAATCCAACAGATTATAATAATCAATGGGTACATGTTTTAGCATTTTTTGATGATGCAACCAACGCAATGCGCATCTACAGAAATGGAGTAGAAATAGGAAACAAAGCAAGCAACGGAACATTAAGAACAGCTATAAACCCATCATCTGCCTATATTGGTTCTTTGAGTGGGACAGCAGAATTTTTTCAAGGCAAAATTGCTTCCCTTCGTATTTGGGATAAAGCCTTAACCACACAAACAGAAATACAACAAGCTAAAGATAATTTGTTTGTTGGTGATGAAAGTGGTTTAGTTACCTATTATCCATTTTTTGAAAATACAGGCACAGTGTTAGCAGATGTTACATCCAATGCAAACAACGGAACTATTAATGGTGCTACTTGGGTAATAGGAACTACTGGTGGCGCTGGCAACATTGCTAGTAATATACTTGCCCAAAGTTGTAGCGTGTTAAGCATCACAGATTTCAAACAAGAATTAATTGAGATTTACCCAAACCCAACAAACCATAAAATTTATATTAATGGGTTAAATACCAGTGAGACGATTCAAATTTATAGCATCACTGGCCAAAAACTATTAAAAACGTTAATAAATAATAACTCTTACAGTTTAGATGTTTCAAAACTATCAAATGGAATATACTTCATTAAGATAAAAAATCAAGTTCTAAAATTTATTAAGAAATAAACTGAATACTATATTTTGTTTGACCATCTTTAAATAATTAAGGATGGTTTTCTTTTTTTAAATATCTTTAGCAAACAATTCTATTTTATGCATAAATCATTTTCAGTATTTTTATTGGCTTTGAGCATTTCTCTTCAATTGATTGCGCAAAAAAATAGAGTTGAAGGAAAAATTATCAAGGATTTCGGACAAACATTCTCAGTCAACAACCCAGATATTAAAACAGATACCTCAGCAGAATTAAAAGTCATCTTTGATATATCCCAATCTTCTGAAGATAAATCCATGAGAAACAAATACATTGAAACTGCAGCTCGCTTCTTAAATATGCATGCGGACGCAGGTATGAAACCAGAACAATTAAAAGTCGCCATGACCATTCATGGCAGTGCTTGGCAAGATGCTCTAGACAACGACACCTACAAAGAAAAATTTGGAGTAGACAATCCAAACCTACCTCTGATTAATGCTTTATCTGAAGCTGGTGTCGATATTATTATTTGCGGCCAGACAGCTTCATACAGAGGTATGACAAAAGAAACCATTAATCCCAATGTTAAAATGGCGCTATCTGCCATGACAGCCTTGTTACAATATCAGAATCAAGGCTACCGTTTTATAAAATTCTAACACTTATTATAAAAATGAAAAAACTATTATTAGTCCTAACAATCTTAACTACATATGCAGGGTTCTCTCAAATGAGCCTTGATAAGGATTTTCAACAAATTGAATCCAAGGTAATTGAATGGCGTCGTCATTTTCATCAGAATCCTGAACTCTCTAATAGGGAGTTCAAGACTGCCGAGAAAATTGCAAAACATTTAAAATCGCTAGGAATAGAAGTACAAACAGGTGTGGCTCATACCGGCGTGGTAGGTATTCTCGAAGGAACTAAATCTGGTAAAGTATTGGCGTTACGTGCAGATATTGATGCATTGCCGGTAACCGAGCGAAATGATCTAGCATATAAATCTAACGCAAAGTCAACATTTATCGGTGAAAAGGTAGGTGTAATGCACGCTTGTGGTCATGACACTCATACTGCAATACTAATGGGAGTTGCAGAAGTACTATCCAAAAACAAGGATAAGATAAATGGCACCATAAAATTCATTTTTCAACCAGCTGAAGAAGGACCTCCACCAGGAGAAGAAGGTGGTGCAAAATTAATGATTAAAGAAGGTGTTTTGGAAAACCCTAAGGTAGATGCCATTTTCGGATTGCACATCAATTCAGGTACCGAAGTAGGTGTTATAAAATACAAAGAAGGTGGTATTATGGCGGCCGTAGAGCGTTTTGTTATTAAAGTAAAAGGCAAGCAAACGCACGGGTCGCAACCCTGGTCTGGTGTAGATCCAATCTATATTTCATCCAAGATCATAGACGGCTTTCAAAGTATTATAAGTAGAGAATCTAAGCTAATTGATGAGGCTGCTGTTATAACCGTTGGAAAGATTACTAGTGGTGTGCGTTTTAATATTATTCCCGAAAGCGCCGAAATGATTGGTACAGTGAGAACACTAGATTCAGATATGAGAGAATTAATCATTCGTAGGATGAAAGAAATGGCTTCAACAATAGCGAAAGCATATGGAGGCGAAGCCACAATTGATTTTGAAAGTTTTACTAATATCACCTATAACGACCCAGAATTAGTACAACAAATGCTTCCATCTATTAAAAAAGTCGCTGGAGACGCTAATGTACAATTGGTGAAAGCGACTACTGGTGGCGAGGACTTCTCCTATTACCAAGAAACAGTTCCTGGCTTCTACTTCTTTTTAGGAGGTATGACGCCTGGTAATACTAAAGCATTTCCTCATCACACACCAGATTTTAAAATTGATGATAGTGGATTGCTACTTGGGGTAAAGACATTAACAGAAATGAGTCTAGATTATTTAAATAACTAAAACATAAACATGAAAAACATATTATTATTTGCCTTAACCGTATTAACAACATCTGTTGGATTCTCTCAACATGGACTTGACAAAGACATTAAAAATATAGAAAGTAAAGTCATTGAATGGCGACGAGACTTTCATCAGAATCCTGAATTATCTAATAGAGAATTCAAGACAGCTGAAAAAATCGCCAAACATCTAAAATCCTTAGGTATGGAAGTGCAAACTGGTATTGCTCATACTGGTGTTGTAGGTATATTAAAAGGCAATAAGCCAGGAAAAGTACTAGCTTTACGAGCAGATATTGATGGACTTCCGGTAACTGAAAGAACTCCTGTTCCTTTTAAATCTATCGTGAAAAGTACCTTTAGAGACACTGAAGTTGGTGTGATGCACGCTTGCGGACATGATACGCACATTGCCATATTGATGGGCGTAGCAGAAATTCTATCAAAGAACAAAGACAAAATAAATGGCACGGTAAAGTTCATCTTTCAACCAGCAGAAGAAGGGGCACCTCCAGGAGAACAAGGTGGCGCTAAATTGATGGTCGAAGAAGGGGTATTGAAAAATCCAGATGTGGACGCGATTTTCGGATTGCATATTGGTGCTGGACAACCCGTTGGTACCATCACCTACAAATCTGGTGGTATCATGGCTGCTGTCAATAGTTTTGAGATCAATGTGTCAGGAAAGCAAAGTCATGGCTCAACTCCTTGGGCAAGTGTTGATCCCATTATGGCGAGTGTCAAAATCATTGACGGACTCCAAACATTGGTCAGTCGTGAAATGCCTTTAACTCAAGAGGCGGTAGTACTTTCTATTGGAAAAATAACAAGTGGCGTACGCAGTAATATCATTCCAGAAAAGGCGCAAATTATCGGAACCTTAAGAACTCTAGATGTCGATATGCAAACGCAAATCCATAAACGTATGAAAGAAATGGTGCCAGCTATTGCTAAAGCATACAGAGCAGAAGCTACTATTGATATTGACCCTGGTTACCCAATCACTTATAATGATCCTGCGCTTACCGCACAAATGGTTCCTTCGTTAGAAGCTGCTGCCGGCAAGGAGAATGTACACATCATAAAAGCGATTACAGGCGCAGAAGATTTTTCATTCTTCCAAAAAGAAGTGCCAGGATTGTATTTTTTCTTAGGCGGTAAACCGAAAGTGACCCCAGAGGGTGTAACGATTAGTGCACACCACACACCAGACTTTTATATAGATGAAAGTGGCCTATTATTAGGGGTTGAAACATTTGTTCAATTGACATTTGATTATTTAGGAAAATAAAATGGATTCAATTTTAAGTTTTTTATCTGATATTTCCTGGTGGCTTTGGATTATCATTGTGCTTGCTATAGTTGCACTTCGAGATATTCTACAACGCAAACACACCATTAGTCATAATTTCCCAGTTATTGGGCATTTACGCTATTGGTTCGAGAGCATTGGTCCAGAAATACGTCAATATTTTGTTGCAAACAATAGAGAAGAATTACCTTTCAATCGCATTGAACGTAGTTGGATTTATGCTTCTGCCAAAAAGGAGAACAACTACGAAGGCTTTGGTACTGATCGCGATATCTATGCACACCAACATATGTTTGTTAATAATGCGATGATGCCCTATCAGGTTGAAGAAAATCATCCCAATAGTATTGATAAAACTTTTTTGCCATGTGCTAAGGTTATGGGAGAATTCAATAAACGCAAGAAGCCATACCGTCCAGCATCTGTTATCAATGTGTCCGCAATGAGTTTCGGGTCTTTATCAGCCAAAGCGGTGGAATCACTTAATAAAGGTGTGAAAATGGCAGATGCCTATCATAATACGGGTGAAGGTGGATTGTCACCTTACCATAGTCATGGTGGTGATGTGGTTTTTCATTTCGGAACAGGATATTTTGGTGTTCGCGCAAAGGGTGGTGGCTTCTCAATGGAGAAAATGGTAAAGCTTGTTGAGGACAACCCTTTTATTCGAGCCATTGAGGTAAAACTCTCTCAAGGTGCCAAACCTGGGAAAGGTGGTGTATTGCCAGGAGCAAAAATTACAAAAGAGATAGCAGAAATAAGAGGTGTTGAAATTGGTAAAGATGTATTGTCTCCTCCAAACCATAAAGCATTTTCTAATGTACCTGAACTAGTTGATTTTGTTGAAGCTATCGCCGAAAAAACAGGATTACCAGTAGGTATCAAAGCTGCCATTGGTAAATTAGAACAATGGGAAGAGCTTGCTGATATTATGAAAGCTACGGGAAAAGGTCCTGATTTCATTACAGTTGATGGCGGTGAAGGCGGAACAGGTGCTGCGCCGCCTAGTTTTGCGGATCATGTGTCCTTGCCTTGGGTATATGGATTTGGTGATTTATATAAATTATTCAAAGATAAAGGGATTTCTGAACGCATCGTTTTTATTGGCAGTGGCAAACTGGGCTTTCCAGCGAAAGCCGCCATGGCATTTGCCATGGGTGCTGATTGCATTAACGTGGCACGTGAAGCGATGATGAGCATAGGCTGTATTCAGGCACAAGTTTGCCATACTAATCATTGTCCGAGTGGTGTTGCGACGCAAAACAAATGGTTGCAAAATGGCATTGACCCAACTTTAAAATCAGCGCGATTGGCTCAATATTTTAAAACGTTCAGAAAAGAATTTGTTGAAATTACTCACGCAGCTGGCTACGAACACCCTTGTCAATTTACGATGGATGATATTGAAGTGAATGTTGATGACCATAATTTATCCAAAGAATTAAGAACAACTTATCAATACGAAAAAACACCAGTCCCATTCAAGAGTATGCAAAATCTAAAAGATTGTATATATTTGGGAGGCTGTAAAGATCATTAACCTCAAACACCTAACTCATGGACGGATCTAAAATACTCGAACTTGTACTCTATACCTTACCGGCAATAATCACTGGTTTGGTGGCTTATTATTTTTTCAAAGAACACACAAAAAACGAAGATGGCCGTAGACGCTTTTTATTACATAAGGACATGCAGGTAACAGCAATGCCTTTGCGTTTACAAGCGTATGAACGCATGGCCCTTTTCTTAGAACGAATTACACCATCTAAATTACTAATACGAGTGGCTCCAACCTCTTCAAGTAAAGAAGATTATGAAGCTTTACTTGTAGCGAGTATTGAACAAGAATTTGAGCATAATTTATCCCAACAGATCTATATCTCAGATGAATGCTGGAACGTTATCACTGCAGCCAAAAATGCTACTATTCAACTCATTAGAAAAGCGAGTCTATTAGAGAAAACAAACACCGCAAACAAACTACGTGAAGTGGTATTAACAGAGATGATGGAAAGACAATCACCTAGCAGCGCTGCACTTTCTTACATCAAGAAAGAAGTTGGAGAAATGTGGTAGATTAGGCGTATTGGAAGCTGAACGCCCTTTTATTAAAAACTTAAATAAGGTCATCTCTCAATTCGTTAGCCTTAAATTCATGGAATCGCCATTCAGCATAATCATACCCTTGTTGCCACCACTTCACCATAAGCTTTTTATTAAAGATCAGTGAATTTTCGGTGAGCTTTGTAGGCGTATAGTATAGATTAAGTTTCACGCCTTTATTTATTGCCGCTTGTTTACCCATAATAATATCACCACGCTCTACTTGATCCAGCAAATGCCCGAATAAATTTATCATCAAAGAAAAAGGGTTCTTTCCAAGTATTTTATTATAATCCATGTTCTCACTTTCTAGAATAATTGCATCCACCTCGGTTGCTCCACGTAAAATAGCTTCGCGTATAGGCACCACTGAACTCAAACCGCCATCTGCATATTCATGACCGTTTCTAGTCGCTAGAGACATAAACGGTATATAATTGCACGAAATCCATATCCAATCACAAAACTCATCATAATCGCATTCTTTAATGGACTTATACTCTACTCTGTTCTTTGATAAATTAGCAACAGTAACTACCACGTCATCCTTGGTTGCCTTCACCTTTTGAAATTCTTCAACTGTAAAATTACGCTTGATATTACGTCGTAAAGCATTGCTTTCTCCAAAGGTCCGTTTTCGTTTTATAAACTGCAATAACGTATTTGCAAAGTTTATCGATACAAATTCACGATCTCCTTTTTTTCTAACATTAAAAGGGTTGACACTAAAAATGGTGTGTTGATTTACATTCGTGAAGACATCATACAGTTTCCCAATATCGTTTGCCGCTAAGTGAGGAATCAACAAACTACCCGTAGAGGTACCGAGGAACATGTCGTAATCTTTACCCTCACCTTCTATTAGATATTGCGCTACACCGCCTGCAAATGCACCTTTACTACCACCACCAGATATAACCAAAGCTTTCATGCGGCAAATCTATTGATTTTTGTTTAAAAAAGACTTTGCCAGCTTTTGTAATCGCCAATTATGATGTTGAGTCGCCTCTTTTAAATTCTCTTTGCAGACATCATTACAGGCATTAATGCTATTTAGATAAGTAAATGCCTGTTCACGTATGCTATAACCGTAAACGCTAGAGGAATACTCCAGCAGCTCCTGATACATTTCTTTTTTGCCATCAGGACGATATTCTGGCGTTACTAAACTTAGGGTCAGCCATAATAAACGAACGTTTTTATCACTAAACCCAATAACATCTTTAGTCTGGTTTAAATACTTAATCCTATTCTCCGGAAAATTAGACCACAAATGATACAAAGCAGCTTCAATGGTTGCATAGGATTTATCGTTTAGTAGTGTTTCATAATTTTCTTTTAACTCTTTTGGAATTTCTGATAAACTTTGAGCAATGGCTTGGCGGACTTTTATGTTGTTTGATTGAAATGCTTTTTCAGGAATATCATTCCCCAATAATTCAATCGCTTTTATTTTATGTTGCTCATGACTTCCCTCAAAAATAGGATCGCATTCACTCTTAACCTCACAGTCTATCGGAAAATAGCCTTTCATCATTGTAGAAACTAAATAAAGATACTCCTCCATATCTTCGTAAGGAAGTTTTTCCGAAATCAACCAAGCCCTCTTAAACACCTCTAAATCCTCACCACTTGCCTCTGCAACTTCTGACATGAAATCTTTAGTTTCCACATTCTTGAATTGATATTTTGTTAAATAATTTTTTACAGCTAACCTAAAAGCCTCATCTCCTACTCGTTCTCGAAGCATATGCAACACCCAAGCTCCCTTTTGATAAAACGTCAAGCTACTAGATTTTGGGTTTAGCAAAGATGTACTTCCACCAGCTTCATCCTGATCTAAAAGTTGCTGGGCGTATTCATAAAGCTTCCAATAGTAATAATCTTCACCAAACACTTCTTTTTCCGCTAATAATGCATAGTAAGTTGCAAACCCTTCATGTAACCAATGATGTGTACCTGATGTTTCGGTAACCAAATCGCCAAACCATTGATGTGCCAATTCATGTGCGTTCACATTAACATAGTTCTTATCAACAAAACCGATAGAATCTGTTACAAAGGTGTCTGCAAATATGGTAAGACTTGTGTTTTCCATACCTGCGTACAAAAAATCATGTACTGGTACTTGCTTGTAATTCTGCCAAGGATACGGAACACCTATTTCCTCTTCAAGAAAATCAAACATCCGTTTTGCATAACGATACGTAGGTTCGAACTTAACAGAATCCTCAGGGTAGTAGTGCATTTCCAAAGGAACCCCGCTTTTTGAATATTCTATTTTCTTATTGTATTTTCCCACTACCAAAGCCACTAGATAACTACTCATGGGCTTTTGCATGTCGTAATGCCAACGAGTGGTTTTCTTACCAATCTCTTTATTAATTAACTTACCATTAGCAATGACTTCATAATCCTTATCAAAAGTAACTGTTAGGTCAAATTCAATTTTATCGTTCATATCGTCAATACTAGGCAACCAATTACTAGTGTATTTTCCTTGTCCTTGTGTCCAAATTTGTGGAACTCCATCTTTTTTCAAAAAATACATAGCCTTTTTGGGATATGTAAGCCAACTTACTACTAAAGTGTGAGATGTACCTCCCTTTAGCTTTTCTTTTATAATAATGTGTTTTTCACCACCTTCAATATCCCCTCCACCATCTTTACCATCGATAAAACCTGCTGCATGTGTGAAATTCTTAGCATCCAAATAAATTGAATCAACATCTTTTAAGACATCAAATGAATAAATCACTTTTCCACTTACTTCTCCATCGACAGAAAGTCGAACATGAGCTTTAGCAGTCTTAAAATCAACAACATCTGTCTGTTGCGCCAATATCACAACTGAAAAAAAGAAGAAAATAATGTGAAAAAAGTATTTCATATTGGGGTTATTGCAAAGGTCACACCAAAATACATAAAATCTAGGTTTCAGTTTTCAGCTTTAAGATTTATCTTCGTCAATATGAATACCAATCACCTTCAAACTCCTATAGATTACCTTAAAGGCGTAGGTCCAAATCGTGCAGATCTTTTACGTAAAGAGCTTGGTATTCATACCTACCAAGACCTCATCAATTTATTCCCAAATCGTTACATAGATCGTACAAGATATTACAAAGTCAATCAACTACAACGAAATAGCACTGAAGTACAAGTGATTGGCACCATAACCAATCTAAAAGAAGTTGCTCAAAAACGAGGAAAACGTCTGGTCGCCACTTTTCAAGATGATACTGGGCAGATTGAACTCGTTTGGTTTCGTGGACAAAAATGGATTAGAGAAAGCATCAAACTCAACAAACAATATGTGATTTTCGGAAAAACAAATTGGTATAATGGCACCTTCAGTATGCCGCATCCAGAAATGGAGCTCCTCGAAGACCATGAAAAAAGTTTACGCTCTGCCATGCAAGCAGTATATCCGTCCACAGAAAAATTAAGCAATAAAGGCATTACGAATCGTGTGGTTCACAAAATCATGCAACAATTATTCATTGAAGCAAAAAGTAATTTTTCGGAAACGATATCTGTACAACTACTTTCTGAACTAAAATTGATATCAAAATCAGAAGCTCTTTTTAATATTCATTTTCCGAAAAATCAAGTGCTTTTAGCTCAGGCTCAATACCGCTTAAAATTCGAAGAATTATTCTACATTCAATTGCAATTAATCATCAAGAATTTAATTCACAAATCAAAAATAAAAGGCTTTCCTTTTACTAAAGTGGGTGATAATTTCAACACCTTTTTTAAAGAGTACTTACCCTTCGATTTGACCAACGCACAGAAGCGGGTCATCAAAGAAATTCGTCAAGATTTAGGAAGTAACGCACAGATGAATCGTTTGCTACAAGGTGATGTTGGTTCTGGAAAGACAATTGTAGCTTTAATGTCAATGTTCATAGCACTTGACAATGGTTTTCAAGCCTGCCTTATGGCTCCAACCGCCATTCTGTCAGCACAACACTATCATGGATTACAAGAATATTGCAATCAGTTGAATATCAGTATTAAAATATTAGTTAGTTCAACTAATACTTCAGAAAGAAGAAAAATTCATGAATCACTCGAAAATGGCTCTCTAGACATCTTAATTGGCACACATGCTCTACTCGAAGATAAGGTGAAATTCAAGAATTTGGGACTTGCTATTATTGACGAACAACACAAATTTGGAGTCGCCCAAAGAAGCAAACTCTGGAAGAAAAATACCACTCCTCCACACATCTTGATTATGACTGCCACGCCTATTCCAAGAACTTTAGCAATGTCTGTTTATGGGGATCTCGATATGTCTATAATTGACGAATTACCACCTGGCCGAAAACCAGTTAAAACTGTTCATAGATTTGACAGTAATCGACTCAAGGTTTTTCGATTTATAAAAGACGAAATACAAAAAGGGAGACAGATTTATATTGTCTATCCTCTCATACAAGAAAGCTCAACATTGGATTATAAAGATTTAATGGATGGCTACGAAAGCATTGTACGTGATTTTTCCCAACCTGAATATCAAGTGTCCATCGTCCATGGGAAAATGAAACCAGAAGCCAAAGATTACGAAATGCAACGTTTTGTAGAAGGAAAAACACAAATTATGGTTGCTACAACCGTTATTGAAGTAGGTGTTAACGTTCCTAACGCCAGTGTTATGATTATTGAAAGTGCGGAACGTTTCGGGTTATCTCAATTACATCAACTACGTGGCCGCGTAGGGCGAGGCGCTGATCAAAGCTATTGTATTTTAATGACCAGCCACAAACTGAGTAACGATAGCAAAGTGCGACTAGAAACCATGACGCGCACTAATGATGGTTTTGAGATTGCCGAAGTTGACCTTAAACTTCGTGGCCCAGGCGACATTATGGGCACTCAACAAAGCGGTGTCTTGAATCTTAAGATAGCTGATATTATAAAGGACAGAGATATTTTACAGCATGCTCGTTTTTACGCTCAAAGGATATTGAAACAAGACCCCAATCTTTCAAGTTCTGAAAACAAGGTGCTTCTCGATACATACAAACAATTGAGTAAGTATAAAAACATCTGGAATTATATAGGGTAACAAAAAAGCGCCCTCTATTGAGAACGCCTTATTATTGTTCGATTCCTGATGATCTCTTACATCGCCCCTAGCTCTTTAAGAAGTTTTTCGCTATTGGCTTTTACATTTGCAGGTGGGTTTAAACTCAATGCCTTTTTAAGGTGCTTAATAGCCTTTTTCTTATCTCCCATTTGCTTATAAGCATCGCCAAGGCTATCATATACATTAGCGTTTTTAGGATTATTAGCAACATTTAGTTTAAAGAACTTTAAAGCTCTATCAAAATCTTTAACACCTAACATTTGATACCCTAAGGCATTCAATTGTCGCGTATTTGCCATCGTAGAAGCTTCATCAACCAGTGTCATTGCTTCTTGATCATTTCCCATTTTTTTGAGGATTTGAGCTTTCATTGCTACGTTGTTAAACGTCTTCTGACTGTAGAACTGACCAGCAATAGCATTGTTTACCATACCTAAAGCTTCATTCATGTCGCCATCATTAGTCATAATAAATCTAGCAGCTTGCTCCCAATTTTGACGATTAAAGCCTGCTTGTCCAGTTAAATCCTTACGAATCTTCGCCATAACTACATCAGTGACATTTACTTCAATCTTAAACGGAATTTCTTTCTTCTCCCATTTTAACGTTGCCGTGGCAGAAGTAGCAGTAACATCTTTAAATTCATAAATCAATTGTTCTACATGTGAAGCAGACGTAGTTTGCACATCTACTTGAACCACATCATCTGAAGGCTCATAAAAATAACTTCCCCAAGCAGCGTTATTCTTTGAGAGAATAATGGTAGCATTATTAGCATCTTTCACATTGATATGCAGGCCATATTTTCCTGAAGCAACGGCCTTCCCTCCAATTGTAACATCACTGGTAAACTTAATAATGGTATTTTCATTTGCACCAGCACGCCATGGCGATTCTTTAGCAGTGCCAAAACCTAAGTTATTCATACCATACGGCACGAGTTTGCCCCAGATTTCACGTTCTTTTACACTTGGGCGCGAATATTTAATATATATATCTGTTGTACCCACACGCTGCATCACACTTGCCATTTGACTACCACGAGGTATATCTAATTGGCCGAAAGCACTAAAACTAGCGCAAAAAATAAGGCACATAAAGAGCCTCATAAAGTTATTGTTTTTCATAATTTTTGGTTATTAGGATTAGTTGTCTCTAAGGTAGAATCTAAATTAAAGGCCTGTTGTTAGGATTCTGTTAAAGGATTTGATTCAACTGTTAATTAACGATTTTTTAAGATTAGAGCATATGATCTTTTTTTCTACCTTTAGACTATATGCCATCATAGCATCACAAATAGCAACGAAACACCTTAGTTAAAGTATCTATTAAAATGGGTAGAATACATTTATTCGAATTTGAAGACCAAAAATGGTTTCCTAATTTCTTAAGGAATTATGGGACGGATTTTTTACAATTCTTATCTAATAAAACGAAAATGTACAAGCCTATCATTCCAATACTTGAAAAAGGGTTGAGAAAAAGTAACACGCACCAAATAGTAGACCTTGGTTCAGGAGGTGGAGGCGGGTTGATTTGGTTAAACTCAGAATTAAAAAAAAGTATCACAGATCTAAAAATATTTTTAACCGATTTTTATCCAAACATCCCTGCTTTTGAATATACTAAAAACCAAGCCGATAATTTTGAATACATAACCACTCCTATTGATGCGAGACAAGTACCTAAAGGATTAGAAGGGCTACGAACTCAATTCTTGTCATTACATCATTTTAAACCGAAGGATGCACAACAGATTTTACAAAATGCCGTTGACGCTCAATGCTCCATTGCTATCTTTGAAGCTCAAGAGAGAAGTATTCCTAGCATTCTAGCCATGCTTTTTTCGCCTTTGACTGTTCTTTTTACAACACCGTTTATTAGGCCTTTTAAAATAGGGCGGGTCATTTTCACATATCTCATCCCTATTGTTCCGCTATTTGTCCTTTGGGATGGAGTCGTTTCCGCTCTACGCACTTACTCTGTAAAAGAAATGCATGCACTTATTGATGGATTAAATAATAAAGATAGCTTTGACTGGGAAGTGGCAAGAATTAAATCTGGACCTGGAGTTATTCTTTATTTATTAGGGACGAAAAAATAAACACTCAAACTTTATAGCTTAAATCTACCAATAATGGTTTACTAAGTCAAACCTTCATCTTTAACTTTGATGATATTGGATAGAAATGACAGATTGATGTATTACTCTGCTCTCAACTCATTTACAAACTGCTCAAATTCCTTTTGAAATTCCAAATATTTTTCACCTGTCGCAGGGCCATTAAAGCCTGTATGTATCTTACGCACCTTTGCTTTTTTATCAATAAAAATTGTGGTTGGATAGGACAGAATATGATTAAGCATAGGAAGTTTCTTTTGCGCTTCAGTCTTATCAGAGGTGCCGTATTGTGCTAATAAAATTGGATATTCTATACCAACTCGCTCTTTTAATCGCTTTAGACTGCTAAATGCTTTCTCTTTTGTTTTTGCATACTCAAAGGCTAGGGCCACAAACTCTAAATCGGAATTTGGATTTGCTTTATGATATTGAGTGTAGTATTTACTTTCGTCTAAGCAGTTAGGACACCAACTCCCCATAATTTGCACCACAACAACTTTGCCCTTAAAACGGTCATCGCTTAAAGACACTTCTTTATCATCAAGATCTGGAAAAGAGAACTCGAAACTCTCATAACCTTCTTTTAAAAAGGTCAATGTATCTTCATGAGGCAACTCATAATCAGGATTCTTTTTCGCGGTAAAATTCGATTTATAATGATTCCCGGAATAAAATGACCCAACCATAATATTTTCGTCAACCTCAGCCGTAAACAAAAACGCATGGGCACCATCAAATACAGAGAATTTGAGTTCATTATCACTTACTACACCTTCTAAATAACGATAATCACCTGTCGTGGTTCTTATCGTTCCTGTCATTTTATTATCATCTTGCTTGAAAATTCCTTTACCAACAAAAGTGGAGCCGTCGTTATCGGTAAATAACATTTCCCAAACACCATTGACGTTTTCCTCTGTCGATTTCACATCCATGAATCTCTCACTACTATCATAAGTCAGATTTAGCGGAACAACCCTATCCAAGCTTTCCTTTACATATTTTGCATTGGAAATTTCACCATTGGTGAACTCCCCAACAATATAACCTTCATAAACAGGGAAATTAATCTTAATAGAATCATTAAAATACTTTATCTCATCTACTTCAATAATTTCCTCTGCATTATAGATCTCAATAACACCATCTTCGCGAAGCTTAAAATTAAATGGCAGTAATTTGTTATCCTGAACTTCTAAAGTAACCCTATAATTACCAGTAATCAGTTTATTATGCACATCCTTCTCACATGATAAAAATGCCAATAAAACTAGTATTAAAACTATATATCTCATACGTTGAACTAAATTGATATATCTTAATCGAAACACCACAAATATACTTACAAAAAAGGCGCTAATGTACATTAGCGCCTTTCAATATAAAATTATTAAGTCTATTGCTTTTCAGTGATTACAGCAAGTTTTTCTTTTCTCTTGGATATCTTTTCTTTACTTCCTTTAATAGATGCCTCCAATCTTTGTAAGCGTTCTTCAACCTTAGCAATCTTTGCTTCTCTTTCTACTGCCTTTTCTTCTGAAATAGATCCATCCGCAACGCCGGTCGCTAATTTTTCCTTTGCCTTTACAATACGTTCACGACCTTTAACAATCAATTGTTCTCTATTTGCCATAGCCATTTCACGTTTTTCTATACGTTCTTTTGCTTCCATAGCCCTAGCCTGACCGAATTCCTTGCCCTTAAGTTCACCCTTGTTCTTTCCATAGGCATTGCCTTTATTATCCCCATCATCGTCATAATCTCGCTTCTCTTTTTTATCTTTCTTTTCCTTTTTCTCCTTATCATCATGCCCTTCATCACCATCGTCGTTGTGATCTTCATGATTACCATCGTCATCATGATCTTTCTCTTCTTTCATCTTCTCCTTCATCTCTTTTTTATTATTCTTAGCTTCATCCTTCATCTCCTTCATTTCTTCTCTAAGTTTCTCTCGCTCTTCTGGACTAGCATCTTTTATTTTCTCTTTCATCTCTTTCATTTCTTCTTTCATCTTGGCTTCTCCCTCGTTTATTTTCTCTTTCATCTCATTTGCCTTTTCCTTCCCTTTATTTACTTTCTCCTTAGCTTCCTTGGATTTCCCTTGAGCATACGTTGTCTGATTACCTACAAATAGTAGTAACCCAAATACTAGTACTATGTATTTTAAATTTTTCATTGTTAATGTTTTTTAGTTATCTAATTCGTCTAATGCGGCTTCTAACTCCTTAGCCTCTTTATCCAGAGAGTCCGAGATACTGTCTACCTCCTTTTCAATAGTTTCAACTTGCTCTACCATTGCTTTTGCTTCTGCTTCCTCTTTTTTGGTGTCTTTACAAGACATAAATCCTATAATAAGACAAAGCAACATAAGTTTTGTGAAATTCTTCATAATAGTGTTTTAGTGTTGTTTTTAAATATACGACGAGAGCAAGAGTCTTAGACCGAAAACTTGGACAAACCCTATATTAGTTTCGTTGAAATACATTAAAGTACGATAAAGCGTAATAAAAAGCCCAACTTAAATAAGTTGGGCTTTCCTTAAAACGACAACGTAAACAAATACTATTTTTTAATGAACTTACGCGTCATAACCTCTTCACCATCATTTATTTCTAGTATATACATACCAGATGGTAAACGATCAACTTGAATGAAGTCCTCAGTTAATTGACCTTTAGCAATAACTTGTCCAAGAATTGACACAATTCTATATTTAACATTTTCAGCAGCATCATTTGCTAATTGAATGTTCAATATATTACCAGCTACTGGATTTGGATACATTTTAAAATCTTCTTCAAATACAGCAAACTCATCCGTATTCAAATGACTTACAAATGCAATTGTACTTGGATTTTCTTCTACAGTACTTCTTGCAGGAGAGCCACCTGTAATTCCAGTAATAACCACTTGATCGATGTAAATATGGTCATTATTACCAGAAGCATCTGCTTGAAATCTAAATTGAGCATTATTAGCGAAATTATAGTTAGAAGAGTCTAGAGTCACAGTGGCTGTATAGAAATTGTTATTTGAAAAATCTGTGCCTCTTGCCCAAGTTCCAACCGTTACCCAAGTACTTCCGTTGAAGTAGCGTAACCAGAAATCTTCATTATTTTCCATACTATAAGAGTAGAAGAAGAATAAGACCTCAACACTATCATATCCTGATAAATCATAAGACGATGATGTCATTGCTGATCCTGTTCCAGAATTGTCTCTCAATCTAATAGAACGGTTTCCTTCATAAGAACGTGATCCAGAATAGCGATAACAATCACTTCCACCATCAGTCCATCCATCCCAACCACTTTCAAAATATGATTCAGATAAAACCGTTGAAGAGCTTGTTGGAGCGCTTTCAGTTGTAACGTTCAATGAATTTGCTGAGGATATGTTACCCGCTTCATCTTTAGCGGTAATAGAGAAATTATAAGCAGTTTCAGCAGTTAATCCATTCGCAACATAATTAGTTGATGTAACCGAAGCTATAACAGTACCATCTTGCGATACATCGTAACCTATTACAGCGACATTATCCGTCGATGCATTCCAAGACAAATCTAGTGCTGTTTGGGTAACATTAGACGCCGTTAAATTCGCAGGTGCACTTGGCGCTTCAGTATCAGGAATTGGCAATGTAGTTACATTGACTGACGAACTAGATGTAGATATATTTCCAGCCGCATCCTTAGCTCTTACACTAAAACCGTAATCAGTATCTGCCGTCAATCCAGATACCGAATAGTTTGTAGTGAGTACAGACACTAATAAATTAGTTCCTTGATATACATCGTATCCTGTGACAGCAACATCATCTGTTGAGCTGTCCCAAGTCAAATCAAGTGTTGTTTGCGTTACATTAGATGCCACAACGTTAACAGGTACAGTTGGCGCTGTAGTATCTGATGTTCCACCACCATCGATCGAGTGAGATCCTAAGCCAGTAAAAGTATCCGTGGCAAACGTATCCCATTCTGAAACTGCATAAGAAGTATTAGGATTGATAACTGATGACTTACGTTGCAATGTAACGTTTTGAGCATAGTTAGCGCTGCTATTTGCATCACCTAACAAATCGATAAGCACATTATTCTTATATAAGGCGACGGCGTCATTTCCATTAAAGGTCAAAACACCTCCATTCGTGGCATCAGCTTCATTTAAAATAGTTGACGACGCACTACTATTAGCAACTACATACACCTGTCCATTGGCCAATTGCCCACTTAATGCCACTGTACTAGAGAATGACCCACTACCATTAGTGGCTTTCTTTAAAGAATAAGCAGATAAATCCACCGAGGCTCCTGTGAAATTGGCTATTTCTAAAGCCTTATTATTAGAAGATCCTTCAATATATTCTGAAATAAATAGGTCAGAAGCATTGGCTCCTCCACCGTTTGGCAAGGTAGTTACAGATGCTATGTTGCTATTTCCAGAGGCGTTTCCAGCTTGATCTTTTGCTACTACATGAAAAGAATAGCTAGAATCTGCTGTCAACCCTGACACATTATAAGTTGTAGTGGTTACGTTAGCTATTAATACGCTATTCTGATATACATCGTACCCTGTTACACCAATATTGTCTGTTGAAGCCGACCATGCTAACATTGTCGCCGTAGTGGTTGTATTAGATGCTATAAGATTAGCAGGTATTGAGGGTGCTTCAGTATCACTGCCACCTGAACCAAATCTATCTTCCGCTTGGGGTCCACCCCATATTTGGGTCGCAAAAGCCGGATTATCGATAAACGGGTTTCTATTTCCCTGTATTCCTCCAAGCACATTATTTCTATTATCCTCAAAGCCATTAACAGGATCATCGACATTCCATTGCAAGAACAAATCAATCATATTAGTATCCCCAGCCACAGCATTTCCAATCCCTACATTACTTGGCAAGCAAACAGCATCATATCTCAGATACATATACATCATCATACGTGCGACATCTCCCTTCCACTCGTCTCCAGGATACCAATGTCCTTGAGGCGTAATTACTGAATTACCACTACCATCAGCAAATTTCCTATTGCTTCTTGAAGAGTTCATTTGTCCATCACATGGTCTTAAATGATGTGCATCAGATCCTGGTCCAGTAGTTCCTAAATTTGGATTACCTAAAGATTTTGGGTAGACGTGCTCTCGATTCCATATACCAATACCGCTTCCATGATCATCTTTATTTCTAGTACGATCGGTCTTAAATACACCATCATTGTCGTCATACCCATAAATAAGGAGTACCTTATTTGGGTCATTTGGGTCTAGATCAGATTGTTTTAAGGCATCCCACACACCTGGTGTATAGCCCAAAAATGTTGTGTGGGTACTTATAATTTTTACAGCAAGCTCACCCTTAAGGTCTTGTCCGTTAAGATTTAAATTAACATCATTGTAATATGCTGGTGCTTGCCCAAAGGCAAAAACACTGAGCATAAAAAAAACATAGAAGAACGTAATTTTTCTCATTGTGTATAATAGATTAAAAATGGTTAGTACCGCAAACTAAAATTTTCATTCATGCAAAATCACATCTCATTTATAAGGATTTAAAAGTTAATAACAATCATCTACGTAAATTACTTATATTCAATGATATACATAAATTTTGAATGTTGATATTTTCAATTTATTAACTCAAGTTTAAAATACAATTCAGATTGCGAAGCAAGTTGTTTACTCCATCCAAAATCCTATCTTTGCCAAACGATTAAAATGAGCTATATAACTATTCATAACACATGAAAATTTCATACAACTGGATAAAGCAATTCATCAACATGAATTGGGATGTCGAAAAAACATCTGAATTATTGACAGATCTCGGACTTGAAGTCGAAGGTGTAGAATCCTACCAATCAGTTAAAGGGGGCCTTCAAGGTGTTATAGTCGGAGAAGTATTGACCTGTGTCCAGCACCCCAATGCTGATAGATTGAGATTAACGACAGTAGATATTGGTACAGATACTCCAGTACAGATTGTTTGCGGCGCACCCAATGTTGCTAAAGGACAGAAAGTAGCTGTAGCGACAATTGGTACGAAATTGTACGACGATAAAGGTGAGGCCTGGACTATTAAAAAAGGTAAGATTCGTGGAGAGGAAAGCTACGGAATGATATGTGCAGAAGACGAACTAGGTCTTGGGAATAGCCATGATGGTATTATGGTTTTAGATGAGACCTTAAAAACTGGCACTAAAGCTTCCGAGATTTTTGATGTTGAAAATGATTACGTTTTTGAAATAGGATTGACACCTAACCGTGCAGATGCCATGAGTCATTATGGTGTGGCTCGTGATCTTAAAGCTGGGCTTTTACAGAATGAAGTAGCGGTAGAGCTTATTACTCCTTCGGTAAGTGCTTTTAAAATAGATAATCGCACGCTTAAAATAGATATTGAAGTTATAGATAAAGAATTAGCACCTCGCTATTGCGGAGTTACAATAAGTGGCTTGAAAGTAGGAGATTCTCCAGCATGGTTACAGCATCGTTTAAAAGCCATTGGTTTATCTCCAGTAAATAATATAGTAGATGCTACCAATTACGTACTACATGAACTTGGACAACCTTTACATGCTTTTGATGCAGCTAAGGTTTCTAATGGAAAAATTATCGTAAAAACATTGCCAAAAGGAACAAAATTCGTAACTCTTGATGATATTGAAAGGGAGCTTCATGAAGAAGATTTAATGATCTGTGATACTGACAAACCCCTGTGTATTGCTGGAGTTTTTGGCGGTATCAACTCTGGTGTTTCAGAAACCACCACTAGCATTTTCTTGGAAAGCGCTTACTTTAATCCTGTAAGCGTTAGAAAGACATCTAAACGTCATGGATTGAATACAGATGCATCCTTCAGGTTTGAAAGAGGCATCGATCCAAATATCACGGAATATACATTGAAACGTGCAGCTTTACTGATCCAGGATATTGCTGGTGGTGAGATCACCTCGGATATTTATGATGTTTATCCTACTAAAATTGAAGATTCGCAAGTTGTATTGAATTTTGACAATGCAACAAAACTTATAGGTGAAGAAATTCCTAGAGAAACAATAAAACGCATTTTATCTTCATTAGACATCACTATCAACAACGTAACTGAAACTGGTTTAGGCTTGACTATTCCTGCTTACAGAAATGATGTGACGCGTGAGGCTGATGTTATTGAAGAAATCCTTAGAGTATATGGTTACAACGCTATTAAAACAACTGAAAAACTAAATGCCTCTATTTCGAATTCATCCAAGTTTGAAGATTATAAATTACAAAATGTTATAAGTAATCAGTTAGTTGCAAATGGCTTTTATGAAATGCTTGCCAATTCACTAACAACCGAAAAATATATAACTTTAAGTAATGACTTAAAAGAAGAGTTCAATGTACAAATGTTGAATCCGTTAAGCCAGGATCTAGCAGTGATGAGGCAATCATTAGTATTCTCTGGATTAGAAGCTATATCTTATAATATTAATAGAAAACGTTCTGACCTTAAGCTTTTTGAGTTTGGCAAAACGTATCATAATTTTCCTTCAGGAAGAGAGGAACATAAACACCTTACAATATTTGTAACTGGAAATCGTGTAAGTGAAACTTGGAATTCAGCTGCAAAAACTAGTGATTTCTTTTATGCTAAGGGCGTTATATCCTCAGTATTAAATCGCTTAGGATTTAGTAATACGACATCAAATCCAATAAAATCAGATATCTTTTCTGAAGGAATAGAAATACAATGGGCGAAAAAAACTCTTGTAGAATTTGGCGTAGTAAAAAAGTCCATCTCGAAGCACTTTGACATTGCTCAAGAAGTGATTTATGCAAATTTTAAATGGGATACCATTTTAGAAAGTGCAAAACATCAAAAAGTTCAATTTTCAGGCCTAGCAAAATACCCTGCAGTACGTCGTGATTTTGCATTGTTATTAGATACTGCCGTATCTTTTAAAGAGATTCATACAATTGCGAAACGAAGTGAAAAACAACTTCTTAAAGATATCACTTTGTTTGATGTTTATCAAGGAAAAAATCTGCCTAAAGGCAAAAAGAGTTATGCCGTTAGCTTTATACTTCAAGATGACCACAAAACACTTACAGACAAACAAATAGACAAGATAATGAGTAAATTACAAGCAAATTTCGAGAAGCAACTTGGTGCTGAATTAAGATAATTTTCTACCTTTTGGACTTCTTTTAAACAGATTTCTAAATATGAAACACCTCCTTAATTTGTTGATTTTTCTATTTGTAGCTACTTCTTTTTCGCAAGGAAAAGTCAAAGATTCAACCAGCACTTGGGATTTACTTAAATACGATGCTAGAGCTAGTATAAAAGGTGTCGGACATGCGTTTACACAACCACTTAGGTGGAAAAAAAAAGATGCTCTAACCTTTGCAGGTGTGGCACTTGGCACAGCCGTACTCTACACATTTGATGAAGAATCTTCAGAGTTTTTTACTAAGCAAAGGGATGATATCCCTCTAGTAATTAGGGATTTTGGACGCTATTTTGGCAATCCACAAAATAATTATGCTATCTCTGCTGGCATATACGGATTTGGGTTATTGACTAAAAATGAAAAAGTTCGAAAAACTGGTGTCTTACTTATAGCTTCAGGTTTTACGGTTGGCTTTATACAATCTGCTGCAAAAAATATTATCGGCCGTGCACGACCAGGCTCAGTTTATGGAAAAGATATCTTCAAGCCTTTTAGCAAAGAGGGCGCGTTCCATTCGACACCATCTGGTCATGCCGTTTTAGCTATGACAACAGCACATGTCATCGCTAAGCAATTTGATAGTTTAAGCGCAAAAATCCTAATATATGGCCTAGGATCTATCACGCCCATCTCTAGAATGTGGATAGGTGCTCATTGGCTTACAGATGTGGCTTTAGGAACTGTTTTAAGTATTGTTGTTGTAGATAGTATTGACAATTTTTTGTTTAAGAGAAACTTATACGAGTATCCAAATAAGAAAAAGAACATCTCTTGGAATCTTAAACTTGGTGCAGGGCAAATTGGTATTGTTGGAACCTTTTAATAATTCCACTGTTAGAGATTAAATTTCGAATTCAACACATCCAGACTTTAGTGGTCTTTGATTTAATATATGATTAATATATTGACAATAAGGCACTTAATTGCTGAAATTATAAATTAAGCAAGTGCAATATATTTCGTATCTTTAAGAGAAAGATCAATTATTATGAGCGAATCTGAATACATAAAAATATATACAGGAAGCTTTATAATCACCAATCTGATAATTACTCGTCTTGAAGAAATTGGTATTTCTCCAGTTATTAAAGACGAAACCGAATCTGGTAGATTAGCAGGCTTTGGAGCATCAATTCCTGGAAGTCAAGAACTCTATGTTCGTGAAGACCAATTAGATCGATCTGTACCTATTGTTGAAGAAATAAGATCAAGCATGAGCGCTTAAACTGTAACAGCGTACATTTTTTCGCGAAGTTCTTTTACTTTAGGATTTTGCATATACTCATCGAACGTACTGTAACGATCTATAACGCCATTAGGTGTTAATTCAATAATCCTATTGGCTACTGTTTGGGCAAACTCATGATCATGTGTTGTAAACAATACAGTACCTTTAAAATTTTTCAAGGAATTGTTAAAAGCAGTAATACTCTCTAGATCTAAATGGTTAGTTGGCTCATCTAACATTAGTACATTGGCGCGTAACATCATCATCCGGCTTAACATACAACGTACTTTTTCGCCTCCAGAAAGCACATTACTTTTCTTAAGAGCCTCTTCTCCACTAAAAATCATCTTACCTAAGAAGCCACGCACATGAACTTCTTCCCTTTCTTCTTCAGTTTGGGCCCATTGCCTTAACCAATCCACCAAAGTAAGATTGTTTTCAAAATACTCTGAATTATCTAATGGTAAATATGATTGCGTTGTAGTAACACCCCAAGCAAATTTACCTGCATCTGCTTTTTCTTTAGCATTTAATATCTCATAAAATGCCGATGTAGCCCTAGAATCTTTAGAAAACACGACTACTTTATCTCCCTTAGTAAGATTGATATCTACATTCTTAAATAAGATATCTCCGTCTAGGGATTTGGCTAAGCCCTCAACATTGAGGATTTGATCGCCTGCCTCGCGATCTCTTTCAAAAATAATTGCAGGATATCTTCTGCTTGATGGCTTAATACTCGAAATATCAAGCTTATCGATCATTTTCTTTCTACTTGTTGCTTGTTTAGATTTTGCCACGTTAGCAGAAAAGCGTCTAATAAATTCTTCTAATTCTTTCTTTTTATCTTCTGCCTTTTTATTCTGCTGTGCTCTTTGTTTTGCTGCTAATTGAGACGATTCATACCAAAACGTATAGTTACCTGAATAATGATTTATTTTTCCAAAATCAATATCAGAAATATGTGTACATACAGAATCTAAGAAGTGACGATCGTGCGATACGATGATGACACAATTATCGTAGTTCGCTAAAAAATTCTCTAACCAAGTAATGGTTTCGTAATCCAAGTCGTTGGTGGGCTCATCCATAATAAGCACATCTGGACTCCCAAACAGAGTCTGTGCCAGCAATACCCGTACCTTCTGCTTACCATCTAAATCCTTCATTAGGCTGTAATGCACGTCTTCCTTAATACCAAGGTTTGAGAGCATTGCTGCGGCATCACTATCTGCATTCCACCCATTCATCTCTTCAAAAGTGACCTGCAATTCTCCTATCTTCTCAGCATTTTCATCTGTATAATCAGCATATAAAGCATCAATCTCAGTCTTGATCTTATGCAATGGCTTATTACCCATAATCACCGTTTCTAACACTGGATGCTCATCATATAAGTTATGATTCTGTTCTAAAACAGACATACGCTTACCAGGCTCCAAATGTACTTGTCCAGATGTAGGGTCTTGTTGTCCTGCAATAATCTTTAAAAATGTAGATTTTCCTGCACCGTTAGCACCAATGATTCCATAGCAATTACCGTTATTGAATGTGGTATTTACTTCATCAAATAAGATACGTTTTCCAAACTGAACCGAAAGGTTTGAAACTGATAACATAATGTCGTTTTTAAATTTGCTGCAAAAGTAGAAAAAACAAGCTATAGCATAAAATTAAAATCGTTATATATTAACTTTAACAGCGCATTAACAGCAGATGTTGTATTCAAAATATACTTTTGTTTATCATCAATCAGAATCTAACTTTAGACTGATTTTATCATATATGAAGAACTTTGTACTGATTATTTTGTTGTCTTTGTTTATAACTAACTGCAAACAAGACACTAACGACAGTAAAAGCCATGCATTTGTCGGAGGAGAAATTGTTAACCCTAACTCAAGATATGTAGTTCTTAGTCGCGGTGCTCTTGCAATTGATACTGTTTTACTAGATGCAAATAATAGATTTCTTTATAAAATTGAAGATCTTGACTCCGGTATTTACACATTTAAGCATAGACCTGAAGAACAGATTGTCTTATTAGAAGAAGGTGATAGCTTGCATTTTAGGCTCAATACTATGGAATTTGATGAATCCTTGGTATTTACGGGTAAGGGCGCTAAAAAGAACAATTATCTTATCAATTTATTTCTTGAGAATGAGAAGGAACGTGAGTATATGTTAGAATTCAGTCAATTATCTCCTGAAGAATTTAGACATAAGGTTGATTCTATTACACATGCAAAACATGAACGGTTAAAGAAATTTGAACGTAAGAACTCTACTTCAGAAATTTTCAATGAAATAGCTGATGCCAATATTCACTATTATAACTATGCGCGTAAGGAGCTTTATCCTTTTGCCTATTATGGTAATAATGAGTTGATTAATTTAAGGTCGCTACCAAATGATTTCTATGATTATAGAAAAGATGTAAATTATAACAATGAAAATTTAAGGAACTACTTTCCTTATTTTAGGTTCTTGGAATATCATTTTAATAACATTGCTTTGAGTAAACATTTTAAGCATAGTAGTGATAGTGTTTTCAAAAGAAATTCTTTGGATTACAATCTAGATAGACTAAACATTATTGACAGCCTTGTTACTAATAACTCTATAAAGAATAGCCATATGAAGCATTCAGCTTGGGCATTTCTTGATAGTAATAATAAAGCTGCGGAAATTAGCCAATTTATTGAAGTTTATCTAGAAAAGAGTACAAACGAATCTCATAAAAAAGAAATTACCAATGTTGCCAAGGGTTGCATGAAATTAACTCCTGGAACTAAAGTACCAAACATAGCTTTAATCAATCATGAAGGTGAAGAAGTATCCTTGCCTTCTATTATCAAGAAACCCACCGTTATATATTTTTGGTCCTATCGTTGGAGAAGACATTTCAAAGAAGCACATTTAAAGGCTCAAAAACTTAAAAAGCATTATCCTGATATTGATTTTATCGCTATTAGTGCCAATAAATTGTCTTCTCAAAATTGGGAAAAAGCTTTAAAAAAATACAAGTTCCCTATCGTTAATGAATATCAATTTGTTAAACCCGAAGACGCAAAAAAACAATTGGTTATTAGTAGACTCAACAAAGTCATGCTTATTAATGAAGATGGTATTATAGTACACGGAAATGCCAATATGGCCAGTCATTACTTTGAAGAACAAGTACTAGGACTGTTAAATCAATAGCAAAAAAATGCGCAATTAAAAATTGCGCATTTTTTTTGTTTAAATATTTATGTATTTAATTTCCTTTCTCATAGTCTGCTAAAAATTTAGCAAGACCAATATCCGTCAATGGGTGTTTTAAAAGTCCTTCAATAGAACTTAGAGGTCCTGTCATAACATCTGCTCCTAGCTTTGCACAGTCAATGACGTGCATAGTATGTCTTATAGAAGCCGCAAGTATTTCAGTTTCAAAACCATAATTGTCATAAATCATACGGATTTCAGCTATCAGATTCAATCCATCTGTAGAGATATCATCTAATCGTCCAATAAATGGTGACACATAAGTAGCTCCAGCTTTAGCAGCTAATAAGGCTTGACCTGGTGAAAACACCAAAGTCACATTGGTTTTTATGCCTTTATCGCTAAAATACTTACACGCCTTTACACCGTCTTTTATCATTGGTAATTTGATGACAATTTGGTCATGTAGCTCGGCAAGTGCTTCACCTTCTCTAACCATACCTTCAAAGTCAGTAGAGATAACTTCGGCACTCACATCGCCATCTACAATATTACAGATGTCGACATAGTGCTTTAATATATTATCATGCCCTGTAATACCTTCTTTTGCCATTAATGATGGATTTGTGGTAACGCCATCGAGAATACCAAGATCTTGAGCTTCTCTTATTTGGTCTAGATTAGCTGTGTCAATAAAAAATTTCATGTGATATGGATTGTTTTAGTTGTGTTGAATTTCAGTTTCAAATTTACAACTTATCAACCTCAATAAAAGTGAATGGCATCCCTAAAACAAAATTGTTTTCAACGATCTGTAGATAACCCGTTAAAGCTTATAACTTATAATGATTCATCAGCATTTTTTCGTACACCTTATCAGGAAGAATACGTTTTAAAACAACAGAGAATTTCTGAAGAAAGGTACCTACTTTGTAGTGTCCTTTAGGTTTTTTTGTATGAATGACCTTATAAATCACTTTTGCCATAAGTTGTGGATCTAGTCCAGCATCAACATGATCATCTATCATCTTTAAGGAATTACCGTAAGATTCTTTATAAGGAGAATCAGATATTACTGGAGCATGATAACGTCCCGATGCAATATTCGTTGCGAAATCTCCAGGAGCAACGTTGGTCATATGTACATTAAACGCCTTAAGTTCCATTCTAAAAGCTTCAGTAAGCAACTCCAAAGCTCCTTTACTGGCACTATAAACACCTCGGTAAGGCAATCCCATATATCCCGCAATAGACGTAATATTAATAATAAGACCTGAATTTTTCTCTCGCATTTGCGGCAATACCGCTTTTATCACATTTATAGGTCCAAAAAAATTGATCTCAAAATTGTTTTTGATTTCAATCTCTGGAATTTCTTCAATAGCACCCGTAATACCAACACCAGCATTGTTGATCAAGACATCTATACGACCTTCAGCCAAAATAACCTGATCCACACATTGTTTAATTGTTTCTGGTTTGGTAACATCTAAAGTTATAATTGAAAATTTGCTATCAGTATAGCGCTCTGGGTTTCTGCTTGTACCATAGACTTTGAAGCCTTTTTCTGTTAGATATTCTCCTATAGATTTTCCTATTCCGGAAGAGCCTCCTGTAATAAGGACTACGTTTGACATAAAGACTTTACTGTTGATATTAAGGTTTCAAAAATACAATAATAAATAGGAAACTTTAGCGCACAAAAAATGGCAAGCTACCTACATCACACTGCTACAACCGTCGACCTTTGCTGCGTTCCCGCCCTGGAGGATTAAACAGGAGCTAGTTGTGTAGGACTTGCCGATGCAAAGATACACTTGTTTTAAATTTTTCACAATGATTTTCATACCTATTTGAAATAAATTAACTTGCTCCAAATTATCAAACCCATGAAATTACAGAACCTATTAATAGTATTGCTTCTAAGTCTCTTTATTGTTAATTGTGGTAGTAATAATGGCACTAAGAAAAGTGATTTTACTATCAAAACTAATACCAAAGGAAATAACATAGCTTTAGGAGAGACACTTAATGTATCTTTATCAAATCCAAAAAATCATACAATTACGTCAACATCCTTTACTCTTGACGGAAATCCTATTTCTGAAAATGAGTTATTAGATACCGAGAAATTGGGAAAACAAGTTATAGAAGCTACCATTTCATATGATAATAAACAAGAGGTAGTCAAACAAAACATTGTCATTCTCAATAATAAAAGACCTAAAGTATATACCTATAAAATCATTAATGAATATCCACATGATATTACTTCGTACACGCAAGGTTTGGAGTTTTATAATGGAGAATTGTACGAAAGTACAGGTCAGTACAAAGAATCAAAGCTCAGAATTGTAGATTATAAAACTGGAATTCCAAAAAAGAGTATCAATTTAAGCGACTCCTATTTTGCAGAAGGTATTACTATAGTAAATGATAAAGTCTATCAATTAACTTGGAGAGAGAAAATAGGGTTTGTATACAATACTGAGACTCTAGAAAAAGAAAGTAGTTTTAAATATAGCCATAGCAAAGAAGGTTGGGGATTATGCCATGACACGAATACTATATATCAATCTGATGGGACAGAATATATTTATAAACTAAATAAGGAAACCTTAGCTGTTGACGGTAAAATACAAGTTTACAGAAGCAAGGGAAAAGTAGTAGGCATTAATGAATTGGAATGGGTTGAAGGGAAGATTTATGCCAATCGTTATCAGCAAGATGGCGTAGCAATAATTAATCCGAAAAACGGAGCTGTTGAAGGTGTTATAGATTTCTCACCTCTAAAGAAGCTCGTCACCAAGCATGATAAACTTGATGTTTTAAATGGTATTGCCTACAACTCAGATACTAAGACTCTTTTCGTAACTGGGAAAAAATGGGATAAATTGTTTGAAGTAGAGATTATCGAGAAATAGATAGCTCACTCGATCAAACGTTCAGTTCACTCATTATAAGTTTTAATTTCCTGACTTCTTTTGGTTATTTACACCATGAGAAAATCACTAACAATAAGCATTCCGAAACCCTGTCATGAAAACTGGGATGTCATGACACCCAAAGATAAAGGTCGTCATTGCCAACTATGCGAAAAAACCGTTTACGATTTCTCCAACAAAACGGACGAACATATTGTAAAGACTTTTGAGCAAAATAGTAATCTTTGCGGACGTTTCAAAAACCAGCAGTTAGACAGAGAAATGGTGCTTCGTCGAAAAGATAAGAACAATTATGCCTCAATCGCAGCCTCTGGATTATTTGCATTTCTTGCTTTAGGGACTCATGATGCAAAAGCACAAGGAGAGCCACAGATTGTCCAAACTGAATCTATAAGATACGATAGTATTAAAGGGAAAACTGCTATATCGGTTTTAAAGGAAAAGATGATTAAAGGAACTATTGTTGACGAAAGCAATATTCCTCTTCCTGGAACAAATGTTATCGTTAAGGGTACTACAAGAGGTGTACAATCTGATTTTGATGGAAACTTTGCTATTAAAGTAGAGATAGGAGAAACGTTAGTTTTAAGTTACGTCGGTTTTAAAACTCAAGAAATCAAGATTGCAAATAAAAGCACCTATAATTTAAAATTAGTTATGGATGAAGATATCTTAGGTGAGATGGTTATTGTTGGGGGAATAGTAAGTGCTGATTACAAACCTTCTTATGTTTATACCCCTGAAGAGTTAGAAAAAAGGAAGAAACGTGAGTTCAGAGAACAAAACGGTTATAAGTTCTACAAGAGAAAACTGATGGAACGTAGAAACAAGATCAGACGTAGAGAGATCAAGAGAACAGGTATCGGCAGGCTTCTTTACAAGATTACCAATGTCTTTAGAACTCATTAAAATAATATTTAGTTATGCCTTAGATACTAAATGGTTCGAACAAAAGTTATATTTTTATCAAAACTTTGTTTCAATGAAAAAGAGCCTCTACTTTATACTTACCCTTGTTTTTTTAATTTTTTGGAGTTCTTGTCGTAAGGATTTCGATCTCGCACCAAGTACAGGTAACCTCGCATTCTCTAAAGATACTGTGTACTTAGATACAGTTTTTACTAATATTGGGTCGAGCACTTACAACTTAAAAATATATAACCGAAGTAGTAATGACATCCAGATCCCGAGTGTTAAGTTAGGCTTAGGAGAAACTTCGGAGTATCGTCTCAATGTTGATGGCATTGCTGGAAAGTCCTTTGAAAATATACAAGTATTAGCCAAAGACAGTATTTTTATTTTTGTAGAGACCACGATTAACATAAATAATTTACCAAATACAAATGGTGAATTTCTGTATACCGATGCTATAGAATTCGATTCAGGAAGTAATCTCCAAAAAGTGGAACTTGTTACTTTGGTAAAGGATGCCACCTTTATTTTTCCTGATCGTGATGGCAGTACAGGTATGATAGAAACATTGACCCTTGATGTTAATGGCCAGCAAGTCAATACTGAAATACAAGGTCGTTTTCTAGAAGACGACGAACTTACATTTACAAACGAAAAACCCTATGTTATCTATGGCTATGCTGCTGTTGGAGCGAATAAAACCCTAACTATAAATGCAGGGACTCGAGTACATTTTCATGCCAATTCTGGATTGATAGTTACAAATCAAGGGACTCTAAAGGTAAATGGACAATTGAGCACAGATCAAGAGTTATTGGAGAATGAAGTCATTTTTGAGAGCGACCGATTAGAACCTGGCTTTTCAGATATTCCAGGGCAATGGGGCACTATTTGGCTCTTTGAAGGCAGTATCGATAATGAGATTGATTATGCGACTATCAAAAATGCCACTGTAGGTATTGTAAGCGATAGCGAACAGAACTCAGCAACAACAGACAATAAGTTAGTTGTTAGAAATACGCAAATATATAATTCCAGTAATTTTGGAATTTTAGGTAGAGCAACATCCATTCTTGCTGAAAATGTTGTTATTAACAATTCTGGGCAATCCTCTTTCGCTGGTACAATAGGTGGCAAATATAATTTTATACATTGTACCATTGCTAATTATTGGAATAATAGTTTTAGACAATTCCCTTCACTCCTACTCAACAACTTTGTTCTAGATGAAAATAATAATGCTACTGTCAACGACCTAACCGAAGCTAACTTTACTAACTGTATTATTTATGGTAATGAAAATATCGAGTATCTATTGGATACTATGGAAGGTGCTGCTTTTAATTTTAATTTTAGCAGTAGCCTTATCCGTTTCAACGACCCAAATAATAACTTTGAGAACAATCCCAGTTACGATTTTTCTAACACTTCTCTTTACAACAATGTCATTACAAATGGCGAACCAAATTTTAAAGACCCATTTGAAAACTTGATGATGATCGGTGAAAACACTTCAGGAAATGGTTTGGGCGATGCCAATGCTGCCATACAAATACCTCTTGATATTATTGGTACATCAAGATTAAGTGCTCCAGATTTTGGTGCTTACCAGAGTATTATTTTTGAGTAATGAAATAGTTTAAGGTCTTATCGACACCGATTCTATTACAGCTCCAAGAGGCAAACTACGATAACTCTATCAAAATGGTCTTGAATAAAATCTGGATACGAATTAATTTGATTATTTCTACTTAATAAACCGGAACTAAATATTAGTTGACTTGAATTCAGTCCAGGACTATCTGAAAAAATTGTGTCAAATAAATTCATCATTGAAAACTGAACAAGATTAGCGGCCTCGCCATATATATTAAATCCTACAATTTGTTCAGTGGCCTGATTATTAAAAAAATACCCAACTTCATAAGTATCGTAATTACCTGTTGCTGACATAGCAAACTCTGAAACAGAATTATTTGAAATATTAAAACTTATTTCGGATGCTGCTACTGACCCTATTAATTCTTCCGTAACATGATGAGTTCTGTGTGTTATTTCACCAATCTTGAATGTAGAACTTAAACTATAATAATCGAATAAATCGTTTGGTAAATATATCTCACTGAAATCATTGAAGGAAGTCGAATATATCCGATGTGCAAATCTATTAGTACTGGAACTCCTGAATCCTCGAACTTCGTAGCCTAAATTAGTGGTTGACGGAAATTGAATAGTCATTGGAGCGCTAGACAGTGGTAAACTCGTGAAATCGACATCGAAACTATCATTAGCTTGAATGTTCTCCATCCAGAAATATCTAGGAGCCGTGTCGTTAACTGATTGAAATAACGCAAAATAATCTCCTGGAGATTCCGCCAAGAAAAATTCGTATTCATACGTTCCATTATTAGCAGCACTTCCTGAAGAACCAAAACTATTAGTACTACCAGACAAAAATTCCAAAGGGAATCCTGTATTACTAAGATTCAAGATATACTTATCGCTATTAGGGTTAAAAAATATTATTGATTTGAAAATGTGTGCATTAGGTCTCACATCGATAAAAGTGGTACCGGTAAAATTTTCTGCGCTACCAAAAGTACTCTTAACCACAACTGTGGCATCATATCTGTCGTTCAAATCGTATATTGCACTTAGCGAGGTTGTTTGACCATTACTTAACACACCTTCAGCAATTATTTCACCATCCGAATCGCTTAAATACAAATGGGCTTCCTGGAAATCATTGAAATAACTGTTCTCTACCTCAACAGACATCAAGAATACTTCTTGCAATATCATACCGTCATCTCCTTCATTTGATGATTCATTATCATTACTAGAGCATTGAAAAAACAGCGCTGTAAAAAACAGAAACGTAATATACTTTCTAATCATTTATTTTGATATATAAATTAAACCATAGTTGTAGTAGTAAACAATGGCTTACCATTCATCATAGCATTTACCTTATGGCCAATGTCTTCTAATCTAGATTCATCTTCATAATTCATTAAAGCTTCATCAATCAACTCTACAATATCACCCATATCTGACTCTATTAAACCTCTAGAAGTAATTGCTGCAGTCCCAACACGAATACCAGATGTAACGAATGGGCTTTTATCATCGAAAGGCACCATATTCTTATTCACTGTTATTTCAGCAACACCCAAGGCATTTTCAGCATCTTTTCCCGTTATGTTCTTGTTTCTTAAGTCTATAAGCATCATATGATTATCTGTTCCGCCAGATATTATATGGTATCCTTTGCTGACTAAAGCTTCAGCCATCGCAGCAGCATTCTTCTTTACTTGGAGCATATAGTGCATATACTCATCAGTCAGGGCTTCTCCGAAAGCAATCGCTTTGGCAGCGATGATATGCTCTAAAGGGCCTCCTTGATTTCCAGGGAACACGGCAGAATCTAATAAAGATGACATTTTTTTTAGGTTGCCATTCTTGAGTTTTAATCCGAATGGATTCTCAAAATCTTTCCCAATCATGATCATACCTCCACGTGGTCCACGTAGAGTTTTGTGCGTTGTTGTTGTTACAATATGACAGTGAGGTAGAGGGTCGTTCAAAATACCTTTTGCGATTAGTCCTGCCGGATGCGAAATATCAGCAATCAATAGCGCACCTACTTTATCAGCCACTTCGCGAAAACGTTTAAAATCCATATCACGTGAATAGGCAGAAGCTCCAGCAATAATCATTTTAGGTTGTTCTCTTATTGCAATAGCCTCAAGTTTATCATAATCTATAAGACCTGTACTTTGCTCTACTCCATAAAAAACAGGGTCATATAACTTTCCTGAAAAATTCACCGGCGATCCATGCGTTAAATGTCCGCCATGAGAGAGATCAAATCCTAAGATTTTATCACCTGGTTTTAAACAAGCAGCAAATACAGCTGTATTTGCCTGACTTCCAGAATGTGGCTGCACATTTACCCATTCTGCTCCAAATAAAGATTTAGCACGTTCGATAGCTAAAGTCTCCACTTCGTCAACCACTGCACAACCTCCATAATAACGCTTACCTGGATAGCCTTCAGCATACTTGTTCGTCAATACAGACCCTGCCGCTTCCATCACTTGTTCGCTTACAAAGTTTTCAGATGCAATCAACTCAATACCATTAAGTTGACGTTCATGTTCTGCTTGTATCAATTCGAATATTTGTTCGTCTCTTAGCATAAATTCTTCCTATAAATGAATATGTATCAAAAATAATAAATACATTAGTTTAATATCACAAAAAACATATATTTACATAGAATTTAATAACAACTAATCAACAATTCATACATGCCATTAGCAGCTAATAATCCAGATCGCATATCCTGGCTTCATGTCGGTAAAAATTCAGATTTTCCAATCCAAAATATTCCGTTTGGTGTTTTCTTGACAAGAGATGACATTATTACTATTGGTACACGAATTGGCGACACAGCCATTGACCTTGGAGCTTTACATCAGCTAGGGTATTTCGAAGGTATTCCATTAACAGATGATATATTTCTACAGGATACACTAAATGATTTCATTGCGGATGGAAGAAAGACATGGCGTTTGGTACGTAATCGTATTGCTGAGATTTTCGACAAGAATAATACAACACTCCAAAGCAATAAGAAGCATAAGGAAATAGTACTCTTTAGACTGGACGAAATAGAAATGCAATTACCAGTACAAATTGGTGATTTTACTGATTTCTATGCCAGCAGGGAACATGCTACCAATGTGGGCACTATGTTTCGGGGAAAAGAGAACGCCTTAATGCCTAATTGGCTGCATTTACCTGTTGGCTATCATGGTAGAAGCTCCTCTATAATTCCTTCAGGGATTCCAATTCATCGTCCACAAGGGCAAACAATTCCTCCGGATTCTGACACACCAGTTTTTGGTCCGTCAAAATTGGTAGATTTTGAATTGGAAATGGCATTCATTACTACCGATGCAAACGATTTAGGAGAATCTATTCCGATTGAAGAAGCAGAAGAATACATATTCGGCTTAGTACTATTAAATGATTGGAGTGCTCGCGATATACAAAAATGGGAATACGTACCCTTAGGCCCTTTCTTAGCAAAGAACTTTGCTTCAAGTATTTCACCTTGGATTGTAACACTGGATGCTCTAGAATCTTTTAGAGTTACTAGTCCGAAACCTCTAAAATCTCAGTTACCTTATCTACAATATAAAGGAAAGAAAAGTTTTGACATTAATTTAGAAATGGCCATTCAACCAAAAAACGCAAAAGAGAAAGTGGTTTGCAAGTCTAACTTCAAATATATGTACTGGAATATGGCACAACAACTTACGCATCATACAGTTAATGGCTGTCCAGTAAATTCTGGCGACATGATGGGTAGTGGTACAATTTCAGGGCCAACACCAGATTCTTATGGCTCTATGTTAGAGCTCACTTGGAGAGGCGAAAACCCAATCAAGATGAAGGATGGTACTGAACGTAAATTTATTAACGATTACGATACTGTTATTATGAGAGGGCATTGCGAAAATGACGATGTACGCATTGGTTTTGGAGAGGTATCAACTCAATTGTTACCAGTCTTCAAGCCAAAAAAGAAAAAATAGCAAAAACCTGTAAATCAGAGTAATACATAAAAGATTAATTGATTTTAGGCTTTTTTTATTATTTTGGCACCAATATTGGATTATTTCCCAAATAACCAAAACCTACGATTATGAAAAGATTATTACTTTTTTCGACAATGCTTATACTATTCGCAGGATGCAGTAGTAAAAAGCAGATTGAGCAAGAACTTCATTCTGGAAACTATGACCAAGCAGTAAACAGTGCGTTACGTCAGTTACAATCTAGAAAGACAGAAAAGCGTAAATCCAAGTTCATTGGTATGCTTAAAGAGGGTTATGCAAGAATCACAGAACGTGACCTGGAGGATATCGCTTTCTTGAAAAAGGATAACAATCCAGCTAACTGGGTTAGAATTAATGAGATGTATTCAACTTTAGATGCTAGACAACGAGCTATAGAGCCAGTATTACCTCTTTATATTAAGGGACGTGAAGTAAAATTCCAATTCAACGATTATACATCAGACATGATTAATGCCAAGAATAAGGCATCTGAATATTTGTACAGTAATTCTAAAGCACTTTTGAATTCTAACAACAAATATGATATAAGGAAAGCTTTTGATGATCTTCAGTATTTGGAGAATATAAATCCTAATTATGGAGATGCACAAAAACTGATGGGAATAGCACTTCAGAAAGGAAGGGATTTTGTTATGGTGTCTTTAATAAATGATACTGCTCAAATCATTCCAAGTAGATTAGAAGATGATTTATTGGACTTTGATACTTATGGATTGGACAATTTATGGACCATATATCATACAGAAGCAGATACGAGTATTGATTATGATTATAGCATGCAATTACAATTAAGACAGATTAATATATCTCCTGAGCGAATTAACGAAAAACAGTTGCTAAGAGAAAAAGAAGTTGTAGATGGCTGGGAATACCAATTGGACCAAAACGGAAACGTTATGCAAGATAGTTTGGGTAATGATATCAAGATCGATAAAATTGTAAGGGTGAGAGCTCGATTGTTTGAGATTGCTCAGACAAAATCTGCTCAAGTTATTGGACGTGTAGTGTATAGCGACTTAAAGACAAATCAAGTATTAGATACATTTACAATTGATAGCGAATTTATTTTTGAAAACTTATTCGCAAGAACAAGAGGAGATAGAAGAGCACTGGATCAACAAGACAGACAATTATTGAGACAGGAAGAGGTACCTTTTCCAAGTGACTCGCAAATGGTGTATGATACAGGCGAAGATTTAAAACACAAGCTAAAACGGATTATTAACAATCATAGTTTTAGAGGCTAAAATAAAAAGAGCTCCCATATGTATAATATGGGAGCTCTTATATATTTCTCAGAGTTATAAGCTTAATTAATGAGATTTTAAACTTACAATCTCAATGCATCCTCTATCCGCCATCGTAATGTAACAATCCTTGTAATCATTACTGAATGTAATATTGCTAGGTTTTTTACCATTGAGCATGAGTTCCTTTATCATTTTTCCTTTAGGCGATATAATAGCGACGGCGCCTTTATCGTATCTACATACAAACAAATTGCCTTTTTCGTCGCAGCGCATACCGTCTAAGCCAAATTCTTTAAATGAAAAGAAAAGCTCCTTATTGGCAATAGAACCATTATCAAGTATATTGTAAACCCATATTTTTCTTTGTACAGATTCATTCACGTATAGTTTTTTACCATCTGGACTTACCTCTATTCCGTTGGTAGTACCCATATGCTCTTCTAATAATTCAAAGCCTTTTTCTTTAGTGACCTTCCATAATTTTCCTGTATTATCAGCCCAATTAGGGTCGCTAGCATATAGGGTTTTATCCGGTGAAATAGCAATGTCATTTGGTTGGTTTACCGTTTCTTCATGTGCAAATATGCGAACTGCTTTACTTTTCATATCCACCTCAAGAATATTATGATTCATATAATCCGCAATAAACATTTGTTCTTTGTTTCCAAATCGAATTCCATTTCCGATGCTTCCATTCGGTAACTCTATAAATACAGAACTAGAACCATCTGGAGTCACTTTGCCAATAGTACCTTGTTTTTCAAAATTTACGGCATAAATGTTCCCAAGATAATCCGTTGCAGGGCCTTCGATTCCGTTAGTAAAACCTCCCTCTTCTGTAAAATCAGTGCTACTTATTTGAGGTTTACAGGAAAAAATTAATAGTAAAAAAAATAAATTAAAGCAGAGTCTATAAACAATCATTTAAAACGAAATTAATTCAATACAAATAAGAAAACTATCCAACAAACTTCACTAAATCCACCTCATTTATTCCGCCATGAGACGCATGCGCAACTGTCACTCCATTCTTAATTACTAAAATTTGTGGCGATTCATGCATCACTTGAAATTTATAGCCTACTTCATTAGATATTTCTCGAAAATTCAATAAATCAAGATAGTATAAATCTAAGTCGTCAGTTGTTAAATCATAAGACCCAACAAACTGATTCATGACCATACGACTTATCCCACAACGCGTGGAATGCTTAAAGATCACTTGCGTTTTAGTAGTACTCTTTTCTACAATACCATCTAATTGTTCAACGGTAGTTAGTTCTAACCAAGGCAGTATTTTTTCTTCTTTTGGTTCAGACGAACCACTAAATAATTTATTCAATATTCCCATACTATAAAGGTCGTAAAACCTTGGACAACTTACAAACGGACAAAAAGTCACGCAAGCTACTGATTTTAAAGACATTTTGTCCTCTCAGTCGACTTGGTAAGGTTGTTGAAATTAGCAATACGAATACAAAAGTACACAGATATATGAATTTTAATAATTATACCATAAAATCTCAAGAAGCCATTCAGCAAGCGCAGCAGCTAGCTCAAGGTTTTGGTCATCAACAAATCGAGAATGAGCACATAATGAAAGCCATTTTCGAAGTAGATGAAAATGTATTGCCTTTTATATTGAAGAAATTAAACGTGAATGTGCAAATACTTGAACAGACATTAGATAAGCAACTGGAAAGCTTTCCAAAAGTAACAGGTTCTGATATCATTTTATCAAGGGATGCTGGAACAGCGCTAAATGAGGCTTCCATTATTGCCAAGAAAATGAATGATGAATTTGTTTCTATAGAACATTTAATACGTGCCATCTTCAAATCGAAAAGCAAGATTGCTCAGATGCTAAAAGATCAAGGCGCCACCGAAAAAGGACTAAAAGCAGCTATTGAAGAACTACGTAAAGGAGATCGAGTGACTTCTCAAAATCAAGAAGACACCTACAATTCCTTAAATAAATACGCCAAGAATCTCAACCAATTAGCCAAAGATGGAAAATTAGACCCAGTTATCGGTCGTGATGAGGAAATACGTCGCATCCTTCAAATATTATCACGCAGAACCAAGAACAATCCAATACTTGTTGGAGAACCAGGAACAGGAAAAACAGCCATTGCCGAAGGCTTAGCTCACAGAATCATAGATGGAGACATTCCTGAAAATCTAATAGACAAACAAATATTTGCATTGGATATGGGTGCGTTAATTGCAGGCGCGAAATTCAAAGGAGAGTTTGAGGAGCGATTAAAAGCCGTCATCAAGGAAGTGACGACAAGCGATGGAGATATAGTCCTATTCATAGACGAAATTCACACATTGGTTGGTGCAGGTGGTGGACAAGGTGCCATGGATGCCGCAAACATATTAAAGCCAGCTTTAGCTAGAGGTGAATTAAGAGCAATTGGAGCAACGACACTTGATGAATATCAAAAATATTTTGAGAAAGATAAGGCACTAGAACGTCGTTTCCAGAAAGTCATGGTTGACGAACCAGATACCGAAAGTGCAATTTCAATACTTCGAGGCATCAAAGAAAAATACGAAACACATCATAAAGTTCGCATAAAAGATGAAGCCATTATCGGTGCAGTAGAACTTTCTGAACGCTATATCACTAATAGATTCTTGCCTGACAAAGCCATCGATTTAATGGATGAAGCCGCTTCGAAACTGCGTATGGAAATAAATTCCAAACCAGAAGAATTGGATGTCTTAGACAGAAAGATAATGCAATTGGAAATCGAGATTGAAGCTATAAAGCGTGAGAAAGATGAAACGAAATTGAAATCTCTACGCTCTGACCTAGCAAACATAAAAGAAGAACGCAACGAAATAAATGCCAAATGGAAAAGTGAAAAAGAAGTTGTTGATAACATACAGAACACAAAGCTAGATATCGAAAACTTCAAACTAGAAGCAGAAAAGGCTGAACGTGAAGGTGATTATGGCAAGGTAGCCGAAATTAGATATGGAAAAATAAAGGAAGCTCAAGAAGCGCTTGAAGCTCATCAGGCAACCCTTTCTAATCAGCAAGGTAACTCACTCATAAAAGAAGAAGTTATTTATGATGATATCGCTGAAGTTGTTGCAAAATGGACAGGTATTCCTGTGACGAAAATGCTTCAAAGCGATCGAGAAAAATTGCTAAAACTTGAAGATCAACTTCATAAGCGCGTCGTAGGTCAGGAAGAAGCTATCATTGCTGTAAGTGATGCCGTAAGACGCTCGAGAGCTGGATTACAGAATCCTCAAAAACCAATAGGCACCTTTTTATTTCTTGGAACAACTGGTGTTGGTAAAACGGAGTTGGCAAAAGCCTTGGCCGAATATCTTTTTGATGACGAAAATGCTATGACACGTATTGATATGAGTGAATACCAAGAGCGTCATGCCGTTAGCAGATTGGTAGGTGCACCTCCAGGATATGTAGGGTACGATGAAGGCGGACAGCTTACTGAAGCTGTGAGAAGAAAGCCATATTCAGTCGTATTACTTGATGAAATCGAGAAAGCACATCCAGATATCTTCAACATTTTATTGCAAGTATTGGATGAAGGTCGGCTGACCGACAATAAAGGTCGCGTGGCAGATTTTAAAAATACTATCATTATCATGACCAGTAATATAGGGAGTAATATTATTCAAGAGCGGTTTGAAGCCACAAAGGATATTGATTCTGCGATTGAAACAGCTAAACTCGATGTCTTGGCTTTGTTGAAACAAAGCGTTCGTCCAGAGTTCTTGAACCGAATTGACGACACCATTATGTTCACACCTCTAAGTAGAGAAAATATAAAAGACATCGTTGGTTTGCAACTAAAAGGTGTTACCAAAATGATTGCCCAGCAAGGCATCACATTTGATGCTACTGATGAAGCCATTGAATATCTGGCAGAAAAAGGGTACCATCCCGAATATGGTGCACGACCTGTTAAGCGTGTGATACAAAAAGAGGTGCTAAATCAATTGAGCAAAGAAATACTCTCTGGTAAAGTCACGACTGATAGCATTATTCTTTTAGATGCCTTTGATGACAAGTTAGTATTCAGGAATCAAGATGACTTGGTAAGAGAAAAAAAATAAAATTGTAACAATTCTAAATTAAATCAGTCTTAATAGTGGTTGGTTAGTTGAAAAGCAACGTAAATTTCTTAGGAAAATGCGCGTTGCTTTTCATTTTTATTCAAATCTCATAACAAACAGTTTAAAAGTTCGTTTTTAAACCTCAACCTTTATCAAGATAAATAGTATCTTATTCTTTTAAACTGTTGATCCCACTTGAAAAAAATTAGTTTCTTTTATATATTCCTGTCTTTCATGACACTTTCAATAGCGCAAACTGCTTCTAAAACAGTCATTGCCAATAAAGGAGATGGTGTATATTCCATACTAAGGAATAATGGACTAGACCCAGTTAAATTTTATAAAGAGTTTATTGAAATAAATAAAAATAAGCTTGGGTCAGAAAATAAATTATACGCTGGTCACACATACAAATTACCTATCATTAATGAGAGTCTTAATTCATTGATTAAGGAAAAACCTATAGATAGCTCGCCAATTACAGAGGCAATAGAGATATTGGATTTAAACCAAATCATAATGCCCCTATTTGGTAAAGGAAATGATACGATAGTCGTAAAAAGCAACAAACTAAAAGGTGCTACATACTATCTAGTTTCGGGTCATGGCGGTCCAGATCCGGGAGCAGTGGCTAAATATAACAGCAAGATTATATCGGAAGATGAATATGCTTATGATGTGACACTTCGCTTGGCAAAAAAATTGATTGCTCAAGGTGCTGAAGTCCATATTATTATTAAAGACCTAGATGATGGAATAAGGGATAAGAAAGTTCTTAACATTGACCATGATGAACTTAGCTATAGAGATAAAACGATTCCCCGACGGCAAAAAGCACGTTTAAAACAGCGTACAGATATTGTGAACGATTTATACAGAAAACATAAAGGCTATCGGAGATTAATTGTCACGCATGTGGATAGTAGAAGTGTAGGTAAAAACATTGATGTTTTTTTTTATCATCATAAGCTCAGTAAAAATGGCAAGCGTTTGGCAAAAAATATCCAAAATACTTTTAAGAATAAGTATGCACGCTATCAGCCAAATAGAGAATATACTGGTGCCATTAGCACAAGAAACTTGTATATGGTGCAAAATACGCTTCCTCCTATGACTTACATAGAATTAGGCAACATACGAAATTCAAAAGACCAAAAGCGTATTCTGGATTATGAAAATCGTGATGCCATGGCCAAATGGATTGCTGAAGGTTTAATACTAGATTTTGAGCAAGATTGAATAATTCAAGACTGAAATACATGAAATTTGGTACGCAACCTTTCAATGACCTCATCATCTTAAGAAAAAGATATAGTATGAAACGTCAATTTTTTCTTTTTCTCTTGGTTGTTATTACAATTTCTTGCTCTAATGATGATGATACTCTAGATAGTCGCTTAGCTGGTCAATGGAATCTAATCTATGTAAGTTGTGAATGCCAGCCAGTGGATCTGGAAATAGGACAGCATCTCTGGAATTTTGACATAGCTACCAGTACGCTTACAGTACAGAACAATGTCCTAGAAGATCTTCATACTATCCCGGATACTGGTGTTTATAACATTACACTCACTAACAACACCATTACGCTATTGTCTGTTACCTATGATTATTATTTTAACGAGGAAGGATTGATTGTGCAAGATCACCCTGAAGCAGATGGCCCACAAATTCAATTAGTCAGGGACTAAAGCTGCAATGTCTGCTTACATCGCTTCATATGTTTTTTTAGGAGATCTTCATTGGTATCCTCTTTCCAAAAAGGCACTATCTGCTTAAGCATCTCTTTTCCTTCTTTAGAGTGAACTATTTCGGGGAATGCTATTTCCAATACTTCTAGCATCACATGAACCGCTGTTGAAGCTCCTGGGGATGCTCCCAACAATGCCGTAATACTACCATCTCTACTATGCACCACTTCGGTGCCGAATTGCAGTTTTCCGCCTTCATACTCATCCTTTTTAATTATTTGTACTCGTTGTCCAGCTACCATGATTTCCCAATCGTCGCTTTTGGCATCTTTTATAAAATTCCGTAAGTCGTTCATTCTATCATCATGAGACATGGTGACTTGTTCAAGTAAATATTTGGTCAATGGCAAGTTATGCCAAAAAGCTCCAAGCATGGAAGGAATATTATCGAACTTAATAGACTTAGCTAAATCTAGATTAGAGCCTTCCTTCAAGAATTTTGGGCTAAATCCTGCAAATGGTCCAAACAGCAGCTCCCGTTTTCCGTTAATATATCGCGTATCTAAATGAGGTGTGGACATTGGTGGTGCTCCTGGACCAGCTTTACTATACACTTTTGCATGATGTTGTTGAATGATATCCTCATTCTTGCAAACCAACCATTCGCCACTTACAGGAAAGCCACCATAACCATCCTTCTCCTCTATTTCAACTTTCTGCAACAATAACAAGCTTCCTCCTCCTGCTCCAATGAACACGTGCTTCGCATCGTAATGATTCACTGCTTTGGTTTCTCTATTCTTGACCTCAACGGACCATTCAACATTATCATCTGGGTCAATGTCCAGCACATCCATATGGCAATGAACTGGAGTATTAAACTCGTCCTCTAAAATCTTGAAAAGCTGAGTTGTTAATTGCTCAAAATTCACTTCGGTACCATTACTCATCTTTGTCGCTGCCATCACTTCTTCTTCACCCCTATCTTTCATGATCAGAGGAAACCATTCTTCCATCTTAGCCTTGCTTTTAGTAAATTCCATATCAGAAAACATGGAGTGATTTTTCAATGCTTCGAAACGTTTTTCAAGAAACTCAGCATTTTCTTCACCATATACCCAACTATAATGTGGAACAGAATGAATAAAATCTATTGATGACATCGCTCCTTTCTCCACTAGAAAAGACCAGAATTGTTTAGAAATTTCGAACTGGCTATAAATTTTGTAGGCTTTATCACAATTTATAGTACCTTCTTCTGTTTCAGGAGTATAATTCAATTCGCATAAAGCTGAATGCCCAGTACCAGCATTGTTCCAAGCTGCTGAACTTTCTTTTGCTACTGCATCCAAACGTTCTAGAATAAGAATATTAAGTTCTGGTTGTACCAATTTAGTCAACAAAGCTAAAGTAGCACTCATAATACCTCCTCCAACACATATTAAATCATATTCCTTGTTAACGTTAATCGATGCTTCTGCCATGCTATTTTATTTTTACCTAAATATAGACAAGTATTTTATTTCTCTATTAAATATACCGATTGGTATATTTTTTATATATTCGTATCTATGTTAACCAAAGCCGAACTCACCAAAGAGCATATTTTAAAAACTGTTGCGCCAATTTTCAATCAAAATGGGTACGCTGCTACGAGTCTTAGTGATTTAACAGAAGCGACTGGCCTTACCAAAGGGGCTATCTACGGTCATTTTGAAAATAAAGAAGAATTGGCTATTCAGGCATTTAATTTTAATGTACGAAGCTTGTTGATGCGTATTGGAAATCATTTACAATCAAGTGATTCTCCCATAGAAAAACTCTTTCTGATCTCAGATTTTTATAGAAATTATTATGACTATAGTCAGCAATTAGGAGGCTGCCCTGTGATAAATGTAGGTGTGGATGCCAATAATCAAAATTCTGCTCTAATGGAACGTGTTCGTCAAGTTGTGGATAAGATTCAAGATCAATTAACAACACTGATTGAAAAGGGCATTGAGGCTGGGGAAATTAGCACTGAAATAAATGCCATGACCTATGCGAAGCGTATAGACACTATGTTTCAAGGGGCCATTTTTATGACATATACCATGAACGATGATTCCTATCTAAAAGAAACAACGAATCATATTGATCAGATAATTACTAACGAACTAAAGGTTTAACTATTTTTTTAATCAATAATATACCGATTGGTATATTAAAACTCTATACAAATGACAAATTTTCCAAACATCGTTTCTAATCAAACCAAAATAAGATTTCAGGATTGCGACCCCTTTAATCACTTAAACAATGGTAGCTACATTAATTATTTCATGAATCACCGTGAAGACATGCTTATAAAGCACTATGATATTGACATTTATAAAATGGCCAAGACCGTTGGAAAAAGTTGGGTATCTTCTAGTAATCAGATTGCGTATTTAAAGCCAGCATTCTTGATGGAAACCGTAACTATAGAATCACAGTTAGTGCATTACACTAATTCAGAATTACATGTAGAAATGCGTATGTACAATGAAGATAAAAGTGAGTTAAAAGCAATTATATGGTGTGGATTCGTGCATTTTAATTTGTTGAAACAAAATCGAGAGCAACACTCTCCTGAGTTAATGGCATTTTTTAAAAAAGTGAACAATCCTATTGAAGGAATTTTATCGTTTGAGCAACGACTAGCAGATTTGAGATTAAAGAAGAAGGCGGTTTTATAATTCTATGGAAATTATAAGCAGCTCATTAACAAAATAGGATTAAATTTTTAACTAAAATTTTAGTTCAACTAAATATTTAGTTATATTTGAGTAATCAAAATATTATTTAATGAACAGAATTTCGCTTTTAATACTAATCAGTTTAATTACAATTTCTCTAAACCAGCTTAACGCCCAGTCAACAGAGAATACATCTCAGTTACACGAAGCAGAAACCCTAGATAGTATATATTCAAAAACCTTAAAAGAGTATCGTCATTTCTGGGTGAAATTGCCAGAAAATTACAATACAAGTAATAGTGTAAAATACCCTGTAATTTACTTGTTAGATGGATTTTCTCTAAAAAATTCCTTGGAAACAGTTTATGATAACTATTGGGGACATTACTTGCCTCATATGATCCTTGTAGGGATATCAAATAGAAACAATAGAACAAGAGATTTAACGACGTCGCAGATAAAAATGAGACGAGGTACCGAAATGGATGCTGAAACTGGGGGCGCAGAGAATTTTACTCAATTTATAGAAAAAGAATTGTTGCCGCATATAGATAATATGTACCTAACTACACCATATCGTACGTTAATTGGTCATTCTTATGCCGGCTTATTTACTATAAACATGTTGGTAAATCACAGCCAACTTTTTAAAAATTACATAGCAATAGATCCAAGCATCGAATGGGATAATCAAAAGCTATTGAAACAAGCCAAGGAAAAACTTAAGACAGGAATTTATGAAGGGAAATCACTATTTGTTTCGCTTGCTGCTGAGCAGTTACACATGCAAAATGAAAAGATAACCATCGAGAATATTATGAACGATTCTTCAGAATTCACCTTGTTTGCTCGTTCAATTATCGATTTTTCAAAATTTGCTGCTTCTCAAAAACAAAATGGTTTACATTTTTCATGGAGAGTTTACCCAGAAGATCTCCATGGTACCGTGCCCTTACCCTCTATTAGAGATGGTCTAATTTTTCTTTTTAAATGGTACCAGTTTGAATCCCCACAACGTTACAATAATCCAGACACCTCAGTAAACGAATTGGTTGAGTTACTAAAAAATCAAGAAAAAGTTTATTCTAAGCATTTTGGCTACTCAACTCCTCCAATGATTGAAGAACTGTTTAGTGGTTATGGATATATGAATATGCAAATGGGACAACCAGAAAAGGCCTATATGTTTTTTAAAATGAATATCGATTATTATCCTAAGAGTGCCAATGTTTATGATTCGATGGCTGATTATTATCAATCACAAAATGATACTGTTAATACTTTAAAATATGTAACTAAGGCTTATGAGATAAGTGGTAATGAATATCATAAGAAAAGAATGGAAGAACTTAAAACAAAAGAATAAAGCCTTAAAAACAACATGTATCACTTCTTCCTTCATTTTCCATATCTTTAATCCTTATAAAACATCAGTCATGAAACAACTTACTTCTCTCCTATTCATTTTATTATTCACCTTCACGATTTTAAATTGTCAAGGACAAGACAAAACGGTCACAGGTACTGCTCCCGAAGTTTCTACTTTTTATTTTATTCGTCATGCAGAGAAAGATCGAAGTGATAAGACCAATAGAAACCCAGAGCTAACCGATACAGGACATGCTCGAGCTATAAAATGGAAAGAAGTATTTAGCAACATCTCCTTTGATGTGGTATATAGTACCGATTACAATCGTACTAAACAAACGGCACAACCAACTGCTACTAAAAACAATCTAAAACTCACCATTTACAATCCGCGCACTATTGATGGCAAAGCTTTCTTAAAAAATAACAAAGGAAAAACTGCTTTAATTGTAGGACATAGTAATACCACGCCAGCTTTTGTAAACGCCGTAATAGGTGAGAAACAATATGGTGATATTAACGATTCAAACAATGCCAATTTGTATATCGTCACTATTATAGACAACCAAGCTCAGAGTACCGTTCTACAGATAAATTAAACAGTCATTCATCGAATTTTTAAGCACGCTTTTTCGAATTAGCGAATAATTTTGCCATTCGTCAGAATTTTCTTGGCATGCCTATTGTAGTGTATATCTTTGAGGTAACCAGCCCTCAAATTTTACTCTTATGAAAAAGCTATTATACTTTGCTATTGGTATTTTTGCGACTTTTACTTTCGCTCAAAACAATTCTCAACAAGATCTTTGGTTTAATTTTCAAACACCAGTTTCAGAAATCGTTGCTGATAACACTCCTGGTATTCCAGACACACCATTTATCCTCAAAAATAAATACGGTACCCCAACAAATTATACACTTCCAGTATATTTTGAAGCTATTGCTAACTCAAAAATTTCTGACGTGATGATAGACATTAAACAAATGTCTGCTAACATCGACAAAAGAGGAAGACAAATGATTTATCTAAAAGGCAAAATAGACTTGTCTTGTTGTTTTAATGGATCTATTGTCTTAGAATTTTTTGACGCTAATGACAATTTGATACAAAAAGCCATGACGGACGCAGAGGGTAACTTCAAAATCAAAAGTATTAGTGGTAATATGTTTGAAATTAAAGGTGAAAAATTGAAATTCAACTTTGCCAAAATAAAGACCTATGATCAAAATGCAGATATCCGATTTGCAGAAGTAAAACGCATAATAAGACCTCTTGGGTCAGAGTTAGAAACAGTTCAAGAAAAATCCATTGTTGATAAAACAAATCCTAATAACTAAATTTAAGAATACTATTAATCAATTGTAAACGAGGCGAACATTACTGTTCGCTTTTTTTATGGCATCAAACTTGTAATAGTGTTTTTGAATTTTTCAGTATCTTTCGACTGGGATTAATTAATTAAACGATCATGACTAAATTACTGTTTGGTATTATGGCCTTAATATGCATAACGATGCATGCGCAGAAATATCCAGAGTTCCAAGATCCTGCAGATTGGATTCCACTGGAGAAAGGTTTTAATTACGTTAGCACTGCCATTACTCCTAGGGCTGGACAACTGCCAGAAATGTACTCTGCACCCATAAAATTTGTTTCTTCTAAAGAAAATGATTTATTCGCATTAAAAGTATCTATAGATTTTCTAAAGTACGGATTCGATGAGAACGGAAAAGAACGAGTGCAGCTTGAAGGTAGTGTGAATCTTTCTTGTTGCAAGAACAAAGCTGTGAAACTGCAATTCATTAATGATGAAGGTAATCCCGTTTTATTCGGTGATACGGACGACCAAGGTAAATTCAAGTTTACAAGTGCTAATGGTCGCTTAATGGAGTTCAATAATTATAAGGTCAAACTTAATTTCGATATTATAAAAGTTATAGATAACGATCTTAACGAGAAAGTAGTTGAACTTGTATGGTTGACAAGACCAAGTAGAAAAGAACTAAAACGACTACGCAAAAAAGCGTTGAAAGATTATAAAAAAGAGAAAAGGTATTTGGACGATTTACGCAATAATGGTTAGCATTTAAAACACGCTTCTACTTTTACATTCTCCAGTTCAATCTTCGATAATAATTTTAGACCTGAACTCTCGAATAAGGCGTCTAGCTCATATAATTTTGTATTTGTATCTATTGGCTTATAATTCTTGTAATCTACAAACCGAATCCCATTTACCGTTCTTTCATTAAAAGCTTCTCTAAATCGCATTCCGCCGCCATTTACATGAAACTCATATGCTAGATAATCTACATGATAGGTTTTTATATCAATCCAATATAAGAACACGTCGTCAAAGTCTGTTCCGCCACCTTCCTCGCTAAAACTGACTTCAATTTTATGATAGGTCTTATCCTTAATTGTGACCTCTCCTAAATAGGTTTTCTTAGCTGCCTCATCATTTAATCCATATGGTAAAACAGAAAAATAATGCACTGAATTTACAGAGTTAGACAACTTAGTAATAGTAGAATCTGCTAATTGTATTTGCTCTTCATTTTCCAATCGAAGGAAATAGGAATTGGATAAGATATCCGTGGTTACTACAGAATCTTTATACATCTGTCGCTCAAGCTTAAAATCTGCTTCATCTCTAATGGCACAATAGTTTCGGTCTCTAAAATCAAACTCAATTTTAGAATTGTAATACCGCTCGCCTCCAGCTTGGGCGATGGCCTTATCTACAATGTCTTGAGCATTAACATGTTCCTTTGGCTGACAAGACATTATGAAACAAATGATGATTAAAAATGATAGGCATTTCATAGGTAAGGCGTATTTGAGTCATAAAAATATAAAAAAGCATAGCGCTAAGCTTTAAAAAAATCATAAATAAACAATCTTGTTTGCTTTATTATAAGTGACTACCTTTGACATCCATGCAGAAAAATATCAACATAAAAAATAAAAAAGCCAAATTCGAGTATGAATTACTTGACAAATATGTAGCCGGAATCGTGTTGACCGGCACTGAGATCAAATCTATTAGAATGGGCAAAGCTTCTGTTTCTGAGAGTTTCTGCGAGTTCAACGAGCAAGGCGAATTATTCGTTATTAATATGTACATAGAAGAGTATATATATGGCACACACTACAATCACAAACCTAGAAGCGCTCGTAAGCTTTTATTGAACAAAAAAGAGCTTAAGAAGCTTGAGAAAGAAGTTAAGAATACTGGACTCACCATTGTACCGCTTAGACTATTTATTAATGAAAAAGGGTTTGCTAAACTCGAAATTTTCTTGGCAAAAGGAAAAAAATTATTTGACAAACGTGATACTATAAAAGATCGTGATAATAAACGCAATTTAGACAGAATTAAGAAGAGCTTCAATTAATTTAAGATTGCTATAACACTCCATTCTTCATTTAATCTCTATGTTTGAATTACTCATTATAAGGCAACCATTTGTAACATTCAAACGTCTATATTATAAATCAACGTATGCATCTTAGATTTCTACTCCTTTTAATTTCCATTTTATTTTCATTTACAATTAACGCGCAGATATCAGGAACTGTAAAAGATAGCAAAGGCGAAGCCTTACCTTTTGTAAATATTTACGTTGAAGGCACTTATTCTGGTACTACAAGTAATGATGACGGTGTTTACGTATTGAATTTTCCTGAAACAGGAAATCACACTATAGTATTCAAATATTTAGGGTATAAAACTTTAAAGAAAAATGTACGTATAGAAACCTTTCCTCATTATATGGATGTATCTCTTACTGAAGAAAAAGTCTCATTAGATGAAGTCGTAGTAAATGCACAAGAAAATCCAGCGAATCGAATTATTCGTCAAACAATTGAGGCCCGAAAAGGCAACCTAGAAAAGATAAGAGCGTTCAAGGCAGATTTTTACTCTAAAGGATTAATTAGAATAAAGAATGCTCCTGAGAAAATTTTAGGCCAGGACATAGGTGATTTAGGTGGTGGCTTAGATTCCACTAGAACGGGTATTTTATACTTATCTGAAACACTTTCTAAAATACAATTTGAACGTCCTGATAAGCTAAAAGAAGAAATTCTTGCTTCAAAGGTATCTGGTGATGATAGTGGTTTTAGCTTCAATAATGCAACTGATGTCGATTTCAACTTTTATAACAACACCATAAACCTTGGTAGTGAACTTGTGTCTCCAATATCTGATTTTGCCTTCAACTATTATCGTTATAAGCTAGATGGTGTTTTTTATGATGAATTAGGGAACCTCATCAATAAGATAATAGTGACACCGAAACGTGAAAATGATAGGGTTTTCTCTGGTGTTATTTACATTGTTGAAGATCAATGGACTTTGTATGGAACAGAACTAAATACTACTGGTCAACAATCTCAAATAGAAGCAGTAGATACTATTTTATTGAAACAAAATTTCAAGTATTCTAAAAAAGACGAGCATTGGGTTATTATATCGCAAAGCATAGACTTTGTGTATGGTATTTTCGGAATCAAAGGAGATGGGCGATTTACTGCTGTGTACAGTAATTATAATTTCAACCCTCAATTTGAAGCTAAGAATTTTGGAAGAGAATTACTATCATTCACAGAAGAGGCCAATAAGAAAGATTCTATATTTTGGAAAAACATTAGACCAGTTCCATTAACATCTGAAGAGTTTACCGACTATGTCAAAAAAGACAGCATCCAGGTTATTAGAAAATCTAAAAAATATTTAGATTCAATTGATGCAAAAAGCAATAAGTTTAATGTATCTAATCTATTGTTCGGGTATAATTATCAAAACTCATATAAAGATTGGTTTTTAGGCTTTAACTCTCTTTTATCGTCTGTTAGTTTTAATACTGTACAAGGTTATACAGGCAATTTGGATGTATATTATAGAAAGAATATAGACGAGTTTAAAAAGTACTTCAGTATAAATACCCGTCTTAATTATGGTGTAGAAGACCAACGTTTACGAATTAGTGGATCAGCGACCTACAAATTTAATAATGTATCAAGGCCCTTCATAACCCTATCAGGAGGTATTAGAACAGAACAGTTTAATGGATCTCAACCAATTACACCCTTAGTAAACACTATTAGCACCTTATTCTTTGAAGATAATTATTTAAAGATATATGATAGAACTTTTGGGCAAATAAATTATTCGCACGAATGGTTTAACGGATTTAGATGGTTTTCTTCATTGAGTTATGAACGGCGAAAAGCACTTTTCAACACAACAGATTATGTCGCTATAAATGAAGACAATGATGCTTACACCTCAAATAATCCGACTGACGAATTAGCTTTTGGAACTGCTTCTTTCCAAACGCATAATATCGTTAAATTGAATGTATCCGGACGCATTCGTTTTGGACAGAATTATTTCAGCTATCCTGGTAGCAAAGCCAATATCACCAATAACAACTATCCATCACTGTATTTAGGGTACGAAAAAGGATTAAGTGCCACTAATGATAATTACAATTTTGATCAGATAAAATTAAGATTAACACAGCGTATCAATATGTCAAACAAAGGGCAGCTAGCATATAACCTTAGAGCGGGTAAATTCTTTAATGCAGATAATATTTCTTTTATAGATTATCAACATTTTAACGGTAATCAAACTCGTATTGGACGTTCAGGAAACTATCTTAATGTTTTCAATAATTTGCCATATTACTCATTAAGCACAAATGATAGTTATATGGAGTTTCATGCCGAACACGATTTTAGAGGGTATATCCTTGGGAAAATCCCATTGCTTAACAAGCTTAATTACAATTTGGTTGTTGGAGTTCATGCATTGTCTACGCCAGAAAACAAGCCATATCAAGAATATTCGATAGGCATTGATAACATTGGATTTAAAAAGTTTAAATTTTTGAGATTAGACTATGTTAGATCCTACCAAAGTGGGTTTAAAAGCGATGCCGTTATTTTTGGGCTCAAGTTCCTTAATATCATAGATTAGTAAAAACTATCAATTCAGCATTATCTCTACGTTTATTTCTATATTTTTGTGGTATAAATCCTTCTAAATGAAGAAACTGCTGCTGCTGCCATTACTGTTTTTTCCAGTAATAGTAGCTTTCTTATTTGAATACAACTTCGCAAATTTCGATTTGTCGAGATATCAAAATCTCGCTGAAGGAATTCTGTTTGGTGTACTATTATATGGTATTGTCAGTTTGCTAAGAGTGAGTAGGACACGCACAATTCTATCCGTTATTACGTATATTTTATTTACATTATCAATATGGTTTGAAAGTGGGTTTTATTACCTCTATGAGGTAAATTTCAATACTTCTACAATTTTTATTCTCTCTGGATCCAATCTTCGTGAGACCACAAACTTTTTGATATCTCAATTAGACATTCCTTTGATAGTATTTACTTTAGTAATGTTTCTGACTTTATTCTCAATCATCCCTTTCTTAATAAAACAAGTACGCTTCTTTTCTTGGTTCCTCAAACCTCCTTCTTCTTTTAGACGCATATTCACAATATCACTACTAATAACTTGTATTTTAAGTATACTTTATTTTACTGGTATGATCTCTCAAAATCTACCCTATCTATTTGTTAAAACTTCAGTTCAATATGCTCAGCAAACCAACACCCATAATAACCTTGGCTTAACTGATAAAATTGGAAGTTTCAAAAACTCCATAAGGAAGAGACGAGAAAACAATGAAACCTTTGTAATTGTAATTGGCGAATCTCACACTAGACATAAAATGAGCTTGTATGATTATGACCGCCCCACAAACCCCAAATTAGAGGCTATTAAAAAAGAATTGGTCGTTTTTGACAAGGTCATAAGTCCATCTACAAACACTTTGAAATCATTAGAGAGAGCACTTACATTATCAAACTATGAAGATTCAATAGCAATACATAAAGGCAGTATCATTCAATTATTCAATAGTGTAGGTTTCAAAACATTTTGGTTGTCCAATCAACGACCTTTAGGAATAGAAGAAAGTTTACTGACCAAAATAGCGTCATCGGCAGACGAATCAGTTTTTATCAATATGGCGACCACTAACCTATCTACTCCTTTTGACGCTGATTTATTAGCACCTTTTGATAATGCAATAAACGACCCTTATCCTAAAAAAATCATCTTCTTGCATCTTCTCGGCAATCATATTGATTATCAAAAACGCTACCCAGAACAGTTTGAAGTTTTTAAAACATTAGGTGACAAGTATCAGGAAATTGAGGATGTTATAGATGCATATGATAACGCCACTATTTACAATGATTTTATTTTAAGTGACATCATAAGCAAATTAAAATCAAGAAGCGAAGAATCTTTCTTACTATACTTTTCAGATCATGGAGAAGAAGTATATCAAACTCAAGATAGTTATGGCCATTTTGAAGATGACACTTCTAAACCTATGTATGATATCCCATTTGTTCTATGGCAGTCTGAAGAATTCAAAAAAAATCGCCCAATTAGATTTAGGCCTTACAGAAAATATATGACAGATGACCTTATTCATAGTGTAGGACATTTAGCAAACATTAAGTTTGATGCATACGAGGCGGAACGCAGTGTTTTTAGTATCTATTTTAAGAACAGAACACGTTATATTCAAGGCGACGTTGACTACGACAAGCTATTTGAATAAATTAGTTTTTGTCTTCAAGAAGAGGCACGAATCGAAACTCGCCAAATTCCTGCTTTTTAAATTTTTTTTCAGTTTCTCTAAGGTATAAAGTCATTATTTGAGAATCTTTACCAACAGGAATCACCAATCGGCCACCGATTTTTAACTGATTCAAAAGCTGTTTAGGAACAATTGGGGCTCCAGCCGTTACAATAATGCCATCAAAAGGTGCTTCTTCTACCAGCCCTTTATAACCATCTCCAAAAATTAACTTTTTCGCTCTGTACCCTAATTTGGGTAAAAACTTGCTCGTTTTTTTAAATAGTTCAAGCTGCCTTTCTATACTATATACTTTAGCTCCAAGTTCGCATAAAACAGCTGTTTGATATCCCGATCCAGTTCCTATTTCTAAAATCTTATCTCCTTTTTTAAGATTCAGTAATTCTGTTTGGAATGCCACTGTATAGGGCTGAGAAATGGTTTGATCTGCGCCTATCGGGAAGGCTTTGTCTTGATAGGCATGATCCACAAATCCAGAATCCATGAATAAGTGTCTAGGTATTGTATCTATGGCAGAAAGCACATCTGTATCAGTAATGCCTTTAGAAGCAACAACTTGTGTTAATTGCTTTCTCATGCCTTTATGTTTGAACGTGTCTTTCAATGTTAGTTAGGGTTATATTTGCCTAAAATTACACAAACAATTGGTAGTTGAAAATTAAATTTAAAAGAATATGTAATTCTTAAAAAGCAGCTTTTTTATTAATGAATACACAAAAATAAATTCTCAAAAGCCTTATTTTTGTTTAAAACGAAAATCTATGCTCAAAGCAGGTGTCCTTGGTGCTGGTCATTTAGGTAAAATTCATTTACGATTACTTCATCAATCAGACAAATACGAACTCGTAGGCTTTTATGATGCTGATATTGATAATGCTAAAAAGGTCGAAGCAGAATATGGGTATACGTACTATAATTCTATCGAGGCCTTAGTTGATGCAGTAGATGTAGTAGACATAGTAACACCTACATTATCACATTATGATTGCGCTGAACAGGCCATTTTAAAGGGCAAACATATCTTTATAGAAAAACCAATCACCAATACAGTAGAAGAAGCTGAAAAAATAAGGGATATGGTAGCGCAACACGATGTTAAAGGTCAGGTGGGTCATGTAGAGCGATTCAATCCTGCTTTTAAGGCAGTAAAGAGCGATTTAAAGAGTCCGATGTTTATAGAGACACATCGTTTAGCAGAATTCAACCCTCGAGGAACGGATGTACCTGTGGTTTTAGATTTAATGATTCATGATATCGATATTATCTTGAGCGTCGTAAATTCTAAAGTGAAACATATAAATGCTAGTGGTGTCTCTGTTATTAGCGCCACACCAGATATTGCTAATGCGCGTATAGAATTTGAAAATGGATGTGTTGCAAATTTAACAGCAAGTCGTATCTCCCTCAAGAATATGAGAAAAACTAGATTCTTTCAAAAAGACGCCTATATTTCTGTTGATTTCCTAGAAAAAAAATGTGAAGTCGTAAAAATGAAAGACGCACCTCAAAATCCTGGTGATTTTGATATGATTCTTCAGAACGCAGAAGGTGAAAAAAAACAGATATATTTTGATAACCCAGAGATTTCTGAAAACAATGCCATTCTAGATGAACTTGAAACGTTTGCTAATGCCATTAATACAAATACCAAACCTATTGTAACGTTATACGATGGCACTGAAGCCCTACGCGTTGCAACTATGATCATTAATCAATTTTAACACATGAAAAACGTCGCAGTAATTGGTGCAGGAACCATGGGAAATGGGATTGCACATACGTTTGCACAAAGTGGATTCAAAGTTCAGCTTATAGATATTAGTGAAGATTCCTTAAAAAGAGGTATCGCTACCATTACCAAGAATTTGGACAGAATGGTCGCTAAAGAAAAAATCACTGAAACAAATAAAGATGACACGTTAGGTAATATAACAACATTTACTAATGTAACCGAAGGTGTCGAATATGCTAGTTTAGTTGTGGAAGCTGCTACTGAAAATATAGATCTTAAATTAAAAATTTTTAAACAGTTAGATGAAGCTTGTCCCGAAGACACTATTCTGGCGACGAATACATCCTCTATATCCATCACCCAGATTGCGGCAGTGACTTCAAGACCAGATATGGTGATTGGTATGCATTTCATGAATCCCGTACCTATTATGAAGCTCGTAGAGATTATTCGAGGTTATAATACTAGCGACACTGTTACTAAACTCATTATGGATATGAGCAAGACTTTAGGGAAAATTCCTGTGGAAGTCAACGATTATCCTGGTTTTGTTGCCAATCGTATTTTAATGCCAATGCTTAACGAATCGATTGAAACATTATATAATGGCGTGGCGGGTGTTGAGGAGATTGACACGGTCATGAAGCTTGGTATGGCTCATCCAATGGGGCCGCTACAATTGGCAGATTTTATAGGCCTTGATGTTTGTCTTTCTATACTAAATGTTATGTATGATGGTTTCAAGAATCCGAAATATGCGCCTTGCCCCTTACTTGTTAATATGGTTAGAGCAGGTAAATTAGGAGTGAAATCAGGTGAAGGTTTCTATGATTATTCCGAGAGTAGAAAAGCAGAGAAAGTGGCAAGACAGTTTTTAAAATAACATAATGGCCAAAGTTGTTCCATTCAAGGCGGTAAGACCTGCAAGAGGTTTAGCAAATTTGGTAGCTTCTCGCAGCTATGAAGACTATTCACCAGCAGAATTGGGCGCTCAGTTAGATTTTAATCCTTATACCTTTTTGCATATTATTAATCCTGGCTATAAATTTCAACAGGAAATTGATAAAGCCACGCGTTTCAAATTAGTTAAAAATAGGTTTCACGAATTCAAAGAAGAAAACGTCTTGATTCAAGATGAAACACCATGTTATTATATTTATAAAAAAACAAGTGAGTTACATTCGTTTTGCGGCATTATCGCCGCTACTTCAACTAATGACTACAAAAATGGGCTGATCAAAGTTCATGAAGATACCATTGCATCTCGTGAGCGACTTTTTAAAGATTACCTCAAATCGGTTGGTTTTAATAGTGAGCCTGTTCTCCTTACCTATCCAGACAACACATCTATTAGTAATGTTATGAAAACATATATGGCCCAACGCCCAGAGTATGAATTCGCAACACATGATAAGCATATGCATAGTGTATGGATTGTAAAAAATGAGCGTGATATTACCTCTATAAAACAAGCATTTGAAGATATGAGCTCTGTTTATATTGCGGATGGCCATCATAGAACGGCCTCATCGCACTTATTAGCTGAAGAATTAAAATCAAAAAACAAAAATCATACTGGAGAAGAGCCTTATAATTATTTTATGAGCTACCTTATTCCTGAAAGCGACTTACAGGTTTACGAATTTAACCGTTTAGTAAAAGACCTCAACGGATTGACTAAAGAAGCGTTTTTAATAAAACTCGATGCTATTTTTAGAATTCAAAATCGTCAGCTACAATTATATAAGCCGTCTAAAAAACATCATTTCAGTATGTATTTAGATGGTGAATTTTATTCGCTTTATCTTCGTAAGACCATTTTTGACATTAATGATTCTTTAACAGATTTAGATGCTCAACTACTCTATCAAACTATTCTCAAACCAATTTTAGGAATAAAGAATCTTAGAAAAGATAGTCGTATAGCATATTCTCATGGGAAAAACGATATCATTCATGTAAAACAACGTGTAGATAATGGTGAGTTTAAGGTTGCTTTTGGTATGATTCCTGCTACTATAGAGCAGATCAAACGAATTGCTGATGATGGTTTAAAGATGCCACCTAAAAGCACTTATATAGAACCTAAACTTCGCAGTGGATTAACGATTTACGAATTTTAATGAGTATAGCTAAAAATTTAAACCATATAACTTCTACTATTCCTGAAGATGTGACTCTCGTTGCTGTATCTAAGACTAAACCAGTAGATGCTCTCATGGAAGCTTATAATGCAGGCCAACGCATATTCGGTGAAAACAAAGTTCAGGAAATGGTAGAGAAACATGATGTTTTACCTGAAGACATTGAATGGCATATGATCGGTCATTTGCAACGCAATAAGGTAAAATATATGGCTGATTTTGTGAATTTAATTCATGGCGTGGATAATTTTAGACTATTAAAAGAAATAAACAAACAGGCTGAAAAGCATGATAGAATTATTAATTGTTTACTTCAAATAAAAATAGCATCTGAAGCTTCCAAATTTGGCATGAGTGCATATGAAGCCGTATCAATCATTAATTCTGAAGACTTTTTATCTTTAAAAAACGTTAACGTAATTGGTGTAATGGGCATGGCAACATTCACGGATAATAAAAAACAAGTTACTCAAGAATTCAACTTTTTAAAATCTACATTCAATTCATTAAAAAATATTGAAGCTACAAACGGCAAATTGAAAATCATTAGTATGGGTATGAGTGGTGATTATCAATTAGCCATTGAATGTGGAAGTAATATGATTCGTGTAGGAAGTAGTATATTTGGAGTACGCAACTATTCAAACTAAAACTAATAAACGGATACTCATTTTTTGTACGCAATAATAGATATAGAAACCACTGGAGGAAAGTACAATGAAGAAGGCATAACAGAAATTGCTATCTATAAATTTGATGGCCATGAGATAGTCGATCAATTTATTAGCCTTGTCAATCCAGAAAGAGACATCCAGCCATTTGTAGTAAATTTAACTGGGATTACCAGTAAGATGCTTGTCAATGCCCCAAAATTCTATGAGGTAGCAAAACGCATTGTTGAAATTACTGAAGACTGCATTATTGTGGCTCATAATGCGCAATTCGATTACCGCATACTTCGAACGGAGTTCAAACGTCTAGAATATGATTATAAGCGTAAAACATTATGTACCGTAGAGTTGTCAAAACAACTCATCCCAGATATGGACTCCTACAGTTTAGGGAAATTAGTAAGAGCACTTGGTATTCCGTTAAGTGGCAGACATCGCGCTAGTGGTGATGCCCAAGCAACCTTGAAACTCTTTAAACTTTTATTGAGCAAAGATTCTGAGAAAATCATTATCCAAGAGAAAATACGTGCTGAACCTAAATTTCAAATTGAGCCAAAGCTTAAGGATATTATTGATGAAGCACCTACAACTACAGGGGTTTATTATATGCATAAGATAGATGGAGAGATTATTTACATTGGTAAAAGCAATAACATAAAGAAACGCATCAATCAACATTTTACTGGAACTACGGCAAAATCGAAAAAAATGCAACTTATGGTAACTGCTGTAACCTATGAGAATACTGGAAGTGAATTGGTAGCGCTTCTAAAAGAATCAGAAGAAGTAAAATTAAAAAAGCCAATATTTAATCGCGCTTTACGCCGTTCAATCTTCACTCATGCCTTGTATAGCTTTAAAGATGATAATGGTTATATTAATTTAAAAATCGATAAGGCTGATGGTCGCAAACAATCTATCACCACTTTTTCTAATAAACAAAGTGCCAAGAGTTTCATGTTTAAGATTATACAAGATTATCAGCTTTGTCAAAAACTTACCGGTTTATATCCAACTAAAAGTAACTGCTTTAATTATTCCATTAAAGAATGTGAAGGCGCTTGTATCTTAGAAGAGGAAGTAGAAAGCTACAATAAACGTGTCTCTCAAGTCATTGCTAAGCACAGTTATGATAGCCAGAATATGGTTATTATTGATAAAGGACGAGGTTTAGACGAACGTAGTGCAATACTTATTGAGAATGGCGTTTTTAAAGGTTTTGGTTTTTATAACCTTAATTACCAAATAAATAACATCGACATTTTGGAATCTATAATTACACCTATGGAAAACAATCGAGATGCTCAGCATATTATTCAAAGCTATCTGAGACGCAACAAACGACTCAAAATAGTTCAACTCAATTGAATGAAACATACTATTATCACTCTTTTTGCATTCTTCTTCGTCTTACAGGGAGTTAGCCAATCTAACCTCGAGACTTATTCAGTTTCTAGGCAAGATTTAGAAATGACAGCCTATGAAAAAGATTCAACAGCTACGGCTCTGGTTTTATATGAATATGGCAATAGCTATGTCGATGATAAGACCTTTGATTTGAAAACTGAAGTCAAACGAAAAATAAAAATCCTTAAAAAAGACGGTTTCAATAAATCCATTATCACGGTTCAGCTTTATAATAACGATAAACGTAAGGAACGTTTTGAAAATTTAATAGCGACCACGTATAATTTGACTGATGGTACAGTTAAATCTAATAAACTCATGGTAACTGATATATATCGAGAAACTTATAATCAAAACTACAAATTGGTCAAGTTTACATTGCCAAATGTTCAGATAGGTTCAATCATAACCTATAGCTATACAATCATATCGCCATTTATGTTCAAATTTAATGGCTGGGAGTTTCAAGATGACATCCCTAAACTCTATAGTGAGTATAATACTAGTATACCAGCAAATTATGAATATAATATCAAACTTGTTGGTGTTTTAAAACTTTTCGATCAAAAGAGAGATATAAAATATGGATGTCTGACCGTTGGAAATGGTGGCTCAGCAGATTGTACGGTTAGCAAATATATCATGAAAGATGTGCCTGCTTTTATAACTGAAGAATTCATGACGACCAGAGAAAATTATCTTGCAAAGATAGATTACGAACTTAAAACGTTTCAAGGTTTTGATGGTACTAAGAATCATTATACAAAAACATGGAGAACCGTAGATAAAGAACTTCGCACTGATGGTGATTTAGGAAGGCAGTTAAGTAAATCTTCAATAGCAAAAAGCTTGTTGCGACAAATAACAATAGATGAGGCCAGCCCTTTAAACAAAGCTGAAGCAATTTATAAATATGTGCAGGATGAATTTACCTGGAACGAAAAGTTCGATATATTTTCAAGCGTTTCTTTAAAGGATTTGATCAACGAAAAATCTGGAAATGTGTCGGAGATAAATATTTTGCTTCACAATTTATTAAAAGAGTCTGGATTTGAAGTCCTACCAATGCTGCTCTCCACAAGAAAAAATGGATTACCTACCCAAATATATCCTGTGATATCTGACTTCAATTATCTTGTTGTTCAGGTCAAAGTTGATGGAAACACTTACCTTTTAGATGCTACAGATGATTACTTACCTTTTGGACAAGTGGCATTTAGGGCATTGAATCAATATGGTCGTTTATTAGATTTTAAAAATGGTAGCTATTGGGAAACGATAACACCCCTTAAAACATCTTCAGTTCAATATAGATTTGTTCTAGAAATGGATGACGTTGGATTCATCTCCGGCAAAGCTTCGGTTAAAAAATCTGGGTATCATGCTATGTCAGACAAAAAAACGTATTACAGGAATTCTGCAGCACATTTTAAACGTTTTGATGACACATTTCCTGACATACAATTTGAAGATTATGACGTTTTAAGCGAAGGCAAAGATAGCTTCGAATTCGAAGAAGAGTTTAGCGTTGGAATGGATACCGAAGACATTGGCGGGTCAGTCTATATTGATCCTTTTCTTTTTAAATTTTTCACCAAAAATCCATTCAACTTACAACATCGTACATACCCAATAGATTTCGGCTACAAAGATGCCTATCTCTATAACTTTAAAATCAAAGTCCCAGAGAATTACGAAGTGGTAGAGATACCAGATGTCTTTGAGAAGAAACTTCCAAATAACAAAGGCCAATTAAATATGCAGGTCAAACAGGAAAATAATGTTGTATCAGTGTATTTTAAAATAAAATTCAATGAAGCAATATATCCATCTAGTTATTATTCAGCTTTAAAAGATTTTATGTCGCATGTTTTAAGGCTTCAAACAAAATCACTTATCGTCCTAAAGAAAAAATAGATAAAACTTTTTTACATTTACAAAACAAACAAGTAACACACTTTTGAGTAAAACAAACAAAAAAAAGAACTGGAAGTCAAGACTGCATGAAGTCATTTATGAGGCTGACACTCCTGCTGGTAAGTGGTTTGACTTCATTCTCTTTATTGTTATTCTCGCGAGTATTGTACTGGTGATGATAGAAAGCGTAAAGGAACTTGATCAAAAATACCATACGTTTCTTAATATCTCAGAATGGGTGATCACGATTCTTTTTAGTTTAGAATATATTGCTCGTATTGTTACTGTCAAGAAACCCATTAAATATATTACCAGCTTCTATGGCATCATAGATTTACTATCGACTATCCCTAAGTATTTATCGCTCATTTTTGTAGGAACACACTCATTAGTAGCGCTAAGAGCATTACGCTTGTTACGTGTGTTCAGGATATTAAAACTAGCACGTTACATAGGTGCTTCCACAAATTTAATCCGTGCTTTAAAAGTGAGTCGTGCCAAAATAATGGTATTTCTATCAT
>JABABD010000010.1 GCA_014238425.1 Flavobacteriaceae bacterium | reverse complement strand
CTGGTAGAGCTAGCTTATCTTCGGTTCCTTTTTCAGGTTTAAAATCAGGGAGTTCTATGGGCTTGTTGAATGGGCTATCTGACGTCGTATTTTCTTTTTTGGCATCCTTATTTTCTTCAACTGGTATTTGCGCAGTAGGACGCTCTCCATCTGTTTGCGAATACATAGATAGAGATAGAAAGATTAGAATATAAAAAACACTAAATTTCAATGTCATGATGTTATTAGGCGTAAAGCTAATAGATGCCTTTCATATATGGCATGAATTTAACAACTATTTCACTTAATGAGTTCGTTCAAAAACAATACCAAACAGTGCTTTTTTAGAAAAAATATGCTACACTCTATATTCAATAGTATTGATGTTTGCTTTTTTACAACAAACTAACTACATTGTATAAACAAAATTTAGACTAACTAACTTTGTACTAACAAAAAACAACCAATTATGACAAGTTCAACAAAATTACCCGCATGGTTTTGGGTCATAGGTATTATAGCACTTCTATGGAACCTCATGGGAGTAAGTGCTTATATTGCCGACGCATATAATCTTATAGAATTATCACCAGAAGAAGAGGCGTTCAATGCTAATAAACCTGTATGGTTTACTGCTGCTTATGCTATAGGTGTCTTTGGAGGTGCGCTGGGAAGCATTGCTCTATTATTTAGAAAGAAATGGGCAGTACAGTTATTTCTAATCTCATTGATTGGAGTACTGATAACGCATGCTTATAGTTTTTTCTTTCAAGATGATATGGCTATTACAGGAGGTTTAATGGTTATACCAATTTTAGTGGTCATCATCTCTGGTTTGTTATACTGGTACTCTAAAGGTGCTAGAGAGAAAGCTTGGCTTACATAACATATCATATCACAAATAAAAAGCCCGGATTCATGTATTTTGAATTCGGGCTTTTTATTTGCGTAATAAGCCTGATAGTTTTGCTTTCAAAATATAGGGCGATATATCTGATGCAATTATCTCACCACTTCCGTTTACCAATATGGTATGAGGTATCGTCTCAACACCGTAAAGTTTGGTCAATCTATTAAAGTCATCTATAACATTATGCCATTTCAAACCATCGGCAGTCACTGCATTCTGCCAAGCAGACTTTGATCGATCTTCCGAAACGCTCACAATATCAAACCCTTTATCTTTGTACATATCATATACTTCTACTAAATACGGGTTCTGCTCTCTACACGGTTTACACCAACTTGCCCAAAAATCTATAAGGACATATTTAGATTTTATAGTAATGTCAGAAAGTTTAAAGTTATTACCATTAACATCATCTGCTTCAAAATCTACTCCTTTATATACTATAGGTTTTGACGCCCTACTTTTGGTTGTCCTTTTTTTAGATATATTAATTTTGTTAGATTTAATAGCCGTTTTCTTCTTAGTAGACTCTGGGAGTTTGGAAGCTTGTTTTTCAATTTGAACTGTAGCCACTTCCTTGTTCTCCAACTGGAAACCCTCATGAGTACCAATGAAATTAAGGATTTCTCTACCTAGATAGGATTGCTTAACAGATTCATCTAAAGTATTATAAGCTAGTTTGTTTTGATTAAGTCGCCAAGATGTTTTTCCTAACATGGTTTTAAGCACAATAGCTGATAATATGGATTCTGGATGGCTTTGAATAAAATTCCTTTGATATATAAAAGCTTTATCTGTTTTTTTAAGACCACTATAATAAGTGTTATAGTCTTCCTGAAGTTTAGTGCCGATAAAATCACCATCCAGCAATTTATAATTCGTATTCTCCAAAACTATTGGGTATACGTTATCAGATACAACTACCTGATAAGGTTCCAAATTATTAGAATGTCCTTTAAAGACAAATGTCCTATTCTCAATCAAGACAGAATCTATAGTAATAATAGTATTATCGCTATCATATTTTTGTAGATACGCATATCCACTACTCTCATCTGTAATTCCTTGAACTGTAAAGCCTAGAAGTTGACGTGCTTCAGACGACTTCTCTTTCTTTTCTTCACAAGAGAAAAACAGTACAAAGCAAAATGATATTATAATTGGGATTTTCATATACTATACGTGCAAAAATAATAGATTAACCTTTTGGTTGAACTGTTTTACTAGATGAGTTATTATCATTTACTGTTGAAATCTTAGTCTTTGGAATGATGCTTGTTGCTATAATCACACATTAACATTTAAATTTTAAGAATTATGGCAAATTCAAGAAGACGGTCTAGTGAGATAAACGCTGGATCTATGGCAGACATTGCATTTTTATTATTGATTTTCTTTTTAGTGGTTTCTACCATGGAGAAAGATGTTGGGTTTAATCGAAAACTCTCAAAAATGTGTCCCACGAATGATTGTTCTATGGTGATTAATAAACGCAACCTTTTAACCATTAAACTCAATGAAAACAATGAATTACTTGTAAACGACAATCTTTTAGCTTTAGAAGACTTAAGAGAAAAAGTAAAGGAGTTTGTTGATAATAATGGCGACAAATCCTGCGCGTTCTGTAAAGGCAACGGATTAGTAAGCTCATCGGACAATCCACAAGAAGCAATCATTTCAGTTCTCAGTTCTAGAGAAACAAGTTACGAATGGTTTATTCATGTTCAAGATGAGCTGGTATCAGCATATTTTGATTTGAGAAAAGAGTTTGTGAAGACTACATTCAATAAACCCTTATCCGAGTTAACGGATGACGAATTAAAGCAAGTCAAAAATGCGTATCCATTTCAAGTTTCAGAAACAGAGCCTAAATAAGCTATCAAAATATCTTTTTAAGTAGAGCGAAACCATATAAATATGTTGACTCTACTTAAAGAGATATAAGACTCAATAGGTTTTTAGTATCTTTGATTTGATCACACTAAAAACCAACTGAAATGAAACCTATTTATCTTGCATGTATAGCACTCATAGTATGTTTTTCTTGCAAAGAAGAAGCGCTCACTGAAGAGCAATTGATTGCTAAAGCAAAAGATATACATGAACGCGTTATTACATTAGATACGCACTGCGATATTAATGTAAATAACTTTACAGATTCTATTAATTACACCCAACGACTAGACTCTCAAGTTAACCTTCCAAAAATGATTGAAGGCGGATTAGATGTGCCATGGTTTATTGTTTATACTGGTCAAGATTCATTGAATGCAGAAGGATATCAGAAAGCATATGATAATGCCATATCAAAATTTGATGCTATTCACAAGTTATGTAAAGACATTGCACCAGATAAAATTGAATTAGCAACAACTTCTGATGATGTGCGTCGTATTGCAAAATCTGGAAAGAAAGTAGCAATGATAGGTATTGAAAATGGCTATCCAGTTGGAACAGACATAAAGAATGTAAAGAAATTCTATGACCTTGGCGGTCGTTATATGTCCTTAGCACATAATGGACATAGCCAGTTATCCGATAGCAATACTGGAGAAAATGATAATATATGGTTACATAATGGCTTAAGTGATCTAGGTAAGCAAGTCGTTAAAGAGATGAATAAGTACGGAATGATGATAGATGTATCTCATCCATCAAAAGAAGCCATGCGTCAAATGATTGAACTAACAAAAGCGCCAATTATTGCCTCTCACTCATCCGCTAGAGCGCTTTGCAATCACAGTAGAAATTTGGACGACGAACAATTAGGATGGATGAAAAAAAATGGAGGCGTTGTACAAACCGTCGCCTTTAAATCTTATCTGAATACTGAAAAATATGAAGCAAGAGATGCCAAATTAAAAGAAATTAGAGAAAGAATTGTGGATTCTATGGGTGTAAAATGGTATACTTGGAAAGAGTTTGGCCAACTAGATGAGCAAACACAAATGAATTTTATAGGGTATAGACAACAAATCATGACTATTGCTAATAACAGGGCCAATACAATGAATGACTTCCCTCCTGCCGTTGATGTTTCAGATTTTGTGAATCACATTGACTACTTGATTGAGAAAATGGGAATAGACCATGTTGGTATTAGTAGTGATTTTGATGGCGGTGGCGGTATTGAAGGATGGAGTGATGCCTCAGAGACCTTTAATGTTACTTTAGAACTCGTAAGACGAGGTTATACAGAAAAGCAAATCGAACAACTATGGTCCGGTAATCTGCTTCGTGTATTAGATGAAGTCCAAGAAGTAGCCCACAGTATTCAAGAAAGTGAACATCAATAATTAAAAATACAGTTTTTATAAAAAGAGCCTGAATAGGCTCTTTTTTTTGCTTCTCTCCTATTTGTAAGGATGATAGAATTATTAAATAAATGTTAAATAGCTACTTTGTTTTGCATAGTACTGTAACAAAACAATAAATGTGTCGTCTATTAAGTATAAACCATTAAAAACCAGAAATTATGAGAACATTAAACAGCAATCAATTAACAAACAGAAACTATTCAGTAAGAACTTCAGTTTGGAACAGTAAAAGACGTTATAGCTAGTCTAGCTATAAGTTATCATCAAATATTCATCAATTAAAAATCAAAAATCATGAGAACCTTAAACAGCAATCAATTAACAAACAGAGATTATTCAGCTAAATCATCAATTTGGAATAGTAAAAGACGTTACAAGTAAGCATACTTGAAATTATCATCAATCAATCTTAATACAATCATTATGAAAAAATCAATAGTAATATCAGAAATATGTCACAGTCTATCAGACACTATGTTTCTAGTCGAAAAAGAAGTCATTAACAGTCTTGATTCTACAGGATCTATAGGCAAAACAAGAAGACGATATGCAGCATGACTATAAACATAGCAATACATAAACCAAGCCAGTAGGATTTAAAACTTACTGGTTTTTTATGTATAGACTAAGACGTTTTTCCTCTATAGTTTAAAATCCGTAACGCCTTCAAGATTCAGTAAAAAAGTATAATATAAAGCTGTGCGTTTATAACGCTCAAAGCGCCCAGAAGCACCCCCATGTCCCGTTTCCATATTGCAATCAAGAACCAATAGGTTGTCGTCGGTTTTATACTCTCGTAATTTCGCTATCCATTTTGCCGGTTCCCAATATTGTACTTGGCTATCCCAATATCCAGTTGTAATTAAAATATTTGGATACTCTTTAGCTTCCACATTATCGTAGGGTGAGTAAGATTTCATATAGTCATAATATTCTTTATCCTTAGGATTTCCCCATTCGTCAAATTCAAAAGTTGTAAGCGGAATTGTTTCGTCCAACATAGTTGAAATAACGTCTACAAAAGGAACCGCAGCTACTATGCCATTCCATAATTCAGGTTTCATATTTACCACAGCACCCATAAGTAGACCACCTGCACTACCTCCCATGGCATAGAGATGTTCTGAACTCGTAAAGCCTTCATTTACTAAATGTTCTCCACTAGCAATGAAATCCGTAAAGGTATTTTTCTTCTTTAAAAGCTTTCCATCTTCGTACCAGTGTCTGCCCATTTCTTGTCCACCACGAATATGCGCCATAGCATAAATAAAACCACGATCTAACAAACTCAATCTATTAGAACTAAAAGTAGGTTCTGAACTTGAGCCGTAAGACCCATAAGAGTATAAAAGCAAAGGTGTGTCAGCATTTCTTTCAGTACCTTTTTTATACACCAATGAAATCGGAATTTTCACACCATCTTCAGCAGTGGCATAAATGCGCTCCGAAATATAATTGTCTTTAGAAAATTCGTCATCTAGGACTTCCTGTTCTTTTAAGAGCACTTGCTTTTTCGTATTCATATCATACTCAAACGTACTATTAGGTGTTGTCAACGAGGTGTAACCATAACGAAGTATATTGGTGTCAAAACTCAAATTAGTAGTAGGATAAGATACATATGCTGGGTCGTTAAACTTGATATAATGATCATCTTTTCCGTCCCAACTTTTAACGCGAATCGCTCTTAATCCATTTACACGCTCTTGTAGAACAAGATGGTTATTAAAAAGAACAAAGCTCTGTAGTAATATGTCATCTCGATGTGGAATCACATCCGTCCAATTATCTTTGGTTGTAGCATTTACTGGTGTTTGAACCAACTTAAAATTCTTGGCATCTAAATTTGTTCGGATATAAAAATGATTTTTATAATGATCCACAGAATACTCTAGGTCTTTTTCTCTAGGCTGAATGATTTGGAATTTCCCATTCGGATCATTGGCATCAAGATATTGTAGCTCTGTAGAAAGTGTTTGGTAACTGCCAATCATAATATAGGCATCTGATCTAGATTTATATACATAACAACTAAATGTATCATCAGTTTCTTCAAAAATAAGTTTGTCTGCTGATTGATTAGTACCTAATTCATGCCTATATATTTTGTTTGCTCTTAAAGTTACAGGGTCTTTTGTTGTGTAAAACACGGTCTTATTATCATTTGCCCAAGCAACGCTTCCTGTAGTATTGCTTAATTCATCAGACAGCATTATGTCTGTATTTAAATCTTTAAAATATATATTATAACGACGCCTTGAAACCGTATCTATGGCATATGCCATTAGTTCATTATTTTGGCTTATCGAGCGGCTTCCAATACCATAATATGAATATCCTTTTGCCATTTCTGGACCATTAAAGATAATTTCTTCCTTGTCTTCACCATCTAGTTTCTTTCTGCAATACAAAGCGTAATCCATGCCTTCTTCAAATCGAGTGTAGTAAGAATATCCATTATCATTATATGGTACCGATTGGTCATCTTTCTTGATCCTACTTACGATTTCATCATACAGATTTTCCTGAAGAGATTTGGTGTGTTTTAAAGCATCTTCTCGGTAAGTGTTTTCTGCACCTAGATAATCCAAGACTCTTTGGGTTTGTTCGTCAGGTGTTTCAGAATTCTTTTGTTCATCCGACAAGCGCATCCAAAAATAATCATCCACACGAGTGTCACCGTGCATGGTAAGTTCTTTTGAAATTTTCTTAGCTACTGGAACATCTATTGAAGTGTAATCAGTATTCTTTTCTTCGGTCTTGCAACTAGTGATTATAAGTAAAAGAGCGACAGCGGTATAACCTAAATTTTTCATCTTATGATTGATTGATTTACGATTTAAAGATAAAAAATAAACGTCTAAGAGTACGAAATAATATAAATAATGTAAAATTAATAAAACTGAATCAATAGGCAAGTAAAGCCAAAAGCGCATCTTCAAACTTACCTTTAGCCAGATATTGATCCTCTAGCTGGTTTATAAAAGGGATTGGCGTATCCATACTAGCAACGCGTCTTACTGGTGCATCCAGATCTTCAAAACAAGTTTCCATAATCATCGCAGAAATATCTGAGGCGATACCGCCAAACAAGCTATCTTCTTGAAGAATGATGGCTCTTCCTGTTTTCTTCACAGAATTGAATATTGCCTCCTTATCTAAAGGCTGCAGTGTTCTCAAATCAATCAAATCAGCAGAAATATCTGGATTACTTTCCAAGACTTCTAAAGCCCAATGGATGCCAGCTCCATAACTAATAATCGTTATATCATTTCCTTCTTTAAGCATAGAGGCTTTTCCTAAAGGGAGTGTATAATAATCAGTTGGCACTTGTTGCCTAATACTTCTATATAGTGCCTTATGCTCAAAGTATAGTACAGGATTAGGGTCATTGATGGCTGTAGCCAATAAGCCTTTTGCATCGTAAGGAAATGCTGGGTATACAACTTTAAGTCCAGGTGTTTTAGTAAACCAAGCTTCATTTGTTTGTGAATGAAATGGTCCAGCTGCTACACCAGCACCACAAGGCATGCGAACAACTACATCTGCATTTTGGTTCCAGCGATAATGAGATTTGGCTAAATAATTAATGATTGGATTAAATCCTGAAGCAGCAAAATCTGAAAACTGCATTTCCATAACACTTTTCCTTCCCTTAATAGAAAGTCCCATAGCCGTTTCTACAATTGATGATTCGCAAATTGGTGTATTTCTAACTCTGTCTTTTCCAAATTGCTCAAGAAAGCCTTCTGTAATCTTAAAAACACCTCCATACTCGGCTACATCCTGGCCCATTATAACCATCTTCTCATAACGCTCCATAGATTGCTTTAAGCCTTCTGAAATAGCATCAATTAATCGTATTTCTTCAGTTTTATCACTATGTGTAACTTCTTGATATTTAAATGATTTATACACATCATTTAATTCAACACTTTTATTTGCTTCAATTAGTTTTTCCGCATTGGCAGTTTCTAAACTAGAATCTATTTCTTTCTTTATTTTAGAAGTCATAGCTTCATTCTGCCCCTCAGTCAAAACACCTTCAGCAAACAAAAATGCTTTATAGTTTTCTATAGGATCTTTTTCAGCCCAAACATCCATTAATTCTTTAGGAACGTATTTTGTACCACTCGCTTCCTCGTGACCTCTCATTCTGAATGTTTTGAATTCTAGCAATACTGGCCTTGGCGTTTCTCTGATACTTTCGGCAATCTCAGATACTTTAGTATATACCTCTAAGATATTATTACCATCAATAATATGTGATTCCATTCCATAACCAACGCCTCTATCTGCTAGATTCTCACAATTATACTGCTCGTTTGTTGGTGTAGAAAGACCATACCCGTTATTTTCTATACAAAACATAACAGGTAGTTGCCACACAGATGCTACATTAAGAGCTTCGTGGAAATCTCCTTCACTAGTACCTCCTTCTCCAGTGAATACTGCAGCTACGTTTGCTTCATTATTCAATTTATGAGCCAAAGCAATACCGTCAGCAACGCCTAATTGAGGGCCTAGATGGGAAATCATACCTACTATGTTATACTCTTGAGTGCCAAAATGAAATGATCGATCTCTTCCTTTAGTAAAGCCACTCATTTTACCCTGCCATTGACAAAATAAACGATGTAATGGAATACCTCTTGTAGTAAACACTCCCAAATTACGATGCATTGGTAGGATGTATTCTTCCTCCTGCATTGCCATAGTCACTCCAACCGAAATGGCTTCCTGACCAATACCAGAGAACCATTTAGAAATCTTTCCTTGGCGCAATAAAATAAGCATCTTCTCCTCTATCATACGAGGCTTTAACATATTCTCATAGAGAGAAAGAAGAATTCTTTCGTCTAAAGAATTCTTATGATAGGTTATTTTAGGTTTGGAGGTCACTGAGCTACTCATAAAATGATTGTTGATAACGGTCAAATGTAAATAAAATTTGAATCTTAACTTAAATATATTGGTTCATTTTTTTAACTATTTGGTCTATTCATTTTTCGCTACATTTGTAATAGAGCATTATAATTTACTATGAATAATATACCAAGTGTTGATCTTGCTGATTTTACATCTGGAGATCCAAAAAGAAAACAAAAATTCGTCAATGAAATAGGTAGTGCCTATGAAGACATTGGTTTTGTCGCCCTAAAAAATCATTTTCTGGACGATGCATTGGTCGATGGCCTTTACAAAGAAGTTAAGTCCTTTTTTAGTTTACCAGTTGAAATTAAGCAGAGTTATGAAATAGAGGGTCTTGGTGGACAACGTGGCTATGTTTCCTTTGGTAAAGAACACGCTAAAGGCAAAAAAGAAGGAGATTTAAAAGAGTTTTGGCATTTTGGTCAAGTGCCTACACCAGATGCTAATTTAAGTGAAGAATATCCTGAGAATGTCACTGTAAACGAATTATCAAAGTTTAATGAAACAGGTATGGAAGCGTACAGAATGCTAGAAAAAACTGGCATTTATGTATTAAGAGCTCTTGCATTATATATTGGACTCGATGAGCATTATTTTGATTATTGGGCTAGCAATGGCAATAGTATCTTAAGACCAATACATTATCCACCTATTTCTAAAGAACCTAAAGGAGCTGTACGTGCAGGGGCGCATGGAGACATTAATTTAATTACACTGCTAATGGGAGCCTCATCTGGCGGATTGCAGGTTTTGAGAAAAGATGGAGAATGGATAGATGCCATACCTAATGAAGATGAATTAGTCATTAATGTTGGAGATATGCTTGAGCGTCATACTAATAATAAATTATGCTCAACAATACATCGTGTTGTTAATCCACCAAAAGAAGAATGGCACAAGCCTAGGTATTCCATTCCTTTTTTTATGCACCCTAGAGGAGATATGAAGTTGAATTGTATGCCAGAGTGTGTAGATGAATCGAACCCAAAAGCATATGAAGATATTACTGCTGGAGAATTTTTACATCAACGTCTCGTTGAAATAGGATTGATTAAAAAATAAAAATGGATTTACAAGACCAACTAAAAAACTTGTTTCCAGATCATATCACAAAGGAAGTTGATATTGTTAAACCCAGCACACCTGAACCAGATATTTGGATACAAGATGCCCCGATTATTTGCAAATACGAAAAACGTAAAGGCAAGCCCATAACTATTTTAGAAGGATATACAGGTGCCACCGAGGATTTTAAAACATTATCGAAAGAACTTAAGACCAAACTCAGTGTTGGCGGTAGCTTTAAAGATGATAAGATCATCATCCAAGGAGATTATCGCGATAAGATCATGGCTATTTTAAAGGCAAAAGGGTTTAAAGTAAAGCGTGTAGGCGGCTAAACATATGAGTATACAAACTCTACATATAACCAATGGCAGTAGCCTAACCGATATTCTAGAAGAAATAGGTATAACTGGAGATATACTAACCTGGAACGAAATGCTGTGTGAAGGCCCAACACATTGTCAAATTGATTCAAAGGAATTTTATAAGACTAGAGAAAAGTTTTTTGAGAACACATATGACGTTCATGCTGATGATTATAAGATCAAATTTATAAATGAGATTGATAAGCTTAATGCGGCCGAAAACTATTCAGAAATCATTTTATGGTTTGAGTATGATTTGTTCTGTCATATAAATCTTGTAGCAGTTATTTCTTTGCTTTCACAAAAGCAAATCATTGCGCCTTTATACCTTGTTTGTAGTGGAAGAGTTAATGGAGAAAAGGATATGAAAGGCCTCTCAGAGTTATCGACAGAACAAATAGAAGATCACTATAAAGACAAGATTGAACTTACTAAAAAGGATATTGACACAGCTTTAGCGGTTTGGCGAATTTATTGTGGTACAGATCATAATTCCATGAAACCTTTTATTACAAAACCATCCTCTTTTAAATACCTAAGTAACTGCCTAAAAGCACATTTAAAACGTTTTCCAAATACTGAAAATGGGCTATGTACTATTGAAAATAATATCTTAGAATTGATTAGCAAAAGAGAAATAAAATCGATGAATCAATTGATGGGTTATGCTTTGACATATCAAGGATATTATGGTTATGGAGACACACAAATTGAACGCATTATCAATAAGTTAGATCTGTTTATTGATACTTCTGGAGATCGATTGACACTAAATGACAAAGGCCATTTAGCAATACAGCTAAAGTATAATTTCTCTAAAGAGTTAGCCAATGATATGGCTTTTGGAGGTGTAGAGCGATTAGATTTTCAGTTCGATGATTCCTTAAACAAACTACTAAAGATCATGTAAATGCAGATACCCGAATCTGAACTTATCTTAAATCAGGATGGAAGTATTTATCACCTCAATTTGCGTCCTGAGCAAATTGCAAATACTATTATTACTGTTGGAGACCCAGATAGAGTTAATGATGTCACCCAACATTTTGACACTATTGAATTCAAAATACAAAAGCGCGAATTTCATACACAAACTGGTAAATATAAAGGAAAACGATTCACTGTAATCTCTACCGGGATAGGCACTGATAATATCGATATTGTATTTAATGAGCTGGACGCTTTAGTAAATATTGATTTAGACCAAAGAACAATTAAACAATCCTTCACACAACTTGAGTTTATTAGAATAGGTACCTCAGGAGCTATTCAAGCTGATATTCCTATTAATTCATTCCTTATAAGTGAATATGCTGTGGGTTTTGATAGCTTGTTACACTTTTATGAAAATGAATTTATTCAACATAAAGCAGTGTCTGATGCTCTAGTTGTACATACAAATTGGTTTGCAGATAAATCTCAGCCATATGTAGTGTCATGTAATGAAGAATTATTGGAGCGGTTGTCTTCAGATAAAACAACTACTGGTTTCACAGCTACCAATGTAGGCTTTTATGGCCCTCAAGGGCGTGTTCTTAGACTAAAAACACAGGACAATGATATGAATGAAAAACTGTCTAGTTTTAGGCATAATCATTTAAAATTGACTAACCTGGAAATGGAAACTGCCGGCATCTATGGAATGTCAAAATTGCTAGGACATAAAGCCATTTCTATGAATGCGATTTTAGCTAATAGAGCAACTGGCGAGTTTAGTCACACTGCAAAAAAAGTTATAGACGACTTGATCATTTATACTTTGAATAAGTTAACCGTATAATATATTTTTGACTACAAATTAAACATTAAAATTTGAAAACAATTAACATCGGTGGTGTTCCAGAACATTTTAACTTGGCATGGTATCTCACTCTTAAAAACGGTGAATATAAAGCTAAAGACATTAATTTACGCTGGAAAGATTTTTTTGGAGGCACAGGTCAAATGAATACCGCGCTACGAGAAAAAGAAATCGATTTAGCCATTATACTTTCAGAAGGTATTATAAAAGACATCATAGATGGTAACCCATCAAAAATAGTTCAAACCTTTGTCCAATCTCCGTTATATTGGGGTATTCATGTAGCAAGTGAATCTAAATATAGCACTATTGAAGATTTAAAAGGCACAAGAGCTGCCATTAGTAGATATGGGTCTGGATCCCATTTAATGGCATATATCAATGCAAAAAACAATGGTTGGAATCTTGAAAAAGATCTAAATTTTGAAGTAATAAAAAACTTATCTGGCGCTGTAGAAGGCTTGACCAATGGTGTGGCAGATTATTTTTTGTGGGAAAAATTCACGACTAAGCCCTATGTAGATGACGGTACATTTAGACTTTTAGACACCTGCCCTACGCCATGGCCATGCTTTGTTATTGCTGTTAGAGAAGAAATTCTCGAAACTAATTTTGAAGACGTAAAGGCGATATTGAATATTATTAACAAAACCACTAGAGAGTTTAAACATATACCGTCTATAGATATTACCATAGCGAATAGATATAATCAAAAAATTGAAGACGTACAAGAATGGTTAAGTCTTACCGAGTGGTCACAAAATATTATGGATAAATCGTCGCTCTTATCAATTCAAAATCAGCTATTTGAATTGAAAATTATTCCGAAAACAGTAAAATATCAAGATCTTATTCATAAAATGTAAGTTTTTTCCTTACAAAAAATAGGTATTTCCCCTTTTTTACGCACTTTATCGATAAAAACTCTGGCATGTCGATTTTTTTTCTCTAATTTTGACGCAACCAATCGACGAATTTAACATCTTTGTATTAAGAAACGACCTACATTTATGATATTAACAATTACTCTTATTTTAGTTTTACTTGTGGCAATTAATTTTTTACTGTTAACCATAAGTTTCAGAAAAAACAAAAAATCTTCAACGAAAGTTACAAAACAAGCACGTGTAATAAGTAGATCTATTACCACTCAAGAGGCTCCAGTCCAACTTGCTCCAACTGGAAGTTAGTCTTGCTAAAATGTTCATTACCGAACCAATAGCCTCTATTAGCACTTAATGGTGATGGATGACCCGATGTAAAAATATGATGTTTACTTTCATCTATTAGGTTAGATTTTCTTTTAGCAAATCCTCCCCATAGTAAAAAAATAATATTCATTTTCTCATTCGATATGATTTTTATAACATTATCTGTAAAAGTTTCCCAACCCTTTTTTTGATGACTACCCGCTTCATGTCCTCTAACGGTTAATGTTGCATTAAGTAGTAACACACCTTGTCTAGCCCAATGTTCAAGATTTCCACTTTTGGGGTAAGGTTTGCCTATATCTTTTTCTAATTCCTTAAAAATGTTAGTCAAAGATGGCGGATGTGAAACTCCATCATTAACCGAAAAACATAAACCATTGGCTTGTTCTAAACCATGATATGGATCTTGCCCAATAATTACAACCTTTATGTCATCAAAAGCACAATAATCAAAAGCAGCAAATATTCGTTCTTTTGACGGATAGCAAATGTTGGCTTTATATTCTAAACTGACAAACTCATCCAAAGATTTAAAATATGTTTTCTTGAATTCATCTTGTAAATATAATTCCCAGCTTTCATCTATGTTTAGATCCATAAAATCTAAAATAAGAAATTAATATTTTAAGAATAAAAAATATACAATTAAACCATTTTCAATAGCGATGGTCTAACTTGTTTTAAACCAACTTCACTTATGATTCAAGAAAACATTAATACCTATAAACAAATCTTGAAAAAAACAAGTTCCCTACTACCAGTAACTTTAACTCTATTTTTTGGCAGGTTGTAATAAAGATGAATATGTAGATGTTATTGTGATTGATGACCTCAAACTGGAAAGTTTTTTTGGGACGAAAGAGCCAATTCGCTTGAAGAACAAGTTTTAATGCCCTTTCAAGATGTCATAGAAATGGGATTAACACTTGACCAAGTTGTACAAATTGTTAATAACCAGTCATATTCAGCTTCACTTTTTATGAATGCATTTGGGGATGAGACAGTTAATGCTGATCGCATTTCTAAAGCATTGGCCCAGTTTATTAGAAGTATGGTAAGTGTAACTGCCAAGTATGATCAAGGACGAAGTTTAGTGATCCATTTAATTAGTATAAATAATAAAGTGTTGAATACATATACTTAAGGTGCTTGCTAAATTATTCGGTCTCAGACTTAATATGTAACTTTGCTTCCCGATAATTATCGGGATTATAATAGCATGATTAGCATTCACCATAAAACACTTACCGACCTAGAGTTTCCAACGGTTTTATCTCAAGTTGCAGAACATTGCTCAACGGATTTGGGAAAAATAGCCGTACGCGACATCTTACCTTTTCCTCAACCAGAATCCGTTATTTATGCGTTACTGCAAACCAATGAGTTCGTAGCTTCTTTTGCAAATGAGAACCGCATACCCAATCATGGGTTTTCAGACATTACCAAAGAACTAAAACTCCTAAAGATTGAGAATACAGTTTTGGAGCTCGAAAGTTTTAGGAGAATACAAGCCATCGGTATTACCGCCAATAACATCGTTGTATTTTTTGATAAATTCAAAGAATACTACCCTACCCTAAATGAGAGTGCTTCAGAAATAGAAATTACAAAACATATCATAGAAGAAGTAGATGGTATTGTAGACAGGTTTGGGGAAGTAAAGGATGATGCATCTGAAGCATTATTCAGCATCCGAAAGTCCGTAAATATTCTCAAAAATAAAATCAATCAAAGTTTTACGATAGCACTTAACACCAACCATAACTTAGAATACCTCGATGACATACGTGAAACCGTAATTGACAATAAACGTGTATTAGCTGTTAAGTCAATGTATCGTCGTAAAGTCAAGGGTGCAATCATGGGTGGCAGTAAAACCGGAAGTATTGTTTATATCGAACCTGAAGTCACGTTAAATCAATCTAGAGAACTCAACAATCTTCAGTATGAAGAGCAAGAAGAGGTGAACCGCATTTTAAAGGCGTTAACAGAATTTATAAGACCTTCGCTACCACTTCTCCATCAATATCAGCAATATCTAACACATTTAGATATCATTTCAGCAAAAGCGAAGTATGCCAAAAGCATGAATGCTATTATGCCAGAAATCAATACTGAAAAGCATGTGCATATAAAAGATGCATTACACCCTTTACTCTATTTAGCAAATAAGGAGCGTAGTGAGAAAACCCATTCACAGACTATAGAAATGACTAACAATAATCGCATTATTGTTATTTCAGGACCAAATGCTGGAGGTAAAAGTATCACATTAAAAACTGTAGGCTTATTACAAGTTATGCTACAGAGCGGGTTATTAATTCCAGTACACGAGCGCAGTACGGTTTGTTTGTTTGACAGAATATTGAGTGATATTGGGGACAACCAATCTATTGAAAATCATTTGAGCACATATAGTTATAGGTTGAAGCAGATGAATTACTTCCTAAAGAAGTGCAATGAGAAAACCCTATTCTTGATAGATGAATTCGGAACTGGTAGCGACCCAGAACTTGGTGGTGCTTTGGCAGAAACCTTTTTGGAAGTCTTTTATGAACGAAAAGCCTTTGGCATCATAACAACCCATTACTCCAACTTAAAGCTATTGGCGAATGAGCTACCAGATATGCAGAATGCTAATATGTTATTTGACAATAGAACTCTAGAGCCATTATATAAACTAGTACTGGGGCAAGCTGGTAGTTCATTTACGTTTGAAGTAGCTCAAAAAAATGGCATTCCTTATAGCTTAATCAATAAATCAAAAAAGAAGATTGAACGAGGTAAAGTTCGTTTTGACAAGACTATAGCCAAGCTTCAAAGAGAGCGTTCTAAACTAGAAAAAACGGAGCGTTCGTTAAAAGTAAACGAACAAAAAAAGATTGAAGAAACAGATAAGCTTGAGGCTACTAACACTCGTATTCAGAAGAAATTAGAGAGCTACCAGGAATTATATGATAGCAATCAGCGACTTATCTATTTAGGTCAAAAGCTCAAAGATGCTGCCGATACTTTTTTTATAAGTAAACGGAAACGAGAGTTGATGGCTGAACTCTTCAGAATCGTACAAATTGAGAATTCTAAACAAAAGAAACAATCTGCTAAACAACTAAAAGCTGAAAAAGCAAAAGAGGCTCAAATAAAGAAAGAAGCTGAGCAAAAGGTCAATGTTATCCGTAAGGAGAAAAAAGCAAAAAAAGAAGAAGTTAAAAAGGTGGTAGAAAAACCAAAACCCATACTTAAAGTTGGAGACCGCGTCAGGATGTACGATGGTAGGGCCATTGGTAGCATAGATACGATTGAAAAGGGCAAGGCTACCGTTAATTACGGCATATTTACAACCAATGTGACCGTCGATCTTCTAGAGCTAGTTGAAGCCATAAAACAATAAAATGTAGGTGGACAATGGGTGGACTCACCCAAATTAAACGGGATTTGCTCTTAGTTGTATAGAGAATAGTTCTAAATTAGTTTTAATCAACTACACCATGTCATGTTCATTCGACTCATATTAGTACTCATTATCACTGCTCCTTTTTATTGTTCTGCGCAAAAACGTGATATCAAAATTGACAGTCTAGAAGTTGTACTAAAACAAAATTTGACTAATGAGAAGCGTATTGAAATTTACAAGCGATTATGTGGTATAGCAAGGTTTTACGATAATAAAAAGCATAAAATCTACCTCGATAGTTTAATTGATCTTGCAACACGTGTTGACTCTTTAAAATACAAAGCAACTTTAGCACGACAAAAGGCTGGATATTATAACAGTATATCTGAATACGAGATGGCAGAAGTTTTATACAAAGAAGCCATTGCAGAATTTTACAAGTTAGGCCAAAAAAAGCGAGCTCATGACAATCTTCGGTTTCTTAGTAAAGTTCAAAGAAGGCTCGGACACTTTGAAGACGCTATGGAATCAGCAATGCAAGCACTCAAAGAAAAGGAAACTTTAGGACTGAAAGATGAATTATTGGCTAAAGATTATGGTCGAGTTGCAGCCATACACGGCGATCTTAAAAACATTGTATTAGCAGATAGTTACTTTAAGAAAGCAGAAGCTATTTATCTCAGAAAAAACAACACCAAAGCTCTAGCGGGCCTCTGGATGAACTTAGGATTAATTCAAGGAAAGCTTAAGCATCACGATTCGGCATTAGCCTATTTTCGAAAGGCGGAAATGTCATATGCAGAAAGAGAGCAAGAATTTAATTTAGCATCTGTAAATATTAATATCGGAAGTGCTTATAAAAATATGAATGACCTAGATTCAGCAGCCTATTATTATAAGAAAGCATTAAAAATAGGACGTGAAAATAATTTCCCCGTGAAAATAACCGCCGCCACAAACAGTCTAGGAAATATAAGCAGGGCAAAAGGGAATCATGAACAGGCCCTAGTATATTATAAAGAAGCGTTACGCATCAGTAAAAAAATAAAGACTAAAAAAAGCATCGCAGGAAATTATTACAATATAGCGAGAACCTACGCCTCATTAAAAAACTATAAGGAAGCGTATAAGTATCGTGAACTACATTTTAAAGTGTATGATTCCGTCTTTAAAAAAGAAACATTAGAAAAAGTCAATCAATTAGAAGTCCAATACCAAACAGAAAAAAAAGAAAAAGCATTATTAGTACAGGAAGGCGAAATCAATAAGTTGAATCAAAGAGTTAAGGTCAGTAATTTAACGAAGTCTATTTATGGGATTGGTATGTTTTCGTTTTTAGCAATTGCGGGGCTATTATATTTTGGGTTTAAACAACGAATAAAAAAGAATAGAATAGCCCGTGAGAAGCAAGAAGCCATTTATAAACAGGAAATTGAATTCAAGAAAAAAGAATTGACCTCGCAAACCATGCACCTTGTTCAAAAGAATTCGTTTATTCAAGAACTGAAAGAGAATCTAGAAAAAATCAGACAATCACCAGAGTTATTTAAAGTGGAATTTAGACGTCTTATCACCCTACTGAAAAAAGAAAATGCAGAAGACAAAGACTGGGAAATATTCAAATCCTATTTTTCTGAAGTTCACAATGATTTTGATATTAGGATAAAAGAGCTCAATACAGACATTACTGAAAAAGAGATTCGATTAGCAGCCTTTTTAAGAATGAATCTAACAACCAAAGAGATAGCTACCATGCTTAACGTTTTGCCTGATAGTGTCAAAAAATCTAAGTACCGATTAAAAGTAAAACTTGGTCTAGGAAAAGGGCAAGAACTGATTTCATTCCTGAGTTCATTGTAAAAGATATGGTATCTTTGCATTGTGAAAATACAACTGCCTCAAGATAAAAAAATAGTCCTATTCGATGGTGTATGCAATCTTTGTAACGCATCTATTATATACATTATCAAGCATGACAAAAATGATATGTTTAGGTTTGCTCCTTTACAATCAGATATTGGAAAAGCAATAATAAATGAGCATGGCGTTGACATGTCAAAAACTGATTCAATATTATTATACCAACCCAATAAAGGTATTAGTATCAAATCATCTGCCGCATTAAGAATTGCAATGAAACTTGGTTTTCCGCGAAATCTCCTGAGGTTGTTTTTCATAGTTCCAACATTCATGCGAAATTGGGCATACGACTATATTGCAAAAAATCGATATAAATGGTATGGTAAAAAAGAGTCCTGTATGATTCCCACGCCAGAACTTCAAGCAAAGTTTTTGTAATAAAAAACCTTAAATCATAGCATATGACCTAAGGTTTTAAAACTTAAAACAAAAAAATTAAAATTATTTCTTTACGATTTTATGAGAGGCCATATTCTTTCCAATAACAACTTCTAGAAAATAAGTTCCAGAAGGCAAGAAAGATATATCAATCTTCTTCGTTTCTATGATGCTTCCTTTAGCTGAAAATATCTCTCGATTATCCGTATTGTATATATTTATGTAATCTATTTTATCGGGTGCAGTAAATACAACTTCGCCAACTTTCATATTGGCTATAATATCAAATGCAGTCAATTCATCTAAGTTTACGCTAGGTGCATCAAAGTTTTCTGAATCAGAAGGAATTGCAATCAATCCGTTTTCAGCATATTCTTGTGAAAAACCAAGAGTGCTAAATAAAAGGGTTGCTATAAAGATTACGTTTTTCATAATGTATCTATCTACATAAATAATTTGATAGTTCAAATATATGAACAGCTTTAATAGATACTTTATTAAATCGATATAAGACCAAATTATTTGATAAATCAAGAAAACCAGCTTAAAAATTCGATGAATGACAACAACTGAGCTACTAAAAAAGTAATTTCTTATCGGGTTTAACAAAGATGTGGTTAGTCCTAGTTAAATTTAACCGTAGTCTTAATTAGAGTAGATTTTTGTGACTACACTACAACTATAAAGCCTCAAGGTTATATACATCAATTTGGCCCCATCTTCTGTTAGATGGGAATGAGCTGAATTCTCTAAAGTGCCAATGTCAAAAGCATTAAGAGTAATAAGGAAATTCCCTTATTGGATAGAAGTTATTCTTTGAGGCTTTTATTTTAAACTCTTCAATATAAAATCCAATTTCTTATTTAAATTATCATTATTAGAAGTAAGAATCGGTGATATACTTAATGGGTACATACAAACCTTTTTTTTGAAGACTCGTCACGTTAAATACTAACTCTATTAACTATACACAATATGGTAGTAGTGATTCCTTCATTAAATTATAAGAGTATTTTTTTGAGACCCAGCATCATATTTTGCTCCAAAACATCATAATCTCCATCTGATAGAAACATCAGTTTAATATCTATAAACAACTCTTCTAAATCATCTTTAGAATAATTATGCGTTTCAAGACCTTTAATGATTTTTTGAATGCTTTGATAATCATTATCATTATCAAATTCGTTATGAATATTTTGAAACGTTTGCATATCCACTTTAGAGATAATTACGTTTCTTTCACGATTGTCTTCTATAAAGTTAGAATTCGCAGCATAGAGCAATATATAGGCTACCAGTTCGTCTTTTGTCCAATTCATGCACTAAATTTTAAGTTAAGCTTCCGTATTCAGTCCAAGACCCATCATATACTATAAGATTTTCATAACCAGAAAGCGTAGCTCCCAATGCCAATACGCAGGCCGTAATTCCTGAGCCACATGAAAACACAAACGTATCATCCTTATGTCCAAATTTAGCAAAAATGCTCTGTAAGTCCGATACAGATTTCATTTTTTCATCATTGAATAGTGATTCAAATGGAAGGCTTTTTGAATTAGGAATCGTTCCGCTTCTAAGTCCTTTTCTGGGTTCAGGAACCAAACCTTTAAATCTTTCATATGAGCGCGCATCCAAGATATGTGTGCATGTGTCTGTAGAAAACGTTACAATATCATCAAAAAAGCACAAGGTATCATTTACTAAGTTAGCTCTAAAATTTCCCTTTGCGATGGTATGTTTTTGCTTCACTTCGAGGTTATGGCCAGCAGCTATCCATTCAATCAAGCCACCATCTAATACAGCAACGTTATCATGTCCAAATGCTTTGAATAACCACCAAGCTCTTGGGCTTGAATAAATCCCTTTGTCGTCATATATAACAATGACACTATCCGAATTTACTCCTAGGTTTTGAGCAGACTCTTGGAATAGCAAAGCTGAAGGAAACGTATTAGGAAAAGTACCTGAGGTATCACTAAAATCATTTTTAATATCGAAAAAACGAGTTTTAGGAATTTGCTTTTTTGATGCTTCAGAAGTACGGTCAACTACTTTTGGAATACTGGCGTCTAAAATAATAAGATTAGGAACATCAATGTGCTCCAGAAGCCAATCAACAGAAACTAAAGAGTTTTTAATTTTTAGCATACCATAGGGTTATGCGTCTTCAACTGTTTTTCTTAATCTTGAACGTTTATCAAACGCTTGTAACTTGTCTATAATCCTACTCTGAAGAAAACTCACCTTAAATTTGTAGGTGCGCGCATAGCAACTCCATGCCCTCGCTTTACGCATTCTTTAATTAGCGATAAGCTGGTATCATTCTCTGCGTCAATTTTTTTCATGGATACGTAAAAAAACAAACATTCAAATTCTATTTAGTTGATTAGTCTTTTAAAGTCATAAAATTATTTCACCTCTTCATAGTGGTCATCCCAATTCTTCACTTTTGGTTCTCCTAACTTCCCAACAGATTTTGCGACGAGCATAGACACCATGGCATCGCCTGTAACATTAACTACAGTACGGCACATATCCAAAGGGCGGTCAACAGCAAAAATTAAAGCAAGACCAATAGGTAATAACTCTGGTGGCATTTCAACGGATTCAAGAACAATCACTAACATGACCATACCTGCTCCAGGTACCGCGGCGCTACCAATTGACGCCAACAATGCCGTTACCACAATAGTAATCTGATCAGCAAAAGTTAAATCTAATCCTAAGGCTTGAAAGATAAAAACGGCAGCCACAGCTTGATACAAACTAGTACCATCCATATTAATCGTGGCACCTACAGGTAACACAAAACTAGAAACTTCTTTATCAACACCAATATGCTCTTCTACACGTTCCATAGTCACTGGTAAAGTCGCAGCACTACTACTTGTAGAGAAAGCCAACAACTGTGCAGGACTGATTTCCTTTAGAAACCAAAACGGATTTTTCTTTGTTACAGTTGACACAATAATAGCATAAAACACTATCATTAAAAGCAAACCAAGTACCACCACACCAGAATACTGAGCTAAAGCCACAAGAATGTCTGGATCGTCTGATGATACGACTACACTCGCCAAGAGAGCAAAAACAGCATACGGCGCAGACAGCATTATCAAATCCACCATTTTCAGCACAACATCATTCAATGAATCAAATACATTTTTTAATGGATTGGCTCTTTTTTCGCCAATTAGTAACATTGAAATCCCTAAGAAAATAGAAAAGAATATTACTTGAAGCATCAGTCTATTATTACTCATGGCCTTAAAAGCATTGTCAGGAACCATATCTTCTAGGAATTGTAATGGTCCACTTTCAACTTGCTTTGTAGCCTCCGCAATTTTTTCTTGCACACTGCTATTGCCAGCATAGGTTGATGTTAATTTAGAAATAGTCTCATCCGAAACACCGTTTCCTGGCTGTAAAACATTCACCAACATCAGTCCGATAGAAATAGCTACGATTGTTGTTAGCACGTACGTAATAATAGTTCGTACGCCAATATTCTTAAACTTCGAGATATCCTTTAAATCTGAAATACCTTTAATTAATGAGGCCAATATTAAAGGAATTGCAATAAGTTTAAGAAGCTTTACAAAAATGGTTCCTAAGGGTTTAATCCAATCTGTAACAAAGTCTTTCCCCCAATCAAATTGAAGCATTATAAAACCAAAGAGCAGTCCTGCTAACATACCAATTAAAATCTTCCAGTGTAGTTCTAGTTTTCTCATTAAAAAAGTTATTTAGTTCCCATGAAATTAGGGAATCTTATTAAGTTATTATAATCTTTTATTGGCGTATCACAGAAAACCTGATTACGCATACATCTTATTAAGCAAGTAATAGTCCATTAGCACCAATGCAGCCATAGCTTCTACAATAGGCACAGCTCTAGGCACGACACATGGATCATGACGACCTTTTCCATGCATTTCTGTCATATTCCCTTCTTTATCTATCGTATCTTGATTCTGCATTATTGTTGCTACAGGCTTGAAAGCTACTTTAAAATAAATATCTTCTCCATTGCTTATACCGCCTTGAATACCTCCCGAATAATTTGTCTTGGTAGAACCATCTGCGTTAAACAAATCATTATGTTCGCTTCCTCTCATTTTTGTTCCAGAGAAACCACTACCATATTCAAAGCCCTTAACAGCATTTATTGATAACATAGCTTTTCCTAATTCCGCATGAAGTCTATCAAATACAGGTTCTCCTAATCCTATTGGTACATTTTGAAGTACACAAGTTATCGTTCCTCCAATGGTATCTCCTTCTTTACGAATCTCCTTGATTTTTGTAATCATCTCTTCCGCTATAGCCGAATCAGGACAACGCACCGTATTAGTTTCTGCAACCGAAAAATCTAATTCCTGATACGGTGTTTGTAACTCAATTTCTCCCACCGAAGACACATAAGCATTAATTTTAATATCCTTAAGCACTTGTTTAACAATGGCTCCAGCAACAACTCTACATGCTGTTTCTCTTGCCGAACTACGACCACCACCACGATAATCTCTTACGCCATACTTCTGATCATATGTATAATCTGCATGACTCGGACGATACGAATCTTTTATATGAGAATAGTCTTTGGATTTTTGATTTGCATTTTGAATGATAAAACCTATAGATGTTCCGGTAGTATATCCTTCAAAAATTCCGGAAAGGAATTTAACAACATCCGGTTCCTTACGCTGGGTTACGATATCTGACTGTCCTGGTTTACGCCTATCCATCTCATTCTGGACAGCTTCTAAATCGATATGGATACCAGATGGGCAGCCATCTATAACACCCCCAATAGCTTCTCCATGTGATTCTCCAAATGTGGTGAGTTTAAAAATGTTTCCGAAGGAATTTCCTGCCATTAAATGCTAATTAGTCGTTAGTGAGTTACTATTGATACGCTAAAGTAAATATACTATTACAGAAACAAAAATTGTTTGTTGTACAATACTATTTTTGATGATAAAAACTTAAAGATCCTCTTATAGTTTTTATCAAAAAACGGAAGTGCATTTTAACTTATCAATACATCAATATTAAATGATGAGAGATTTCAAAAATAAGTGCCATTACTTTAACCTCTCCTGTTTTGTATATATAATTTATTTAGATTTTTGCCGTTTTTAAATAAAAGCGCACGAGATGAAAAAGCTCTTCAGAATTACCAGTATTTTTATATTACTTCTTTCAGTAGCATCTTGTTCAAATAATGACAACGATGATAATCCAGTTAATTCGGGAAATTATTTCCCATTAACGCTCGCTAATTATTGGAATTATAATGTAACCAATCGCAACATAGATTTAAACCAGACTCAAAACACGCGCGATTCTCTTTACGTCTCACTTGCTAATAATAACACCTTCGGACTATCAGTTAATGGCATAGCCACAGGTACAATGAATACTATATTAACACAGTTAGACCTAACTCGAACGTCTTCAACCTTATTAGGCACTGGCAGTATTACTTTTCCTTTTGAAGGTTTGGACGATTTACAAATAGGTGTTAATAATGCGATATTTTATAACACGAATACATCTGTAAATGAAGTGCTTTCATCTGTTGATGGCACTATTGAGCAGACCATTGAAGGGCTGCCTATCATAGCTACTTATATACTGAAAACGGTACAAGGCACAGCTTCACCTAGCCTTTTTTTAAATAATATAAACTATGACAATGCTATAGAGTCTTCTTTAATTCTAGAACTAACTATTACAACACGTGTTGAAGTGATTCCTGGAAGTTTTGTGGATGTTCTGATTTTAGACACTCAAAATATACTGGAAATTACTAATCATTATGTAAAAGATATCGGATTAGTACGCTCTGAGGCTAGCATTTCATATCAACTGGAAGATTTTTCTCAAATTGGGATTACATTACCTCTAGCTGGAAGCTTGCATGCCACATCTATACAGGCACTAGATACTCATACAGTTGCTGAGGAATAAACTATAGTTTTTGATCCATAAAGTTTTTTAACTCATTGGGTTTTTGAGTGCCAATTGTAAGGTGTTTTCCAGATTTAAGATAGATTTTTAGGCCCATGTTGCCTCCAATATTATATACCCACCCATGCTTTGGTCTCCACCTGAAGCCATATCCAACAAAGCCGTAATCTATGATTTCAGTCTTATCGATATCCTTCCACATATATGTACGTCGTAAAACGGGTCTATATGTCATGAATACACCTTTCTCATTAATTTTGGTATCTAATCGCATGTACCAAACTAAAAATATAATGCCAAAAGCGAAAAGCGAAAACAACAGAACTCCAATATCTGGCAAAGGCTTATCTCCAATAGGCTTTCCTAGAATTAACTGAGCTATAATCACATACGCTGTAACCAATATTAATGGAGACATAAGAAGCCAAATCCACCACTGCCTAAATCTCTGGGATTCTTTAAACTCAGTTTTCATAAATCGCATTTATTATATGAGTAGTGCATTTCTTAAAATAGTTACAGGATGCTTTGCTATTCGTTGAGTACCATCTTTAATTTGATGTCTGCAACTGGTCCCGTTTGCCACAATAATAGTCTTATCATCAGATTCTCTGATTGCTGGAAACAGCGTCTGTTCACCCACTTCCATACTTATATTATAATGCTCCTTTTCATATCCAAAACTTCCAGCCATACCACAACAACCGGAAGGAATAACTGTAACACTATAATTCTCAGGCAATCCTAGGAGCTCAGCGGTATATTCTTGATTCCCTAATGCCTTTTGATGGCAATGTCCATGAAATTCCAATGTTTGAGGTTCATCTGTAAATTGACCAGCATGGATATAACCTGCTTTCATTTCATGATATAGGAACTCATCAATCAAAAAACTTCTATTAGCAATCTGTTTAGCTGCCTCTATATCATCTGCCAACTTCAGCGCTTCATCTTTAAAAGTTAATATGGCTGAAGGTTCTATACCTATAATTTTAATATTTGAACTGATAGTATTATTGATGTGTTTTATATTCTTATTTATCAACACTTTAGACTCTTTTAAAAATCCTTTTGAAATATAACTTCTACCACTTTCAAGTGCATCTAAAACAACGACATCATATCCTAACTTTTCAAGCAACATAAGTGCATCTAGAGCTATCTCCGATTCCAGATAATTGGTGAATTCATCAACAAACAAACAAATAGTCTTTTTTGGCTCTATCGACATATTATTTGTGCTCCTTTTATTATAAATTTCAGAGAAACTTTTAGCAGATATTTTAGGAAGACTACGTTCTGACGCTATCACATAAACAGCTTTAATCATTTTTGACAACCATCTATTTTGAGTCACAAAATTCGCCATCATTGGTACTTTCGAACCAATTTTATTATACTTAGTAGCTTCAGCAAAAAACCTACTTTGCTTAGAAAACCCATTGGCCTTTTGGTACTGGTACTCAAATTCTGCCTTTAAACTTGCCACATCCACGCTACTTGGACATTCACTAGCACAGGCTTTACAACTCAAGCATAGGTCGAACACTTGTTTGAGTTCTTTATAATCAAACTTATTGACTTTATCGCTTTGGGTAAGAAACTCACGCAAAGCATTAGCGCGCGCACGTGTCGTGTCTTTTTCATTTAGCGTTGCTCGATAACTAGGACACATCGTCCCGCCAGCAGAGGGCAATCTTCTACAATCACCAGACCCATTACATTTTTCTGCCTCACGAAGGATTCCATGAGACGCCTCAAAATTCAAAACTGTGTCAATCGCGGGTTCTATTCTATCTACCTTATAGCGTAAGTTGTCATCCATTTTATATGGATTAATGATCTTTCCAGGATTAAAAATGCTATCCGAATCGAATACTGTCTTTATTTTTTTTAAAATTGTATAATTCTCCTCTCCAATCATAAACTCTATAAAACCGGAACGTAGAATACCATCACCATGTTCACCACTAAACGAACCATTGTACGACTTAACTAACTCAGCTACTGACTTCGTAATTTCCTTGAAACTATTAACGTCTTCAGTCTTTTTAAGATTAAGAATTGGGCGCAAATGCAATTCTCCTGCACCAGCATGGGCGTAGTACACGGCACTTTGTCCAAAATTTTTCATTAACTCTGTGAAATCTTCAATATAATTAGCAAGATCAGATAAAGTCACTGCGGTGTCCTCAATACAAGCAACCGCTTTATTGTCACCTATGATATTTCCTAAAAGGCCCAAGCCTGCACTCCTAAGCTGTAAAGCTTTGTCAATATTTTCACCCATAAGCACGGGATAAGCATAACTGAGACCTGAATCTTTTAGTGTATTAATAAGTTGCTCTGAAGAACTATTAACAGCCTCTTTTGTATTGCCCTTAAGTTCACACATTAAGATAGCTTGTGGATCACCTTCAATAAAAAATCGATTTTCATACTGGGTCCTATTATTTTTAGTGCAATCTAAAATGGTTTTATCCATCATCTCACAGGCATACAAGTCATGCTTCATAGCAGGTACCACTGCTTTTAAACAGTTTTCTATAGAACTAAAGTGAGCCGCTACCATAACACTTTCTGTCGGCGGCAATAAATCAAGCTTCAGAGTAATCTCAGTGATAAAGGCAAGTGTACCCTCGCTTCCTGAAAGGAGCTCACACATGTTAAAATGTTTATCTCCTCCAAAAATCTCGGTGCCAATTAACTCATCTATGGCATAGCCTGTATTTCTTCTATGAATTTCTTGGTTTGGGTATTCTCTTCTTATATTTTGTTGAACAACATTAGGCGTAAGTTCTTTATGAATTGTATTATATATCTGTCCTTCTAAAGTATTAAGGCTACATTTATTATGAAATTCATCTTTAGTAAGCCTTTCAAATAGCACTTCACTTCCATCACTCAACAGGGTATTAAGCTTAGCGACTTTGTCTCTTGTAACGCCATATTTAATTGAGGTAGTTCCAGAAGAATTATTGCCGACCATACCACCAATCATACAACGATTAGAAGTTGATGTGTTAGGGCCAAAAAATAACCCAAATGGTTTTAGGTAATTATTTAATTCATCCCGAATAACACCCGGTTGCACAGTAACTGTTCGATTTGTCTCATCTACATTAAGAATTCTGGTAAAATGTTTGGACACGTCAACGACAACTCCTTCTCCTACACATTGTCCTGCTAAAGAAGTTCCGGCCGTTCTGGGAATTAACGATGTTTTATGATGTTTTGCAAAATATATGAGTTGCCTAATATCGCTCATATTTTTTGGATAGGCTACTGCGAGCGGTATCTTTCTGTATACAGAAGCATCTGTAGCATAAAGTGATTTGGAAAGTTCATCATACAACAATTCACCATCCAAAATACTATTAAGGTCCTTAAGCGCCTCATTTATTGTCATGCCTAAATTTAGAGTTTATTAGCCAATATTAACAAAAGTTTATCGTTATTATTCAACACTTGGAAATGTTAAAATTTTAACTTTGCATTAAACAAAAAACTTAAAAAGACATGAAAAAATTATTTGTACTCGGTTTAGCAATAATAGGCTTTACATTCTCAATGAATGCGCAATCAATTTCTGACAATGCCTTAGGCTTAAGACTTGGAGATAGTGATGGTTTTGGAGCTGAAGTATCATACCAAAGAGCATTGAATGATAATAATCGTTTAGAATTTGATTTAGGCTGGAGAGATGGAAAAAACTATGATGGTTTTAAACTGGCAGGGTTATACCAATGGGTTTGGCAACTTGACGGTAATTTTAACTGGTATGCAGGTGTTGGTGGAGGCTTCGGAGCATTTGACATTGATGTTCCTGGAGGTGGCGATGTAAGCGATTCTTTTTTCTTTGCCGCTGGTGATGTTGGTATTGAATACAATTTTGATATACCATTACTTTTATCTCTAGATTTCCGCCCTGAAATAGGATTTGGAGATGATCAATTCAATAATAATGATTTAGATTTTGATATTGCTCTAGGTATTCGTTACCAATTTTAATCAAATAAAACATATAATAATAAAAAGCACCTTTTCTAGGTGCTTTTTTTATTTTTACAACATGAAGACACTAGTACTCATGGCGGCAGGAATAGGTTCACGATATGGTGGATTGAAGCAGTTAGATTCTATAGACCAAGAAGGCAACGCGATAATTGATTATTCCATTTATGATGCCCTAGATGTAGGGTTCAATCATATTATCTTTATCATAAGAAGAGAGTTACATGTGGATTTCTTGAAGAGATTCTCGCATTTACAATCTGAATCAGTAACGTTTTCTTATGTATTTCAAGAGCTAACTGATGTTCCTGAAGAATACAAAAACAATGATCGTAAAAAACCATGGGGAACGGGTCATGCCCTTCTTTCGCTGAGACATCTAGTAAAAAATAATTTTGCCATTATCAATGCTGATGATTTATATGGCAGGAAATCATTTGAAGTCATGTATAACGCTTTGTTTAACTCTTTAAATGATGACAGGTTCTATATGGTGGGTTATCAATTACAAAATACGTTATCTCCATATGGTACAGTATCTAGAGGCGAATGCCTTTTGGATAAACATAATAATCTTGTACAAGTTATTGAGCGAACTGCCATTAACAAAGTCAATAATCATCTTATGTACAAGACGCCTAATGGCGATTCTGAAAGCTTATCTGAAGATACCGTGGTATCCATGAATTTTTGGGGCTTTACGCCTTTTATATTTCAATTTGCAGAATCGATGTTCATGGATTTTTTAAAGCAGAACTACAACCATCCAAAAGAGGAGTTTTATTTACCGTCTATAGTGAATAAGGCAATAGAACAAAATATCTTACCTATAGGAGTTATTTCAACAGATAGCATATGGCATGGCATAACTTATAAAGAGGATAAAACTAAATTAGTTAAGGCCATTAAAGTCCTGAAAACAAACAAAATATATCCAGAAAACTTATGGAAAGACAAAACAATTCAATCAATTTTCAATCAATTTGAACATTCAACACATTATAAAAGTTCAACTGAATTAACTAGTGGTCATATAAACGATACCTATAGAATAAAGACCATTTCTGACAATGATTTTGTGTTACAGCGTATCAATAAAGTCATATTTCCTAATGTTGAAAGATTAATTAAAAATAAGGTCAAGGTAAGTAATAACCTCAAAAAGGCTACAAATTATAAAGTAATAGAGTACATAAAAAGTTCTACAGATGGTTTTTTGGCTAAGGATCCGAATGAACAGTTCTGGACTTTATGCACTTTTATAAAAAACACAGAAACATTTTTAATTCCTAAAAATTATGACATGGTAGTTCAAGCTGGAATGTTACTAGGTGACTTTCATAAAGGGATGGCAAGTTTTGACGCATCTACATTGTTTGAAACAATTCCAGATTTTCACAATCTAAAATTTAGAACCAGACAATATAAAAATGCCTTGAAAAAAGCTGACAATGGTTTCATAGAAACAATTCAGAACATACTATATCAAATAGATAGTTATAAGGAAGATGCAGAATATCTGGATGGATTAAGATGTTCAGAGGAAATTCCTCTAAGGGTTGCTCATAATGACGCCAAGTTATCTAATATGCTTTTTGACAGTAACTCGCAGAAAGCTATCGCTATGATAGATTTGGATACTGTAATGCCTGGCATTATACATTATGATATTGGAGATGCCTTACGGTCTGTTTGCGCATCAGTAGATGAAGATGAAAGTGATTTTTCTAAAATTGCATTCAACAAAAACTATTATAAGGCCTTTATGGAAGGTTATATTTCGGTCATAAAAAACGAACTTTCAGATATTGAAAAGCAAACACTCCCACTGTCAATAAAATACATGTTATTTGAACAAACACTACGTTTCTTGACAGATTATCTTAACGGGAATACTTACTATAAAGTTGATTATCCTGAACATAATTTGGACAGGACGAAAAATCAGTTGAGATTATTACAAATTGTGTATCAAGAATTTAGTGACATTGTAGCAATAACAAAGGATATCATAAGAGGATAGAGCAAATTATTGCGTCTTTACGAAGATGACTTTTTTATCCGATTTAGGCTTTAAAATTTTTACCAAACAAAATGGTTGACATATAGCAGTAGTCACAAAATCTGTTGGTTTTGGTCCTTTTTCAATCACATTTACAATCATATCATCATCATCAATTGAAACAGACCCTACCTGAGTAGAAAAGCCACCCGTTGTTTTTTCGCCCATAAATAATGCAACGACTATATATTTTTTAAAATCTATTTCTGGTGCTGGTATGCCTGGTCGCCTAAATCTATTGATAATACCATAAACGTCTTGAAGCTCTTTTTCGTTTCTTACAATCCGTTGCTCTTCATCTTCTAGGCCTCCATAAGCTTCTTGCAAAAGAACCTCAAAATCTTGAACGACTATTTTAGTTTCTTTAGTCGTCTTACAAGACAGCGCAATTACTAATGGCATTAATATTAAATAGATGATTTTCATTACATCTGTTTTTAGAGTGTGAGACATTTTGTTAGTGTCTGTTGATAAATCGCTTCATATTGAGGGACAATCTGATTTATATCAAATTTAGAAGCTTCCTTTTTTGCATTGCTCTTAAATTCTTCCAATCGTTTAGAATCTCCCAAGATATATACAGCATTTTTAACCATATCATCAATGTCTCCCACATCACTTAAAAATCCAGAGACTCCTTGAACATTTACTTCAGGAATACCACCTGTGTTACTCGAAATAACGGGTACTCTGGATGCCATTGCCTCTAAGGCAGCCAATCCGAAACTTTCAGTTTCCGAAGGCAATAAAAACAAATCAGAAAAACATAATATTTTATCTATCTCATTGCTCTTTCCAAAGAAAACAACCTTTTCAATAATTCCAAGAGACTCACAAAGTTCTTCCGCCATTTCGCGTTCAGGGCCTTCCCCTACTAACATTAACTTGGCTGGTATTTGTTTTTGAATACCATAAAACACCTTAATAACATCTGCTATTCGTTTTACTGGCCTCAAATTACTGATATGTGTAATAATCTTTTCATCTTCGGAGGCCATCATATCTCTTTGACAATCTGTAAATGCAAGGTTGTATTTTGAGAAATCAATAAAATTGGTAATAACTTCTAAATCATTCTTGATATCAAATAGGCGTAGCGTATCATCCTTTAAACTCTGGGAGACTGATGTTACCGCATCCGATTTATTGATACTGAAAGTAACAGCCGTCTTATAAAAAGGGTGACTACCTACTAAGGTAATATCTGTACCATGAAGAGTTGTTACTATTGGTACATATATGCCTTCTTCACGTAGCATTTTTTGAGCCATATAAGCAGCATAAGCATGAGGTATAGCATAATGCACATGTAGTATTTCTATTCCATGAAATTTTACCATATCTACCAGTTTGCTTGACAATGCCAGCTCATATGGTTGATAATGAAACAATGGATATTCTGGAACATTCACTTCATGAAAGTGGACTTTATTACTCAATAATTCCAATCTTACTGGTTGCTTATAGGTAATAAAATGCACTTCATGTCCTCGTTTAGACAAAGACAGACCTAGTTCAGTCGCAACAACACCGCTACCTCCAAAAGTTGGATAACAAACAATTCCTATTTTCATTCTATAATCGCTTCATAAATTAATCTCTGTATTTCAGTACGAACTCCTTCTTTTAACAATCTATTATTAGTCATTATTGGATATGTTCTATTAGATAAAAACACATACACAATTTCTTCTTCAGGATCAGCCCATGCGTAGGTTCCTGTAAATCCGGAATGTCCAAAACTGGTGTCTGAAACGCATCCACAAGTTGGTCCTGTGTCACCTAATTGCGGTTTATCAAACCCAACTCCTCTCCTATTATTTTTTTCTTGATAATACCGTCTATTAAATTTATCTAAAGTTTCTGACTTAAAATAACGTCTTCCACCATAAAATCCTTTCTGAAGATACATTTGCATAATCTTAGCAACATCATTTGCCGTGCTAAAAACTCCAGCATGGCCGCCAACTCCACCTTGCATGGCAGCTCCCATATCATGCACATAACCATGTACTTCCTGATGTCTAAAATAAGTGTCTTCTTCGGTCGGTACTATTTGAGTATCACTAAATTTTGAAGAAGGATTATACGTTGTATAGTTTGCTCCCAGAGGTTTGTAAAAATGTTGTTGTACTAATTCATTCATGGGCTTATCGTAATGCTTCTCTATATATTGCTTCATTATATAGTACGGCAAGTCACTATAGCGATACCTTAAATTGTCTAACAATTCGGTTTCTTTTATAATCTTATTAATAGAATCCATATAGTCGGTACGCATGAACAATCCTTTTGTCACTTCTATATCAAATTCCTTACTACGCTTACTCCTATAATATTTTGGTAAAGGTCGATTACTAATTGAATCCACAGTATTTATATAAAAAGGTTCCCAAGGTCTTAATTTGGCATAATGAGATAGTATTTCTTTAATCGTCATCTTACTTTTATTGCTCTTTCTAAGAGAAGGAATTAATTGACCTAATTGACTGTCGAGAGAAACAATTCCTTGTTGTTCTAACTCCATTAACAATGGAACTGTTGCCAATATTTTTGTAAGTGATGCCACATCATACAAATCATCAGATTGCACACTTTGATTGCTTTTATATGTATGCTTGCCAAAGTTCTTATTATAAATGACTTTCCCTTTTCTAGCTATTAATAGCTGAATACCTGGTGTCATTAAAGAATCTACCGCAGATTGAGCCAAAGAATCAACACGCTTGAGTTTTTCAGAGCTCAAACCAACCCGTTCAGGTAAACCATAACTCAATGACTTTATAGAATTTAATGTTTCTCCTTTACCTACTTTAAGATTCGCGCCAGTAGTCACTGGTAAAACTCCTTTCGCTGGAATAGCTCCAAATATTAGTTGAGCAGATTTTTGCTGAGATATCTTACTATTCTGATAGCTAACAACAATACCCTCGAAATTCTTAAATGTTTTAATGTCTGATAAGGCATAAGGCCTAACAAAAATATCTAAAACTACGGTATTTGTCCTAGCAATCTCATAAAGCCATACTAATTCTTTAGTAGTAAATTTATAAGATTTCCATGGGTTGTCATTAGATCTATGAAATCCAACTATTACGGTATTATAGGACTGTAATTTTTTTAATATTTCATCCAGACGTTGCGCCTTAACACGATGAACTTTGGTATATTTTTTCAATTCATTATAAAAGTCTGAGCCATCATCGTCCCCCATAGACACATACGCAATGGATTTTGTATCCAAATCTCGCAAAGGTAGTAACTCATTTTGATTTTCTACAACTGTAACAGCATTCTCAATAAGTTCTTCATAAAGGAGATCATCTTTAAGACGATTCAAATCACTATGAAGGTTATATAATCCAACAGGTCTATAGTTATTGAGCCCTACTTTATATTTCGCCATTAATATCTTCTTAACTGAATGTGCTAAACGCTCTTCAGTTATATTTCCCTTATAATAGGCCTCGATTATTTTAGCAGCACCTTTAGCAGGGTCTTCTGAAATCAATAACACGTCATTTCCAGCCATAAAAGCAGCCATATCCACATCAGCTGAATCATCATGGTTAGAAACTCCTTTCATTTCAAGGGCATCAGTAAATATCAGGCCTTTGAATTGCAAAGAATCTTTCAAAATATTTGTCACGATCTTTTCCGAGAGCGATGATGGAAAACCAGCTCTGCTTTCCAAACTTGGTACATTCAAATGTGCTACCATAACACTTGAAAGTCCCTTATCTATAAGTTTTTTATATGGATATAATTCTAGACTATCAATTCTGCTTCTCGAAAAATTAAGTGTAGGAAGGGTTTTATGAGAATCGCTATCGGTATCTCCATGACCTGGAAAGTGTTTTGCGTTTGCCAATACACCCGCACCCTGCATACCTTTCATGAAGGCCAAAGATTTTTCAGTCACATTATTTCGATCTTCTCCAAAAGAACGATTTCCAATGATTGGATTCCTTGGATTGGTATTGATATCTGCAACTGGAGCGAAATTAAAATGCACTCCTATTCTTTTACAATGTTCCCCAATATGTTTTCCGGTTTTCTCAATGAGTGAATTATCCTTGATCGCACCCAAGGTCATATTCCATGGAAATGCATAGGTAGAATCAAGTCTCATGCTCAATCCCCATTCAGCATCCATTCCAATTAATAAAGGTATTTTAGATAATGCTTGAAATTCATTATTGAGTTTTGCTTGTCTAACTGGACCTCCCTTAGAAAATATCAGGCCTCCTATATGATTGTCCCTAATCATTTTCTTAATGGATTCCACATGCTTGTTATCCTGATTTGAAAATGCCCTTGCCATAAAAAGTTGACCTACTTTTTCTGGTAGCGTCATAGCATCATATGTTCTATCCACCCAAGTAGTTTGCGTTAAAGAATCCCTTGTTTTTAAAGGGTGATCTGCTTGTTGAGAAAAGCCAAATACTGTGAACAAAAAGATAGATAAGAGGGATATGTAGCGCATAAACAATAAAGTCTTTTAGGGTTCTAGATAGCTTACTATAGAAAACTATGCCAAATTAGTGTTTTAAAAAAAAAAAAGAAAACCTTTAACGCTAATTTGTATGAAAATAATCAAAGAATGAAAGTATGTGAATTTGTATGCAAAACTCTATTCCATCATTCGAGTGAATCTATATGCTTATCGTGGTAACCTAGCAGGTATAAAACACCATCCAGCCCAATACTGGATATAGAATTTTGTGTGTTATTTTTTACTTTAGGCTTAGCATGAAAAGCAATTCCTAAACCTGCAGTATTTAGCATTTGTAAATCGTTAGCTCCATCTCCAACAGCTATGGTTTGACTGATATTTATGTTTTCCTTTATAGCAATTTCTTTCAGGTATTCTGCTTTCTTATCACCGTTTACAATTTCTCCAAGATAATTACCTGTGAGTCTATTATCAATAATTTCCAACTGATTAGCATATACATAATCAATACCTAGTTCCTTTTGTAGATACTTCCCAAAATAGGTGAAACCTCCAGATAGTATAGCGGTCTTAAAGCCATAGCTCTTTAGTGTGTCGATTAATCTTCTTGCGCCTTTTGTTATCGGAAGATTAATGGCAACATCATTGAGAACATCTTCGCTCAAGCCTTTTAAGAGTTTCATACGTTTGATGAAACTTTCATTAAAATCAATTTCCCCTTGCATAGCAGATTCCGTAATTGCTTTTACTTGACCGCCTACTCCAGCTCGTTCAGCCAATTCGTCAATGACTTCCGTTTGAATCAGCGTGGAGTCCATATCAAAACACACTAAACGTCTATTTCTCCTGTACACATTATCTTCTTGAAATGCGATATCTACATCCAATTCTTGGGATATCTGCATGAATTTTTCAGTGAAATCTGCCTTGTTTTTTATTTGACCTCTAATAGAAAGTTGAATAGAAGCTCTAGGATATTCGTCTTCTTTGGCCAATGAAATACGACCAGTAAGTCTTTTTATAGAATCTATGTTTAGATTTTTTTCAGAAATAACTTTAGTGACCTTCGATATTTGTTCTGCAGTTAGCTTTTCTCCCAGAATGGTCACAATATATCGGTCTTTTCCTTGAAGGGTAACCCAATGTTCGTAATCTTCCAAAGTAATTGGCGTAAATTTAGCTGTGATGCCTAATTCATATGCCTTGAACAATAAATCCTTTAGGACAGCTGCAGATTTTTTACCTGACTCGATTTGAAATAACATACCCAATGATAGAGTATCATGAATATTTGCTTGCCCAATATCTAAAATCTTAGCATCGTATGCTGCTAAAACATCTGTTAAGCTTGAGGTTAAACCAGGCTTGTCTTGCCCAGAAATATTGAGTAAAAAAATTTCGTTAGCCATAAATTAATATTGTCGCTATTTTAGGTGTAAAAATGGCTATTCTAATTGAAATATAAAATTTTATTTATCAATAATTAGGTAAAGAAACCTATCCAAGAAATCTATTATGCCAGCTCTCGCTTGCAGGTACTTCCCAGTTTTCTTTGTATTCAGCAAGATTAGTCACCAAATTATTGAAAACAATAGTATTCTTAGAAACTGCCCTTTGCTTTGCCATTTTCCTGAAGTCAACCAGTGTTTTATAGGCAACAAATTCTCCCTGTTTATAGGAAACATTCATCTTGTCTAATAAGTCAATATTGTACTCTTTTTCTAACTGTTGAATGAAATGCACTGAAGCATCAATGGAACATCCAGAAGCTGATGCTAGTTCTTGATCTAGACCGATAATAATGAAGCGTTTGTACTTTATTTCGAAACCAGCTTTAAGGTCACTACCGTGAGCTGTCCATTGTTCTAAAAAAACATTTAGTTTCTTGGAAATTTCTTCAAGTTCTGTTTCTGTGAATGAACGATTTGCTTGGTAAATCCAAACTCGTGAAGTATCAGGCAAAACATTGAAATCTGTAAGCATACTATAGGTCTTCTGCATTAGCAATTAGCTCAGCTATATCCATAACTTCTATACTGTCTTCTTTTTCTTTTGCCTTTACTCCATCAGTCATCATCGTATTACAAAAAGGGCATCCAGCAGCTATAATATCTGGTTTGACTTCCATAGCTTGTTCTGTACGTTCTACATTTACATCCTTATCGCCTTTTTCAGGTTCCTTGAACATTTGAGCGCCGCCTGCTCCACAGCAAAGACCATTTTTTTTGCATTTACGCATTTCAATTAGCTCTACTTCCAGCTTCTTGATCAAATCACGAGGTGCTTCATAAACATCGTTAGCACGTCCCAAATAACATGGGTCATGGAATGTGATGCGTTTTCCTTTAAACTTACCACCTTCAATAGTCAAACGACCTTCATCCAGAAGTGTCTTTAGGAATTGTGTATGATGCATTACTTCATAACTACCTCCTAATTCTGGATATTCATTCTTGATGGTGTTGAAACAATGGGGACAAGCAGTAACAATTTTTTTTATTTCATATGCGTTCATTACCTCTATATTAGTAACAGCCTGCATTTGAAACAAGAATTCATTACCAGACCGTTTTGCTGGATCTCCAGTGCAGCTTTCTTCAGTACCTAGAACTGCAAACTCAACATTAGCTCTATTCAGGAGCTTTACAAAAGCTTTAGTGATTTTCTTCGCTCGGTCATCAAAACTTCCAGCACATCCAACCCAAAACAATACCTCAGGTTGTTTCCCTTGAGCCATATATTCTGCCATTGTTGGTACTTTCATTGTTTCACTCATAAAATTCTTCTATTAGTCGCTCTTCAAATTTTTAAAATCTTCTTTTGCGATTCTTATGATTATAGTTAATTTTCTTATGCCTTTTACTAATCTATTTTCTGGTAAATTTCGTTCTTCATAAGCTCTTCTCCAACCTTCCTGTTTTATGAATCCTAGTTGACTTTCATTACAATAGTCACAAAAAATTTTTCTGACCTCAATTTTCTTAGCCTGTTTATTTTCATAAGTAATGTTTGCATACAGTTTTACCTGTAACGAATCTTTTGCATAGCCCTTTTGTCCTAGACAATATGTCGAGCATAAAAGAAACGCTATTACTACAACTAATTTCATTGTATACTTTATTCATTTTTCCAGTTCAATCTATCCATTTGGTTATAAGGCCAAGGCGCGCCATTGTTTTCAATATTGGTCATCATATTGTTTAATTCTACCGGCGCTGCCGATTGTTCCATGACCAAGTAACGTCTCATATCTAGGATTATAGACAACGGATCAATACTAACTGGACAAGCCTCAGTACATGCGTTGCAGGATGTGCATGCCCATAATTCTTCGCGTGTTATATAATCGTCTAACAATTGCTTTCCGTCTTCTTTGAAAGTTCCCTTATTAGCGTCAATATTCTTTCCAACTTCTTCTAATCTATCTCGTGTATCCATCATGATTTTACGAGGTGATAATTTCTTTCCTGTCTGACTTGCTGGACACTCACTAGTACAACGACCACATTCTGTACAGGTATATGAATTTAAAAGCTGTACCCAATTAAGGTCTTGCACATCACTAACTCCAAATTTAGCGGGAACTGCTTCAGCAACTTCTGGCGGCACAGCAAAAGGATCAACATTTGGATCCATCATCATCTTTACCTCATTAGTAACTGACTCTAGGTTATTAAATTTTCCCTTTGGCGTTAAGTGACCATAATACGTGTTTGGAAACGCTAACAATATATGTAAGTGCTTTGAAAAATACAGATAGTTTAGAAACACTAATATTCCTGAAATATGAAGCCACCAAGTAGTTCTTTCTATAATGTGTATTGTACTTTCAGATAGATTTACAAAAAGTGGTGTGATATATTGACTGACTATATTACCCGAACTCATAACTTGAAAAGCATTATCGGTAGCGTTCATTATCAAGAAAAGACACATTAATACAACTTCAAAATAAAGGATGATATTACCATCATTTTTTGGCCAACCTTTCATTTCTGGGTTCATGAAACGCTTTAACCTTATGATATTTCGACGAATCCAAAAAAGGCCAACGGCAGCAAGAACTAGCACAGCTAATATTTCAAAGGCACCAATTAAATACCCATACAGTGGCCCAACTGCTGAAAATATTCGATGTGTCCCAAAAAGGCCATCAATAATAATTTCTAGTACTTCTATATTAATAACAACAAACCCCACATAAACAATAACATGTAATAAACCTGCAATAGGACGACGTACCATTTTACTTTGTCCTAATGCAATCATTGCCATGTTCTTCCAGCGTTGTGATTTATTATCACTAACATCTATGTCTTGTCCGAGATTAATGTTACGAATAAGTTTCTTTACATTCTTAGCAAAGTAACCAATCCCAATAACTAAGATAATAGCAAAAATTATATTTGGAAGATAACTCATCAAATCAACTAATCTTTATTCTTAATTTCATTTCCTTCGGTATCATATTGTTTCGCTTTTTTTCCAAAAAGTGAAAAATGAACATAACGTTTAGGATTCAACTTCATATCTTCAAGAAGCTGCTCTAATTGTTTAGATGCGCCTTCTAGGTTATTATAAAGCGTTTCATCTTTTAAAAGCTTACCTATAGAGCCTTGTCCATTCTCTACGCTAGCCAAAACGGTATTAAAATTATTAACCGTTTTTTGTAAGTCATCTATGGTTTTCTTTAAATCTGCTTCTGCTAAAGATCCAGATAATTTTGAAAGATCCGTTGACACTTTATCAACATTGGTCAATGTATTATCTAATTTATCTTTATTATCATTTATTAAGGTATTCATTGAAGCAGACATACCTTTAAAAGAAGTAATAGTTGAATTGAGTTGTGCAATACTATTCTTTAAGTTGGCTTTTGTATTAGCATCAAAAACGTCATTGATATTTGTAAGAACAGAGTCTGCGCTTACCATCATTAATTCCATTTTTTCTTGTAATGGTGTTAGTTTTTGATTTACTAATTCAGACAAACCTGCCTTGACGGTTCCTTTAAGATATGCGCCAGATTCAGCTTTACCTGACCCATCAAATTTAGGCACAATAGCAATGGATTTTCCACCAATTAAACCAGCTTCATATAATTGGGCTTCACTATTTTTGGAAAAATCAAAATCCTTAGTGATATTCATGGTTACCAACAATTTTCCGGATTCGCCGTTAAAATCAATACTTTGTACAGACCCTACATTTAGACCGTTGATGGTCACAGGAGTCGATGGTGCTAGCCCCTCTACATTATCGTAAACAGCATAGTAAGTTCGATCAGAACTTAGTAGGTTTTTTCCTTTTAAATAGTTAAAGCCAAAAATAAACAACGCAATTCCGGCAATAACCAAAAGAGCGGTTTTAACTTCTCTAGAGATTTTCAATACGTTTCTATTAGGTTAGTGACAAAATTAGGTATAAAATTCAAAAGAACGATTCTAATTTGATTCTGATTTCAAGGCTTCAGTAAGCGATATTTTCTCTCCATTTCTATAGGCTACAATAAAAGAATCTTTGTAACCTTTGCTTTCTGCTCTAGCTTTAAGGTTTTTCACCTCCTCATAATTAGAAGTTTTTCCATATAAGTATTTATATATATTACCCGATTTAAGTCTAGTAATATCTGTTAAACCCTGAAAATTATAAGATGCTGGCTCAAGTGCTTTTGCACTAGCTGCGATCTGTACTTTGAAAATAACATTTTTAAAATTCAAATCTGGTGGACCAGTTTTCTCAGTTTCTTCAATAAAAAATTCGTCATCTTGATATAAACTATTTTTATACTCTAATATAGAATTGGCAATGGATTTGGACATCTTATCTTGTCCATTCTTAGAATTTAAATACGTTCCTTCATTTTTATTAGTGATGAAGCCTGTTTCTACTAAAATACTTGGCATTACAGTTTGATGCAATACCACAAACCCAGCTTGTTTTACACCTCTATTTTTACGTCTTAATCTATTCGTAAATCCATCTTGAACTAATTTCGCCAATAAGATGCTTTGATCTAAATATTCTTCCTGTGCTAAAGTGAGTCCAATCGCTGCTTCACTGGAGTTAGGATCAAAACCTTCATACTTTTTTTCATAATCCTCTTCTAAGAAAATTACCGAATTCTCTGCTTTAGCAACTTCAAAATTTGTTTGGTTACGATGTATCCCTAATACATATGTCTCTGAGCCATATGGACTCGCAGTATGCCACGCATTGCAATGTACGGAAACAAATAAATCTGCATTTGCTTTATTTGCAATTCTACCACGCTCATTCAGCTCAATGAATTTATCTGTACTACGTGTATAAACTACTTTTATATCAGGGTTCTTAGATAGTTCCTTTCCAATACCCAAAACTATTTTCAGGGCGATGTCTTTTTCTTTATAACCATATTTAGTTGGGCGTCCAGGATCCTTACCTCCATGTCCCGCATCCAATACGACAATAAATTTGTCCTCAGTCTGATTTTCTATCATTGAAGAAAATGACGAGAACGTTAATAAAATTATAAATGATACTATAACAGATTTCATGTACGTTTGCATAGTGCTAAAACGGCTTAAAGTCATGGTTTATTTTCAATTTCCCTTTTTATGTGAATAATGAATTGTTCACAAAAAATATATGTAATTTTGGGAATTCAAAAACCGAGCCATACTTTTACAAAAATACATCGAAAAGCATTGCGAACAAACATCACACAATTACTTTTTGCCCTGAGTTTTACAGTGTTTATGAACACTTTTAGCTTCGCTCAAGATATTCCAAAACCAAGTGTAACTGTACCTCCGCAAAAAACAAAAGACACTTCGAAAGTAGATTTGGTTAAAATTGCAGACCTCCCTATTACAGAAAAGACCCAAGATACAACGGCGCAGGACTCTATTAAAGTCAAACAAGAATTCTTGACTGATAAAGTAGATTATAAAGCAACTGACTATGTGTCTATTAACCAAAAAGAAGAAAAGATATATCTTTTTAATGAAGCTCAAATCATCTACGGCGACTTACAAATTAATGCAGGTATTATTGTTATTGACTATAAAAAAAATGAAGTATATGCAGGTCGGTTAAAAGATTCTTTAGGTAATTATTCGCAGCATCCTGTTTTTAAACAGGGTTCTCAAGTAGTAGAACCCGATTCCATCCGCTTTAATTTTGATACCGAGAAAGCTTTAGTATTCAACTCAAGGACAGAGCAAAACGGGATTAAACTTAAAGGAGACATAACTAAAAAAGTAAATGATTCTGTTGTATTTATGTCTGGTGGACGATTTACAACTGCTGAGGACATTGAAAACCCAGAGTATTATTGGCAGGCAAGGAAGATAAAATTCGTTCCTAAAAAAAAGATAGTTACGGGACCCGTAAATTTAGTAATTGCTGATGTACCCACACCAGTTGGATTGCCATTCGCCTTTTTTCCTTTAACTGAAAAGCAAACGTCTGGAGTTATTTTACCATCTTTTGGTGAACAAAGTAGCCGCGGATATTTCTTGCAAAATGGTGGTTATTACTTTGCCGTTAGTGATTATTTTGATCTTGCTATTCTGGGAGATTATTATACCAATGGAAGTTACGGACTTCGTAGTGAGACCAACTATGCCATACGCTATAAATTTAGAGGTAGTTTGAGTTTACGTTATGAAAAAAACCTAAATAGCGAACGTGGTTTTCCAGATTTTTCCGAATCATCACTTTATAATATTCGTTGGTCTCATAATCAAGATGCAAAGGCCAATCCAAACTCAAGGTTCTCAGCATCTGTTAACCTTGGGAGTAGTCAGTATTACCAGCAATCAGTTAATCAACTAAATGTATCGAATAGGCAGAACAACACTCTATCGTCTTCGGTGTCTTATTCTAAGACATTTCAAGGTGAGCCACAGGTAAATATGAGCCTTACGGCCACACATACACAAAATTCCAATACTGAAGTAATCAATATGACACTCCCAACGCTTCAAGGTAGTGTTAGCAGGATGTTTCCATTTGCGCCAAAAGGCGGAAGTAAAAAAGGCATCATTCAAAATATCAATTTACAATACAATGTTAGAGGAGAAAATAGAATCACAACAACAGATTCACTATTCTTTAAAAAAGAAATGTTTGACGATGCCGTAGCTGGTATGCAGCATTCTATACCCCTAAGCACTAACTTTAAGGTTTTAAATTATTTGAGTTTAAGCGCTAGTACTAGTTTTCAAGAGACTTGGGTATTAAATACTATTAATAGACGCTTTGACACTATTACAGATACGGTAATAACTGAAGATGTGAAAGGCTTTGAAGCCTTCCGCACCTATAACTTTAACGCCAGCCTTGGTACCACTTTATATGGTATGTACAATTTTGGTAAAGACAAGAAAATACAGGCTATACGTCATGTCATGCGTCCTAGTATTAGCTACAATATTAATCCAGCGTTTGATAAGTTTTATGACACTTATGAAGTCATTGATGCCAATGGCACAACTCAAGAAGAATACACTAAATTTGAGGGCGGTATATTTGGCGCACCAAGCAATCGTTTCTCGAGCACAATGGGAATTTCTCTCGGTAATAATATAGAAGCTAAAGTGCGATCCAAAGATACTACAGATACAAAACCAAAGAAAATAACCATTTTAAATAACCTAAATTTTTCCACGGCATATAATTTTGCGGCAGATTCTTTAAGATGGAGCCCAATGCAAGTAAATGGTGGCACTCAACTGTTTAATAATAAGATGAATATTAATTTTAATGCTACTTTAGACCCTTACGCATTGGATAATAATAATAACAAAATTGATCGTTTTAATATTGATAATGGTGGAAGCCTTTTTAGACTCACTGGAGCTAATGTAACGATGAATTATTCATTCTCGAACAAAAGTTTTTCTGGAGGTGATGATAGGCAGGACTCTAGAAGTATTGATGAATCTTTAAGAAGTGGTGGTCGAGCAGATGACTTATTTGGTAAGCCAGAAGATTTTTCTGATCGACGATTAAATGATGAGGATAAGGATAAGAAAGATGAAAAGCCAAGCGAACTGTATAATTACAAAATTCCTTGGAACATACGCCTAGCTTATTCTGCAAACTACAGCAATACTAACAGGCAAAATGAAATTTCATCCCATTCTTTGATGTTTAGCGGCGACGTAGATTTATCTCCAAGATGGTCACTAGGTATTTCTTCGGGTTACGACTTAAAAAACAATGGTGTAACACAAACACAATTACGTTTACGACGAGACCTTTTGAGTTGGGATATGAACTTTAGCTATACTATTCCTGCTGGAACTCAAAGAAATAATACCACTTGGTATTTCTTTATTGGTATTAGTTCCTCTATTCTTAAAGACATTAAATATGATCAGAGAAAACAACCAGATAGACAATTATAACTTAAAAAGATGAAGCACATAATCACCACAAAAAAAGCTCCTGCTCCAATAGGACCCTATAATCAAGCTATTCTTTCTGGCAACACACTATACATGTCGGGGCAAGTAGCATTTAATCCTGATACCATGGAATTGGTTTTAGATGATATCTCATCAGAAACACATCAAGTAATGAAAAACTTAAAAGCGGTACTTGAAGCTGCTGATATGACTTTTGAAAATGTGGTTAAGGCGACTATCTTCTTAAGTGACATGGCTAATTTTGGTGATGTAAATAAGGTTTACGGAAATTACTTCAATGATGATACAGCACCAGCACGTGAGACAGTAGAAGTGGCTAATTTACCCAAATACGTAAATGTTGAGATAAGCATGATTGCTGTAAAATAATTTCTAGCTAACAGCTTTTTTTAGGTTTTTTATATGGTAATTTACCAATTTATCAATTGGTCTACGTACAAAATTACCAACATTAAAATCCATTTCTTTTGCAACCTGTATGACCTCTTCTTGCGAAAAGAAAGCAATACTTCCAGCAAAATGAACAGGTACGGTTCTAAGTTCATTTTGATATTGAAAAATCATATTTTCAGCAAATTTCTTAATACCCGATTTTATCAAATTTCTAATATATTCTGAATCCTTATTTAAAAACATAAATTCAGCAAAGTTTGCTAAATATGTATTAGGCTTTGGCTGTTTGTACAAATTGAACTTAATATAATCAGAGTCCATATTATACTTATCCTCAAAAGATATTTTTATATCTTCTGGCATATGATTAAAATAAAAATCTCTTATAAGTTGCTTTCCATAATAATTACCACTAGCATCATCCATTATAGTATACCCTAATGATTTCACTCGTTGGTGCAAGCGCACACCATCAAAATAGCTACAATTGGAGCCAGTTCCCATAATACAAACCACCGCAGCTTGATCATTATAATCAATACAAGCTCTGACTGCTGCTAAAGTATCTTCATTTATTTCTATTTGTGCATTTAAAAACATCTCTTGAAGTACAAGACTCAATAATATTTTTGGTTTTTCAGTACCACATCCAGCACCATAGAAAAAAACATGGGTAACCTGTTCTCTATGTTTCATTAAACTGGAGCTTTTCTTAATGGTTTTTTTTAGCTTTTTCTGTGATAGAATTGCAGGATTCAAACCCTTAGTACGGATTTTCTCCAAAAGTTGCTTCCCGTTGGAATCAACTGCCATCCAATCAGATTTAGTAGAACCGCTATCGACTATTAAGATCATTTATAGAGACGTTTAATTAGAGTTAGCTTAAAGCGCATTGATATGCTCTGCCAAATCTACTAATTTATTAGAATATCCAAACTCATTATCATACCAGGAGACAAGCTTGTAAAATTTAGAATTCAATTCAATGGCAGAATCTGCATCAAAAACACTTGTTCTAGTTTCGCTTACGAAATCTTGGGATACTACAGCATCTTCAGTATACCCCAAAACGCCATCCATATGCCCTTTTGAAGCTTTCTTTATTGCTCTTTTAATTTCTTCTAAGGATGTTTCGTTTTTGGTTTTAACTGTTAAATCTACCACTGAAACATCAACCGTTGGTACTCTAAATGCCATTCCTGTCAATTTCCCTTCTAATTCTGGAATAACTTTACCAACAGCTTTAGCCGCTCCTGTACTTGTTGGAATGATATTGTTTATAGCTGAACGCCCTAAACGGTAGTTTTTAGGGGAAGGCGAGTCTACTGTAAATTGAGACGAAGTTGCCGCATGAATCGTAGTCATCAACGCTTCTTCTATACCAAAATTATCTTCAATGACTTTAGCTAAAGGCGCTAAACAGTTTGTTGTACAAGAAGCGTTAGATACAATGGTATGCGCCGTTGTTAATTTATCCTCATTTACTCCCATCACAAACATTGGTGCATCTTTGCTTGGTGCGGATATAACCACTTTTTTTGCTCCTCCTTCTATATGATAATTTGCAGTTTCCATGGTTGTAAAAATACCTGTACACTCTGCAATAATATCTGCTCCGGCAGCATCCCACTTCAAGTTCTTTGGGTCTCTTTCTGCTGTCACTCTAATAGTCTTACCATCGACTATCAAGTTTCCATCTTTAACTTCTATAGTCCCGTCAAAACGACCATGTACAGAATCGTACTCTAATAAATAAGCTAAATGATTTACATCGAGCAAATCATTGATTGCAACTACATCTACATCATTACGCTTAACGGTAGCTCTAAAAACAATTCTTCCTATTCTACCAAACCCGTTAATTCCTAATTTTAATTTTGTCATTATTTATTTTAATGTTTGTTAAGTGGTCATTATATCTGACACACGAATTAATTCTTTGTTTATTTTTGATTGCCCTTTAATTGCATTTTCCAAAGGGGTCAACTGTATTTTATCGTTCATCAAACCTACCATGAAATTAGATTGACCCTCCAATAAACTCTCAACTGCCTTCACTCCCATTCTACTAGCTAGTACACGATCAAAACAAGAAGGACTACCTCCACGTTGCATATGACCTAAAACAGATACTCGAACTTCGTACTCAGTCATGTTTTCTTCGACATAATCTTTAAGCTCAAATACATTCTTTCCTATTTTATCACCTTCGGCGACGACTACAATACTTGATGACTTACCGGATTTCTTACTTCGTCGTAAAGATTCTAACAGCCTTTCTAATCCTAGATTTTCTTCTGGTATCAAAATTTCTTCTGCACCAGCACCTACTCCCACATTAAGTGCAATATGACCTACATCACGCCCCATGACCTCAATGAAGAATAAACGGTTATGAGAACTTGCTGTATCTCGAATTTTATCAATGACATCTACAACTGTATTTAAAGCTGTATCATATCCTAGGGTATGTGATGTTCCAAAAATATCATTGTCAATAGTTCCCGGAATCCCAATAACAGGAAAATTATATTCTTTATTAAAAATTAATGCTCCAGTAAATGTACCATCTCCACCTACAGCCACTAGAGCATCTATATTTGCTTTTTTAAGAGATTCGTAAGCTTTTTTTCGTCCTTCTGGAGTTCTAAACCCTTTGGATCTAGCAGATTTAAGAATAGTACCACCTTTATTAATAATTCCTTTAACATTACGTGCCGTTAATTCCTTGAAATCACCTTCAATCATACCTTCGTAACCTCGGTAAATTCCTGCACATTCTATTTTATAATAAGCACAAGTTCTTGCAACTGCTCTTATAGCCGCATTCATTCCTGGGGAGTCTCCACCAGATGTCATGACGCCGATTTTTTTAATTTTTTTAGTCATATATACTTATCAAAAAGCAGTGTAAAAATACTAAAGATTACAAAGTAAAGTCATGCAAAAACTATATTTCTACTAAAACGTTTTCGCTCTAAGACACTGATTTCAAAGAGAAATTAAACTAATTTGAGTATGGCAGAATTATAAATTATTCCCAGAAGATTTTTTCTTAAAGCTCATGAATGTAGGAAGTTTAGATTCTGGTTTTATAGTAGCTGTTTCTTCAACAGGTTCAATGGCCTCTTTTTTTCCTTTAAATATCTTATGAAGTAATTCCTTGAAGTTGTCAAAATCGACATTATACGCAAGTCCAAGTCCTTGTGTATAACCTATTTCTTCACCGAAATTTCTGATACTGTTTTCTCTATTGAACATTTTTGCAGTGAGTGTACCTTCTTCATTAAGCAAAAAATCTATTTGAACATCTCCAGCTATAACAGTTTCACTTACACCTCCAATAGGAACACCTACCTTGCCATTTATGAGCACGCGATCAGATAACTTAGTAGAAAGCGTTACACCTAACCTATCGTCTGTTTGATATTCGGGATTGTTTTCTCCTAATTTATAATCTAGTCCTACCTGCAACTTACTATCACTATCAGAAAATATACCATTTATAAGACTTGAAGCTCTTTCAGATAAGGTACCATAAAGTGCTGCTTGATCCAATTTAAGGTCACTCATAAATGACCCAGTTGTTACAACAGATAACGCTTGGAATTCTCTACTTTCATTGTCATCAAGGCGATACTCTAACTCAGATTTAATAGTAGAATTTACATTTGGGAATTTAATATCAAAGACTGGGTCTGGTTTTTCTAAAACCCCAGTTAAACTAATTTCTACCTCAACAGGAATACTTCGATTTATTGGTGTATCTAAAAGCACAGATGGATTTGCTTGAGTTTTATAAATAGCCTTTAAATCTACTTGAGCATTTAGTGGTTCTCCATCCCATGATAATGTTCCACCAGGATTAACAATGAATTCTTTTTGAATCAATCCACCATAAATAAAATTATAAACTCCTTCGAACACAGAAATATCCCCATACATGTTAAACTTGCCATTGGTGTTTATTTCTACCAAAAGGTTACCTTCACCTCTCCCACGAATAGAACTACCAGAACTTTTGTCTATCACAATTTCAACTTCAGCATCTTGTGTAATGTCTAAATCAAAATTTAGTTCTACACCTTTTATTTCTGAAATAGTTGTTGTAACTCCTGTTAATCTTGCTTGTTTTTCTTCTGGTGTTAGAAAATGTATAAATGAATTATCTCCAAAAGTTTCAGCATCATTTAATGGAATTTTAAATACTGTACCCCTCTTGGTTTCTCCATCTACTTCAATGGTTAGCTGATCTGTTGGTCCATAAATATTAGCTTCGCCACCGATAAAACCAGTACCATAGTAAAGCACGTCTTCGTCATCCTGAGTATCTAATACCAAAAGTCTATCTGTAACTAATCTCAGGCCAAGCTCCCAGTCTGAAAAATTATTATGTCTTAAGTATCCATTTAAAGTGCCTTTGGAATCATAACTGATATCTTCCATCTTAACACTATTGAAATTAAAGTCCTGATTTTTTAATGATACAGATGAATTGTCTACAAAACTATAGTTCACATTTAAATATGGAATGCTTAATCCAGCATTATTAAGCTTCAGATCCCCATCAATTGAAGGCTTGCTAAGATTACCTGTTACTTTTGCCTTTCCATCTACCAACCCTCTTATATTGGTTATAACCCCTTCACCAAAAGCATTCAATGGCTCTAAATTAAATTCCTTAAAGTTTACATCTACATCTATCTTTGAGGATTTACTAGAGACATCTATATCTCCAATAGCACTGAAAGATTCTGTAAGGTCGTCTTTTATCTTTGCATTGACTTTATAGCTTGTTAATGATTGATTTCCTACAATATTTGCATCAAACGATCCAAAATGTGTTCCGTTAACAGTAAAATCATCAATAACGACTGACGAATTAGGTAAATAATTACCGTTTTTTTGCAGGAGGTCTAGTTTACCATTGATATTTCCTTCTAACTTAAGGCCTTCAATATCTGGTGTGATTTTCGTCAAATCCACATCCTTGAAACTAAATTTTATGTCTTTATGGGTAGAATCTCTTATAATACCAGAAAGTTTAATTTCTTCATTTTGATGATTCATCACAAACTTATCAATATCGAAAGCCTTAAAATCTCTATCAAAAGTGATTTTATTAAATCGATCTCTGTTCTCGTTAATATGCCATTTATTATCCTTGAAAATGACATCAGACTTTTTAAAACCAATGACAGATTTATTGTTCTCGTCAATAGTATAATATAGCCCTAAGTCATAAAAATCGTCATTTCGTTTCCCTCCTTTAAATTCAGAACGAATAAACAGCGTATCATTTAGCGTTACATTAATCAAACTAAACTTAGACACATTATAAAATTTGGTATTGATACTATCTACTTCAACATAGGTATTATAAAGCGGGTTTTTGTTGTCAATTTTTAGCTGGATATTATTAGCAAAATAGTCCAATAGCTTAATCTGTGGAGACTTAAATGTTAATTTAAAATCCTTTTCATCGCTCTCTACACGACCGCGAATAAATGTATTACCTCCAAGTTTTAGGTCTGGATAAAACACTTCTACAATCTGATTATATATCGTGAAATTAAAATCTATATATTGATTTGTAGTGACGTCATTAGGAACATAATTCGTGTACAAGCTTCCTACAGAATTCTCAAAAAGTTTACCTACATCTGCAAACAAAAATTTACCACTCATTTTACCTTTCATAATATCTGGCGAATTCACCTCTATAAAGCGTACGTCGTCTTCAAACCTAGATGTCACGGCAAAATCCTTAAAAAAATAGGAATCATTTTGATTTTTGTAAGATGTGTTTTTAAAATTTATACTACCAAATGCATCATCTAAAGTCCTTCCCTTCATCTTCATCTGAACTTTTCCTTTAAAAATTGAGATACTGTCTTTATCAATAAAATTAAGGGCTTTTAAATTGGCATATTCTACATCTGCAGAAAAATCATAATTATGCACGGTTGATGACATATCTGCAAGTCCATTAAACTTAAGTTTAAAATTCTCGTCTTTTGAATTTAACTTCCCATTAAATATCCTATTTTGAAGGTTTCCAGAAACAACTAAGCCGTCATACGAATATCCATTATAGTCAACACTATACACATCGCCTACAAGCTTAGTATTTAAATTAGCAATTGTAAACCCTTTGCCATCAACGTCCATATTCATAGACACAGTATTCAATGTTTGGTCCCCAAGAAATTCGCCAATATTAAAATTATCGAGTATGATATTTCCTTTATAAGATGCATTATCAATATCATCCAACTTCTTCATGGTTAAATCTGAGATGATATATCCAAGTCCTGTATTGATCTCTAGGTTAGCAACAATATCACTTGTTGTTATTCTGGACGTTCCATTCATACTGAAATCACCAAGTTTTTCAAATGTAGACGGAATACTTTTTCCAAGAACATTTGGTAATAATGCTTTTAGATCTCTATAATTTGAAGATAGATTTCTGAAATTTCCATCCATTAAAAAATTGTTCTCTTGAGAATTGAATAGATTTTTAAAATTGATGTCTCCACGAATCTGAGTTTGTCTAGTAGTATTTAATATCAGGTTTTTTGCTAGTAAATTGTTAAGTGTCCCCGATAAATTAACACTCATTTTGGCGCGTTGATTCACGCCAAACTCATTATAAAACGTATTGAGCTCGTTTAAGGCGATATCAGATTTGGTGAAATTAGCATCAATCTTAACGTTATCAGTAAAATATTGTAAATCTTCTCTATCGTAAGAAAATTTTAAATTACCCTTAAGTTGTGAATTGGTTGTTTGGATGGAGAGGTCATCAAAGGTCATGTCTTGTAATGTATATGAAAAATTTGTTTTCAAATTCTTCATACTAAGTCCACGACTGTCTATAAATGCTAATTTATTAACACGCATACTCACATCACTTCCATTGATCAAGAAATTAGTAGCGTTAATATTTAGATTGTCAAATCTTAGCACTTGTATTCTCTCACGGTTGCCATCAGATAACTTAAATGTGCTATTACTAATAGATACATCACTAGAGGATAATAAAAAATCACTCTTTTCAGTTCTAGGATTATCCTCATCGAATTTAGCAACAAACACATCTAGATTAGTGTCTCTCTCTCCTTCATAGGTCTTGAGATTAAAAGTCAATCCATCTATATCTATATCGCCAAAGGCAAACTTATTATCAATAAGGTTCTTAAAACTAATAACTGAGGTATTAAGTTCTAGGATATTTATAAGGGTATCATTCTTATAATCTTCAATGTAAATTTCCTTCAGTTCTATATCTCCATTAAACTGTAGACCAACCTTCCCAATGTTTATATTGGTTCCATAGTCATTATTTATACGCTTAGTAACATGATTTCCTAGTCTTGTCTGTACTGCAGGAATTGAAAGAAACAGTACCAATATGATAAAGAGCAATAAAATTATTGCAATGATCTTTGATACTATTTTGAGGAATTTTTTGATGTGCTTACAAAGTTATTATTTTCTACGGAATAAACTACATTTGTATTTACGCACAAATGAAGCAAATAGACGTCTCTACCTGCTTTCAAAATTAACAATTATTGTGCCTGAATGTTACTAATGAGTTCAAAAAACATCTATATCCTTGGTATTGAGTCTTCTTGCGACGATACCGCCGCTTCTGTTATATACAACGGAAAGATTCTTAGCAATGTTGTTGCCAGTCAAAAAATACACGCAGCGTATGGAGGTGTTGTACCAGAATTGGCGTCTAGAGCACATCAGCAGAACATTGTTCCTGTAGTACATCAAGCAATAGAAAAAGCTGGAATCGCGAAGGAGCAATTAAGCGCTATTGCCTTTACGCGTGGTCCTGGATTAATGGGGTCTTTGTTAGTAGGCACGTCATTTGCAAAATCATTTGCTTATGGCTTAAATGTCCCGTTGATCGATGTCAACCATATGCAAGCGCATATCTTGGCACATTTTATTGATGAGGAAGGTTTTGAAAAACCTCCATTTCCATTTTTGGCAATGACCATTTCTGGCGGACATACCCAAATTGTAAAAGTGACCAACCATTTTGAGATGGAAGTCATTGGAGAAACCATTGATGACGCCGTAGGTGAAGCTTATGATAAAAGTGGCAAGATTCTAGGATTGGGATATCCTGCTGGTCCAGAAATAGATAGACGGGCTCAGTTAGGTAATCCAAAAGCATTCGCATTCACCAAACCAAAAGTCAAGGGATTAAATTTTAGTTTTTCTGGTTTTAAAACCGCAGTACTCTACTTCATCCAAAAACAAGTCAAAGACAATCCGAACTTTATTGAGGAGAACCTAAATGATATCTGTGCGTCCATTCAATACACAATTATCGGTATTTTAATGGATAAATTGAAATTGGCCTCTAAAGAAACGGAGATTAATCATATAGCTATTGGTGGTGGCGTATCTGCCAATTCTGGTATAAGAAATGCCTTGAAGACAGGAGAACAAAAATTTGGATGGACCACCTATGTTCCAAAATTCGAATTTACGACCGATAACGCTGCCATGATTGCCATTGTAGGGTACCTAAAGTATTTAGAAAAAGATTTTACTGGATTTGATACCACAGCATCGCCGAGATTGAAAATATGAATGCTAAACACATTTATAAAAGACCTTACATATATTTATGGCTAACATCGCTGATGGTCTTAATAGTCGGCTATGTATCGTATGTTCATCTCCAAAATTCTGCTTTAGATATTAATGTTCACGACACTTATTTCGTCGTAGCGCACCAACACATAGTATATGGATTAAGTAGTTTTTTCTTATTAATAGGATCTATGTATTGGATAATGGAAAAACTCAAAATCAAGCTATTGTCTACGTTAACTGTAATACATGTTATGGTAACTTTATTGTCTATCATTTTATGTATCATAGGAATCTTCTATTTTGATAGCGTAATAACCGCACCCAAGGTTTTAAAGGATTCGCAAGCTATTAATAGAAATGCTTTTACTACGATAATTAGTATGTTGATCATTATCGCCCAATTATTATTCTTAATCAATGTTATAATTTCATTAATCAAACATGGCCTTCAAAGAAGAACTCGCGATTAGAATACGAGAACAACTCAGGTTTTTCTCAGAAGATTTTACAGAAAAAAGAATGTTCGTTGGTCTATCTTTTCTCTATCAAGGTAAGATGACAGTCGGTATTATTGAGGGAGAATTGGCCGTAAGAGTTATCAGCCACAAAATAGATGAAACTTTAAAAAGTCCACATGCCAGACCCATGGACTTTACTAAACGACCAATGAATGAATTCGTTTATATCTCGGAAGATGGTATCAAGACCGAAGCACAACTATTGCACTTTATAGAATTGGGTTTAGAGCACGCTAAGAGTAAAATATAAAGATGGTCACATCGAGTGATTTTGATTTATCAAAATTGTATCGAGATGCCATTTCATAGGTTCTCAATACATTTCTTTCAGAAATACTCGAACTGACGTTAGTATATAATGACAATTATTATCTTCGTCACATGCAATTGTTCTATAATCCAGGTATCACAGAAAACTATCCAGATTTTTCTTTCTCTAGAGAAGAAAGTAAGCATATTGTTCGTGTATTGCGAAAAAAAGAGGGTGACACATTGCATATAACTAATGGTGAAGGTTGGTTGTTCACCGCCAACATCGTGAATGCCAACCCAAATAAATGCAAGGCCAAGATTGTATCGAAAGAACTTCAGGTCAAACGATCATATAAGGTCCATATGGTCGTAGCACCAACCAAAATGAATGACCGCTATGAGTGGTTTTTAGAAAAAGCAACAGAAATAGGTGTAGACACCATCACACCCATCATCTGTGATAATAGTGAACGTAAAGTGGTTAAGGTAGAACGTTTCAATAAAATCATTCAATCTGCCATGAAGCAATCATTACAATGCTATTTGCCAAAACTGAACGATGTCAGAGGATTCAGGGAATTTATTGAACTCGATCTAACTGGGCAAAAATTCATTGCACATTGCGAAGAGACAGATAGAAAATCTTTAAAAAATGCTTTGAAACCAAATCAGGACGTTACTATTTTAATTGGCCCAGAAGGTGATTTCAGCACTAAAGAAATTGAGACAGCTATTATTAATGAATTTGTACCAATCACTTTAGGAAAGACACGTTTGCGTACAGAAACGGCCGCTATGGTTGCTTGTCATAGTATAGCTTTTGCAAATGAGTTTTAATACATATTCTAAGAGCAAATTAAATGGCAGGAGAAACAAGTATATCTAAACTAATAAGAGAAATGACTCCTAAGTTAAACGAAGGAGAATATGTATTTACTACAATAGAGGACCTAAGTAAGGTTAATCGAAGAGACACTATCTGTGAATTTAAAGAAACTGAAGGTGTAACCATTGTAATTGAACGCAAAAAAGCAGATCAACTAAATCTTGAGTATGATTATGTAGCTGGTTGGATTACACTAATGATACACTCATCTCTTGAAGCAGTGGGCTTGACCGCTCTATTTTCAGCCGAATTAGCAAAATATCATATAAGTAGTAATGTTATTGCAGGTTATTATCACGACCACATCTTTGTGGATATTAAAGACTCTAAAAAAGCTGTGCAGGTTTTATCCGAGTTGTCCAAAAGCTATCAGTAAGATACACTTTAGTTTAGCAGAAAATGTTCAGGTTAATTACAATTTTATTTTAGCAGCTCCGGTAATATCTAAATTGTCATCTTCAACCAGCGTGATCAATCTTAAAGAATCGCTTTCGAGAACAGTTTCAGGAATCTGAATTGTTATTTCTCCCATTTTATCTTTTAACGCCATAAAGGATTCTGCAACTACAATATTTGCATTCTTAAGCGTACGACTCCTATTTTCGCCTCTTTTCACAAAAGTCTCACGCTCATCAATTACCAATACAACACGCAATTGTTTATCATCTATAGAACCATTAACAGTATATCCAAATGCTACGCTATTATTATCTGTCTTCTTTACGTTCTTTAGTGTAATTGAATTAGATACACTTTTACCAAGATAGGTTCTTAGCTTGCTTTGCATCTTGGATTTATTCGACCCAACAAAATGCTCTCTACCATTCACAACAATTTGAGGTGTGTAAATACGGCCACTCCTAAATTTATCAGCATACTGTTTTTGCTTATCTGTATAGGTTTTACTGCTAAAAGGATCTTTCCAACCAATATAGTTCCAATAATCTACGTGATACGACAATGTAAACACATTAGAGTCTTTGTACTGGGTTTTTACTTTATCTAGCAACACATCTGCTGAAGGACAACTAGAACAACCTTGTGAAGTAAACAATTCAAGAACAACAATAGGCTTATGAGCTTCATTTTCATCTTTCGCAGATGAAAAACCAAACAAGGCAATCACAATAATCGTTAAAAACAGTTTTTGCATAACAAATCTTTTTATTTTTGAAATATGAGTTTTAGTAGCAAATTTTTGAAGAATCTTACATGTGCTGTATCTATATTGTTATGTTTAACAGCTTTTAACACTAATGCTCAGGATTTAGCTGTGTTGAAATATAAAGGTGGAGGCGATTGGTATTCTAATCCAACAGCTATTCCTAACCTTATTTCATATTGTAATACCAATATCAATACCACTATGAACCCAAAACCCGAAACTGTGGAAGTAGGTAGTATTGATATTTTTCAATATCCACTACTCCATATGACGGGTCATGGTAATGTGTTCTTTAGTGATGCCGATGCTGAAAATCTTCGTAATTATTTAACATCTGGAGGGTTTCTTCATATAGATGACAACTATGGTATGCAGCCATATGTCGAGAAAGAGCTCAAAAAAGTGTTCCCAAACAAAGAACTCATAGAGTTACCTAAAAATCATCCAATTTTTAATACAGCCTATAAATTCCCTAACGGATTGCCAAAAATACATGAACATGACGGAAAGCGGCCTCAAGCTATGGGTATGTTTGTGGAAGATAGATTAGTGCTTCTTTTTACTTTTGAATCAGACCTTGGTGACGGTTGGGAAGATGAAGAAGTGCATAACGACTCACCAGATGTAAGAATAAAAGCTTTGAAAATGGGTGCGAATATCGTCAAGTATGCGTTTGAAAACTAAGCACATTGAAGCAACTCACCCACTATAATAATAACTTCAAAAAAAGAATTTTCCCTATCACACTTATTTGTGACAACGTCACCAATGCACCAAATATTGGTAGCTTGTTTAGAATAGCGGATGCCTTTGGCATAGAAAAGCTTATTTTCTGTGGTAATGACGTTCCTTTGGGGCGTAAAATGACCAAGACATCAAGAGCTACAGAAAAAGTAGTGCCTTTTGAGACTCATAAAAATACAATTGATGTTATTAAAGTCATTAAAGAAAAAGGATACCAAATCATATCCTTAGAAATTACTGATAACAGTGAGTCCCTTCACTCCTATTCTTTTCCCAATAAAACACCTATGGCATTAGTTATCGGCGCAGAGAGTTTTGGAGTTTCTGAAGATATCTTGAGGTTATCTGATGCCATTATCCATATCAATATGTTTGGGCAAAACAGCAGTATGAATGTGGTACAGGCGACTAACATCTGTTTGTATGAAATAACCAAGCAACTTCTCTAAACAGTTTTATATATTTACAACATGAACTCAAACACCATTAGCAAAGGTATTTTACAAGCCGTCGGTATAATCGCTGGCACATTATTGATGCTGTACTTTTTTTATAAAATACAATCGGTTATCGTTTACATTGCTGTGGCAGCCGTTATTTCACTTATCGGACTTCCAATTGTCCGTTTTTTGCGTCACAAACTCAAATTCAAGAATACACTTGCTGTTATTATTACAATGGTATTAATGCTTGGGTTTCTATTCGGTTTGATAAGAATGTTCATTCCGTTAATTGTAGAGCAAGGACAGAACCTTGCTTTGTTAGATATAGACCAGCTTCAACACAATATTGAAAACCTTTACCAACAAGCAATGGATTATTTCAGTATTAATAATATTGATGTTGAACAATCTATCAAAGACTCCAATTTACTTTCTAAACTGGATTTCGCTTTTATCCCTGACTTTTTGAATTCTGTAGTAAGTGGACTTGGTAATTTTAGTATCGGATTGTTTTCTGTGCTTTTTATTAGTTTTTTCTTATTGAAAGACAGTCAGTTATTAGAGAATGGAATCATGACTTTAGTCCCAGATGATAAGGAATCTGGTTCGAAACGATCCTTCGAGAAAATCAAAAACCTGTTGTCTCGTTACTTTGTTGGGTTATTTTTTCAAATACTCATTCTTTTTATTATTTATACGATAGTCTTATTGATTTTCGGTGTTGAAAATGCCGTAGTCATAGCATTTTTATGTGCTTTACTGAACCTGATACCATATGTTGGACCGTTAATTAGTGCCGTTTTAATGATTATTTTAACTATGAGTAGCAATCTAGGTGAAAGTTTTAGTGATGTCATTTTACCTACTACCATTTATGTTATGATTGGTTTTGCCATTGGCCAATTGGTAGACAACTTCTTCAGTCAACCATTTATCTTCTCGCAAAGTGTGAAATCTCACCCTCTAGAAATTTTCTTAGTTATTATTATTGCTGGTATTTTATTTGGCGCTGTGGGTATGATAGTCGCTATACCCACCTATACAGCCATAAAGGTTATTTTAAAAGAATTTTTATCAGATAATAAGATTGTCAAGCAATTGACTAAAAATTTATAGTATTAGTTTGAATAAAGATATTTTAAATACTGTAAATCAGGATTTTATAAATTTTAATTTAGATTCTGATGTTGCCAAATTATTATTGCAGAACCTTGAATTCAATAATGTCTTAATTAAGGAGATAGTTGAGCAAATAGAAGCTAAAAAGAAGTGCAAAATAAAACTCCCAACTTGGTTTAACGCAAAGAACATCTATTATCCTAATAAACTAAATATTGAACAAACCTCTTCAGAGGCTACAGCGCAATATAAATCACAATTAATATCGGGAACGTCATTAATTGATCTTACTGGAGGATTTGGTGTAGACACCTATTGTTTTTCTAAAGTATTTGATTCCGTAACTCATTGCGAAATCAATGAACATCTTTCAGTTATAGTAAATAACAACTATAAGCAGTTAAAAGCTCACAATATTACTTTGATAAACGATGATGGTATAAAGTATATAAAGTCCTCAAAGAAAACGTATGATTGGATCTATATTGATCCATCAAGAAGGCACAATACAAAAGGTAAAGTTTTTTTTCTTAAAGATTGTTTGCCTAATGTGCCTGAGCATTTAGAATCACTATTCAAACTCTCAAACAATATTATGATTAAAACGGCTCCTCTGCTTGATATTAAAGCTGGTTTAAGGGAGTTAGACGGTGTTAAGAAAGTTCATGTAGTTTCTGTAAATAACGATGTCAAAGAGCTTTTATGGGTTCTTGAGAAAGATTATTCAGACGCAATAGATATAACAGCGATCAATCTTAAAAAAGACAAGGACGACATCTTTTCTTTTAAAATTGAGAATGAATCAGATGCGAACGCTACGTTTTCTGAACCGCTAGCATATCTTTACGAACCAAATAGTGCCATACTTAAAGCTGGGGCATTTAAACTATTATCTCATAAACTCAAACTCCATAAACTTAATGTCAATTCTCATCTTTATACATCAAATGGTTTAAAAAATTTCCCGGGAAGGCGATTTAAGGTTGACAAGATATTGTCATATAACAAAAAACTCCTTAAAAAGGAGTTTCTATATATGAAAGCTAATATCAGTATTCGTAATTTTCCTGAAACGGTAGAACAACTTAAAAAGAGATTCAATCTGAGAGATGGTGGGACAATCTATATGTTTTTTACAACAAATGTAAATAATCAGAAAGTAGTTCTAGTATGCTCTAAAGTCTAGTCGTTTGGATAGTACTTACTAAATTTTCATCATTAAGCACTACATAATAACTATTTGTATCTTCTATATCGAGAACAGCAATTCTATCTGAAACCTCGGTGACAATTCTAAAAGTTGTTTCTTCTTGATTCAAATCAGATAGGTTAATAGAATTACCAGGTTTGATATTTTGGTTATTACTAATAACATTCCCGTTAAGGTCATATACTACCAAATCTACATTCGCTGCACTTTCATTAATAAATCTAGCGGCAAAAGAATTGTTAGATTCAATCGTTAGGTCATTAGAAGTGTCTGTAGAACAATTAAAAGTTAAGGATCCTAAAGAAATTAGAATAATGTAGGTCAGCTTTTTCATGTTATATTAGGTTTAAATTAGGGGCGTAATCAAATAACTACAGAGCAAACATAAAACGAGATACTCCTTTTTCAATAAAATATCGATAAATCAAGAAAAAAAGTCGTTGAGCAGTAAAGGGCGACTAAAAAATTCGACAACTGACATTAAGAAACAAAAAAGCTTCACTAGTATTAGTGAAGCTTTTTGTGAGCCCGATAGGATTCGAACCTATGACCGCCTCCTTAGAAGGGAGGTGCTCTATCCAGCTGAGCTACGAGCCCGTAACTCAAAAATGTCGGGGTGGCAGGATTCGAACCTGCGACCTCCGCGTCCCAAACGAGGCGCGATGACCGGGCTACGCTACACCCCGAAATATAGATATGATTGAAAAACATTGCGGAGAGGAAGGGATTCGAACCCCCGGTACCCGTAAAGGTACAACTCCGTAGCAGGGAGCCCCGATCGACCACTCTGGCACCTCTCCAATTTTCGTTATAGCAATGAACTTATTTTTGCGAGTGCAAATGTAT
>JABABD010000011.1 GCA_014238425.1 Flavobacteriaceae bacterium | reverse complement strand
TGTTAATAATTTAAGTAGGATTGTAATTTGGTTTAACCCTGCAGATGAGAACACGTTTACTTTGAGATGCATTGTCAGCGAAGCTGCGCAGATTAAAGTTCGCCTTTGGCGAATGTGTTCTCATCGTGTTCGTGTATGGTTAGTTGCGAATTTCAGCTGATCGCTTTTGCGTTCGGATGAAGCAGGTTTGAACCTGCTGAAAATTCGCAGTGGAGAAAAGTGCGAAGCCGTGGGTTCGAATTTTTCCGTTATGGAAAGATACAAATTGTAGGATAATTTCTTCCTCTTAACAAGCTAGCGTAGCAATTAATTATACACGTTGTTGCCTAAAGTACGAAACACACCAACTGTAATTATCTCAATTATTTTTTCGAGTCAGATTCAGCACAGCAATTTCGTCTAAACCTCAAAAACCCATCAAGCATAGCCATAGTTTTGTTTTATAACAAAATATAGTGCAAAAAGGCACACTTTATTGGGTAAATTCAATGTATAAGTGTTATTACTTGGTATCGTTACGCCAAACCAAAGTAAATACAAATTATAGCAATAGCGTCAAAGAAACCGTGTACAGCAATGATAAACCACAAATCGTATTTACGCAGGTAGAATATCAGGGCTAAGAGGGCTCCGACTGACCCTGCAACAATTTGCCCTGTAATTCCTTGATAACCATGCATAAAGCCAAAAAAACAAGCAAGTAGGACAATATTAAGCACAATACTGACTTTGCTTTCTCCAAAGAATTTTACAAATTGTCGCATAAAATAACCGCGAAAGATAATTTCTTCTCCAAATCCCGCAGTAGCCCACACTAATAATAAAGCAATTAAACAGGCTGAAAGATTTCCTTTCAACTCATCAAAATTTGAATAATCTATAGGAACTCCTGTGAGTTTTGTAATTCCAGGAACCAATGCAAAGACATAAAAAACAAAGAGTCCTAGTGCAACTAATGGTGCAACTACTAAGATATTTTTAAGTGTGAATTTTTCACGTTGAAATCCAAGTGCTGAAAATGGTTTTCCTTTGTATTCTATATAATTCGCTATAATGATTAATATAGAAATAATGATATTTTCTATGTAACTTATACGGATTGGTCCAAACCATAAAAAGCAGATGATTGCAATGGTAATTAATGGAATTAATGTTTGTCGTAAGGTAATTTTGTTCATTGTTTTTTGATTTTAAATCCTATACGAAATAATGAACAAAATCTCTGAAAATCCCTTTAAATATTTATGTTTTTACTGAATGGTCCTAAATTTATAACTGAATAGTCGGTAGTTTATGGCATCTTTATTGAAACCAACTCATAAATGCTTTTCGCTTGTAACGACTGATATTGATTTCAGCAATCGCATCGTTTTCAATGGAAGCTTTTAACCGAATACTTAACTTGCCATTTTCAATCTTTTCAATTTGGTCTACAGCATCTTTGTGAATGATAATTTGTCGATTGGCTCTAAAAAACAATTGATCGTTTATTTTTTCTTCGAGCTCATTCAATGTAAAATCGGTGTTAATTGTTGTGCCATCGTTTTGAACAGTATACACAATTTTGTTTTCGCTGTAAAAGAACGCAATATTTTCATAGGTAAGCTTTGTCATTTTTGCACCGCTTTCAATAGTAATTTCAGCATCTTTTATGGATAACTTATATAAACTGTATATGTCTTGTGCATACAGTATACCTATGAAAATAAAACTCAATAATAAGGTAATTAACAAACCAATTAATAGATAATAGAACTCTGTCTGTCCGCCAGCAACTATATTTAAAATAATATTTACAGGAATATACATGATCGTAATATATCCTAGAGTAGAAGCCATAAACCATACGATAGAGACAATCTCTATCTTCTTGGAGAAATGCTTTTTCTTATAAAATTTAAAATTAAGATCCGCTATAATCCCAATGAGAATAAATAAAATAATAGTTGATAGAAAACCTTCTATAGGGAATCTATACGATTCACCATCTGGAAAACTATCGCGCGTTGCTAAATGATTTACCACTAAAGAGAAAATCGTCAATATAATTACTTTCTGAAACCAACACCAAACAGAACTACTGATAAATGTATGCCATACTGTTTTTACTGTATTCTTGGTTGGTTGTGTAGTACTCATGAATTAGAAGCTCTTTTTTTGTCAGATTCAAAAGTAAAGAATATCCCTCGAGTATTTTTTGCACCGGTTTTGTGTATGATTAGTGGCGTGTTTAAGCACCTAATTTAGCAAATAAAAACCGAATAGAAAATCCGCTAGGATTTTCGTAAGTAGGCGAGAACAAGACATTAATTATACACGTTGTTGTAGCCAGTTATTTTATTCGATTTATTCGATTTATTGGATTTTCTGTTTGTAATTCTATGTTCTTGAGTTAGTTTTGCCAAGTCCATTTTTCTGTAAAAGAGAGATATATTATCATTACCTATCATCTTTTTCAACTATTCCTGAAGCCGTTACTTTATCAGTATATAGGATATGTGTACATCGATTTTGTTCTTCAGGAAATTTCTTATATAAAAACATTTCATGGGATAAGGTAGTATTATAAATATTTTCCTTTCTTTCAATAGTGCTAATTTTTAACCCTGTACCGTCATTATTTAACATGCTGCCTTCACTAAATACATGATTAATGGACATGATTTTTTTAGAATCAAAATTAACAGAATCTTTTAACAAGTAACCTCCAATTCTTACTTTGTCAAAAAGGGGTGTAAAAGAATTATGTACATTTCCAGTTAGAGTAACTATTTTGGTGTTTGGATGGTTATTATGGATGTTACGTATTTCCATGTACATGGATGAATCTCTGGTTGAAGACGGGTAAGAATTATCAATAAATTTTAAAATGATTCTTTCATTTTTAGCGCTCTTATGCACTAAATCAAGCCATGCTACACCATTTCTACCATCAAAATTTTTTCTGCGAAAGAAATCCAATTCTTTTAACTGGGAAATTGACATCTCGTCTGACAAGTTATTCATAAGTGAAGAACGAATTTCCATAGCCATTATCACATTGTCTTCGTGTTCAGTAATTAGTTCACATAACCCATAAGCAAATTCAGCAGGTTCATTTGTTCCGTGCATTTCCCCAATCATTAATATTTCAAAATTTGCAATTTCATCATATATCTTGTTGCTTAACTTTGATAAGCTCTTAATTGGTATCGCGCTCTTTTTCAAATCCTTTTGCTCTTCTGTCATTTCTGCAGAATTTTCAATAGTATTTGATGTTTCATCAGATGTTGTTTGTTTTTCTGTATTTTCTTTACAAGAAGTTAATCCAAGCAGAATAATAAATAGAAGTAAGACTTTTTTCATTTATAATGATATTTTAACTCTACAAACGTAGAGATTTTATTTAACTTCTACAAATGTAGAATGTGCTTTTTAAGTCTTGATTTTCAATTGGCTACAACTGCAGGGTTAAGCGTAGTTCTGATTTGCGAATGAAAAGATAATAAATTCTGTAACAATAGTTTGAGAAGGTGACATCGATATAATCTCAAATTATTGGTTATCAATTAGCTTCGCAAAGCGAAGTGTAAATTGTAGGATTTATTAGATTGGGAATTCAAGGATCAGGATCAAATTACTTTTAACCGACGATGGCACACGTTTTAGCTCGAAGCTCGTCGAAGGCAATGTTAATAATTTAAGTAGGATTGTAATTTGGTTTAACCCTGCAGATGAGAACACGTTTACTTTGAGATGCATTGTCAGCGAAGCTGCGCAGATTAAAGTTCGCCTTTGGCGAATGTGTTCTCATCGGTTACTTATATAAAACGTAGCGTATTAATTGCTACTTATTTCATGTTTGTTATTTGTCTTAAATATAAACAAAAGACCAGAGTCGAGATATGTTCTAGCTATGTTTTATATGAGTTGTTGTGTTTAGTAAATAGAGCTGCCCTTGGGAAAAGCTCTATTTAAGTAGGAAGTCCAGATGCCACATAAGGCTTCTGAATCAGCGTTTATGGTTTTAAAATCATGCATTTTATCAGTGGCTGATAAGGTGTCGTTATTTTCAAAGCTATCCACGTGGTTGTCTGTAATCCAAATCAGTGCTAAAAAAACAAGAATGATTCGAATTAACACTTGACTTTATAGATTATTTTCTATAACTTCAGTCAAGCTTTATGCGAATCAAAATTCGTATTTGAGAGTAGAACTCTCATAAGATTTCAATCGAAAGCTTGGAGAGTTAGATTATTAAACCTCAAGGGATTTCCAGCATGCTTTTTAAGAACTGACCTTTATCTACAATTTTCGATGGATAGCAATAAACCTGGGAAGAACCAGAAGTCTGGGCTTATTAAATACAACTAGTTATATCCTTATAAATATAGCATTATATACGCTTCAGTTACGGGATAACAACGATAAATTATCGTTGTTATCGCTTCTTCATCATCGCATCCAAGCTATATTTTCCAGCCCCTGCCAAGAAAATTGCCAGAAAAGCAATGAGATATAGCACGGCTTTTTCTTTGGTGCCAAAATCGTCTGCGCCATGAACTATAACAGCGGCAACCAACATCGTAATGGCAGCCGGAATTGATGCCCATTTGGTTTTAAATCCTATCAGTATTAATATAGGACATAATACTTCGCCAATAAGAGTTAGAATAAGTGTAGGCGCCTCACCAATACCTAAAGGATTAGCAAATTTAATAGGTGTTTCTGAGAGTTTAGCAATTTTTGGAATACCATGAGTAAGCATACTTGCTGAAAATCCAATACGTAATACGGCTAATGCTAGGTCGGTAAAATTCTTGTTCATTTTTTTAGTTTAATTAGTTAAGGTTCCAAACATCTTTTGTCTCTGTTCAAGAAGACCATTTGGAATGAGTTTATTTAATATCCTTTTAAAAGATTAACACTCACCGTGGCAAGCTCACTATTTGGAAATTTAGTAAAATAGTTCGTGTCTGGGTGTAAGCCTGCTTCTTTTGCCACTTTATTAAAGACATCGACTTCTAAGATAAACTGATCACTATAACCATGTGTACCATCATATGCAGTGGCAGGTGTGTTTCCTATATGATTTGCAGCTAGGCTAGCAGGAATTGTGTGCAGTTCGATAATCAATAATCCAAATCGTTCTACAAAAGGCTTCCATTTTTGCAAGTGCTCCAAAAGTGAATCCTCTACTAGATCATTACTAATATATTGACCTCTATGTGCAAATGCACCAGAAGAAGTACTTGTTCTGCCGCTAACAGTTTCTGGCATTTCCCATATACGATTATGATCTAAGAATGTTCGCACGTTCAATAAGTCTTTTAGATCGATGTTATAATCGTCCTTGAGGTCTTTGGCCAGAAGGTCAGGTCTGCCAATATCTCCCCAAATAACTTTAGCCCAGATATCTGCTTTGATCAAATTTGCTCGAGTGACTTTTAATGCTGCTTTATTAAAGTCTGCTCCCACTAATAATAGTGGATGTTCATCAAGCATTTTGCCCCGTTTTGTTTGATGTTCTATGACATCAAAAATATGTTGAATAAAAGAGCCATTACCACAACCCATATCCAGAATGCCTTTTGGTTGCTCGTCTATAGGTTTATTAAATAGCTCGATAATAATTTGATCGATAACCTTAAAGTAAGTGGAGTGTGCGCCACCGCTTCCCCAAACATTCATCTCACGATGAACGTGTAATTCTCTTTCTCCATCACTAGCTCTTAATACTTCTGGATTACCAAAAAGCAATTCGTCTAAAGCCACGAATGTTGGAATATATGAAACCGTAACACCATAAGCAGAGGCTCTTTTAGCAAAGAACAATCCTGCGTCTGTAAAACGGTAGGTATCATTCTTTTTAATAAACCAGTTTAAATGCGTTAAGAAATCTAATATTTTTTTAAAACTCTCAGGGTTTTGATGATATTCTTGAGCTCTAAACGAAGCTTCCATAAAATACTTATGAAACATACCATTCATGCCGAGCATAACGATAATAGGTGCTGCAATAACACCTTCAATATGCTTGAGTATTTGATGTTCAATAGATTCGCTATCAGCAGTATCTAATCCAAATTGATTTTCGAATTTCTTAAAAATGCGCTCTAAAACAATAAAGGCATCTGGTCCGACAGGTCCTTCAGGAAATTTTACAGAATACTGAAGTAAATTCACAGCATCTTCATATAAGGCCGTAAGCTCAAATGCTTTTGTCGAATTTTTATTAGTAGCATACCGAATACTATCGTTTTTATTGTCTAATATTTGCTCTAACCAACCTTGAGAAGACAAAATCCGCAATGCTATATTTAGATATCCTTCACTTGCTTTAAATTCTTTGGCCAAAGACTTTAATTCTATGGTTTCTGCTTTGAGGATATGGTCAAGAATTCCCTTTTTGTAAAGTGCATAGGCTGTTGAGGCCGTTGATATGCCGTCTAAATGACGAAAAATAGTGCTGCGTAATTGGGTTTTGTCTTGTTTGGTGAGCATGAAAGTTCTTTGGATATAAATATAAACAAAAAACCAGTTTCAGAAAGCTTACCTCAACTTTGGAAAATCAATAGGACTCATTTCGTTCATGAGACCATAAACGGCTTCAAAAATATCCTCAGTAGATGGTTTGCTGAAATAATCTCCATCAGTTCCGTAGGCAGGACGATGTGATTTTGCTGTAAGCGTTCGAGGTTGACTATCTAATAGATCATAGCCATTTTGCTCATTTAAAATGTTATCTAAAATGTAAGCTGAAGCACCTCCAGGTACATCTTCGTCTATGACCATTAATCTACTGGTCTTAGCAATGCTTTTTGCAATATCATGATGTAAATCAAAAGGCAGTAAAGATTGTATGTCAATCACTTCTGCGTCAATACCGACTTCTATTAATTCTTTTGCAGCATCTTCAACTAATCGCAAGGTAGATCCATAGGACACCAATGTAATATCTAAGCCTTCTTTTACGGTCTCAACAACACCAATTGGTGTTTTTAATTTACCAATATTATTTGGCATTTTCTCTTTTAAACGATACCCGTTTAGGCATTCAATAACCAAAGCTGGTTCGTCACTTTCGAGTAGCGTGTTATAAAACCCAGCAGCTTTAGTCATACTTCTTGGTACGAGTACATGAATACCTCGTATAAGGTTAATAACACCTCCTAATTGCGATCCCGAATGCCAAATACCTTCTAGTCTATGGCCACGAGTTCTAACGATCAACGGGGCCTTCTGCTTACCTAGTGTTCTATATTGTACAGTAGCCAAGTCATCACTCATGACCTGCAAGGCATACATGAGGTAATCTAAATATTGTATTTCGGCAATAGGTCGTAAACCACGCATAGACATGCCAATGCCTTGCCCCAGAATGGTTGCTTCTCGTATGCCAACATCGGCTACACGTAGCTCTCCATATTTCTCTTGTAATCCTTCAAGACCTTGATTTACATCTCCAATATTTCCAGAATCTTCACCAAAAATCAAGGCTTCTGGATATTTACCAAAAATGGCATCGAAGTTATCACGTATAATGATGCGGCCATCAACCTCTTCGGCATTAGTGTCATAAGTTGCCTTTACTTCTTCAACAAGTGTTGCTCTTTTATTAGATTCACTATGAAGATGAGAACTATACTTAGGTTGAATCTCTTGTATATAATTATTAATCCATTGTTGTAGTCGCTGCTTTTCAGGAGATTCTTCTGAAATGACATAACGCAATGCTTTTCGAGCTGCAATCAAAACATCTTTTCGGATGGGTTCTTGATTTTCAGAAACATGGTTACGTAGCTTTTGTATAAAGGCTTTATTACTACTTGAACTAGAGAGCGCATCAAGTATACTTACAATCTCTTGACGTTCTTGAAGGATAGGAGAGAGGTAGGCCGTCCAGGCAGCTTTCTTGCCATCGCGAACTTCTTTTTTAATAGTTTTTTCGACTTTAGATAACTCCTCATCAGTGGCAATGCCGTTAGAAATCATCCATTCTCGCATCTTTGCGTTGCAATCATGATCTTTTTCCCATTCTAAACGTTCCTTGTTCTTGTAACGTTCATGCGATCCAGATGTTGAATGTCCTTGAGGTTGCGTTAGTTGATTTACATGAATCATCACAGGAACATGTTCTGTTCTCGCAATCTGTCCAGCTCTTTGGAAAGTGTCCATTAATTCTGGATAATCCCATCCTTTTACTCTTAATATTTCATAGCCATTTTCATCTTCCGTTCTTTGAAAACCAGCAAGTATTTCAGATATGTTTTCTTTGGTTGTTTGGTGTTTTGCATGTACAGAAATCCCATATTCATCATCCCAAACACTTATGACCATAGGTACTTGTAATACGCCAGCGGCATTGATGGTTTCAAAAAATAAGCCTTCACTAGTACTAGCATTACCAATAGTTCCCCAAGCTACTTCATTTCCACTAATTGAAAAGTTTGTGGTATCGATACCTTTTACATTCCTATAGATTTTTGATGCTTGTGCTAACCCAAGTAATCTTGGCATTTGGGATGCAGTGGGAGAAATATCGGCACTTGAGTTCTTTTGTTTGGTCAAGTTTTTCCATTGACCATGTTCATCTAAGCTGTGTGTTCCGAAGTGACCACCCATTTGGCGACCAGCAGACATAGGATCGGCGTTAATATCTGTATGTGCATACAAGCCTGCAAAGAACTGCTCAATAGTTAGTTCGCCAATTGCCATCATGAAAGTTTGGTCACGATAGTAGCCTGACCGAAAATCACCGTCTTTAAACGCTTTTGCCCATGCTAATTGCGGCACTTCTTTTCCATCTCCAAATATGCCAAATTTTGCTTTGCCAGTTAAAACTTCCCTTCGCCCTAGTAAACTACATTCTCTGCTTGTTACAGCAATCTTGTAATCATTAAGAACTTCTGACTTGAAATCCTCAAAGGAAAGGTCTTTTTTAATTTCTGACTTGTTTTGCATAGTTGATTATGAACTGAGCGCAAAGTTAGTCAAAAATTAGCTGGATTGCAATGGTGTGATATGTTAGAATTTTACGAATAATTCAATAGAATCTATTTATTGATAATAAATCATCAATAAATATCAACAAGAGAGATAATGACTAAGAATTATTTAATTTTAAAAGAAGGCTGATTAATACCATTTTCTTCTAAATAATCCTAACAAAGTTTGCGGATCTAGGGTGAATTGAAAACGAATTTTCTGATCGTAATTTGGTTGCCCAATTTCCCAACCTAAATTGGAATATATAGGGAAGTATACCTCAAAATAATCTTGTACTAAACTGAGTCTAATACCAGAATCGTAAACAAATCTTGCTTTCAATCCTTTGTTCTTTACAAAACCTAAGTCGCCATACGCATGAATGTATTGCCATATACTTGTGCTTCCATTCACGGTAGATATCCATTGATTGGCAAATGGTGTTTCTAATTTAGATTTAAAACCACCTTCTGCAATTATGATTTGTTGACTAAATATTCCAGAGGTCTCCGAACGACCAAGATAATTGTAATCAAATAAATAATCCGTAGGTCTATCTAAAGCAAAACTAAAAAAGTCGTTACTAGTTTGCGTTTTATTATATAGGAAAGAACCAGCAAAAAAACGAAGATCAAGTTGTCTGTTATTCTGGAAGAGCTTTCTATAAGTATAGTTGAAGGATAATTTCCCGAATTCTTTTGAAAGCTGAAAATCTGCAAACCATTGCGAAACATTCAAGAGTTCCTTGTTAGAATTTAAATACCTGACATTAAAAACTCGATAATCTGGATCGTTGTTATCAGTTATATTATTTATATCAGGATCTCTAGTGATATCGAGATACCTGAAATTTAAGCGAGAAGATTTATTAGACCTAAAGTCGCTATCGTCTCTAAAAGATAGACTTATGCTTGGTGTTATGACCCGAAAGAATAGATCCTCAGCATAGGACGAATACTTTGCTCCAATGCCATAACGAATACGATATAGATCACGATTTTCTATATACTTATTATAACTAAAGGTGACAGATCCAGTTAATGATTTGGAATTCGTTCCGTATTTTGGTTGAATCCGATAATCAAATGGTTTTCTTAATGCTGTACGATTGTATACTTTAAGACCTAATGTCAAACCATCGTATATGTTATTATATTCGATCAGTGGCATAAAGAATAATTGATTGTAATCAGGATTCTGCACATCCTTAAACAGCCTAAGTTGCAAGGGTTTATTATTAAAAAAGAACCCTTTTAGTGATTTCCAATTGTTTCTCAAGTTATGTTCAGGAATAACTTTATCATAGTTTAAGACCAATTTGGTAGCACTATCTCTAGCGATGGTTATCGTCTTTTCTCCCCTAATATCTGTAATCCAAGTTTTTGAAATAATAGAATCATCTTTAAGCTTGAATAATGAAACCGGCATGTTACTATTTCGTCTGTTTCTTATCGTGAAGGTTACCGAATCTTTGCTCTTCTTAAGATCTTTTATTTTAAAATCATTCTTCTTTCGCGTTTGTATGTAATCTCCAAAAAACCAGTCAATATCTTTATTTGTAGCATTACGAAGCATGGTCTCAAAATCACTAATGGATGTGTCTTTGAGTCTATATTTTTTAATATAATTTTTTATAGTTTCTTCAAGAATATCTTGATTTATGAATTCATCTAGATATTTTAAACCTATTCCAGCCTTATATTTACTAGCAATATTTTTGTTGAACTTCAATAGAGAATCTTTTTGCATTGCTAATGGCTGATCAAGATTGGTCCTCGCCATATTCTGATATAGAAAATCGTACTGATCGTTAAAATCTAGTTTAGCAGCATAGAATGAACGTATTCCCCAAATTTTTGAAAACTTCCCTAAAATTTTCATATCTGGGTAATTTTCTTCAACATACTTAATCAAGAAATAGGTCTGTAAACCATCCAACAACCACTGTTCTTTACGAGGGTTAAGTAATAACGTGTTTTTAAGATAATTATGTAAGGATGTTTTTAGGATTTTTAATTCATACTCAAAGCTTGCAGGATATGGTTTAATGAAATCTGGTAGTAAATTCAAACCATAAATAGGATCTCGTTTGTATTCTACTTGTGTTAAAAATAACTTGCTATGAGGATATTCTCCAAGATTATCGATAATGAACTTTACGACTTTATCATTAACCATGGCTTTGTCTAATGCAGGGAGATTCTCATCATCTATATTCGATAGCATTGAGAAGTTATCTGTTTGCACAAACTTATATGAGGGTAATTTAGTGAGTGTCAATTTTGTATCTATTCTATCTTTCCCAAATAGTGTGATAGTTTGAGTAGTATCACTTTGATCCAGATTGACAAAATCAAGTTCCGAATTCAGCACATAATTTTTCGGAAACTCCATTTTTAAGGAAATATCGGCAGGAGGTATAAATAGGTCATCCAAGTTCTTATTACTGAAATAATACCATTCACCATCGTAAATAGCTGGCGTCATATACCAATACCTCAGTCTATAGTCATTTGTGTCTGTAACACCATATCGAGTAAATTTGTCATGAGGTACTTGCACTATATAATCCAGTTCAATAGTATAACGTTCGTCGGCTTGAAGCGGCTGCGCTAGTGTGATCTTAAGAACATCTGGATGTGCCTTAAGAGGCTTGAATTCTAGTTGATTTCCTTTAGTATCCTTTACAGATGTCACTATGGAATAGCCTCTATCTTCATTTTTTGCGAAATGAAATTTACTGTCAAATTCTTCAGCAAAACGTTTGGCTAAAGGTGTTGTTTTTGTAGAATAACTATTACTCCAATCGTTTAAATAAATAGCTTGTAAAGTATCATTAGATGTATTTTTGTAAGCTATTTTTTGATGGATTGATATTTTTTTCGTTTTTACATTAATAGAAGCATCGATATCAATTACATTCTGAGTAAATCCAGAAATTGATACGAAGAAAATAAGTATGTATGAAAAACGTATGTTCAATCTATTGTTAGTATTTGGAGCCTGTTGTACATCATCTAGAAATTTGGACTTAAGTCGTATTTACCGTAGAAACTATCAAGTATATCAATAACTTCATCTTCAGTATCTACAAGATGAATCAAATCTAAATCGGTTGCGCTAATATTTGAGAATTTTTCCAAGAGAGTGCTTTTTACCCAATCCATTAATCCTTCCCAAAAATCTTTCCCAAAAAGAATAATCGGGAACTTTTCTATTTTATGAGTTTGTATAAGTGTTATAGCTTCAAATAATTCATCTAAAGTTCCAAAACCTCCAGGCATCACTACGAAACCTTGAGAATATTTAACGAACATTACCTTTCTAACAAAGAAATAATCAAAATCTAGGCTCTTATCAGAATCAATATATGGATTGTCATGCTGTTCAAAAGGGAGGTCAATATTTAGTCCAACTGATGTTCCGCCTCCTAAATGTGCTCCTTTATTACCTGCTTCCATAATACCTGGTCCACCACCAGTAATTACACCATAGCCTGCTTCTACAATACGCTTGGCTACGCTTTCTGCTAGTTTGTAATATTTATGATCTGGTTTTGTTCTTGCGGATCCAAAAATAGATACACAAGGCCCAATTTTACTCATGCGTTCAAATCCGTTAACGAATTCTCCCATAATCTTAAAGATTGCCCAGGAGTCGTTAGTCTTAATTTCATTCCAACCTTTGTGGTGTTTCTCGTCTCTCATAATTTCAGTATTCAGTATTCAGTATTCAGTATTCAGTATTCAGTATTCAGTATTCAGTATTCAGTAAAACCTGCGCAAATTACTTCTTTTTTTAGAGTTTGTTGTTTTTATCTTGCCAATTTTACTCAAAGTTGAAGAGCCTGCAGACTGCCACTAAAAACTGCGTACTAATCAAGTTCTTTTTTGAGGAATTGTGCGGTATAGCTTTTTTTGTTTTTAATCACTTCTTCAGGCGTTCCAATAGCAACTATTTCGCCACCACCTTTGCCGCCTTCATAACCAATATCAATAATGTAATCCACCATTTTTATAACATCAAGATTATGTTCAATTATAACTACCGTATTGCCTTTATCTACTAACTTATTGAGCACTATCATGAGTACTCTTATGTCTTCAAAGTGAAGCCCTGTTGTTGGTTCATCCAGAATATAGAAGGTGTTTCCAGTATCTTTTTTAGATAACTCTGTTGCTAACTTAATACGTTGTGCTTCTCCTCCTGAAAGGGTGGTGCTTTGCTGACCTAGTGTTATATAACCTAATCCAACATCTCTTATCGTTTTTAATTTTCGATGGATTTTTGGAATATGTTCAAAGAACTTCGCGGCTTCATTAATAGTCATATTCAGAACATCACTAATGGATTTTCCTTTATAGCGAATTTCTAATGTTTCTCTATTAAAACGTTTTCCTTGGCAGGTTTCGCATTCTACATATACATCTGGCAAGAAATTCATTTCAATGACACGTAATCCTCCACCTTGACAGGTTTCGCAGCGACCACCTTTAACATTAAAACTAAAACGTCCTGGTTTATAACCACGAATCATAGCTTCTGGAATTTTTGCAAACAAACTTCGTATTTCACTAAAAGTTCCTGTATATGTTGCTGGATTGCTTCGTGGCGTTCTTCCGATAGGAGATTGATTAATATCAATGACCTTGTCAGCATTCTTTAGCCCTGTTATATTTTTATATGGCATTGGCTCTTTCACACCATTAAAATAATAGTTGTTAAGAATAGGGTAGAGCGTTTCATTTATCAAGGTTGATTTTCCACTTCCTGAAACACCTGTGACCCCAATCATTTTACCTAATGGAATCTTAATATCAACATTCTTTAAGTTGTTTCCAGTACACCCTTTTAGGGTAATGTTTTTTCCATTGCCTTTGCGGCGTTTTTTTGGAACTTCAATTTCTTTAGTGCCATTGAGATAATCGGCTGTTAGAGTATGATGTTTCAGCAATTCTTTTGGAGTTCCTTCACTAATTATTTCACCTCCATGCTTTCCTGCTTCAGGGCCAATATCAATAACGTGATCGGCACGTTCAATCATGTCCTTGTCATGTTCAACAACAATAACAGAGTTGCCTATATCTCGTAATGAGATCAATGAATTAATTAGTTTTGCATTATCTCTTTGATGTAAACCGATGCTGGGTTCGTCAAGAATGTAAAGTACACCTACCAATTGCGAACCGATTTGTGTGGCCAATCGAATACGTTGTGCTTCACCTCCAGATAACGACTTAGAGCTTCTGTTCAACGCTAAATAATCCAACCCAACATCTAACAAAAATCGTAATCTGGTTCGAATTTCTTTGATGACTTCTACTCCAATTGCATTTTGTTTGTCTGATAAGCGGTTTTCTAATTGACTGAACCAATCTGATAAGTCCACTACGTCCATACTTGCTAATTCGGCAATGTTTTTTTCATTTACTTTAAAGTAAAGGGACTCTTTTTTCAATCGACTGCCTTTGCATTTAGGACAAATAACTTTGTCCATATACTCTTTAGCCCAGCGCTTAATAGAAGTGGATTCAGCATGTTTATATTGACTCTCGATAAAATTTGCGATTCCTTCAAAATCAATTTTATAATCGCGCGTAATTCCTAAGGTTTTACTTTCGACAGAAAACTTATCATTACCTCCATACAGTATCATGCCAATGGCTTCTTCCGGAATGTCTTTTATTGGGTCGCTTAGCTTGAAACTATATTTTTGAGCAATGAGTTCCAACTGCTTGAAAATCCAACTATTTTTTTGAGGCCCTTGAGGTGCCAATCCGCCATTTTTGATAGATAGAGAGTCATCTGGAATAATTTTTCGTTCATTAACTTGATACAATGTTCCAATGCCATTACACTTTGTACAAGCTCCTTTTGGCGAATTGAATGAAAAATTATTGGGTTCTGGATTTGGATACGAGATTCCGGAACTAGGACACATCAGATTCCTACTAAAATAACGAACCTCTTCAGTATCATTATCAATCACCATCAATACGTTATCGCCATGATACATGGCAGTATTAATGGTTTCTGTCAAGCGCTTATCTTTATCAACGTCTGCATGTATTTTCAGGCGATCGATAACGGTTTCTATATCATGCGTCTTGTAGCGATCCAACTTCATGCCTTTAACAAGATCTCGAATTTCACCATCAGTCCTGACTTTTACAAAGCCCTGTTTGGCAATTTGTTCAAATAATTCACGATAATGTCCCTTTCGAGAGCGCACAACAGGAGCTAATATGCTTACTTTTTTGTCATTAAAACTTTCGATGATCAAATCACGAATCTGCTCATCACTATAACTTACCATGCGTTCACCGGTATTGTAACTATAGGCATCGCTAGCTCTAGCAAACAAGAGTCTTAAAAAATCATAGATTTCTGTTATCGTGCCAACGGTGGATCGAGGTGATTTGCTGGTTGTTTTTTGTTCAATGGCGATGACTGGTGAAAGACCATCTATTTTATCGACATCTGGGCGTTCTAAACCGCCGAGGAATTGTCTAGCATATGCTGAAAACGTTTCTATATAGCGGCGTTGTCCTTCAGCATAAATAGTATCGAATGCTAAAGACGATTTGCCGCTTCCAGAAAGCCCAGTAATAACCACCAGTTTTTCTCTTGGAATGGTCACGTCAATATTCTTGAGGTTATGAACGCGAGCGCCCTTTACCTCAATATGTTCATCGAAATTGGTCATAATTTTAACATTTTTGCCTGTCGACGGGCAAAGTTGCGAAGATACGTTTTTTGCTTCTAAAAATGAAGCGGAGTTGAATTATAGATTTGTTAAAAAGATGTAGTTGTCCCAATTAACTTTCTTGTAGATACAAATCGATGAAAGGTTCATAGGGTAACCAAATTGTCGTCCGTAAAAAATAGGTGCATTTCATTAATCCCAAACGAAAGAATTATATGTTTTAGTGCAACTAGCTTCTACGTTCTGTAATGGATTATCAAGGAATTGTTTAGCCAGATTAAAAAAACACCTATTCAGCGGAACATGGCCATTATTCTTAAAAACAAAATGTTGGCTTTTTGGAAGGCTACTCATTAAAGCATTACCATTTACAGGTGGTGTTACAGGATCAAACTCTCCACTTATAAGCAGAGTCGGTATTTGTGATGTGGCGAATGTCATTGTATTAGATTCTATTTTTTTATGTGGCCACGTTTTTATTATTTCTGGATCCGCCGAGAATAAACTTAAGCCAGACTCTGAGAACGATAAATTTTTACTGTCTAGCTGTAGTTTGTCTTGATTATTAAATGCCCCTTCATCAGATGTCATTATTGCATAATATACACCCAAATTTATAAGTGTTAACCTTGGAAGAAAGAGATTAGTAGTGGCAGAGATAACAGTATCATCTCTAATTTTTAATGCTTCAATAAAGGCAGGAATTTCCCCAATTGTACTAGGATTGTAGAGCATCTGATGCAATAATAATAATACATCTTGCTGATTGATAGCGTAGGGTTTATTGTTGATCTCTATGTCAATAGGATGATCTCTAAGTGATGCGTAAATTGTTAAAAATTCAGTTTTTAAATTTGGGTATTGAGTGTTGCAATGAGTATCATTTTCACAACTTTCAAAAACAAGGTTCAGAGAGTTGTTAAAACTCGAAAATAAATTATCATACATTCTGATTCCTGGTGGGAATAATCCAGAGAGCACAGAACTCCTAGTGTTCTTTGGGTAAAGTTCCATATACTTCAACCCTAATCGTGTACCATACGAACTACCAAATAAATTCAATTCTTCATAACCTAAATGCTTTCTTAAGGCTTCTAGGTCTTTTGCACTTGTTGTGGTACTAAATTGCCTGCTATCTGTTTTTAAATAGTTTTTACAAGATGATAAGCACTTTTGTAATTCTTTTATCTCTTCTTTTATCTCTAAATCCATTGCCATTACCTCTAAAAGCTGCAAATTAAGATTAGGGCAAAGTTCTTCTGAAAACCCAATACCACGTTGGTCGTATAAAATAAAGTCTCTATCTGTATCCAGTGCAAGGTTGCTATATGTATCGGCAAGATGTAACACATTTCCACCAGGACCACCTTGTAAAAACACTACAGGGTCTGATTTTGGTTGCTCACTTTTTGAAGCAATGACTAAATACCCTATAGTGGTAGTGCCGGAGTCAACTCTATCCCAATTTCTTGGCACTTCAATGAAACCACAGTTATCTTTTGGATGATGATTTTGATATGGAAATGGGCATTTATGATTGGATTGTGATTGACAATTGGTTAAGGTGGATAGTAAAAACAATGATAAAATAAAGAAGCGAATGTTCATAATTAATGTTTTAATAATATTAAATTAGGAAAAAGAAATGATTTGGCTAGCAGGAACAAAAGCGAATAAACCATTTCTGAACTCACTTATTTTGTACCCTTGACTTCTCCCATATCCAAACCCAAAAAAAACAAGCTGTGATGTGTGGGGAGCTGTGCGCCACTTTCTGTAATGACCCAATCAGTCCAACTGGCAGGAAGCCCATCAATGGGTAAGATGGAGGTCCACATTTTATAACTATTAGGTTTGCCATCATCATCCAAAATCCACAAATAGGAATCGCCTGGAGTACTTCCGCCAGTATTATAAGTTACTAATAGAGCATCTTGGCCATTCTCTTGTTTTACTAATGAACGCTCAACGTTAGGGTCAAAAACCTTATAAGGAGCCACCAACCAAAAAGAATCATTATTAAAATAGTCAATCGCTTTTTTTAATAACTCGCTTCTTTGTTTTCCCTTAATTTCGAGATTATTAATATAAGCCTGACTTAATGAATTCTCATTTAAATGCAGTCGTACCTTATAGTTTTTCCAAAGTACATCACAAATGTTCTTGTCTTTTTTCCATTTGTAATGATGCCGACCTTTAAATGTCCACTCCAAATAATTTGTAGCTTGATAAGTTTTATAATCTAGAGCGTCTAGCATTTTATTTGCTAAAGCATCTGCTTGTTCACCTTTAACACCTATAGGAAGATCTTCGTTGTATTTGAAATAGATGAATCCAAAAAACAGCAAACTTGGTAGTGTTAGGAAGACAATAAGTCCTCCAATGATCTTAAGTATTTTTTTAATGCGCATTCAATTTTTCCTTTAAGGCATTTGCGAGTATGTCTGCAGCTTTTAAATTATTTCTGAACCATAATTCTGGTTCTACTAGCTCTACTTCCAAAACAGCTAATTCTCCATCATTATCTATAAAGATATCAACTCTTGCGTAAATAGGAAGTTCTGGACAAGCGTGAACTATCTTCGTAGCAAATGCAATTTCTTTTTCAGTAGGGTCATATGCATGTACTGAGCCTCCAAAATTACTCTGAACCCTAAAATCTCCAGTCTTGGCAACCTTAAGTACAGCATGAGAATATATCCCATTAAAGATGACTAAAGACATTTCTCCTTTGGTCACAATGTTATGCTGAAAGGGTGATAACATCATGCTTTCTTTTGAAATCAACTCTTTAAAAATGGCTTCATGTTTTTCAAGATTGGCAACGCTGAGTTTATAAGTGTGTCGTGAGGTTCCTGACACACAAGGTTTAAGTACAGTGTCTTTCCAACCTAGCTCTTCATAAAGTGCGGCAAGTGTCATTGATGAACCTTGCTCAATAAAGTGTGTTTCTACAATGCGAATGCCGTTAGTGTCAAGGTCTTTTAAATAATGCTTATCTATATTCCAATAGATAAGGTCTTTTGAGTTGAATAGAATGGTTTGTTTTGAAACCCTATTTAACCATTCCGTAAATTCATCAAACCGGTTGAAATAATCCCAGGTACTTCTAAATATTACTGATTTGGCCTGTTGCCAATCAAAAAAGGCATCATCCCAAGATAAACGTTCAACACTTAACCCTTCAGCAATCAGTGCTTGTTTAAGTAAGTTGTCTTCGAGAAAAATCTTTTGTAGACTCGGATTTTCAGACGAGTTGACATGATTTTTATCCGTTAAAATAATAACATCATATGTCATATCAATTTCCTTATAGCTTCGCGTTTACTTAATGGTTTTAAATCTGAATTACGCGCAAATTCAAGCACGTCTTTAGGGTTTGTTTTTCCATATTCTCGCAAGGCCCAACCTATGGCTTTTTGTATAAAAAACTCTTCAGATTCCTTATGAATTAAACATTGCTTAAACAGTAATTCTTTGTCTGTTTTATCTTTATATCCTAATTGAAAAATAATAGAACTTCTTTGTAACCACAAGTCATCAGAAGATGAGAATCTGTTAATTACAGGTGCTATTTCCCCTGGAAATATCTGTAGATACTTCCCAAGGATTTGTTTAGATATAAAATCTACAGAATCCCACCAAGAGTTGTTAGAAATGAGTTTTTCAATAAGAAGAACATCATCTTTTTTATAGTCTTTACGCAACTGTTTTTCAAATAATTCAATGGCGCATAAATGCAGTTCTCGCTGTGGTAAATAATATAAATCAAAAACCAATGTTCTAATAGTGTCACGGACTTCAAGTCGATACTTCTCGACTAAGGGTTTCATAAGAGAGCGACGCAAATCAGTTTTAATTCCATACAGTTCAAACTTATTCATTAAATAGGCCTTCATCTGAGCGGCAAATTCAGGGTTTCCGTTTAAAATATAAATAGCCTGTATGTCTTTTACAAAACTCATTCTATACTATACAGGCGATTAATTATCATTCTTGTAACCATTAGGGCGTTTCCATCTGACTGGTGCTTTTGGCTCAGGTTTCATAAAAAATTCCTCAGTTTTTAAAAGCTTCATTGCTTCTTCCACGGCACGCTCTAATTGAGGGTCATTGCCTTGAGATGTAAGTTTTGGATGCTGAATAACTTCGATGTCTGGTGCAATACCTTCCCCTTCTACAGCCCATTCTCCGTTAATATCATAGAAGCCACCCCTAGGTGCTACCATACGACCACCATCAATAAATCTTGGCGTGTCCCAAGTACCAACTAATCCTCCCCAAGTTCTTGTGCCTATTAACGGACCTAGTTTTTTAGCTTTGAACATATACGGTAATAGATCGCCTCCAGAGCCTGCACGTTCATTGATTAACATAACTTTTGGACCCCAAATACCTGCCATTGGAGTGGTCCATGGTCGGTTGTCATTAGCTTTACTATTAAAATATCCGAATAATTCACGAGACATAATGTCAATCATGTAATCAGCTGCAGAACCACCACCATTATTACGTTCATCTATAATAACACCTTTCTTATCTTGTTGAGAAAAGTAATAGCGATTGAATGATGTGAAACCGCCCCCACCAGTGTTTGGCACATAAACATAGGCCAGTTTACCATTGGATAGTTTATCAACTTTGCGTCTATTTTCTTCAACCCAATCCACAGAACGAAGATTGCGTTCACTACGAATAGGTTTTACCAAGACCGATCGGGCACCATTTCTCGATGGATCACTATTGATTTCGATAGTGATTTCTCGCCCAGCTGTTTGCTCTAAAAGACTATATGGATTTATAGTTGAAGTTAATGTTTTACCGTTTATCGCGGTGATATAGTCGCCTTCTTTTGCGTTTATACCAGGCAATGTAAGAGGCGCATTAATATTCGGATTCCATCGTTCGCCATTGTATAATTTTTTGATACGATAAAATCCATTTGAAACTTCTAAATCACAGCCTAATAATCCTACAGGAACAACATCTACATCTGGCATGTCACCACCCGAAACATAGGAATGACCGATAGCTACTTCACCACTCATAATATCCACCACATAATTTAGATCAGTACGATGTCTAACATGGTTAATCCATGGTGAATACCATTTGTAAACTTCGTTCCATGGTGCGCCATGAACATTATCTACATAAAGGAAATCTCGCATGTATCTCCAACCTTCCTTGAAAATTTGATGATATTCCGCTTGAGGATCAACCTTGATTTTGAGATTCATTTTTAATTTCCCATCACCAGCTTTAGGTGGTGCTTTTGTACCTACTAAACTCCAAGAACCATTTTGCCTCATAACAGCATTTTTTCTATCCTCAGAAACCACAATTTGAGATACTCCTTTTGCGAATACGGTTGGTTTTTCTTTTTCAACATCATAACTATGTACAACTACGCCTTGTTCATTAGGAATATTTTCTGCTACAAATACTTTGTTTTTTGCACCTTTGGAAAGCGCTACATAATTCCTCGAAGGAAGTTTTAATGCAACAGCCCTGTTATGCAGTCCTGTTTTATCAATAACCACTTTTGAAGTGCTCGATGACTCTTTTTTATCGGTCTTATCCTTTTTATCAGATGCATCATCTTTTGGTTTTTCTTTTTCTTCTTCATCCGTTTTTGGAAGGTTTGGCGCAGCATCTTTGCTATTTAATACTATAGCATATAAACTTCTATTTGTTTGAGGGTCATAAGAACTCATGTCTAACCACCCCGAATTCAATCCATAATCAGTGCTTGCTAAGGTATAGATGTATTTTCCAGAGGCATCCCAGACGGGGCTTATAGCATCTGCTATGGCATCGGTGATCTGAATAGTTTCTTTAGTATCAATGTTATATGCGAATACGGCTTTAAAATGACTATCTGTTTGTTTGGCAAAAGCAATCCATTTGCTGTCTGGAGACCAGACTGGATTCATTGCTCGATTAGGATGTGCATACCTATCTGTTGCAGCTTTAATAGCTTTTTCAGTATTTAAATCGAGTATCCAAATGTTATAATCTGTATCTGTATAGGCTATATGCGAACCATCAGGAGACCAATCTGGTTGAAAATAAAAAGTTGGGTTTGGAAGAGGTATGCTACTTTGGTTTTGTCCGTTCTGATTAGCAATGACTAATTGGTATTCGCCACTTTTGTCAGAAAACCAAGCGATCTTATCACCTTTTGGAGACCAAATAGGATAACGATCTGCAGTTCCGGGCGTATTTGTAAGATTACGCCATGTGCCATTTTCTTTTGGAACACTAAAAATCTCACCACGATATTCGAATAAGGCACGTTTGCCTTTTGGAGATATATTAGGATTTGACAAGTTGTTGGCTGTAATGTTTTCCCATCTCGGACGAGAAAAATCCATATCACCATTAACAGTAATAGATAATTGTTTTGAAGCACCAGTTTGAAGGTTTAACAAATGCAGATACCCACCTTGCTCATATACAATAGCATTGTCACCAGAATCTAAACTTTTGACATCAAACTTCTTGTGGAAGGTCATTTGTTTTTCTTCTTTGGTATTGGGGTTAAATGACCAAATATTACTCGTGTAGTCACGTTCCGATAAAAAATAGACAATACCATTATGCCAAACGGGATCTAAATGACGTTCCTTTGTTGGTTGGGAAGTGGTAATTAATTCTTTTGTCTTTAAGTTGACGACCCAAATAGGCATTGCTTGACCACCTCTATAATTTCGCCATTCTGGATCCCAAGAGGTTATTGGGGTATACGCAACATGCTTTCCATCTGCCGAAATTTCTCCGTAAGCTGCTCTCGGAATATCTAATGCCTTAGGAAAACTGTCTCCCATACCTATGGTGAAAAATTTATTGGTCTGCGTTGGGCGACCTTCACGATTCGATCTAAATAGTATTTTGTTTTCTGGTGTCCATCCTTGAACAGCATCAAAAGCAGAATGATATGTTAACCGTTTTGGTTGACCTCCTTCTGAAGGAATAACATAGACATCATAATTACCATCATATTGAGCAGTAAATGCAATGCGCTTACCGTCCTTTGAAAAATGAGGACTCATTTCATAACCGTCATTACTGGTCAGGCGTACAGCGTTTCCACCATTTATAGATGTTTTCCACAGATCATTTGCATACACAAAAACAATCTCATTATTAGATACTGTAGGCTGTCTTAATAATTGTGTACCTTGAGAAAAGGTGTTTATTGAAAAGATAAGGGCAAATGCAGTGATTAAATATTTCATAATTAAGGTTTTTTGATTGATTAGTTAGAATCCAATAGCAGTATCATCTCCACGTCGATCGGCACCGCCTTCAAGAGTGCCATCCGGTAGCACTAAAATACCATCTACTTTACCTATCACGGGAGTGCGCTCTTCGTTAGTTGGATATCCTTTTTCTTGCAAAGCTTTAATTGTTTCTTTCGGAAAAGAGTTTGGCTCGAAAAGCACAACATCTGGCAGCCATTGGTGATGAAAACGAGGCGCATTTACAGCGTCCTGCATGCTCATATCGAACTCATAGACATTTAAAATGGTTTGAAAAACGGAAGTGATGATGGTGGATCCTCCAGGTGTTCCAACTGTCATCCAAAGTTTTCCGTTTTTTTCAACAAGTGTTGGTGTCATGCTACTTAGCATGCGTTTTTCAGGGGCAATACTATTAGCTTCGGCACCGATAAGACCAAACATATTTGGTTCTCCTGGTTTACTACTAAAATCATCCATTTCGTTATTCATAAAAATGCCCAATTCTTCCACATATAGTTTTGAACCAAAACCACCATTAATTGTTGTAGTAACAGCTATGGCATTGCCAAATTGATCTACAATAGAGTAATGAGTAGTTTCATTGCTCTCGTAGCCTTGAATATTGCCATGAGAAACATCTGAAGATAGCGTAGCTTTGTTCCAATTAAAATTTCCCATACGGCCATTCACATATTCATCACTTATTAGGGTTTCAATGGGCACATCAACGAAATCTGTATCTCCTAAATAAAAGGTCCTGTCTGCATAGGCTCTACGTTCAGCTTCCACCATCAGTTGAATGGCCTTCGATGAATTATGTCCCATTTTCTTGATGTCGTAAGGCTCTATCATATTCATTATTTGTGCCAAGCAAACACCGCCACTAGATGGTGGAGACATAGAAATAACATCTAAATCCTTATATTTAAAACGCACAGGTGTCCGCCATTGCGCTTCGTATTTAGCAAGATCTTCCATAGTTATAATCCCGCCTTTCTCTGTTAAATGTTTTACCAGAATCTCGGCAGTCTTACCTTTATAGAATTCATCCTTACCATTAGTAATAATTCGTTCTATAGTTTGAGCTAAAGCTTCGTTTTTTACAATATCATTTGCTTTTTTGTCAGCAGAAAATAAGATGGTCTTTCCATTTACTGCTTTGAAAATACTGTCGTTGTGTTTAAATCGATCAGCTTGTTTTTCAGTAACTACAAATCCATTTCTTGCTAAATCAGCAACGGGTTGCAAAATGTCTTTAATCGGCAAGGAGCCAAATTTTTCGTGAACAGCAAAAATTCCAGAAATCCCTCCTGGTATTCCAACAGCCAAAGCGCCGATTGTACTTTTGCCTGGAATGACATTGTCGTTTTCATCTAGATACATATCCCTTGACGATGCCAATGGTGCTTTTTCTCTATAATCAAGAGCGCCAGTACTACCATCTTCTAAGCGGTAGACCATGAATCCGCCACCGCCAAAACTATTAGCATAAGGATAGGCCACTGCCAGGGCAATATCTGTTGCTATCATGGCATCGAAAGCGTTTCCACCTTTCTCTAAGATTGCAACACCAATTTTTGAAGCTTCTTCTCTAGCGGAAACTATCATTGCTTCTTGTGTAACTAGTCCTCTTTTTGGAATGTATTCATTTGATTTTTTACAGGAAAAAAAAAGCGTAATAAGAGATAGGATAATTATTTTTTTCATTAATTAGTGATTTAGTATTGTGAAGATAATTCTTTTAATTTATTCGTTGAGAAAGTTTTGAGTTGTTCAAAAAACTGAGTAAACTCTAATTCAAATTCTTTATAATATTGTTCGAGTTCTATCGTCGCTTCATTCATATTATCTATATTCTTAATGCGCCGATTCATACCATTTAAGACACGCTGTATGCCTTCAATCGACGCATAACTAAGCAGCCAATTGTCAGATATCATATAAGGCATCATTTTAATAATTCGAGGAGGTAGAATATCAATATGTCTATCTAAACTATTGTAAAAATCATTAATGTATTCACCTAAAGGAATGTTCGAGTAATTTGTCCAATTCTTCGCTAAATAGTGATCGTAAAGTATATCGACAATGACGCCGCTATAATGACCATAGCGCTTATGCAGTCTTTTAGTACTTTTTCGTACTATTTTATTTGCATCCGTAAAGGTGTCAATTTCCCGATGTAGTAATATGCCTTTTTGGACTTCAGGTGAGAATTTTTCGTAATCTTTTCCTTTAATACCATCAGCAATAAAGTTTCCAATTGTAACCAATTCATTGCCTCCTGAAAGATAGATGTGAGCTAAGTAATTCATTAGTGAAATTTACGAATAACCATTTTAAGATTTACCATATTGTAATTGTATATTTGTTAAAAATTTTTCAATAAATGACGTTAATAAAATCTATCTCGGGAATACGAGGAACTATCGGAGGAAAAGTAGGAGATAATTTAACACCTATTGATGCTGTTACATTTGCAGCTGCTTATGGCACTTGGGTTAAACAACAACGTAATAAGGATAATTATCGAATTGTAGTAGGTCGAGATGCTAGAATTTCTGGGCATATGATTCAGAGTTTGGTAATGCAAACCTTAGTTGGTATGGGGATACATGTCATTGATCTTGAATTAAGCACTACACCAACTGTTGAGGTTGCTGTACCAATGGAGCATGCAGATGGAGGTATTATATTGACCGCCAGCCATAATCCTAAACAATGGAATGCACTTAAGTTATTGGATCATAAAGGAGAATTCTTGAATGGTGTTGAAGGGGCAAAGATTCTTAAGATTGCTGAAAGTAATTCAATTGAGTTTGCAGATGTTGATAGTTTGGGTAAAATAACGAAGAATCAAGCTTATATAGATCTTCATATTGATGAAGTACTGGATTTGCCACTCGTGAATAAGGATGCTATCGATAAGGCTAATTTTAGAGTGGTGGTTGATGGCGTAAATTCAACTGGAGGTATAGCCATTCCGAGATTATTGGAAAGATTAGGGGTTCATGCGATAAAATTGTACTGCGACCCAACAGGCCATTTCCCACATAATCCAGAACCTTTGAAGGAACATTTAACAGATCTTTCTAAAATGGTGGTTTCTGAGAAAGCAGATTTCGGTATTGTAGTTGATCCAGATGTAGATAGACTCGCATTCATGAGTGAAGATGGTGAAATGTTTGGAGAAGAATATACATTGGTTGCCTGTGCAGATTACGTCTTGGCTAAAACCAAAGGAAATACGGTGAGTAATATGAGTTCATCTAGAGCTTTAAGAGATGTTACCGAAAAACATGGAGGAATCTATGAAGCAAGTGCCGTTGGTGAAGTTAATGTCGTAGAGCTAATGAAAAAAAATAACGCTGTAATTGGTGGCGAAGGTAACGGAGGGATCATTTACCCAGATTTGCATTATGGACGAGATTCATTGGTAGGTGTCGCCTTGTTCTTAAGTTTATTGGCGGAAAAAAACATGAGTGTTAGTACTTTACGTGCGAGTTATCCTGATTATTATATGAGTAAGAAGAAAATTCAATTGACACCTGAATTAGATGTGGATGCCATTCTTAAGGAGATGACAGACCGATATTCTAACGAAGATATTAAGACCATTGATGGTGTCAAGATAGATTTCTCCGATAATTGGGTACATCTCAGGAAGAGTAATACAGAGCCTATCATTAGAATCTATACAGAAGCAAGGTCTCAGAAAGAGGCTGATGATTTGGCCGATAGATTTATTGTAGATATAAAGCAAATCGCAAATATTTAGTACATTAGTTCTATAAATCAGTGCAATGATAGAAACAAAAGAACCTCAGGTATTTAAGTCGCAACTTGAAGAATATTTTAGGCAATTCCGAAAAAACATTATTGGTATTGATCAAGAATTCACTTCCCCTTATGGAAAGAAGAAGATCATCTATACAGATTGGACTGCTTCAGGAAGATTATATGGACCGATAGAAGAGAAAATGCTCAATGATTTTGGACCTTTTGTGGCGAACACTCATACAGAAACAACGGTTTCTGGAACCGCAATGACCATGGCCTATCATAAAGCCAAGCACATTATTAAAGATCATGTCAATGCCAATGAGGATGATGTATTGATTTGTTCAGGATCAGGCATGACTGGTGTTGTAAATAAATTTCAACGTATTCTTGGACTTAAAGTACCTGAGAACCTCAGAAAATTTACCGAAATTCCTGAAGAGGTACGCCCTGTCGTTTTTGTGACTCATATGGAGCACCACTCTAATCATACGTCTTGGTTAGAAACCATGGCAAAAGTAGAAGTCATTCCAGCAGGAAAAGATGGACTGTTTAGTTTGGAAAATCTTGAAGAATTGCTGATTAAGTATAAAGATTGCACATTAAAAATAGCTTCTGTTATTGGAGGTTCTAATGTTACAGGTATCCAAAATCCACATCATGAGATTGCAAAACTAATGCATCAACACGGAGGCGTGTGCTTTATAGATTTTGCATGCTCTGCACCATATGTAGACATCGATATGCATCCAGAAGACCCAGAATGTGCTATAGATGCGATTTTCTTTTCACCGCATAAATTTTTAGGAGGGCCAGGAACTTCAGGCGTATTGGTGTTCAGCAAGAAATTATATCATAACATGATTCCTGATTGTCCAGGAGGCGGTACTGTGAGTTGGACCAATCCTTGGGGTGAACATAAATATATTGACAATATTGAGGAACGCGAAGATGGAGGTACACCAGGATTTCTTCAAGTTATTAAAACGGCACTATCTGTTAAGTTGAAAGAACAAATGGGTGTCAAGAACATGATGGATCGCGAGCATGAAATTTTGGAACAGATCTTTTCTGAACTTGGCCATATAGAAAACATCAATATCCTGGCACCAATGCATACCGATAGACTAGGTGTTATTTCTTTTTATATAGATGATCTTCATTATAATTTAGGAGTTAAACTTCTTAATGATAGATTTGGTATACAAACAAGAGGTGGCTGTAGTTGTGCTGGAACATATGGGCATTATCTATTGCATGTAGATTATGAGACATCTCATTCTTTGATCAATGAAATTACACTTGGCGATTTATATAAAAAGCCAGGCTGGATTCGTATGTCTATTCATCCAACGACAACCTGTGATGAAATACGTTTTGTTTGTGATAGTATTAAGGAATTAGCGGCGAACCATGAAGAGTGGGAAAGTGATTATGAGTACAATAAATTGAATAATGAATTTGTGCACAAAACTTTTAAGACGAGTTCGGATAAGGATACTGTTGAAAGTTGGTTTGAAATTTAAATCACTTAAATTTTTCTGGCACTTTATCTCTATGTTTCCAACGCTTGTGCGTCCATAGATAATATTCTGGTGCTTCGTGTATTTGATTTTCAACAAATTTCAGAAATAGGTCAGTGATTTCAAAATCCTTGAATTCTTTCGGCGTGGTGGTAATGCTTTCGAAAGTCGTTTCGTAATGACCTCGTTTCAACTTCTTCACCTTGAAAAACACAACGGCCATGTCTAATTTTTTAGCAATCATTTCCGCACCTGTATGTATAGGTACTTTAATGCCCATAAATTCATTCCAATGAAATGCTTTATTAGCTTTAGGAGATTGATCTGAGGCAAAACCACTCATACTTAATTCTCCATTATTCTTTGACTCAATCAGTGTAGGAATAGTTTCTTTAGTAGTGATAAGAAACGTATTGTATTTTGCACGTATCCGCTTAACAAGGGCATCAAAATATTTATTGGCTAATCTTTTGTAAATACCATAACCCTTATGCTTTATGTATTTTTGAAGAATAAAAATCCACTCCCAACTAGCATAATGAGCGCACATGAGTACAACACTCTTATTTTGCTCACCAAGTCTGGTCATCTCTTCAATGTTTGAAAACACAAATCGCTTTTTCATCTCTTTTTCGGAAATGGTCAATGATTTTATCGATTCCAATACCATATCGCATAGATGATGGTAAAAACCTTTCATTATACGCTTCTTTTCGACTTCAGATTTTTCGGGAAACACAAGATCTAAATTGGTCTTGACAACTTTTTTCCGATACCCAAAAATGTGGTAAATAAGAACATATAATCCATCTGAAATAAAGTATAATAGCCTAAATGGAAGGATGGAAACAAGCCAGAGTATAGGGTAAATTAAAATGTAAGCGAGTAAGTGCAAGAGTCAACTTTTTTTTGCAAAGATAAGTATATTCTGAAGCAAAAATGGAGAATGTAACGAATTACAATTATCTTCGTCCTATCTTGTTAATTAAATACATTACTATTGAGTTTAGATATTATTACCATCGTCATCATTGCAGCAAATGTGATTATTTCCATGAAGGGATTTAAAGACTTTTCATTTTTCGAGAAGTATAAGTTTCATATAGGAGGTATTAATAGAGGTGAGCAAATTAGAATGTTTTCATCTGGATTTTTACATGCAGATATGCAACATTTGCTATTTAATATGGTAACCCTCTTCTTTTTTGCACCTATAGTAGTTAACCGTCTTGGGCCTGTAAATTTCTTGATTATTTATGTTGGAAGCTTATTAGCAGGAAGTTTATTGTCTTTTGTCTTCCACAAAAATAATTATAATTATAGCGCTATTGGAGCAAGTGGGGCTGTAACAGGAGTCTTGTACTCAGCCATATTATTTGAGCCGTGGATGAAAATCAATTTTTTTATTCCAGGTTTTGTTTTTGGTATTGGATATTTACTGTATTCAATTTATGGAATGAGAAACAAGGTTGGTAATATTGGACATGATGCTCATTTTGGTGGCGCCATCGGAGGTTATGTATTGACCTTGATTTTAGCACCTAGGCTAATTACTAATGACTTACAAACAGTCGTATTGCTGGCTGTCCCAATAGTTGTCCTTTTTATTCTTATGAAACTCGGAAAGATTTAATCAAGGAGTTCAGCTATCTTTTCTTCGAGAGCGCGACCACGTAATTCTTTACCTATAATTTTTCCATCCGTATCCAGTAAAAATGTTGCAGGAATAGCTCTAATGTTATAAGCTTCAGCAATAGGATCTTGAAAATATTTTAAATTTGAAACTTGATGCCAGGTTAATCCATCGTCTTTAATAGCTTTTAGCCAAGCACCTTTAGGATCTGGTTGTTTCGTGCTACCGTCAAGTGATACACCTACAATTTCTAAGCCTTTATCATGATACTTCTCGTAGATTCTTACCAAGTTCGGATTTTCTCTTCTACAAGGACCACACCAAGCAGCCCAAAAATCAACAATAGTAACCTTGCCTTTACTTGTAATATCGTTTAAAGCGACTAATTGACCATCAGGATTGGGTGCTTCAAAATTTGGTGCTTTAGAGCCTTCAGCTGTAGCTAACATCGATGCCAGAGCTTTACTCACATTTTTTCCAGAAGTGCTTTCTCTAACATCTTTTGATAATGCATCAAATAGTTCTTTTATTTCTAATGCAGTGGCCGTTCTTGAGTACATCATACGCTCAAGTACCAGAATGCTTATAAGTGATTTATTATGAGTTTTTACAAAATTCAATTCGTAATCGATTTGTGCTTGTTTATTACTTTCAAAAGATTTGGTAACAGCATTCATTTTTGATTCATCAGTAGCTCTTTGTGCCTCTTGATAGGTAACATTTAATTCTTGATTCTTCTTATTTGTATCTCTTAATTTTTCACCATAAGCAATTAACAATTCATTGTCTTCAGTTCCTTTTATACTAGATTGATTAAGATTTTGAGTATTGATTACGACATCAATGTCTGCATTTTCAAGTATAATGGGTAAATTACCTTGTATGCCTTTTATGACTATAAAATGCATTTCCTTATCCTTTATGGATCCCGTAAAACTGAATGCTTCATTTTCAACGGTAGTACTCGTTAAAAGTACAGGACGATTGTTTAATAATTCTTGTAGTTTAACTTCTGTTCCGTTAACAACGCCTTCAGCAGTGCCAATAATAGTAAAGTTTTCTTTTGCCTCATCTTGACATGAAAAGCTAAGGGTAATAAGACATATTAATAGAATTCTTTTAATCATGACATCTAATTTTTTTGGCAAATATAAGAGTTATTCTCCTGTATGTATGTGAAGATTTTACTAATACCTAGTAAAGTCCTACTTTTGACTCCTGAATGGAATTTATCTGAATAACAATGATCCAAAACGACACTATTATTGCCCTCGCTACTGCCTCAGGCTCTGGTGCCATTGCCGTTATTAGATTGTCAGGTAAGGATGCGATAGCCTTATGTGATGCTCAATTTAGGTCTGTAAATAAAAAAACCTTGAGTAAGGAAGGTACTCATACCATTCATTTAGGCCATATTGTTGATGATAATCGAACTTTGGATGAAGTTTTGGTATCTGTTTTTAAGAACCCGAAATCGTATACTGGAGAAGATGTTATTGAAATATCGTGTCACGGAAGTCCTTATATTCAACAAGAAATTATTCAGCTATTCCTTCGGAAAGGAGCAAGGATTGCTAATCCAGGAGAGTTTACACTTAGAGCTTTCTTAAATGCGAAATTAGACCTAAGTCAAGCAGAAGCTGTTGCAGATTTAATTGCTAGTGACGGTGAAGCTTCTCATCAAATAGCCATACAGCAAATGCGTGGTGGGTTTAGTAATGAAATTAAGATGCTTCGCGAAGAGTTGATGAACTTTGCCTCGTTAATTGAGTTAGAATTAGACTTTGCAGAAGAAGATGTAGAATTTGCTAACAGGTATCAATTTCAAGAGCTGATTAGTAGAATTACTAATGTCTTGAAGCGACTCATCGATAGTTTTGCTGTTGGTAATGTGATAAAGAACGGTATACCTATTGCCATTATAGGCGAACCTAATGTTGGTAAATCTACCTTATTGAATGCTCTGCTAAATGAAGAAAAGGCTATAGTAAGTGATATTGCAGGCACAACGCGAGACGCTATTGAAGATGAAATGAGCATCGGTGGCATTAACTTTAGATTTATTGATACTGCAGGTATTCGTGAAACCGAAGATGTAGTAGAAAGTATTGGGATTAAAAAGACCTTTGAAAAAATTGAACAAGCGCAAGTGGTTGTTATGTTAATTGACGCAAAAGAGCTTGTAACCAAAGGCGATAGATTAAAGAATGAGATTGCACAAATCAAGAATAAGCATCCTCAAAAACCACTTGTTATTGTTGCCAATAAAGTAGATGCCATAGATAAAGAACGTATTACCAATTTTGAATCTCAGATTGCAAATTTAATTTTGCTTTCAGCCAAAACTGGAGAAGGCGTCGAGGAATTAAAATCTAAACTTCTGGATTTCGTAAATACTGGTGCTTTAAGAAATAACGATACTATTGTTACCAATTCTCGTCACTATGATGCTTTATTAAAAGCCCTTGAAGAAATCGTTAAAGTACAAGAAGGTATAGATGCTAATTTATCTGGAGACTTATTGGCTATTGATATTCGCCAGGCGCTCTACCATTTTGGTGAGATTACGGGAGAAATCACTTCTGATGACCTTCTTGGGAACATCTTTGCTAATTTTTGTATCGGAAAGTAATCTATATCTTTTTGGCGGGTATCATGTTATTTTTCCTTCGTTATAGTTTTGTTATTTTATTGAATATCAACAGTTTTTAATGCTAATCATAACATATGATAGCGACTCGACTTAAAATATACTAGTAATAAAGTCGTCTTTGAGATTATAGAATTAGATTATAAAGAACTGGGAATAAGTGAAGAATAAAGTAGAGGTCTACTTTAACTGTATGAATAGCAATAAACAAAATAAAAGAACATTTTTACTTACATATAAAGTAACGGCGCTTTTGAAATAAGCCTGTACAGTTATGAAACCCGTGTTGGAAGGTGTACAATTTAAAAATACATTTAGCTTTAAATCAACATTCATTAAATTGATGAAAGAGTACTTTATGAAATTTGTATTTAAAAAATTGCTTAAAAAGAACATGCATCTAAAGGCGTACTCTTTATCAGAAATACTTATTGTGCTCTGTATAATCGGTATCCTTATTTACTTAGTTGTTCCAAATCAAACTTCAGTAGTGACTAGTGCTAAGGCGATAGAAGCACAAAACATGTTGAGTATGCTACATGGCTTAGAGAAAAGTCATTTTTATCGCCATTCAAAATATACTTCAGATTTTAATGAGCTTGGGTTTGAGCAAGCCGCTACCATAGATAAGGGAGGACAGGCTGTATACCGAATTGATATAGTAAAAGCTTCATTAAATGAGTTTGTCGCTACCGCGACTTCATTGCAAGATTTTGATGGAGATGGTAATTATAACACTTGGCAGATTGATCAAGATAGGATGTTAAAAGAAATCGTTAAAGATTAAACGCTGTGTTAATAGCTCTACAAATCATATTAATAACAATACTCATGTTTGTTATATATCAAGCATACGATATGCCTGCCAAAGGAATGACATCTTTTGAAGAAATTTATCTCTACTAATAAGTGCATAAAGATGACTTTTAAAAGAATCATATTAATTATAGTTATAGTAGCATCTTCAGCATGCTTTTCGCAATCTGGAAATCAAATTTTTGATGACAAACTCAATGAATTGGCTAAAACCAAAAAAGGATTAAATGAGAGTATTAGAATTGACTTAACGGGTTTGACTTTGTCTGAGTTTATTTCAACACTTGCCGAAGAGCATCAGCTCAATGTCAGTGCAGATCCAGAGCTCGATCAGTTAGTGACCAGTAATTTTTTCGATGTGAATGTAAAGGACGTATTCTTGTTCTTGGTTAAGACGTATGATCTCGATGTTGAAATAGTCAATAAT
>JABABD010000030.1 GCA_014238425.1 Flavobacteriaceae bacterium | reverse complement strand
GTCAATTGCAAGTAAAGCTTATAAAATACTGATTCCAAAATTTGAAGATCAGCAACTCACCTCTTTCTCTGGACTGATTGTATTTCAAGCATTATTTGACAAGTTAAAACTGAAAAATAGGTTAGAAAAATGTTTTTCCCCAAGGAGCGGACAATATAAAACCAGCAACATTATTCTAACGCTTATCGTTCATATTATTTTAGGTTATCGGCATCTACAAGATATTAAATATTATCATGATGACTTAATCGTTAAGCGTACGTTAGGTTTACAAACACTGCCAAGCGCACCGACTCTAAGTAGAGTTCTTGATAATCTTCAGGAAGGTGAAATAGAATCTTATAGACAAATTTCTGAAAATCTTGTTTTAGATCGGTTACAGAAAGAAAATTTATGTCGCATAACCGTAGATTTTGATGGGACTGTTCAAAATACAAAGCGTCATGCAGAGGGAACAGCGGTAGGGTTTAACAAAGTTAAAAAGGGAAATAGAAGTTATTATCCGCTATTGTGCACTGTTGCTCAGACAGGACAGGTTTTAGATGCACATCACAGACCAGGCAATGTACACGACTCAAATGGTGCGGATCAATTCATTTATAACCGGCTATTACAGCTTAAAAAGACATTACCACAGGCTATTCTTGAAACTAGAATGGATAGCGCTTTCTTTAATGAAACCATTGTTGACAAGCTTAATGACGAGGAGATTGAATTTACTATTTCAGTTCCTTTTGCCCGATTTACTGAACTAAAGAAATTAATCGAAGGTAGAAAGCGCTGGAGACACTTGGACAACACGACATCTTATTTTGAATCCGATTGGAAACCAAAAAGCTGGAATGGTTCATGTCGATTTATATTTATCCGTACACTTGCAAAAAAGCAAAAGAAAACCCCTATTCAACTGGATTTATTCGAACCTTATGAATACGGATATGAATTTAAAGTGATAGTGACAAATAAAACTCAGAAAGCTAGAGCGATACTAAAATTTCATAATGGCAGAGGATCTCAGGAAGGTATAATAGGCGAAGTAAAAAGCCATTGTTTTCAAGATTACGTACCGGTTCAATCTTTAAACGGGAATAAGGCTTTTTTATTCTCGGGTATTATCGCACACAACCTCACCCGAGAATTACAAATGGAATCGAACAATAAAGAATTTAATACGAGTGAAAAAAGACGCCCTCTTTGGAAGTTCAGCACGCTAGAGACCTTGAGAAAGAAAATTATTCAAAGAGCAGGCCGAGTTATTAGACCACAAGGAAAGCTGACGCTCACAATGGGTGTTAATGAAGTCGTAGAAAGTGAACTCACGCACTATCTTGGTGCTCTAGGAGTAATAGGATAGATTGATTATTAGTCGATTTATGAAACGTTAGGGTATACTCTATGGTTTCATAAAAAACGGATAAATTTTCTTTATATGCTTGTATAGCAGTGTATAACTGAGTTTTTTGGAAAGTTCTAAATCACACCGCTGGTGTATTCTAAAAAATAGAGTTTTTCTCAAAAAGTAACGCAGAAAAATAAAAAAATAACGTAAAAAAATAAAGAAAGATGGCGTGATTTTCACTATAATTGATGTTGCGAAATAAACAATTAAATGAAAAATCAGCCACCAATATGAAGACTACCAAATCGTCAATTGCAAGTAAAGCTTATAAAATACTGATTCCAAAATTTGAAGATCAGCAACTCACCTCTTTCTCTGGACTGATTGTATTTCAAGCATTATTTGACAAGTTAAAACTGAAAAATAGGTTAGAAAAATGTTTTTCCCC
>JABABD010000021.1 GCA_014238425.1 Flavobacteriaceae bacterium | reverse complement strand
TTATGAGCTAAGCAATCACTTAGGAAATGTCTTAGAAGTGATTAATGACAAAAAATTACCTATCTTGTCAGGAGGTGATTTGAAGTACTTTACACCAGATGTTCAGGCTCAAAATGATTACTATCCGTTCGGGATGCTAATGCCAACGCGTAATAGTAGTATCGATGGGTACCGTTATGGGTTCAATGGTAAAGAGAAGGACGATGAAGTTAAAGGTGAGGGTGTTATTTATGACTATGGATTTAGGATTTATGACCCAAGGATTGCTAAGTTTCTTAGCGAAGATCCATTATCTCCTTCATATCCAATGTTGACACCTTATCAGTTTGCTAGTAACACACCTATTCAAGCAATTGATATAGATGGTTTGGAAGGAGAGACTTATTTAGAATATAAAATTGAAAATGGTGAAAGGGTTGTATTGGGACGAGTTGTCGAAGTAGATCTTTATGTAGCAGTTAGTCGCGATAGAAATCAACATTTTTTCTCTAGAAATGAACGAAAAGACGAAAAAGTTCGACAAAAGATGACTAATGATCTAGCATCACAATATGTGGATGGCGAGTTTAACGATGGAGACGGAAATCCGATTATCTGGAGATTTAATGTAGAAACTTTTGTTGTGGACGATGTTTCAATCGATGATTTTAGAGAACGTTTACGAGAAGATATTGAATCAACCTTTGTTGAGGGAATAAATGATGAAAGGACAGGAATCAAGGCAATGATCATTCAGCAACAGCATATTTCCGATCTACCTTCATTTAATAAAGAAACAGAAATGATAGAAAATATTGGAAACTCAGATACTCGAGGTGAATATGATGGTGGGTTCATTACCACATTGAACGATGCATTTGAAGATGGTCTTAAGGGTAGAAGGCACACATTAGGTCATGAAATAGCTCATTTTCTGTTGCGATTGCATCCGAATGAACTTATTCAACATATGGGAGATAGCGCCGAAAACCATGATCTAGCAGGCGAAGGAATATTACATTATTATGATTTTCTATATACCATAAAAAAAGCCCAAATAACGTCGGATAATAAAAGCCCATTTACGGTTACATCTACACCTAGAGGGCGTCAGGATCTAAATCAAGAAAATGTCAATAATTTCCTCCAATCGATTATTGATACTGGTGAGCGAGAAATTCAACAAGAATGAAAAAGATATCTATTTTACTCTGCGTGATGATTTTTGTTTCGTGCCATAAAAGGAAGAAGATTTTAGATGATCAATTAATGAACTATTATGTACTGAGAACTAGTGCCATTTCAAATTCGGTCGAAAAAGAAGAATCGATAGCCTATTTTTTAGTGAATAATGAATTATTTGAAAATGAGAGTTTTATTTCAAAAGATTATTCAAATATAAATGAGGTAAGGACAGATCTAATTAAGAAGTATTATGGTTTGCCAATTTTAGATTTTCCTATAAAATTCTGGCAGGCTTCATGTCAAAAGGGAAGATTGGATTTGGATAAATCATTGACCCTACGACCAAAGGATTCCATTGTTTATGCGGAATTATTCAAAGAACTCACGGATAGTGAATTATACTTTTATAAGATATTGAAAATGAAGAAACCCATTGCTTATAATGTAAGTATTGGATTTGCAAGATTAACCTCTGTAAATTATTGCACGATTCTATGGAATGAATATTACTCTGATTCAACAGCGGTTCTATTAAAAGGTACGAAAATTTCATCCTTTAATTGAAGTACCAATTGATAACCACCTTAGGAATTATAAACAATTGAATCCTTGCTTTTAAATGCAAAAAAATCCTAATAAACTTCTAATTTACTATGCACCTTATCAATTTCTTTATCTACATAAGCTTGGGCATAATGTACGTATCGATTAAAAGAGCTACTAGCATGACTGTGTCCGCTTATTTTACGCACAAGATGCTCAGGCATACCGAGAATGAGAAGTGTCGTTATAGCCGTTCTACGCATCATATGTGAGCTCATCTTGTCACAAAACTGTAGTCGTTTTGTTGTTTTGTTTGCCTTTTTGGTTTTTCCAAGTTTTTCGCGCGTCATTTCAATGGCATCCGTATAACCAGCCTGTTTGCCTATTTGTTTCAAATTTCTATTGAAGATAAAGAGGCTAATGCTTTTGAATATTGGTGTTTTTGAAGACTTCGATGTATAGCGTTGGTATATTTCAATGGCATATTGCGGCAATTTTATAAAACTATAAGTTTTTGTTTTCTGAGATTTTAACTTTAAATACCAATCATCTTCTTGCTTTTCAAAGTTCTTGTTAGTCAACCTGAAGATGTCCGAAAACCGTAGTCCAGTGGTACAGCCGAATACAAATACATCCTTGGTGCGCTTCAGTGCAGGTGTTAGCTCATTGTGAAACTCGGTATCATGAATCATGAATTTCAGTTGGCCCGGTGATAGTACAAGTATATCCACCTCTTCTTTCCGAACATAGAATAAGCGTTGAAAATCCCCAGTATGCATATCTTTATCGTTCTTAAGATAATTGAAGAAGGTTCGTATCACTTTTATGTTCTGTCCCACATAATTATCAAAACAACCTTTCTTATAGAGATATTCGCTGAATTTTTTGTAGAATTTCCTCCAGTAGTTCTTCTCAGATAGATACTCTCTTTTAGTAAGTCTAGATGCATCGCAAATACGTAGTTTAAAGTTCGCGTCCATTGTAAAACCAACTAGATTATTGAGTACATATTTATAGTTCTGAATGGATCCTGGCTTGATACGCTCACCGTTTTTCTTTAAGCGTCTTCCTGTCTCACTATCTCTTATGAATTGTTTGAATAGTTGGATGATGGGTTTTGATGTTTTCATATTATTGAATTCTAATATGTTAAACCTAATATCAAAATAGCTCTTAATCAATCACAAATGCATAACTGCTTTGAAATAATGTATAATGGCGCTTGTTTTAAACAAAAGGTGCCTGTCAAAGATGTGCGCTAGCTGTAGACGATAACACCAAGATCAAACTTTTCTTTCTCATTGATAACGTTATACAAAATTTTAAAACTAAATGGGCATTTGTTTCTTAAAACAAAAAACCTTTACATCTCTGTATAAAAGCTTCTTATTTATTTAAGATTTATACTATCAACTAGTCTGGTCCATTACTTTTTCTGGCTTTTTGGGCGCAATTTTTTTTCATTTTTTCAAATACAACTTCATCTACTTGACTGTATCCTAATATTGCATGCCTTTTTTCTTCTTCATCATTACTTTTATTAACGCCAATAACTAATGATTTACTATCTAATATTTTGCTGTTTAGGTGTGCAATAGTAAATTGGTAATCATAACTATATTCGGTATTGTCAGGATAATCAAATTTTATTCGCACGGTAAGAGAAGAACTTGAAGATAGTTCTTCCTTACTCAAAACTATATAATCCAAATACCTTTGATGAATCAGATAATGTTTAGAAATAGGAACGATATACATTTCATTATCAGTAGAAATATAAAGCTCTGTGCCTTTTCTGAAACCTTCAGCATAAATTGTTATAGAATCACTAACTGTATTTGCTAATCTTGCATATTCATTTCTTGTTTCATAATCACATAAATCTAAAAATAATTGATGATTTGATTTATTTCTATCTAAATATATATATTCTATATATTCTTGCCCCAACAAGGCTGAGCATGAAATTAAACATAAAAATATAATACCATTACTAATTTTTATCATCCTACTTATTTTCATCAACATACTTCTTTATTGTTTTGTATATTTCTTCAATTTGATCATTCCTAAGATTAAAACCTGTTTCACCTGTTTCTACATCATCCATTATATCTTGTAATTCAAGCCTTAATATTAAATCATTACCTTCTTGTCCAAGAGTCATAATGTTTTCAGCAAGGATTCGAGTAGCACTTCCAGGCATATTAAATGTGCCTTGTTCTATTTCCTTTTTAGAAAAATCCCATAATTTTTTTATTGATGATAATTGTAATACAACTTTTCCATTTACATCTACAGGAATTTCATCCTTATATTCTTGATAGGTATGAAGTAAGCCTAAAAGGTGTCCAATTTCATGAAAGATTGTATTTGCTGCTCTATCCAAATCTTCTTTTTCATGATCTAAAAAACCACCTTCCCCTCCTATCCAATCTCCAATTAAGCCTCCCAGCGTTTCATCGGAAACATAAATTTTATCCCCTCCAATACCATTTGCCATAGCTGAAACAATAATATTTGAATCTTTTGAATCCTCTTCAGACATCAACCCTTCCGCTACTAATCTTTTTCTGATTTCTTCTTTTGGTAAAAATAATATTTCATAGCTAGCCTTATTATCTATGACTACAGCTCCTTCCAATTGATTATAATGGCCCTTTATCTTCTTGGATAACTGAGTTTTAAATTTTATTTTCAATCGATCAAGAATTTCATTTACTACTTCACCATTTATATCGGTTTCATTTGAGACTTTAAACTTTATACCAGCAACGAGAGTCTTTCCTTTTGTTTTTGTAAATGGTTGCAAACCTTCCATTTCGATAGCATCAATTACCCTATTACCAGAAAATGCATATGGTGAATACCAATTGTAAATAGATTCCATAGGATCTGTTGCAAAAAACCTACCTATTCGAGGATCATGCATCCTGTACTTGTAATTGATACTATTACCTTCTCCCTTGATTTCATCGTCTTTCTCCTGGCCCTGGAAGCCATAACGATACCCGTCGATACTACTATTACGAGTTGGTATTAGCATCCCGAACGGATAGTAATCAT
>JABABD010000027.1 GCA_014238425.1 Flavobacteriaceae bacterium | reverse complement strand
TTTGTATTATAAATTTAATAAAATAAAAAAAGCCTTACAGTTTAATGCAAGGCTTTTTTTTATTTTTTTGTCAAACAAAAAATTAGATTTGTTCTTTGTCTCTTAAATTTTGAATATACTGAGCTTTTTGTATTTGAGCTCTCCTTTTTACTGAGGGTTTTACAAATTGCTTTCTAGTTTGAAGGGATCTTTTAGTTCCCGTCTTATCAAATTTTCTTTTAAAACGCTTAAGCGCTCTATCGATATTTTCTCCTTCTTTTATTGGTATTATTAACATAGCGTTGTAACCTCCTCTCTTTTAGAATACCGTCCCGATAGCTATCGGGATTATTTAACGGGCTGCAAATATAAAGCAATCTTTTTGATTGCAAACTATTTAACAACTATTTTAAGTTGCTGGTTTATATTCTTTCTTATCAATCACCATTTTGGCAATTATTTCTCTGAGTATCTCCGATGTACCTCCACCAATAGGCCCTAATCTACTGTCTCTAAAGAGTCGTGCCATTGGATACTCTTCCATATAGCCATAACCTCCTAAAAATTGCAAACACTCATAAGCAACTTCATCTGCCATTTTAGTAGATCTTAATTTAGAAATGGTCGCTTCTTTTACAACATATTGTCCTTTATTTAATCTATAGGCCACAGAGTAATTATATTCTCTATTAATTTCCATATCGGCATACAGGTCTGCAAAACGATGTCGCAAAGCTTGATATTTATCTATAGTCTTACCGAAGGTTGTTCTCTCAGACATATATTGTAATGCATACTCTAACGCATATTCTGCTCTTGCGTGCGCATTGACTCCCATGATAAGACGTTCTAATGCAAAATGCTGCATGATATAAGGAAATCCTTTTCCTTCTTCTCCCATCAAATTACTAGCAGGGATCACCACATTATCGAACGCAATCTCTCCAGTATCTGACGCTCTCCAACCTAATTTATCCAGCTTAGTAGCTGATACACCAGGTGTATCTTTATCTACTATAAAAATACTAATCCCTTTATTTCCCAGTTCAGGACTTGTCTTAGCTGCAACTACCATATAATCACAGTACACGCCATTTGTAATAAAGGTTTTTGATCCGTTGAGAACATAGGTCTCTCCTTTTTTAACCGCTGTACTTCTCATACCTGCAACATCACTACCCCCAAAAGGCTCTGTGACACAAAGGCATCCTATTTTATCTCCGTTAATACTGGGAGCTAAATAACGTTCTTTAATATCAAGATTCCCCTCTTTATTCACATGTGTCATTGCTAAATAAGCATGCGCCCACATGGCAGCAGCAAAACCACCTGAATTTATTTTTTGTAGCTCTTCAAGGAAAATAACCGTATAAAAAAGATCCAAATCTAATCCTCCATATGCTTCAGGGTAATTAATCCCGAAGTATCCCATGTCTCCCATTTTTTTCCATACGGACCTATCAATCTGTCCTGTTTTCTCCCATTCTTCAATATGTGGAACGACTTCTTTTTTTAAGAAATCTTGAAAACTCTTTCTAAAAAAATCATGTTCTTCTGTGAAGTACCTACTGTCCATAAATGAGTGTTTAATCCAACTCCAAATATAATTTAATTATCTCGATTTTATCTAAAGGGAACCCTTTAACTTTTGTTAATTCATCAAATGAAGAAAAACCCTCTCTTAGGGTTCTTTGGTCGACAATTTCATAGGCTAAATCGTAGTCAATGTGCTGAATGGTCACTAAGCCTTCAACTGAGGCATTATTCAAATTGAATTTTTTAACCAGTCTTGGTGTCTTTACTGTAAACTGCTGTGTTATTCTTTGGATAACTTCTGGTGTCAATCCATAAACATCGAACAATTGGATGTCTGCAATAAATCCGCCCACGAATTTATTTCTAAACTTAACAATTCGTTCTGACAATTTTTCACCGATTCCATTTACTCTTTGCAACTGCCTTACCGTTGCAGTATTAAGGTCTGTCTTTTGCTCATATGTCAATTCTCTATTATAATTTGAATAGCTAGTAGAAGTGGTTTTTGGTTTAGGGTTTGTCACCCATTCAGGGAACTTGAAAGAAGGTGATATAATGTTTAGTAAGGAGTCAGAAACTTTAGTTATACGCTGAAACTCTTTAACTGAATTTATCCATTTATCCTGTTTACGATATGCATGAAGTCTATCTATCTCTTTAATCGACATCCCTAATGTATACCCTTTGAAATCTGAAATAAAATTTGGATTGAATGGATATACTTTTGGTTTGGTATTTTCTATTTCTACTTTTCTTAAAGAGTCTATTTCTTTTTGATATATATCCAATTCGTTTGGATTGAATACTAAAGTTTCTGAGGAAAAATCAACAAAAAAGTAAACACATTGCAAACAAATAATTAGAAACAACAATATAAACACACCTGTTTGTTGACCTTTTGTAAACTTAAAGTACGTTTTGAAGTATGTCACGTATTCTTAATTAATAGAACAAAATTAAGAATATTTTCTATGAATATATATTATTTACTATATTTATGATATATTTTCTCTGCTAAGAGTCATAAATAACCCCACTCTAAACGTTCTTCATTTTGGAGTGGGGTTTGCGTATTTATTTACAATGCTTATACTTTGGCAGCTTTAATAGCATCTAGATATCTCTTAAGTTGCTTCTTGACTACTGGGAACAAGAAGAATAAACCAATCATATTCGGGAATACCATGGCAAAAATCATAGCGTCAGAGAAATCCCAAATAGATTTCATACTTGCAGCTGCGCCAATAACTACAAATGTTAAGAACAAAAGCTTATAAACCATATCAGCTGTTTTCCCTCTTCCGAATAAATATTTCCAAGACTGCAATCCGTAATAAGACCATGATATCATTGTTGATACAGCAAATAACACAACCGCTATAGTCAAGAACACATTAGAATAAGGAATATATTCAGCAAATGCTTTAGACGTGATTCCCGCGCCTTCATAAGACACTCCATCTATCATAACCGCTCCAAGTCCATCTCCTCCATATTCAAAAGCACCACCAAAATTAAATATAATTATTACCAATGCCGTCATTGTACAAATAACAACCGTATCAATAAATGGCTCTAACAATGCTACTAATCCCTCTGATGCAGAATACTTAGTCTTAACGGCTGAATGTGCAATAGATGCCGATCCGGCTCCTGCTTCATTTGAAAAAGCTGCTCTTTTAAATCCAACCAATAATACGCCAATAAAACCTCCAACTCCGATAGCTCTTGGATTAAAAGCCTCAGTGACAATTAAACTAATAGCGTCATCTATCAATCCAAAATTACTGAAGATAATATATAAACAAGCAGCTAAATATAAGAGCGCCATGAATGGTACTACTTTTTCAGTAACAGATGCTATTCTCTTGATGCCTCCTATTATAATGATACCAACTAAAATGGCTAAAACAACACCTATCCAAAATCCTGCACCAGCACTTTCATAGCCCATTAAATCTTTTAATACTATTGTTGCTTGGTTAGATTGAGCAGCATTACCACCACCAAAAGAACCACCAATACAAAAGACAGCAAAAAAGACAGCGGCTATTTTTCCTAACCAAGTAAAACCTCTTTCTTTTAGTCCTTTACTTATATAATACATTGGCCCACCATACACAGTGCCATCTTCTCCCACATCTCTATATTGTACTCCCAAAGTACATTCCACAAATTTTGTTGACATACCTAGCAATCCACAAATAATCATCCAAAATGTCGCTCCTGGTCCACCCAATGCAATGGCTAATGCCACACCAGCTATATTACCATTACCAACGGTTCCAGAGACCGCCGTAGCTAATGCTTGAAAATGCGTAACCTCTCCATCTTTACTTTCATCTCTAATGGTATCACGGATATCTCCATCAATAGTCATGGATGTATCTTCAGCAGAATGACCACCTTCAACATCATCGTACTTTCCTCTAACTACATTGATAGCAGTTGGAAATCTCCTTATGTTTATAAAACCAAAGTAAATTGTAAAGAACAATGCACTACCAACAAGCAATACGAGCACAAATGGTACGCCTTCAGCAATCTCGAAAAAAATTATTTTAGACACTCTATCTGAAAAGGGTTTGAATCCTTCATCAATGCGTTGGTCAAGGCCTTTTTCTGCCGCTTCTTGTGCAAAAGATAGTACTGGTAAAATCAAAGTGAAAATAGAAAGAAGAAATCTCTTCATAATAAGAAAGTTAGTTAGTTTTTATAATTGATATTAGTATTTATCAGCTAGCAAGATGCTAAAAATATTTGAGTTTTTAAACATTTGCTTGTTAAAATGACCCTGCAATACTTACAGATCATACATAGAATTTAATTTCTGAATTTGTTCGGGGCGCCCTAGAACAATTATTTTTGATTCTGGCACTAATTTCACATCAGCTTCAGGGTTAACCACATATTCTCCATCGACTCCCTTGAAACCAATGACTGTACAGCCTGTTTTTTTTCGAAGATCTAAATCTCTGATTGTTTTTATCACTTTAGAATCATACAGCTTTTCAACAGGCACTTCTTCAATATTGATATTAGATTTACCTACTATAGCCAAATTATCTATGAACTCTATTAAATCGGGAACAACCACCAAAGAAGCCATATGATCACCACCAATCTTGTCAGGCAATATGACATTATTGGCACCTGCAAGCTTCAATTTATTATAGGAGGTTTCTTGGGATGCTCGACTAATGATCTTTAAAGAACTATTTATTTGCCTTGCCGAAAGCACTACAAACAAATTATCGGCATCGTTGGGCAAAGCTGAAATCATGCAAGACGCTCTATCAATACCGGCTTGAAGCAATGCTTCATCTTCATTGGCGTTTCCAAACACAAAAGGCACTAGTTCGTTACTAAATTTCTCAATGATTTCCTTATTTTTCTCAATGACTACAAATGATTTTTTATAAGCCAATAATTTTGTAGCGGCCTGCTTTCCATTTCTGCCATAACCACATATGATGATGTGATCAGAAAGCGCATCTATCTTTTTTTGCATCTTCTTCTTTTTTAGTTCTTCAAAATCATTTTTGCTCAGTATATATTCTGTGATTATAGTCAAGGCATATCCGACAATAACAATACTCGTTAATATTAAAAATATCGTAAAAATCTTAGTATTTGCGTCTAAAGGTGCCACTTCTCCATAACCTACAGTAGTAATGGTAATCACAGTCATGTACAAAGCATCTACCCATGACACATCAATCATAAACTTAAAACCAGCAACACCAATTAATAACAGCACCAGCAATAACCAGATGGCTGTATAAATTTTTGAGCGATAAAGCCTAATGAGTGGGTTCATATATTATAAATCAAAAACAGAAGAGCGTTTCGTATAAACCAAATCTTTAATCCGAATCCAAAATGCTAAGAACAAGTACAACGCAAATCCAAAACCGACGGTTACAAATGTTAAGTAAATAAACGAGGTTCTCACTACTCTTGCTCGCATTCCGAGTCTATCTGCAATTCTCTGGCATACATAGTAGCCATGCTTTTGAAAATACAAGAGAAGTTTATAGAACCCATTCATGTTGTAAATTTGGTGAAATTTTGCATTAAAAAAAAGGCCACTTTATTTAAAGAGGCCTTTTTAAATTTATCTTACATAAATTATCTATGAGCAATTGGGTCAGGATTTCCATCAGGATCTCCATTAACTGTACCACTACTCGACACATTTCCCCACATTAATAATCCCGCAACATGAGGTGAAGCCATAGAAGTTCCGCTTATGGTATTATATCCTCCACCTTTCCAGCATGATTTTACAGCGACTCCTGGAGCGCAGAAATCTACTGGTGGCTCTCCGTAATTAGAAAAAGAGGCAAAATTATCATTGATATCCATAGCAGAGACGGTAAAAATATTAGAACCATTCACCCTTGCCGGTGATGGACTTGGTCCTGTTGCCGCATCTGCCCCATCGTTCCCTGCTGCTAACGCGAATTTAATACCAAGACTAGCTGCATTAATAACCGCATTATCTATTGAGGTATTCGCAGGATAGCCTAAACTCATGTTCGCTACATCTCCAGATTGCGCATTGGCAGCGACGTAATCCACTCCAGAAACACACCAAGACGCAGATCCTCCACCTCTTCTATTAACGACTCTTACAGCAACTACTGTAGCTCCTGCAGCTACTCCAACAACACCTGTGCTGTTGTCAATTGCTGCTACTGTACCCGCAACATGCGTCCCGTGTCCGTTTTGGTCATCAGGACTCGAACCACCACCACCTGTGACATAAGAGATACTTCTGTTAGTGTCCACATTTAAATCTGGGTGATCTTGATCTATCCCACTATCAATTATCCAAGCTGTCTTACTTCCAGTATAAGTTTGTCCTGCACCAACTCTAGTAATTCCATAAGGTATTTCTTGAGCTGCATTTCCATTACCATTGCCATTACCATTGCCCGCTCCAGGTGGTTTAGCTTTTATAACTGGAAACTTCTGATAGACAAAATGGTCTTGTTCAATGCTTTTTACTCTTGAATCCTTCTGTAATTCTAGTAATTGAGCATCACTAAGAACAGCTGTGAACCCTTCAATAGCAAAACCATAAGCATTTTTTATACTTTCTTCTGATAAGTTCGCATTAACGAATTTCTGAACGGATTGTTGTTTAAATGACTGCTCAGCTCGTTTGTAGTTTTGCATTCCCTTCCCATTTTCTTGGTTTAACGTTCCTTTTTTCAAAACAACAATGTATTGCCCTTCAATAGGAATGCTCTCGCCACTCCTAAAACTAGAGAAATCATTAATTTTCTCTAAACTCAAACCATCGTTCGAGCTTTCTTCTAAAGAGTCTGTCTGACAACCAATAATAGCCAAGGAGAAAACTCCTAACACTGCATACTTTAAATTAATTTTCTTCATGATAATTGTTAATTATTGTTAAAATTTTGCGGAATGTACATTTAAATATCAATCAAATGTCAAATTTGACGACAAAACTTATTAACAATTAGGAATAATGTAAATTAATTACGGTTTTACCGTAAACAGACTAAGGAAATTCACAGTATCTTCTATACTAATCGGATAAAACTTCGCTTCCAATAGCACATTGCAAACATTTATTTTTGTTACAATAATTGGTTTTAAGTTGAATCAATGCTTGTGAATTCAGTGCATTGCAAAAAATTGGTTTCATTGAGTTAAACTTATCTACAATACCGTTCTGCTCTGACTTTAATTGAGACATCCAGTGAACAATCTCCTCATTAATAGGTTTCCCAATATATTGAGCATAACTAAACTTCAGTGGGATGATGGTATTAATCAATAAAAGATTTATAAAAGATGATGAAACCTGTTTCTTACTTTTCTTTGAAACTTTGTCAAAAGTGTAATGTGTATCCCAATATTCTGACGCTTTAACACTAAACATCTTATATATCTCTTCTTTCGAATTTGCATAAATAATTTTTGAAAAAAGATGCTCATTAAAATGGAATAAGCTTGCTAATTGAGATAATCGGACAGTTGGAAAATTTGGAGGTCGCAGCCTAAAAAATTGCAATGGCGAGACTGATAGATTACTTAAATGATACTTATGTTTTTGATAGCCGTAAATATCCTTTAATTCGTTAAAGTACTTATCCTCCTTGTCTCCAACAAAAAGACCCGCTTGACCAAATAACAAAGCTTCTAAATTGCCAAGCTTAGACTGTTCTTTTCTAATAATTGAAAACTCTATTGAATTGGCGACACTTAAAAAAGCGTCTCCATTCACTTTTAAACCAAAGTTTTTCGTAAGCATTTTAAAGAGTACGGCTTCCCAATTATTTTTTGAGGTTTTTAATAGCTCATTAATATCATTTGATTTACGTTCCAATCGCTCAAAATAAAGGCGTTCTAACCAATTTGACAACAGAAACTCATCAACAGATGCAAAATCATTTTCGCAATTAATCCATTTCTGTTGTTTATTAAAGAGTTTCTGATAATTATTTAAAGCCTCTTTAGATACACAGTGCCTTAACTCCAATGTCTCTATTTCAGAGTTATCTTTTCTGAAGATTTCTGTATCGTGCTCCCAAACCACATGCAAAATCACGTTGTCGTATGCAGAATCGGTTTCATGATTATGTACAAACCAATCAGACGATCTTAAATGAATCTCTACGTTTCCAGCCCATAATTGATTATCAATTTTAATTTGGGCATTAAAAAAATCTGGTCCTGAGTTTAGGTTATGCTCGCCAGTAGATACAACCTCAACCACCTGTCCTTTTTTAGTTTCTAACTGAGAAATACTAAACTTTTTATGTTTCCAGAGATAGTGAATAAAGTCTTCTTGCATAGCCTATTAAAGTACAAAATTATTCGTAATTTTCAATCCTAAGGAGTTCCCAATTCGAGAATCAGAGGCTTCTAAAGTGATATATTACATGCAAAAAAAACTATTCAAACTTGTTTTTATTATTTTATTAGTGTGCATTAGTATCTTGTTTTTTAGGTATGTTACTAATCTAAATGATTTTGATTGGGAAGGGTTTGAACTAGTTTCCATCACATCAACTTCAGATAGTGCGATTCAGAAAGGGTATTTCTACAAAACGACATCTATTGAACCTAAGCCGCTTGTAGTCAGTCTACATTCTTGGCGAGGGCATTATGCTTCTCACGATTCCATTGCCATACTCTCAAAGCAGAAAAACATTAACTATATACACCCAGATTTTCGAGGCCCAAATAACACCAAAGACGCCTGTTTCAGTGAACTTGTACAATCTGATATTGACGATGCCATAAGTTTTGCACTAAAGCAAAGCAATGTAGACCGTAACCGTATTTATGTTATTGGTGCGAGTGGTGGTGGTTATGCAACATTAGGAACATACATGACATCCAAATACAAGATTCGGGCATTTGCTGCTTGGGCTTCTATAACAGATTTAATAGCATGGTATCATGAAAGCCAACCAAAAGAGAATAACTACGATAAAGATGTATTTGTTTGCACTGAGTCAATAAATGCCTTAAACCAAACAAATGCTAAAGCACGATCTCCGCTATATATGGAAGCACCAACAGATAAAAGATTGGATTCAAGACTCCTTCTATATGCTGGGGTTCATGATGGTAATGATGGTAGTGTACCGTTTACGCACTCTATTCATTTTTACAACAAGTTATTAAGAGATTTGAAAGTAACCGATTCGACCCAATATGTAACTCAAGAGGAAATCAAGAAACTCACTGAAACAAGAAAACCTCTAAGCAATTTGGGTAAAGTTCTTGATAGAGATATTTGCTTGAAAAAAAACTACAGAAATATACAACTCGTTATTTTTGACGGTGGACACGAAATGTTTCACAGATATGCACTTGAAGAGTTGCTAAGCAACTAATATATCAGTATAGTTCTAATCTATATACCCCATTTCACGCATCCAGTCATCATTAAACATCTTTCCAACGTAACGACTTCCATGGTCATGAAACAACACTACAACGACATCATCTTTAGTAAAACGCTCCTGTAATTGCAACACACCTTTAATAGCGGCGCCGGCAGAATTCCCTAAGAACATACCTTCTTGTTTCGCCAATTCTTGGGTATACACGGCAGCATCTTTATCTGTTACTTTAGTAAAACCGTCAATAATATCGAAATCTACATTCTTTGGTAAAATATCCTCACCGATGCCTTCGGTTACATATGGATAAATCTCTTTCTCATCAAAGATTCCTGTTTCATGATACTTCTTGAATACACTTCCGTAGGTATCAATTCCCCAAATCTTGATATTTGGGTTTTTTTCTTTTAAGTATTTGCCTACGCCAGAAATGGTACCACCTGTACCCACACCTACAACAAAATGTGTGATCTTACCATCAGTCTGCTTCCATATTTCAGGCCCTGTACTTTGATAATGTGCTTTGGCGTTACTCGGGTTATCATATTGATTCACATACCAAGAATTTGGTGTCTCCTTACCCAAACGTTTAGACACTGAGTAATATGACCGTGGATCATCTGGTTCAACATCTGTAGGGCACACGACGACCTCTGCTCCAACAGCCCTAAGAATATCCATCTTTTCTTTAGATTGCTTATCTGAAATAACAAAGATGCATTTATAACCCTTTACAATAGCAGCTAATGCTAATCCCATACCTGTATTACCAGATGTACCTTCAATAATAGTACCTCCAGGTTTCAAACGTCCGTCTGCCTCGGCGTCTTCAATCATCATTAATGCCATACGATCCTTTACTGAGTTACCAGGATTAAAGGTTTCATATTTAGACAATACCAAGCAAGGTAAATTTTCTGTTATTTTATTGATTTTTACTAGAGGGGTATTACCAATAGTTTCGAGTATGTTTTTTGCGTAATTCATTATCTTATTTTGCGATGCAAAGATAAGACCTTGCTTTTGTTTTTAACACTAATACACACATCTTTTTCATCTATTGAAAACGCATAGCTTTTACTGGAGATATTCGGGTAATAATATAAGATGGCACTAACAACATTATCAAACATAGAATGAATGTCCCAATATTAAGTAATATCACATAACCCCAATTAAAATATATTGGGATAGTCTTCATATAGTAATGTTCTGGATTTGGAAACTCTAAGATGCCAAAATATTTTTGAACTAGAAGGAGCGTCAATCCAATGAGGTTTCCCCAGAATAATCCAATCAATACTAAATAAGCAGCATTATACAGAAAAAACTTCCTAATACTCCAATTAGAACTCCCAAGTGCCTTTAAAGCACCGATCATCTGTGTTCTCTCCAATATTAACACCAGCAAAGCGGTAATCATATTAATACCAGCTACAATAATCATAATCCCTATAATGCCATAGATGTTTTGATCAAAAATCTTTATCCATTCAAAAATAGAACCATACTGTCTTGCCACTGTTATGGTATTCAAGTTAGAAGGTGTATTTTGATATATCTCGATACTTTGTGCTTCCAACTGATCATAATCGTCTATAAAAACTTCAAAATTTCCAACCTCATCAGCTTGCCACTTATTCATTCGCTGCACATGTTTTATATCACCAATAAAATACGTTTTATCGAGCTCTTGAAAACCTGAATTGTAAATTCCAACCACGGTAAACTTTCTTTGAAATGGAGGCCTAGAAATATCTTCCTTCATAAAATTAGCCTCAAACGAATCTCCCACATTAAAATTCAATCTTTTAGCCAAATATTCTGAAATGGCTACATCATTACTTGTGCTTTCATTAAAACGAGGTAGTTTTCCTGCGACTAAATACTCTTCAAAATATTGCCAATCGTAATCTGCTCCAACACCTTTAAAAACCATGCCTTCAAAATCTGTTTCGGTTTTGATGACTCCAAATTTTTTAGCAACAACTTGAATATGCGAGACGCCTTTAACATTAGTAAATTCAGGGTAAAAATCTTGTTTGGTAGATACTGGTCGAATCGATTCGTTGGAATTATTGCTATCGTAGTTCTGTATCGTTACATGCCCATTGAATGCAATTGCTTTTTCTCGTATTTTTTCTTGCAAGCCAATACCCGTTGCAATAGCAATAAGCATAACTATTACCCCAAGTGCAATAGCGACAATACCTATTTTTATTATTGGCGCCGAAATACTACTTTTATACGAACGGCTTCCAATAATACGTTTAGCAAGAAAGTACTCAAAATTCAAGATGAAAGAATGATTTTAAATTTTATCAAAAATACAGCTTTAATATTTGTTGTGCTTTTGTTTTCCTGTGGAAATAAAACACCCTTAGAAGCAAGAAGCTCGGAAGCCGAAGTCACTTCAAAAGAGGATTTAGAAATCATAACTGGCGCTAATCAAACTGAAAAATACTTACCTCTTCTTAACGGCAAAAAGGTTGGGATCGTTGCCAATCAAACCAGTGTGATTTTCAAAGATGTAAGCAACACTCACATCGTCGATTCTTTGATGTCTCTTAAAATAAATATCATCAAAGTTTTTTCACCAGAACATGGCTTTAGGGGAAAAGCCGATGCAGGAGAAAAAGTGGTCGATGGATTGGACACCAAAACAGGCTTGCCAATTTTATCGCTTTATGGCAAGAACAAAAAACCTAAAAAAGCTCAACTTGAAGGTATTGATATCATGATTTTTGATATCCAAGATGTAGGCGTGCGATTTTACACCTATATCTCGACATTACACCATGTTATGGAAGCCTGTGCTGAAAATGACATTTCCCTATTAATTCTTGATCGTCCAAACCCTAACGGACACTATATTGACGGCCCAACGATGGAGAACGAACATCGTAGTTTCTTAGGTATACATCCTATTCCGTTAGTGCATGGTATGACCATTGGCGAATATGCTAAAATGATTAACGGGCAAAAATGGTTAGCAGATGGCATCCAATGTGACATTAGCATTATTCCTATTAAGAATTATACACATCAAACGCCTTATAGCCTACCTATACGCCCTTCTCCAAATTTACCGAATGACCAAAGCATCAAGCTTTATCCTAGTTTGGGTTTATTTGAGGGCACTACCATAAATGCTGGTCGAGGCACAGAATTTCAATTCCAAAGATACGGTGCGCCATTTCTTGATAGCAAAGCAATGGTCTTTAGCTATACTCCTAAAGCCAATTTTGGCGCTAAGTATCCAAAACATAAAGATAAACTTTGCTATGGTGAGGATTTAAGTGCAAATGGTTTAAAGAACAAGGTCTCTCTTAAATGGTTGATTAAAGCATATAACAACTCAAATAATAAAGAAAAATTTTTCAATACAGCTTCTTTCACAAAACACTCAGGTACTGAAACACTTCAAAAACAAATAAAACAAGGCATGTCTGAAGCTGATATTATTACGACATGGCAAGCCGATTTAATTGCCTATAAAAAAATGCGCGAATCCTATCTAATTTATGAATAATGAAAAAATACACACTTATATTGGCTCTTTTTACTTTCACTATATGTCTTGCACAAATTGAAGAAATTGTAACGGCTGGAGATATATCTGATGCGCAAGAGTTAGCAGAAGAGCATCTAAGAGAGCATAACATTCCAGGGATGGCTATTTCCGTCAGCAAGAATGGCCAGCTAGTATGGTCAGAAGGGTTTGGTTATTCCAATATTGAAATAAAGAGAAAAGTAGACCCATCAAAAACTCAATTCAGGATCGCTAGTATTTCAAAATCCTTGACCGCAGCTGCGCTAGCCAAACTCATGGATGACAAGAAACTGGATTTAGACCATAGCCTCTATGTTTATCTGCCTGATTACCCCAAAAAAAAATACGCCTTTACCATTCGTCAAATAGGTGGTCATTTAGCAGGAATACGCCATTACAAGGGCAACGAATTTATTCTGAACAAGAAAATGAGCATTACAGAAGGCCTAGATATCTTTAAAAATGATTCTTTGCTTTTTGAACCTGGAACTCGTTATAAATACAGCACCTATGGATGGAATCTCTTAAGTGAAGTTATTCAGACGACCGCACAAGTTCCTTTTAACGACTATATGCAACAGGTTATTTTTAGACCTTTAAAAATGACCTCTACTACACTAAATGTTTCAGATTCAATAATGCCAAACAGGACTCAATTCTATAATAAAACATATAAGGGGACAATTGTCTTGGGGCCAGAAGTGTCAAACGAACATAAAGTTGCTGGTGGTGGTTTTTTGTCGACTTCGGAAGATCTTGTTCGTTTTGGAAATGAAATTATCACTACTACTATCCTTTCAAAAAATGCCGTTTCAGAACTACTGAAACCTCAGTACACCAATGATGGAAATGCCACGAATTATGGCATTGGTTTTGTTGTTACTGAAAGCTCAAAAGGAACCGTTAAATATTTACATACAGGTGGTGGCATAGGAGCCACAACTGTTTTAATTATGTATCCTAAAGAGGAATTGGTCATTGCTTTTGTAATGAACCTTTCTCAAGCTCCCGGCAAAGCCCTTATTGAAAAATTAGAATCGCTTTTTATTGAGTAGGCTCCTTTGTTGGAATGACAGTAGGTTTCTGGTATTTTTGAAAAGGTTGTTTTAGCAAATCCTTTATATTACCGTTTTCCACTTCATTAGGAAATACATCCACACCATACACGATCTTTTCTGGGTCTAATTTCATGAATGTCCCAAACAAGCGGTCCCAAATTGCAAAAATATTTCCGTAGTTAGAATCTGTATAAGGTAACACATTATGATGATGTACTTTATGCATATCTGGAGATACAATAACCCAACTTAATATATTATCTACTTTTTTTGGTAACTTGATATTTGCATGACTAAATTGTGTGGCAATCAAAGACATAGATTGATAAAGCATCACAATAGCAATTGGCGTTCCTATAATAAAAACACCAGTTAACGTAAAACTAAACCTAATCAAACTTTCCAACGGATGATGCCTGTTTGCCGTTGTAGTATCGACTTCATGATCTGTATGATGTACCAAATGCACCATCCAAAGTG
>JABABD010000034.1 GCA_014238425.1 Flavobacteriaceae bacterium | reverse complement strand
TAAACCATTACGAAATGGGTGTTACTAAATCAATTAAAATTTGTCAATTATGAGAACATTAAACAGCAATCAATTAACTAATAAGGATTATTCTAAAAGAATTTCTATTTGGAACAACAAAAGACGTTATAAATAATCTTTACCATCAATACATCAATTATCAATCAATTATCAATCAATTAAAATTTGTCAATTATGAGAACATTAAACAGCAATCAATTAACTAATAAAGATTATTCTAAAAGAATTTCTATTTGGAACAACAAAAGACGTTATAAATAGTCTTTACCAAAATCAATACATCAATTATCAATCAATCAATCAATCAATCAATCTTTAAAACTTAAAAAATTATGATGACATTAGCTAAATTACTAATCGATATTATTTTCGGATAGTCGAAAAACCAACCAATAAAACTTACCTACTAGGGTAAGTTTTATTATTTTTAGACTTATGAAAAAGTCGCTATTCAAAATATTGGCCCAACTTAACAAATTAATTCTTCCGAGTTACACAAAAAAACAATTAGACCTTACAAAGGCAACTAAATTGCAACTAGCTATTTTTGGGTGGCGCTTATATGTTACTAAAAGATCTTTAGATTAATATTTAAGCAAAGATGCTACTGGGTATTTGGAAATTTTATCTTTCCCTTTTAAAAACTCGAGTTCTATTAAGAAATTACATTGTACTATTTCTCCTCCAAGTCTTTCAATTAAATTGCAAACTGCATTAGCTGTTCCGCCAGTAGCCAAAACATCGTCGTGAATTAATACGCGCTCTCCCTTTGTAATAGCATCTACATGTATTTCTAAAGCATCAGTGCCATACTCTAAAGCATAGCCTTCTGATACGGTTTTATAAGGCAATTTATTGGGCTTTCTAACGGGTACAAATCCAGCATTTAATTTTTCGGCTAGTAGCGTTCCGAAAAAGAAACCTCGTGCTTCTATACCGACTACTTTATCTATGTTTTTATCTTCTACGATGTCGTACAAATCATTAGCACACTGCTGGATTGCAGCAGCATCAGCTAATAGTGGTGTAATATCCTTGAAAATAATTCCTGGTTTTGGAAAATTAGGAATATCTCTAATATAGTCTTGTATTGATGTCACCCCAAAGAATTAAATGAACCCTTTTTCTTTAGCGACAAGCACCAAATCTTTATCCTCTTTCTTCACTACATCAAACACTTCTTTCAAGTGTCTCTTTCGTCTTTCCACTCCAGCAATAGACAGTGGTAAGATTCCTGGCAAATCTTTGGTTTTTGTACCAATTGAAAGTTCATATAGCAATAGTCTATCTATTTTATCCAAAATAAATTGATTAGACACATGCTTTCTTAAAAGCTTAATAACTGTCTTGCTATAGTAAGGAGGGTCATTAATAACAGTTTTAACAGCTGACACTAATTCTTTTGGATTTATATCGTTTTTAATTAAAAACCCATCTGGATCAATGTTCTTAAAAATACTGTGAACTCTATAATTATCATTAAACGTCGTAGAAATTATGATTTTAGAATCGGGTAGTAACTCGTTTATAAGCAGACCTAGATCTTCTCCAGATAGTATTTTACCATCAGATGATGGTGGGAGTTTTATATCTAAAAAAATAATATCAATGTCTTCTTCATCAGACTCGGATGCAGCCAAAATTCTTTCATAGGCCATATCGCAATTTGTAGCCTCATCTGTATTAAAGCTGAGATTATTATCAACGGAACTCAGATAATCTAAAGCACTTTTATAAGCCGCCGAAATGAGTGGATGATCATCAATGATCAAAACAGAATATTCAGATTTCATTTTCAATTATTATACTGGAATAGAGACAGTTGACACGGTACCTTTAGTAACTTCAGAGCTTATACTAAATTCTCCTCCAAGTCTTTGGGCTCTTGCCAGCATGTTAGTAATACCAATCCCTTTTTTATTATTTTTAACATCAAAACCAACACCATCATCGGCAACGGTTAAGTTAAGCATTTTATCTCGAATTTTAAAGTCTATTCTGACATTTTTAGCCTTAGAATACTTATTAATATTAAATAAGGATTCCTGTAATATTCTATACACATTGAACTTCGCCTTATCTTGGATTTCATCCCAATATATAAGTGTTTCGGAATTGATTGAATACTTATATTTTCCGATGGTACTTTGTTCTTTTACAAGATTTTCGATAATGGTCATAAAACCAAGTTTGGTAGATAAAATTTCACTCTTAAGTTCATGAGATATGGTTCTGATCTCCTTTTCTATGCTTTGGATCTCGTCTAAGAAAGATTCATGTTTCTCCAAGGTGTTGCTATCTCCTTTGAGTTCTAAAAATCCAATGCCCAATCTGGTTCCAAAAAGCTTTCCTAAAACGCCATCGTGCAATTCTTCTGAAATCCGAGTGCGCTCTTGCAATCTCCCTTCTTCAAGCTTGGCTTGTTGATTGAGGATGAGTTGATAAATCTCTTCATTATTTTTTTGTTGTTCGGCTTCAAACATGAGTTCCTTGTTCTTGGAACGTTGTCGTATTAGAAAATAAGACAATGACAGTATGAGTATTGCAATACCTGACCCAATCATGATGCGGGTTTTTTGCTGAGACAAACGTTCTGTCTCTTCCACATATTTATCGGTTTCATAACTTATACGTGTGAACTTATTTCGCACACGACGGTCTTCTTTTTGAAGACTGTCAGAAACCGCTATGTACTTTTTTAAATAATGTGATTTATTTGGTTTATCAAATTCAGATAGCAATTTTAAAGAAGTCATTCTATCTCTTGGATTAAATACTTCTTTAGAAAGTAAATTTGCCTCTTTTGCATAGGATAAGGCTCTTGAAGTATCTTGAGCGAATGCATAATACTCGGCCAAATGCAGCTTATTTATCAATATCCCCAATTTGATTCCTAAACTATCTCTAATCCTTAACGCTACAAAAAACGATTCTGGGAGATTCGTAACATCTCCTGTCATGAGTTTACTATAGGCATTGTTATCGAGGAGAATAGCATATAATTCTGGATTATCTTCCAACAAGTTTTTAGAGTCCAAAGCTTTTTCAAAATAAATTATTGCCCTTTTATGGGCATCCATTTTTTGATAAATCAATCCAATATTGTTTAAGATTTCTTCTTTGAAAATTGTTTGATCATTTAAATCATCTAGATACTCTAGAGCCTTATCATAATAAAAAATGGCTTTGTCAAACTCTTCTAATTCTGTTGAAACTAATCCTAATTCATTATAAGATTTATATAAAGACTTATACCTGTTTAACGACTCAAACTTCGATATAGATTGAAATAACAAAATCTCACTTCCCGTATAATCACGAAGTCTTCCTCTGACGAAAGCCATATTGTATAGCATCTTCCCAGAATAATAATCATTACCAACTACCTCATAATATTCTTGAGCTTTACTATACTGATAATAGCAACTATCCAAAATTCCTTTTTCTTTGAAGAAAACTGCTTTATTCCAATGATATTCTGCAAGCGCAGAAGTATCTCTCATTTTACTAGATAGATTAAATAATTCTCTATTTAAACTTTTAAACAAAATCGTATCCTTATTTTTTAAGAATTCAAAAGTATTATCCCTAAGCTTCTTGAGCTTTACAGTATCGTTTTCAATAACCTCTTTATTAAGGTTTTCAGACTGAGCAGTACAAAGAGAAACACACAAACCTAACAGGAAAAGGAGTATGAATATGTTTTTTGAACAATGATTATTGAAAAAATTTTTCAAGTGCGCGCGGTTATATTCAAAGTTAACAAAAAAGCCCTACACAACCAGTGTGTAAGGCTATTAATCAGTTATTAATTATAAAACTATTTTATACTAAATACCTCAATCTCTACCATCATCTGTCGAAGAAGAACCGTTTCCGCCAGTAGCAAAAGTTTCAGTTTCTAGGTTAGCAGTGTCATCTTGATCAATTGCATTTGGTGTACAAGAAAAAGCAAATAATGTAATAAGTAAAATCGCAAAGATGTTTTTAAAAGTTTTCATAATATTTTTGTTTTAAAAAAGTTATAGCAATGGCCGTCCATCAGCCTTTGCATGCATGCTGTTCTCACAACAATGCTCACAGTTCAATTATGGTTCTAGTAAAGAGCTCTTTTACTTACTTCTAAAGTATCATGAATCTGAAAGAATCATCGATAAACGGCACACGACTTAGTGAAACCCCCATCTCTATGAGTGAAACACTTCTATTTGATAGGAAAAGGAAAACTAGTTAAGAGAGAGAATTGAATTTTGAGCAAGCATATGGTTTATTGCTTCAACATTTTCGATATATGTTTTAGTAAAAGGGATACTAAAACGTTGGGGATTTACCGTACAAATGGATTTACCATAATTTATCCTGGAAACGTAGTTGGAATTTATGACATAGCTTTTATGAATGCGCAAAAAGTTATCTGGTAATAATTCTTCAAATGTCTTTAAGGTTTTATAGGCGCCAATAATATTGCCATCCTTCATATGAAAGTCCGTGGTATTGTTATCGGCTTTTAAAAAAAGAATATCGTCTGTATTGACATACCGATAATCTTTATAAGATTTTAGGCAAACCGTTAACTTTGGACTAGAAGAAATTTCTCCTTTTAATTTCGAAATCGTTTTTCGAAGATCTAATTCAGACATTGGCTTCAATAGATAATCAAAAAAATCATTCTTTATAACATTATAAGCTTGATTCTTAGTATTGGAAATTGCTATAATTGTAATACACTCCTCGCTGTATCTCTGTAATTCCTTCGCAAATTCAAATGGTTGGTCAATGGTATTGTCGATACACAGAAATACTAAGCTTGGTAATTCCTTTAGAATAGAGTTAAAAGCTTCTTCATAATCAGATGATCTTCCTTTAAAATTAAAATAAGAGCAATCATCTAGAACACTCCTAATGGCTTGCACTACAGATTCTTCCTTTTCTATTATATAATAACTCCCCACTTCGGTAACTTTTACATTATCAAAATTAGGTATTCAACTTCAAGGTATTACGCTGATTCGCCTTACAGAAAGTAAGGTTTATGCATTAGTCTTTCAATTAGTATCAGAGAGGGTCAAAGCTTTAAAAATAGAAATGCCCTTCAAAAAAGGGCATTTCACAACTGTTATTCTAATATAATTGACTCTACTCGAAACTTATATTAATTAGAAACAACAATAAATTCACTTCTTCTGTTCTGCTCATGCTCTGCATCAGAACACTTGACTCCATTAGTACATCTGTTTATAATCTCTGTCTCTCCATAACCGTTACCACTTACACGATCTCTAGAAATACCTCCTCGATCTATAATATGATCTATCGTAGACCTGTTTCGTTTATTGGATAAGTTATAATTATAAGCATCACGTCCACGACTATCTGTATGCGAGCGCACATCTATTTTTACTGAAGGGTATGCATTCATATAATCAATGACCTTGGCTAATTCTATCTGGGCGTCTGGACGTATAAATGACTTATTAAAATCAAAATAAATAGGATTCAGGTTCAACAATTTAAACAAATCTGTTCCTACAGCGGCAGCTACAGGAGGCGTTGGCTCAAGATTCAAAGAGAGCTCTACAGCAGTTTTTTTTGAATCCAATGCAAAAGATTTGCTATCTTTTTCAAATCCTTCTTTTTCTCCAATAGCTTTATAAGTTTCCGTTTTCCTGCAGTCCATCTCAATGCTAAACTTTCCATTACCATCAGACATTACTTCATGTACGACACCATTTGCACTATTAAATATGGTTATTGAAGTATTGGCAATAGCATCTCCAGTGTTCTTATTAACCACTTTACCATTTACCATTGTATTACATGATAAATCTAAAGGCTTTAATTCTTTTATCATGTATATGTCATCGCTACCAACACCTTTATCTCTGTTAGAAGCAAAGTAGCCTTGTTTGGTATCGCTATCAATGATAAATGAAAAATCGTCAGCTGGACTATTAAGAGGTTCTCCTAAGTTATAAATGTCTCCAGGCTCAGTTAAATTGGTCATAAAAACATCTAAACCACCAAGTCCTAAATGACCATCCGATGCAAAATATAACATCCCATCTTTACTCACGAAAGGGAAGGTTTCACGAGCTTCGGTATTTATCTTTTCCCCTAGGTTTCTTGGCTCTCCAAAGGAGCCATCATCATTTAAAGATACCATGTATATATCAGATTCACCTGTCGTTCCAGGCATATCTGAAGCAAAATACAAAGTTTTCTCATCTGGACTTAATGCTGGATGTGCAACAGAATATTCATCACTATTAAATGGCAACTCTGTTACGTCCTCCCAATTACCATCTATATTTTTTATAGTCCTGAATATTTTCAGTTTGTTGATGCCTTCCGAATCTTCCCTATATTTTTTATTGAAATAATTATTTCTTGTAAAATACATGGTATTGCCATCTTTTGTAAAAACAGATGTCGATTCATGATATTTAGTATTTAGTTTTTTTGAAAACTTAGATGCCGAAAGACTAGTACCCGTATTTTCGACCATAAAGAGATTCAAGAATGGTTTATTGTTCCACAAGTGAGGCTTCCCACCAGATCTACCCGAAGAGAAGATAATATCTTCACCATAGTATGAAGGTCCAAAATCAGAATTTTTAGAATTAAATAATGCATTTTCAACACTATAACGTCCATAATGCTCTTTAATGTCTTGCAAATATGTCGGTGCATTTTCAAATAACTTAGCTCTGATATCATTCTTTTTATGGCTTTCAAAGCGTTTCATCATTTTATCAGCAGTAGCATAATCTTCTATAGATTTTAGCGCGTGAGCATATCTGAAATAGTATTCTGGTTCTATGGTTTCATTCAATGCAATTAGCTGGCTATAAGGTTTAACAGAATTATTAAGATCCGCATTAAAATAATAAGCGTTACCTAATTTTTTATACACCTCAGCACTAGCTAATCCATCCTCAATTAATTTCTCGTATTTTTTTATAGCATTGGCGTAGGCGTAATTATCATAATTCTCTAAGGCCTTTTTTATTTTTTTCTCTTGCGCAAAACTTGTGGTAACAGCTAGAGAGAATATTAAGATTATTATATGTTGTATGACTTTCATAATGTTACTGTGTTTAAATATTTAGAAGAATCTAGGTGAAATGAGCTTGCCTTGTTTATTAAACAATTCGTATCTTAAGAAGACTTCAAATGAGCCATCGTCAAATTTTGTTTTCCCCAATTCTGTTGTTTCTCTGTCATAGGCAACACCAAGCAAAATAGAGTCGCTGATCTGGAATCCAGCCATGCCACTTAATGCAGCACTCCAACGCCAAGCTGCGCCTAAATAAAACTTGTCATTAAATAATATATTAGCTGATATATCAACTTGAAATGGCGCTCCATTTACTAGTTTACCTAAAGCTGCTGGTTTAAACTTTATGTTATCGCTTAAATCAAAAACATATCCCGTAATTAGGTAGTGATGCAACTTTTCTGTTGAAACATAAGATGCCGCATTATTCGAGTTAGAAGACTCATCAAAATGCTGCGTCTCAAGAAAATTTGGTATGGAATATCCTAAATAAAACTTATCAGTATAATAAAACAATCCTGCTCCGACAATTGGTGAGAACTTATTATCTATATTACTCTGTAATAATAAATCATTTTGAGTGTATTTGTTAAGTTCGTTAAAATTAACATCTAGTAAATGTCCGCCAGCTTTGATGCCCAAGGATAGTTTTGCATTTTCTGAAACAGGAATCATATAGGAAACATCTACATTAAGATACGTTTCATGTGTTGGGCCGATATCATCATTAATAATAGATAAACCAAGACCTATACGCTCTAAAGGTCCAACAGGAGTATTAAAACCTAACGTCTGTGTTCTTGGAGCACCATCTAGACCAATCCATTGCGACCTGTGTAAACCAACCAAGCTAAACGTGCCTCTCGTACCGGCGTAAGCTGGGTTGAAACTCGCTGTATTGTACATATATTGGGTATATTGTGCATCTTGCTGAGCCGACATTTCAGCTGTCGTTAGCATAACCAGAACGATAAGTATTGTATATATTCGCTTCATTTTTTTCTGTTTTATTTTGAATATTGGGATGGGTCGTTTCCAACCCATCCTCGTTATTGGTTTATCTGTTAATGTATAAGTATCCTGCTCGGTTCTTGGTCACTCCACTGACATTGTAATCAAGTACATAATAGTAAGTACCAACTGGCAACTGTTCTTTCTGTCTTACCGTAACACGTCCTTCTGATTCACCTCTGAAATATCTATCGTTTTGACCGTAGCCTCTCGTTTCGTAGACTAAAACACCCCATCGGTTATAGATTCGCATCTGATTGTCTGGGAATGATTCAATATTCCGTATCGTGAATACATCATGATCTCCATCATCGTTTGGTGTCACTACATTGAATACTTCTAGGTCATCTTCGGCATTTGAATCACCTTCATTTGGCTCTAGGTAATCTGAAACGCCATCACCATCAGAATCAAATGAATCCTCTGGGTCACCATCGCCATTTGGATCTGAATTTTCGTCCTCCGTTAAGATGCCATCACCATCATCATCAATATCCAAGTAATCAGGATCACCGTCGCCATCAGTGTCATCTGGTCCACTGCCATCACCATCTGGGTCTAATTCTTCAGATGTATCTACACCGTCACCATCATCATCTATGTCTAAATAATCTGGAATACCATCGCCATCAGTATCATCTGGGCCGTTACCATCGCCATCTGGATCAATTTCATCTTCTGTTAGTACACCATCGTTATCGTCATCTTCATCTCGATAATCTACCTCATCTGTACCATCACTATTTTCAGTGTCGTCACTACCATTATCGAGTTCATCATTTACATCGTAGCCATCATTAGTATCGTCACCTTCAAAAGCATCATCTAATCCATCCATATCTTCATCATCTCCAGAAAGAATAATATCTGGTTCGCCGTCATTATCTAAATCAAAAGCTTCAATTGTATCATCCACGCCATCATTATCAGAATCTTCATCCAAGTAATCTGGCGTACCATCGCCATCGGTGTCTTCAGGTGTAGTACCTTCTCCTGATCCAGGTGTGTCTTCATATGCATCATCTAATCCATTACCATCTGTATCTTCTCCACTTGGTGGTATATAATCGTCTGTACTTTGTCCTTCAACATTATCAGGAATACCATCGTTATCAGAATCAATATCTCTGTAATCAGGAATACCATCACCATCTGTATCAATAGCATCATCTGTAAGGCCATCGCCATTTGGATCACTACCTTCATCAACATCTAGTATACCATCATTGTCATCATCGATATCAGTGATATCTGGAATACCATCACCATCTTGATCATCAAGATCCAAGTAATCTGGATCACCATCACCATCAGTATCGATGGCATCATCTGGATTGCCATCACCATCTGGATCTGGATTCTCATCTTCTGTATTGATCCCATCTCCGTCATCATCGATATCTAGATAGTCTGGAATGCCATCACCGTCTGTGTCTTGGGTATCTCCAGTATCTGGGTCTCCATCACCATCATCATTAGGACCTTCATATAAAGTATCTACACCATCATCGTCATCGTCCGTATCCAAATAATCTGGAACACCATCACCATCTGAATCTTGATCTTGCGGATCATCATCTCCATCATAATCTTCCTCAACGGTATCTACACCATCACCATCATCATCCATGTCTAGATAATCTGGAATGCCATCGCCATCTGAATCTTGCGTATCGCCTGTGTTAGGATTACCATCACCATCTGAATCTGGGTTCTCGTCTTCTGTTGGAATATTATCACCATCGTCATCTTGATCTAAGTAATCAGGAATGCCATCTCCATCAGTATCCAAGGTATCTCCTGTATCTGGATCGCCATCGCCATCATCATTAGGACCTTCATGTAGTGTGTCCACACCATCATCATCATCGTCCGTATCTAAATAATCTGGTGTACCATCACCATCTGAATCTTGATCTTGCGGGTCATCATCTCCATCATAGTCTTCTTCTACAGTATCCACTCCATCGCCATCATCATCCATGTCTAGATAATCTGCGGTACCATCGCCATCTGAATCTTGTGTACCTCCTGTATTAGGATTTCCATCGCCATCTGGATCTGGATTCTCGTCTGCTGTTGGAATATTATCACCATCATCATCTTGATCTAAGTAATCAGGAATGCCATCACCATCAGTATCCAAGGTATCTCCTGTATCTGGATCTCCATCGCCATCGTTATTAGGACCTTCATATAAAGTATCTACACCATCATTGTCATCATCTGTATCCAAGTAATCTGGTATACCATCACCATCTGAATCTTGATCTTGCGGGTCATCATCTCCATCATAGTCTTCTTCTGCAGTATCTACTCCATCGCCATCATCATCCATATCTAGATAATCTGGAATACCATCGCCATCTGAATCTTGTGTACCTCCTGTATTAGGATCTCCATCACCATCTGGATCAGGGTTCTCATCGATTGTTGGAATATTATCACCATCATCATCTTGATCTAAATAATCAGGAATACCATCGCCATCTGAATCTTGAGCATCTGCTGGGTCTCCATTTCCATCTGGATTAGAACCTTCGTCTATAGTGTTCACACCATCTCCATCATCATCCACATCTTGGAAGTCATCAACACCATCTCCATCTGAATCTTGTGGTGTGTAATTTACATCACCACTATCTGGATCATCTTGAACAGTATCTGGAATACCATCTGTTCCTACAGGACCATCTAGCATACCATCGCCGTCAGTATCCAACTCTCCATGACCAGCCTCTACTACATCATTCACACCATCTCCATCAGAATCTGTATCTAGGCTATCAATAATACCATCGCCATCAGTATCCAATAATGGATCCCCATTTTGTTCTTCAAGGTCTGTAATTCCATCATTGTCATCATCAAGATCAACAACATCTGGAATGCCATCTCCGTCAGAATCTAGATTTATAACTGTTGGGTCATCTGGTTCTCCATCATTATTATCATCGGTATCTGCAGGGTCATTAGGATCATCAGAATTATCAGTTATAGGGTTTCCATCAGGATCCTCTCCATCTGCTACAGCTGTATTAACCACACTGCCAGCATCTATATCTGCTTGTATAATTACGTGTTCTGCCGTTGCATTTGCTGTTGCTCCAGGAGTCAAGATTGCTATTGGTGAACCTCCCGTGATTGTTGCATTAGCGTCAGTGATGATAATATTAGATAGTGTTGTATTACCTGTATTGGTAACAACTAAATCATACGTAATAATATCTCCTACCATTGTAAATCCAGAAGATGTACTCGCTTTAGTAATTGACATACTATCAACTTGATCTATAGTCGTCACTGTATCATCATCAGGATCACCATCTCCGTTATCGTCCGTATTTGTCGTATCATTTGGATCATCTGAATCATCCGTTACTGGGTTACTATCAGGATCTTCACCTGTAGCTGTAGCAGAATTAGTAATACTACCGTTATCAATATCAGCTTGAGTTATGACATACGTTGCCGTAAAGCTAGTGTCATCATTCTCACCTGGATCCAAATCAATAGGCCCACCTAAAACAGTTACTAATGGATCCGTAATTGTAATATTAGAAATTGTTACGTTTCCTGTATTACGTATATCGAACACATAAGACAAGGTCTCACCAGCTTGGAATACGCCATCTCCATTTTCGTCGTTAAATACACTTGTTTTCGTAAGACTTAATTCTGGGCTTTGCGTTAATGGAGTATCTGTTGGATCATCAGGGTCTATTGTTGTTGGATCGTCTGAATCATCTGTTACAGGGTTACCACTAGGGTCTTGTCCGTTTGCTGTTGCTTGATTTGTTACTGTTCCAGCATTTACATCTGCTAATGTTAATGTATACGTTGCCGTAAATGTTGTGTTGTCACTCTCACCCGAAGCAAGGTCAATTGGGCCGCCTACTACAGTTACTAAAGGATCTGTAACAGTGATACCAGTAATAGTTACATTACCCGTATTAATGACCTCGAATGCATATGTAATTGTTTCACCTACTTGAGCAATACCATCGCCATTTGCATCATTAAAGGTTCCTATCTTATTCAATGTAATCTCAGGATCACTAGTGAGTGTAGTTACTGTAGGATCATCTGGATCACCATCATTATCAGGGTCGTCATCTGTTGGATCATTAGGATCATCTGAATCATCTGTTACAGGGTCTCCATTAGGGTCATCACCTATAACTGTTGCAGAATTCGTAATGCTACCAGAGTCAAGATCTGCTTGTGTAATGGTATAGTTCGCAAAAAATGTTGATGTATTTGTTGCACCTGGAGCCAAATCAATAGGACCGCCAGACACCGTAACATTAGGATCTGTAATAGACACATCTGTAAGTGTTACATTACCTGTATTTGATACTTCAAAATTATAGGTAATCGTTTCGCCTACTTGCGGAATACCATCGCCATTTTCATCATTGAAAGTTGACGTTTTCAATAGCGCTATATCTGCGTTATTTGGTAAAACTGTATCTGTAGGGTCATCTGGGTCTCCATCTCCATTACTATCAGAATCTGTCGGATTATTTGGATCATCAGAATCATCTGTTACAGGGTCTCCATTAGGGTCTTCACCTGCAGCAGTCGCTACATTTATAACACTACCATTGTCTATATCTGCTTGTGTTATAACATATAATGCCGTGAATGTTGTATTATCACTAGTTCCTGGAGTTAAATCTATCGGACCACCAGATACAGTGACATTTGGATCTGTAATTAAAATATTTGTAACTGTTTGGTTACCTGTATTCGTCACAACAAAGACATAACTAATTGTTTCCCCAGCTTGTGTTAATCCATCGCCATTTGTATCGTTAAATATTGATGCTTTAGTTAAGCTAATTATAGGATTACCTGATAAATCTGTAACAGTTGGGTCATCAGGATCGCCATCGCCATTTAAATCCTCGTTTACTGGGTTGTCTGGATCATCTGAGAAATCACTAATATCTGTAACAATGCCACCATCTGTATCTTCAGCTGTTGCTGTTGCAGTATTTGTAATATTCTCTGCATCAATATCTGCTTGAGTGATGATATAAGTCCCTGTGAATGTCGTGTCATCAACAGTTCCTGGCGCCATTGTTGCTAATGGCCCACCATTAACAGTAATTAACGGATCCGTTATGGTAACATTGGTCAAGGTAACGTTGCCTGTATTCCTTATATCAAACGTATAACTTACGGTTTCTCCCGCTTGAGGAATACCATCACCATTTTCGTCATTAAATACCGCTGTCTTAAATAGTGATATTTTTGGGTCACGAGCCAATGTTGTCACTGTTGGATCATCTGGATCTGTCGTTATTGGATCATCAGAATCGTCGGTTACAGGATTTCCAGATGGGTCATTCCCTTCTGCTGTGGCTACATTAGTAACATTTCCAGCGTCAATATCTGCTTGAGTTAAAACATATGTAGCTGTAAACGTAGCGCTATCTGTTTGTCCTGGAGCCAAATCGATTGGGCCTCCAATAACTGGCACAATTGGATCAATTACTGTAATACCAGTAATAGTCACATTTCCTGTATTTGTTACATCAAAAGTGTATTGGATCGTTTCTCCAACTTGAGCTAAGCCATCTGCATTGACATCAATAAATACACCAGTCTTGAAAATACGTAACTCTGGATTAGCATCTAAAGCCGTTACCGTTGGATCATCTGGGTCGCCATCGCCATCTGGATCATCATTTGTAGGGTCATTTGGGTCATCTGAAACATCAGTTATCGGATTACCATCTGGATCATTACCACTAACTGTAGCTGTATTTGAGAAACTTCCGTTATCAATATCAATTTGAGTAATTACATATGAAGCCGTGAATGCAGCTGTATTACTAGTACTAGGATCTAAGTCAATTGGACCACCTAATACAGTTACCAAAGCATCTACAATGGTAATACCTGTTAACGTTGTATTCCCTGTATTGGTCACTTCAAACACATAGTTTATCATCTCACCTACATCTGGGAAACCATTACCATTTGTATCGTTTAATGTAGCAACCTTTGTAACACTAATATCAGGATCTTGTCCCAAAATAGTTACCGTTGGATCATCTGGATCGCCATCGCCATCTGGATCATCATCTGTAGGGTTATTTGGATCATCAGAATTATCTTTAACATTGGTACCATTAGGATCATCACCATTAGCAGTAGCCGTATTCGTTACACTTCCTGCATCAATGTCTGCTTGAGTAATAACGTAAGTCGCAGTAAATGTTACATTGTCATTGGCTCCTGAAGCAAGGTTGATAGGTCCACCAATAATAGTCACCAATGGATCCGTAATTGTTATTCCTGTCAAGGATACATTACCTGTGTTGGTTACATTGAAAGTATAACTAATCGTCTCTCCCACTTGAGCATTACCATCTCCGCTCTCATCATTGAAAAACCCCGTTTTAGTAATACTAATATCAGGATCAGGAGTTATTGTGGTAACTGTAGGGTCATCTGGACTACCATCATTATTTGGATCTACATCCGTAGGATCGTTTGGATCATCAGAGTCATCAGTAACCGTATCTCCTGGATTCGTTGGATCTGGTGCACTCGCTGTAGCTTGATTGGTGAATCCACCAGCATCTACATCTGCCAGTGTAAGTACATACACCGCAGTGTATGTACTATTATCACTAGCCCCAGCTATTAAATCAATTGTCGTTATTGGGCTAACTGTAACATTGGGGTCAGTTACGGAAATTCCCGTTAGGTCGACATTACCCGTATTTGTTATTATAAACGTATAATTAATTGTATCACCAGCATCTGTCATTCCATTTGCGTTGGTATCTACCACCATTGCTGTTTTCGTAATATCCAATAATGGCTGCGAAAGATCCGTCACTGTTGGATCATCTGGACTGCCATCATTATTTGGGTCCACATCTGTAGTATCGTTCGGATCATCAGAATCATCGGTAACTGTGCCTCCTGGATTCGTTGGGTCTGGTGCACTCGCTACTGCTGTATTGGTGAAGCTGCCGTTAGTAATATCTGTTGCTATAATCACATAAGTTGCCGTATACGTCGTACTATCACTAGCTCCTGCAACTAAATCGATGGTCGTTGCTGGAGTGACTGTCGCCAAGGCATCCGTGACACTTATGCCAGTAAGGTCAACATTACCTGTATTAGTGACTACAAAGGTGTATAGTATTGTATCTCCAACATCGGTAATCCCATTACCATTGGTATCCACTAAACTAGAGGTTTTAGTGATATCCAATAAGGGTTGTGACAGATCAGTGACTGTTGGGTCATCTGGACTGCCATCATTATTTGGGTCCACATCTGTAGTATCGTTCGGGTCATCTGAATCATCGGTAACTGTGCCTCCTGGATTCGTTGGATCTGGTGCACTCGCTACCGCTGTATTCGTGAAGCTTCCGTTAGTAATATCTGTCGCTGTGATGACATATGTTGCTGTATACGTCGTACTATCACTCGCGCCTGCCACTAAATCTATGGTGGTTGCTGGAGTCACTGTTACCAAAGCATCTGTAACACTGATGCCGGTAAGGTCAACATTACCTGTATTGGTTATGATGAATGTATAGTTTATTGTATCTCCAACATCGGTGATACCATTACCGTTGGTATCCACTAAACTAGATGTCTTCGTGATATCCAACAGAGGTTGCGACAAATCAGTTACCGTTGGGTCATCTGGACTACCATCATTATTCGGATCCACATCTGTCGTATCGTTCGGGTCATCAGAATCATCGGTAACTGTGCCTCCTGGATTCGTTGGGTCTGGTGCACTCGCTACTGCTGTATTGGTGAAGCTGCCGTTAGTAATATCTGTTGCTATAATCACATACGTTGCCGTATACGTCGTACTATCACTAGCTCCTGCAACTAAATCGATGGTCGTTGCTGGAGTGACTGTCGCCAAGGCATCCGTGACACTTATGCCAGTAAGGTCAACATTACCTATATTAGTGACTACAAAGGTGTATAGTATTGTATCTCCAACATCGGTAATCCCATTACCATTGGTATCTACCAAACTAGAGGTTTTAGTGATATCTAATAGTGGTTGTGACAGATCAGTGACTGTTGGGTCATCTGGCTCACCGTCATCATCAGTTGGATCACCTGGATCTCCATCTACATCTGTTGTGTTGTTTGGGTCATCGGAGGTATCAGTAACCGTTCCTCCACCTTGTGCTGTACCCGATGCTATTGCTACATTGGTAAAACCAGCTGCATCAATATCAGCTTGCAATATTGTATAAGTGGCTGTATACGTTGTCGTATCACTGGCTCCTGCTATCAAATCAATAGTGGTTGCTGGAATGATCGTTGCCAAAGCATCGGTGACACTTATTCCTGTAAGGTCTACAGTTCCTGTGTTGATTACCGTAAACGAGTAATTAATGACATCGCCCGCATCCGTAATTCCATTACCATTAGAATCGGTAATGGAATCACTAGATTTGGTAACACTTAAGCTTGCGCATGGATTAATTAAAACATCTGTATAATCTGCGGTACCTGTATTTGTTTCGTTTGGTGTAGTATAACCAGTTCCTGAGGTCACAACGCCGTCAACATCCACTGTTACTGGAGTATCTCCTAATATACCATCATCGTTATCATCTATAAATCCAGCTTCAGTCACATCGAAACAACCGTCATTATCTGCATCTAGTTCGTTAGAATCTACTATACCATCATTATCTGAATCGGTCGTTGGTGTCGTTAAATTACCGCTATCTGCTGTGTCTTCAATGGGGTCATAAAGTCCATTTGTACCGAAATCGGCTGGAACACCATCTATTATTCCGTCATCATCACCATCAAGAGCTCCATTTCCGCCTTCTACCACATCATAAATACCGTCATTGTCGGCATCCAAATCTAAATGATTCGGTACGCCATCACCATCAGTATCATATACGTCAGGTATACCGTCTGCGTTCGTATCTGTATAATCTGTTGTGCTTCCGTCTCCAGTACCATCATCGGTGTCATCCATCCAGTTAGGAATACCATCGCCATCTTCATCGCCATCAGGCTCATTACCACCCGATTCTACAATATCAAGAATTCCGTCATTATCATCGTCTATATCTACATTATCTGGAATGCCATCGCCATCTGTATCAATTGGTGGACTACAAAGTGCATCCAGGCCATCAGTAACAGCAGTTACCACTCCTGTATTATAAGCTGCTCCAGACACCAAACCGTTAGGTCCTACTGTCGCTGGATCTGTACCATAAATACCAGTATCTCCGCCATCTGCATTAGCATCATTATATGCTTCGTTAGCATCTGAACAACCATCACCATCACTGTCTAAATTCACATAATCATCTGAACCATCATTTCCAGTATCTGTTGGATCTGTCCCAGCTCCAGCCGAAGTTGGAATACCATTACTTCCTGTATTGTCAGCGTTATCATCGTCATCTGCAGCTCGACCCTCTTGACCAGGTGTTGTACTTGCTGTTCCTCCAGCTTCTATCACATCATAAATACCATCGTTATCTGAATCTAAATCCAAATAATCAGGTATACCGTCACCATCTGTATCTCTAGAAGCACAGGATTCTATGATGACATCAATAGCATCACCGCCAAAACCTTCAACACCAACACCTTTCCAATTAAAGGTGATGCTGGTATGTGTACCTACTATTCTTACCGAGCCTGCTGCTGTACCTTCTGTTAAGGGTTGCGCGGCTTCCGTTCCTGTGGCTGTGAGGGTCACATCTGGAGCTTTTTGAATGAAGTTGCCAATAACTTCAAAATCATCAGTACCTGACAATCTGATCAAAGTGCCTGGAGATACCAATTCAAATTGTGCTGAATTCGATATCACACCTGAATTACCTCCTATTCGATCAAGGTGAAGTACAGGATCCACTACAGGGCTATCAAAAGTAATCGTAAAGGTTCCTGATCCTTGGTCATCACCTGGAAGATCTATATCTGTTCCGCCTGCTTCGGGAACGCCGTCCCAATTAATGTCCAATAAGAATGCACTGGCCCCATTCAGAGGTCCAGCATTAGAAGTCCAGAAATTAGTGACTCCAAAAGTTTCTGTATTATTACTACCGAAATTATCTGCAGCGCCAGAAAAAGTCACAGCTGCTGTGATATTTACGCCATTGGCACTCGATGCAAAAGAAAATGGTGCGTTCGAACCAGCTCCTGGATTAGTGCCTGACCAAGTTCCTGTGGGTTGTGGCGTACACAAACCTTCTTCGGTATCAAGAATACCATCATTGTCATCATCAAGGTCAACGCTATCTGCAACACCATCATTATCTGTATCTGTGAGCGGTGTATCAAAGGTGTCATCCCTCCAATCTACATCTCCGCCTGAGTTGACATCGCCATCTGCATCTGGAAAATTGTCTGTTTGCGTATCGTCAAATGTACCATTAACATCGCTATAATCTGCGGTGGCATCTGTATTGTCATCTAGTCCATCGTCATCTGCATCATTATTTGCTAAAGTAATTCCTGCTTCTGTGGTATCATCGCCTCCTTCATTATCGGAGTCTGTATCTATGTAATCTGGATCATCAGTACCATCTGTGTTTTCTGGGGTCAAACCGCCGGTGTAGGCTGAGTCCACTCCATTGTTCCCAGGGCCAGCATCGCCATTTGGCGGTATATATCCAGCTGTTGATTGAGCTTCTATATTATCTGGAATACCATCGTTATCTGAATCTAAATCCAAATAATCAGGTATACCATCGCCATCTGTATCCCTTGAGGCACAGGATTCAATAATAATGTCCAAAGCATCACCGCCAAAACCTTCTACACCAATACCTTTCCAATTAAAGGTAATGCTTGTATGCGTTCCTTCTATCCTTACTGATCCAGCAGCCGTGCCTTCCAATAAAGGTTGAGCAGCTTCCGTACCAGAGACTGTAAGGTTCTCGTCCTCTGCTCGTTGAATAAAATTACCAACCACTTCAAAATCATCGGTCCCTGATAATCTACTTAATGTCCCTGCAGAAGTCAGCTCCAATTGTAGTGAATTGGATATGATCGTTGGTCCTGAAGTAGCGCTTCCCCCTATTCTATCTATATGCAGAACAGGATCTACCACTGGTTGGTCAAAAGTTATTGTAAAAGTTCCTGAGCCTTGATCATCACCTGGAAGATCAATATCTGTCAAGCCTGTTTCAGGCACACCATCCCAATTGATGTCCAATAAGAATGCACTGGCCCCATTCAAGGCTCCAGCATTGGAGGTCCAGAAATTGGTAGGCCCAAAGGTTTCTGTATTGTTACTACCAAAATTATCAGCTGCACCTGAAAAAGTCACGGAAGCCGTAATATTTACGCCATTGGCACTCGATGTAAAAGAAAATGGTGCGTTTGAGCCAGCTCCTGGATTAGTGCCTGACCAAGTTCCAGTTGGCATTGGCGTGCACAAACCTTCTTCTGTATCAAGAATACCATCATTGTCATCATCAAGGTCAACGCTATCTGGCACACCATCTCCATCAGTATCTACTGGTGGAGCAAGGACTGTTATATCAATTGTTCTCATTACTGCACATAAATAAGATGTAGCCATCACTGTGACTGTATGAACACCAATTCCAGCTGTGGCAGGATCAAAAGTTCCATTGACCGTGTCTGTAATTCCTGTGCCTGAGAATACCACTCCTGTAACATTTGGATCGCTTGCTGGAGGTGATATTATCAGGTTAACTGAGGTATCATCTGTAGTAAAAGATGTCGTTTGAGTCCCATCAAAAGCCATTGGTCCACCTAAAGTGGCTGTATTTGTTCCGTGATTATTATTTGGAGATAAGGTTATGTCTGTCGCTGCTCCCGAAAAGTTTGCAATCATTAGAATATAGACCTCACCAGCTATAACGCCTGGAACATCAATTTGCTCTGAAGGATCTGTACTGTAATCACAATCTATAGGTATACCTGGCGGAAAGTTTCCACCAGCACAGTTTGCCACAGTATCTGGAGAAGCAAATGGTCCCCAAATTGCAAAATCTACATCAAGAGCTGGTGCTGTATTAATAAATAAATACATGTCACCAGATTCTACCACTTGCAATGTATAAAATGCTGGATTTGGTGTACTCTGTAAAAAAGGATCAACTGGAAAACCTGGACCTACTCCTGCGGTACCACAAACAGGTAACGGGCCTAAATCGGCAGCTGCCGTTTCTGCTGGAAAAGCTGTATTAGGTGTACACAAAACTTCTGCCTGTCCACAAATAGGACCTTGTGCTTTAACGTTATATGAAGAAAAAAGTAATAATCCCATAATGCTAAGTCTAAAAACCGAACACAGTATTTTACTTTTTGAGTTAATTAAGGTTAGTGTAAAATTTTTCATATATCTATATTATTAATACTGATTATTTAATGTTTGGGGTATTGATCTATTTGACTTTTTTTTTAAATGATCAAGCCTGTATATTATAATGGCCTCAAGAATATTTAGAAATCTATTTAAGTAATTATTGAATGTACTATTACCTCTCCATGAGAAGGAAAGAGTTAACGCATCCTCTATTTTGGACTGTAAGGTTTTAGGGAAACTTATGACTACATGGCTAATTTTATAGACTATTGTTTCAAATCTTATAGAATATAAAAGTTTATATATATATTGTGGACTTGAAGTAATACGGTTGTATTTCTTCTGAGAGTTTAAGGGATATTCATCTGGAAGCAAGAAAGCTTCTGAATGAGTATTTTGAAAATATCTCCTCATAATGATTGGTTTATTAATCAATTATTATCCCGACCCTGCTTTTGCGTACCGTCCAAAGTTTCACAATTGCGGGGTCATTTTTGTTTTATTTCATATTCTTCATTATTGGATTAATTTGCAGTTAATTATTTTTTTTATACATATTCTACTGGCTATGATTTAGCCAGTTAAAAGTCTAAAACTTAAAATCTTGATTGATTTAATTTATTGAGGGAATATTATCTTAATTCTTAAAAACTAAACATAAAGTAGAATATACCAAACCTAATTTTGGTAATTAATATACTTTATCGCTCTTTAAGAGAGTAGGTAATATTGTTCAATGATTTTAGCTTTTGGTCCTTATGTCGATAAAATTAGTGTTTTATCTGATTTTTTGATTAAAAAACGCCTTACAATTACTAATGATTTTCCTTACAATCAAAAATTATTGTCATAAATACTCAGCAAAAAGCATCAGGAATTTGCTTTTCTGTTGAGTAACAGAAAAGTGATTAGTCACAGATTCGATAAAAACCATAACTCATTTTTAATAAGCAAATTAAAATTTAATCTAGTGACCTCAACAGGGTTTGTCGTGCGGGTCCTGAAAAGCTCTACAACTACGATAAATTTTAGCTGCACGTCACGCTTTGAAAACAGCAGGATTGGCTAACGCCTTTCCTAAAAAAGCTCTACAACTCCACTAAAGTTTCGTTGCACATCGCGCTTTGAAAACAACAGGATTGGCTAACCGCCTTTCCTGAAAAAGCTCCGCTTTGAAAACAAAAAAGCCAAACTTACAAATTCAAGCGAGCTTGATTTGACGTTTAGCTTTTTTGTTTATTCGTGACCTCGACAGGATTCAAACCTGTAATCTCTTGAGCCGTAATCAAGTGCATTATTCAGTTATGCTACGAGGCCGATAAAACGGATGCAAATATATGACTTTTCTTAAAACTTCATATAAAATTCCTCCGAAAAAAAGGAAGCGTTTTTCTGAAAAAATTCAAAAGTTATATCATAGTAATGATCAATTACTTGCAAACAACTTTTATATTCGCACCAAAGTTTTTTTGCTATATGGATTTCATTTTACAACCATGGCCATGGTACATAACTGGCCCTTTAATTGCAATAATCATGTTTACCTTGATTTATTTCAATAAGACATTTGGCATGTCGTCTAACCTACGTACTTTTTGCACAATAGCTGGTGCAGGAAAAAGAGCTAGTTTCTTTGATATCGATTGGAAAGAAAAAAAATGGAGTTTGGTTGTAGTTCTTGGCGCTATCATCGGAGGTTTTATTGGGCAATTCCTTCTCTCCGAGCCTATTGATATTAATCTAAATACCCAAACCATAGGTCATTTACAAGAACTTGGTTTCAATAACGTTGGAAAAACATTGTTACCTCCTGAACTTTATTCTTGGGATGCAATTTTCACCATTAAGGGTTTATCTATTTTGATAATCGGTGGTTTTCTTGTTGGTTTTGGAGCACGTTATGCTGGCGGCTGCACATCTGGGCATGCCATTACAGGGCTAAGTAGTTTACAGTTACCATCCTTAATCGCTGTTATTGGCTTTTTTATAGGAGGCTTAGTTATGATTCATCTAATATATCCTCTAATCTTCTAAATATAGATCTAATGAAATACATCAAATTCTTGATTGTCGGAATTATTTTTGGAATTGTACTCCTAAAGTCTGAAGCTGTTTCCTGGTATCGCATTTATGAAATGTTTCGTTTTGAATCGTTTCATATGTATGGTATAATAGGTTCTGCAATTATTACAGGTATTCTGCTTCTTAGTATTGCAAAAAAAATAGGTCTAAAAAATATGGAAGGCAAAGCAATCTCCGTTCCTCCTAAGAATAAAGGTAAAGTAAATTACATCACTGGTGGCATTATATTTGGGCTAGGTTGGGCGTTGGCAGGAGCCTGCCCTGGACCTATGTACATACTTATTGGAGCTGGTGCAATCACAATGATCATTGTTTTATTATCCGCAACTTTAGGTACTTTTATCTACGGTCTTTTAAAAGACAAACTACCACATTAACATGGATACCACTCAAATATTAGGGTATTTAGGCGCTCTTATTGTTGGCTTGACATTAGGTCTACTAGGTGGGGGCGGCTCTATACTCACTGTGCCAATTATGGTATACTTAGTTGGTCTAAATCCAGTTATTGCGACGGCATATTCATTATTTGTTGTTGGAGTGACTTCATTAATAGGTGCTTACAAAAATTTCAACAAGGGTTTAGTTGACATAAAAACTGCAGTAATTTTTGCAATTCCCGCCTTCATTGCTGTATATCTAACAAGGCGATTTTTAATACCTTCTATTCCTGAGGCATTATTTTCAATTAAAGATTTTGTAGTTACAAAAGACATTTTTATTATGGTGTTTTTTGCATTGGTCATGCTTTTTGCAGCCATATCTATGATTAAATCAAAGAAAAAAAACGTACTAAAAGAAATTGAAGTCTCTTATAATTTCCCTTTAATTGGTTTAGAAGGTTTAGTAGTTGGTGTCTTGACAGGAATCGTGGGTGCTGGCGGTGGCTTTTTAATAATCCCTGCATTAGTATTACTTGCAAAACTACCTATGAAAAAAGCAATAGGTACTTCTCTGCTTATAATTTCTGCCAAATCACTTATAGGTTTTTTAGGAGATGTACATCATCTCAATATCGACTGGCAATTTTTATTATCCTTTACTGGTATTTCAATCATTGGAATAATCATTGGGGTTTATCTCACTAAGTTTATCAGTGAAAAAGGATTAAAAAAAGGTTTTGGTTGGTTTGTATTGGTGATGGCAGTATTCATTTTATACAAAGAGCTGTACTTATCATGATTGACATAAATCATAAAAATAAATATCTCTATTTCGTATCTTTGAAACAAAATTTTAGATTATATACAAAATGAAAATCGAGCAAATATATACGGGTTGTTTAGCACAAGGAGCCTATTACATAGAATCTGAAGGCGAAGTCGCCATTATTGATCCCTTAAGAGAAACCCAATCTTATATAGATAAAACAAAAGCCAATAACGCTAACATAAAATATGTTTTTGAAACTCATTTTCATGCAGATTTTGTGTCTGGCCATGTCGATTTAGCCAAGAAAACAGGAGCTACCATTATCTATGGCCCAATGGCAAAAACAGATTTCGATATATATAGTGCAAAAGACAACGAAGAATTTAAATTAGGTGCTATTACGTTAAAGGTATTACATACTCCAGGTCATACTCCAGAATCGAGTTGTTATCTTCTCATAGATGAAAATGGACAAAATCATGCGCTTTTTTCGGGAGATACATTATTCTTAGGAGATGTAGGTCGTCCAGATCTAGCTATTAAATCCGACATCACTAAAGAAGACTTAGCAGGTATGTTGTACGATTCTCTTCGACATAAGATTATGCCTTTAGAAGACGAAGTCATTGTATATCCGGCTCATGGAGCTGGATCCGCTTGTGGAAAAAATTTAAGTAAAGAGACTGTAGGCACCATTGGTAATCAAAAGAATACTAATTACGCATTAAGAGGCGATATGACAAAAGCCGAATTCGTAAAAGAAGTTTTAGACGGAATGCCACCACCTCCACAATATTTTGCAAAAAACGCCATGCTTAATAAAACTGGCTATAACGATTTTGAAACTGTTCTTAAGACAGGAGATGTAGCTTTAAATTCGGAAGCGTTTGAAGCATTAGCTAATCATGAAGAAGCCTTAGTATTAGATGTGCGTCATCAAAAAGATTTTCTTGAAGCACACATACCTAATTCTATATTTATTGGATTAAACGGCAGTTTCGCTCCTTGGGTTGGCGCACTTATAACAGATTTAAATCAACCTATATTATTAGTTGTTCCAGAGGGTAAGTCTCAAGAAGCAGTTACTCGACTATCTCGTGTGGGTTACGACAATACGCTCGGTTATCTAGAAGGTGGTATTGAAGCATGGAAGAGTTCTGGAAAAGATATTGAAACACTTGAGTCAATTTCAGCTGAAGAGTTTGCTGGTAGAATGAAAAATCAAGGCATTAATGTGTTGGATGTTCGAAAAGATGGTGAATACAAATCTATGCATTTAGAAAACGCACAACATTTTGCCTTAGATTATATCAATGAAAATATGTCCGATATCGATCAAAGTAAAGCTTATCATATTCATTGTGCTGGTGGTTACCGATCCGTTATAGCAGCTTCAATACTAAAAGCAAGAGGGTTTAACGATGTCATAGATGTAGCTGGTGGTTTTGGAGCAATTAAGAAAACGGATTTAGCAACAACAGATTTTGTATGTCCTTCGACACTTTAGACGACTAAATAATTTCGGCACTTAATCCTGCACTTAGTAGTTTACTACAGCGAGGCTTTAAGTCATCAAAGTCACCTGTTTTTACAGTACATTTTCCTCTATAATGTACAATAATTGCACACTGTTCTGCTTGTTCTGGTATATGGTCGCAAGCACTGATAAGCGTATCAATAACATGGTCAAAGGTATTGACATCATCATTATACAAAACAATTTCATTTTGTTTTAAAACCTCCTCATCTAGCAGAACTTCTTCTTCTACTTTTGTTTTACGACTCATATACAATAGATATTGAAGCTAATTTATAAAATATTAGATTAAAATTAAAACAAAAAGAGTGCCATTAAGGCACTCTTTTCAGACTATTTAAATAATGTATTAATTTATTTCTAAGATTAATGTTCCACCTTTATGGTAAACATAATCATTCTCCAAATCAACAAGCTCCTATGAAAGTCCATCCGCTACTTGTACGTTCATAAAGATTGCCAAAATAAGTAACACGAGCTCCTACAGGGTAACTCACACCACTTTGCCATTCAGATACTCCATCACATATACTACCTGAGCTAGCTGGATACATAGAACGTAATGAAGACACATCGTTGCCATTAAAATTCCCACTTACACTTGTAGAAAAACAAGCTTGCATAACCGAACTTAAGTCTCTTCCAGTTGGAGTTCCAGGTATATGTATAGCACCGTCTGACCCAGTACCTTCATTTCCTTGAGAACTTGGAGGACAACTTAAACGGTCAAACCAATCTGTGTGTCTGAACCCTACGGAGTGCCCAATCTCGTGGCTAATAACATGCTCATTTACATTAGTAGAAAATTGCTCTATACCATATATTTGAACAAATTTATGTGGCGTTCCATTAGATTTTGGGAAACCTGCAACTCCACCTGTACCACCAGGTGTATTCACTGAATTATCATATACAACCATATCTGCGGCTTGATAATTAGTCCCAAAAGTTAAGTTAAATTGTAGCGTCATATTACTAATGTTATTATAATTAGCAACTGCTCTAGTTAAAGCTGTTCGCGCTTTACTAGATAATGCTTGACTACCTCCTGTATAGCCTAAAATATCTATTGTTCTATTAGTTCCCGTTACTAAGTTAGCTGTTCTATATTGCCGTCCAGTATCAGAATAATCTTCGTATAATGATTGAAGTTCATTTCTAGTAAACGTAATATCATTTCCAATATAAATTCTCTCTTCCACAGAACCATCAGGCAAATGAAAATCTCCTTCAGTTATAACTCCAACATCTATGTCGAGAGATCTTATTGTATTCAGCAAAACTGCTTCAGTTACTAATGTTCTTCCTCCCGTTTGATTAGAATTAATAATGATGTCCTCATTTAAACTTGAAACATCCTCAGGAGCGGCTAGGTCTTCTTTTTGACAAGAAACCAAGCCAATGGTTAGTGCGCCGCATAATAATGCGAACATTTTAACTTTCTTCATTGTTTTTTAAGATTAAAAATTAATTATTGTTTTGATCTGTTTACGTAAACAATGGTGTAGAAATCCTCTTCAATTATATATTTATAATTGCTATGTCATTCTACAGTTAAAATAATATTATTTGTAGTAAAGATACAGATTAGATGTGAAATTAGATTACGGTAAAACCGCACATTTTTACGAATAACAATGCATTTCATCGAATTTTTTGATTTTTGTTCATTAAACAGGTTTAATAATGAAATTTTATGCAATTTTAAACATTACTGACGCCCAATCGTTTTTTAATGATTTATTATCAAATTCAAGTGAATTCTCTTCACATTTTGCAATGATCAAATCCAAATCGTCGTCATAAAACCCGCTTAAAAAAAGTAGCCCATTTTTATTGAGATGTTGCGCATAAGTAGGTATGTCTTTTAGCAATATATTTCTATTGATATTTGCCAAGATGACATCGTATTTTTGATCCTTTAGCAACAAAGCATCGCCTTCAAAAACATCAATTCTATTGCAATTATTTCGTTTTGCATTCTCAACACTATTTAAATAGCACCAGTTATCTATATCAATAGCATCCACTTGTTTGGCACCTCGCATCTCAGCAAGAATGGCCAGAATACCTGTGCCGCAACCCATGTCGAGAACAGTCTTGTCCTTGAAACTATTCTTAAGAATATGCTCAATCATCATATGTGTTGTTTCATGATGGCCTGTACCAAAACTCATTTTTGGCTCAATAACAATATCATATTTAGTCTGAGGAATATTGTGAAAAGAAGCTCTAACTGTACATTCGTTATTTACAATTATAGGACTGAAACTCTTCTCCCATTCTGCATTCCAATTCGTTTGAGCAATTTCTTCAGAAGTGAATGAAATTTCAAACTCATCTGAACTTAAAATTTGAATATCATCCAAAATTGAAGCATTACAATTTTCTTTCTGAATATAAGCTGTCACACCATCATTTGTTTCAACAAAACTCTCAAAACCTGCATAACCTAACTCAGCAATGAGTATTTCGACAGCAGGCTGCAATGGCTGTACGTTAAAATTATATGCGATGTATATGGTGTCTGACATTAAAACGCATTAACAATAGCAAAGAAGTCTTCAGCTTTAAGTGAAGCACCACCAATCAATCCACCATCAACATCTGGCTTAGAGAATATCTCATTGGCATTATTTGGCTTCACACTTCCTCCATAAAGAATCGAGACAGAATCAGCGACATTAGCTCCGTATTTATCAGATAGTGTCTTTCTTATAAACTCATGCATATCTTGAGCTTGCTCTGGACTCGCGGTTTCACCTGTACCTATTGCCCAAACTGGCTCATAAGCAAGAACTACATTTTTGAACGCAGAAGCATCTAAATGAAACAGAGCATTCTTGATTTGGCCTTCTACTATGTTTTCTTCGTTTCCAGATTTACGATCTGCTAACTCCTCTCCAAAACAAAATATAATTCTTATGTTATTAGCTAAAGCTGCATCTACTTTCTTTGCAAGCAACTCATCTGTTTCATTAAAATACGCACGACGCTCACTATGTCCTAATATTACTGTTCCTACACCAACGCTTTTCAACATACTGGCACTGACTTCACCTGTGTAAGCACCACTATCCGCAAAATGCATGTTCTGCGCAATGACCTCTATTTTTGAAGGTTTTGTAGCTTCAACTGCTTGATAAAGATTTACAGCCGTTGGTGCAATCATTACCTCTGCATTAGATGTTATCCTCTGTTCTTTTAAATCATTAATTAGTGATCGTGTTTGCGACAAATCATTATTCATTTTCCAGTTTCCTGCTACTATGTTCTTTCTCATTGTAATGCTTCCTTTAATTTATTATCTGAGGCCTTCTTGGCCTTGAATAGTTTTATATTTCCTTGTTTATCTATCACCATGTATCTAGGAATCCAATTAGAATTCAAGAAATCACCGAATACGCCCTTTTGACCATCTGGTAAGAAATAATGACCTCCAATTAAATCATATTTCACAAGGCTACGTTTCCAAGCCGCTTCATTCCTGTCAACTGATAAAAAGAGAAATTTGGTGTTTGCAAATTCTGATTGCAAATTTTTTAAATCTGGCATTCCTAAAATACAATCCTTACACCACGATGCCCAAACGTTTATGACTATTTGTTCGCCTTCATATTTTTTTAATATCTCCTTAAGTTGAACATCTGCACCATCTAATGAAACAAAAGAGTCATTCAAGACATCTTCCGAGAATTGCGTCGGCGCTTCACCACAACTTATTAATGTAACTAGTAAGATGCATATTAGGCCTTTATTTTTCATAAATCTCTTATTGTAGTTTTACTTTAGGGTCCAACCAAGCGTAGATAATATCCACAAAAATATTGATTATTATAAAAAGTAAAGCAATTATTAATACTGAACCCATAATAACTGGAAGATCCAAGGAATTCAGTGCATTAACAATTTCTTTGCCTAATCCATTCCATCCAAATATATATTCAACAAAAACCGCTCCTGCTAGCATTGAAGCGAACCAACCCGAAATAGCGGTAATTACAGGGTTTAATGCGTTTTTAACGGCATGATTCTTTATGACTTGAAACTCACTCAAGCCTTTAGCCCTAGCTGTTCGTATATAATCTTGGTTAAAAACTTCCAATAACGAGTTACGCATTAGTTGAATGACCACTGCCAGAGGACGAATACCCAATACTATAGATGGTAAAATTAAATTCTTCCATTTAATGGTTATGGATTCTCCAAAGTCATCAAGCTCATATAAACTTCCTGTCATTTCTAGGTTCGTATACTTATGTAATACAAATCCGAAAAGCCATGCAAATAATATAGCGCTGAAAAAAGAAGGCACGCTCATTCCTAGAGTACTAAATATCTGTATTGTCTTGTCTAACCATCTATCTTTAAACAAGGCTGAAATAATACCAAGAAATACACCTAAAATCATAGCAATGATAATGGCAGTAACGGCCAGCACAAATGTATTTGGTAAGGTTTCACCAATAATTTCGGCAACACGTTTTCCAGGTCTTGCAAAAGATTCTCTTAAATACGGGCGTTTTAAAACAACAGATATGTTACCTAAAGAAAATAAGTTTGACGCCTTGTATTTCCCATTAGTTAAATATGTGTAATCCTCTTGACTCTGACTATGAAACGATATTGGAGAAAGGTCATTGAGGTAATACAAATATTGTTTTCCGATAGGTTTGTCGAAGCCAAATTTCTTACTAACAACATCTAATTGCTCCTGTGTTTGGTTTTGCCCAAGCATCATTTTGGCAGGATCACCTGGTAGTACATTAAATAAAAAGAAGATAACGGTAACAACACCTAACAATGTTAGAAAAGCATAAAATATCTTATTTAGAATATAATTAATCAAAGCTCAGATCATCAATATCATTCCAATGTAATTTTTGAATGATTGTGCCTTGCTTTAATTTCAAGACTCCTGGATTAGAGCGTATAACAGTTTTTAACGCTTTCTCATCGCAGAAATAGAAATCAAAATTCAAATTGTAAGCATTAGCAATTTCCTGCTGCGATTCTATATTTGATGCTGTTATACCTACAACTTTATAGCCTTTTTTAGTGGCGTCGTCAGTTATAGATTTTAGCGTTGTTAAACCTTCAGCTTCCGATTTGGCTAAATTATACATTACAATCATGAGCACATTGTCCTCATTTAATATCGCTTCAGTAAAATCTTGGCCTTCTCTTTCAATTGAGAAATCTAGAATCGGAATCTCATAGCCAGCTTCGATCTCTTCTGTTTCTACACTGACAAACTCGCCACCCTCAACTTCAGGGTAACTTCCACGAGTTGTAAGAACTTGCTCTGAACCATTTACATTAAATTTCCAATGATAATCTACAATAGCCTTTGGTGCGTTTTCTGGCATAGACATATTTTCTAATATATTGCTATCGATCTTGTAAGCTCTAAAATCTTTAAGTGGTAAATTTTGCAAACAATACCAAGTAAACCCTAATGATATAATGTATACAACTAATAGCGAAAACCATTCATTATCCGTTTGCCTTTTTACCAAATAAACTAAGCCATATAATAGCGCTGAAAATATTAGTGTAAACCACCAACCTATTACAAACACTCCAAACACAAGAATTAATAATAACGAAGCCGTTATATAAAAAACATCTTGCTTAGGCTTATTTTTTGGAATCATTCCTTTAAACGCAAAAACAAATAAAGGAATTGTAAATATGAGTAGAAACAAGTCTTTATAGAATGATTCTTTCGGTGTTAATTTTAGAGCATCTCCAAAGCAACCACAGTCGGTAACACAGTTTTTATCAAAACTTTCACCTAATTTAGAGGCGATTTCTTGAGCTTCTAAACAACTAGACGTGTACCAGGTGAGCCAGGTAAAAAATAGCATCATTAACAGGATTAGCGTGGTAGTCAGCTTACTTTTAAAGCCAAAAATAACAGCAACTCCAAGTACAATTTCAACAACGCAAATTACTACAGCCAATATTAATGAATAAGGAATTAAAAATTCTAGTCCCAAAACATCCGCTGCAAAATAATCATTGAGTTTATAGGAAAACCCAATTGTATCATTGCACTTAATTAAACCTGAAACAATAAATAAACTTCCAACAATTAGTCTCGCTATGGTCAAAAACACTTTCATATATTATGCTTCGTTTAAATGAATTAATGCAAATACTGCATAATTAATCATATCTTCATAATTAGCACTAATACCTTCACTAACTAATGTTTTTCCAGCATTATCTTCAATCTGCTTGACTCTTAATAATTTTTGTAATATTAAATCGGTTAAAGAACTGACACGCATATCTCTCCATGCTTCACCATAATCATGATTTTTGTCTTGCATCAATTGTTTTGTTGTGGTTATTTTTTGATCGTATAATATTATAGCTTCATCTAATGGTATATCTGGTTGTTCAACCACACCTTTTTCTAATTGAATCAATGCCATGATACAATAATTAATAATCCCTATGAACTCACTCATCTCTCCTTCATCTACCTTTCGAACATTATTTTGCTGAAGACCTCTAATGCGCTGAGCTTTAATATAAATCTGATCGGTAAGAGAAGGAAGTCTTAGAATTCGCCAAGCGCTTCCATAATCTTTCATTTTTTTTACGAACAAATCACGACAGACGGTAATAATGTCATCGTATTGTTTTGAAGTATCTTGCATAAAATGAGCTGAATTTTCCGTAAATTTCGCTTAAATAGTTCAAAGTTCAAAAGTTTAAAGTTTAAAGTTCTTCATGACCATTAATTGTAAAGGAATCCTTATTGATTTATCATCGCCTAAGGTTATGGGAATTTTAAACGTTACACCAGATTCTTTTTATGATGGAGGCAGTTATAACAATGAAACCGATATCCTAAAACAAGTTGAATCTATGAAGACTGAAGGTGCTACTTTTATTGATATTGGCGGTTATAGTTCTCGTCCTGGCGCCAATGATGTTAGTGAAGATGAAGAGTTAAAAAGAGTGCTCCCGATGGTTCAATTAGTCCTAAAACATTTTCCAGATACTTTGATTTCCATCGATACTTTTAGAAGTAAGATTGCAAAATCCTGTATTGAAGCAGGAGCAGTTTTAGTAAATGATATTTCGGCTGGACAATTAGATTCAGACATGATGCCTACTATTGGAGCATTGAATGTACCATATATCATGATGCATATGAAAGGGACACCGCAAACCATGCAGCAAAACACAGCGTATAAAGATGTGATTCATGATATTAATTATTATTTTTCAGAACATCTTAAAAAGGCACGTTCTTATGGGATCAAGGATGTTATTGTGGATCCAGGATTTGGTTTTTCAAAGACCTTAGAGCAAAATTATGAGCTCATGAATAAATTAGAATTATTGAAGCTTTTAGATGCCCCTATTCTTATTGGTGTATCTAGAAAATCAATGATTTATAAATTACTGGAGACAGATGCGCAAAATGCATTAAATGGAACGACGAGTTTAAACACTATTGGACTATCAAAAGGCGCTTCTATACTTAGAGTTCATGATGTAAAAGAAGCCATGGAATGTATTAGCATTTATAATTCGATGAGAAATTAACTTAAATTCCTATTTTTATAAAAATTCAATTTCTTGGAAATTTTTGATGATCTTTTAAAATTCAGCGTAGTCGACATAATTGATGTCGTACTCGTTGCCTTCCTTTTATATTATGTTTATAAACTGGTAAAAGGCACTGTAGCCATTAATATATTTATAGGCATTGTGATTGTTTATATCATTTGGAAGCTCACACAAGCCCTACAAATGCAGTTGTTAAGTAATATCCTTGGCGGATTTATAAGCGTAGGAATGTTTGCACTGATTGTCGTATTCCAGCAAGAAATCAGGAAGTTCTTACTAATGATAGGGTCTACTAATCTAAGTGGCAAAGGAAAATTCTTCAAGAACCTTAAATTCATAAAAACAGATGTCATTGCCGAAACTGATGTTGAAAGCATTATTGCGGCATGTAATAAAATGGGTAGCACCAAAACAGGTGCCTTAATTGTAATTGAACGGAACAACAATCTGGACTTCTTGACAAATACTGGAGATGAAATGAATATAAAGGTAACACAACCTATTATTGAAAGTATCTTCTTTAAAAACAGCCCACTTCACGATGGTGCAGCAATTATTGAAAATAATATTGTTAAAGCAACAAGAGTTATTCTTCCAGTTAGTAATGACACCAATATTCCAATGCGTTTTGGGTTACGACATCGTGCAGCTGTAGGCATTACAGAAAAAACAGATGCTGTAGCACTCGTGGTTTCTGAAGAAACTGGACAGATTTCCTATATAAAAAATGGAAAGTTTGTAATGTTCAATGATACAGTTGAACTAACAGATCTTATTCAAAAAGAGCTCGTTTGATAATGGATTGCAAAAATTGTAAATCTCAACTTCCTACCAATGTTAGCTATTGCTCTCTTTGTGGCAATAAAGTTATTACTAAAAGACTCACTATTAAAAGAGTTATAAAAGATTTTAATAGTCAGTTCTTTGATTATGATAATAAAATCTTCAAAACATTTATTCATCTTTTCACAAAACCTGAAGTCGTCATTAACAGCTTTATTGATGGTTCTAGAAAAACGTACGTAAATGTAATTAGCTACCTAGCTTTAACGTTGACATTAATGGGGTTTCAATTTTTAATACTCCAAAAATTCTTTCCAGAAACCATAGAAGCAACCTCATCAACGCCAACAGCCTTGGGGGCCGAATTTGACACAAAAATGGCAGAGATTGGCACGTATTTTTTTGATTACTATGGGCTGATTACTATTTTATTCATACCTATAACAGCCATAGCCACGTATGTAGTTTTCATTAACAAGCGCCATAATTATGCCGAGCATATAGTTATCAATATGTATACGACGGCCCAATATACAATCATTATGTTCTTTTTTGGAACAGTCTTCATGTTAACGGGTACAGGCGCTCAAATTGGTTATTTGACCGCTACCATCTTTATGTACTTATATTTGGGCTATAGCCTTAAAAGAATCTATAAACTCTCAATATTAGGAGCTATATGGCGAACTATAGCATCGCAAATATTATATATGATGTTTGTTGGAGTTATTTTCACGGTGCTTTTGATTTTAGGAATAATTGCATATAAGTTAGTTAACTAATAGAAGAATCATGAATTGTAAAAACTGCCAAACCGAATTAACTTCACAAATTAGTTTCTGCAATAAATGCGGCGGCAAAGTAATACGCAACAGGCTCACTCTTAAAAACTTGTTTGCGAGTTTTAGTGAGCAGTTCTTTAATTATGACAATAAATTATTACAAACGTTTATAATGCTTTTTAAGCGTCCTGAAGACGTTATCGGTGGCTATATTGATGGTACTCGAAAAAAGTATGTGAACGTTATTAGCTATTTTGCTATTGCTATTACAGTTGCTGGTTTACAAATGTTCTTTATAAATAAATTTTACCCTGAGGCTATTGATTTTTCTTTCATGTCATCATTGCCTGGACAAGAAGGAATGGAAGAGATGCAGAAAGAAAACATGTCTTTCGCTCAAGAATATCAATCTGTTTTAATGATGCTTTATGTACCATTATACGCACTAATGGCCTGGATAACATTTATAGGAATTAAGAAATTTAATTATACTGAATTGCTTGTGATTTTCATGTATATACAAGCTCAAATATCTATTGCAGGTGCAATTATAGCAATTATTGCTGTCGTACTTGGTGCAAACTTCATAGCATTTAGCTTTTTCATGATACTACTCATGATACTTTATTCTGCTTATTGTCTTAAAAGACTTTACAACTTAAGTCCTGCAGAAATTATATTGAGGACACTTATCTTTTTGATTATACTAGGAGTGATTTTTGTTCTTTTTTCAATAGTAGCAGGGGTTATCATGTATCTCAATGGAGATATGGAAGCTATCCAGGAAGCTAAAAAACAAGCTATTGAAGCTAAAAAAGCTACTTCAGGAAGCTAAGCCACCTCTTTCTTTAAAAACTGAACTTCATAAAGATTTTTGTAGTAGCCGTCTTCTTGTTTAAGTAACTCTTCGTGTGTGCCTTGCTCAACAATCTCACCTGCATCCATAACAATGATCTTGTCTGCTTTTTGGATTGTTGCCAACCTATGCGCAATTACTATAGATGTTCGTCCTTCAGTAATTTTATCAGTGGCATCTTGTATTAATTGTTCTGAATAAGAATCGACTGAAGAGGTCGCCTCATCTAACACTAGAATACTTGGGTTAGTTACATAAGCTCTTAAAAACGAAATCAATTGGCGTTGTCCTGAAGATAACATCACACCACGTTCCTTTACATTGTAGTGATAGCCGTTAGGAAGACTCATAATAAAGTCATGAATGCCAATTTGTTTTGCCGCATTGACTACTTGCTCTTCAGAAATTTCAGGGTGATTTAATGTAATATTAGATAAAATGGTATCTGCAAATAAGAATACATCTTGCAATACGACTGCTATTTCTTGTCTTAAGGAACTCAATGTTGCTTCCTCAATATTAATACCATCTACACAGATAGTTCCTTTATTGATCTCATAAAATCGATTCAATAAATTTATGATGGTTGATTTTCCGGCGCCAGTAGCGCCAACAATAGCAACAGTTTCACCTGCTTTTACATCAAATGAAATGCCTTTAAGCACGTCTTCATCCTCAACATATGAGAAATGTACATTCTTAAAAGCTATGTCTCCTTTTAATCGCGATAGTTCAGTCTCTCCATCATTATCGATCCTGGAATCTGTATCCAAAATACTAAACACACGCTTAGCTGCTACCATGCCCATTTGAAGTGTATTAAATTGATCTGCTATCTGACGTAATGGCCTGAATAACATGGGAATCATCATTACAAATGATGTAAGCTCTCCTAAGGAAGACGTTTCATTAAGCACTGCATCTAAGCCTCCATACCATACAACCAATCCAAGTGTTACTGATGACAAAACTTCTACGACTGCAAAGAAAATAGAGTTATACCAAACGGTTTTGAGCCAGCCTTTTTTATGACGCCCATTAATATCTTTAAAATTTTTATATTCTGTATCTTCTCTAGTAAACAGTTGCAAAATTTTCATACCAGTAACCCTTTCTTGCACAAACGAATTAAGGTTAGAAATTTCAGTACGCACCTCTTCAAAAGCCTTCTTCATATACTTTTGGAACAGCTTTGTAGCATAAAACATCACTGGCATCATTATAAGAACAATAAGTGCCAACTTCCAGTTCATAAATAGCATCATCGCTGCCAATACCAACATGGTCAATAGATCGCGAAAAATGGTAAACAGGCCTTGACCAAAAATATCTGCAATACGCTCCATGTCAGTCACAGAACGTGTAATCAGCACGCCAACGGAAGAGTTATCAAAATATTTCATTTTAAAATTCAGCATATGCTCAAAGAGTTTAACTCTTACATCCTTTACCATTGATTGCCCTAGCCAACCTGAGAAATAAATAAAAACCAATTGACATATGGTCGCGACCAGAAGCAATGCCCCCATCAACATGATGTAAAACAGGAATCCATCAAATTCCTTAGTAACAATATGCTCATCAATTGCTATTTTAAGAATATAAGGTCTTAAAGCCGTTGCGCCAGCAACCAGAACTACGGACAAAAGCACACCAAAAAATACTCTCTTATAGGGTTTTAAAAACACTAGAAGACGTTTAAAAAGCGATACGTTGAATAGCTTTTCTTTTTCTGGTTTAGTCTCTGTCATTAATTAATAAATGTATCTTCTGGATACGCTATGTTTGTTAAATATAACCCCTTTGCTGGTACAGATGTTCCTGCGTTGGATCGGTCTTGAGATTCAATAATGTCTCTTATATTAATTACTTGTAATTTTCCGCTTCCAATGTCTATCATCGTACCGACAATAGCTCTTACCATATTGCGTAAAAATCGATCAGCAGTTATAGTAAAGACCAGAGTGTCTTGACGTCTCTCCCATTCTGCAACCATCATCTTACAATTATACGTTTTTACATCTGTATGCACCTTACTAAAAGCCTTAAAGTTTTTATAATTAAATAGCAACTGTGAGGCTTCGTTCATCTTGTCGATATCTAATTTATGCTTCAGGAAATGAGCACTTTCAATAGTAAATGGATTCTTTTTTTCCGAAATAATATATTCGTAGGTTCGACTTAATGCATCGAATCTGGCATGCGAATCGTCCTTAACTTGATGAAGCTCTTTGACAGCAATATCTTTTGGCAACAACTGATTGAACTTATACACGATTTGCGAATCCGTAATTGCGTCTTCCAAATCGAAATGTGCATACATCTGTTTGGCGTGTACGCCTGTATCGGTTCTGCCAGCACCAACCACCTCAATTTTTTTTTGAAGCACGGTCGATATCGCATCTTCCAAAACGTGTTGAATCGTAACCACATCAGGCTGTTTTTGCCAGCCGTGATATGCGGCTCCATTGTATGAAAATTCGATAAAATATCTCACCTGTAATTGCTATTTTTGTTAGCAGACGCAAAGATACTACATTCTAGCAACCATTACCTAAATTCGTCACTTCGAGTGAATGGCACTTTTTTTAAGTGGTATTGGTATCGAGAAGCGAACCTTTGTCATTCCCGCGTAGGCGAGAATCCATGTACGAAAACAAAAGTGGATTCCGCATCAAGTGCGGAATGACAAGAAAATTGCTCGAACTGACGTAATTTGAAACTAAAAAACATTAAAAAATTCGTCAATTCGAGTGATTTTTTGAAATGCAATGAAAAAAATTGTATCGAGAATACGAATTTATTAGTTCTTGGTACGGTTCTCGATACATCCTGAACACGTTCAGGACACTCGAACTGACGCTAATACAGATACTGAAACAAGTTCAGCATAAAATGAAAAAAATCCTTTTACTTTCCGACACCCATAGCTATATAGATGATGATATCTTAAAATATGTCAAGCAAGCTGATGAAGTCTGGCATGCTGGCGATATAGGCAACTTAAAAGTAACCGATGCCATTGCCAAACTAAAACCCATACGCGGCGTTTACGGAAACATTGATGATGATAAAGTACGGCTAGAGTTCCCATTGAACAATCGGTTTATGTGCGAAGGTGTAGATGTCTGGATTACCCATATTGGCGGCTACCCATATAGATACAACCCGAAAATCAAGGAAGAAATTACAGCCAATCCACCAAAACTCTTTATCTGTGGGCACTCACATATTTTAAAGGTGATGAGTGACAAAAAACTGGATTTACTACACATGAATCCTGGAGCGGTTGGCACCCATGGCTTTCATAAAGTGCGAACCATGTTGCGCTTTAATATTGACGGCAAGGACATCAAGGATTTAGAGGTTATTGAGTTTAATAAGCGGTAATGTATTTGGAGTTACGCTTAACGTGTTCGTGTATGGTTTCGTGCGGAATTTCAGCTGCAGCGCCTTGCGCTCAGATGAGCCGTTTACGGCGAAAATTCCGATGGAAAAAGGAGCAAGGCTGTGTCCTGCTTTCTTTCCAAGAAACTAAGATGGTTAAATTGTAAGAAAAACTCTCAAGCTTAACCACCAACCGCATAAACTATACACGTTGTTGGTGGTAGTTTTTATTCCTGAATTTTTTCAAACCTTATACCTTTAGCATTTTTGCTGGACACAATAAATGAATCAACTAAATTCTCCTTGTTTCTCAAAAATTTTACTTGACCGAATGAAAAGGAGGAACCCGAAAATAGATCAACCATAACAGGTGATAATTTAGTATTACCTTTTCTAAAATGAGATGCAATTAATACTCCAGAATCAACTTTAATTTCATAAATACTTCTTAATTCTGGACTAAAATATAAACCTGCAAACTGTTTTAATTCAGACGGATCATATGTAATTGGCTCATATTCCACAAAGGTATTTGGCTGATCGTTCTGGTATTGATATAAGAAAGTTCTTTTTCCTGATGAATTAACTTCAAACCAAATTTTAGTATCTATAGTTCCTTCGTCAAAAGTGAATTTACTTTCAGTAATTGGAATCAGTAAACTTTCAATGCCGTTCGCACGTAAATAAAACAGGCTATCTGATCTAAATTCTATTCTGCGAGAAAGATTTACATCCTCACTCCAGTAGTATCCATCCAATGTTAATAAACTAGAAGGATCTTTACTATAGGTTGTTCTATTGCCAGGATTTTTAATAGAAAATGGCTCTGATTCTTGATCAAGGAAAATATCTACTATCTTAAGCGCTAAGAACTGAGCAGTGCAGTTATAGTCATTACAAGATACGAATACTGATAATTTTTCATTTGGAAAACGAGCATAATGAGAATTTATTCCACCTGCGTCACCAGAATGTTGAAATTGTATTTTGCCTTTATAAGGATCAAAATATTGACCAAATGTAGCACTAATAATAGTACTGTCATTCAACTTCATCTGCTTTTCCATAGTTGAAAAAACATTGGAATTTCCAATTTTATTGTCAGCAAAATTGACTAACCATTTTCCAAAATCTTGGGCCGTAGTATAAAGTGATCCATCACCAGGAGCTGCATGATGTTGTGGAACTTCCTTAATTTCATTATTCTCAAAGTAATATCTACTGGCAGCGTTTTTTCTTATCTTGAAAAAATCATCGTAAAAGTATGTGTCTCTCATATCTAACGGCTGGAAGATATATTCATCTGTGAACTGTGCAAATGATTTACCTGATACCCTTTCGATAATTTCCGCTAGCAATAAATAATTTGAATTCGAATAGTTAAATTTTTCTCCAGGAACAAAGTTTAATCCTTCCTGGTTCAAAATTAGATTTAAAAGATGTTGTTTTGTCTTAGGATCTCCAATGTATTCATATCCAGATAAATGAATTAATTGTATCCATTCTCTAATCCCACTGGTATGAGTGCCTAAATGTCGAATAGTAATCTTGTGACTATAATCTGGAAACTCAGGAATGTACGTTCTTATATCATCATCAAGTGAAATTATCCCATCTTCAACTAATAATGAGATACCAAATGCTGTAAATGTTTTAGCACATGAGCCAATATCAATTAAAGCATTTTCAGTCATGGGTATATTGTAGGATAGATTTGCCATCCCATAACCCTTAGTATAAATTACTCGGTCATTTTTTACAATGGTTACTACCGCACCCGGAGTCTGTGAGTTTAAGTGATTAAAGAGGCTGTCAACTTTTGCAAACTGATTATCTTGAGCGTTCCCATATTGATAAAATGTAATCAATAGAATAGAACAAATTTTCAAAAGATTAACTTTTAAGGTCATTGTATTTAAAATTACCACCAACTTATCGAATATGAATCGTTTTTTGGACAATGATTTATATTCAGCGTTAAGCGAAGTTAGTTTTTTAGATTATAAAAGTCAATCGATAAACTGCTCTTAACCACTTAGTTTTCAACAAAATAATTCATGAGCATAGTCAAGTACTTCCGCAAAGGATTGCAGTGGCATCCTTTTGTATTAGATTCCTGCCTTCGCAGGAATGACAGATAGCCTGTCCCGAAGTATGAGCGTTGCGGTCAAAAAGAACAGGTATAAAAGCGAGGTTCTTTGTCATTCCGCACTTGATGCGGAATCCACTTTTTAGCTCACATATGGATTCCTGCTTTCGCAGGAATGACAAGTAAAAAAGAACCCAAGGACTTCTCCTTGGGTTCACGCACTAATACTACTAAGATGTTAGGTTTATCGTAATCTATCTACAGATTTTACGAGATCTTCATCCTTTTTTATGGCCTTATTGGCTAAAACCAATAACACGATAGATAAAATAGGAAGAAGAATCCCAATACCTTTCTCAGAAACATTTGCTTCTCCAGATACATTTAGAGATTGATAGACGAAAAATCCTAGTAAAATAAAGTTTAATAAGATATTAAGACGCCCCAATACAAATTGAGACTTTCTATTCTTGAACATAAAAATTGAAATCAGTGACAATACAGCCGAGCCAAGGAACATCCCAAAATACGATAATTCGTCTTGAGCAAAGAATTTAACATTCTCGTTTGTGGTCCATAAATGAAACACAAATATAAGACCTGCCGATATTGCAGCTGCTAATATTAGGTAAATAGTCTGTATGCGTTGTATCATGCTATTGAATTCGGCTACAAAAATAGTTGTTTCTTTTAAAAAAACATAGGTTAGAATTTAAAATAATGTCGTATAATTGCAATAACAATTCACCCAAATACTCGTTTGAATTGTAGATCTTCAAAGATTTCAAATCAATTTTTCTTCGGAATAATCAATTTTTCAGATTTATAACATAAAAAACATTCAATGTTTGAAATTGCACAGTTAAAGGAAAAAAAGCTTCCTGAATTACAGGATATAGCAAAACAACTTAATATCCCCAAATACCGAACTCAAAAGAAATTAGACCTCGTCTATAAAATCTTAGATTACCAAGCGGCTAATCCTAAAGCCGTCAGCCAACCTGACAATGTCGAAAAGCCTCAAAGGCAGGAGCGCAAACGCGTAGAGAAACCTCAACGACAAAACACAAGGCCTCCACAGAAAAAAGAAACGCCTAAGCAAGAGCAACAAAAAGAAACTCCTAAACAGGAACAGCAAAAAGATGCTCCTAAACAAGAGCAGCAAAAAGATGCTCCTAAACAAGAGCAGCAGAAAGATGCTCCTAAACAGGAACAGCAAAAAGATGCTCCAAAAAAAGATAATAGAGATCACCAAAAAAAGGAACACTCTAACAAAAATCAAAGAGATAATAATCAAAATCGTCAGCGTAACGACAATCAACGCAGAGACAATAGAAACCAAAAACAAGGCCCTAATGGCAACAAAGACAGCCGTAATAGATACAAAGAGCCGGATTTTGAGTTCGATGCTATTATTGAAAGCGAAGGTGTTCTAGATGTTATGCAAGACGGTTACGGATTCTTGAGATCATCAGATTACAATTACTTATCATCTCCTGACGATATCTATGTATCGCAATCTCAAATTCGTTTATTCGGTTTAAAGAAAGGAGATACTGTTCTTGGTCATGTAAGGCCACCTAAAGAAGGTGAAAAGTATTTCCCTCTTATCAAAGTAAGCAGGATCAATGGTCAAAAACCTGAAGTGGTAAGAGATCGTGTCGCTTTTGAACATTTAACACCATTATTTCCAGATGAAAAATTCAATCTTGCCGAAAAGCAAGCTACTATTTCTTCAAGAATTATGGATTTGTTTTCTCCTATTGGGAAAGGACAACGTGGTATGATTGTATCTCAGCCAAAAACAGGTAAAACCATGTTACTAAAGGATGTTGCAAATGCTATTGCAGCTAATCATCCTGAAGTATATCAAATGATATTATTAATTGATGAGCGTCCTGAAGAAGTTACAGACATGCAACGTAATGTTCGTGGTGAGGTGATTGCTTCAACTTTTGATAAAGAAGCACATGAGCATGTGAAAATCGCAGATATTGTTCTTGAAAAGGCAAAACGTTTAGTAGAGTGTGGTCATGATGTAGTTATCTTATTAGACTCTATTACCCGTTTAGCGAGAGCTTACAATACTGTACAACCTGCGTCAGGAAAAATATTAAGTGGTGGTGTTGATGCGAATGCTTTGCATAAACCGAAACGTTTCTTCGGAGCCGCAAGAAATATCGAAAATGGCGGGTCTTTAACTATTATCGCAACTGCACTGACAGAAACGGGATCCAAAATGGATGAAGTTATCTTTGAAGAATTCAAAGGAACTGGTAATATGGAATTACAATTGGATAGAAAAATATCTAATCGTAGAATATTCCCTGCAATTGATCTTACATCTTCAAGTACACGTAGAGATGATTTATTATTGGATGCAAATACCATTCAAAGAATGTGGGTAATGCGCAAGTATCTTGCTGACATGAATCCAGTAGAAGCAATGGAATTCATTAATGATCGTTTTAAACAAACAAGAAACAATGAAGAATTCTTGATATCTATGAATAGTTAATAATAGATATTCAACAAACAAAAAAGGCTTCTCGAATGAGAAGCCTTTTTGTTTTTGTTACAACGTAAGCCCTCTAACTAAGGTCAATAAAAAAGACCTCTCATTACTGAGAAGTCTTTATCTTATACTATATAAAGTCTTTTTATTCTATAAAGCAGCAACGTACTTAGCTAAACTTGATTTAAGATTACCAGCTTTATTGCTATGAATAATATTTTTCTTAGCTAATCTATCAATCATAGACACTACTTCAGGGAACATTTTTTCAGCATCCTTCTTTTTAGTCAACTCACGTAACTTCTTAATAGCATTACGAGTTGTCTTATGCTGATATCTGTTTCTTAAGCGTTTTGTTTCGCTACTTCTAATTCTCTTTAATGATGACTTATGGTTTGCCATTGTATCTGTTTATTTTAATTGTAGCCCGTAGGGGAATCGAACCCCTCTTACCAGGATGAAAACCTGGCGTCCTAGCCGATAGACGAACGGGCCATTATTTCAATAAAAACCCATTATGGGTCTTTAGCGGATGCAAAAATACAACTATTTTTAAATGTTGCAACTCCTAATGAAATTATTTTAATAAGCTTTTGCAAATAATACTCTTTTATTGGATGTTTTTCCAGAATATACGCAGACACCTGCCTCTTCTTTTGCATCCATAGGAATACATCTAATCGTCGCTTTTGTGATTTCCTTAATCTTATCTTCAGTTTCTGCCGTACCATCCCAATGTGCAGAAATAAAACCTGTTTTACTTTCTAGAACGGTTTTGAATTCTTCAAAATCATTTACTTCAGTTATACGTTCATCTCTAAAATTCAATGCCTTATTATACAAAGTTTCTTGTATTTCGCTTAATAAAGTTTCTACAGAAGTTACAATATTACCAACAGAAATCGAGGTCTTTTCAAACGTATCACGTCTTGCCAATTCTACCGTTCCATTGTCAAGGTCTTTTGGACCAATGGCTATTCTTAAAGGTACACCTTTAAGTTCATGCTCTGCAAATTTCGCACCTGGTCTGTGTGTAGTTCGGTCATCCAATTTCACCGTAATACCTTTCCCTTTGAAATCAGTCATCAAGCCTTTAGCCAAGTCTCTTATACTTTCAAGTTGTTCTTCTGTTTTATAAATAGGGACTATAACAACTTGAAAAGGAGCTAAGTTTGGTGGCAACACCAATCCGCTATCATCACTATGTGTCATAATTAAAGCACCCATTAATCTAGTGGATACACCCCAAGAAGTTGCCCACACATAATCTTGTTTCCCCTCTTTAGATGTGAATTTTACATCAAATGCTTTTGCGAAATTCTGCCCTAAAAAGTGTGACGTACCTGCTTGTAACGCTTTACCATCTTGCATTAAAGCTTCAATACAAAAGGTTTCTTCAGCACCAGCAAAACGCTCGCTCTCTGTTTTTACTCCTTTTATAACTGGTATCGCCATAAAACTTTCCGCAAATTCAGCATAGACGTTATTCATTAATTCTGCTTCTTCCAAAGCTTCCTTCTTTGTTTCATGAGCTGTATGTCCTTCTTGCCAAAGAAACTCTGCTGTACGTAAAAACAATCTTGTTCGCATTTCCCAACGGACTACGTTTGCCCATTGATTGATCAATAAAGGTAAATCTCTATAGGATTGAATCCATCCTTTATAAGTATTCCAAATAATAGCTTCACTTGTTGGTCGTACTATTAGTTCTTCCTCAAGCTTAGCTTCAGGATCAACACGTAGTTTACCTTCATTCTCAGGGTCATTTTGCAACCTATAATGTGTTACAATAGCACACTCCTTAGCAAAACCTTCTGCATTCTTTTCTTCAGCTTCAAAGAGACTTTTAGGCACAAACAATGGAAAATATGCATTCTGGTGTCCTGTTTCTTTGAACATACGGTCTAATTCTGCTTGCATTTTCTCCCAAATAGCATAACCGTAAGGTTTTATAACCATACAACCACGAACTGCTGAGTTTTCCGCTAAGTCAGCCTTTACAACTAGTTCGTTATACCATTTCGAATAATCTTCTGCTCTACTGGTAAGATTTTTGCCCATATACATTGTTTTGGCACAAATATTGTGACTATGTTAAATAAAAAAATAGTTCAGCAAAACTAACTATTTTTGTTATGTTCAACAATTAAATTGAAGAGATATGCAACTTTACAATTACTTAAAAGATAAAATGCCATTAGTTGCAGCTTTGGGCGTTTTAATCGGACTTTCATCTTGTGGGTCCTACCAATATGCAGGATACGATGATGACATCTACGGTTCGTCAGAACGTCGCGTCGGTTATCAAGAACAACGTACAGACAGAGATGTAGAGCAATCTAACAACTCTTATTACAAAAACTACTTCTCAGAAAAATCTCAAGAACTTGATGCTTTGGCACAGGAGAGTGAGATTTTTACGGATATAGACTCTTATGAAGGCAGTTATGCTGAAACAGATTCACTTCAATTCGACCCTACAGGTTATGCAGGTTGGGGCCAAGATAATAGTCAAGTGACCATTAATATTAATAGCGGATTTGGTTATAATAATTTTTGGAGACCATGGTACAGCTATGGCTATGCTTGGAATAGGTGGAACCGTTGGAATTATGGATATGGTTATAATTGGGGTTGGGGAGGCTACGATCCGTTCTGGTGCCCTCCTTATTATGGATATGGCAATCGTGGTTATGCCTATGGATATGGTATCTATAATAACCGTTTCTGGAATCGAGGATACTATGGAAACAGATATAACGGTAGAAGCCTAGCCTATAATTCAGGTCGTAGAGGAAGTTTAGCTAATAGAACTTTAGGAACTTCAAATAGAACTGGTACGTATTCAATAACTAGGAGAAATTCCGCAAATACTAGAAGCACTAACTCTACATTAAGCAGACGGAGAGGTTCATATAATGGAGATAATAACAATACTGGTATTACTAGACCAAGACGAAGTTCAAATAGTAATGGCGTAAGAGTCAACACTACAAGAAGAGGTTCTAGCAATGGTACACGAGTAAATACGACTAGAAGAAACTCAAACAATTCGGTTAGAAGAAATTCAAACAACTCTGTTAGACGAAATAATTCTAGTACAAGGACAAGGTCGTCGTCGAGCAATAGATCTTATAATAGATCATCTTCTTCATCGAGAAGTTCTGGAGCCAGATCATCTTCAAGTAGTAGATCATCAAGAGGTACTTCTAGCCCATCACGAAGTAGTTCAAGACGAAATAATTAAACACTAGCCTTAGCTTAGCATTTAAAAAACTGTATATGAAAAAGTTACTTTTACTATTCATAGGTGTATTATCTATGTCCAATTTTTACGCTCAAGAAGTCCAAGATGCCGTACGTTTTTCGCAAGATGAAATAAAAGGAACAGCAAGATTTAGAGCCATGAGTGGAGCTTTTGGAGCCCTTGGCGGCGACATGTCTGCCGTAAGCATCAATCCAGCTGGCTCTGCCATTTTTAATAATAGTCATGCCTCAATAACATTAGCAACTGAAAACATCGATAATGATGTTAGGTATTTTAACGGTCTTAATAATTCTTCAAATTCAGAGTTTGGTGTAAATCAAACAGGTATTGTGTTTGTATTTAATAATACAAATACTAACTCAGATTGGGGGAAGTTCGCCTTAAGTTTTAATTATGATCAATCAAGTAATTACGATGATAATTGGTTTGCCTCAGGAACAAATACGAGTTCTGTTGACAGCTATTTTTTGGCCAATGCGCAAGGGTTGAGATTGGATGAGATATCCGCGCTTCCAGGTGAAACTATTTCTGAAGCATATCAAGATATAGGTTCGGTATTTGGATTTGCACATCAACAAGCATTTTTAGGGTATGAATCTTTCATTCTAGAACCTCAAAGCGACACAGATGATAATACAGTATATACTTCAAATGTCGCTCCTGGAACCTTTGATCAAGAATTTGATTACGCTGCAACCGGATATAATGGCAAATTCAGTTTTAATTTAGCTACTCAATATCAAGAAAATCTTTATTTCGGATTGAACATAAACTCTCATATTATCAATTACGATAAATCTACTTACTTTTTTGAAGGCAATACTAATACAGGCTCAACGGTAAATGAAATAGGTTTCGAAAACGTTCTTTCAACTACTGGTTCTGGATTTTCATTTCAATTAGGTGGTATTGCTAAATTGAGTGAAGAAGTAAGAATTGGTTTAACCTATAACTCTCCTACTTGGTTAACTATTGCAGAAGAAACCACACAGTATATTGCTACCATTAGGGACGACAACGGAGCTGCGGTTACTACAACAATTGATCCTTTAGTAGTAAATATTTTTCCAGAATATAAATTACAAACGCCAGCTAAAATAACAGGTAGTGCAGCACTTGTATTTGGCAAGAAAGGATTAATTAGTTTTGATTACTCTCGTAAAGATTACGGCAATACTAAATTCAAGCCAGAATCTGACAGTTTTTTTATGACCCAAAATAATTTCATTAGCAATAATCTTAAAGCGGCTACTACTTATAAGTTAGGTGGAGAATATCGACACAAGCAATTTAGTTTTAGAGGTGGCTATCGTTTTGAAGAAAGTCCATATAATGATATTCGAATTATTGGAGATTTAACTGGATATTCTTTAGGTTTAGGCTATAACTTTGGTAATACAAAGCTAGATGTATCTTTTGATCAAAGCCAACGCACATCAGACTATCAATTTTTTGATGCTGGTTTTACAGATGCTGCTACTATTGACGCAAAAAACACTAACGTCATGGTATCGCTTGGATTTAGATTATAAATTATTTATTTAGTTGATATCATATAAAAAGGCCTAAACTTTTGTTTAGGCCTTTTTATATTTAAGTACTTTAAGTAATCTATCGTTTTAGTGTAAAATGTGCCTTGAATTGTTTTGAAACTCCATCACGAGGTTCCATATAATCTACAGTAAACCAATAATCGTTTGAAGGAAGTGGGTTTCCATTAAAGGTGCCATTCCAACCAATACCTGTTGGGCTTATTTGCTTTAAAAGTTTACCGTACCTATCATAGATCAATATCTTAGCATTAGGTTGAGTCTGAATATTTACAATATTCCAAGTATCGTTATAGCCATCTCCATTAGGTGTAAAAAACAATGGGTAATCCATAATGATAACTGTATCACTATCTTCACCACATCCATTAACATCTCTTACAGTTACGGTATGTTCTCCAGGAGGATTAACATTCGAAAAGGTATGGATATAACTTCCATTACCTTGATCTGTTCCAAGTTCCCAAGGTCCTCCATCTAAACTAAACTCATAAACTCCGGTTCCAGTTGCGGTCACTTCTACCATATGATTATTAGCAAATGCATCCGAAATTACTATCGCATTAACTATAGGTGGTGAACTAGGGTTAACTACCGTGGAAGCAATGCTCATACAGGCAAAGCCAGATGTGGTTTCAGTAACAACCACACTATAATTACCAATTTGATTAGCGGTTAAACTAGACATTGTTTCACCAGCAATTATGGTTCCTTCATAACTCCATTCAAAGTCATAATCTGCATCAGACAAGCCTGTGTTAATAACCGGAGGTGAATCAGCAGTGGTAATAATATTACCATTAGCATCGAAACACAGTATATAGATTTCTTCAAGAGTAAAAACAGGAATTAATTGAACTCTTAAAGTTACTTCGGCCAACTCATAACAAACACCCAGAATATTGTCTACCCTGGCGTAAATAATCTGAGGATTACTAGTATTCTGATATATATTTGGTAATGGATTTACACCATCTGTAGCATCCATCTGATTCGAATAATACGTCACCGTATAGTCTGCTGGTAATTGTCCATTCAAAATTTCAGCGTCTTGAGTAGAGAGATCAAACTCTGCAATACCATCATTATCTCCAAAATAATCACAAATAATATAATCTGCAGCAGGTGGAGTTGCTGTTGGTTGATTCCTTACCTCTATATTAAAAATGGGAGTGCTAATAGCACATCCAGTTATGGTGTTCGTAATACTAACATGTATTTGTTGCGGATTACCTAAGACATTAGTATACGGACTCACAAGAGGGTTTACATTAGCATCTGCGTCCGCTTGGTTAACGTGGTAAGTAACAGCAAATATCGCTGGAGATTGCCCGTTAAGGATTTCATTAGTTTTGCTGTCTAAATCAAAATCAAACAACCCATCAGTATTGAGTTCACATTCAATTAAATCAGTAACACCTATTACTTCAGGTAACGGATTGACAATCAATTCAAAATTAACAACTTCACTACAGCCAACTGCATTTTCAACACGAACATAAATCGTTTCAGGATTACTTACATTTTGATACGTCATTGGCGTTGCTATTGCAGCTGTATTATTTTCTGCATCGGTTTGATTATTATGATAGGTTGCCGTATAAGGTTGTCCATTGAAAATTTGGACTTCATTAACTGTCAGGTTGAAAATTTCGCGTTCGTCTCCTGTATTTACATCATCACACAAGATGATAGGATCAATAACTGTTGCTGGAACTGGATTCTCCAAGACCTCAATAATCAAAGTATTATTGGTTATAAAACAGTTAGAAGACGTAGACGTATCTGTAATCCTAATGTAAAGTGTCTGTGGATTTGCTGGTAAGCCTCCGACGGATGTATTTGTATACATTGTAGGGTCTGCTATAGCGTTCATATCCCCTTGTGCATCTGCGAGTGTTTCATAATACTCAACCATCAGGTTCGTATTACCACCAGTGATTTCGGTGTCTTTTGTGGTTAAATCAAATACCGTAAAACCATCTGCAGTATCATCATCGCAAAGTTCCAAAGGCGTTGGCACAATAAGTGGCGGTAAAGGATTGACGATTAAGTTGAATGTTGACGTTGAATAACAAGTCATATTCGTGTTGTTCTCTACCCTAACAAATATAGGATCTGGGCTTCCTACATTAGAAAATGTTGCAGGTGCAACAATTGGATTCAAGTCGTTATCAGCATCACCTTGTGTCGTGTGATACGTCACAGTAATATCAGCAGGGTTTTGAGAACCTATTACTATAGTTTCTTGAGATGTAAGGTCAAAAATCTCAACGCCATCATTACTTACGTCATCACAAACTATCATATCCATAGCAGTCGTTGCACTTGGCAACACATCTACTTGTAAATTAAACGTTGATGTTGCAAAACAAGTTGTATTAAGGTCGTTCTCTACCCTAACAAATATAGGGTCAGGACTCCCCACATTAGTAAAGGCATTTGGAGTTGCTATTGCTCCCGTATCACTATTAGCATCTGCAAGCGATTCATGATACGTTATAGTTGTATTTGGAGGTAAAGGCATCCCAACAATCGCTGCCTCTTGAGATGTTAAATCAAATATTTCAACACCATCATTGCTTGCATCATCACAGACAATCATATCTGGAGCAGTAGCTGCTATTGGCTGCACGTCTACTCTTAAATTGAATGTGGATGTTGCATAGCAGGTTGTATTAAGGTCGTTCTCTACCCTAACAAATATAGGATCAGGACTCCCTACATTAGAAAATGCTCCAGGCGTAACAATTGGATTCAAGTCGTTATCAGCATCTGCCTGAGATTCATGGTACGTTACAGTTGTATTTGCAGGTAAAGGCATCCCTGCAATTATTGCCTGTTGAGATGTTAAATCGAATATTTCAACGCCATCATTACTTACATCATCACAGACAATCATATCTGGAGCAGTAGCTGCAGTTGGACTAGCGTCAACTTGCAGGTTAAATGATGTCGTTGCAAAACAATCTGAGTTCTGGGAACTTTCTATCCTAGCATAAATAAGTTCTGGATTACCTAATACATTCGTATAATTAATTGGCAATGGATTTACACCGTTAGTTGCGTCTGTAGGATCCGAATGGTAGCTAACATTAACTTGTGTTTGTACACCAATTATTTCAGCATCTTTTGTAGATAAATTAAATATCGTCATACCATCTGCTGTGGCGTCATCGCAAAGAATATAATCAGAAATAGGATTTGCAATAGGTATAGGGCTAAATTCAATACTAAAAACCTCTGTTTCAATTAAAACTCCTGGCGAGCTATATTTTTCAACAGTATATACGGCACTTGGGGTAACTACACCATTGAGAATTGGACCAGTTTCGCCTACAAGAAGTACACCATCTCGATACCATTCATAGATTGTAGCTGCCCCATTCGTTCCATCTAAGGACACCACATCTCCATCACAATATTGCTCAGCAGTATTAACAATTGAACAATCTGTACCACCAGCTCCTGGGCCAGAATTAGTTTGCTCTACTTGTATATACCCTGGACTTCCTTGAAAATTTGTTATTAAGAGTATATAAATCTCTCCGACTTGAACGCCAGTAAGAGTGAAATTTTCAACGGCTGCGGCAGAATAACTACATGCCCTTGTATTAGCAGCAGTAAGGTTAAGTGCTCCACAACTCGCTTCAGTTGTAAATGGACCATAGCAAATAAAGTCAACGTCCAAACCTACACCCATAAAATCTTGCTGTGTGTTTTGTGATATATTTATAACAACATCTCCAGCTTGACTCATCTGCAAATAATACCATGCAGGGTTAGGTTCTGATCCAAGACATCCATAATCTGGTCCAATTTCTGCTGTAGAACCATCAGATGTGTTCTGAAATACTAAACTAGCACCACCAGCACAAAATGGATCGGCTTCAGCACACGTCGCTCCCTGTCCAAATGTTAAAGAACAATAGATAAGTGCAATAAAGAGGGTTATATATTTTGTCTTACTAATTAGTTTCAATTCTATATTTTTTATGAGGTTCAATGGATTCCTTTAATTTCTTGTAAATAGTAAACTGTTCTTTGTTCAAAATCTCATAAATTTTTAAGGTCTCTTTTTTCATTAGTGCGTTATAATCTGAAGTAGTAAGGTTTTTTTCCTTTAATTGAGGAGAAAAATCAAGAATGACAGCTCTAAATTTTGCCTCTAAATCACCATTCAGTTTCAATTCTTTTAAGTAAGAATTAACTATTTCATCTAAAATATTTGTTTGTTGAGAAAAGGCTGTGTTAGCTGTAAAAAGGCCAAAAATAACGGAAAATAGAAGTAGTTTTATTTTCATGAGAAATATGCAACTAAAGATTTACTTAGTATTAAACGAGAAAATTAAGAAAATATTAAGTAATTGAGTGTTAATTATCGACGAATTAGTTATTTGTTAAGGTGTATTGCTTATAATTATCTATCAAGCAGTTAGAAGCTCAATCTAATTACATTTTACACAATATAAATGGTTAGTTTGCCTAAATCGTACAGTTAACAAAAGTTTCATCTCTTTAATGCAAAATGGGCTTTAAATATTTTCATTGTGTTATCTATCGGATCCACAAATTCTACTGTAAACCAATATCCTCCTGTTGGCATTTTCCTTCCATTAAAGCTGCCATCCCAACCTGTACTACTCGCACTCAACTGCTTTAAAAG
>JABABD010000013.1 GCA_014238425.1 Flavobacteriaceae bacterium | reverse complement strand
TTTCGGATTGGTAATGATCAAAATAACAATGTGAACCTGGTGTTAGAATAACATTGTGATGTTGCTTTGCTGCTTCAATCGCTCCATCAAATCCTCGCCAAGACATCACGGTTGCATTTGGTGCTAATCCTCCTTCTAGAATTTCATCCCAGCCAATAATTTGTCTGCCTTTACTATTCAAATATTTTTCGATTCTGGTAATAAAATAATTTTGAAGCTCATGTTCATCTTTTAAACCTTCTGATTTAATTCTATTCTGACAATCGTCACAATTTTTCCATCTTGTTTTTGGTGCTTCATCACCTCCAATATGAATATACTCACTTGGAAATAATTCTAAAACTTCATCCAAGACATCTTCTAAAAAATTAAAAGTTTCGTCTTTAGTGCAATAAATCTCTTCAAAAATTCCCCATTTTGTTGCTACCTCTACTTGCTCGCCTATACAGCCTAATTCTGGATAAGCGGCAATAGCTGCTTGAGAATGTCCTGGCAATTCAATTTCAGGGATAACCGTTACAAAATGGGCTTCAGCATAAGCTACAATCTCTTTTATTTGATTTTGCGTATAATAACCACCATATTTTTTACCATCAAATTGATGTGGTTGATCACTATAATGGCCTATTAAAGTTTCATCTCTATAAGCAGCAATTTCTTGAAGTTTAGGATATTTTTTAATCTCAATACGCCAACCTTGATCTTCTGTTAAATGCCAATGAAATGTATTCATTTTTAACATTGACAAAGCATCTATATATTTCTTTATAAAATCGACTGAAAACATATGCCTTCCAACATCTAAATGCATTCCTCGATATTTAAATTGTGGTGCATCTGTAATTGTAACACATGGTAATTTAACTTGCTCTGCTATAAAACTTCCATTTTCAAATTCTGGGGGCAATAATTGGCGTAAAGATTGAACTGCATAAAAAGCACCTTGATCTGTTTTTGCTTTTACTTCTATAGTATTCGGAAGAATTTTAAGCGAATAGCCTTCATTATGTTCTATAGTAGTATCTATAATAAACTGAATATCATTTCCCTTACCGAGACGCATTCCTTTATTTTGTTCAATATAAGATTTCAAAAATTCTGCTGAAACTTGCAAATCTTCTGGATAATTAATTCCTATAGAACTATTTAAAACAAAATGACCTTCATTGACTATCTGACTTGAAGGTATTGGAATAATTTGAATCTCTCTATTTTGTATTTCATTTTCTTGACAGTTAAATAACAACTGTACAAAAAGAAATAGGGTAACGACTTTCTTGATTTGCATTTTACTATATTAGATGCATTAAAATTAACAATCTTTTTGATGAACTTTAAACTAACCACCTTTTTAATTGCACTTATTCTATTTATTAACTGTAATGATTCATCTTTTGTTACCGAAGCACAGAAAGACCAACCATTAACCAACTACGTTAACACCTTTATTGGAACTGGTGGTCATGGGCACACGTATCCTGGTGCAACACTGCCATTTGGGATGATGCAATTGAGTCCAGATACACGATTAGAAGGCTGGGATGGTTGCTCTGGTTATCATTATAGTGATAGCTATATCTATGGATTTTCACACACGCATCTCAGCGGAACTGGGATTAGTGATTATGGAGATGTGCTTTTAATGCCAACAAATGAACATAATTTTAATAATGGTGCTAATGGTAAAAAAGGCTATCGTGCACATTTTTCTCATGATAATGAAGTGGCTGAACCAGGATATTATAAAGTACATTTGGATTCGACTAATATTGATGTAGAACTTACCGTTTCTAAACGAAGTGGAATTCACAAGTACCAATTCCCTTCTAGTAAGGATCAATACGTGATTCTCGATCTAGAACATCGCGATAAAGTATTGGATGCAAAAATCGATAAGATTTCTAATACTGAGATTGTTGGTTATCGTCATTCAGCAGCTTGGGCAAAAGATCAACGTCTATACTTTGTGATAAAAACTTCTCATCCGTTCAATGATATGTTACAATCTCCTCCCGAAACAGGAATGCCAGGTGCAAGAAGAACATCTTTAAGTTTTATTAATCCAAACAACGAACCTATTTATATCAAAGTTGGGATTTCCGCTGTTGATAT
>JABABD010000024.1 GCA_014238425.1 Flavobacteriaceae bacterium | reverse complement strand
GGTAACACTCTAAACCAACTGAGTTAATGACCCAATGTTTATCTCAAAAATAAAGCAAAAAAACACGTTCAAACAAAAAAATCCACACTCATGTGTAGATTTTTCATTCTGTGGGCGCGAAGGGATTCGAACCCCTGACCCCTTGGGTGTAAACCAAGTGCTCTGAACCAACTGAGCTACGCGCCCCAAATATTGGATTGCAAATATAGACTAGTTTTTCATTTATTGAAAACTTTTTTCCTAAAAAAATTAAATAATCTCAGCGACTACAAATGTACTCCCTCCAGCATATATTAAGTCTTTTATATCAGCTAATTTCTTTGCATTGATAAATGCATCATGAACACTATTATAGACATCTCCTATATATCCCTTTTCTAAAAAAGAATTTTTCAATTGCTCTGCGTTCATTCCTCTGACAACATTTGGCCTACAAAAATAATAAATGGCATCCTTAGGGAATAATGGAATAACAGATTTTAAATTTTTATCATTTACAAAGCCTAATACGATATGTAGTCTTTTATAAGATTCATTTTGCAATTGATTCATTGTATAATGCAATCCTTCTTTATTATGAGCTATATCACAAACAATCTTTGGATGCATCTGGAGCACCTGCCATCTGCCCTTCAACCCAGTATTAATGATAACATTCATTAAACCCCTTTTAATATGAGACAACGTGATGTTATAGTTTTGTTGTTTCAAAACTTCAATAGTCTTTAATACTGTTTTTATGTTATGCTTTTGATAACTTCCAATAAGATCGCTGGAATATATAGTATCTATTTCCGAATCTGCAAAAAATAGTTTAGCATTTTTATTACCTGCAATTTCAGTAAACAAAGGTGCCGTCTCTTTATGAGTTTCACCAATAACAACAGGAATGTTCTCCTTGATAATACCAGCCTTTTCTATAGCTATTTTCTTAATAGTATCTCCTAAGAATTGCGTATGATCTATACCTATATTTGTTATAACTGATACTTCTGGTGTCACAATATTTGTTGAATCTAATCGTCCTCCTAAACCAACTTCAACAATAGCAATATCAACTTTTTTTTTTACAAAATAATCAAATGCCATACCGACCGTCATCTCAAAAAAAGACAACGAGTTCTTCTCAAAAAAAGGCTTGTTATTTCTTACAAAACTAACTACAAATTGTTTGCTTAAATCTTTACCATTAATTTTAATGCGCTCCCTAAAATCTTTAAGATGAGGAGATGTATACAAACCAACATTGTAACCTGCTTCCTGCAAAATAGAAGCTAACATATGACTCGTGGAGCCTTTCCCATTCGTACCAGCAACATGAATGGTTTTAAATCTATTTTCAGGATTATTAAGGTGTTTTGCTAATTTTATTGTATTAGACAAATCTGCCTTATATGCAGATTTACCCTCTTTTTGATACATCGGCAGTTGAGAGAATAGCCATTCTAATGTATCTTGATAAGTCATGAAATTATTGTCCTAGCTTAAAATCAATTTTTACAAATCCAATTTGTTTTGATGGTGCTTTAGGATCTGGTCTCCACTTATGAGATAAAGCAATCTTCTTTGCTGGATCTAATAAACACGAAGCGTTATTTGTCGTTCCTTTAACACCTGGCGTAGCCTCTATAACTTTTCCTTCTCTATTCACTATAATCTTAACTATTACACGACCTTCTTCATTGCAATCTTGTTTCTGTTTTTTAAAAGTGGCTCTTCCTCTTCCTTTTAGACCATATCCTAATCCTCCATCACCAGAGCCTGGTTGGCCATAATAACTATTAGCATAAGGATTACCATCTATCTGTCCCTTATCACCAGGCGTATTATCATCCCCTTCACTTCCTGATGTTGAACCATCCGATTTATTCAAACCGCCCATCATCTCATCAAGCGCTTTCTTTTTAGCCTCCTTAGCCTTACGCTCTTTCTCTGCTGCATCTTTTTTAGCACGTTCTTTTCGTTCAGCTTCAGCCTTTTCTTTTCTTTCAGCGTCTTCTTTAGCTTTTTGAACAGCAGCCTCTTTAGCCTTTTGCTTTTTAATGGCAATCTCTTCAGCATTCTCTTGAGTTAAAACCTCTTCAGCCTTTGTTTCTGCTGGAGTAGCTTTTTCAGTTTCAGCTTCTTCTTGTGGTGGTGTTTCTTCTATTGGTTCATTAGGAACTTCTTTCGTTTCTTGAGGTGTAGATTTTATAGGTTCTTTTGGCTGCACCTTACCGCTACCAAAATCTGTTGTTCCAAAATTCACAGCAACACCATACTCTTCAGGTGGGTCCATATAACTATGACCAACAATAAATAAGAGCAAAACCAAAATCACAGTAATCAAAGCTGTGACTTTAGCAGAATCTTTTTCATGTTTTGTTTCGAAATATGCCATCTTATTATTAATTAGGCTTTACAGCCAATATCACTTTAATTTTATTTCTATTTGCTATATCCATTACCTTAACAACATTTTCAACTGGAACAGTTCTTTCTGCTCTTAAAACTATAGTAGGCTTATCATCACTTGATAGGATTTTCAATAATTCGTTTTCTAAAACACTCGATCCTACTAATTTTTGATCAATATAATAGTTCAAATTCTTCGTTATACTGACCGCTACTGATCTCTTGTTTTCAGTTTTTCCACTAGCCTTTGGCAATAGAATATCTATGGCGTTCGTTGTAACTAATGTTGATGCTATCATAAAGAATATCAAAAGTAAGAACACAATATCTGTCATTGACGACATATTGAATTCTGGTGTAACTTTATTTCTCCCTCTTATATCCATATTATACAGGCTCGTTCAAGTGATCCAAGAATTCTACTGAATTCGCTTCCATTTGGTATACCACTTTATTTGTTCTTACTACAAGATGGTTATAGGCTATATACCCAACAATACCTACTATTAATCCAGCAACTGTAGTTGTCATAGCAGTATAAAGACCACTCGCTAAAGTATCCATCTCTATAGTTCCTCCTGCATTAGCAAGTTCAAATATTGCTAATATCATTCCAATTACTGTACCAAGAAACCCAATCATAGGAGCAGCACCAGAAATTGTAGCCAGTACGCTAACGTTTTTCTCCAAGCCATATATTTCTAAACGACCTGCATTTTCAATAGCAGTATTTATGTCTTCTAGAGGTTTTCCAATTCTAGAAATTCCTTTATTTATAAGTCTTGATACGGGTGAATTTACCTGAGCACATAGCATTTGTGCAGATTCAATTTTACCATTAGAGACATGGTCCTTTATTTGATTCATAAAGTTTGCATCCACCTTTGATGCCTCTTTTATGGCGAAAATTCGCTCGAAATAGATATAAATAGCTACTATTAGTAGAAGAAAAAGTATAGCTATTATAATTTGACCGGCTAAGCCACCACTACTAATAAGTTCAATAATGGAGAGCGTTTTCTCAGTCTGTTCTCCATCTGCTAATAAATCTGCTCCATCTTGAGCTGTATCTTGTAATATAACGTTCAACATAGTTTGATTTTTGTTAATGTAATAACGACTAATTGTTAAATTAAGTATCTAAAATAAAGTTCTTGTAGCTATAAACACTAAAGCTCCAGCCAAAAAGCCTATAAGGGCTAACCATGAAATCTTTTTAAGATACCAGAAAAAATCAATTTTTTCCATTCCCATGGCTACAACACCAGCTGCTGAACCAATAATCAACATGCTACCTCCTGTTCCAGCTGAATACGCAATAAAATGCCACAACTGATCATCTATCGCTTCAGAAAACATTCCTAAACTTGCAGCTACAAGAGGGACGTTATCAATGACTGCAGACCCTACACCAAGCAAGATAACTACCAAATCAGACACAACCGTACCTGCAGGTTCCGTGCCCATAAGAGGCATTGACTGTTTAAGGTTTTCAGCAAAACCGAACAATATTCCTAATGATTCTAAGGCAGCCACGGCCATCAAGATTCCTAAAAAGAAAAGAATACTTGGTAATTCAATCTTAGATAATGAGTGATGAACTGGACTATGATGCGCATGTGCATCACTTTCTGTAGAATCAATTTCCGTCAAGCTAAATTTCGAATTGCTATAGATTTCAGCAAAAGTCGCTACAACTCCCAAAGACAACATCATACCTACATAAGGCGGTAAGTGCGTGACTGTCTTAAAAATAGGAACAAAAACGATTGCCCCTAGGCCTAAATACAACATTGTTCCGCTAAACTTATTCTTTGGTTTGTCAACCTTCATCTCATCAATATCCAAATCTCCTTGAAACGGTTTCAGGAAGGATGCTACAAAAGAAGGCACTACCATACATACCAGCGAAGGAATAAATAAAAACTTAATAAGATTCATGGTTGTCACCTTGTCTCCTATCCATAACATGGTAGTGGTTACATCACCTATTGGAGACCAAGCACCACCAGCATTGGCAGCTATAATTATCAGACCTGCATACCATAATCTCATGCTACGGTCACCGACAATTTTTTGAAGTATGGATATTAATACGATCGTCGCTGTTAAATTATCGATGATAGCAGATAAGATAAATGCTAAGGCTGAAAATATCCATAGTATTTTCTTTTTGCTCTTTGTCTTAATAAACCCCTTAATAGTAGAAAAACCATCAAAATAATCGATAATCTCAACAATTGTCATCGCTCCCAAAAGGAATACCAATATTTCTGCAGTCTTACCCAAATGATGAAGTAAGGTTTCTTCCATCAGATGCATTTTGCCATCATGATCCATGTTTACGTAACCATCGACTAGACCATGTTTTGAAGAATCAAACCACTCACCAAAACTCTCTATTCCAAGAGCTATTAAGGCCCAACTAATTGCCATCATAACAAGGGCTGGAATGAGTTTATCAATTTTTATACTATGTTCTAGGGTAATAGCCAGATATCCAGCTATAAATACGATGATGATTACTGATTCCATATGCGAGGGTTTTAGTTTAGTAGTTGCCTTAAGGCAATCTCAAACGCTGTTTTACTTATTTCTGTTTTACTATTATTTCTGTCATATACATCTTGGAGGGCCTTTCTTATCGTTTCAGAAGTGTCATTAAAAATAGCTTCATCTGTCATTTGAACTCGTCTTTCCATAAAATAAGCAAATACACGAGCCATCCCACAATTACTAATAAAATCTGGAATAAGACTTACTTTTCTATCCGTATGCTCCATTATTGACCCAAAAAATATTTCTTTATCGGCAAAGGGTACATTAGCACCGCATGAAATGACCTCCAATCCACTATTTATTAGTTCATCTATCTGTTGCTTCTTGATTAGTCGAGAGGCCGCACATGGCGCAAAAACTTCTGTTTGAAGCGCCCAAATTCTTTTGTTCATGTCATCAAAAGAAATCATATTATCACTGACTAAAGTATTTCCGTCTTTATTTAGAAACAATTGTGTTATGTCCTCAGTAGAGAATCCTTCTTCTTTAATCACACCTCCTACTCTATCAATAATGCCAACAATTTTTGCACCCATTTGAGATAAATAGAAGGCTGCAGCAGAGCCAACATTGCCAAACCCTTGCACTATTGCACGTTTTCCTTCAATACTACCTCCATAAATCTTATAATATTGATTAGCTGCTTCAGCTACACCAAAACCTGTAATCATATCTGCTATAGTATACTTTCGAGAAACATCTGGTGAATAGATTGGGTTCTCAATCACCTTGATAACACCCTGTCTTAACTGACCAATCCTATTTATTTTATCCGCTTCAGTGGGTTTAAAATGTCCATTGAATACTCCTTCTTGAGGATGCCAAACTCCAGATTCTTCAGTAATCGGAATCACTTCATGTATCTCATCGACATTCAGGTCTCCTCCCGTACCATAATAACTTTTTAATAATGGAGAAACAGCTTTGTACCAGCGTTTTAACACATCTTTCTTTCTTGGGTCAAGTGGGTCGAAATTAATTCCCGATTTTGCACCTCCAATAGCTGGTCCAGACACTGTAAACTTAACCTCCATAGTTTTCGCTAAAGAAAGTACTTCATTCATGTCTAATCCTTTTCGCATTCTTGTTCCTCCACCTGCAGCTCCACCTCTCAAAGAATTTATAACCGTCCATCCTTCAGCTTCTGTTTCAGAATCTTTCCAATTAAAGACAATTTCTGGTTCTTTATTCTCGTATGTATCTAATAATTTTCTCATTTCTACTTTATCTGATTTTTTTTTAATCTTAATACTTATTTAGTGGTATTTAAATCAGATTAGCTAAAGTTGGTTCATTCTTGAATTTATTTAATTATCGATTATAACAAATATAAAAAACTAAAACGGCTTTAATTAAATTTGAAAAAATTTTAGGGTACAAATATTTTTCCTGAGCTATGGTCCTTATATGCCCCTGTAACACTACTAAGGCAATTCACTTCATTTCTCATTCTTAACACACCCAATAGTGCAAAAATCAGTGCTTCTTTGTATTCAATAACCTCTTTTGAAGGAAGCACAATCTCAGCATTTGAATAAGCTTGAATTCTAGTAATCAAAAAATCATTGTAAGCGCCTCCTCCCGTAACCAGCACTTGCCCTCCTATCTTGAGGGTTTCGCCTATTTGAAAGGCTACATGTTCTACAAAAGTGCTCAAGATTACTTTAATAGTAAGATCATATGAATCAACCAATGGAAAGACGTATTCTTCAACCCATTCTAAGCCTAATGATTTAGGGGGCTGTTGCGAATAAAAGCCTAGAGCATTTAAATCTCTAAGCAAGTTTTCATTTACTTTTCCTTTAGAAGCAATCTCTCCATGATTGTCAAAGGGCAAACCTATTGTTTCGCAATATCGATTCATTACTATGTTTACAGGACAAATATCAAAAGCCATTCTCTTATCTTTTCTTTCAAAAGAAATATTTGCAAACCCACCCAGGTTAAGACAATAGTCATACTCCCCAAATAATAATTCGTCGCCAATTGGTACCAAGGGTGCTCCTTGTCCTCCATATGCAACATCTTGAACCCTAAAATCACAAATTACCTTATAGCCCAATTTATTCGCTAGTTCTTCTCGATTACCAATTTGGTATGTTATGTGATTTTCCGGTTGATGTAAGATTGTATGCCCATGACTACAAATTGCATCTACATCATCAATTTGATTATCATCAATGAAACCAGATATTATAGTTACCAGTAAATCAGTATACCGATGGTCTAGCTCAGTTAGTTGGTCACCTTTCATAAATATGGAGTCTTTAAGGTCCTGATTCCACTTTTTTGAGTAGGGGATTGTATCGCATTTCAATAAGTCAAAAGTCCAATTAGCCGGAATAATAGATAGATAAACAAGATCAACCCCATCCAAAGATGTTCCAGACATCAATCCAATCACCTTATACTCTTCTTTTGCCATATTAGTAAAAATAGCAAAACATTATTGAAAAAATGATTGCAAAAAGGTATCTTTGTGGACATTTTTTAACAATCCTCTAATATATACCGAATATGGATTTCAGTCTTACCGAAGAACATATCATGATACGAGATGCAGCTCGTGATTTTGCTCAAACAGAATTACTTCCCGGTGTAATCGAACGTGACAATGCACAAATTTTTCCTGACGAACTCGTCAAAAAAATGGGAGCACTTGGTTTTATGGGAATTATGGTAGACCCAAAATATGGAGGTAGTGGTATGGATGCTATTTCTTACGTATTGATTATGGAAGAATTGTCAAAAATAGACGCTTCAGCTTCCGTAATGGTGTCTGTTAATAATTCTTTGGTTTGTTATGGCTTGGAATCTTACGGTACTGAAGAACAAAAGCAAAAATACTTAACAAAACTAGCTACTGGTGAATCAATCGGTGCATTTTGTCTGAGCGAGCCAGAAGCTGGAAGTGATGCAACATCTCAAAAAACTACAGCTATTGATAAAGGTGACCATTACATTTTAAATGGTACCAAAAACTGGATTACTAATGGTGGGCGTTCAGATTTTTACCTCGTCATTGCCCAAACAGATAAAGAAAAAAAACACAAGGGTATTAATGCCTTTATTGTTGAAAAAGGAATGCCAGGCTTTGATATTGGACCTAAAGAAGATAAGCTAGGAATTAGAGGTAGTGACACGCATACCTTACAGTTTAATGATGTGAAAGTTCCAAAAGAAAATAGAATAGGAGAGGAAGGTTTTGGGTTTAAGTTCGCTATGAAAACATTATCTGGTGGCCGTATTGGTATCGCAGCTCAAGCCTTAGGTATAGCACAAGGCGCTTATGAGTTAGCTCTTAAATACTCAAAAGAGCGTAAAGCGTTTGGTACAGAAATCTGTAATCATCAAGCAATCGCATTCAAGTTAGCAGATATGCATACAGAAATAGAAGCTGCTCGCATGCTTGTCATGAAAGCGGCTTGGGATAAAGACCAAGGTAACAATTATGACATGTCCAGTGCTATGGCAAAATTATACGCTTCTAAAGTAGCTATGGAACATACTGTTGAAGCCGTGCAAATACATGGCGGTAATGGTTTTGTAAAAGAGTATCACGTAGAAAGATTAATGCGTGATGCTAAGATTACTCAAATTTATGAAGGCACAAGTGAAATTCAAAAAATAGTAATTTCTAGAGGTGTTATAAAGAGCTAAAATCAAGTACTTGTCACTCTATTAATGCATTTATTATCATACAAGGCGTACTTGCTCATAAATCAAATCACTACACAATTCCTTTGCTCGAGTTATAGGCCATTCTTCTTTAAATATATTACTATGAGCAACTGCTGATTCTAACAAGAGATATACCTGTTGACTTAGTTTTTTAATAGCTTTATCATCTGTAATTTTAATATTTTCTTCTATTAACATCTCTATATATCTCATGAAATTTCTCTTTTGTTGGGTAACTTCTGATTTAATTAATTTATTATCAGCAGAAACTTCCGAGTATACTTTAATGTTCCAACATCCATTAAAACTATCCATTTTATAAAAAAATTCCAAATAATTGAATATTGCCAAAACTCTATCTATTCCTGGCTGGGTTTGTTGAGCAAAAGCTACTACTCCGCTTGAAAATTCTTTATTCATATGTTTTAAATGCGCTATGCAAATTTCTTCTTTCGATTTAAAATAAGTATCCAAAGTAGATTTTTCAATATTAGCAACTTTTAAGATATCATCTATTTTTGTGCTGTTATAACCATTTTCATAAAATAGATTAGATGCACTTTCTATTATTGTTTTACGGATGCTACAGTTCGTATTCATAGGAAGAGATTATTAAATTTTGGTTGCAAACCATTAATTATGCAAACCTCACAATTGTCAATGTATTAATAATTAACTAGTTACATAATTTTATTATACAAACAGCTAGTAATATTATATAGACAACATAAGTTTGTCGATGAATTACATAAATAATTTATCTCTAAGTTATAAAAAAAATTAGCTTACAATTCAGGCATAAAAAAAGCCCTTTACTGTTTAGTAAAGGGCTTCAAGAAAGGCGGCGACCTACTCTCCCACGATTGTAGTACCATTGGCGCAAATGGGCTTAACTTCTCTGTTCGGAATG
>JABABD010000028.1 GCA_014238425.1 Flavobacteriaceae bacterium | reverse complement strand
TGTAACTACTCAGGTCTACTGAAAGAAATATCAGTACCTGTCTCAATATCGGCAATAATATTAAGAATATTACAATTGTTTTTAATTGCAGTATCGATGACTGATCTCATGATGGCATAAGAGTGTTGAAGCGATTTAAAGCCACTGGATACTTTCATTTTAACTTTGGCATTTCGAATCGCCTGTTCGGAAGAATTATTGTCAGAAGGAACATTGTTATGATAAAGGAAAGTTAAGAGGAATTGTCTGTTTTTCCTGAGTGACTTTTGGAATTTGGTAATTAATACGTTTGTCTTTTTGCCTAACTTCCGGAGTAATAAACTATTTAATTCTTTTTCGATTAGTTTCGTATAATTAGAGCTTTTATGATAGGCAGGATTTAACCTTTTTAGTTGACTTGCTTTCTTATAAATCAATTTGATTTTATTGAGCCAATAGTGATCTTGAACTTCCAATAAAAAGGCAATCTTTCGGAGTAGATGAACCCAACATATTTGATGCCCTTTTCCGTATGTACTTAAGTGCGCGGCGTACTGATCTGATGAAATAATAGCATTTGGAAAACCATGATAAAACAATCGATGGATATGCTTAGCATGTCTTGAATTACTCGTTGCTAAAAAAGTATAATGCTCATTCTGCCAAGCCCATAGCGTGTTCTTTTTACCATTAACATAGATTCCCGTTTCATCTGTTCCTATCCAATTTGAATATTGAACTTGATCTTTGATATGATCATAAATACCTCTAGCTTTTTGCGCAGACCTAGCAAGTGTATTTGCTATAAACCCTTGGCTTACACTAACCCCAAAGCAATCTTTCAGTATTTCACTCAGCCTTTTAAATGGTATAAAATGCCTTACTGAAAAATAATTCGTAAACGCTCTTATATTTGGACCGTATTGCACAGAAGCATTTACATGTTTAGGAAACTTAGACCTATTAATGCATCCACATTGGCATTTTGCTGCAAAGGTATTGTATTGATAAGTAATTGTTTTACAGACTGGTATGTCTATAACTTGTCTCGATTCTTTCAAAACAGCATCTTTTAAATTCAACACTCTGCCACAGTTGTTACATTGTTTAGAGTAGATTTCAATGTTCTTTTCTGGAGATGTTTTAAATTCTAAATGATGTCCTTTATGCCCTGGTTGACCGCCTGTCTTTCGATCAGATTTCTTCCTTAAAGAACGTCTTGTGTCAACTCGAAACAAATCTTTCGATGGAGGTATATTACTATTTGAGGAGTCCTTTTTCGGAAGCTTTTCTCCTCTGAAAGTATTGATAATTAGTTGTTGTTCTTTTACCGTTTTCTTCAGTGATTCGATCTCTTCATGTGCTTTTATTGACCTATCTAACATTTCATTCACAAGAAGTTTTAACTCGCTAACTTCATTCAGTAACGCGTCATACTCTTTCTTTGGTATTGTTATATATTCTTGACTATCTTTCACTTTCTAAAGATAGTAAATTCTTCTTTTTATCCAAAATGACCTGAGTAGTTCCTGTTTCTTTAATTGAGTACAACGATTGTGTATGCGCCGTGCCACGAATCACAGCCTTTTGCACTTTAGAAGTGGCATGGACGTATACATTGTGTTGTATTCAGTTTTTTATTACGATTTCATCCCACCTCTGAATTAAGCTATTCCAAAATCCGACCTGTCAAATTAAGCAACTTATCTTTAATATCAAACTATTCATTACGGCAAACGGTCGAAAATGTCAAACCAACGCGA
>JABABD010000020.1 GCA_014238425.1 Flavobacteriaceae bacterium | reverse complement strand
TATATCTAAGCAATATGACATTAAAGGTAATCCTATAAGGGAAATTTCATATAAAGAAAACCTAATTTTTGGAAATTGCGTGTATTATGAAAACGGCGTTATAGATAACGAACGTTATTACAAAAATGGTGTTGTAAATGGCCCTTGCAAAGATTATAAAAAAGGTAAGCTCTGGATGGAATACTACACAGACTCTTCTACTGGTAGGGTAACTAATCAAATTTGCTACGACATAAAAACAGGGAAAAAGAGAAATTGCGGATTCTTGTAAATTCTTTTAACTTATTAACATTTAATATCATAATATTATTTTTCTTTTAAATTAAATTAAAAAAATGGTGGTTATTATAGCTTGTTAATAGGCGTGATAAGTATTTGTATTTGTGTTTTTTATTTTAGTTATAATTTTAAATCGACAAGATATTGACACTTTAAAACTATAACTGTCAGTCTATTAATAGATATATGAACAGCTGTTCATATCTTAAGTTAACCACCTATTTTTTATAAGTTTATATGTTAAAAATGTTTATATGTCTTCGGAATAACTGGTATAAGATTTCTAAAAAATCATCCTAACTTATTTGTTTATTATAAAGTAATTACGGTTTGTTATTTTTAATAGTATTTCCAAAAAAAGATATAAGAATTTAATATAAGATATTAACAAAAATATAACTGTAATTCACATACCTGTTAACACCTCCTTTATTTGTAACTTTACATTTAAAATTTAGAATTAATGAAAATAGCTATTGGTAACGATCATGCGGGCACAGATTATAAATTTGCAATTATTGATCATCTAGAGTCAAAAGGGTATAAGGTTACAAATTATGGCACAAATACTAATGATAGTGTAGATTTCCCAGATTATGTACACCCTGTTGCTCAGGATGTACATAATAAAAAAGTGAATTTTGGAATTCTTATTTGCGGAAGTGCTAACGGTGTGGCAATGACAGCAAATAAATATCAAAATGTTAGAGCAGGAATTTGCTGGATGAAAGAAATTACAGAGCTTACAAGACAGCATAATAATGCAAATATTATCTGTATACCCGCTCGTTTTACGGCCATTCCTCAAGCTATTAAAATGGTAGATACATTTTTAGAAACAGAGTTTGAAGGAGGAAGACATGAAGACCGCGTTAATAAAATCGCGATTTCATGTTAAAGGTCATATAATTATTCTCATAGCGATTCCCGCTTTTTGTCCTGAACCCCTTAGAGCACCACTCTTTTGTTTATACCAAACGATATTCAAGAACCGAGATGTCCTGAGTTTGAATTAATAATATTTAAATTTAAACAGAATTTAATAAGTGCAATAGTAAAGATGTAATTGTGCAAGCTTGAAAATGATAGAAACAGAAGTAAAAACATTTGATAAATTAAATACAAAAGAATTGTACAACATTCTTCAATTAAGATCTGAGGTTTTTGTGGTTGAACAAAACTGTGCATATCAAGATGTAGATGGAAAAGATAAAAAAGCACTTCATGTAATTGGTTACAAAAACAAAAAAATAGTTGCCTATACAAGGGTTTTTAAACCAGGAGATTATTTTGAACACGCCGGTATTGGTAGAGTTGTTGTCAGTAAAGAAGAGCGACAGTATAAATATGGTTATGATATAATGAAGGCATCAATAAAAGCAGTTGAAATACATTTTTCTAAAACAACCATCAAGTTGTCTGCGCAAACATATTTAAAGAAGTTTTATATTAATTTAGGGTTTGAAGCAACAGGAGAAGAATATTTAGAAGATGGGATTCCTCACCTTATAATGATAAAAAATTAATTTATTTTCTTTCTGCGATATGAGTGACTAAGATTTCGACTCTACGATCAAATTTTTCACCTTTTCCTAGTGGAAATTTTCTGCGTAACCCCACATATCTCATCCTGCTTTTTGAAACACCTTTTCTTGCTAAATAATCGTAGACGTGTTTTGCTCTAGAAACAGATAAGTTTCGTTTTCTAGTTTTTCTATCAACAGCATCTCGACCATTTTCAGTGCAACAAACGTGTCCTTGTATAATAAAATGAATGTCATCTCTTTTAGCCAACTCCTTAGCAATATTCTCAATAACCTTTTTAGATTCTGGCTCAAGATAGCTGTAGTTTGTTTTAAAAAGTAGATTTTTTAACAAGATTTTATCCCCAACCTTAACATCGTCTTTTATGAGCCTGTTGTCTTTTTTTGGTTTTTTAACCACCACAGGTTCTTCTAATTTAATCACGGGCAGCACAATAACCTCAACCTTTCTATTCAAGCCTCTTATTTCATTAAGATCCTCCTCATGAACAATATTAAGGAGTATTTCTCCTTTCCCATCTACGTTTGTAATTAGTGATTGATCTATCTCATTAGCAGAGAAAATAGCCTTAATAGCATCAGCTCTTTGCTGAGACAATATTAAATTGTAGTTATCTGTACCACGATCATCGCAAAATCCGAAGATTTCTATTTTATCAACATCAACATCTTTCAATTCTTGAATGAACAATAATATTCGATTTTTTTCTGTAGAGGGCACCACATATTTATCTGTATCAAAATATACCACGTGCTTATACTCTTCTTGAGCAAGCATTAGGTGACTTATCAATATGAACAAAAATACTAATCGATTCATTTGGGCTATAAAAGATGGGCTATAAATATAGCGTATTTTTATATTTCAACTATAATGCCAAACTTTTAGTGAAGATTCATAGGCACTATTTATTCTAAATAATTTTGATATTTGACCGTATTTCCGAGAATTTCGGTTGCTGTCTTGATTTCTAAATTATTAATTAAATAATATTCATAAAGCCCTTCTCTGTAGAAATAACGCTTTATGATTTCATTTTCCAAAAGAGAGGTCAATTGCTCTTTATTATCGCTCAAAGCTTTATTTTTTAGTGCACTTAAGCGTTCCTTTAATTTACTGTAATCTGATGAAATATATTGATCCAATTCCTCTTCAGAAGCAATGCTAATAACTTTGTCCAAAGCCCTTTCGGTGTTGGTCTCGAAAGCAAAATCATTCGCTTTTAAATAAGACTTAAAATTATTAAAATCAGAATCCTTGAATTTAAAAGATGCAAGGCTTTCAACGTTGTTTTCGTAGTAATATTTAGTAGCAAAATCAAATATAAAATCTGTTTTTACTATAGCCTTGGTAATTGCCGTTGGTTTAGAAAGGTCGATTTCTACATCTGGCTTCACGCCACCACCATCAAATACAGGCCTGCCATTTTTAGTCTTAAATTCGTTGTATTGAGCTTTTTGAACTCTTACGGCCTTACCGCCTTCATCACGATTCCAGTAATCTAAGGCCTGTATACATCTACCTGAAGGCGTATAATACCTTGAAATAGTTACTTTTAACTGGGTGCCATAAGTTAGTTTTTTAGGTCGCTGAACAAGACCTTTTCCAAAACTACGAGAGCCTATAACAACAGCTCTGTCTATATCTTGTAGAGAACCAGAAACAATTTCGCTGGCTGAAGCACTAGCCCCATCAATAAGAATTACAAGTGGAATTTTAGTATCAAGAGGCTCTCTTTTTGTATAATACGTTTTATTGAATTTTTTCACTTTAGATTTCGTAGTAACCACTAACTGGCCTTTAGGCACAAAAATATTAGTTACATTAACAGCTTCACTTAACAAGCCTCCTGGATTGCCTCTTAAATCAAGAATGATTTTTTCAGCACCCTCTCCTTTAAGTTCTCTTAAAGCTTCTGCGGTCTGAGAAGACGCTTTACGATTAAATTTAGTAAGAGCAATATAACCCGTCTTTTGATCTACCATTGAAAACAACGGAACAGCATCCACCTCTACCTCTTGTCGTAAAATAGTTGCTGTGTTTGTCTGTCCTTGCCTTATATAAGTTACCTCTACTTTACTGCCTGGAGAGCCTTTTAATAAGTCGCCAGCATTTTCCTTAAAACCTGAAACAATGATATCATTGACCTTAATAATTTCATCTCCCGCTTTTAGTCCCGCTTTATCTGCGGGATAGTCTTTATACGGTTCTATAATAATCAACTTATTCTTTAGGGTTCTAACTCTTGCGCCAATTCCCGTGTAATCTCCTGTGTTATTTATTCTTGCGGCTTCCACGTCTTGCTCGTTCATATAACGAGTATATGGATCAAGGTCGTCTAACATGCTTTTTATAGCCGTGTCCATTAAATCTGCAGGATTGGTGTCATCAACATAGTTCATGTTAAGCTCCTTGAATAGAGTTGTGAATATCTCTATTTGTTTGGCGATTTCAAAGAAATCACTTTTAAAAGCAGTTCCTGTAAATAAAATAGTGATGGCAAGTGCCGAAACGACCACTCGTTTTTTTAATAGCTTTTTCATTGTCTTATTCTTTTCCTTTAGCAATAATAGCAGAAAACTTGCCAAAGAGGAGTTTTAGTTTTGAGTTTATCAAATTAAAATCTGGAATGTCTTTACCAAGGTACAAAATCATTAACGTATATTGTCCCTCACTATTGTTAAAAAAATGTGATTTATTCAACCTGTAAGATTCACGCAATAAGCGTTTTACCTGATTTCTATCAACCGCATTCTTAATATTACGTTTGCTAACAGAAACTGCAGTTTTGTACTTAATATCACCCGGAAAATGGGACTTTAGATAAAACAAACGCAATGGAAATACGCTAATAGAAGCGCCTTCGGTAAAAAGTGTTCCGATAAGCTTTTCGCTTTTGAGTTTTTCCTCTTTTCTAAATGTGTTGGACATAGATCAAAAGTAGTATAATTTAAAAATAAAAACCGCCATGTTGCAGAACTAGGCGGTTTTCAAGACACACTACTATAGTTACATTTTATTATTATCTCTATTGATATCCGCCATCATTTTCTTGGGGTCGATAACGATTGATTTAATGGTGCTTTTAGGCTTGTTAATACTGAATGTATATGTTGGATAAGCCCAGGCCCAATCATTAAGTAGTGTTCTTGAGGTATTGCTTGGTTTTTCACCACGCATCATTTGTAGCGGTATATAGAAGGCTTCTTTAGTGCCGTCAGTGTATTCTACCTCAAGATCAATAGGCATTGGCATTAAACCTATTCTTTCTAGGGTTACTGACGTAATGCTGTTGTTTTCATCTACTGACTTAATTGAGTAGTCAATAGTATTAGTGGTTTGTGTCCAATCTGTTAAGTACCAATCTAGCTCCAACCCAGAAATTCTTTCAGCAGAGCGCTTAATGTCATTTGGCGTTGGATGCTTAAAAGCGAAATCATTAAAATATTTTTTAAGTGTTTTATTAAGGTTGTCTTCACCTATCACGTATCCTAATTGCGCCAAGAAAACCGCGCCTTTACTGTATGCTGAAGCGCCATAAGCGCCATTATAAACATATCGGTCTGCATGAGTAGCTTGGGGTTGTTCCTTCCCAGATTTAACTAATGAAAAGTAACTTCTATAAGAGCCTTCTGCAGGGTTTACCCTGTTTCGATTCATGACCTCATTCATTGCTAATGCACTGATGTAACTCGTAAAACCTTCGTCCATCCATTCATGCTTCGCTTCATTACTTGCTAATAAAAATTGAAACCAAGTATGCGCTAATTCATGAGCTGTAACACCAACTAAACTTCCAAAGCTTCTATTGCCGGTAATTAATGTACACATAGCATATTCCATACCGCCATCACCACCTTGAATTACGGAGTACTGTTCATAAGGATATGCACCTACATGATTGCTGAAATAGTTCATTAATTCAACAGTTTTTGGTTGTAAATCTTTCCAAAATTTCTTCTTTTCAGAATCTAGCGTGTTTTTATAGTAAAAATGAAGCATTGGTCCGTTTGGCACCTTCATTGTGTCGTGAATATAATCTGGGTCTGCAGCCCAAGTAAAATCATGTACTTTAGGGGCCTTATAACGCAGTGTTTTTTTATTTCCCCTTATAACGGGTTCGTTTTGTAAATAACCAGTTCCGCCAACCACATAATCTTTGTCTATGTGTAATGTAATATCAAAATCACCCCAAACACCATGAAATTCTCTTGCAATATATGGGTCGGCGTGCCAACCTTCAAAATCGTATTCGGCTAATTTTGGATACCATTGCGTCATCGAGAGCGCAACACCTTCTTTATTATTTCTTCCGGAACGACGAATTTGAATAGGTACTTGAGCATTAAACAACATGTCGAAAGTCACTTTTTCTCCTGGTTTTATTGGTGAATTTAGTTTTACTTCTAAAACAGTTCCTACAGTTTCATGGGACACAGATTTACCATTTTGTGTAAGGGAGTTCACTTTTATATACCCAACTTCACTAGGCTTTAACTTACTAATTCTGTCTTTTACTCTTCCATCAGGATCTGAAATAGTTCGTGAACGCACATCCATTTCGCTACCAGGTTGAAAGGCATTGAAATACAAATGATAAAAAACCTTATCTAAAACATCAGGAGAATTATTAGTATAGACTAAAGTTTGTTTCCCTTTATATTGATACTTTTTTACATCTACATCAATATCCATTTTATAATCTACATGTTGTTGCCAATATCCAGAAGCTTTAGTTGAAGGAGGGTTGCCCTCAGAAGACGATTGTTTTTTAGCATCTTTAGAGCCACCACAACCAGAAAGAGCAATTAATAAAATGATTAAAGTGATTTGCGTGTTCTTCATTTTTGAATTGATTTATTTTATTTGAGAAGCCATAACCAAAGCGTTATAGGCATTTACAGCTTTACCTGATTTTGAAAGATCTGCAAAGGGTTTCACATTGTTTGAGTCGCCACCAACCATTACTTTCGTTTTTAACGGTAGGCCAGAGTCAAGAATTATTTGTTTGACCTGAGACGCCTTTAGTTTTGGATAGTAAGATCGTATTAAGGCAGCCACACCAGCGACTGCTGGAGCCGCCATAGAGGTTCCGCCTTGTGCTTTATATTCATTTTCTGGCATGGTAGAGTAAACTTTTCCGCCAGGAGCAAAGACATCTACATTGTTTTTCCCATAATTAGAAAAACTAGCGACTAGTTTAGAGCCATAAACAGGGTCTAATGCACCCACTGAAATATAATTATTAGATATTTCAGAACCATTTACATTATCATTAGGATAATTAGCACTAAAATCTGTATCCTCTCCATCATTACCAGCTGCATGAACAAATAATACATCCTTACTTTCGGCATACTTAATGGCGTCATGCACCCAATCTGGATGGTTTGAGTAACTTTTACCAAAACTCGCATTAATAATTTTTGCACCATTATCAACAGCGTATCGTATTGCTAAAGCCACATCTTTATCATATTCGTCGCCTCTAGGAGTTGACCTTATCGCCATTATTTTTACATTTTTTGCTATACCATTTACGCCTTTGCCGTTGTTGCGCTCTGCAGCAATAATTCCTGAAACATGTGTGCCGTGACTTTCACTTTTTTTCATAGGCTTAACATTGCCATTACCATAACCCACATCACTTAAATCGTCTGGATTATCACCTGTTTTACGACCCTTGAAATCGACATTAAGATTATAGTTTAAACTCTCTGTATAATGCTCAATGATGTCTTTAAATTCTTGCTTAGTTTCTTCAATAGTACCAATCTCAAATCCAAAAGTTTGTGTGATAATACTTTTGTGCTGAAGTAGTGTTTGATCTTGAGTGTTGATAGCGCTAACTTCTTTTAAGGTATATATTGCTTTACTAAGGTGCTTTGCGATTGCAGCATCTGATCCGCTTACTTGTTGTAAGATTTGCTCATACTGTGTTTTTCTACCAAGCGCTTCTTTTTTTTCCTGCTCAAGCTTAGCTTTTGCTTGTGCGTATTTTGGATTACTTGTTTGTCCGCTTGCAATCAAGCGCACATATTCTAGTTGCTCTTCATAGGTGTTTCCGAGAAAATTCCAACCATTAATGTCATCTATATAGCCATTGTTATCATCATCTATACCGTTACCCGCTATTTCTCTACTATTTCTCCAAATAACTCCATCAAGATCTTCATGATCAATATCGATACCAGAATCTATCACAGCAACGATAACTTGTTGCCCTTGCTTACCATTTAACAATTCATTATAGGCTTTATCAACGCTCATTCCTGGAATTGTGTCTTTAATTAAATCAAGATGGCCCCATGTGTTTTTTTCATTATCGGTAAGCTCTTTTTCTTTTATTGGAGAAGTGTCAATGTTTTCAATTGGAGTGCTAATAACTCCTGGAACACCACCACAACTTGTGAGAAGCATAGCTATTGAAATGGTTACTAGAAGTGAACTAAAATGTTTCATTTGAAAAATGTGTTAGTGTTAAAAAATATCCTTGCAGTTGAATACTTTATCTAGTCGGACACCTTTTTCTGTATGTTTAACAGAAATTATTTCATTATGGGCGTCGTGCTCCAAAAATAAGTAATAATTATTATCTGCTGCGAGCTTCAAGAATTTTTCTTTTTCACCTAAGGTCAACAGTGGTCTTGTGTCATAACCCATTACGAAGGGGATTGGTAAATGACCAACCGTAGGAAGAAGGTCTGCCATAAAACAAATGGTTTTCCCTTTATAATGTATCATAGGAATCATTTGTTTATCGGTGTGCCCATTAGCGAAGAAAATATCGAAACCTAGTTCAGATCTTGTTAGAATATCATCTACTGGAAGCGATGTAAATTTTAATTGCTCACTTTCTTCCATCGGAAGGATATTCTCTTTTAAAAATGAAGCCTTTTCTCTTTTATTAGGTTTTGTTGCCCATTTCCAATGATCTTGATTACTCCAAAAATGTGCATTTTTGAAAGCAGGCTCAAAACCTGTTTTATTTTTGTTGTGCTGAATACTTCCGCCACAATGATCAAAATGCAAATGCGTCATAAAAACATCTGTTATATCATTTCTATGAAACCCATATTGTTTTAAAGACGCGTCTATTGAATCATTTCCCCAGAGAAAGTAGTAACCGTAAAATTTTTCACTTTGTTTGTCGCCCATTCCTGTATCCACTAGAATCAAGCGATTGCCATCTTCAATTAGCAGACAACGTGCTGCAATATCAATCATATTGTTGCTGTCAGAAGGATTTGTTCTTTGCCATAATGATTTAGGAACAACGCCAAACATGGCGCCTCCATCCAATTTAAAATTCCCTGCGCTTATAGGATACAGTTTCATGAAGACGCAAAATAAGAAAACCATGGGAATTCACTAAAAACATTAAGATTTAATTAATAAGATCACATATAGTATGTTTTTAAAAAATAGTATTTTAACCTAAAATAAAAACAGATGCTTGAGTTAGCGGGAATTATCATTTTAGGGATTTTAGCACAATGGGTTGCATGGAAATTTAAGATTCCAGCGATTTTACCTTTAATACTTATTGGGCTGCTGGTGGGGCCGATCGCCGCTGAATTTTTATCTGAAGACCATACAAAATGGATAGAACCCATTTGGAATGGAAAAGAAGGATTATTTCCTGGCGAGAGCCTATTTTATTTTGTTTCTCTTGCCATTAGTATTATTCTCTTTGAAGGGGGCTTAACACTGAAACTGAGTGAAATAAAAAACGTTGGACCAGTAATTACAAAGTTGATTACATTGGGGTCTTTGGTTACATTTTTTGGTGCAGCGGTAGCGGCACACTTTATTTTTGGTTTAAGCTGGCAAATAGCCTTTTTGTTTTCAGCACTGATCATTGTCACCGGACCGACGGTTATAACACCGATTCTAAGAAACATTCCGTTAAAAAAAGATGTCTCGGCAGTTTTAAAATGGGAAGGCATTTTAATAGACCCAATAGGGGCCTTGGTGGCAGTACTTGTTTTTGAATTTATAAGTGTTGAGGGCGGAGGAGAATTTACAAAAACAGCGTTTACTGAGTTTGGTAAGATTGTACTTTTTGGATCGACATTTGGTTTCACGTTTGCGCACGCACTTAACTTTGCCATTAACAAGAAATGGATTCCACACTATTTATTAAATGTGTTTGCTCTTGCGGCAGTTTTAGGTGTGTTTGTCTTGTCAGATAGTTTCGCTCACGAATCGGGATTATTAGCAGTCGTCGTTATGGGAATGGTATTAGGAAATTCAAATTCTGCGTACCTAAAGGAACTTCTTTATTTTAAAGAATCCTTGAGCGTATTGCTTATTTCTATCTTGTTCATATTGCTTTCTGCCAATATTAATATGGCCGATTTACTCCTGATCTATAATTGGAAAACAGCAATCTTATTTATTGTAGTTGTTTTTATGATAAGACCGATAGGCGTGTTTTTAAGTACACATGGTTCTAAATTGAAAACTAATGAAAAATTATTTATAAGCTGGGTAGGGCCGCGAGGTATTGTGGCCGCAGGAATAGCGTCTTTATTTGGTTTAAAATTGGCTAAAAATGGAGTGCCTGGAGCAGAGTATATTACACCATTGGTTTTTATGATTGTTCTAGGAACAGTTTTATTGAACGCAACTACGGCAAGGCTTTTTGCAAAAATAATAGGAGTTTTCTTAAACAAATCTGAGGGTATATTGATAGTTGGGGCGTCTAAATTTTCTAGACTCATTGCGAATTATTTGGAGAAAAACGGACGACATACCGTACTCATTGATAGTAATGAAGGAAATATTGAGAAGTCTAAATCATTGGGTCTTGAGGCAATCAGTACTAATATCTATTCAGACACGCTTCAAGATAATATTGAGTTAAACGATGTAGGTTATTTGATGGCGCTAACAGGAAACCCTGAAATCAATAAATACGCGATTAACAAATTCAAGAAGCAGTTTGGAGAAAATGGGTCTTTTAGAATTGTATCACATGATGAGGTAGCTTCAAACCAAGCCGAACTAGAAGAAGGCCTGTTTTCTCATATTCACGACTATAATAAATTTTCAGATATTGCTAAAAATTTTCCAACAATTAATGAAATTGAGATTAGCGATGAAGAAACTCTTAAAAAGATTACGGATATATTGATTAAAGAAGATAATTCTGTGCCTCTTTTTATAAAAAATGGTGAAGGAGAACTTACCATTTATAGGCCGTCGCATTCAGATTCCTATGGAGCAGGTGAAAACCATAAGATGGTTTATTTAGGTAAACCTATTGATGTTGAGGCAATAATCTAAAACCCAAACTTTCATTTAAAAAAAATGCACTACTCGGTAATTTGTTAATTCTGTGACGGTTAGGCTATCTATAAAGAAAAAGCTGTTTTTTTTATCTTTTTCATGACTTCATTTTTGCGAAAAACGTATATTCAACTTTAATTTTTATTTAAAAACATGAGCACTAACAATCCAACAACCCCATTGACTGGAATTAAAGGACTAAAACAAAACTGGCGAAATGACCTTTCGGCTGCTGTTAGCGTATCATTGGTGGCTCTGCCATTGGCTTTAGGAATTGCTGTAGCTTCTGAAGTGTCTCCAATGGCGGGAATCCTTTCAGCTATTATTGGAGGTGTCGTAACGACATTTTTTAGAGGAGGCCATTTAGCTATTAACGGTCCGGCCGCTGGATTGATTGCAGTAATCTTAGGGGGTTTAATAGCGCTTGATGGAAACATTAATTATGTTTTAGCCGCCATAGTAATATCAGGAGGCATTCAAACCATAATGGGGTTTCTAAAAATGGGACGTTTCGCTAAACTATTGCCTTCGTCCGTATTACATGGTATTTTGGCTGCTATTGGAGTGATTATCTTTGCTAAACAGATACATTTTGCTCTCGGAACTACTTCTGACTCCAAAACTACTATCGGAACATTAATAGATGTTTTTTATAAGCTTCCTGAAATTAACCCATTTGTTTTTTTAATTGCGTTATCTGGTATTTTGGTTCTTGTGTTTTATAAAAAAGTTAAATACAAGTTTGTTCAAATGATACCGGCACCAATGTGGGTTTTACTAATAGCTTTACCTATAGTATTTGGGTTTGATTTTTTTAACGAGCATAGCATTTCATTCTTAGGGAAAACGTATGGCGTTGGCCCAAAGCTACTTATCGATATTCCGGATAACATTTTAGATAGTATTATGCATCCAGATTTTGGCATGATTGGAACAGGAGCGTTTTGGCTTACAGTATTGTCTATTACAATGATTGCTTCAGTAGAAACACTGGCTAGCGCTCGTGCAGTTGATAAGTTGGACCCATATAGACGAACAACCAATCTTAATAAAGACCTTGTTGGTGTAGGTGTGAGTACTATGGTTTCAGGAGCTTTAGGCGGACTTCCTATTATAACCGTAATTGTTAGAAGTACTGTAAATGTAAATAGTAATGCCAAGACTAAATGGTCCAATCTTTACCACGGTATATTTTTAATTCTGTTTGTTCTTGTTTTAGCTCCTGTTTTAAAGAGCATTCCATTAGCAGCTTTAGCGGCAATTTTAGTGCACACAGGGTTTAAACTAGCCTCACCTAAAGTATTCAAGCACGCTTATGATCAAGGTGTAGAACAGCTACTGTTTCTTTCGTCGACGTTGATCATTACATTATTTACAGACTTGCTTTATGGTATTATTGGAGGAATTTTAGTGACGCTTGTGTTGCACATGCTATTGGCCAAAGTAGGTTTTATGAAGTTTTTTAAAATGATCTACAAGTCTGGCTCAAAAGTGTATCACTTGGATAACGGAACCTATGATGTTAAGCTGAAAGGTGTTTCCAACTTTTTGTATGCATTAGAACTAGATAAACTTCTTCAAGATATTCCAATTGGATCTACAGTTCGTATTGACCTGTCTCAAACACGATTGGTTGACCTTTCTATCATGGAAAATTTAATTGAATTCAAGCGTATACATGACAACAAAGGCGGAGATGTTAAATTAATTGGATTAGACAATCATGTTGCTTCAACAAGCCATAATCGAGCATTAAAAATTGTTACTGGTCGTATGAAGAAGCGTATTACACAACGGCAAATACGTTTGCAAAAAATGGCTATTTCGAATGGGTGGTCTTTCGAAAGAGAAGTGGATTGGAACACGTCTTATCTAAGAAATTTTCGCTTTTTCGATTCGCGCCCTATTGAAATGAAAAGCAACTGTTTACAAGGCGTAGATGTTGAAAACAACGCACAATGGGAAATTGCAGATATTGTATTTGACGAAGGAGCCCTACTTGCTTTGGAGGTATACCAAACGACTGTACAAGTTGTTCGATTACCATCACCTATACCGCGATTCATTATAGACAAAGAAGGGCTTTTTGATAAAGTTTTTGAACGCGTAAAGGTCTTATCAGGGTCAAAAAAACGAGATATTAATTTTAAGAAATATAGCGGATTTTCTGGTAAGTTTCAACTGAGCGGAGAAGATGAGAGCGCTATAAGGGCATTTTTTACCGAAGACCTCATTCGTTTTTTAGAGAAAAATGAAATCCATCATATTGAAAGCAATGGCGAAGCCTTGATGATTTTTAAATATGTGCATATTGCACGTACCGACGAAGTACAGAACATGCTTAGTTTTTCATCCAATCTATTGAAACATATGAGCCTAAACAATAACTCTTAAACGAAGATTTGAGCTGGGTGCATTAAGAACCAGCTCAATCTTTGATCAGTTTTCTTGAAAACACGATGTTGTTTTCATTAATGGCCTTAACGATGTAAACACCTCTAGCTAGGCCTTTTACAGAAAACGCATTAGTACTTGGAGACAGAACATGTCTCCCATTCATGTCGAGCACTTCAATGTTTTTTAAGTTTTCAGCAGTTGTGATAAACACCATATCTGTAGTGGGATTTGGGTACATAACCAAATCGTTGTCATTTAAAACCTCCTCATTATTACTTAATGTTAATGATGAATAATCTATAGCTGTATTAATAAGCAAGCCGCGGGTTGTAGACATTACTGTTGCGAAGTGAGTGCCACTATAAATGTATATGTATGAACTTAGAACAAAAAAATCCTCTGGTAAATTTTCTAAAAATGTGTTAGGAACCACATCTATGATTAATTCTTCTGGGTTATTGTTTTCTTCCTCATTATTGTTCGTTCCAATCGAATTAGTATTTATGACTTGGTCGGCACTAACAATAAGTTTAATATATTCTGATAATCTTGATGTAGTACTATTAGGGGTACTTTCTGAGAAGAATATACTTGTAAGAGATTCAGCCAAGGAAGGGGGAAAAGAAATTTTAGATTGGATTACAGGATCAGCTTCACCATCATCATTTATATCTACTCGATGAGTAGCAAAGGTTAAACCGCTATCCGTTGGAGTAACACAGTCAATATCGCGGTTAGATTTATTAAAGCAAGGGTTCCTTCGTCCATCATCTCTATTTATGTAATAAATATCGGGAGGGAAATTAACGCTACCACTTATGTTTGCACTCTGACCAATAGTAGGACCTGGTAATGAAACCTCCCTGTTTATCCTGTTTGTTTCAGGAGTATATACAAAATTGACAATATGTATTTCTCCTGTATTCGTTTGACCCGATGCTGTACAGTTAAGATTACCGTTTTCATCTTCAATACAGCCTGTATTTACTAACCCACTAAATTCAACACCAAAATCTATTGATTCAGAAAGGTCAATTGAACCGTTATCAAAATCTCTATTTGTGGTTATTGCACCATTTGCTTCTATGATGCGCACCTCGTATTCAAAAGTGGTATTGTTCCAGCCGCCTATTAACCCTAAAGATTTTGCTCCATTATTTAAGCTAAATGTAATGTCTAAAGTAGTCATTCTAAAATCTAAACCATGTGGAATATGAGTTGAAGAATTAGACGCATCAATAAACCACACGCCATCATCATCTCCCACCAATAAAATGGGCTCATCATCTATTGTGATAGGATTAATATCATTTAAAGCTACTGTAGAAGTTAATAGGTTATTTACATTAGGAAAACCTCCAGAAAAAGAAGTAGGTAATGTGATATTTTTTAATTCTTTACCTCCATTATTGGTCCAAAGTACCTGAATTGCATCCGTATTCATTGAGTTTTCTCTAATCGCCAGCCCTGTCGTACCATAAAGACCTAGATCCGCTACATTTAAATGGTTGATGTCTTGTTCTTCACAAGTGTTATTCGACGTATCAAAAGACCAAAGTTTATAATCATCTGAAGGAAGACTAAAGTTTCTAAAATGGGTGTAAACCAGATCATTAACAAGAACCATATTTCCTACATTATCGGCATTATTGCAATACACAGAGCTATCATAATGCGTCCATGTGTTCGTAGAAAAGTCCACTGTTGAAAACCCTCTTTGCGAAGACGAGTTTGGATCTGAATTATTTACCAAAAAAGTACCATCGCTAAACTTGTCGATACTATAAACACTATAAAAAAGTGACGGATTTATAGGTAAAGGTTCTTGATAAACCGTCCAATTACCCATAGTGTCTAAAGTACTAACACCCATATGACCTCCTATGTAAAGTAAATCGTTAGTATCTCTATAAAAACAACTTGGACCATTGGAGTGAATACCAGAATTAGAGGTCGTGTATTTGGTAAATGTATCTGTAGCTTTATCAAGCTCATATAGACCATCAGCTAATCCTCCAGGAGTTTGTCCCGCAAAATAAGCGATAGTTCCGGCTGAGTTCTCAATAATAGCTTGAGGTCTAAAGGTTAGGTCTTGAACAACACCAAACACACCATTTTCAAAAGTTTGGTATTTGGTATCTCCTGTGTCATAGATATAAAGCAACCCACCATCTGTATAATGGAATTCTGGATTGGAGAAATCTCCATAATCAGAGCTGTCAGAATGGTAAATTGTATAGTTCGCCCCATCATAGATTGCCATACCTTGACCACCAGGAAAGCCTAAGGCTACATTGTTGTTTATTGGGTTAACCTTAATAGAAGAACATCTACCAATTGGCAGACTTTGAGATGTAAGATTAGCATAGTCCTCAACCATACTGGTTGTAGTATTGTACATAATATAACCGCTATCTGTGGCTAGATGTATGTTCCCAGAAGCGTCGGTATCAAGATTGCTTATTTGGGTTGCTTTATGGTATTGATGCCATCCATTGGTTTGAGAAAAAGACACTAATGTAAAAAGGCAAAGAGCAAGAGCGAGTAGTTTTGTTTTCATAATAAGAGAATTAATAGCTTTCTCTTAAAATTAGTTTTTAAAGCGATTAAGATGGGTTAAATGTGATAAGCAACATAAAAAACATCATGTTTAACAATGGCAACATCTACTTTAAGTTCTTTTTGAAGGTTCTTGATAGTGGAATTTCAATATTACTTTTAATAATTACCGTACTGCTAGTAGTTGAAGTAATGAAGTTTTTGTTGACAATGTACGACCTATGAATTCTAATGAAATTTGGAGGTAATTGTCTTAAGATTGCAACAAGCTTATTCCTGTCGATTAATTTTTCGTTTTCTGTGAAGAACTCAATATAGTTCCCATCTGACCTAATGTATTTCAGTACATCAAGATAAACTTTGGTTTTATTGTTGAGAACAATCGATGTTTGTTCCACCTTCTTGACGAGAGCCTCTTTTTCACGTTCTACTTTTTTAACACGCTTAACAGAGCTTTTTAATTTTCGACTTAATAAAACCGCAATAAGAGTTGCTATTAAAGCGAATAAAGACCATTTCCACATTTTGTTTTTCTGGTTAGCAATAAGCAACTCTTTATCCTGGTTTTTTTTCTCAAGAATGAGTATTTCATTAGCCTGTTTCTCTGTTTCGAATTTCGAGATTATTTCAGCAATACGTTCGTTTTCTTGAAAAGAAGAAATGGAATCTTTCAATCTGCCAAACTCTTGAAAGTTTATAAAAGCGGATTTATAATCCTCTCTATTTTCATGCGCCTTAACCAAATATTCGATTGCCCTTATTCGTATACTCCTTTTGTGGGAATTATTAATAACGTTGTTTAAGAAAGGAATGGCATCGGCGTTTCGGTTTAGATCAACGAGAGAAGCCCCGATGATAAAATTTGCGTAGTCAACATTTTGCTCAAGGGCAATGTTCTTCTTTATTTGGACAGCTATTTTTGCATGTTCGATTGCTTTTTTATAACGACCCGCAGTATAGTAATTTCGACTCATGTCATGATTAAGAATAGCCGCCAAACGAGATTTACTTGGGTCGTCTATACCGTTCAAGGCATCTTGACAAGACTTGATTTTGACCTCCAAGGAGATAGCTCCCAATTTACTTAGGGGAGCGTGCGTTGATTCTTCTCCTTGTTTTGCTAATTTTGAATGATAAAGGGACAGGTCATAAAAATAATCTGCTTTCTCTCCCTTGTTTTTCTTGTTCCCCTTTTGAAACGCCACGCCACTATAGAGATATGTTTTTGACAAAAGACTGTGATCGTTAATTTCAAGAAAGTAATCTAAGGCACTCAAGTAATTTTCAAGTGCCAGATCATGCCCTTGCTTTGTTTGGAACAATGCGCCTAAATTAAAATAAGTAAGACCAAGGAGTTTCTTGCCTAAATGCCTTTCGTTAGTTAGATTGAATCTCAATAAAGCCTCAGAACGATCGAATAATGTTTTAGCAATGAGACTAGAGCTATGGTCGATTATAACCCTACAAATCAAAGTGGTATCATGAGATTTTAAGGCTTTTTCATAGGCAAGAGACGAATAATATAGAGCACTATCTTGATTGCTCTTCCTAAACTCATTAACCTTGATTACTAACGAATCTATTTCTATCTCAAAAGAAGACTGACAGCCTCCTGAAGTACTAAAAAAAAGAAAAATTGAAAATATATACCGATGGAGGTGCGCCATAGTGAAATCTACGAAAAAAATCGTTGTAAGTAATTTCAGCTATGATTTTTAAGGTTAAATGTTAGTCGTTTAGCTTTAAAACAGCCATGAATGCTTGTTGTGGAATTTCTACATTACCCACTTGACGCATACGCTTTTTACCTTTTTTCTGCTTTTCTAATAGTTTTCTTTTTCTAGAAATGTCACCACCATAACACTTGGCGGTCACATCTTTACGAAGCGCTTTAATGGTCTCTCTAGAAATTATCTTGGCACCAATAGCCGCTTGAATAGGAATATCGAATTGCTGACGCGGAATGAGTTCTTTCAATTTTTCGCACATCTTTTTGCCAATATTCTGAGCGTTGTCAGAATGAATTAGAGCAGAAAGTGCATCCACAGGTTGAGCATTCAATAAAATATCTAAGCGCACGAGTTTTGATACTTTCATTCCGATAGGTGAATAATCAAAAGAAGCATAGCCTTTTGACACCGTTTTTAAGCGATCGTAAAAATCGAAAACAATTTCAGCAAGGGGCATCTCAAACGTTAACTCTACACGTTCTGTAGTCAAATAGGTTTGATTGATGACAATACCGCGTTTTTCAATACATAAAGACATGACATTACCAACAAAATCAGATTTTGTAATTATAGTGGCCTTAATATAAGGTTCTTCAACGCGATTTATTGTAGAAGGGTCTGGTAAATCGGATGGATTATTTACAATAAAAGCATCCTCCGGATTTTTATTAGTATATGCATGGTAAGAAACGTTGGGAACTGTAGTGATAACAGTCATATCAAATTCACGCTCTAAACGTTCTTGAATAATTTCCATATGAAGCATGCCTAAGAAACCACATCGAAACCCAAACCCTAAAGCCGCTGAACTCTCTGGTTGAAAAACTAGGGATGCATCATTAAGCTGAAGTTTTTCCATAGAATTACGAAGCTCTTCGTAATCTTCAGTATCAACGGGGTAAATACCAGCAAACACCATAGGTTTTACATCTTCAAAGCCTTCAACGATATTGGTCGTTGGATTTGCGAAATCTGTAATGGTATCTCCAACTTTTACTTCTTTAGCTGTTTTAATGCCTGTAATTAAATACCCTACGTCTCCAGCTTTTATGCTTTTTTTCGGAACTTGATTAAGCTTTAATGTCCCAACTTCGTCCGCAAAATATTCTTTATCTGCAGCAACAAATTTAATTTTTTGCCCTTTTTTAATCTCTCCGTTAAACACTCTGAAATAAGTTTCAATACCTCTAAAGGTGTTGTAAACAGAATCAAATATTAGTGCTTGCAGAGGCGCTTCAGGATCGCCCTTTGGAGCAGGAACGCGCTCTATAATGGCTTCTAAAATATTATCAACCCCAAACCCTGTTTTCCCACTGGCATGAATTATTTCTTCTGCATCACAGCCTAAAAGATCTACAATATCATCGGTGACTTCTTCTGGATTAGCACTTGGCAAATCTACTTTATTGAGTATAGGAATGATCTCTAGGTCATTTTCAAGGGCTAGATATAAGTTTGAAATTGTTTGAGCTTGAATACTTTGGGCCGCATCAACAATAAGTAAAGCACCTTCACAAGCAGCAATAGACCTTGATACTTCATAGCTAAAATCTACATGACCAGGCGTGTCAATTAAATTCAAAATATAGTCTTCACCTTTATAAGTATACTCCATTTGTATGGCGTGAGACTTAATGGTAATACCGCGTTCGCGCTCTAAGTCCATGCTATCAAGAAGCTGATCTTGTTTTTCACGATCGGTTACCGAACCAGTAAAATCCAATAAGCGGTCAGCTAAAGTGCTTTTACCGTGGTCGATATGTGCGATAATACAGAAGTTCCTGATGTTTTTCATAACATGCTTTAAATGGGACTGCAAATATAAATTATTGTAAGGTTTTATCAGGTAATTTAAGACTTAAAAGATATTAGAAGCTGTTCAACGATTATTAAGAGGTATTATTTGGAGGCTTATCATTATGTTATACATTTATACAACAACTAACGGTTAATCCCAATAATCAACCAAAAACGTGAATTCGCAAAAACTAGCATTTGCCATTTGCGCTTTCTTAACATTCCCTCTCACGTCACTCTCTCAGAGTTTTTCGGTTTCAGGGCATGTTAAAAACGAAAGCAACGACGCTATTTCTTATGCCAATGTTATCGCATTAAAGGCTAGTGATTCTACAATTGTATCTGGTACAACTACAAATGAATTAGGCAGTTTTACGCTGTCCGATTTGAGCAAGGATAGATATCTTATTAGAGTGTCTTTTTTAGGGTTTAAAGAGTTTTCAAGAGAGGTGGTCCTGGAATCTGATATAGAATTAGGCAATATTACTCTTATTGAAGAAGTGGAATCATTGACTGAAGTGAAAATCTTAGCTAAAAAACCAACTCTAAAACGTGAAAACGATCGCCTAATTTTTAATGTAGAAAACACATCGCTTACCGAAGGTAGTGTTTGGAGCATCTTAAAAAGCACACCAGGAATTTTGATTATCAATGATGAGGTTTCGGTCAGGAACGCATCAAACATTATATATCTCATAAACGACAGGCGCGTGTATCTTTCTGGGGAAGAGCTTCAACAGTTGCTTTCTGGTACCACAGCTAGTGCTGTTCAGGCAGTTGAAGTTATAACAAATCCGCCAGCTAAATATGATGCAGAAGGTGGAGCGGTGATCAATATAAAGATGAGCAAGAATCTTATTGCTGGCTATAACGGAAGTATTTATAGTAACTACACTCAAGGTGTGTATCCTAGAGTTTCTACAGGAATGAACCATTTTTTTAAAGGCAAGAAAACTAGTCTCTACCTAGGATATAATTTTAATGCTCAAAAGAAGAATCGTATAAATGATGAACGCGTTAATTTTATCGAAAATAATCAAGTTGTTGGAAATTGGCTTACAGATATAGATCGTAACACCACCACAAAAACGCATACAGTAAACTTGAATTTTGATTATGCTATTAATGACAAAAACACATTTTCGATTTCAGCTAATGGCTTGTTAACTCCACACTGGAAACGAGACACCAATTCTTTTACTGAAGCTATTGATTCGACATTTACCGCGTTCAATAAGACAGACGACGACATATTGAATATTGGAGCAAATGTCGACTATGTTTATGAAGCAAGCAATGGATCTAAACTCTCCTTTAATGTACATCATACTAATTACGATTACGACCGATTACAAGATGTAAGATCATCTTATCGAGATGCTTCAAATCAATTTATCAGAAGCAATACTTTTAATACAACATCTTTACAGGATATAAAAATCTACTCAGGTCAGATAGATTTGTCGATACCTCTTAAAAAAGAAGGCACTTTTGAGATTGGAGTTAAAACTGCGAGAATAGATTCTAAAAGTAATATTGAACAGATTTTTACTAATGATAATACCGTGATTTCTGACCCCTTGAATTCTGGCGGGTTTAATTATAGCGAAACAAATCATGCGGCTTACATAAGCTTGAGTAAAGATTGGACTAACTGGAGTTTAACAGTTGGAGCTAGAACTGAGTATACAGAAGGATCTGGAATTCTTGAATCTATAGCTAGTAATGACGAAAACAATTTTGATTACTTTAAGGTCTTTCCAACGACTAATCTTACACATCGTTTTAATGACAATCATAGTCTGGGATTATCTTATAGCAAACGTATTGAAAGACCAACCTATTCAAATTTAAACCCGTTTAAATTCTTTTTTAATGATAATTCTTTTTTTACTGGCAACCCAAGCTTAGAGCCCGCAATAACGCAACTAACAACCTTGTCATATTCTATAAATGATGAGTATACATTTGAATTATATTATAGAGAATCGGAAGATACGTTTAGCGAATTAACATTTCAAGACAATAACTTAAATCAGATATTTTATAGGCCTAGTAATTTGAAGAAAGAAGTTGATTATGGCTTCGATTTTATCTTATATAAAAGTTTCACAAAGCACTGGACAGCATATGTTGTAACATCTGTATTTAACTACGAAGGGCAATTTCTAGCGGAGCAAAGTAATAACGTCGTGCAATCTAACGAATTGTGGTCGTTTTATGGAAATGCTATTAGCTATTTTTCATTTTTAGAAGATCAAAGCTTAACAGCCAACCTCTCTTTGCTCTATATATCTCCAATATTTGATGGTTCTTCTGAGGTTTCTACCAGGACTCAAATTGATATTGGACTTAAAAAATCATTTAACAAGGGTAAGTGGATTTTATCACTATCTGCTAACGATATACTTTTAGGAAGCGATTACACTGTTACAAACAAATATCTTAATCAGGATAACCAATACTATGCAAGATTTGACAACCGCTGGGTGAGATTAGGATTGCGGTTCAATTTTGGAAACACAAGACTTTCGACTAATGAAAACATTAAAGAATTAGACGAGCGTAATCGACTAAACAAATCAAATTAATCTTGCCACTCAGCAATAAAGAGATTGGTATCTCTCGTTCCGCCGTTATTTCTGTTGGACGAAAACGCTAAATATTTCCCGTCATTAGAAAACACTGGAAAAGCATCAAATGTTTCTCCGTGAGTAATACGTTTAAGATTCTTACCGTCAATATCTATCATATACAAATTGAAGGGGAACCCTTTGTCAGCTTCAAAATTTGATGAGAATAATATTTTATCACCTGAAGGGTGAAAGAAAGGACTCCAATTGGCATTTCCTAAAAAGGTTAACTGCTTTAAATCTGTTCCATCTGCATTGCAAACAAACAGCTCCATATCAGTTGGCATTACCAATCCCTGAGCCAATAAATCTTTATAATCTTTTATGTCTTGCTCGGTTTTGGGGCGAGATGACCTGAAAATAAGTTTTGTTCCGTCAGGTGAGAAGAAGGCGCCACCGTCATAACCCAATTCATCCGTAATTTGAGTTACATTAGAACCATCAATATTCATGGTGTACAATTCTAAATCACCGCTTCGCATAGAGGTGAATACTATTTTATCTCCCTTTGGAGACACTGTTGCTTCGGCATCGTAACCTGGCTCGTTGGTAAGTTGAGCTGTAATATTACCTTCTAAATCTGCAACAAAAATGTCGAAACTATTATAAACAGGCCATACATATTTTCCGTTTTTTCGAAGAGGAACTTCTGGGCACTCATCATCTACTAGATGAGTAGAGCCGTATACAAAACTCTTATTGTCGGGTAAAAAATATGCACAAGTGGTTCGGCCTTTTCCAGTACTTATCATTGGAGGCGGAACACTATCAAAAGTATCAGCACGATTCATCAAAAACATCTGGTCACAATTAACACCCCATTTCTTATTATTAGATTGAAAAATAATCTGTTTGTCGTCAAAACTCCAATAAGCTTCTGCGTTATCGCCACCAAAAGTGACTTGACGTATGGATTTAAAATGTGTTTCTTCTGGGTAGATGAGATCACTATTTACCTTAACAAGTTCCTGGGCCTTTGTCGTAGCGTAACCAGAGCTTTTCTCTTTACAGCTAAATAAAGTGATGAAAAGTAATAATACGAAAATCGATTTCATGAGCATTTAATTGCATAATTTTATACAAAATTAATCTGTATTTGTGATGAAACAACTATTTGTGCTTGTATTTTTTATAGTGTTAGTGTCATGTAAAAAAAAGCACATTCCTGAAAAATTGATCAAGGAAGATATTTCCTATCTAGCTAGTGATGAATTAAATGGACGAGCTACTGGGACAGAGGGTGAAATAAAAGCAGCTAACTATATTGCGAATCGATTTAAAGAGTTGGGGCTAGAAGCCAAAGGAACTGAAGGTTATTTGCAAAAATTCAATTTTCTTCCAAAGACGAACCCACATGAAGACACAAAATATGTTTCCATGAATTCCGATAGCACAATTACTGGTACAAATGTCATCGGTTTTATGGATAATAACGCTAACAAAACGATTGTCATTGGAGCGCACTATGACCATTTAGGTTTGGGTGGAGATGGGTCTCTACACAGAGGAGGTGCAGAAATACATAATGGCGCCGATGACAACGCAAGTGGTACGTCTGTAATGATAAATTTAGCGAGTAGATTATATAGTAAAAACACAAACAACAACTATCTGTTCATCGCTTTTTCGGGAGAAGAAATAGGGTTGTTAGGATCTAATTTTTTTGTGAAAAACCCAACTATTAGCACTCAAACTATTAATTATATGATCAATATGGATATGGTAGGTAGATTAAAAACGGACAAAACGCTGGCAGTATATGGCACAGGAACTTCCCCTCGTTTTTCTCAAACCTTGAATAGTATGAAAGGAGACTTTAAATTGGTTGAAAGAGAATCTGGGATTGGCCCATCTGACCACACATCATTTTATTTGAACGATATTCCTGTATTACATTTTTTTACTGGCCAACATGAAGATTACCACAAACCTTCTGATGATTCTGAAAAACTGAACTACGAAGGCATGTATGCTATTTCTGACTATATTTTTTCTATTATTTCAGATTTGAACGAGACGGATAAGCTAGTGTTCAGAAAAACTAAAAATGAAAGAGATGATGTGCCGAAATTTAAAGTTGGTCTAGGCGTTGTGCCAGATTATTTATTTGACGGTAAAGGTATGCGCATAGATGGTACTCGCGAAGATACGCCAGCAATAAGAGCAGGATTACAAAAAGGAGATGTTGTCATTAAGCTTGGGGATTTTGAGGTGACCGACATGACGGCCTATATGTTGGCTTTATCGTCTTTTGATATAGGTAACACCACAAAGATTGTGGTAAGTAGGAATGGTGAAACCATTGAAGCTGACGTCACGTTTTAATATCCGATGAGTATAGCCAAACATATCATTACTAAGATTCATTTAATCATCTCTGTATTGATAGTAATTCCTGTGTCTTTAGTGTATGGGTTTCAACCCGATGCTCAATTTGACATCCATTTAAATACGATTGACGAGCACAATTTTTTTAAAGCCATTATGGGTTTGTACTTAGGGTTTTCAATAGTGTGGATTCTAGGGGTTTTCAAGTCAGCGTATTTAAGAATGGCGCTAATCACTAATATGGTCTTTATGCTAGGTCTTGGATTTGGAAGATTGCTAAGCCTATTATTGGATGGAGAACCAACTTTTGGATATCAATTCGGAACTTTTGCCGAGCTCTTTTTAGGCTTTTATGGGCTTTGGGTGTTGAAGCGATTGTAATTAACCACCAACTAAAAGCGTTCCGCAGATGCCTAAACTAATAATTACATAAACCGTGGCTAGTATGAATAGAACCTTGGCCGCTTTCTTGTTTTTTCGTCTGATGATAAGGCCGATAATCACCAGTAAAATGGCTGGCCCAAACATAATGAGACCAATAAGGATAAATAGCCCGTCAAGATTTCCTATTTCAAGAATCGATGCAATCATTTAATGAATACTTAAGTTCGTTAAAATAGTGGCGCAAGTGCCTAATCCGACCAATAAATAGACTGCGGCGATAATATAAAACATCTTTGCTTTTTTCTTGTCAGGCCTTGCTTTTCTTCCTAGAACTAAAAAAATTATAGGTGGCGCAAACATAACACAAAGTATCAATACAAAAATCATATTACATCTCGTTTTTAAGTTCTTCTAAATACGCCTTTTTATTATCGCGATAAAAGAGGTTCATCGTTTCAAACGGAATAATCTTGTTGTCTTTATCAACGATATGTACACAGGATTTTTTAATCGCTCGAACATCAAAATTATAGGCATCAATAAACTGCATGATAATCACCCTGAACAAATTATCATAGCCTAATTCTGGTGCATCAATATTCGGCAAACAACACATAATGGACTTCAAGTTCTCCTCGGCAACTTCTACAGAATTCCCAGCGCTAAAGAGCTCGATCATTTTACCGTGTAAAGCCTCGTCCTGTTCATATACAATGGTGTTTTTACTATTGTCAAGTAAATCATTAGGATTAATATATCGCGTCAACGGAAACACTTCACCACCTAATTTAAGAGCATACCCCATGACTAAGGCATCGGGATTACAGGGCACAGGAAGCAAATCATCTGAATTAAAAATTGTGGTTTGTTCCATGATATTTCTCCTCACTTCGGTTAGGGTCATACGATCTGTTCCTGGATTAAAATTATCAAGCCGACCAGCAATTTGAGTTGGCTGTAACGTGACTCCCCTTACACATTTTTGTTGTAATGCATAATCGATAATGTCTCCTATTTCATGATCGTTTAGTCCTTTTTGAAGCGTAACGACCAGTGTTGTCGACAAATTGAATTCGTTGAGGTTGTGAAGCGCTTCTTTTCGTATAGAACGTAAATCTGCACCTCGCATTTCCACCAAAGCATCTTTTTGAAAAGAATCGAATTGTAAATAGATCTCGAAATCGGGCGCGTAACTTTTTAAACGTTTTGTAAAATCTTTGTCTTTAGCAATTTTGATTCCATTGGTGTTGAGCATTAAATGCCTAATGGGTAAGGATTTCGCATAGTCCATAATGGCAAAAAAATCCGGATGAATAGTTGGTTCACCACCGCTTATTTGTACGACATCAGGTTCCTTTTCGTTTGTAACAATAGTATCTAGCATGGTCTTGATTTCATCGAGAGTGCGATGTCTTCCGTAAGTAGGCGATGAGCCAGCATAACAAGTCGGACAGGTTAGGTTACAACGATCGGTGATTTCTACAATCGTCAAACAAGAATGCTGCTCGTGATCAGGACATAAGCCACAATCGTATGGACAGCCATAGTGTGTCTTGGTGTTAAATTTATAAGGCGTTTCAGAGGGTTTGTTATAGTTGCGAATGTTTTTATAGTATTCAATATCATCAGCAATTAACACCTTAGAATTGCCGTGTTCGTTGCAACGTTTTAGCATATATACCTTATCATTTTCGAAGACAATTTTCGCATCGACACGTTTGAGGCATTCTGGACAGAGACTCAAAGTAAAATCGTAATACGTGTATTTTCTAACGGGCATTGGTAAATAGCTTAATGATGGTTTTATGGTAATAGAGTAAACAAATTATGCATAATATCTGAATTGTGCTTAGGCTCAAGACATAAAATACATTGGGTTTGAGAAATTCAAGAAAGAAACGAAAGAAAAAATAGGTAATCATAAAGTATTTGAAGAGTCGCCCGTTTGGTAAGTCGCGATGTTTATAAAGATGCTGAAGACCAAAAAACAATATGACTAAAAACACTAATTCGTAGAGCGACACAGGGTGTCTGTTTAGGCCATCACCTAGGTTCATTCCTGTGAAGAATGCGGTTTCTTTTCCGTAAGTAAATTCATTAATTCCAGAAAGAAAACAACCAATGCGACCAATAAAGATTCCTAGGATAATGGGTAGCGTAAACAAATCGCCAGACGAGGTGTTTTCGCCAATCACTTTTTTAGAAATTTCTACACCTAACAACCCGCCAAATAAACCTCCCATAATGGTTTTGGTATTGAGTAGTTGAATGATATCTCCTTGGGAGATTTCTACCAACGGATTCTCCAGAAACCCAACCAATCGTGATCCAATTAACGCGCCCAAAGCGGCGCCAAGGATAATGGACAATCTGTTTAAAGTCGAAATAGTATCGGTTTGATGTCGTCTTAAATACACGTAGTAGCGAAACGCTGTAAAAAAAGCAGCATATTCTAGAATGAGGTGAATGTTTATTTGGTATCCGAAGATTTGAGGTTCAAAGGGGATTTGCAAAGCCTACTTTTTATTATGAACTGAGTTTATAATAAACAAAGCATCTTCATGATATAAATCAAACAATTCTTCTCTCATTTGATAAATGAAATATTTTAACATGCCCTGATTTTGATAAAAATACTCGACTCTTTTGTAGGTATTTGGGCTAGAATTATATGTTATAAAGGATTCAATTTTATAAATAAATTTTGCCTGAGAATTTAATTTAACTAATTCAAAACTCTTTTTTATTTGATTTCTTGTTAAAGTATTTCCATGTTTATTTAGAACATTTTCTATTTGATTGAAACTATTTATTTGAATGTTGTTTTTATTTATAGAAACATGTTCAACTTCATTTTCGAAATTGTTATCCCTCACTTTTTTTGGCATGAAATACACATAATCTAGACCTCCAAATTTAATCCAAGTTTTAGGGTATTTAGCTTCGATGTTTTTATTCTTAAATGTTTTGATTTTAGCAGCTTTTTCAGTCGGTAAATCTGATGAGCCACAGTTAACTAAGAAGAGAGTAGATAATATAAGAAGCAATCTTTTCATACAGTCTAATTTATATCTTTCGACAAGAACTACCTAAAAAACTGTAATTTTGCTCAAAATAAATTGAATTTGGTAAAAATAGGTGACATAGAGCTTCCAGATTTCCCATTGCTATTAGCACCTATGGAAGACGTGAGTGACCCGCCATTTCGTGCACTATGCAAGGAGCAAGGCGCTGATGTAGTGTATACTGAATTTATCTCTAGCGAAGGCTTGATTCGTGATGCTGCCAAAAGTGTTATGAAACTCGATATTTACGAAAAAGAACGCCCTGTCGGTATTCAAATTTTCGGTGCTAACATGGACAGTATGTTACAGACCATTGATATCGTTGAGAAATCGAAGCCAGATATTATCGACATTAATTTTGGATGCCCTGTAAAAAAGGTGGTGAGTAAAGGCGCTGGCGCTGGTATTTTAAAAGACGTGTGCCTGATGGAACAACTCACCGCTGAAATGGTGAAGCGCACTAATTTACCTGTTACTGTAAAGACCCGCTTGGGCTGGGATCACGATTCCATTAAGATTGTTGAAGTGGCAGAACGATTACAAGATGTTGGTTGTGCCGCGATTGCCATTCACGGACGAACCAGAGCACAAATGTATAAAGGTGATGCGGATTGGAAACCTATTGCAGCGGTAAAAAATAATCCACGAATGCATATTCCTGTATTTGGTAATGGCGATATTACCACACCCGAAAGAGCCATGGAAATGCGAGATGCTTATGGGCTTGATGGCGCTATGATCGGTAGGGCAACAATAGGGAATCCTTGGTTTTTTAAACAAGTGAAACATTTTTTTAATACAGGTGAGCATTTAACGCCAATCACATTAGAAGAACGCGTGGATGCTGCACGGCGTCATTTGCAAATGGCCATTGATTGGAAAGGCGAGAGACTTGGCGTTTTTGAAACCAGACGCCATTATACGAATTATTTTAGAGGTATTCCTGATTTTAAACCCTATCGCATGAAAATGGTAACTAGCGATGATTCTAAAGACGTATTTGATGCGCTAGATGAAGTGTTAGAGAAATTTTCCGATTATCAATTTGTGTAAATCACGAGATTAATTGTTTCGAAATTCTAACCGAAGCAATTTTCGAAGCCAATACCCCTAGTACAGAAATAGTGACTAATACCAATACAAAATTGATAGGTTTTATAGCTACTGGATATGCCAACGATGAGGTAATCATGTATGGAGAAAATAGTTTTTGAATCAAGATAATCAAGAACCCCAAAAACAAACCAACAATACCACCCGCAACTGACATCAAACTACCTTGCAAAAAGAAAATACGACGTAGTTGTTTAATAGTGACACCCATATTGAAAAGCGTGTTCAGGTTTTTCTTTTTGTCTAATATCATCATAACAATAGAGCCAATCACATTAAAAAGAGCTATGATAAGCACCAAGGTAAAAATGACATAAACCGCTAGATTTTCGGTGTTTAGCATCTTGTAAAGCGCATCATTTAATTGCACACGATTCTTTATGGTAAATGCGTCGCCTAAAATAGGTTGCAGTACATTGCGAATTTGTGTTTCGTCTGCTTCAGAGTTTAATTTGAACTCTATAGACGAAATTTGATTATCCTCATAGTTCAGTAAATTTTTAGCAGTGTATATATTGGTGAACACTAAAGTATTGTCCAACTCTTCATTGATCTGAAAGACGCCAACATTATTTGTATATACAGAATTAAAGGCATTAGTTACAGATGTTATTTGCCCCTTGCCAGGCTTTGGAACTAGTAGCGTCACAGATTTAGCGTAGTCCATCACACCCATTGAGAGGTCATTGGTAATTCCCCATCCAGCAACAATTTGATGACCTTGATCACTGAGCCAACTTCCTTCGGCAATAATAGAATCTATATTATTTACATTTCCAAATTCAGAATCTACACCTTTTAAAGTAGCGAGCATTTTCTTATCGTCATAACTTAAGATAATACGTTCTTCTATGATTTTTGAATAGGAAGCAATGCCGTCAATATGTTTTAATTGACCTTCTTGATCTTTTGTAAGAGAGATTGATTTCCCTTCAGTAACGATGGCTTTTAAATCAGGATCAATAAGAGAAGAGAACTGAAGACTAAAATCTTTCAATCCGGCAAAGCCAGATAATACAATAAATAAAGCGGCTGCTCCTATAATAACACCGACGGCTGCGAAAATAGTTATGATGTTGATAGCATTGTTACTGCTTTTTGTAAGCAAGTATCTTTTGGCTATGTACAAGGATACATTCAACTAAGACTTTTTTCTTTTATCTAAAAGATCAGGGTTTTTAATAGGGTCCTCAGAACCTTTTAAAGACTTGTCAATATTATCAATGTATTCCAAAGAATCATCCAAAAAGAAATCTAGCTGAGGCATGCGCCGTAGTTGATGTCGAGTTCTTTGTGATATTTCGTGTTTGATGAATGCGCTATTGTCTTTAATACCTTCAACAAGTTCTTTTCCTTTATCATTAGGAAAGATACTCAGGTACACTTTTGCAATAGACAAATCTACAGTCACCTTTACTTTGGTTACTGATATAATGATGCCCTTCATGCCACCTTGTGTAGCGGCACCTTGCAGCACATCGACAAGGTCTTGCTGTAAAACGGAAGCTATTTTTTTCTGTCTGTTACTTTCCATATTGCAAAAGTATGTGATATTTAAGGATTATCTTTGCTTTGATTAACAAAATTCATTCCGAAATATCGTCTGAATATGAAGAAAATAGAACATATAGGCATCGCTGTTAAAAACATTAACGAATCCAATGCGCTTTTTAAAGCCTTATTCGGAAAAAAGCATTACAAGATTGAAGACGTTGAAAGCGAAGGTGTAAAGACTTCTTTTTTTAAAATGGGGCCTAATAAAATTGAATTGTTAGAAGCCACCAATAAAGATAGCCCTATCGCCAAGTTTATTGAAAAGAAAGGAGAAGGCATACATCATATAGCATTTGCTGTAGAAGACATTAAAAAGGAGATGAAACGATTGGAAAAAGAAGGGTTTAAGCTTATCAATAAAGCACCTAAAGAAGGAGCTGATAATAAGTTGGTGGCGTTTCTACATCCAAAGTCTACTAATGGGGTGTTAATAGAACTTTGTCAAGAGAAACCTAATAACCGTTAAATGCTTGTAAGGTTTTAAAATATGTGGTAATATTGCAGCCACTTTTGGTCCCATAGCTCAGTTGGTTAGAGCATCTGACTCATAATCAGAGGGTCCTTGGTTCGAGCCCAAGTGGGACCACTATTTGAAGAAAGACTTTAGCATTAGCTAGGGTCTTTTTTTGTGCCCGATTTTTAAGGGCGAGAAGTTTATCCTGAACGCAGTCGAAGGGCCCCCAAGTGGGACCACATTTTAAACCCTTCCAAAAAATGGAAGGGTTTTTTGTTTGACCGAATTAGGCTGAGAATAGTTTATAAGCTTGAAACTTAATAAATTGATTGATAGTTACTGATTTATAGAGAGTTATATAGTCTTGTTTTGCAAAGCTTTACGTTTTTAATCGATGTTTTTTGTTTTTAATCGATGTTTTTAATGAAAAAAGTAACTAAAAGCTGCGGTTTTTTCATATTTTCGTATATATTTGTCAGCCTAACAACACGGAAGTACGTTGTTAATTAACTAAATCTAAAGTATTGAAATAAGGAAAAGTACACGTTGAACGATTATTTCGGCAATTACAAAGAATATACCTACGTATTGATGCCTTGAAATTTTGCTAACTGCCTTTTTTTTATACATTTACAGCATTATGAGAATACAAAACAAGAGTATAATAGCCTCAATCTTATTTGTATTAATAAGTTTTGTATGTCAAGCGCAAGGAATTAATCCTCCTCCACCGTCGCCACCACCACCGCCAGGTTTACCTATCGATGGCGGAGTATTGGTAGCACTGAGTTTAGGATTGGTTTATGGCTCGAAAAGGTTATTACAGAAAAAATATTGATTGACCTACAAATCAATTAATTGGAGTGCGATAAACTGAAGAGTTTTTTGACGTATTTACCTATAACGTCAAATTCTAGATTCACGGTATCTTCCTTTTTTAATTTGTAGAAATTTGTGTTATTATACGTATATGGTATAATAGCCACGCTAAAGCTATGGTCTTTAGAGTTCACAACAGTTAAACTTACACCGTTTATTGTTATAGAGCCTTTTTCTATGGTGATGTTATTTTGAACAATATCGTATTCAAAAGTGAACACCCAACTTCCGTTATTATCTTCAATATTAGTGCATATCGCAGTTTGGTCAACATGACCTTGAACAATATGACCGTCTAGGCGCGCATTCATTTTCATGGCGCGTTCTAGATTTACAGAATCGCCAATATTTAATGTTCCAATATTCGATTTCTCCAAGGTCTCTTTTATGGCAGTAACTGTATATGTATTTCCATTAATACTAACAACCGTCAAGCAAACACCATTATGAGAAACGCTTTGATCTATTTTTAACTCTGAAGTAATTTTACTTTTAACAGTGAGATGAAGATTATCGTCTTCTGAAAGCAAATCTGTTACAACCCCTAAATCCTCTATAATTCCTGTAAACATTGTTCTTTATTTGATTAACTTTGAGGCTTAAAATTACAAACAAAAGTTGGCACTTTAAGCTTATGGGTGAACAAAACATCAAGGTAGGAATATCGATTGGAGATTTAAATGGCATTGGAGGCGAAGTCGCTCTTAAAACCCTGTTAGATAATAGGATTCTTGATTTTTGTACACCAGTAATTTTTGCGTCTACAAAGACAGTTTCCTTTTTAGTAAACCATTTTAAGTTTAAAATGGATTTCAATGGAATCAATAACCCCAGTCAAATTATCGATGGAAAGATCAATGTGTTTAACGCATGGAAAGAAACAACAAGAATAGAATTTGGTAAAGAAGACAAAGATATTGGAGTTTTGGCTATTAAGTCTTTAGAGTCAGCCACCAAAGCTTTGAAAAATAAAGATATAGATGTGTTGCTTACAGCACCTATTAATAAAGCAAATATTCAATCTGATAGCTTTAAGTTTCCAGGACATACAGATTATTTAGCACAAGAGCTTGAAGGCAATAGTTTGATGTTCATGGTTACAGATACGCTTCGCGTAGGATTGATCACGGACCATGTTCCTGTAAAAGACGTGGCTAGTCACATAACACCTGAACTAATAACAGAGAAGGTAAATGCAATGTATAATTCGTTAATACAAGACTTTGGAATTCGCAAACCTAAAATTGCCATATTAGGTATCAATCCTCATACTGGTGATAATGGCGTTATTGGAAGCGAAGACGATACTGTATTAAGACCTACCATTAAAGATATTAAGGAATCTGGAAAATTAGTTTTCGGACCTTATGCTGCGGATAGTTTTTTTGGAAGTGATAATTATAAGAATTTTGATGCCATTCTCGCGACTTATCATGATCAGGGACTTATACCATTTAAGACATTGTCATTTGGACAAGGGGTAAATTATACCGCAGGACTTAATAGAGTTAGGACATCACCAGATCACGGTACAGCCTTCGAAATAGCGGGAAAAGGAGTTGCCGATGAAAGTTCTTTTAAAGAGGCGTTATTTGCAGGGATTAAAATATTTAAAAACCGCAGACAGCATAAGGAATTGACGGAAAATCCCTTAAAATTTTCTCCCCGAAAACCCGACTACAAAAAAAGAGGGTAAACCCAACGCTATAAACAAAAAATTCATATATTTGCAGGCTCAAAATAGATGGATTATGAAGAAGTTGAAAGATTTTACAATTCAATTCGTTGGATTAAAAACCGGAAAACATCTTTTTAACTATGAAATTGAGAAGGCGTTCTTTGATGAGTTTGAGTATGATGATGTAAATGACATTAATGTCCAGGCTAAAGTTGAATTAAATAAAAAGGATACATTCCTTGAGTTTAATTTTGATATATCCGGAGTTGTTAATGTTAATTGCGATGTAACTAACGAACCATATCCTGAAAATATTTCAGGAAATTTTGATTTGGTGGTAAAGTTCGGTGACGATTATAACAGTGAAAATGAGGATATATTAATTATACCTCATGGCGAGTACGAAATCAATATAGCACAATATATATATGAGCTTATTGTGTTGTCGATACCATCAAAAAGAATCCATCCAGGAGTAAAGGATGGAACATTACAGTCGGACATACTCGACAAGCTTGAAGAATTAAGCCCAAAAGAAAAAGAAAATATAACCACCGAAGATAAAACAGATCCTCGTTGGGACACACTAAAGAAATTATTAACGGACAAATAACACATAATGGCACATCCTAAAAGAAAAATCTCGAAAACAAGAAGAGATAAAAGAAGAACCCATTACAAAGCAACAGCGGCACAAATAGCAACTTGCCCAACGACTGGCGAAGCTCATTTGTATCACAGGGCACATTGGCATGAAGGGAAACTTTACTACAGAGGTCAAGTTCTAATTGACAATTCGGAAGAAAATCTAGCATAGAAATTATGCACGCATAGTTAAAACGCTCAATATTGAGCGTTTTTTTTATGATTAATTTCTTCAACTTCCAAAAACCACTTATTTTGCGCAATATTTGGCTAAAATTCACTAATTTCATTAATAATTCGTCATTTTTAGGCAGTTTTTACGTTTTTTTGGTCAAAACAATCACATAAATATGAGTAAGATCACAGCAGCAATTACAGCTGTAGGAGCATATGTTCCAGATTTTGTTTTAAGCAACCAAGTTTTAGAGACGATGGTTGATACAAATGACGAATGGATTACGTCACGAACAGGCATAAAAGAACGTCGACTGCTAAAAGAACCAAATAAAGGGACATCTTATTTAGCAATACAAGCCGCAGAAGATTTAATAGCAAAGAGAAATTTAAATCCGACAGAAATAGATATGGTTATTGTTGCTACCGCAACACCAGATATGCCAGTTGCCGCTACTGCAGTTTATGTTGCTAGCGAAATAGGAGCTGTAAATGCTTTCGCTTACGATTTGCAAGCAGCCTGTTCTAGCTTTCTTTATGGAATGTCTACTGCTTCGAGTTATATAGAGTCCGGCAGATATAAAAAAGTATTATTAATAGGTGCAGATAAAATGTCGTCGATCATTGATTATGAAGACAGGACAACCTGCATAATTTTTGGAGATGGAGGAGGAGCGGTTTTATTCGAGCCAAATACAGAAGGTCTTGGTTTTCAAGATGAAATATTGAGAAGTGATGGCGTTGGCAGAGAATTTCTTAAAATAGATGCAGGTGGTTCTATACTTCCTTCAAGTGAGGAAACTGTAAAGAACAAGCAACATTTTGTTCAACAAGATGGTAAAACGGTATTTAAATATGCAGTGTCAAATATGGCAGATGTGAGTGAGCGTATCATGAAACGGAATAACTTAACAAATGAAGATATTTCTTGGTTAGTTGCTCATCAAGCTAACAAACGAATTATTGATGCTACTGCTAGACGTATGAATCTTATTGATTCGAAAGTTCTTATGAACATTCAACGTTATGGCAATACAACATCAGCCACCTTGCCTTTACTTTTGAGTGACTTTGAAAAACAACTCAAAAAAGGAGATAATATAGTATTTGCAGCTTTTGGCGGCGGATTTACTTGGGGGTCTATTTATTTGAAATGGGCTTACGATTCTAATTAAACTAACTAAAAACTATCATAATTAACACCAATCATTATGGATTTAAAGGATATTCAGAATTTAATAAAGTTTGTAGCTAAATCTGGCGCCAGCGAGGTTAAGCTTGAAACAGACGATGTTAAAATCACAATCAAAACTGGGAACGATAATGAAACGACTTTTGTTCAGCAAGTTCCTGTTTCTGCACCAATGCAGCAAATAGTTCAAGCTCAACAGCAAGCAGCTCCTGCAGTTCAAGAAACAGTGACCACAAATGCGCCAGCCGCAGAGGAAGAATCAAAATATATTACCGTAAAATCTCCTATTATTGGGACGTTTTATAGAAAGTCATCACCAGACAAGCCTGTTTTTGTTGAGGTAGGACAATCAATTGCTGAAGGCGATGTGCTTTGTGTTATTGAAGCCATGAAACTATTTAATGAGATAGAATCTGAAGTTTCAGGTAAAATTGTGAAAGTGCTAGTGGACGATGCTTCTCCGGTTGAATTTGATCAGCCATTATTTTTAGTAGACCCATCATAACTATTTAATTCCGAAGCCTCGGGACCAAAACACAAATCCTAAAATCCATCACGCGGAATTTGGAGCTTGGAATTTGAAATTTTTAATTCAGAAGTTATGTTCAAAAAAATATTAGTAGCTAATAGAGGGGAAATTGCACTACGTGTGATACGAACCTGTAGAGAAATGGGTATAAAAACGGTCGCAGTTTATTCTTCTGCTGACGAAGAAAGCCTTCATGTTAAGTTTGCCGATGAAGCTGTTAGGATTGGACCTGCACCAAGTAGCGAATCCTATTTAAAAATGTCTAACATTATTGCAGCAGCAGAAATCACAAATGCAGATGCTATTCACCCAGGCTATGGATTCTTATCTGAGAATGCCAAGTTCTCCAAAATATGTGAAGAGCACGGAATTAAATTCATTGGTGCTTCTCCAGAGATGATTGACCGCATGGGTGATAAGGCCAATGCCAAGGAAACCATGAAAGCTGCTGGAGTACCTTGTGTACCAGGTAGCGATGGTGTTATCGAGACCTTTGAAGAATGCAAGAAAATAGCTAAAAAAACGGGCTATCCAGTCATGTTAAAGGCATCAGCTGGAGGAGGAGGAAAAGGTATGCGAGGTGTTTGGAAAGAAGAAGACTTGAAAGATGCATGGGACTCCGCAAGACAAGAATCCAAAGCAGCTTTCGGGAATGACGATATGTATATGGAGAAACTCATTGAAGAGCCAAGACATATTGAGATTCAAGTTGTAGGAGATTCTACGGGTAAAGCATGTCATTTATCTGAAAGAGATTGCTCCATACAACGTCGCCACCAAAAACTAACAGAGGAAGTGCCATCACCATTTATGACGAAAGCGCTTCGTGACAAAATGGGAAAAGCTGCGGTAAAGGCTTCGGAATATATTAAGTACGAAGGTGCAGGAACTGTTGAATTCCTGGTAGATAAACATCGTAATTTCTACTTCATGGAAATGAATACTAGAATTCAGGTGGAACATCCAATCACCGAACAAGTTATAGATTTTGATTTAATTCGTGAGCAGATATTGGTAGCAGCGGGAATTCCAATTTCTGGTAAAAACTATACGCCTAAATTGCATTCGATAGAGTGTCGTATAAACGCAGAAGACCCATATAACGACTTCAGGCCATCACCAGGAAGAATAACAACACTTCATGCACCAGGAGGACATGGTGTTCGTTTAGATACCCACGTGTATGCGGGGTATGCAATCCCACCGAATTACGATTCGATGATTGCTAAGTTGATTACTACTGCTCAGACTCGTGAAGAAGCAATTAATAAGATGAGGCGCGCCTTGGATGAGTTCGTTATTGAAGGCATCAAAACAACTATTCCTTTTCATAGACAACTCATGGATCACCCAGATTATATCGCTGGAAATTATACGACGAAATTCATGGAAGATTTCGAAATGGCATCACAGGCTGAAGAATAGACAAAAAACTCCGAAAGTAATTTCGGAGTTTTTTTATGGACTTAGTGCAAAACCATTAAATTAGTAACATGAATCTCTCCTATTGGGAAATAAAATCGTGGCTAGCCAATATAGACTTCACTATAGTTGGTAGCGGAATCGTAGGCTTAAGCTGTGGTTTGCAGTTGAAACGTCGTTTTCCTAAAGCCAAAATCCTGATATTAGAAAAGGGGATGCTGCCTCAAGGGGCTAGTACTAAAAATGCTGGCTTTGCTTGCTTTGGCAGTTTAAGCGAATTGATAAATGACCTTAATACGCATTCTGAGGAAGAAGTAATAAAACTCGTAAAGAAACGTGTTAATGGACTCCATCTTTTAAGAGAAACTTTAGGAGACAACATGATCGATTACCAAAATCATGGAGGCTATGAATTGTTTGCTAAAGAACACGACGCTTTGTTTGAAGTGTGTAAGATGAAACAAGACATGATAAACAGATTGCTAAGACCTGTTTTTAATGATGACGTATTTAGCTTTAAAAACAATATTTTCAATTTTAATAATATTAACAGGGAGTATAGTTTTAATCAGTTTGAAGGGCAGATAGATACTGGTAGAATGATGGAAACCTTGCTTAATAAAGTCCAAACATCAGGAATTAAAATTGTGAACAACGTTGTAGTTCAAAATTTTTCAGAAAACACAAATTCAATAAAGATAAAAACCAATCAGTTTGAGTTTTCAACCGCCAAATTATTAATTGCCACGAATGGATTCGCGTCTCAATTACTTAGTGAAAATGTGAAACCAGCTAGAGCTCAGGTCTTAATAACCAAACCCATTGATAATTTACATATTAAAGGCACATTTCATATAGATCATGGCTACTATTATTTTAGGAATATAGATAACAGAATCCTTTTTGGAGGAGGCAGAAATTTGGATTTAAAGGCTGAAGAAACTCTTCAATTTGGACAAACAGAATTAGTGCAAAATAAACTAGAGGAGTTTTTGAAGACAACTATTTTATCAGACATCCCGTTTGAAATTGATTATCGTTGGAGTGGTATTATGGGTGTTGGCAATAAGAAAAAAGCCATTGTAAAACAGTTAAATAATAATGTTTACTGTGGAGTTCGTTTAGGAGGTATGGGTGTGGCTATTGGAAGTTTAGTAGGAAAAGAATTGGCAGATTTATTATAAATGAAGATCAAACAAAAACTATATAATGCTTGTTTCGAATTTGTGGAGCAAAGATTAAAAACTATTCAAAACACAATAAACGGGATTCAAGAATCACTTACCTCTGAAACTAAGAGTAGCGCAGGTGATAAGCATGAGACTGGACGCGCCATGTTGCAATTAGAGCGTGAAAAAGCAGGACGTCAATTAGCCGAGATTCAGAATGTAAAGGCACAACTTTCTAAAATAGATATAGAGAAATCATCAGAAGTTATTGGCTTGGGAAGTTTGGTGTTTACAACACAACTTAATTATTTTATTTCTGTTAGTGCCGGACAGCTAACAAATGGGTCTGAATTATTTTATGCTATTTCGCCTGATACGCCAATAGGAAAATTATTGATTGGAAAAAGAGTTGGAAATCAAGTTGTTTTTAGGGAACAGATTTTTATTGTTGACCAAATTTTGTAATCTCAAGACTGATTAAGGTGTTGTTTTTTACTTCAGAAGGATTTTCAAAAAACAATGCCTCTCCGTTCAATTCAGATTCAATCAAATAATGAGTGCCTTTAAAATAACACTGTTTTACGATAGCTTTTAAATCAGATTCTGGCACGACCTTTAGTTGATAAGCATAAATAATTTCATCATTGATTACGTTGAATTCTCCGAAAAAGGAAGCAATCAAAGGCGCTTCCGGATTATTATAAAGTTTTTCAGGTGTGTCTTTCGCTGCAATTGTAGCTTTATCTAAAACAATCATTTGGTCTGCATAACCTAAGACATCATCTTTGTCGTGAGTTGCGACGACACATGAGATTTTGTGCTTTTTTAAGTACTTGAATAGATTTCTTCGAAGGCTTTGTTTCTTGAAGTTATCGATATGACTGAAAGGTTCATCTAACAAGATGATTTCTGGTTGTTTGGCAATAGCTCTTGCTAAAGCCACACGTTGTTTTTGGCCACCACTTAATAATTTCACTTTGGTTTTTGCAAAAGCTGTTAATTGTACAACGCCTATGAGTTCGGCAGTTCGCACCTTCTTTTCTTCAGGAAAAAAATTGGACAAATGTTTTCCAATATTTTCTTCTACGGAAGTAAAAGGCATAAGGTCAAATTCTTGCGTCACCTGCTTCATGAAGTCATAGCCAACAACGAGATTGTATTTTGGGCCTAATATTTCTTCGCTGTTCCAGAAGATTTGCCCTTTGTTTAAATCATATTCACCATATAACAATTTCAATAAGGTGCTTTTACCCGAACCACTTTCACCAATAATAGCAATATTCTCTCCTTTATCAACATTAAAAGAAATGTTTTGAAGGACAGGAATCTTGTCATATTGAAATGTGAGGTTTTTTACTTTAAGCATATTTTTTTTCAAAAAGAGGGTAAAAAAAATCTAAAAGTTAAAAGACATTTCGACTGTGCTTACGCTAAAGCTTCAGCGACACGTGTGCGCTCAATGTGATAGATAACTTTTAGATTTAAGAGGATTGCCTTAGATTAACCTTTTATTTTTTCTTTTGTCTTACTTGGCAACACATCGAAACCCATATTGTATAAAGTAAATCCAAAGATATCAGCATACTGTTCAATGGTTTTACTAACTGGAGTTCCGGCGCCATGGCCAGCATCGGTTTCAATACGTATCAAGGTTGGGTTGTTACCAGTCTGCTTATCTTGTAATTCTGCTGCGAACTTAAAACTATGAGCTGGTACCACACGATCATCATGATCTCCGGTTGTGACCAAAGTTGCAGGGTACTCTACACCTACTTTTACATTATGAACAGGAGAATAGCCTTTAAGATAATCGAACATTTCTTTGCTCTGCTCTGAAGTGCCATAGTCATATGCCCATCCAGCACCAGCTGTAAACGTATGATATCTTAACATATCTAAAACACCAACAGCAGGTAATGCGACTTTCATTAAATCTGGACGTTGTGTCATAGTGGCGCCAACTAACAAACCACCGTTAGATCCACCACGAATAGCCAAAAAATCTGGAGATGTATAATCTTTTTCTATTAAGTATTCTGCTGCTGCAATAAAGTCATCAAATACGTTTTGCTTTTTCATTTGCGTTCCCGCATCATGCCACTCTTTTCCATATTCACCACCACCTCGAAGATTTGGTACGGCATAAATACCACCTTGCTCTAGCCAAACCGCGTTAGTAATACTAAACGAAGGCGTTAAACTAATATTAAACCCTCCATATCCATAAAGAATAGTTGGATTCTTTCCATTCATATCAAGATCTTTTTTGTGAGTAATGATCATAGGGACTTTGGTACCATCCTTAGAGGTATAGAATACCTGATTGCTTTCATATTCGTCACTATTAAAATCGGCTCCTGATTTTCTATACACTGATGAGACCCCTTCTTTTGCTTTATAAGAATAGGTGGTTCCAGGCGTAATGTAATTGGTAAATGAATAATAAAGAATGGCTTCTTCTTTTTTACCACTAAAGCCACCAGCGCTGCCCACACCAGGAAGTTCTACATCTCTTATAAATTTACCATCATAATCGTATTGTTTTATTTTTGAAATAGCATCAACCATGTATTCAGCAAAGAAATAGCCCGACCCTGTTGATGGACTTAATACGTTTTCTGTTTCAGGAATGAAATCAGCCCAATTATCTGGTGCAGGATTGGATGCGTCTACGGTCACTATTTTTTTATTAGGTGCATTAAGATTAGTCACGATGTATAATTTGCTTTCATCATTTTCTATGATGTACGAATCCGAATCTGTATGATTAAGAATAGTGACTAGTTTTTCGTTAGAGGCAGCCAAATCTTTTATAAATAACTTATTTCCAGAGGTTGACGTGCTAGCGCTGATAACAAGATATTTGTCATCCTCGGTAACACTTGCGCCTATATAACGATGCTTTTCCGCAGGAGTGCCTCCATAAATAAGTGCGTCTTGTTTTTGGGCGGTTCCTAGTTTATGATAATATACTTTGTGCTGATCTGTCTTAGCAGATAATTCACTTCCTTTGGGCTTGTCGTAACTAGAATAATAGAAGCCTTCATTACCTCTCCAAGAAATACCGCTGAATTTTACATCCACAAGCGTATCTTCAACGCGTTCAACTTTTTCAACATCAATAACGATAACTTTTCTCCAGTCGCTTCCGCCTTCAGATATTGAATAGGCTGCTAATTTTCCATTTTTAGAAAAACTCAGCCCAGCCAGAGATGTGGTGCCATCTTCACTAAAGGTATTTGGGTCAAGGAACACTTCTGGTTCGCTGTCTTCTTTTGAACGATATACAACATATTGATTTTGCAACCCATCATTCTTATAGAAATAGGTGTAATCACCTTCTTTAAAAGGTGCGCTTATTTTTTCATAATTCCACATTTTCTCTAATCGTTCCTTCAATTCTTTTCTAAAAGGAATAGTATCCAGATAGCCATATGTTACTTCATTCTGGATTTTTACCCATTCTTCGGTTTCCTTGCTTCTGTCATCTTCTAACCATCGATAAGGATCTTTTACTTCTGTTCCAAAATAGGTGTCTACTGAATCTGCTGATTTAGTTTCTGGGTAATTCACGGCGATGTTTCTTTCTTTGGTTTGCGAATTGTCTGTTTTACATGATGTGATAATTGTCAATGCAATTAAACAGATTGTTAAATGTTTCATTATATGCTTTTTTAGTTGTCTTTCAAATGTAATCGAAAAAAAAGCCCTGACTTATATAAATTAGGGCTTTTTAACAGTCTTTTAATAAAAATCGCTAGCGTTTGATAAACTTCTGAGTCTTTATTTTCTCACCAGATATTAAACGTAGAATATAGTTGCCTGAACTTAGCTTTGAAACATTTATTTGCGATGATTGTAATTTTGCATTCATTACGCGTCTGCCATTTGCATCAAAAATTGTATAGACGGCACCTAACATATTTGCTGAGGCATTTAAATTAATAACATTATTGGTTGGATTTGGGTATATTATTAAATTATTAATTAAAGTATCCTCAAGCCCTAATGTTTGCCCTTCAGTCACATTTATAGTAGTGTTGATGGAAGGATTATTAATAATGTCAATAGTGCCAGATGGCCAATAGATTGTGATGGCATTTACCGAAGCTCGTGTAGTATTTGATGGCCCAAGACCAAAATGAGTAGTTAAAGAACTCATATGTCTAAAACCTTGCCCCGAACGAACTTCTCTCATTTGTTTGCCAAATGTGCCCGTAAGTTCAATGCGCGCGCCTATACCGTTAGAATTGCTTTCTACACCAATGGTATGTATTTTAATCCAGTCGTTTGTTGTGTTGTCATTTCTATACAAAGTATTGCCATTTACGACATCTATATCTCCATCGTTATCAATATCTCCAATAGCACCATCATTGAAAGATAAATCCTGCCCAGTAAATGTATTATTACCATTATTCACATAAAGTTCCTTGCTTAATTCTGAAAGAATATCTAGGTCTCCATCATTGTCAAAATCGGCAACAACATTTTCCCAAGACCCTAAATCATCTGCCGCAATTCCTGTAGTGCCTATGATATCGGTAAATGTAACAATGCCATTATTGTTTTCGATGAGGTTGTTCTTGTAGTACCTATTTGAGAAATCATGATTTACGATAAACATATCCATATCGCCATCATTATCAAGATCATCAAAGACTGTTGCCCAAGACTGCGCATTGTCATTGATACCTAAGCTCTCCGCGACTTCGGTATACGTGCCATCACCATTGTTGCGATACATTAAATTGGTTCTTTCCACATCACCCGGTGAGGAATTTACCTTGCATTTAGTAATATACAGATCGATATCCCGATCATTATCATAATCTACCCAAATGGCGGCATAATTTCCTGGAAGATCTGCTGTCTCAATAAGTGTTTGATCCATCACTATATTGCGATTGCCGTCATTTCTATAAGGATGACTTTCGTCTACATCATGGCAAACGAAGGCGTCTAGATCTCCGTCATCATCGATATCGGCAAATGTGGATCGTTGGCAAAAAATATAATCACTTTGATTATCAGTTGAGAATCCATTGGCACTATCATTAAAAAGAAATGTTCCTCTTGAGGTTCCCCCCAAAAAAAGATCATTATAGCCATCGCCATCTAAGTCGCCTGCCGCAATACTCCAATTAGGTGGGTTTTGCTGTTGTGGAGATGGTGCAAAAGATTGTTCGCTAAATCCAGAAGCGGTTTGAAATAGTATGTTTACAGTAGTTCCACTTACACGAACAATGTCGTCTAATTGATCATTGTCCATATCTACAATACAACTTTCACCTCCAGAAAATGCGCTTAAGGATTCAGGTGTAAATGAAACTTGTGCGCTAACTGCGCTTGTAATAAATAGGACAAAAAAGATTGCCTTTAATCTCATCAACGTAGTTCTTCTATTCATGACCTAATTTTATTAAATAGGTCAAGAAACGAAAAGGGTTAATAAAAGTAACAAAAAATATCAGGCAGACCCAGTATCAAGCCTTTACAAGCTTATTTTCTAGTAAGTACTCGGCAATTTGAACCGCATTAGTCGCTGCACCTTTACGAAGATTGTCACTAACAACCCACATGTTAAGCGTGTTTGGTTGAGATCCATCTCTACGAATTCTTCCTACAAATACATCGTCTTTTCCATGCGCATAAATTGGCATCGGATAAGTGTTTACATCGGTATTATCTTGAACAACAATGCCAGGTGTTTTGCTTAATAAAGATCGAATATTTGAAAGATTGAAATCATTTTCGAACTCAATATTAACCGATTCGCTATGACCACCAGCGGTAGGAATTCTAACTGCGGTGGCAGTAACAGCAATAGTTTTATCGTTTAGTATTTTCTGGGTTTCTCTTACGAGTTTCATCTCTTCTTTGGTATATCCATTCTCTTCGAAGACATCACAATGTGGCAATGCATTTTTATGAATAGGATAAGGATAAGCCATTTCACCTTTTATGCCAGCAATTTCATTTTCTAATTGTTGAACAGCTTTAACACCTGTTCCAGAAACCGATTGATATGTTGAAATAACTAACCTTTTTATTTTGTATTCTTTATGTAAAGGTGCTAGTGCCATAACCAATTGAATGGTCGAACAATTTGGATTAGCAATAATTTTATCAGAAGCGGTTAATGCGTTAGCATTTATTTCAGGAACCACTAGTTTTTTACTACGGTCCATGCGCCAAGCAGAAGAGTTATCAATTACAGTCGTGCCAACATCGGCAAATTTTGGAGCCCATTCTAATGAGGTGTTTCCGCCAGCAGAGAATAGAGCGATATCTGGTTTTGATGCCACAGCATCTCTTAATCCGATAACTTTATATGTTTTGGATTTATATGTAATCTCTTTTCCAACACTTCTTTCTGAAGCGACTGGAATTAATTCCGAAATCGGCAGATTTCTTTCTTCAAGCACTTTTAACATAACTTGACCTACCATACCTGTAACACCTACAACTGCTACTCTCATAACTAAAAATATTTAAATGCAAACTTAGATCATTTCTGGTATTAAAGATGTCAACATTTATTAAAAATTAACACTTATGATCAAAGTTTTAATAAAAGTACAATAGTGTATTTGAGAAATGAGCATTTTGTAAAATAAAACCACGCCTTTAAGGCGTGGTTTAGATTAAAAATATGTAGTGTAGCGGTTAGCTAGACGTTCTTATTTTTTAAGTAAATCCCTGATTTCTCCTAACAAGTCTTCTTGAGAAGGTCCCGCTGGAGCATCTTCTGCTGGTTTCTTCATTTTATTGTATGCCTTAATAATCATGAACATAACCAAACCGACGATAAGTAAGTTAATAATCGTGTTTACCCAAGAACCCCATCGAATAGCATTTTCAGTAACAAGATTGCCTGCTTCTTCAGAACCTGAAGCTTCAGTAAGGATATACTTTAACTGACTAAAGTCTGTACCTCCTGTAAATTGACCAACTATTGGCATGACAATGTCATTTACAAAACCGGTAACAACTTGACCAATGGCAGTAGCCATAATAACTGCTACAGCAAACTCAATGACGTTACCGCCAGTGATAAATTCTTTAAATTCTTTTAACATGATGTTTTAATTTATTAGTTAATTGACGTGAATTTAGTTAAAATTTTAACACATTGCTGTCGTTGTGTTAAAATGAAGAAGCGCGTTACCGACGAAACACTCGTTTTATCCGTTGAGACACAGCCGTGAGTAACTCATATGAGATTGTTCCTGCATCTTCTGTAAGGTGTTCCGCCGTATTTTCAGCTCCAAATACGATGACTTCATCTCCTTCTTTACAATCAATATCAGAAATATTTACCATTAGCATATCCATACAAACATTACCAACAATAGGAGCTTTTTTGCCATTGATGAAAACATGTCCTTTGCCATGCCCATAAATTCTACTAATGCCATCGGCATGACCAATAGGAATTGTTGCTGTTTTCCCATAATCAGAAGACGTATATGCTCTGTTGTAGCCTACAGACTCCCCTTTTTCAATCATATGTATTTGAGAAATAAGAGATTTCAGCGTCGCTATTGGCTTAAGGTTTTCACTTTCTTTGGCTGAATTTCCATATCCATAAAGCCCTATGCCCGCTCTTACCATATCAAAATGAGCCTCTGGATAATTCAGGATTCCAGATGTATTGGTCATATGACGCATAGGCCGATACCCAAGATTATCTATTAAATTGATTGAAATGTTTTTAAAGCTGTCAATCTGATTTAAGGTAAACTCTTTTTCATCAATATCCTCGCTTGCCGCCAAATGAGAGAATATAGAGCTTACCTTAATTGATGCTGTTTTAGCTAATTTTTCAATTATATAATCAATATCATTTTCCCAAAAGCCCAAACGATTCAAGCCAGTATTAAATTTCACATGTATAGGGTAATCTTTTTGATGGTGTTTTTCGGCAACTTCAATAAAAGATGTCAAAATTCTTGGGCTGTAAATACTTGGCTCCAAACAGCGTTCAATAATAAGCTGGAAATTGACTGGCTGTGGATGCAATACAACAATAGGTGTTTTGATGCCTGCATCTCTTAAAACGACGCCTTCCTTAGTATATGCAACTGCAAGATAATCTACATCTAATACCTCAAGATATTTGGCAATTTCTACAGAATCACTACCATAGGCAAATGCTTTTATAACTGCTAGGGTTTTGACTTTAGAGCCAATTTTGGATTTAAGGTATTGAAAATTATGTTGCAAAGCCTTGAGGTCAATTTCAAGAACTGTTTCACTAGCTTTAGACATTACTATTTTTTGGTTTTGAAGAAATTTCTTGAGCATCATTCACTTTCATATTACGCACTTTGTCACGCAACATGGCTTTGTAAAAAGCAGCCCTACTCAAGGGCTCATATTCTTCGACTTCACCCAGTAAAACAAGGTCATCACTTTTAGCTTTTCTGTAACTGTATTGTGCTAAATTTCCAGTTCTGGTGCAAACAGCGTGTACTTTAGTGACGTATTCAGCAGTGGCCATTAAACTCGGCATTGGACCAAATGGGTTTCCTTTAAAATCCATATCAAGTCCTGCAACAATAACGCGAACACCTTTATTGGCTAAATCGTTACAAACCCTCACAATTTCATCATCAAAAAATTGAGCTTCGTCAATCCCAACAACATCTACGCCATCTGCTAAGATAGGAATGTTAGCAGCTGCAGGAACTGGCGTTGAACGAATTTCATTGCTGTCATGTGAAACTACCATTTCCTCATCATAGCGTCTGTCAATAGCCGGTTTGAAAATTTCTACTTTTTGTCGTGCAAATTGCGCCCGCTTCAATCGTCTTATCAATTCTTCTGTTTTACCAGAAAACATAGAGCCACAGATAACTTCTATCCAGCCAAATTGTTCTTTATGATTTACGGTATTTTCGAGAAACATTTTGTAATTTTAACACTAAAACGAGGGCATTCTTCGTTTTGTATAAAGGTGGTGTAAATTTATTAAAAATCAAAAGCTAAATCACCGCGAAATTTTAAAGTTATGAAATGAGCCTCAACATTTTTTTAATTACCGAAATGTTGTTTGCGAATTACATCTGGCTTTAAGAACAAATAAAAAAGTAACTGATGAAAAAGAAGCTGGAATCTGAATTAATGAGCATTGCACATCGCATCTTAAAACTTAAAGGAAAAGAAGATGTGTTGAAAATGCATCACGAAGTGAGAGAACTATACGAGCGATTGAGTGTTTTAAAATTTGCGCATGATAATTTTGAAGACGATTTACCAACTATTGGAAACGACTCATCATTCTTTGATATGCTTGATGTGGCCTTTAATAATAAGGTAAGTGATAATATTGAGGTTGAGGATAAAATTTATATCAATCTTGACGATGTTGAAGACGATGATATTATGGAGCCAGTTATGGAAAAAATAAAAGACATCGTTGCGCAGATGCCTCCTGAAACACAAAAGATTGATGCCATTTTTGAAGAGGCAATTCCTCAAACGCAGTATCATAAAAATGACTTCGATGAAATCACCGCAGATTTTAAAGAAATGCCAGTTTTTGACCCTATTGAAGAAAAGCCAAATGGCAAGAAAAAGGAAGACGCAAAGCAATCGTTGAATGATAAACTAAAAAACGGATTTGTAATAGGACTTAATGATAAGATTGCTTTTATAAAGCATTTGTTTGATGATAATGCCACAGATTTAGACCGTGTTATTTCATTATTAAATACAGCATCAACTTTTGATGAAGCTGAGCATATGATAAAAGTCAAGGTAAAACCAGATTATAATTTCTGGATTGGCAAAGACGAGTATGCAGATCGTTTTATGGAAATAATTGAAGCTAAATTTAATTAATATCGTTTTCAATAATCCTTGAATATTGAGTAAACTTTACATTGTACCCACACCTATTGGGAATTTAAAGGACATGACCTTTAGAGCAATAGAGGTGTTGAAAGACGTCGATTTAATTCTTGCAGAAGACACGCGAACTTCAGGGAAACTATTGAAACATTTTGATGTTGCCACACCAGCGCAGTCGCACCATATGCACAATGAGCATAAAACGGTTGAAGGTTTGATTCAGAAACTAAAAAGCGGAATATCGATTGCCTTGATTAGCGACGCAGGAACTCCTGCCATTTCTGATCCAGGTTTTTTATTGACACGTGCTTGTATTGAAAATAACATTGAAGTGGACTGCCTCCCAGGTGCTACAGCTTTTGTTCCAGCACTTGTAAATTCTGGATTACCAAATGATAAATTTGTATTCGAAGGATTTCTTCCTGTTAAAAAAGGACGCCAAACACGATTGAAGCTCCTAGCGGAAGAAACCAGAACCATGGTTTTTTATGAATCACCACATAAATTACTAAAAACCCTAACGAGTTTCACGGAATATTTTGGCACTGACAGACCAGTTTCTGTGTCTCGCGAATTAACCAAATTATACGAAGAAACAACACGAGGTACAGCGCAACAAGTACTAGAATATTATACTAATAAACCACCAAAAGGCGAAATCGTCGTTGTAGTTGCTGGTAAAAAATAAATAAAAGATCTTTCCAATATGAGCACATTTTCAAAAGCAATAACACTAATCTTATTAACACTATTTTTAAGTGCTTGTAATAAAGGAAAAAAGATTCCCACTTTAAATTTCCCCAGTACAGATTTATCTACAGAAAATATGATTCCTAAACCATTGGAAGCAATAGCAACAAATGAAGGTTTTTCTTTAGATCAATACACAGCGATATCTGTTTCTGAGAAATCTGATGATTTGCTAGATCTCATATGGTTTTTATCTGAAAAAATAAAAGCCAAGACTAATTTAGATATTGTATTAGCAGATTCCGAGACACCTCAAAAAGGTACAGTTATCTATATTGAAAAAACGGATGCTTTAAAGCAAAAAGGAGCAGAGGCATATCTACTAAGCATAACTCGAGATTCTCTAATTTTAAGTTCAAGCCAAGCCTCAGGAATATTTCGCGGGATGCAAACGATAAGACAAATTATTCCTGATAACAGTAATGACACGATAACGACTTATAAAACCTGGCCCATTCCTACAGGAGAAATCAACGATAAACCTCAATTTGAATATCGAGGGTCCATGCTGGATGTTGCACGTCATTTCTTTAGTGTGGAAGATGTTAAAAAATATATCGATTTACTTGCGTATTATAAGTACAATATCTTGCATCTGCACCTTTCTGATGATCAAGGATGGAGGATTGAAATAAAATCTTGGCCTTTGCTCACCAAAATTGGCGGCAGTACTGAAGTAGGTGGTGAGCAAGGCGGTTTTTATACCCAAGAAGAGTATATCGACCTTGTAAACTATGCTGCCAGACGTCATATTATGATTGTACCTGAGATTGATATGCCAGGACATACTAATGCGGCCTCAGTTTCTTACCCGATATTAAACGGAAACGGGATTCCTCCAAAATTGTACGAGGGAACAGAAGTAGGAAAAAGTACTTTGGACACTAGAAAAGATGAGGTTTATACTTTTATAGATGATGTTGTGCGAGAGATTTCTGCAATTACTCCTGGCCCGTATTTTCATATTGGTGGTGATGAGAGCCATGTTACCAAAAAGGAGGATTATATATATTTTGTAGAGAGAGTTCAAGAAATTGTTCGAAAGCATGGTAAGCGAATGATTGGTTGGGATGAAATCGCTACAGCGAACATTGACTCTAATTCTATTTCGCAATTTTGGGCGAGTAAGGAAAATGCGCATTTGGCAATTGAAAAAAACATGAAGATTATTTTATCTCCTGCCAAGAAAGCCTATTTAGATATGAAATATGATACAGAGTCTAAATATGGATTAAGTTGGTCGGGTTATATACCTGTTGACACAGCTTATATATGGACACCTGAAGCATATGAGAAAATCCCTCTTAAAAATATAATAGGAATAGAAGCGCCACTTTGGTCAGAAACGATTAGTAATATGGATGAATTAGAATACCTCGCTTTTCCTCGCGCTATTGGTTATGCAGAATTAGGGTGGAGTATAAAAGAGAATCGTAATTGGGAAGACTATAAAAAACGTCTAGCAAATCAAGCCCCTTTCTTAAAGCGAATGAAGGTGAAATACTATCCATCTTCGTTGGTGAAATGGAATGAATAAGAGGTCTGGAAAAGAATAGAGATGGAAAATTTACTTCATGACATACGGCAATGTAACATATGCTCTGAATATTTACAGCTTGGTCCGCGCCCCGTGGTGTCCGCGCATCCTGAATCTAAAATCGTGATTATTGGTCAGGCACCCGGTACGAAAGTGCATAATTCTGGCATTCCATGGGATGATGCTAGCGGCAGACAATTGCGTAAATGGCTGAATGTGTCTGATGAAGACTTTTATGACGAAAAAAAGTTCGCTATTGTACCAATGGGATTCTGTTATCCAGGAAAAGGGAAGAGCGGTGATTTACCGCCACGTACCGAATGTGCGCCTCAATGGCATGAAGCTTTATTCAATAAAATGCCGAATTTAGAGCTGATTATTTTGATTGGCATGTACGCTCAGAATTATTACTTAAAGAAAGAAGCAAAGAGGACTTTAACAGAAACCGTTGCTAATTTTAAGGACTACTTGCCTAAGCACTTCGTATTACCACATCCATCACCAAGAAATCGATTTTGGTTGACAAAAAACCCTTGGTTTGATGACGGTGTATTACCAATATTAAAAGATAAAATACAAGACATACTAGCATAACGATTATTCATATGATTAAAAATACAGTCACACTAATAGCCTTTTTAACAATTGTTTTTTCTTGTAAAACAGCTGATACTAATCAAATAAAGGCAATTGTTTCTGAAGATTATTTTGAAATCCTAGACAAGGAGTTCACAGGGAGTTTGGCCTATAAAACCACCGCTTTTGTTGAGCAATACTGGCGTGTTGTTGGTAACAAAGGATTTGATGCAAGTGTCTACAGAATAGCAGAAGAATTAGAAAAAACAGGATATGTTGAAGAAAGTAAGGCGACATCATCTGATATTTTTACCTATCGCATAGAAAAACGACCTCTTAAGCGCCCTACTTGGGAACCTGTGGATGCGATAGTAACTATTAATGATGAAGGAGAATCTTTATTAAATCAGAGGACTAATAGAAATATGGTCGCTTTGAATTCTTTCAGCACACCTAAAGGAGGTGTTACAGGTGAAGTTATTCATGTAAAGGATCTGACGAGACTAAAGGATATTGATGTTAAAGACAAAATAGTCTTTGCAGAAGCAAGCCCTTACACGTTAATTAGAAATGGTGTTTTGGAGAAAGGCGCATTAGGTGTTATTACCTACAATAACCCAAAATACTTGCAATCTGAAAAGAATACAACCTCCATTCAGTTTCGCTCAATCCCAATGGACGAAAAAAACAAACCTTGGGCCATAGCATTATCGTATGCGGCAAAAGAACGCTTGCTAGATAGACTATCTAAAGGGAAAGTAATACTTAATGTGAAGGTTGAAACAAAAGTATATCCATCTGAAGAATTGACCATTGTTGCGGATATCAAGGGAACCAAAATTTCTAAAGAGCGATTAGTATTTAGTGCACATATTCAAGAACCAGGAGCTAACGATAATGCTACAGGTGTGGGTGTTGCATTAGAAATGGCAAAGACTACAGCAAAACTGATTAAGGAAAACAAGATTGCTCATGACAGAACATTAACATTTTTATGGGGCGACGAAATTATATCCACTAAAAGATATGTCGAAGAGGATAGTGTTCGTGCAAAAGATATTAAATGGGGCATTAGTCTTGACATGGTTGGAGAGAATACCGCTATTACTGGAGGCACATTTTTAATCGAAAAAATGCCAGATCCAAGCGCCGTTTGGACAAGAGGCAATGATAAGCATACAGAATGGGGAGGTGATGTGATGAAGTTAAGTCAAATGAAACCGCACTACCTAAATGATTTTCTTCTCGGTAAATTCAAGGAACAAGGCAGGCGTGCTAATTGGATTGTTGAGGTAAATCCATTTGAAGGCGGAAGTGATCATGTGCCATTTTTAAGAAATAATATACCAAGCGTGTTGTTTTGGCATTTTACAGACCAGTTCTATCATACAGATAATGACCGCTTGGATAAGGTGTCGAAAACAACGCTTAGAAATGTTGGAACTGCTGCATTGGCTTCGGCATACATTTTAATTAATTCAAATGAGATTACTGCTAAATCTGTTATTCAATCTATAGAAAAGGCTGCTATAGCACGATTAAATGAAGAACTGAGGCAAGGAAAATTGGCCATTGAAAAAGGCGAATCAAAAGACACACAAACCCAGATTATAAAGGCTTGGGAAGATTGGTATATCAGGGCAATTGAAACAACTAAGGATATGGTCGATGATAAAATGCTTATAAAAATGAGTATAGAGAAAACTCAAGAATTAGTTTCGAAAACCGCAATAGAAATCATTGAAGAGCTAGAAAAATAAAAATGCGCTAGCTTTTACACCAGCGCATTTAAAACACCTATTTATTTTCCAGAGAAAATCTCTTTCAATTGTGTTACAACACCACCATTACTAGAGACCGTGATTTCGCCAATCTTGTCAGCGATTTTTTCAACGTACTCCATCTCTTTTAGCTTGTACAGCATGTCATTCTCTTCCATCAACTTTGCCGTATTTAGCAAGCTACGTGTAGACGCTGTTTCTTCTCGTCTCGTAATAATGTTAGCCTGTGCTTTCTTTTGAGCCACCAATACTTGGTTCATGATATCTTTCATGTCTCCAGTTAAGATAACATCTCTAATACCAGTGTTCAAAATAGTAACACCTAACTTGGCTGCGCTTATTTTTACATCTTCAAATACAGCTTCCGCAATATTGTCTTTACGTTCTAACAATTCATCCAAAGTATAAGTACCCACATAAGCACGAAGCACCAATTGCATAGCAATGTATAATTGCTTTTCGTAGTCCTTGTTTTCTAGTAAGGCTTTTTCGATATCTGTTACTTTATACTGTGTATAAAAGTTGATACGAATTGCCGCCTTGTCTTTAGTCAACAATTCTTGACCAGCAATTTCCAATTGCAGTTGACGCAAATCAGCTTTAGCAATTTTAATTGTCGTGTCATTTCTCCAGAACCTATAGGTACCGCCGTCAAGCGTCTTTGTATATACATCGTCGACCATAAGTACTGCCTTCTCATAAGAAGCCACCTCAAAGGCTTTGATGTATTTGCTCAATTCGTAATTACTGAACAAGGCTTTGTTAATTTGTTCGGTAATATAAATCTTGCTAAGGTCTGCACGAACGAATTCTCGTTGGATCAAACCTTTCCAGTACACATAACGTCCTGCTGAAAGCACCGTTTTAAAGTTTCCCTTTTCGTAAAGCAAAACGATTTCGCTGTCTTTCACTTCTACAACTTCTAGCATTGCCGCCAACGTTTCATCTTGTAGCAAGATTTCTAACGCTATTGGAGCTACGAAGGTGTTTGCTAGGTCATACATCAACACGCGTTGATTTAACCATAGCCAGTGTGTCCCTTGATTAATGACTTTTACGAAGTCACCACGTTTGAAGACCAAACCTACTTTTCCTGCATTAATTCTTACTCGTTTCATTGTTTCTAATTTTTGATTAAACATTTGTTGTTGCCCATTATGAGCGTTGTGGCAATTCCTGTAACGGAAGGCTTACCGACTTCAATCCGCAATGACGAGTTCATTGATTCTCGAAGTATATTTTAGTTTCTTTTTTAAATAAAAACAGCAGATTACAAATCATCTTTCCTGTACGGACATATTCGTATCAAAAGCTTCAACAGCTCATGTTTAATGTTGGGATTTGAGATTTACACCAACTAAATGGTGCTTATCTCTCTTCTGAACAAAAAACAGTTACTATCTCTAGCAAATGAAAACCAATATGTCAAGTACGCTCTAGATTGCTTTTATATCGAACACTAATAATTAATTGATATTAAAGCCGATTTGCAATCCACTGTTTTGTCATTTTTTTTAGAGCAGTGTGACCAACTGCATAGCTATCAGTTTTACAAGATGATAAGCTTTGGTGGATCTCCTAAATCCCTTCTCTACGTTAAAAGTGTAGCACTCTACCAATTGAGTTACAAGATTCTGAAATCTTGACCGGACTCGAACCGGCAACATTGATCTATTACTCTAGCCACTGAGTTATCTCAAATAAATGAGAATGGGAATCGAACCCATGTCCATAGAACTGGTAATTGTTTTTTGGTTAACAATCAAAACCTTCAAGTCTAGTTGTACATAAAACCATAATGCATCCCTGCAATGCTTTATACAATAGTGCTATACCGAAACACCCAACAAGACCAGCTTGATATTGTAATATTTTGCACCTCTTATCAGATTCGAACTGATACTTTCGCTGATGCGAACAGATTGGCTCTAAATGCGCTTCCCTACTCGTGTTCTTGTCAGTTTTCAGTGCTTCTGCAAATTCTATTCATTAGCAAGCGCGTTGCTAACAACATCTTCCAATCACTCCATGGCTACGATCCAAAGTCTTTTACCACAGCTCTTCCTTTTAAGCTAAAGAGGTATTAGTGAAACAGACAGGAATTGAACCTGTATCGCCAGAGCTTCAATCTGGTGCATTGACCAACTTTGCTACTGTTCCGTTTGGGTGTCTATCAAGGGTCGAACTTGATCCTAGAGAACCACAATCTCTCGTGCGAGCAGTTACACTATAGACACCAGATAACCTGAATGGATTTGAACCATTACCTCAAGATTCAAAGTCTTGAATGCTACCATTACACCACAGGTTATTGTCGTAAGCCTAAAAAGATTCGAACTCATACTCCAAGGTTCGTAGCCTTGTGTGCTATCCGTTACACCATAAGCTTATTTTGTACTCCACCCAAGATTCGAACTTGGACTTTACAGCGTTTAAAACTATTGCCTCTTCCGTTTGGGCTAGTGGAGTATTTAGTACAGGAAGAGAGATTCGAACTCTCAGTCTCTTGGGTCTAAGCCAAGCGCGTTTACCATTTCGCCATTCCTGCGTTTGTTAAGATGCTAGGAGTCGAACCTAGACCTTTCGCTTTATGAGAGCGATGCTCTGCCGGATTAAGCTACATCTCATTATATTTAGTTGAGACATTAGGAATCGAACCTAAACTTATCACCTTATCAGAGTGACACTCTTCCGCTGAGCTATGCCTCAATTTTGAACTCTATAAGGGAATCGAACCCTTGTCTCCTGATAGAAAGTCAGGTGCACTAAACCACTATGCTAATAGAGCATTATGCGGAGAGCAAAGGAATTGAACCTTCATTGCCAAAAGGCAAACTCACTTAGCAGGTGAGCGTAACAAACCAATATTTGCCTACTCTCAGTTTTGCGGAAGGAGTGGGAATCGAACCCACAAGGCCTTTTAAAGCTCGACAATTTTCAAGATTGCTTCAGTCACCTATCTGATTGCCCTTCCTGTTTTGCGGTTCATACGAGAATCGAACTCGTATCTCCCGAGAGACAGTCGGGAAGGATAGCCATTACCCCAATGAACCATAAAGTATATCTACTAAGATTCGAACTTAGACTTAGAGATTAGAAATCTCTTGTGCTATCCTTTACACCATAGACGCGTTTGTGGAAGAGGTAGGGCTCGAACCTACATGCCGTTAAGACCTGATTTACAGTCAGGCGAGCCAACCAATTGCTCAACACTTCCAGTTAATTGCGATATTGGAAAAACTCGAACTTTCAACCTTGTAGTTAACAACTACTTGCTCTACCATTGAACTACAATATCATTTTGAAATCGGCAAGCTGAAACTCGCCGATTTTTATTTCTCCTTTCTTTTTTTGTTAGACTTCTTTTTCTTCTTACGCTTCTTCTTTTTAGGCTTGATTTTGTTGTCAATCCTTGATATTTCAGATTTCACGTATGAAATGAAATTGTTATTTGTCGCCATTTTGTTTGCCGCTTTTAAAACCTTTTTAGCCGCTTTATACTCAGCTTGCTTTTCTAGCAAAACACCATGGAGCAAATGCATTAAAGCCTTGTCGACACCTTTGACAGTCATTGCAAAATCCAATAAATTTTGAGCCGCTTCTAAATCATCATTCCACAATAGTGTTTGTACATAATGCGAGTATATTTTTGGCGTTTCCAGCTTATGTGTCATGGCTTCGGCGAAATATTGCTTTGCGATTTCATATTCATTCAGTTGTTCTGCATATACTCGACCCATTAGGCATAAGGCGTGGACATCTTTTTCATTATATGACAAAGCATAATTTAAAGCCTCCAAAGTTTCTTCAAGGTTATATGGATATGCATCCATTGCTTGAAGCAAATAGCTGTTATGTAAATTATTTTCCATGATTCTATCCAATAGTTGTTACTGTCTTAAAGGCACACACTTTGTGTGCTCTTAAAACTGCTTTGATTAATCTATTCTTGAATGTTGGGAATAAAAAAATCCGAAACAGTTGTTTTTGCTTCGGATTCTTATCTGGAAAATTTATCTACAGATACTACCGAAGTCTTTGTAATGACACAAGGTCAATACTTATGGGTTGAAATGTTACTTTATGCTCTCGCATGACTTCTTGCTTTTATTATTAAATATTTATGGCAGTTATGTTTTTAAAACTGCAATGCAAAGATGAAAACTATTTTTAGAAAAACAAATAAAAAATCAATTTAATTTACTGACGATCAATGAGTTATGATTAAAATTTGATATAGGAATCCCTGTCCGTTTTTCAACAGATAGTAGAGGTTTTTGGCAATGGACTGTCTCTCAATCGCTTACTCTTCAATGGCCTTTATTTTAGATTTTAAATTTCAAATTCAATTTTTTTAAAATATTTCATAAAAAAAGCATCCAATTTCTTGGACGCTTAGTACTATTTATAGTTTTTGAGTTTAAATCACATCTAAAATGATTAAAAATAGCTACATAACGTCCTTGACCGAGAGAATAATTCATTCATTCCTCGATAATCCCACTGACTACACAGTGATTTCGGTGCAATATGTACTATAGTTCTTTTCATTTGTGTTGCAAATATGCGCATTTTAGAATATAATTTGCAAATTTAATATTGTTTTAGTTTGTTCAAGACTTTTATACCAACTTCATTTTTCGGATTAAGACTTATAGATTTTTCATAATTTTCAATAGCGAGTTTCTTCTCCCTAAGTAGTGTATAAGCTTCTCCTAAACTATCATACACATTCCAAGATTCTGGGAAAGATTCTACATTTAATTTAAAAATAGTCAAGCTTTCTTCCAACCTATTCAATTCAATAAGGAGATATCCAACACCATTCATTTCTGCTTCATCAAGTCTATATTTAGAGTCATTGTTATGAGCTTTAAAATATTCTATTCCATTATTAATATTAGTTTTTAACATGGTGATTAAGGTTTTTTGAGCCAGTGTTTTTAAGGCTTCTGGAAACTGAGCTCCTGCAAATTCAGAAAATGAAATTGCCTTGTCCACTTCGTTCTCTCTCAATAGTGCATAAACAGCATTGACTAAAGTATTGTCTTCAATCTTTATGCTTTTATTAGGGAAAAATTCTAAGAATAGATTATAAGTTGCAATGGTTTCATCAGTTTTTCCTGTAGCAAGAAGTTCTAAAAAAACGTTTTCAAGCTCCTTATCATCTACCTTTTCGTAATTGCTATCATTTATGGCTCTGTTGAATAGTTTTTTACCCGCTGCGACACCTTCAAACACCATTGCTTTTTCTAAATCGTGAGACACAGATTTTTTTAAGTTTAATATTTGGCCGTCCTTAATAATTGTTTTTCCTGATAAAAAGTTGTTATAATCATCAAAAGGATTTTTGTCAAAAACCACAAGGTCTGCTTTTTTCCCAGCTTCAATTGAACCAAATTTATCATCAATCTTCATGGCTTCATAACCATTAATAGTTGCGATTTGCAAAGCGTCTTCAATAGAGATTCCTGCTTTGGCAAATAAAATAAGTTCATGGAGTAAAGACTTACCTCCAAAACGACAATCTGTGCCTATACGCAGTTTTACCCCTTTGTCATGAGCCATTTTTACGTAACTCATCATCATTTCAAAAGCCTGATTTAATATTTCTTTTTGGTTGGCGTTGTATGAAGTATTTGGAGCATTGCGTATCGGAAAGTATTCAAAAGAGGTAAAGAAGTCTGTTTTTTGAGGAGCTGAAGCTAAAACATTAATTGCTGTACTAATGTTAGCTCCTTCTTTAGCCATTCTATCAAACAGTTTTTCTAGCTTGTCTTCTATGTCTGGGTTGTCGTTAATGTATTTAAAGAAATATACCATATGCGCAGTAAATTCATCAATATCACCACTCATTTTTATGCCATACTTTTTATTCATTTTTTTCCAATGGTGGTCGTAATTAAGAACGCTTGGGATTGTTGTGAAGAAATGTTCAAAATTTAAAACCCCAAAATCCATCGCTTCAGAAATTGTCACAACATTATTATCTACATGTGTATTGATGATGATGTCATGTTTTTTAGCCTCATCAACCATAGCTTTATAATCAGGTTTCTTTAATTTTCGATAGAGTTTCATATGCTTTAAACCCTTAGCTGCATAATCTCTTACTTTTTGCCTTCCATCCTCTGGATTTTTCACTTCAATGTGGTGTGCTGGTTGCCAACGATCTTCATCAGAAACAATGGAACCACCACAGATATACATATTCGGGTAATTTGGTGTTGGATTATTTTGCCAGTTCAAAGAGATATCCATCCAGTTTTCTGGTTGCCCCATATCAATAATTGTAGTCACACCTTCAGTTAGATATTGATAAGACATTAAGCGTCTAATCATTTCTAGGTTCACTGTTTTTAAATCGTAATTAGCATAATCTATATTTGCTCCATAATTAACACCTATATGAGTATGCGTATCAATAAACCCAGGTGTTACCAATCGATTTTTTCCTTCAATTACTTTATTGGCTTTATAAGATTGATTAGAATCGACTATTGAAGCAATGGTATCTGCTTTAATCAGAATCGTTTTATTTTCCTCTAGTGCTTTAGTCTTGCTATTAAAAATAGTGACGTCTTTTAATGCTAAATCATAGTTCTGCGAGGAAGAATTACAAGAAGCTAATAATAATATGAGTAATACGTACTGAAATAAATGTTTCATGATTTATATGTTTTAATTGATAAATCAAAATTGAAACTAATTAAAGGCTTATGAGTTCGAATCAATGAACTCGAACTTATTTATTCCTCAAAAAAAGGTTCGAATAATTTTTTTAGAGGTTCGAATAGTTGTAAACCCCTAACTTAACTAGACTTTCGATATTGTGTCGGAGTTAAACCTACATGCTTTTTAAATGCGGTATTAAAAGATGATTTTGAGTTAAAACCTACATCATAAAAAACTTCGAAGACCATTAAGTCTTGTTTTGAACGATCTTTCAATAGTTTTTTCGCCTTTTCAATTCGATAGAAATTTATAAAATCGTAGAAATGACGATTAAAATGAAAGTTAATTATTATTGAGAGTTCTCTAACAGGAAGGCTCATTTGGTCAGCTAAATTTTGTATTGTGAGGTTGGCATTTAAGAACGGTTCTTTTTCTTTCATATAGCTTTTTAAACTCTCAACCTTTTCTTCTTGAGCTATCTTTTTCTTTTCTTCTTCAGTAATTTCTTTAAATAACTTTAATCTTGAATCAATTCCTCTAAAAATTTCAGGTGCGTGTAGTGCCTTCATTAATAACCAGCACAAAAAGAAAATAATAAAGAGTAGCATCGCAATTCTTGAGTTTTCTACAACTGAAAAATCATATGAAAAAAACCTTAGTATATTCTTAGTAAATACAAACAAGAACAGAATTTGTAGCATTACAGTCATTTGCAACAACCACTTGTGATTTGTCAGATTGGGGCTTGAAAAATTCTGTAAAAGCTTTTTTTTGTATTGTATTAATGTGATAAAAATCAAGGTTAAATAGAACTGCGTATGAACCATACTAAAAGGCATTAAGAACTTACCTTGAGGGAAATCTAGGTAATTAGAGAAAAATTCTAATTGCTTACTTTCACCACCTAAATAAAAAGGAAGCATAATGATTAGATCTATGGCTAACCAACTTAAATGTAGTAAATGCTTTTTATGTAATTTAAAATCAGAATATATTACAGATAAAACATACAGATAAATTAATGGTCGAGATGTTAGAGACACAAAATCATTCCTAAACATAGCAACACTTACAGGCATGTCTATATTAATATAAGCACTAAAATCTACAGCCATTATCGCGAAATAAAGGCCAAGCAACACATTGCCTAATTTGTTTTTTGTTTTTACTGTAAACAAGAAAATAGCAAAAAGCAATGATAATACGGCTAATACTATAGAAAGGGTTTGTAACATATATGTTTACAATTCCTGTGATTTAAGTAAAAGTATTAAAAACAAGTAATTTAATACTGAGTCCCGTCATGCTTACCACTTTCCCAACCGTGTTTTCCAAGATATTGATCACCACTTTCAACAGCTCCATCTTCAATGCTTGTACCCATGGAATCATTCCAGCGATTAAGATATCCGAAAAGGGATACAACTCCCAGCATTTCAACAATCTCTCCTTCATTCCAGTGTTCGTATAATCGTTTTTTAATATTCTCGTCAACGCCATTGGGCACTTGCGAGGCTACCAAAGAAAAATCTAAAGCTGCTCTTTCGGCTTCAGAGAATGCGGGATGTGTTCTATATTCCCAAATATTATCTAATTGTTCTTGTTCTGCACCATAACGCTCGGCAGCACGAATGGCATGCGCTTGGCAATAACGGCAACCCGTAGAGTTACTGCTGACCCATGCAATCATACGCTTTAGCGCTGAGGTTACGCGACCTTCATTTGCCATGACAGCTTTATTAAGATTTATAAACGCCTTGCTAATGGCAGGACGACGTTGCATGGTTAATACTGAATTTGGACAAAACCCCAATGTTTCATTGAAAAATTCAGCTAATTCTCTTGTTTCAGAATCATGCTCTGGAGATAATGGCGTAACTAATGGCATAGATTTTTTTTGATGATTAATTTGATTTTACAGCTTCGAAGTTACAAAACTTTTTCGCTATTCTTCTTAAGTTAAAACCGATGCTATTTTCGTAAATTGTGCTACTAATAAATTTGAATTCATGGCACAGAAAGTCACTACACATTGGAAGGGAAATTTACAGTTTGAATCTGATAATCCAAATGGCAAAACAGTATTAATTGACACCTCTCCAGAACATGGAGGACATAACTCAGGCTTAGGACCAAAAGCGATGATGTTATCGTCGTTGGCTGGTTGTTCTGGTTTAGATGTTGTTTCAATATTGGATAAGATGAAGGTGAAAATATCCGATTTCAGGATGGATTGTTACGGAGATTTAACAGATGAGCACCCTAAATATTATCATACTGTTTCTGTTGAATATCATTTTTACGGTGAAGACTTGGATGAAGAAAAAATACAAAAGGCGGTGAATCTTTCTGTAGATAAGTATTGTGGTGTGATGGAAATGTTCCGTCGTTTTGCCAGAGTGAATACAGAAACTCACTTTCACTCTTCTAAATAGAGATTATTTTCTATATTAGTATATGCGTTGGACTCTAAAAGCAAAACCTGAACCAGAAAAAATTGCATCGTTACAAGACGCATTACAAATAGATGAAATCGTAGCTACTTTGTTGCTTCAGCGTGGCATAGAAACCTATGATGAGGCTAAAACATTTTTTCGACCAAGCTTAAATGATTTACACGATCCTTTTTTAATGGCCGATATGGATGTCGCTGTCGATCGCATTGAATTGGCATTGTCAAAAAGTGAAAATATTTTAGTGTATGGCGATTATGATGTGGACGGCACTACTAGCGTCGCCTTGATGTCTTCCTATTTAAGGACCAAGCAAGACAACATTGCTACATATATTCCTGATCGATATGACGAAGGTTATGGGATTTCATATAAAGGAATTGATTTTGCTCATGACAATGACTTTTCATTAATCATTGCATTGGATTGTGGTATCAAGGCCATAGATAAAGTGGCTTATGCTAAAGATAAAGGGATTGATTTTATTATCTGTGATCATCATAGACCGGGCGATAAACTTCCTGCAGCTGTGGCAGTGCTAGATCCTAAACGAGATGATTGCGATTACCCATTTAAAGAATTATGTGGCTGTGGAGTTGGGTTCAAGCTTGTTCAAGCATTGGCTTCAAAAGATGGGAAAACAATTGATGATTTGATAGAGTATTTAGATTTGGTAGCTACTGCCATAGGTGCAGATATTGTTCCTATTGTTGGTGAAAATCGTGCTCTCGCTTATTTCGGACTGCAAGTTATTAATACACAACCAAGAATAGGTTTTAAAGCTATTTTGAAAGAAGTTAAGAAAGAAAAATTGACGATTACAGATGTTGTATTTATTATTGCACCTCGCATTAATGCTGCTGGACGAATGAAACATGGTAATCACGCTGTGACGCTTCTTACGGAAACAGATATCAATTTTGCCGCAGATTGCGCTGTAGATATAGAGCAGTTTAATACGGATAGAAAAGAAACTGACAAGAGAATAACCGAAGAAGCCTTAAAACAAATTGAGGAAAATGACGAACAAGATAGGTTGACAACAGTAGTTTATAATGAAAACTGGCATAAAGGCGTCATCGGAATTGTGGCATCTAGACTGACAGAAACCTATTATAGGCCAACTCTCGTATTCACTAAGAGTGGAAACAAATTAGCGGCATCGGCAAGATCGGTTAAAGGCTTTGATGTGTATAATGCCTTAGAAGCATGCGCTGAACATATAGAACAATTTGGCGGACATAAATATGCGGCAGGATTGACTCTTAAAGAAGAAAATTATAAAGCCTTTAAGCAAGCCTTTGAGGACGTAGTGACAGCGACTATAGATTCAAATTTATTGACACCAGAAATCAAGATAAATACAAAACTCCAACTTCATCAAATTAATGATAAACTGATGCGAATAGTCAAACAATTTGCACCCTTTGGGCCGGGTAATATGACACCAGTGTTTATGAGTGATAACTTGCAGGATTCTGGTTTTAGCAAACGTGTGGGTGAAGACAAATCGCATTTGAGAGTTACAGCAACTCAAAACGGGTTCAATATCACAGGAATCGGATTTGGATTAGGTGATAAGTTCAATTTGATTGAAAATAGGACTCCTTTTAAGGCTGTGTATTCGATTGAAGAAAATGTCTGGAACGGAACGACCACAATTCAGCTAAAATTAAAAGACATTAAAGCTTAGATTATATGTCGAAAAAAGACCCATACGAGTCATTAAGGATTAAGGAATTCAGGACGTTCTTGTTGCTTCGTTTCGCATTAGTTTTTGGATGGTCCATGCAGTTTATTGTTATAGAATGGCAAGTCTATACTATAACCAAAGATCCTTGGAGCCTAGCGTTAATTGGCGCTTTTGAATTTCTCCCTGCTTTTTTTATGGCATTATTTGCAGGACATATTGTTGATCAAAAAGAAAAAAGAAATTTATTAGCACTTTGTATTGCTGCGTTTTCTATTATAAGTTTAGGGTTGTTTTTCCTTACCTGGCCGAAAATAGTTTCTGATTGGTCAACCAATACAGTTTTGTATGGCATTTATGCTTTAGTGTTTTTTGGAGGTTTCTTAAGGTCATTCTTTGGGCCGACTATTTTTTCTTTGATTGCACTCATAGTTCCCAAAAAAATGTACCCTAATGCTGCTACCTGGAGTAGCTCTACTTGGCAAATGGCTTCGGTTTTGGGACCTGCATTTGCAGGTTTTTCTATTGGATGGATTGGTGTCCATTGGTCCTTATGCATCATTTTTGGATTAGTAATATTGTCACTTATTATCCTGTTTAGGGTAAAGAAAAAACCAATTTTGAATCCTAAAATTGGCGAGCCTATTATACAAAGCCTAAAGGAAGGCGTTCGATTTGTTTTTAAAACAAAAGCAATTTTTGGTGCGATTACTTTAGATATGGTGGCTGTGCTTTTTGGAGGAGCAGTTGCGCTATTACCAATTTACGCACAGGATATTTTAAAAGTTGGCGCGGAAGGTTTTGGAGTATTACGTGCGGCACCAGCCGTTGGCGCATTTTTAACTATGCTAATTACTGCTTATATCCCAATTAGTAAAAACGCTGGTATGAAACTATTAGCAGCCATTTTTGGATTTGGTATTTGCATCATTGTATTTGGGCTCTCTTCTGTATTTTGGATTTCAGTAGTTGCATTGTTTTTTTATGGCGTTACCGATGGTATTTCTATGGTCATTAGACAAACGATACTTCAACTAAAAACTCCAGATCATATGAGAGGACGTGTATCCTCAGTTAATTCTATGTTTGTTGGCTCTTCTAATGAGTTGGGTACATTTGAAAGCGGATTAACAGCTAAAATAATGGGTACTGTAACAGCTGTTGTTTTTGGAGGCACTATGACATTAATTACGGTGTTAACAACAGGAATAGTATCACCATCATTTAGGAAATTAGACCTCACAAAGGACTTGGAAGAACATGAAAGGGAAGAATAAATACAAAATCTTTTTTAATGCACCATTTAGCTTTTATGTATCTTTATACTAATCAACTTGCACACCAATGAAACAAATCATTATTTTTTTACTAGTCATTATTGCCCTTATAATCGGGTATGGACAATACAAACAATACAAGCGCTTTACACTTGAAAATTATGAATATAAAGTGAATGATAACATTGACTTAGACTATCATAATAAAGCTTTTTTATTGGACTATTATGAAGCCGTGGAAGCACTGAATAATTATGTCATAACGCAATGGAGCGCTAATGACATTGATGTAAGGTCTCCAGAAGACGATAATAAAGAATCGCAAGAAGCATCGCGGATTTACACTAAGAAATTAGCTAATGTAAAGTTCTATGAAGATCAGTTACTTAAAGCATCAAAACTAAGAGCTGAAGGTATGACAAGCCAGGATCTCGTACTATATGAGCAAGAAGGTATCACAGTTCAGGAAAAACTGAGGGAAGAACACAAAGCCAAATTGTTAAAAATGTTCAATTCTGCTTCGAATGGAATTAAACTTGGAGATCAAAGTGCATTTGTTTACGAAATTCAAAGACTCTTGATAGATAAAGGACATGACATTCCGTTAGATGGTGTGTTTAGAAATATTACTACTGAAGCATTAATGGCCTTTGAAACCAAACAAGGTCTTTATCCAGATGGGAAGTTGGATGTATTCACACTTGATAAATTATTGGAATAAAAATCCCTAATCTTTCAAGAAATTTAATATGAATGTATTAATTTCTCTAGGTTTTTCTTCTTGAATAAAGTGCTTGGCATCTATAAGATGTATGTTTTTAGGATGGATGTTCAAATCAGAAATCACACGTTTTTTCTGAGGCTCCCATTCTAAAAACGAATCATTCTTTCCCCAAATGACTATTGTAGGAAGATTGATTTTTCGTATCATTTCTGTGTAATCAGGTAAACCTTTACAAGTCTGTGTGAAGAAATAATACATAGCACGAGTTTTCCCTTCTCTTAATGGTTTTTTATAGCCTTGAACATCTTCTTTGTTAAGTTGGTTGTCAGTTAAACCTGTTTTAAAAAGGCCTTTTAGCATCATGTTTGTTGTAATGCCATTGCGGTAACTCCACATGGCTGTTCTTGCCAAAAGCCCTTCCTTAAATCGAATAGGCGGATTAAAGCCATCTTCATATATGATACTGTTTAAAACAATTAATTTACTGACGCGTTTTGGTTCTCTCTCAAGTAGTTCCCATGTCCATAACCCACCAGCATCATGCATTACATGGATCCAAGAATTAATTTGTAAAGAATTCATTAAATCTAAAATCCGCTGCGCATGATTTTCTTCTGAATAGATATCGTAACCTTTCGGAGAATCACTACTTCCAAAACCAAGCATATCTGGAGCAATTACGCGATAATTTTGCGCCAATTCATCTATCATTTTGCGATATAACCAAGACGAAGTTGGAACACCATGCAATAGCAATATTACCTCACCTTTACCCTTATCAATATACTTTATAGCACCATCTTTAGAAAGAAATTTTTTTTGAGTAGCTCGAAAGTCTTTATAAATAATTTGATTGGAATTCATTCGCATTAACTTATAAGGTCTGCATGAAGATACTAAAGTAATGGTTATTACTAGCAGGCAAAAAGACCGCATTTAGTTAATATTTTTTTAATTCAAATTGCTGTCCATCAAATACACCATAGGTATAATAGGAAATCCAATCGCCTAAATTGATGTACTTAGAGTTGTTTTCTAAATCTATTTCTAGAGGCAGGTGTCTATGGCCAAACACAAAGTAATCACGATGTTTGTCCTCGAGTTTCGCTTTGGCATATTGCACTAACCATTCATTATCTTCGCCAAGGAATTTTATGTCTTCATCACCAGAAATAAGCTTATTCTTAACAGAAAAATATTGTGCTAATCTAACACCCAAGTCTGGGTGCAGCCATCTATAAAGCCATTTAGAAAATGGATTAGTAAACACCTTTTTCATCCGTTTATAACCTCTGTCGCCAGGCCCCAATCCATCACCATGACCTATAAAAAAAGAGGTGGTATTAAATGTGTACTCTTTAGGTTCGTGAAACACAGGAATGTTGAGTTCTTCTTCAAAATAACCATTCATCCAGAGGTCATGATTGCCAACAAAATAATGAACAGGAATTCCAGAATCTGTAATTTCTGCTAACTTTCCTAAGGTTCTTGTAAACCCTTTTGGCACTACAGATTTATACTCAAACCAAAAGTCAAATAAATCTCCTAAAAGGAAGATTGCCGCGGCATCTTGTTTTATCTCATCTAGCCATGCTACGAATTTTTTTTCTCGAGGAAGAGAAGCTTCATGCGTAGGCGCTCCTAAGTGATTGTCGGAAGCAAAGTATATTTTTTTACCTGAAGGGATTGATATGTGATATTGATTAGTCATTATCAGAGGCAAACCACTCAGCAAAAGAAGTCGCCGTTTCTTGAAGTTTTAATGAATGCAATGTAATAGTAGATGGTAATCGACCTTTTATTTTTTTTGCAAAATCAATAACCATCATTTCGCTAGTTGGCTGATAATCAACCAATAGAACATTATGCCCCCTGTCTTTTAACTCTTTGGCAAGTTCAACATGAGGGGTGTTTTTATTAAAAACCGTAGCGTGATCAAAAACATTTACAATTTCTTCTTTTACAATTTCTTTGAGATCACTAAAATCTATCACCATTCCAAACTTTACATTGGTGTTATCAGAAATAGGTTCGCCAATAACAGTAACGTTTAATTTATAGCTATGGCCGTGAACATTCTTGCACTTACCATCATACCCATAAAGGGCATGACCTGTTTCAAAAGAAAATTGTTTTGTGATACGAATAGAGTTCATCGTTTCTTGTTTCTATTAATGAAATAGATGACAACTATTGCCACGCCTAACAATAAGAATAGGCCATTTCCACTTAAAAAAGACATAATATCCATAGAGTATATTTTTGGGTAAATTTAGCCCTTTTGGGCTAGCGGTAAAAATAGTTGACGGAATTTTATAATTAACGGGATGCCTCTAGCTATTATCCAAAAGGTCATGGCAATGAATATAGCATACAATTTATAATCTAAACTATCTAACCAAAACACCAATGGCACGAATATGATGAAAGTAGAGAAGAGTAATACGTTTCTTAAGTACCTCATTTTGCCTAAGCCTTTAAAGATACCATCAAAAATAAAGGCCAATGCACAAAACGGTTGCATTATAAGAACAATCCAAAACACTTCGTAGAATCGATTTAATACGACTTGATCGTTAGTAAATAGTGTGCCTAGCGGATAGTAAAGAGTTGCACCTAATACGCCAATAATAATACCAACCACTATGCCGTATCTTATGAGTTTATTGCTCAAGGCAATGAGCGTAACATACTCTTTTGCACCTAATAATTTTCCAGAAAGAATATTGCCTGCACTAGCGTAACCGTCAATGATAAAAGCACCTAAGAACCAAAGGTTAATTGCAATAGTATATGCAGCTATATATTCTGCACCATAACTTGTAGAGAATGAACTTGCATAGTATAAAGTAACATTCAATGCTAAGGTTCTAACAAATAAATTCAATATCATCAATATAAATTTGTTGATTTCTTTATTGAACGGGAAACTTAATTTTAACGGAATAGGAGTTTTTGTCACTAATAAGTACACGGCGAGAACTGCCATGACAAGCTGGGCAATAACGCTTGCATAGGCGGCTCCTTTAATATTCATAGGATTAATAACGCCATCAATACCATATACTAAAACAACATCTAAGAGGACATTGACAAGTGTGCCCACAATAGCTATGACCATTGGGTAATAAGTGTTTTGCAAGCCCCTGAACGTGCCAAACACGGCTATCACGAATAGGGTAAAAGGAAAACCAAAAACACGTATTCTGTAATATTCGATGCAATAATCTAAAATCAAGCCAGAAGCATTATAGAGCTTAAAAATGCTTTCTGCAAAAGGAAAGGTGCCTATAATAATTAAAAGACTTAATGATGTAATTAAAAATATGGCCTGTGCTGGCAGATTCTTAACTGCCTCTAAATTATTTGCACCGAGATATTGTGAGATTATTGATGAAATGGAACTACGTGTTTGACCAAGCACCCAAATTAACATAGACATAAAAGTGGTTACGATACCAACGGCACCTAGAGACTCAGTTGCGTTTAGATCTATATTTCCAATAACAGCTAGATCTGTTAAAGACAAAATCGGTTCAGAGACCCCAGAGATTAATGCAGGAATAGCGAGTTTATTAATATGTTTTAAACTGATAGATGTTTTCAAAGGACAAGTTCGTAACAATAAAACGGATGCGTACTTTGTTTAGGAAAGTAAATATCGCCTAAACGTTTATAGCCGCGAAGTTCGTAAAACTTTTGGTTTCTTTCATTCTGCGAAAAGGTATCTAATCTTATAGATACATAGTTGTTCTCTATTGCGTAGTTTTCTGAAAAAGTCATTAACTGTTGCGCATAACCTTTTCCTTGATAATCTGGATGAATAGCAACACGATGTATATAAATATTTTTATCGTTTAGCGTCAGCCAATCAATAGGCAAATATTCTTCATCCATATGTATAGAAATTACAATACAGCCTATAACTTTGTTTTTTACTTCTAACACATAAAGTTCATTTCTTTCTAAATCATGAACAAATGCATTCTTTGATGGGTAAAATTCATTCCACTGAAAGATACCTTTATCAATCATATACTTAGCACAAGCTTTAGTAATCTTAATCAAAAGATCAATATCTTGAGCTTTAGCCAATCTAACCATATAATTCTGTATTTTTGCAACATAAAATTAGACTTTATATTCAATAAAATGAAGAATATCTTAGTTCCTGTAGGCTCCTCCAAAAATGCAGTCAGTCACTTACAATATGCGGTTGATTTTGCGAAGGCATTTGATGCAAGATTGTTTATAGTACAAGTGTATAACGTATACACCAAAGCAGGTACTATGATTAAAATCGATCATATTCTTGAAAAGGAAAGCATGTCGTTTTTGCAAGACAAAGTCGCTCAATTAGATACAAAAGGCCTAGAAATAATTACAAGAGTGCTTAAAGGGAACTTAATTGATACTTTAGAATTAGCAAGTAAGTCAGCAGATATTGATTTGATTTTAGTAGAACCTAGAACAAACTCTATTAAAGATGAAGTGTTCTTAGGAAAAACTTCAGGAAAGATTATTAAGCAAATGAGTGTTCCAACTCTAATTGTTCCAGAAGGATACATCTTTAAAGAACCTAAATCTATTATGATGGCCGTTAAGTCTGCGCTCATAAAAAAGGAGAATGTGTTAGCACCATTGCATAATATTAAAAACAAGTTCAGATCTAAAGTGAATCTGTTATTAGTGAAAACACCCCATCATAAAGATGATGATTTTGACGTGAATGAAGAACTTTCTTCTATGGCTGATGAAACGACTAAAACAGATGGAGGGACTACGTTTCAAGGGATGTTAAAGTATTTGAAGCCTAACAACCCTGATATGATTTGTGTAGTGAGAAGAAAGCGAGGGTTTTTCACAAAGAAATGGGAGAAAAATACGATACTCAAAAAGGATTTTTATGTTAAGATACCTGTCTTGGTGTTGAGCGGATTAAAATAATTTATTTTTTGGGGGATTAGCTCAGCTGGCTAGAGCGTTTGGCTGGCAGCCAAAAGGTCACCGGTTCGACTCCGGTATTCTCCACAATAACCCTTCAAATCTCATTTTTTTGAGTGAAGAAGGGTTTTTTTAAACCTCTTTCTCAATAAAATCAACTTCTTTATTACAAATTTCAATAATGAGTTTTTTCATTTCATTTGAGAATAAGGAAAAAGTTTCTTGGGTGATAGAATTATCTTTCTTACGACTCCTGAGAGTGTCTTTTTTACCGAATTTTAGTAATCCGGATTTGAGATTCTTAAAAGAAATAATTCCAGCTTCAACAGCGTTTTCGTTAGGGTTTTCAAGATGCATCATGTAGGCATAAGTTAATACTTGAAATGTCTTACTGTATTTGTCGTAATCTGTTGTAATATCCTCCCAATCAACAATCTCTACTTTGCTTTGTACTACGTTTCCAGTTTTGTAATCAATAATTCTCGTCACACCATCACATTCATCAACTCTATCAACAGTCCCTTTTATATAGACAGGAAAATCAAGCTCAGGAATTGTAATAGGAACTTTTAGTTGTTTTTCAAGAGCAATGATTTTAATTCTACGACCTTGCTTAATAGATTCAACTTCTTTATTTAGAAAGTTTGAAATGTAACGTTTAGTGATTTCGAAGCTTATGAGATTTTTCCCAGAATTTATATCGCCGTCTTTGTACTCGTTAATAAAGAAACGGTTAACCAAATCTTCAGTTTTGCGCTTCATTTCGGAGATTATATCTAATGTTAAGAAAAGACCTAAAACAGGCTTATATAATTCCTCTAGTGTGTTGTGTATTATAGTCCCTAATGTATTTGCTGCAACATTTTCTTCTACGCTTTCAAAAGTGTTAATACCTAGAATTTTTTGATAATAAAAATCCATTGGATTTCTAATGTATGATGTTAAAGCCGATGGAGAGAAGCCGTTCAATGCGATATCTTTAAGACTATTTAAAACGACGTTATTTTTTTTTATATGCCTCATTTGCTTCTCATGTGTCTCAGCCTTAGGTGTCACATAATAATGCTCGATATTATGGATGCCTTCTGTTTCCAATTGTGCAATAAAGCGACTTTTTTCACCGCCATTTAGAGCATCAACTTCAGTGTTATAGAGAATATATACGTTCTTAGCTCTTTGCAAAAGGTGATAGAAATGATAGGTATAGACAGCGTCTTTTTCTTTGTATGTTGGTAAACCATATTGAAGTTTAACATCAAAAGGAATAAATGAATTATTGCCCTTTCCAGAGGGTAGAATGCCTTCGTTTACCGAGGTAATTATAACTGTTTCAAAATCAATTACACGGGATTCTAGCATCCCTAGAATTTGAAGACCTTGCAAAGGTTCACCTTGAAAATCTAAGCTTTCTGATGAGAGAACTTCCTTATAAAGAGAATGAAGGGTTTTTAGGCTTTTAGCATAACTATATCTAGTAAGAAGTTGTGAAATTTGATTAAAGACCTGATGAAACTTAAAAAGATATTCTAAAGATAAAAGGTTGTCTTGCTTTTCTTTTTCTAGATTTAGTTTTATGTGATGAATTATTTTTTTGCAGTATTCCAGGCCCAATTTTGAACTATTATTCCAATTGCAAAAAAGCGCATTTATCAATGACTTATTAGAAGAGAACAATGATTTTAACTTATCTAGAGAAATACGAGTAATATTATTTCTTGATATGTGCTCATGTGCTAATGCCGTATTCTCAGTATCGTTTATATTAAGAATTGAACCTATAAAAGGATTGGAGGTTATGGAAATAACATCTTTATAATATAATTTAGACTTTTGCTCTCCTTTATGAAACATAAAAAGCATATCGAATAAAGAAGCCATAGGCGCTAAGTGCAAAGGCATACCCATCGTTACATTAACTGGACTAATTTCTGATGGTATTGAGTTAAGAACTGGGGTTAATAGAGATTCATCTCCTAAAATCACAGCAGTTTTGAGCAATGTATTATTAGTATGATTTATCTTAGATAACAATTGGCCAACATATTTTGCTTGACCAACATTTTTTGGAATGCCAATAACATGTAGGTTTTTTTTATGGCTATAATAATTAGAGGTCCATTTAAAAGGATGATTTTGAAAGTATTTCCATTGCTTATGCTGTCGAATAAACAAGCTTGTGTCATGATGTTCTAAATCAAGAAAGTGAGAGTCTATATCCCAATAAACACGGGCTTTGTTTTGATGTAATAGTTCTTGAATTATATTCTTTTCTGCTGTGTTAAGTGCATTAAAACCCAAGAACACGTGTTGTTTACTTTGATTGTGTTGTATATACAATTCTAATTTATCTACGGCTTCACGATACATAAGCCCTTGATATCCGTAACCTTTGGAAATAAGTTTTTCTGAAAATTTTTCATAATAGAGTTGAAGCCTCCCAAAAAAGGATAGATAGTTGGAGACTAGCTCAGTTTTATTATTACTTAGGGACCAATGATCCAGGTCTTTAATTGCGCTTAAGTAGTTAAGTATTTCTTTTTGCGGAATTAAATACCTGTCTATTTCATTAAAATCTTGTATGATGATTTGGGCCCATTTGCAAAAACTATCAAAATCATCAATTTGCTCCTCGACAGTTATTTCTGTATATGTGTTATATAATTCAAAGAGTAATTCGGTATTAGGGATATTCTTTAATAAAGAAATGTTTTGTATAAGTTCTTCTATACTAAGAATCTCTGGAGAGAAAAAGGTGTCTTCAGTTAGGTGAGACAATGCATTTTTCAAGAAATTACCAGCTCTCTTACTAGGTAAGACAAAGGTTAATTTGGAAACATCGATATTGGTTTCTAGTAAATCTACTAATACGTCATCAATGAAAGTTCCTATCATTATATAAAAATAAAAAACGCTCCGATTATCGGAGCGTTTTCTAACTTATTTATTAAAGTTTTTACCTAAGTAATTAGTTCTTAAGTTTAACTTCTACACGTCTATTGTTTTGTCTACCACTTCTAGTAGCATTGCTATCGATTGGGTAGTCTTCACCAAATCCGTAAGCGTTAAGTCTAGCTGCACCAATTCCATTCTCAATTAAGTAAGCCATTACAGCGTTAGCTCTGCTATCAGATAATCTTTGGTTAAGAGACTTGCTTCCTACACTGTCAGTGTGACCTTCTATAGTAAAGTTAGACTCTGGATACTCTTTTAAGATAGCTGTGATTGCTTGAAGAACAGGATATGTTTCTTGCTTAAAGCTAGATTTACCTGTATCGAACAAAATCGTTTTAGCATAGTTATTTAAAGTTGCAATTACAGTTGCATCAGGAGCTTTTACTTCTGGACAACCATTGTTTGCTACAGTACCAGCTTCGTCTGGACATTTATCATCTTTGTCAAGAACACCATCTTTATCTTTATCTGACCAAGGGCAACCATTGTTTGCAGCTGGTCCAGCTTCGTTAGGACAATTATCTTTACCATCAGCAACACCGTCACCGTCAGCATCTGGACAACCATTTAAGGCTTTAAGACCTGCAACTGTAGGACAGTCATCATTTTTGTCAGCAACACCATCACCGTCAGAATCTGGGCAACCATTAAACTCAGCTAAACCAGCTTCGTTCGGACAAGAATCTTTACTGTCTTCGATACCATCTCCATCAGAATCTGGGCAACCATTAAATGCTGCAAGACCTGCAACTTCAGGACAAGCATCATCTTTATCGTAGATACCATCTCCATCAGTGTCTTTTCCACCGAATTTTATAGATATACCAGCACTATGTTGAAAGTGTTTAACTCCTGATTGATCATCAAAAGCATGCTTGTATTTAGTTTGAAGGTTTAAACCAACATTTTCTGAGAACCAGTAGTTTAATCCAGCAGCCCCGTTTAATGTACCGAAACCTAATTTAGATCTTGCTCCAGCACCATTGTCGTTTAAGCCAACACCTTCTTCTATCCAAGTGTAACCGCCACCGACACCAATGTAAGGCTCAAATTTCTTTGTGTTTAAAACATTTGCAAGACTATAGCTGATAAGGGCATCAACTGCATAGTATGCTAATTCATCATTTAACTGAACGCTAGGGTTGTTTGTAGTCTCACCAATTTTCTCGATTCTGTTAATCGATCCAGTAGCATTGAATGAGAAATTATCTCCTATGTATTTACCTACTTTAAGTGTAGATAAAGAAGGTAAGACATTCCAGTGATCGTTTGCGTTAAAAAACTCATCAAAATAATCTCCTCGAGGAGCGTCTTCACCAACTGGATATACATCAACTGCATTTACTCCAAAAGTGATAGCCCAAGGATTGTTTTGGTCTTGCGCATTAGCGTTGCTAAAACCAATTAGAAGCAACATAGCGAACATTAATCTGCTAAGATTTTTCATATTCAAATAATTTAATTTTTAAGTGTTAATTATGAGCAAAAGTAAGTTGTTAAATTTTATTAACAAAGACAAATATATAAAAATATTGATTATTCACTTTAAAAATGCGGTGTTTGGAACAGTTTTAAATAATATTTAGCTGTTTACCTACCTTTATAAAAGCTTGTATTGCTGTATCTAAATGTTGTTGTTCATGGGCGGCAGATAACTGAACTCTTATCCTTGCTTTTCCCTTCGGCACAACAGGAAAAAAGAATCCAACCACATATATTCCCTCATCTAAAAGAAGATTTGCCATCTTTTGGGACAGCTTATCATCGTAAAGCATTACAGGCACAATAGCACTTTGCCCTTTAACAATATCAAAACCTGCTGCGGTCATACCTTTTTTGAAATACGTAGTATTCCATTCTAATTTGTCTCTAAGGGATGTATCGTTAGAAATCATATCGAATACTTTTATACTAGCACCCACAATGGCTGGCGCTAATGAGTTAGAGAAAAGGTAAGGACGAGACCGTTGTCTAAGCATATCTATTATTTCTTTTTTACCAGTAGTATAACCGCCCATAGCTCCGCCCAAGGCTTTTCCTAAGGTGCCTGTTATAATATCTATTCTTCCCATGACATTTTTCTCCTCAAGTGTTCCTCTGCCAGTTGCACCAATAAAACCAGCAGCATGGCACTCATCTATCATTATCAAAGCATCGTATTTATCGGCTAGGTCGCAGACTTTATCTAGAGATGCGACTATACCATCCATTGAAAACACGCCATCAGTTACAATAATCTTAAATCTAGCACCATTAGTATCGGCATCTATTAGTTGTTTTTCTAAATCTGCCATGTCATTATTTGCATATCGGTAACGCGCAGCTTTGCATAACCTTACACCATCGATTATAGAAGCATGGTTTAATGAATCAGAAATAATGGCATCTTCTTTTCCTAATAGGGGTTCAAAAACACCACCATTAGCATCAAATGCTGCTGCATACAATATGGTATCTTCTGTTTTATAGAAATCAGCAATTTTTTGTTCCAAATTTTTGTGAATATCTTGAGTTCCGCAAATAAACCTCACAGAAGACATTCCAAAACCATGAGTGTCCATAGCATTTTTTGCGGCTTGAATAACATCTGGATGTGATGACAACCCGAGATAATTATTAGCACAGAAGTTTATTACTTCTTTTCCCTGAGTAGTTTTAATAATGGCATCTTGAGGTGTGGTGATAATACGCTCTTCTTTATATAACCCATCTTCTTTTATGCCTTGTAATTCTGTCTGTAAATGCTGTTGTATTTTTCCGTACATCTCGTTTTTTTTACAAAGTTATATTTCTTTTATATCAATGTCATTATTTATATATACCAATATTTTTTTAATCACAGGAATCTTCATAGAATGAATGATATCTGCGTATGTAATAAGTTGTTGTTCGTGTTTTTTATTGAAAGTTCCTGTTTTGTAATCTATTAGAATGGCCTGTTCGCTTTTATTTATCACTAATCGATCAGGTCTTACAATAGTTCCGTTAGATGATATGATATCGCGTTCATTATATATAAGGACATCATCAGTATAATAAATTTGTAATTGTGAATGATTAACGATAGTATGGATTGTAGCATTTAATTGATTTTTTTGATCATTATCAATTAAACCTTCTGTTAAGGCATCATTTAATACAAAATCAATATCTGCAGCTGTTTGTATTTTAGAAAGCAAATAATGAATCAGATTACCTTTTTCTATAGCTTGTTCTTGTTCAGTGCCCCACAAATTTCCTGAAGTGGTGACAATATTAATGCTATTATTATTAGAAATAAAGCGACTAGGTGTCAAAACACTTCTTTTATGTTTTACATGAATCATTTGCTTTTTAGGCTTGCCAAATGCGTACACGTTCTTAGTATCCGACCACACACCAATAGTTTTTAAGTGATTAATGAATAACCCTGAATAATCGTTGAGTTTTTCATTTCCTTTTGAATCTAAATCTTTTTTCGATATAATATGTAATTGTTCAATTGCTCGAGTAAGTGTGACGTACAATAGATTTATATTATCTAACTCTAGAGAAGATTGGTGTTTGTTATGCAAGTAATTACCAACGTCTCCCAATTCTGCTAAATCTTTATTATAGTTCAATAAGGCATGAGAAAAACCATTGAATTCATCACCATTTATTGGAAACCATATTTTTGGTTCTTTTTCTCGATAGATGTTCAAATCAGCATATGGAAAAATAACAACAGGAAACTCTAACCCTTTAGATTTATGTATAGTCATTATTTGTACTGCATTTCCCCCATCTGGAATAGTAATGCTTAAGAGATCTTTTTTCTTTTCCCAATACGCTAAGAAATCTATAATACTTGAAGATTGTTTCTGAGAGTAATCTAATACCGTGTCTAGGTAAAATTGAACATAGGCATTTGATGTTTTAACCAAGGCAAAAGCCCTGACGATATATTCAACTGCATCATAAAGAGATAATTGCAATACGGTGTTAAAATTAAAATCTAATTCATGAATGGCAAATAATTCTCTTAGCTCATCAAAAGTCTTGACTAATCCTTCTTGCAAGAATGTATGCTTCTCTTTAATGCCTAGTAAATCTGAAATAAAATAGAGGACATCAGCCTTTAATTCATTGTTCTCTGGCTGAGTTGAAAGCTTTAGGAGATTAGTCACAAAACGAACTTTTGGAGAACCATTAATCAACAATGTCTCTGAAGAGATAATATCTATATTATATTGACTCAAGTAATCTGCGATGACAACACCTTCTTTTTTCTTTCGCACTAAAACGCATATATCACTCAGCTGAAAACCGTTTGCTATTGATTGATTGATGATTTGTTTTACAGCTTCAGGATATAGTATATCTCTGTCATCACCTTCTTCAAATTGCAGGAATTCAATATTTACATACCCATCTGTTTCTATATGTTCTTTTTGTGCTGCAAGTAAATATAAATCTTTATGGGTGTCATCTGCAAAAGCGAAAGAGGAGAGGTGTGAAAAAAAAGCGTTATTGAATTTTACTATAGATTTACAGCTTCTATAATTAAATTTAAGCGGTATTACTTCTTGTTCAATTATGAATGGCCTGGTTGCTTTATTAAATAATTCCATAAATATTTCAGCTCTACCACCTCGCCACCTATAAATAGCTTGTTTAGCATCACCCACTAACATTGCACTTCCTGCTTCACTAGAAATTCGATTATCTATTAATGGAATCAAGTTTTCCCATTGCATTTTAGAAGTGTCTTGAAACTCATCAATAAAATAATGCTTGAATTTTTCGCCTAAACGCTCATATATAAAAGGCGTAGGTTGATTCTTTATTTCTTTATGAATGATATTATTGAATTCTGAAATGAGTAATACGTTGCTATCATCTTTTATCTTGATCAATTCAGAATTGATAGCGTTTAGTACAGATAAGGGCGTTAAGTTTCTATAGAAGTTTTTGTAAAATTTATATTCAAAAGCCAATTGTTTGGTTTCTAGAAATGCAATTATTAGTTGTGGTTTTATGTCTTCTATAATCGATGCTATATCTGGAGATACTCTTGAAGGGTACAACAGAGTGTTTTCAATATCTATTTGCCAATTGTTATCAAACTTTATGTCGAGTCTGTTATTAGCAAGACTTTCAAAATGCTTGGGTAATGAGCTCCTAGTAAAATCATCAAATTGTAAACCACATTCTTCAATTAATTTTAACGAAACCTGAGCTTTTTCAACAATAGTTTTCCCACAAATAGCCATTTTAGAATTTAATATAAGCTTAAGTTGTTTGAAATCTTTAAGCGTTTTGTTTTTAAAAAACTCTAAGAACGGAGCATCATTTTCATTGACTAATAGTTTTGAAATCTTATTGAAATCATAAGAAATATCCCAACTCTTGTCATCATCAGCTTTTTCAATAGCAAAATCAACAAGAACTTTTGTCAGAGCTTTATCTGTTCCTGCCTTACTGATTAAACTATCTACAGCCTCTGTGAGTAAGCTATCAGTGTCGAGCTCTACCTCAAAATTAAGCGGAATTTTGAGATCAAAAGCAAATGTTCTTATCACTTTATGCGTAAATCTATCAATGGTCGAAATATCGAAAGCTGCGTAATTATGAAGAATATTCTGAAGTATGTTCTTAGAGGCAATATGAATGTTTTTTGGATTTGCTTCAAGTTCATTTACAATAGAAATAAATATGCTATTCGGCTCGGTTAAAATAGCTTCGTCTGAAAATTGTTTAAGGGTTTCAATAATTCGCGTTTTCATTTCTCCAACCGCTTTATTGGTAAATGTCAATGCTAAAATATTTCTAAAACTGTCTGAGTGTTTTGATTGAAGCAATAATTTTAAATAAGCCTTTACTAAAGTAAACGTTTTACCACTACCTGCAGAGGCATTATAAACTTTGAATGAGGTTGTTATTGACACTAAATAATTTTGATACAAGATAAAAACTATCGATGATTTGATAACTATTAATTATTTTTAATTGGTATGTATTATCAGTAAATTTGAGAGAAATTAATTATTAATATAAAATCTGGAATTATGGCTTTCGAATTACCAAAATTAAAATATGCATACGACGCACTAGAGCCTCATATTGATGCTCGAACGATGGAAATACATCACTCTAAACATCATAATGGTTATACTACTAAATTGAACGCAGCGATTGAAGGAACAAAGCTAGAAGGGCAATCTATTGAAACTATATTAAATGGTTTGGATATGAATAATAAAGGCGTTAGAAATAATGGCGGTGGCTTTTATAATCATTCACTTTTCTGGGAAGTTATGAATCCAGAGGATAGAGGTAGGCTTTCTGGAGAATTAAAAGATGCCATTGAAGATACTTACGGATCTTTCGATGCTTTTAAAGATGTTTTCAGTAAAGCTGCTGCAACACAATTTGGTTCTGGATGGGCTTGGTTATGTGTGCACAAAGGAGGAAAAGTCGAAGTGTGTTCTACACCAAATCAGGATAATCCATTAATGCCAGGAGTAACTTGTGGCGGGACACCAATCCTTGGATTGGATGTTTGGGAACATGCGTATTATTTAAATTACCAAAACAGACGCCCAGATTATATTGAGGCATTCTTTAGTGTGATTAATTGGAACGAAGTAGAAAGACGTTACGCAGAAGCTAAATAGATTTTTAACTTTATGTAAATAAATGAAGCCAGCAATTTTGCTGGCTTTTTTATTTTGCCCCCAAATTCACGCAACCAAGAAAGAAATGAGGCATCTAATTATAAAGAGAACATGAGAAAATTGATTTTTATATGCGTTTTAATAACTAGCAGTATTTCTTGTAATTCTGATGATGAAGATTCTATGTACTCGCAATGCCTCCAAGATAGAATTGAGGCAGTGCTAGAAGACCCGGTTCAATCTCCTAAAGCTAATATTCAAAAATATATATATGAGAATGAAGAAGTATTCTTGGTTAATTTTCAAAACTTTCCTGATGGACAATCATCTGTAATGACAGTAGATTGTCAAACCATTTGTGTTATCGGTGGCATTGATGGCCCAAACAATGATTGTCAAAATTGGATTGCGGCTATTTTTATTGAAACTGTTTGGGAAGACCCAAGGTGAAGCTTATTATATATAATACAAGCGAGTTATTATTGTAACCAACTATTTTATATAGGATGTTTTGAAATTGACTGAAGACAGAAAATGAAAAAAGGTGAACAAGAGTTCACCTTTTTTGCCCCAAATCTACCATGAACTTAACCTACTTATGTTATGGTGATGTAAATATAACGGTGCTTTTTTCAATTTATTGAATTTATTAGATAAAATACTTATAAATTAGGTTTAGAGGTTGTTTTCAAAAAGATAAAAACCTAGTTTTTAAAGGCTTTGCAGAAGAGTGTCTAAGTAATGAGCTAATTGCCAGAAAGTTAAATGTTTTGGGAATAAAAATAAAAAAAGGTGAACGAGAGTTCACCTTTTTTTGCCCCAAATCTACCATGAACTTAACCTACTTATGTTATGGTGAGTCTAAATTAGACCTTTCTCTCATAGGTGGGCAAAGTTTTAGATAAACGGCATTTTTTTTAGATAAACCGTTGATTTATTGGACAAAATACGGTTTTACCGTAATTTTTCATTAGTAAGCCCGCTCGTTTTTACCTTCGTAAAAATTGATAAATGCCTTGTTAACCACACGGTTACCTCCAACGGTAGGGTAGTTACCAGTAAAATACCAATCGCCTAAATTCTTTGGACAAGCTTTATTAAGATTCTCAACGGTTTGAAAAATAATTTTCACTTTAGCATTGACACTATCATCACTTAGTAATTCGGATATCTTATCAGAAACTTGTTCGTCGGTAAATGTATCGTAAATCTCCTTTACAAAGTTTTGAACTTCGGAATCACGAAGATGCTCCTGAGCTTTACATTTTTTATACACAGCTTCTACAATATGATACTTACCTTGATCTTGCAGTAACGATAAGGCTGCTCTAAAAGCCACTAATCCTTCTAAACGGGCCATATCAATTCCATAACAATCAGGATAACGTATTTGCGGGGCAGATGAGACAACGACAATTTTTTTAGCATTAAGGCGATCCATCATCTTGATGATGCTTTTTTTCAAGGTGGTGCCACGCACGATACTGTCATCAATAATAACCAAATTATCCGTTGGTTTGATAACACCATATGTAACGTCATAAACGTGAGCTACAAGATCATCTCGGCTACTATCTTCTGTAATAAATGTTCTTAATTTAACATCTTTAATAGCGATTTTCTCTATCCTAGGACGCTCAGAGAGGATATTGGTGACTTGCTCTTTTGTCAATTTTCCTTTCCCAGCTATAATGCCTTGCGTCTTCCTTTCGTTTAAATAATCTTCAACAGATTCTATCATGCCAAAAAAAGATGTCTCAGCCGTATTTGGTATATATGAAAATACAGTATTCTTAGTATCCTCATTAATAGCTTCAAGAACTTTAGGCATTAATAACTTACCAAGATGTTTCCGTTCTTGATAAATCTCAGCATCACTACCACGGGAGAAATAGATACGCTCAAAAGAACAAGCTTTTCTTTCAAGAGGTTTCAAGATCTCCTTGATATTTGTCTCACCAGATTTTTTGATGATGATAGCATTTCCAGGTGGAAGTTCTTCCACTTTATCATAGTCTACATTAAATACGGTTTGTATGACGGGGCGTTCTGACGCCACAACAACGACCTCATCATCTTTGTAGTAATATGCTGGCCGAATACCAGCAGGGTCTCTTAAAACAAAAGAATCACCATGACCAAGCATACCTGCCATTGCGTATCCGCCATCCCAATTTTTAGAGGAGCGCCTAAGGATCTTAGCAACTTTTATTCGTTCTTCAATCAATGGTGAAGATTCCATTTTACTATAACCTTCTTTCTTAAGGTCTTTATAAATTTTACTTACTGCATCGTCTAAGAAATGACCTATCTTCTCCATAATTGTAATGGTATCGGTATATTCTTTTGGATGTTGACCTAATTCAACCAAGTTGGCAAAAAGCTCTTTAACGTTGGTCATATTAAAGTTACCTGCTAATATAAGGTTGCGGTGCGTCCAATTGTTCTGTCTTAAGAAAGGGTGGACACTTTCAACACTATTTTTGCCGAAGGTGCCATACCTAACATGCCCCAACAGTACTTCGCCTATGTATGGAATGTTCTTTTTTTGAAGAGCAACATCATTTTTATACTCAGGATGGTCTAAAATTTCTTGATTGATGCGTTCATTTATTTGCTCGAAGATATCTTGAATTGGTTGTTGAGCGATAGACCTTACGCGACTTATATATCGTTCACCTGGATCGGTGTTGAGTTTTATACTGGCAAAGCCAGCTCCATCCTGGCCACGATTGTGCTGCTTTTCCATCATGAGATACATTTTATTTACCCCATAAAATGCACTTCCGTATTTTTCTTTGTAATATTCTAATGGTTTTAAAAGCCTGATAAGTGCAATTCCACACTCATGTTTTAAAGCATCGCTCATTATAGTTTCCTATTCAGTTATATTAATAAAAAAACGCGCTAAAATTTAGCGCGCTCGTTTAAGTTAATTCTATTTCAAATTGTGTCAGATCCTTGAACTGTTTTAAGCGTCGATGCACCTCGTTGTGTTTAAGGCCTATCATTCTCTCCGTTCCAAATTTCTCTACACAGAATGATGCTAAAGTCGAACCGAATATAACAGCACTCTTCATATTCTCGAAAGAGACGTCATTTGTTTTTGCTAAATAGCCCGCAAAACCTCCTGCAAAGGTGTCTCCTGCACCTGTTGGGTCAAAAACCTCTTCTAAAGGTAACGCTGGAGCATAAAACACATTGTCATCATGAAATAACAAAGCACCATGTTCTCCTTTTTTAATGACCACATATTTCGGTCCCATATCATGTATTCTTCTTGCCGCAACAACTAAAGAATATTCTCCAGTGAGTTGTCGGGCCTCCTCATCGTTTATGGTGATGACATCTACCTTTGAGATGACTTCTTTTAATTCTGGCAATGCACTGTCCATCCAAAAATTCATGGTATCTAGAATGGCAAGCTTTGGCTTGTTCGTCATCTGGTTCAAGACACTCATCTGTACAGAAGGATGTAAATTACCAAGCATTACAATACTTGCATCTTGATAGGCTTCAGGAACTTTAGGATTGAAATCGGCCAAGACATTCAATTCTGTAACTAGTGTATCACGAGAGTTCATATCATTGTGATATTTACCGCTCCAAAAAAAGGTCTTCCCTTCCTTTACAATTTCCACACCAGATATATCGATGTTTTTTTCAGACAATAAGTCAAGATATTCTTGTGGAAAATCACCGCCTACTATAGATACTACTGAGGCATCAACATTGAATTGCGAAGCCGCCAGGCCAATAAACGTAGCAGCACCTCCAAGAATTTTGTCCGTCTTGCCAAAGGGTGTTTCAATAGCGTCAAAGGCAACGGTGCCTACTATAACTAATTTACTCATTTATGGAGTTCTATATTTTGGTGCAAATATAGTGCTCTTTTAGTAATTAAAATAGGATTAATCTTGCTTGTTTAACAAGAGTTTTTTTAAGTTATTGAAAGAGGTGTAAGGTGATTTGACAAGTTGCGAATTTACTATCCAAGAAGGCACACCGCCTTCAGGGTCGCCAAATAATTGATTGGTAATTAAAATTCCAGTATTTGTTTCTTCTAATAACCAAAACCCTTTAAAATTAGTGATTCTAACAACGGCGTCATTTTCAGAAAGCACGTCATTATTAGGTGTGATAGTTATAAGTACGCTTTTGTCTGTAGGATATGTGACGACAACATCTGAAACGTGATCTCTATTTAAAACGGGCCAAGGCATATCATTGAACAGGTAAAAAATATAATTATCGTCATCAATTTTCTTGATAACGTTACTTTTTGAAGTTTTGTAATTCCAATCTTTTAGTTTATCGGCATCAAGAATAATGCCTTTCACGATTTCGATTGAGGTATTGACAGTCATCTGTGCTTTGTATTCTTTGAATTTGGAATTTGGATATTTACGCGTATATATCTTTATATCATTACGGTCTTTTTTGAGCTCCCAAGAATCTTGAGCTGTTATAGGCAACGCTAAGATCAAAGCAATAATAAAAAGCATTTTATGTTTCATAATAGAATGGTCTGTCAAGAGAAGTAAATCTTACTTTCTTCCAAAATCGGCTGGAATTTCTCCCCAAGCCTTTGTTTCCCATTTTACAATAATCGTGCTAAAGTTGTTTTTTTGTAACCAATCTTCAGCGCGTTCTACCAATTCAAACAGTGCCTTGTTCTTTTCTGATTTAATGAGTTTGCTGTTACATGTCTTTTTTTTAACCCAAGACATAGCGGTTCTAGAATCTGTGTATAAAATGCGGTTACTGTTCTTTTTCTTTAAAAAGGCCAAGCCGTGTACCAAGGCCAAAAACTCACCAATATTATTAGTGCCTTCTTTAAAAGGACCCTGCTTAAAAAGCTCTTTTTTGGATTTGGTATCGACACCACGATATTCCATTTTACCAGGATTACCACTGGAAGCTGCATCGACAGAAATAGAATTGTAGTTCGGTTGCCCTATTTTTTTCAATTGTGCTTCAGATAGCTCGCTATTGAATTTTTTCTTTTTGCCAACATAATCCGTATAATTGCCTTTCAAGGCTTTTTTGGCAGCATCAAAAGTCTCAAACGATTTGTACTGTGCGCCTTGAAAATCTTTGATTTGGGCTTTACAATCATTCCAAGATTCAAAGACACCAGTATGATGACCTTTCCAAACGGTATAGTATTTTTTCTTTTTTTTAGACATGAACTATGATAAAATAGATTCGATTACCTTTGGAAAATGCACCATCTCTAATTCATGAATCTTGGCTGCAATATCTTCAACAGAATCTTCCTTATATACGCTACATTTCGCTTGAAAGATGATGGCGCCTTCATCATAATGTTCATTTACGTAATGAATTGTAATGCCTGTTTCTGTCTCTTTGTTGGCCTTCACAGCTTCATGAACATACTCGCCATACATGCCTTTACCTCCATATTTTGGCAATAGAGCTGGGTGGATGTTTATGATTTTATTGGAGAAATTTGCAATGAGGTGTTCAGGAATTTTCCAAAGAAAACCAGCCAAAACTATAAGGTCTGGATTCATATCATTAAGAAGCGCATGTACAATACCTTCTTTTTTGAAGGCAATCCTATTAAAAGATAATGCGCTTATTTTCAATCTTTTACAGCGATTTAAAATTTTGGCATGAGGATTGTTAGTCATGATAAGAACAACAGAGATACTTTCTCGTTGTTGAAAGTAATTAATGATATTTTCTGCATTAGATCCAGAACCGGACGCAAAAATTATAATACGTTTCATTTTACGAGTTCAAGTGTTTAAATAGTTCAAAAACAAAAAAAAGAATTATTATTAACAATTAAGGAGCAAAACAGATTTTCTTCAATTTTATTTCGCTAAATTACAAACACTATTTTACAAGGTATAAGGTGCGATTTAAAATAAAGTTTTTTATTTTTGCCACCTAATTAAAACTTAAAATTAAAAGATTATGTCAGACATTGCATCAAGAGTTAAAGCGATTATCGTAGATAAGCTAGGCGTTGACGAAAACGAAGTGGTTACCGAGGCAAGTTTCACGAACGATTTAGGAGCAGATTCTTTGGATACTGTTGAATTGATTATGGAATTTGAAAAAGAATTCGATATCCAGATTCCAGACGACCAAGCTGAGAACATCGCTACCGTTGGTCAAGCTATATCATATATTGAAGACGCTAAATAAGTAATAGTTACTTATGGAACTTAAGCGAGTTGTAGTTACAGGTCTTGGCGCACTTACACCTATAGGCAATACCAAAGATGAATATTGGGAGGCTTTATTGAAAGGTAAAAGTGGTGCTGCGCCTATTACATATTTTGATACTGAAAAGTTCAAAACGAAATTCGCTTGTGAATTAAAAAACTTTAATGCCACAGACTTTCTTGATAGAAAGGAAGCTCGTAAGATGGACAGGTTTACCCAGTACGCTATGGTGGCTTCAGACGAAGCCATCAGCGACTCGGGTCTTGATTTGGATAAAGTCAATAAATTACGTGTTGGTGTGATTTGGGGAGCGGGAATTGGCGGACTAGAAACATTTCAAAAAGAAGTATTAAACTTTGCTGAAGGAGATGGTACACCAAGGTTTAATCCGTTTTTTATCCCAAAAATGATTGCAGATATTGCTCCAGGAAACATATCCATAAAACATGGATTCATGGGGCCTAATTATACAACGGTTTCTGCATGTGCTTCTTCAGCCAACGCAATGATTGATTCCTTGAACACAATACGTTTAGGATATTGCGACGTTGTTGTAACGGGAGGAAGCGAAGCTGCAGTGACTATTGCTGGTATGGGTGGATTTAATGCCATGCATGCCTTATCAACAAGAAATGAAAGTCCTGAGTCGGCATCAAGACCTTTTGACGGAACTAGAGATGGTTTCGTACTAGGAGAAGGAGCAGGAGCTATTATACTTGAAAGCTATGAGCACGCTAAGGCTCGTGGCGCTAAAATATATGCTGAAGTACTTGGGGGCGGATTATCCTCTGATGCACATCACATGACAGCACCACATCCAGAAGGTATTGGTGTTATTGCAGTGATGAAAAACTGCCTTGAAAATGCAGGGATCAACCCAGAAGAGGTTGACCATATTAATACCCATGGCACATCAACTCCTCTTGGAGATGTTGCTGAACTTAAAGCCATATCTGAAGTATTTGGTGACCATGCAAAAAACATAAGTATCAACTCAACAAAATCTATGACTGGACATTTGTTGGGAGCCGCAGGCGCTATAGAATCAATTGCCTCTATTTTAGCCATGGAACACGGTATTGTTCCGCCAACCATCAACCATACTACAATTGATGAGAGAATAGATCCAGAATTAAATTTAACTTTGAATAAAGCACAAAAAAGAGAGGTCAAAGTGGCGATGAGTAATACCTTCGGGTTTGGTGGCCATAATGCCTGTGTGCTATTCAAGAAATTAGATTGAATCTCGAATGAAGTACATTCGTAACATATTTAATTCTCGTTCTAAAGTCAGCGAGGATTTTTTTATGGGCTTAACAAAAATTCTTGGATTTAAGCCAAAGCATTTAAAATACTACCAAAAGGCATTTACGCATCGTTCTATGAATATTAGGAACAAAGAGGGTAACGCTATTAATTATGAGCGTCTAGAGTTTTTAGGAGATGCTATGTTAAGTGCTGTGATTGCATCTCATTTGTTTCAAGAAGTGCCAGAAGGAGATGAAGGTTATTTGACGAAAATGCGTTCTAAAATAGTGAGTAGAGAGCATTTAAATGAATTAGGAAAAGACCTAAATCTCATAGATTTTATCGAAAGCAAAATCTCTAAAGAGAGTTTTGGAGATAATATTCATGGTAATTTATTTGAAGCACTCGTAGGTGCTATATTTTTGGATAGAAGTTATAAATATTGTGAAGATTTTATTTATAAGAGAGTCATCATTCCATATGTTGATATCGTTAAATTAGAAGGCAAAGTCATCAGTTACAAAAGTCTCTTGATTGAATGGTGTCAGAAAGAAAAGAACACCTTTGATTATGATGTTTATGAAGACACTGGAAATGATAATCTAAGACATTTTTCTGTAAAATTATCAATCAACAATAAGGTGATAGCTAAAGCTCGGGCTACATCCAAAAAGAAAGCAGAAGAAAAAGCATCTAAACGTGCCTTTTTTGCATATCAGAATAGAATTTCAAGAGTTTCTTAACGGTAAATCAAATCATTTTTTGTTTGTTTTCTACTAAAACGTTTTCGTTATTAATTGGCATTAAGTTTACATATATGATGCTTAAGTTATCACTGGATGCACTATATTTACCGTAGTAATTCGAGAGGTATGGCAAAGCATAAACTGATTCTTGAAGACGTATTTGAAGACGTATCATATACCTTAATAGCTATTCATTGTTCTTTAGAAGATTATAGACTTGCATATCTTTTGAACAAGAGTCTGTCCATAAATCTTAGCAAGAAAGAAGAAGATTTAGATTTTGACCATGTATCTGCATCGTATTCAATCTTTGAATGGGAGGATGTAAATCATCAAACCACATGGAATTTGATTACTAATATTTGTCGAAAAGAATCAGGGACTTTAAGGAGTATGGGCTCACTTTTTGGCAATGACGAAAAAACATTGAAGACATACAATCTTATATCAGAACACAAGACTGTAGATTATTTTTTAAAAATAAGTTCGGATGGACTGTTTTCTGGAGAGAGAAGTATACTTAACCATATTCAAGATGTATCACAAATTGTGACAGCTTATGTTATTGATATATCCCAACTGAAATCAAGAAACAACCTAATATTTAACTAATGCCAAGACAAAAGAAGACGAAAATTGTTGCTACACTAGGACCAGCTACGAATAACAAAGAGACGCTGAAAGCAATGATAGAAGCAGGCGTCAATGTTTTTAGAATTAATTTCTCTCACGCTGGCTATAGTGATGTGAAAGAGCGCATTAAAATGATTCGTGAACTAAATAAAGAGAATGACACTAATATTGCGATTTTAGCTGATTTGCAAGGCCCTAAACTTCGAGTTGGGGTTATGAAAGAAGAAGTGGTTGTGAGTGAAGGTGATGAATTGACATTTGTTACAGGTGAAGAATTTAAAGGAACAAAAAAGCGTGTCTATATGAATTACGATAACTTTCCTAAAGATGTAAAAAAAGGAGAGCGTATTTTGTTAGATGATGGAAAACTCATGTTTGAAGTACTCCACACTGATAAAAAATCCGAGGTTAAAGCAAAAGTTATTCAAGGTGGACCATTGCGCTCAAAGAAGGGTGTGAACTTACCGAATACAAACATATCTCTTCCAGCATTAACTGAAAAAGATATAAAGGATGCCATATTTGCTATTGAACAGCAAGTAGATTGGATGGCATTATCGTTTGTACGTCATGCAGAAGACCTCATGCGTCTTGAAGAACTTATTAAAACACACAGTAAGCATAAGATCCCGATCATAGCTAAGATCGAGAAGCCGGAAGCTGTCGAAAATATTGATAAGATTGTCGCATACTGCGATGGGCTTATGGTAGCTAGAGGGGATTTAGGCGTAGAAATTCCAGCTCAAGAAGTACCGTTGATTCAAAAACAATTAGTTTTAAGAGCAAAACAAGCACGTATACCTGTCATTATTGCTACGCAAATGATGGAGACTATGATTTCTAGTCTAACGCCAACAAGAGCAGAGGTCAATGATGTTGCTAATTCAGTGATGGATGGTGCTGATGCAGTGATGCTTTCAGGGGAAACTTCTGTAGGAAGTTACCCAGTACAAGTCATCGAAAAGATGTCTAGTATATTGAAGAGTGTTGAGAACTCACCATTAATTATGGTGCCTCAATCACCACCTCATATTCGTACTAAACGCTATATAACAAAATCAATTTGCTATCATGCAGCACATATGGCTAACGAAATTAATGCTCAAGCAATTTCTACGTTAACCAATAGTGGTTATACTGCATTTCAAATCTCAGCTTGGCGCCCCGAATGTCATATTTTAGTATTCACATCTAATAGGCGTATATTAACACAATTAAGTTTGCTGTGGGGCGTAAAAGCATTTTTCTATGATAAATTTGTTAGTACTGACGAAACGATAGAGGATGTTAATCGCATTGCTTGTAAAAAAGGATTCTTAAATGTGGGAGATATGCTTGTTAGCTTGGCAGCTATGCCAATACAAGATAAAGGAATGGTCAATACATTGAGAATTACCGAAATTACTAGCTGAAGTATCTAGAAATCAAATTTCAGCTGTACACTAACACTTTTTTTACCTTCAGCCAAAGCAGTTTTATTTGATGGTTTTTCTGTATTAAGATTAGATAAAGAGATGCCTAACAATCTGACAGAGTTTTTCATTTTTTCTTGAAACAAAAGAGATTTGGCGGTTTCAAGAATAATAGATTGATCAGATACAAAATAGGGTAATGTTTTGCTACGTGTTTGAAGTGAAAAATCACTATATTTTATCTTGAGAGTGACTGTCTTCCCAGCAACATTACTTTTTTTAAGGCGCTTTTCTACTTCAATGGCAATATTGTTAAGCTTTTCAAGCATGAAAATTTCTGAAGATAAATTTTCATTGAAAGTACGTTCTGCTGCTAAGGATTTTCTAATCCTATGCGGTTTCACTTCGCTATTGTGAATACCTCTAACAGCATAATAATAGTACCTTCCTGACTTGCCAAATTTGTCTCCTAAGAAATCAATATCTCTTTCCTTTAAATCCTTCCCTATAAAGATTCCTAATTGGTACATTTTTTCAGCTGTAACCTTCCCTATACCAAAAAATTTGCGAACATCAAGCTGTTCTAAAAATTCAAGTACTTCTTCAGGGCCAACTGTTTTTTGCCCATTTGGTTTATTGTAATCACTTGCAATTTTTGCTACAAACTTATTAATGCTAATACCAGCAGATGCCGTTAATCCAACCTCATCAAAAATGCGTTGTCTTATTTCTTGAGCAATGAGTGAAGCGCTAGGATTTCCCTTTTTGTTCTCAGTAACATCTAAATAAGCTTCATCCATCGATAAAGGCTCTACCAACTCTGTATAATCGAAAAATATTTTCCGAATTTGTTTAGAAATTTCGCTATAACGTTCAAACCTCGGTCTTGTAAAAATTAGTTGAGGACAATTTAATTTTGCCAAAGCGCCACTCATAGCACTTCTTACACCAAATTTACGAGCCTCATAGCTAGCGGCACTAACCACGCCTCGTTTTCCACTTCCGCCAACAGCCAAAGGTTTTCCTCGTAGCTCTGGATTATCCATCTGTTCAACAGAGGCATAAAATGCATCCATATCAACATGTATAATCTTTCTATTTGGAAGCATGTCTGGCATACCATAAATTTATAATATCTTTATCAAAATATGCTACTAATGAATCTAAATCAAGTAACAGTTCCATCAAAAGATGTCAAAAAGGCAATTGATTTTTACAAAACCTTAGGACTTATACTGATAGTAGAAGCATTACCGCATTATGCTCGATTTGAATGCTCAAATGGAGATTCCACATTTTCAATTCATTTAGTTGATTCAGTTAAAGATGGGGATGGCGTTATTGTGTATTTTGAGGAAGATAACCTAGATGATTACGTAAATAAATTGGTAAAAAAAGGGATTGCTTTCCAGGAAATGCCTGAAGACAGAAAATGGCTTTGGCGCGAAGCACGTCTTGTAGATCCTGATGGTAATAAACTAATAATATATCATGCAGGAAATCATCGTAAAAACCCACCATGGAGAGTAGAAGCATGATAGAAATAGAACGTAAATTTCTTGTCCTTTCTAGTGATTATAGAAAAGAATCATTTAAAAAAATTGAGATATCTCAAGGTTTTTTAAATAGCGATAAAGAGCGAACAGTAAGAGTGCGATTAAAAGGCGAGAAGGGATACATTACAGTGAAAGGAGAATCCTCCCCTGATGGCACATCACGGTTTGAATGGGAAAAAGAAATAAGCAAACCTGAAAGCGAGGCACTTTTAACGTTATGCGAGGAAGGGCTTATCGTTAAGACACGGTATGAGGTGAAGAGTGGGAAACATGTGTTCGAAATTGATGAATTTTATGGTGATAATGAGGGCTTGGTCATTGCGGAAGTTGAACTCATTCATGCAAGTGAATCATTTGAAAAACCTAAGTGGCTTGGAGAAGAAGTTACAGGACAAATCAAATATTATAACTCACAAATAAGCAAAAAACCTTATAAGTTATGGAAACAATAAAGAAAACAGGAATTATACTCTGTGTAATTTTGATGTTCATTTCGTGTGAAAATCAAAAGAAGGAACCCAAAGATGTTGTTAAAACAGAGCTTAAAAAAAGTGTTGATCAGATTAAAGAAAAGTTGTTAGCAGATGGCTTTCAAATTTTTGATTATATCGATGAAAAAACAGGAAATACAATTCTTATGCAGCAATATTACATAGCGTTCTTAAAGAAAGGACCTAACCGGTCTCAATCTGAAGAAGAGACTAGCAGTTTGCAAAAACAACATCTAGCGCATTTAGGCAAGATGTATGAATTAGGCTATGCCGACATCTCTGGACCTTTTGACGACGATAGCGATATAAGTGGTATCACCATATACAATACACCTACCCTAAAACTAGCAGATAGCTTGGCGAATTCTGATCCTATGGTAAAAGCGGGAAGATTAGTCATAGAAATGCACCCTTGGTGGGCTGCAAAAGGGTTTCCGTTGAGATGACTTAGAATCCTATTATAAGCTATACTTTAATGACACAATTAAGTTTCTTCCAGCTGCAGCAATCCCAGAAGAGTAGGTGCGATACCTCTGATCTGTTATGTTCTCCAAGGTTGTTGTTATAGATAAAGTATCAATAAGGTTAAACTGTGTCCTTAGGTTAAGCGTGTACCAAGAGGGCGCATAAGGGTTGCCATTGGCATCTAAAGCATATAAATAGGGCTTATCTCTTTCTGACACTGACAAGTTCTCAAAAGAAAATTTACCACTATAATCTGTAAAAAGATCTAATTTAAAACTAGCACGCTTCCATACTAAGTGTGTATTTCCAAAATTTGGAACAACATGTCGTACTGGAGAAGTGTCGCCTCCAACTTCTTGCTCGGTTCCACCAATAACGTTGTATTGCGAAATCAGACTTAAATCTTCGTTGAAATTCACTTTCAATCCGGCTTCAAACCCATAAATCCTAGCCTTAGATGCATTTTGTATGGCTTGAACGGTACTTAATTCGCCATCATAAATAACTTCGGTCAAACCATTTAACGAAAAATCTCTTCGTACTAATGCGTTGTCTAGATAGGTATAATATGTTGATAGATCCAAAGAGATGATGTCATCAAAATTCAACAAGAGCCCTAGTTCTCCGCTATATGCCTTTTCTGATTTAAGATTAGGGTTAGGTACCACTACAGAACCTGGTTCAGAATCAAAAACTTTCCCTATATCATCGATATTTGGAGCTCTAAAGGCTGTTGAAAAATTAAGCTTCCATGCAATGATTTTGTTTAAATTCCAATTGATTCCTGCGGTACCAGTAAGAGCACCTGTATCGAGGTTTGCATCGTCAAAAGGAAGATTCAAAAAGACATTGTTTTTAGTGAAATCAGCGTTTACGATAATATGGTTATAACGTATTCCTGTCTGAAAGGTAAAGGCTTCAGTTGGATTATATTTATAGCTTAAGTAAGCAGCAGCAGATTGCCAACTAGAACCATCAGGGTATCTAGTTACGGTAGCTGTTTTACTTCCATCATTAATATTTTCTTCGAGACCTGTTGAACCTACTGTGTTGTAAATATATTCCACACCGTAAAAAAGCTCATTGATACTACTTATTCGCTTTTCAAAATCAAGATTTAGAGATATAGCATCTACACTCTCTTCTCTAATGTTTCTTGCTGAGGATTGAAAATCTCTATCTATTCTGCTTTCTTGAAAATTTTGATATGCTAAGGTAAACAGGGCATTGTCATAGAAACCTTTTTTGGCTTTATGATTAATCTGTAGATTTCCTAAAAACCATTTTTGAGGTCCGTAATTCCATTCAGCAGAACGCAATACATCATCTCTGTAACGAATAAGACGATCATATCTCGGATAATCAGACGTTGCAGAATAATGAAGACCTAGATTAAAATTCAAGTTCTCATTTGGTTCGTAACGTATTTTTTCTAAAAGATTGATTTGATTATAACCTGTGAATCTTTGGACTAATGGATTAGCATTTTGCACAATGACATCCTCTCCATTTACAGTTTCTACATATTCTGATCTCAAGTAGTCGTTAGGACCGTATTTTCCCATTTTCAAATCGTCAAAATTGGTGTAACTAACACTTGTCAAAAAGCCCCACTTTGCTTTGCCAATATTAAAATCTATATGACCAGTAGTTTCATTACTGGCGGATGCAAAGCGAGCAATTGCATTGACCCTAAAATCAATACTATCTTTATAAGAGAGTATGGGTTTTCGAGTATAAAAATTCATGACGCCCCCAATAGCATCACTGCCATATATTACGGACCCAGCACCTAGCACCACTTCGGTGTTTTGTATAGAAAAAGGGTCTATAGAAATGACATTCTGTAAGTTACCGCCTCTAAATATGGCGTTGTTCATTCTAACGCCATCCACAGAAAGTAAAAGTCTATTGGTAGAAAAACCACGTATAATTGGACTACCACCACCTAACTGACTTTTTTGAACAAAAACTTGCCCGCTATTTTGCAATAGATCTGCACTAGTTTGTGGATTTGAAAACTGTATATCAGAAGATTTTAGGCTAATTATTTTTTGAGGAACATCTTTCTGCTTTTGTTCAAATTTTGAAGCTGAAATAACTACTTGCTCTAGGGCCTGAGCATTACCTGATAGATAAACGACATAACCATTCCTAATAATTCTTGACTTAATTATTTTAATGGTAATTAAGGATAAGTGCTGGAAGATTAACGTCTCGTTTTTTTTAAATTTTGTGATATCTGCTTTTCCATTAATATTAGAAACAACACTTTTAGTTTTTGATGCATTATATATAGCCACGCCACTTACAGGTTCTTTTGTGGCAAGATCATATACAGTAATCTCTTGGGCGAATACACCTATAGACGACAGCAATAAAAACAAACACATAAAGAGACCTTTCATTTTAACTTGCTAACTAAAAACTTGATTAAATACTTGTAGTGATTTGGGTTTTTTAAAACCGCCCAAATGTAACTCAAAATACAGTAAAATCATATTCAAAATTTCTTGTCGTTGTTTTGAATTCATTTTCACTTGGTTAAGAGTATCAAATTTTATGCCCAATAACTGTTTAAGAAGTGTTAAATTATATTCTGAAACACCATATAGGCTATGCTTTGATGTTTCAAATTTACCTGCGTTGAGATTAAAATAATCTAAGTGAATATCGGATGTGTCAGGGTAAAAACCTAAATACTTTGTGATATTCAACAAAAATAATAAATGAAAATTTGGAGAGGTGTCTTGCTCATCTAACCACTCTAAGGATGCCGATAAAAAGGTGTATAACGAGATGTTTTCTTCCTCTTCTTTCAATAACTGAACAAGTACTTCGCTTAAGAAAATTACAATGGCTCCTTTAAGAATATTTGTATGAAGCGACTTATAATGTGATATCGGTTTTAATTCTTTTAAGCTTTGTAAAGACCGATTAGCTTTGTGGGATACACTAAGTTGTACTTGGGTTAAAGGCTGAAGGTAGGCTGGTTTGAACTTCCCTTTTCTCTGTTTTAATACACCTCTTAAAAGATAACTTTGGATGCCAAGAGACTCTGTGTAACACGAAAGAATAATATCACTATCCCCATATTTAATTTTTGAAAGGACGATGGCATTAGTATTAACTAACATTATCTTACCACCATTAATTTGAGAACTTTCGTTTCGAAAGTATCTAAATCAGAGAGCATAACTAGGTACACGCCAGAAGAGACCACATTATTTGCTAAGTTCTTTCCATTCCAATACGCTGTACCACCATCTACTTCGAGATTATACCCGCGAAATCTTGAGTTGGTTCTTGATTGGGCTTCTGCGACTAAATTGCCTTCGATATCTGTAATTTTTATATTCACATTATCACTAATATCTCTAATTTTAACTTTCTCTTCGGTGATGTTAAATGTAGGTCTTACAGGGTTTGGGTATATAAAAGCATTGACAAGCTCATCTTTTGGTGATGAGCCTCCAGAATTGAAAGAAACTAGTCCTTTTTCAGTACCAATATATACTTTCCCATTGCTTTGATCGATTGAGACGTCACTTATGTTATTGGAAGGCAAGGGAGAATTATTTTTATTGAAATGATAAATGGTTTCACGACCATCTGGCGACACTAAAAATAGTCCTGAACCAATGGTTGCAAGCCATTTATTATTACCACCATCAACCTCGATATCTGAAACATATTGCTGGAAAAGCAATTCTTTAGCAACACCGTCTTCTAGAATTATAATAGGACTAGCATCTATATCTTCATCTGTAAAGATGCCATTGATGTTATTAAATACTCGTAGCCCTTTAAAAGTTCCAATCCAAAGTTGATTGCTGTTATCAATAGCAAGTGATGTTACATATGGCCAAGGTAAATCTCCTTCTCCTGGCTCATCAGTTAAATTCCGAATTTGATTTCCATTCTCATTAAAGGCGACTACACCTACTTCATAGCTTCCTAGCCATTTAGTGCCAAAGTCGTCAATTAATAATTCTTCGAAACCTAAATTATCTGTGGGGTCAGCGATAAGGTCGCTAAAACTATATTGCTGCCATTGATTAGAAGATGGATTATAAGACTTTAATGCTTTGTCAACTAAAGATGTGGTACTCCACAACAAGCCATTATCATCGAAGGCTAATCCAGAAACCCTAATGTCTACATAGTTTGGGTCACCTGGAAGAATTAAGGATTCTAATCCGCTATTGGTTTCATTAAATAGGAATGTAGGATCATTGTCGTTAAATTCTAAAAGACCACTAAAAAAGGAGCTCACAAATACCTGATTTTGATTATTCGGATTTGGCATAATAATATTTAGATTTCGAGCTCCAAAAACACTGTCGAAGGGGATATTATCCCATGCATCTTCAATCAAGTGACTTAGCCCTCGACTTCTTAGCGGGTAAGCGTTAAAAAATAAGTTATAATCACCATAAGTGACCCATAAATTATCAGGATATGCTTTGAGTGAAAAAACGTTGTTTAATAAAGGGCCATCAGGATGAATTTCATCAAAACCCAATTCGTTTTCAGTATTTGGCGATAGTACACCATTGTTTATAGTACCAATATAAATGGTATTGTTTAAAGCAGTAATACCACAAGTAAAAGACGTGTTGAAATTGGAGTTTATTGAGGCTGAATCTATTAGAGTAAAATCACTATTATAAGCAAATACGTCTGTGGCTAAACTTACAACAAGTACATCTTGGTTTGATTTTACATCAACAGGAAGTGAGGCATAGGTAAACACATTTGTAAAGACATCATTGACTATCTCATAAAACTGCCTATTTGAGCGAAGTGCGTATAATTTATCTCCAACAGACTCAATGGCTGGCCAACTGGAAGCGTTAATAGTTTGCCATTGGTTATAGTCAATTAGGTTAGGGTTACTTATCTCAGCTTTTTGAATACCAGTAGATGAAGCAGAATAAATGTTATCTCCTAACACGGTAGTTTGATTAATGATTTTTTGAGTACCTAAATCACCAATAAAATAAGTGTCTCCAAACTCTAGTCTTGCAAGATCGTATACTGAAATGCCAAAATCTGTGGAAATATAAACAAGACCATCATGTTCATTGAAATGATTTATTCTTTTGTTATTCGGAGGAATCGTTTCTTTATCGACTATGTCAACGACGGTTAATACATCTTCATCAGAATCAAATACTATATTAATTAAACCAGTTTCGTAACCAACTACTAATAAGCCAGAGTTTTCACTGTAATGAATAGTAGATATGGCATCTCCAGATAGACCATTTATTGTAGAGATTTCTGAAATTTCATTTGTGCTTAGGTCGTAAGTGAAAACAGCATTTTCTGCAGCAGCGTATATTTTATCATTACCCTGAACAATATCTTTGATATTTAAATAAGAGAAATGCCCTTCCCATAAAGTCGAAAAATCCTGAGCAGAACCTATCTGGAATATAAATAGGGTGAAGAATAGGGCTAATGATCTTTTTATCATTGTATTGTTTAAAATGCTTATAAAAGATATAACGAAACTAAACCAAAAATCATATAAAATAAAAAAAAGCCCTTACAATTATTAAAAGTAAGGGCTTTAATTTATTTAAAAGGGTGTTTTAGTTAAACAACTCCTTGAGCGAGCATGGCATCTGCTACTTTTACAAATCCAGCGATATTAGCGCCTTTGACATAATCTACAAATCCATCGTCGTCTTTACCATATTCTATACAAGATTGATGGATGTCTTCCATAATATCTTTGAGTCGTGCATCTACTTCTTTTCTTGTCCAGCTTATTCTTAATGAGTTCTGAGACATTTCGAGTCCTGAAGTTGCAACACCTCCTGCATTTGAGGCTTTTCCTGGCGCGAACAGTATCTTGGCCTTAATAAATTCATGAACAGCATCTGTTGTTGAAGGCATGTTTGCACCTTCGGCAACACAGATGCAGCCATTATTTAAAAGGGTTTTAGCATCTTCTTGATGAAGTTCATTTTGAGTAGCGCAGGGTAATGCGACGTCACATTTTACACCCCATGGTGTTTTACGAGCATGAAACTCTGCAGAAGTATACGTTTTAACATATTCAGAAATACGACCTCTCTTATTGTTTTTAAGATCCATTATAAATGCCAGTTTTTCTGAATCTATTCCGTCTTTATCATATATATATCCACCAGAATCGGATAAGGTAACGACATTTGCGCCAAGAGCAATTGCTTTTTCAGTTGCAAATTGTGCTACATTGCCAGAACCAGAGATAACCACTGTTTTACCTTCAAAATTTTCATTCTTAGTTTTAAGCATACTTTGAGCAAAATAAACAGTACCATAACCAGTAGCTTCAGGTCTTATTTTAGAACCACCCCAAGAAAGACCTTTACCTGTAAGAACTCCAGTAAACTCATTTCTTATTTTTTTGTACATGCCAAAAAGGAAACCAATTTCTCTTGCTCCGACGCCTATATCTCCGGCTGGAACATCGGTATTTGGCCCAATGTGCCTGTTTAATTCTAACATAAAAGAGTGACAGAATCTCATTACTTCGTCGTCAGATTTTCCTTTTGGATTAAAATCTGAACCACCTTTACCACCACCCATTGGAAGTGTCGTTAAACTATTTTTGAATACTTGCTCAAAAGCTAAGAACTTGAGAATACTTGCATTTACCGTTGGATGGAAACGCAACCCTCCTTTATATGGACCAATAGCTGAGTTCATTTGTATACGATAACCGCGATTTACATGGATCACTCCAGAATCGTCGACCCAAGCAACACGAAAAGAGATTAGCCTCTCCGGTTCAACCATCCTTAAAAGAATGTTTTTACCATTATATATCTTGTGTTTCACAATGTAAGGAATAACTGTTTCGGCTACTTCTTGTACTGCTTGAATAAATTCTGGCTCATGACCATTTCGGGTCTTTACCTCTTCCATGAATGTGTCGATTTTTGCTTTCATTCAATAAAATTTAGTGATTTAATAATTTGACACTTGATTTGTTCGACAAATATAAACTATCCTAAAAAAATATGCTTCTTTTTTTTGAATTTCGTAATCATATTTAAGATGGTCTAGGCTTCCGTTTTTTAGTTTTCAAAAAATTAATTGATGCATTTTATCGTATTTATTTGTTAGTTTATCGAGTTTTTATATATTTGTTCACGTTAAAGCCCTCAATATAAATTTAACCTACTATGTTCAAATTAAAACATTTACTTGTTTTATACTGTCTTTTTGCCTGTGTGCATTCGGGTATAGCTCAATTTGGTTTCTCTCACGAAGTCGGTATTGTGGCTGGCCCTGTCGCTTTTCAATCGGATTATGGAGAGCGTAAAAACTGGGATACTAACAAAGGAAATACAGGTATTGGTATTGGCGTTATTCATTATATCAACTTTTCATATCGTGCGGATTGTAATTGTTATACAACCGATACTTACTTTAACGACCACTTTAAGGTAAGAAATGAGATTTCATGGAATAAAACAAAACTTAACCATTTTGGCCCTGAGGCTGAGAAACAGTCATTTTGGGGAGAAACGTTGAGAGCAATGAGTGGTGAAACAAATAATCTTAATATAGGAACCCAATTAGAGTGGTTCCCATTAAGCATTCGTGATTTTGCAGCTGGAGCATATAAAATTGCACCTTATGCAAGTCTTGGAGGTCAGTTTACCTACTATAGCCCAGAGGCTATGTCTTCCTTGCCTGGTGGTCTTGAAGATGAGAATAACTTATTTTATGAATTTCAAAATGGTGGTTTAAATACTGAATCAGGAAACACCTGGTCTGTTGTAGCCAGCGTTGGAGCGAGATATAAATTAACACTTCTTTCGGATCTTTTAGTAGATTTAAGATGGCAATATTATTTTTCAAACTGGACAGATGGATTAAACCACGATAACATACAAGATAAAGCAAACGATTGGCTAGTATGGCTTAACGTTGGCTATGTGTATTACCTAGATTAATATTCCTATTAATCGTTATTTGATTAGTTAGTTAAAGATAAGAGCGAGTTGACTGACCCGCTCTTATCTTTTTTATTATCCGATAGCTTGTTTGAGGTCGGCGATGAGATCATCTTTATCTTCAATTCCAACACTTAACCTTATAAGCGAATCAACAACACCTGTTTTTTCGCGTTCTTCTTTTGGTATGCTCGCATGAGTCATGCTTGCGGGATGCCCTGAAAGTGATTCTACACCGCCAAGAGATTCCGCCAAAGTAAATATTTTTAGATTTTCAACAATTTTTACAGCGTCATTATAATTATTGCCTTTGGTTACAAAAGAAATCATGCCCCCAAAATCACTCATTTGCTCTTTGGCTATAGTGTGATTTGGATGATCTTCAAATCCTGGCCAATACACTTTCTCAATTTTTGGATGACTTTTAAGATATTCAGCAACAGCTTTCCCATTTTCGCAATGGCGTTGCATACGTATATGTAATGTTTTAATACCTCTAAGTACTAAGAAACTATCTTGAGGACCACAAACTGCCCCACTTGCATTTTGAATAAAGTATAACTTATCTGCCAATTCTTTATCTTTAACAATAAGAGCTCCCATCACTACATCGCTATGTCCTCCCAGATATTTTGTAGCTGAATGCATGACAATATCCGCGCCGAGATCTAAAGGGATTTGTAAATAAGGTGTAGCAAATGTATTGTCTACAGCTAATAATACATTGTGTTTTTTAGCAACAGTACTCACAGCTTTTATATCAATAATATTCATCATTGGATTCGTTGGTGTTTCTACCCAAATGAGTTTTGTGTTTTCATTTACATAAGACTCTATGTTATTAGCATTCTGCATGCCTATAAAATGAAATTTTATGCCAAAGCCTTCAAATATCTTTGTAAATAAACGATATGTGCCACCATATAAATCGTTGGTAGAAATGACTTCGTCTCCTGGTTGTAATAGTTTGACAACAGCATCGATAGCCGCAAGACCAGAACCAAAAGCAAGCCCGTATGCTCCGTTCTCTATGCTCGCAAATGCGTTTTCTAAAGCATTGCGTGTTGGATTGTGAGTTCTAGAGTACTCATAACCTTTATGGCCACCTGGTGTGCTTTGCGCATAGGTAGATGTTTGATATATAGGAGGCATGACAGAACCATAAGCTGGATCGTGTTCTTGTCCTCCATGTATTGTTTTTGTGTTGAATTTCATTTGTCGGTTTTTAAGTATAACAAAAGTAATTTATAATTCGTTGTATTCAAATGTATGCGATACCTTTAGTCTATGTTTAACGATTTTCTTACGCTTTGAAAAAAATAACAATTTTACTTCTTGTTTTTATAACCGTCAGTTCTTGCAAAAAGGAAGAGCCGTTAACTTTTTCTGAAACTAATTTCACTTCAGAGGAGCATGCTATTATCGAGGTTAACATTCCTAAATTTGAAGGTAATCCTGAGGTAGCTCGAACAATGAATAATGCAATTGAAAGCTTTGTGGTAAAAACATTAAGTAATGAGGAATATGCGATTCAGGTAGCTTCAATAAAGGAAGCCTCTGAAGCTTTTGATTCAGAATATATCAAATTCTCGAAAGAGTTTTCTGAGGCATCTCCACCTTGGGAAGTCTTTATCGATGGTGAGGTAACCTATCAATCATCTGAAATAATTTCTGTGGCTATTAATAGTTATACTAATACTGGTGGCGCTCATGGTAATAGTGTTATTTCTTTTTTGAATTTTAACCCTTCAAGTGGAAAGACTTATCGGAAAGAGAATTTATTAAGTAGTTCAAATAATTTTAAAGCAATAGTAGAAAAGTATTTCAAAAAGGAAATAGAAGAAATGGAAGACGTAGGTTCTTATGATTTTCTTAGTGAGCTTGAACTTCCCGGTTCTTTCGGATTTAGTGAAGATGGCGTCATTATTTTATACAATAACTCTGAATTAAGCACCTTTGATAGCAGAATGATTGAGTTCACAATCCCCTTTGAAGAGGTTAATGAATTCTTAAAAGTTCACTAGTCCGCATCCTTTGCTAATCGTCTTATCAAAGGTCCTACTGTCAATCCTTGACCGATGATAGAAAATGCCACAATGATATACGTGATGACCAAGAACAATTCACTGTGCATTTGTGGCGTGAGGCTTAAAGCCAATGCAATTGAGATACCGCCACGCAAGCCTCCCCAAGTCATAATGAGATTAGTTTTTGGAACAAAATCTAATTTTTTTTGAAAGAACTTTATGGGTCCCCAAAGGGAGATATATCTACACGCTAGAACTATAGGAATTGCAATAATTCCCGCTAAAATGTATTGTCCATCAAACGTAAGCATCAATATCTCCATCCCGATTAATACAAACAATAATGTGTTTAATAATACATCTACTAATTCCCAGAATTTATCAACATAGGTTTCAGTTATTTCACTCATGGCTGTATTTCTTATGGTGTCGTTACCTACCATCAATCCGCAAGCCACCATAGCTAGTGGAGCAGAAGTATGGAGTTGTTGTGCTAAAAGTGTACCACCCATTACTGCAGCGATGGTAATAATGACCTCAACATCATAATCGTCTATAGATTTCATAAGACGATACGTAATCCAACCTAAAAGCAGTCCTAGAACAATTCCACCAAGGACTTCAATAGCAAACATTTCTGCGATATGTGAAACAGACACGTCACCACCATCTCTAGCTATTGCATATATGGTCAAGAATACAACAACGCCTACACCATCATTAAACAAGGATTCGCCAACGATTTTTGTTTCCAATTTTTTTGGTGCTCCTGCTTGCTTCAATATACCCAAAACAGCAATGGGATCTGTTGGCGAAATCAATGCGCCAAAGAGCAAGCAATAAATAAATTCAACGGGCAAACCGACAAGCTGTAATACAAAATACATAATGATCCCAACCAAAAATGTAGATACTAAAACACCTAAAGTTGCAAACACCAATATAGGCCAACGTTGTATTTTAAGTTGCTCGAAATTTGTGTGTAGCGCTCCAGCAAACAATAAGAATGATAGCATGATATCCAACAGAACGGTCTTGAAATCTATTTGAGAAATCAACTTGCGCTCCCTCATTAAAAGCGTATCATCAAAATAACTGATACCGAGTATGATTAGTGTAAAAAGAATTGTGATTACCATTAACCCAATAGTAATCGGAAGTTTTAAAAAGCGAACATTTATATAACCAAAAATTGCTGATAAAACAATTAAGATTGTGACAATAGAATAGTAATCCATGTGTTAATGATTTTCACAGTAAATGTAATTATTTTAGTCTTAAATAGACTTACTTTGTTATATGAAGAAAATATATTACCTCAAGACCTGTAGTACATGTATCAGAATTTTAAAGGAGTTGAGTATTGGATCAGATTTTAAACTTCAGGACATAAAAACACAGCCAATTACAGTAAAACAACTAGAAGAAATGGAGCGTTTGTCGGGTAGTTATGAATCTTTGTTTAGTAAGCGAGCAAAGTTATACAAAGAGCGCAATTTAAAAAATGAAGACTTAAAAGAAGAAGATTATAAGGCATTTATTCTTGAACATTATACATTCTTGAGTCGTCCGGTTATTATCTATGAAAATTCAATTTTTATTGGAAATAGTAAATCAACTATTGAAGCCGTAAAATTAGCCCTCAATGAATAGCAGAACTTTTGCGCTTATAGCGCTGTTTACTGTACAATTGCTTTACGCTTTAAATTACACTTTTGCCAAATTCGTAATGAACGAAGGCTATATTAAGCCTTTTGGGTTTGTACTTGCTAGAGTACTAGGAGCAACCATATTATTTTGGCTTTTTGGGCTGTTTTTCAAAACTGAAAAAATAGACAAGAAAGATTATCTAAAGTTTTTTTATGCTGCTGTTTTTGGGGTTGTTATTAATATGTTATTGTTTCTTAAAGGGTTGGAGTATACGACGCCTATACATGCGTCTGTAATAGTAACAACTATACCAATAATAATTCTGATTCTTTCATCTTTTTTTCTCAAAGAAAAAATTACACGCCCAAAAGTCATAGGAGTTATTTTAGGACTATGCGGTGCTTTGATATTAACAATTTATGGTAAATCCACTAGGATAGGAGATAACGTACCATTAGGGAATTTGTTCATTTTCATAAACGCTATTTCTTATAGTATTTATATTATTATAATAAAGAAATTGACCGTTAAGTATCATCCATTTACATTTATTAAATGGTTATTCTTGTTCGGATTGATATTAGTCACGCCTTTTGGTTTTAGTGAATTTAAAGCAGTGGATTGGCAAAGTTTTACACCATACGTATCTTTTTCGGTTGCTTTTGTAATAATAGGAGCCACTTTTGCGACTTATATCCTGAACCCTTTAGCCTTGACAAAGCTAAAAGCAACAACCGTTGGAACCTTTATTTATATTCAGCCTGTAATAGCAGGTATATTTGCCATATTAATGGGTAGTGATTCCATGGGGATAGTAAAAATAGCGGCAGCATTACTTATTTTTGCTGGAGTTTACTTAGTGTCGCTTAATTCACAAAAAACCACAACTTGAATAGTTTGAAGGCTTCTTTTTATGATTCTATTGACAATATAGATTCCCATCATTGGGATGCTCTAGGTTGCTGCGATAATATATACTATACGCCCGAGTTTCTCAAGGCTTTTGAAACCGCAAATCAAGATATTTTGTTTAAATATATAATTGTTTTTGATGAAGATAGACCTGTAGCATTTGCAAATACACAGTTAGTTTCTATTAGTGTTAAAACAATTACAAAGAATATCAAGATTTCAGGTTGGTTAAAGAAGATTGTTAATCGATTATTCTGCGATAACAAAATTCGAATCCTATTTGTTGGTAATATCTTTTTGAGCGGTGAGTATGGGACATTTCTACAACATGGAGCGGATAAACTAAAAACCTTTGAGGCTATTGCTAAAGCGGTTAAAGAATTGTCGAAATCGACTAAACGACTACATGCAATTTTTGTAAAAGACTTTAAAGAAGATTCACTTTACATAACGGATAAACTAAAAAACTTTAACTATGCCGCCATGCAAGTTGAGCCGAATATGATTATTACATTACAACCCGAATGGACCTCTTTTGAAGATTATAAAAATGCACTTAAATCTAAATACCGAGTAAAAGCCAATAAAGCGGATTCCAAGAGCAAAACCTTGATGGCTAAGCGTTTTACAGATGAAGATGTAGCTAAGCATAAAGACGAACTCCAACAACTTTATGAAAACACCATAGCGAATGCAAATTTTAACGCTCAGATTTTAAATCTTAACACTTATACAAATTTAAAAGCTGTGTATCATGACAAATTTATAGTTAAAGGGTATTTTTTTGAAGATAGATTAGTTGGTTTTTTATCAGCCATGGTGAATCAAGATAATCTCGATGCGCATTTTATAGGTTTAGATTATTCATTAAATAAAGAGCATGCTATTTATCCAAGAATCCTGAATGATTATGTGAGATTGGGAATTGAACATACATCCAAAAGAATTAATCTTGGTAGAACGGCTTCAGAAATAAAAAGTACGCTTGGTGCAAAACCAGAAGATTTGATGTGCTATTTCAGACATAAAAGAACCATTCCAAATCATTTTATTAAGCCATTGGTCTCAAATGTTAAGATAAAATCTTTCAAGCAGCACCAACCATTTAAATAAGGTCAACAGGGTATTTTCCGTATTTCCTGGTATCTTCTTTAGTCAGGATTCTAAAATCATCTGACTTTGGAAAAGCCTCTAAAATGTAATCAAGCTCTTTTGGAAAAGCTGTTAACTTTCTAGTTTCAAGGTCGATCCAAGCACCTAATATTTCGCAGTGCGCTATATTTCGCCCTTTATGGTCATAAAAATTATGAGCAAATTCAAAAAATCCTCCATCTTCGCTTATACCTGTAACTTCAAGACTTACGCGTATAGGCTTCCCTTGAAATACTTCTTTAAAGTAATAGATGTGTTCGTAAAACACGACTGGCCCAAAACTAAATTTCGCCAATTGTTGTTGGGTAATGCCTTTATCAATAAAAAAGCTCATTCGGGTGTGGCTCATAAAGTTAATGTAAGCGGAGTTGGCTAAGTGCCTGTTGGCATCAATATCGCTCCATCTAATATCAAATTCTTTAAAATACATGTGTCTGATTATTAAGTCAACAAAAATATGAAGATCTACTTTTTAATGGCTTATAATCTGAGGTCTATTTTTTATATTAGCAGGAAACAAAATTCTTAATAATGAAAACATTAAAACTAGCATTTATATTGACGCTTTCTTTAATCATATTTTCTTGTGGTGATGAAAAGAAACAAGAAAAAGAGAAAGTGAAGATCGGTACTAAAAAGCAAACTTCTAATACTGGTAACGCCAAGGAAATTGAAGTAAAAATCACTGGGAATGATCAGATGCAATTCAATGTTAAGATCGTTAGAGCAAAAGAAGGACAAAAAGTGACTTTGGTATTAGAGCATACAGGAACCATGGCTGCAAATATCATGGGCCACAATGTTGTGATACTAAAGCAAGGCACAGACATCTCATCTTTTGGGTCTGAAGCATCTGCAGCAAAGGATACTGACTATATACCTAATGGAGGTAAGGATGTTATTGCACATACCAAAATGATAGGTGGTGGGCAGACGACTTCTATAACGTTCGATGCGCCAGCAAAAGGAGAATATGATTTTATATGTAGTTTTCCTGGCCATTACGGAATTATGCAAGGCAAGTTCATTGTAGAATAAATTAACAAACATGGATAGTTTTTTGCCTTGGATCGGTATTGTGGTTTATGGGTTACCTTTAGTGATTATAGGTTATATCTACAAAATGCGACCGCCTAAAAAGATCAATCATATTTATGGGTACCGCACGAGACGTAGCATGAAAAATCAGCAAGTTTGGGATTATGCTAATAAAATTAGGAGCCCAATTGATTATATATGCAGGATTCATTACAATTCTTTCAGGATTAATTCCATTATTCGTCGATTGGAAACATGCGCATTTCATTCCATTTTGCGTGTTGCTAATATCTCTTTTAGGAGGCATGCTATATTGCGAAAAACTCTTAGACAAGCGTTTCGATAAAGAAGGAAACCCTAAATAGAATTAAGCGCCTTAAAGCGTTTATTTTTGTAACTTCGCCTAACTTTTAAAAATAGCAGATGATAGTATCAATGACAGGTTTCGGGAAGTCCGTTTTGCAGCTTCCGTCCAAGAAGATTACCATAGAGATAAAATCTCTAAATAGTAAGAATCTAGACTTAAATGTACGCACGCCATCATTATATAGAGAAAAAGAATTGAGTATTAGAAAGCTAATTTCTAAGAAACTTGAAAGAGGCAAAGTGGACTTTAACTTATTTCTTGAAGTTACAGGAGAAGAAACCTCTTCAAAGATCAATAAAACTGTCACTAAACAATATATTACTCAGCTAAAAGAAGTTGTTGAAGGCGATGATATGGAGTTGCTTAAAATGGCTATAAGAATGCCCGATGCAATAACTACAGAACGCGATGATATTGATGAAGATGAGTGGAAGACGATTGAAAATGAAATTAAAAACACCTTAAATAAGATAGCAGATTATCGTGCATCTGAAGGAAAAGCCCTGGAAGACGATTTATCACTTCGTGTCAATAATATATCTGAATTGTTAGAGGCCGTTATTAAAATGGATCCTGAACGTATTGAAGGTGTACGAGAACGTTTGCGTAAAGGTGTGGAAGAATTGAAAGAACGGGTTGACGAAAATCGTTTTGAACAAGAATTGGTTTATTATATCGAGAAATTCGATATTACTGAGGAGAAGGTTCGACTTGCGAATCATTTGGAGTATTTTATAAAATCTATCAATACACCTGATTCAAATGGTAAGAAACTAGGGTTTATTGGCCAGGAAATGGGAAGGGAAATTAATACTATTGGTTCAAAATCTAACTATGCACCGATGCAAAAATTGGTAGTGCAAATGAAAGATGAATTAGAGAAAGTGAAGGAACAACTCTTAAATGTTCTTTAAATGAAAAAAGGGAAGCTTATCGTTTTTTCTGCACCATCAGGATCTGGAAAAACCACTATTGTAAGACATTTATTAACTAAAGAAGCACTTAATTTAGAGTTTTCGATATCGGCTACATCGCGAGAAAAGCGTGGTAATGAAGAAGAAGGCGTCGACTATTATTTTTTATCGGCCAAAGAATTCAAGAGCAAGATAAAGAATGATGAGTTTTTGGAGTGGGAAGAAGTATATCGTGATAATTTCTACGGAACTTTAAAAACCGAAGTTGAGCGTATCTGGAAAAAGGGGAAACATGTGATTTTTGATATTGATGTGTCTGGAGGGCTGCGTATCAAACGAAAGTTCCCTGAGGAAACATTAGCCATTTTTGTAAAACCTCCAAGTATTGATGAATTAAAGATCCGACTTAAAAAACGCAAAACTGAAAGCGACGACAAAATAAATATGCGGGTTGCCAAAGCGTCTGCCGAATTGGCTACTGCTCCATTGTTCGATGAGGTTATTTTAAATGATAATTTGGGAAATGCCTTGAAAGAAGCGGAGACATTGGTTGAGTATTTTATAAATAATAACACTATGTCATTTCGAGCGGAGTCGAGAAACCTTAATGAACCCACCTCCACTGAAGTTTCGGAAGGTGAAGAAAAAAAAGAAAAGTGAAAAAAATAGGACTTTACTTTGGCACGTTTAATCCTATACATATTGGGCACTTGACCATTGCTAATCACATAGTGGAACATAGTGATTTAGATCAAGTTTGGTTTGTAGTAACACCCCATAGTCCATTTAAGAAAAAGAGTTCGCTCCTAGATAATAACCATCGTTATCAGATGGTCTTAAGGGCAACCGAAGAGTATAAAAAACTCAAACCGAGCGATATTGAGTTCAAGCTACCTCAACCAAATTATACCGTTAATACGTTGGTGCATTTACAAGAAAAATATCCTGACAATGAGTTTTGCTTGATCATGGGAGAAGACAATTTAAAAAGCTTCCATAAATGGAAGAACTATGAAATTATACTGGAGAACCATGATATGTATGTGTATCCACGAATATCAAAAGGAGTAGTTGATACGCAATTTAATGACCATCCGAAAATCTATAAAGTAGATGCCCCAATTATGGAATTATCCTCTACTTTCATTCGAAAAGCTATTAAAGACAAAAAGAACATTCGCCCTATGTTACCAGAGTATGTTTGGCAGTATTTGGATGAGATGAATTTTTATAAAAAATAAAAACCCACTCTTTTGAGCGGGCCTTTCTATAATTTTTTGACTCTTCTTTAATCTAAAGCTGGAATTCGCAATACTTGACCAGGATAGATTTTGTCTGGATGCTCAAGCATTGGTTTGTTAGCTTCAAAAATTACTGGGTATTTCATGGCATTACCATAATAATTTTTAGCTATTTTACCTAGAGTATCTCCGCTAACGACGGTATGAAATTGTGCTTCTGGCTCAATGTTTTCAACCGTCATTTGATCGTCTACAGTTGCAATCCCTTCAGAATTACCTACTACTAACACTACTTTTTCTTTTGTAGCTTGGTCATGAGCTAATCCAGTAATGGTAGCCATATCACCAACGATATACACATTCAACCCATCAACATCAAGTCCAAGGTCTCTAACGGTGTTTTCCATGCGTCTTGCTGCTGTTGCTAGTTTAGCTGCTTCTGCTGCTGCCGCTTCTTCTGCATCTGTTTTTCCTATACCGAAAACTTTTGCTCCAGCGTTCTTAATAAATGAAAATAGTCCCATGTTTGTTTTTTGTTTTTAAGTTATGATATAAATTTACGAAATTAAGTATCGACTTACAATCGATCTCGATTTTTAGAATATATAAAAACCGCTCATCTGCATAAATATCAGATGAGCGGTAGAAACTAAATAACCAACCAAAAAAATCTAGCTTCGTTTACTATCTCTTGGATTATCTTTTTTTGCTGTTTTTTGCTTACGCTTTTTCTCTCCAGATGATTTTGATTCACCCTCTTCAGTTGCAGTTCTTAAATATTGAATGTATCCTCTACCTTCAAATTCATAAACGGTTCCTGAGGCACTGTGGAAAAGTTCTATCTTCCCATCATTTATAACGTCAAGCTCAAAAAATTCATTGTCAAAGTAGTCATAATCTAATGTTAAGGTTTTTAGGTATGCATTTCCAGCAATATCAGCTACACCATAAATCCCTGTATAATCCCATAAAATATTGTTAGGGTTCGCAATATTTTCATCTTGCGAGCTTCTAAATTCTGAATCATTACCTCCTGCCAAGAACTGTAAATAGTTTTCGTTATCAAACTCATTTAACGCACCCATTTGGCTTGTATATGTTTTCTCCCATGCTTCATACTCCTGTAAGAAATAATGAATGTTATCAAAGAACACAAAATCATAATCGAAATTAGATGTTTGGTATCCATCCAGAAAGTATGATGTGTCATTAAATGGGTTATATAACTCTATTGTATTACTATCGATCTGAAAGACATCAAAGCTTTCTAGGCCATCAATATCATGATGAACATCCAGAATCATATTATAAGCGTCATAATACCCAACGGAAATCCCAAGGCCACTTCCTTGACTGCCTATACCCACTAAATTGTTATTAGCATACACAGTTCCATTTTTGAACGATACCGTAAATGCTTTCTGTAAAAAGGGTGTTTCTCCAGTGCCTAAAGTGGCGTTGATATCGACATACCATAAGTCGTATGAATTCAATAATTGATTCAGGGACACTTGAGGTGTGTTGTCGACAATATCATCAACAATAACTTCTGTGTAACAAGAAGTAAATAAGGTTGCTACTAAGGCAAATCCAGTAAGTAATTTTAAAGTCTTCATAATCTCGCAGTTTTATATTATACTTTTAGACTTTCAAAATACATGCCAAAATATTTAATATTCTAATTATCAATAAGTTAAGATAAAATGGAATTTATGTAATTTTGAATTGTAAACCATACGTTTTTATGAGCAAGTCTTTAAAATATGCTGTTTTTGGAGGAGGAAGTTGGGCAACGGCGATTGTCAAAATGTTATGTGAAAATTTAGATGAGGTAGGATGGTACATGAGAAGTGTTTATGCGAAAGAACACATACTCAAAGAGAAACATAATCCGAGTTATTTAAGCGCCGTTGAATTCCATACAGAACAGTTGAAGTTAAGTAACGATATTAACGAGATAGCTGCCTATGCAGATGTGCTTATCTTCGTAATTCCGTCAGCATTCATGCATATGGAATTAGAAAAACTGACTGTGGATATAAAAGACAAGACCATGGTTTCTGCTGTAAAGGGAATTATTCCAGAAAGCGGATTATTGGTTGGCGAGCATTTTCACGATATATATCATATACCTTTCGAAAATATTGTGGTGATTTCTGGGCCTTGTCATGCAGAAGAAGTGGCACTAGAGCGCTTATCTTATCTTACGATTTCTTGTGCGGATCAAGTCAAAGCACAGGAAGTTGCAAATCAATTATCTGGAGATTATATACGTACAAAAACTAGCGATGATATTATTGGGACGGAATATGCCGCGATGCTTAAAAATATCTACGCAATAGCTGCAGGCATCGCTCATGGGTTGGGCTATGGAGACAACTTCCAGAGTGTATTGATGAGCAATGCCATACGAGAGATGAAACGTTTTATAAAGAAGATGCATAAGATGAAGCGTAATATTAATAATTCCGCTTATTTGGGGGATTTGTTAGTGACCGGTTATTCTACGTTTTCGCGCAACCGTATGTTCGGGAATATGATAGGTAAGGGCTACACCGTTAAATCTGCCCAAATGGAAATGAGTATGGTAGCAGAAGGCTACTACGCTACTAAAAGCGCTCATTTACTTAATGAAAAAAATGCAAAGAAGACACGACTTCCTATTATTAATGCCGTTTACGGTATTTTATATGAAGGTAAAAATGCCAAGAAAGTGTTCAAGAAATTAACGGAACGTTTGGATTAGATTATTTCATCAAAACACCCTTTACGTCCATTAGAGGAATATCTCTAAGTGCTTTTAAATTAATGGTGTTCTTTCTAAACACATATGTTTTATCAAACATAGAGTTTCCTTCAAAAAACGACACTTTAAATTGATTGTTCAAGGCAAAAAGAGGCTCTTGCATGAGTTCTATTTTAGCGTAGCTTTTTGCTGGGAGTTTATCTAGCTTTTTACGAAAGACGGAAGTGGTTTTGTCTTCAGAATAGCCACTTGTGACTATAAGTACAATATCTAGATCAACATCTTTATCGTTTATGATATAGGCATTCCAATCTTGTGTTTTATAGATATCGTTATATTCGTTAACTATGGCGATGTACACGCCTTCTACTTTAGGGATGGTGATATCTTCTTTCATAAAATTTACGTCAGTTTGAGTGATTTTCTTCAGAAAATTGTATCGAAAACAAGTAAATTAAAGCTATTCTCGATACATTTCAATTTAAATTGAAATACTCGAATTGACGCTTTAATTACAAAGCGGATTTAAACTGCTCCAAGAAACGCACATCATTTTCGCTAAACATACGAATATCAGAAATTTGATACTGCAGCAAAGCAATACGATCTATACCCATACCAAATGCAAAACCTGAGTACTCTTTAGAGTCAATACCACAGTTTTCTAAAACGTTCGGATCTACCATACCGCAGCCCATAATTTCCAACCAACCTGTACCTTTAGTCATTTTGTAATCGGTTTCAGTCTCTAGACCCCAATACACATCTACTTCAGCACTAGGTTCTGTAAATGGAAAATACGACGGACGCAAACGAATTCTTGATTTTCCGAACATTTCTGTCGTGAAATATTGTAATGTTTGTTTTAAGTCGGCAAAACTCACGTCTTTGTCAATGTATAACCCTTCTACCTGATGAAAAAAGCAATGCGAACGTGCCGAAATAGCTTCGTTTCTATAAACGCGACCTGGTGAAATAGTTCGAATAGGAGGTTTATTATTTTCCATATACCGCACTTGTACTGAGCTTGTATGCGTACGTAATAAGATATCTGGATCTGTCTGGATAAAAAAGGTATCCTGCATATCTCTTGCTGGGTGATATTCTGGTAAGTTCAATGCGGTAAAATTATGCCAATCATCTTCAATTTCTGGACCTTCGCTCACATTAAACCCAATACGAGAAAATATATCGATAATTTGATTTTTCACTAAGGATATAGGATGGCGTGCACCAATTTCCATGGGTTCTCCAGGACGTGTTAAATCGCCATAAACGCCTTTAACCTCTTCTTTGCTTTCTAACTCTTCCTTAAGTGCGTTGACTTTATCTTGAGCAGTTGTTTTTAACTGATTAATAACCTGACCAAATTCTTTTTTCTGATCATTGGCCACATTCTTGAATTCAGCAAAGTAATCATTAAGCAATCCTTTTTTACCTAAATATTTTATACGGAATGCTTCAATCTCGTCTTTTGATTGCGATTTGAAAGCTTCAGCTTCGGCGATAAGTTCCTTTATCTTGTCTATCATGATATCACGTGAAAAGTGAATGGCAAATTTAGGAAAATTTGCGGACTGTGCGTTAGGGATTGAAGTATTGTTGGAGCTCTTTTGATTTGTCTCCTTGAGCGTGTCATACTGAGCTTGTCGAAGTGGAGTCGAAAGGTTTTCGAGACAAATTAAAAAGCGACTACAGAAAGCCCGACCTTTCTTTTCTCTCGATTTGCTTCGCAAGCTACTTTCGCATATAATATGTTTTACGCTCAGCAATGCTCGAGATAACAGAAAAGGAACGCCCTAATTTATGAATTCCGCTTCTAAGAAATAGTTAACGATGGCTTCTTTCATGAGAACACTTTGCTCTCCAGCCTTAAGGTTTGGCAATTCCTCTTTTGTAATATAATGTGGCCAACCATCATCGTCAAAATAGTCAAATTTGTAGTATCCATAGGGTTCTAAAAGCCTACAAATAGCTATATGCATAAGATCTAACTTATGGTCTTTCTTGAACTTCCTGTCTAGTTGCCCTAGTTCTTGTATACCTATTAAATAGATAATCGCATCAAGATCCAAGGTATCGCCATCGGCAAATTGATTGGAGAGTCTTTGCACTATTAAATCCCATCTTTCTTTTAATTGTTCGTCTCTAGACATAATAAATTTCGAAATACAAAGTTACAAAGTAGATACCTATCAAACTCTTATATTTGTTAAAAACTGACTAATCATGAATGTATTGGATATTATTCTTGGCGCTCTTTTGTTATTCGGACTTGTTAGAGGGTTCATGAAAGGCCTTTTTGTTGAGGTAGCTTCACTTGTAGCTTTAATTGCAGGTGTGTATGGCGCCATTCACTTCAGTAATTTTGCGGCTGAATTTTTGCAAAGCAGAACCGATTGGAATGAAAAGACGATTAACCTCGCTGCGTTTGCCATTACTTTTGTTGTTATTATTATTGCGATATCCATGGCTGGAAAAGCCTTGACTAAATTAGCTGATTTTGCCGCACTTGGCATTCTGAACAAACTTCTTGGAGGCGTCTTTGGTGCTCTTAAAATAGGATTGATATTGAGTGTACTGCTTATTGTGTTTAGCAAGATGAATAGTGTGGTGCCTTTTGTAGGTGACGATGACATTAAGGAATCCATACTCTATAAACCCGTTAGGTCTTTAGCTCCTATGATTTTCCCTAGTATTATTAAAAGCGAGGAAGACACTAATAGTGAAGAGGAAACAATCGAATAAAAAAAAGCCGCTTAAAAGAGCGGCTTTTATACAGTACTATTACTTCTAAAGCATATCTACTTTTCCAGTATGTAGGTTGTAAATGCCACCAACTATAGCGATTTCACCGTTGTCTTCCATTTCTGTTAAGATCTGGCTTTTCTCACGAATACGTTGTATAGTTAGTTTCACATTGTTCTCAACTGTTTTGGCTACAAACGCTTTGTTGGACGAATTCAATTCGCCATCTACCTCATCAGCACTTTGTTTAACTGCAGGCAATATGTTTTCTAACATCGCTGTAATATTTCCTAATTCTACACCATCGCAAGCGGCTTTAACAGCGCCACAGCTTTCATGACCTAATACTAGAACTAATTTACTTCCGGCAGCTTTACACGAATATTCTAAGCTTCCGAGAATATCGACGTTTTCAAAATTTCCTGCCACTCTTGCGACAAAAATATCACCGATAGCTTGATCTAAAACTGTTTCGACAGGCACTCTAGAATCAATGCATGAGAGTACTACGGCCTTAGGAAATTGCCCACCAGTGGTTTGTTGTACTAATGCAGAGTTATCTACGGATTGGTTTTTGTTTGAAACAAATCTAGAGTTTCCTTCAAGTAAATCTTCTAGTACTCCAGAAGGCGTTAATGTATCTTGAATATTTTTTGTTATGGCTGTATTTTTCATAATAGTGTTTTTTAGTGTTCGCTTTTTACGTTTTGTTTTACCCATTCAATACAATCATTAAATGTATCGAAAATGTGTTCGTTAGGAATGAAATCTGGAATGATATCAATACGCTCCATCATATAGCGTGGTTGCTGTAATAAGCCTGTGAAAAGTACTTCTACATCATTTTTCTTTAGTTCTTGTAACATGTCTTCCATGGCATAAAGCCCAGACTGATCCATATATTGCATACGCCCTAATCGGATGATAACAATTCTTGCTGTTTTAGGGATTTGCAGTGCCAATGCTTGAAAGTCGCTAGTAGAACCAAAAAATAAAGGACCTTTTACATGCTTGATATAAACCTCTTCTTTTAAACTTTTAGGAAAATTAACCTCGTCTGCCCATGCTTTTTCTTTTTTCAAGGATTTTACATCAGAACGCTCAGCAGTCAGATCGCCAATTTTTTTCATGAACATAAGAGATGCTATAACGAGCCCAATACCAACGGCATATACTAAGTCCCAAAAAGTAGACAGTAGTAATACAGTAATCATAATAAGTACTTCTGAACTTAATTTGAACGGACCAAAATTCATATCTCTAGGTAAGCTTGGGATTGCTTTTAATCCTTTATAGTCCATAACACCTATACCTACAGTTACTAATATGCCTGCAAGCACGGCAGCAGGGATTTTAGAGGCTACTGGTCCTAACCCAATAGTTATAGCAAATAGCATAATTCCGGCGATCATTCCTGATAACTTGGTCTTACCACCTGACTTGATGTTGACCACTGTTCTAATAGTTGCTCCCGCTCCTGGAATACCTCCAAATATGGCGCCAATAGAGTTTCCTATACCTTGACCAACTAATTCCTTATTAGGTTTATGTTTGGTCTTGGTCATATTATCGGCAACCACACTTGTTAATAAAGAATCGATGGCTCCTAAAAGTGCAAGTGTCAATGCCGTAAAAATATATGGCGTAATACTTCCTAACTTAAAACTTGTGAAAATCTCAAGATTTGGTATAGGCAAACCAGAAGGAATATCTTCTATAGGCCTGTAATCCAATCCAAATCCAAACGCAATTCCAGACATAACTAGTAATGCCACCAACGTACTTGGTATCACTCTAGTAATCCGTTTGAACCCGTAGATAATAATAATGGTTCCTAGGGCTAATATGAGTTCCAACCAACTAATATTTTTTAAAGCGCGTGGTAGCACTTTCAATGATCCATATACTGATTTTGCCTCATTTTTGGCTAGCGTCTGCGATTCTTTTAAAATATCGGCTTCTGTAATTTGATCCGCTCGATCTATGGTTTCCTTAAAATTCTCTAGAACCAAGATGCCTTCATCAGCCTCTTCTTTTATGATATTCTGTAGAATAACATCTTCAGCCTTAGTTTTAAAAGTTTGTACATATTCGGCGTCTTCCTTTGGATAATACCCAATTGAAGGTAAGATATTAGTAGCAAGGATAATAACACCTATAGCTGTCATGAAACCAGAAACAACAGGGTACGGTATATACCTTATGTATTTACCTAAACCTATGATTCCCAACCCTACTTGCATCAAACCCGCTAATAAGAAGACGGTCAGTATAGCAGGAAGTGCCCTAGAGACATCTCCATCATTGACAGCGATGATTCCAGCAATGACTACCATACTTACGGCAGTCATTGGTGCTGTAGGCCCAGAGATCTGTGTGTTAGTACCTCCAAAAAGTGCCGCAAAGAAACTAATGAAAATAGCGCCATACAGACCAGCGCTTGGCCCAAGACCAGAAGACACACCAAACGCCAAGGCGAGTGGTAATGCTACGATTCCAGCGGTAATACCTCCAAAGGCATCACCTTTGATATTGGAAAATATGTTTTTCATGTATTGTAATATAAATTATTAAAATTAATTAGGCTCAAACGCCTTCAATGATTTTTGAATAATTTACACCTGTTCGGGAGGCGGAGAATGTAGTTTTTTATAAAGCTTTCCGTATGATCTAAAATAATATTCAGGAATATGCTTGTTTTCAGGATTGATACAAGTCTCTACTAAATCACTTTTATGAAAAACATCGAGTTCAAGATTTTTCTTGGATTTTTTCTCTGTGTTTTCTTCTTCATTTATATCAATGATAAAAGATATGTCCAACGAATCTTCAACTATTAATACTAGCGAAGGAGCAGCAATAAGCAGCAAGAAAATAAAAGAGAAAAAGACAGAAACAATGCTTCTCAATGTCCTAAGATTTTAATGGTTGACCGCAAAGATACTATTTGGGTTTGAAGAAAGCGTTAAAGAAAGTTTAAAACATCAATTGTTACATATGTTGCATCATTTGTTACAATAGTGATATGGCGTCTTATACATCATCTCTAAATTTGCTTCAACAAAACCTAGACGGTAAACTAAAACTAATAATTAGGGAGTTAACCCGTAATTATTTAATTGCCTGTTAGTCAGTCTCATATATTTAAAATGAAACATATTTTTGTTAAACCTCCCTTTTGTAATTAACAGCCCGAGAAAGTAATTATTTATTCTAATTCATTTAATTATGGAGTACACAATCAATGGCAAAATTATAGCAAAAAATGGAGCTGGTCTAAAAAACCTATTAGTCCTATTTTATGATACCGACAGAAAGCTAACTATCCCAAAAAATCTCAAAAAGAACATTCTAGAATTTTTGGAAGAAAAAGGTTCTGAAAGATTAGGTTCAACATACTCGAAAAGTGATGGCTCATTCGAGTTTAATTATGATTACAAAGATTTTGCACCACAAAAGGAAGAAAAAAGACCTGATATTATTGTAGTCGTTCTTGCTCCTGAAGAGAAAGAAAGAGAATTGAAAGATAGAGTTCTTTATGTTTCTGATTATCCCTTGCTAAATGGTGGACAAAATGAAGCGTTAATAATTAATGTTTCTAGTCCAGATATATCTAATATAAGTTCAGGGTCTAAGAATATAGAAACTAAAGTTGCGACTATTCTAAAAAGTATTGAGGTAGATGAAAAAGAAGAGCAACTTCTAAAAACTCATTTAACCCCTAAAATTGCTAAAAAATTTGAAAAACAAAAAAAGAGAAAAAAGGAGACAGATACTCTATTCAAAAATATTTCAACAATTCCAAAGGCACTAAGAGATAGTCATTTATTTATGGGCAAAGAAGACTCATTTATTGATGTTTCAGAAACCATAATAATTAAAGGGTTAGAACGCTTAGATTTTAAAAATTCTTCTCTTTTGCCAGTAATACTAACAGATAAAGACAAAAAAGAGTTAGGGATTGATGATAGTACTAACCCAATTAATGAAATTAATATTCCTTATAGTAGATATTGTGGCCTATTAAATAAAAAAACTAAAGGAAAGACCTTAGTAAGAAAAGATAAACTTAAAGATATACTAGATGAAATTATCAATAAAAAAAATACTGATTCTGAAAAACCTTCAAAACCAGATTCTTGTAAGCAATTCAACTCATCTAACGGTATAGAATTAATTAAAGAAGGGGAAGAAACAAAATTCATAAACGATAAAATAAGTGAGGTGTATGGTCCTATTCAGAATACACTTGATAATAGTGTTTTACATGCCAATATTAAAACTAGAGTAGATTTTGATCAAGACACTAGTGCTGCAAATCAAAAAGCATTTCATGATTTCCATAATTTACAAATTGCTTTTGAGGATGTTTGGTCTGAACTTTTAGATGAAAAAATATCTGAAAACATAACATCTACATATAACCAAATTGTTGATGTTTTGGAAGAATATAATGGAGAAGGTAAGTTTAATGTAGAATTGCGAAATTCATACAATGAGTTAGAACAATTATTAAATGGAGAAAAAAATAACCTGACAAGAATAGTTGCTTTTCTTAATGAAAAGTCGGCATTAATTGGAGAAGGCATACCAATGCCATCAAAATTACAAAAGTTGAATCTGAAAGATGGTATTTTAGATTCTAGTAATCCTGATAAGTTAAAGGAGAATTGGCGATTACTATCCATTAATCAACAGAACCAGATAATAAGTGTTTTAAATACTACAGAGCTTGATAGATATATAGAATTATCATACGAAGAAAAGGTAGATGTATTATTTACTAAAACGCAAGAAAACTATGTGGAAATAATATCAAAGCAAAATGATACATGGAAAAGTAGTGAAGGAAATCATGAACACAATGGGGATACTATATCGAAAGTGTATAATGATAATGATATAAACGGTCAAAAGGGTAGTTTCATAGATAAAGTATTAAAGCAAAAAGGCTATTTTGATACAAACTCTTTAAGCTATTTAAACGAAAAATTTAACTACGATAATTCAGATAATGCTAAGGCTTATGCTGTTCTTAAGTTTAGTTTAAAACCATATTTTTCTTCTTTTGACGTCGATAAAAATGCCATTAAAAGTATTTTAAACAACCCAAAAGGTATTAAAACAAGAGTTAGTAAGTTAATAGATGACATCAATAAAAGACTTTTAGAACCCTACAAATTTCATGTGTTTGCAAAAAACTCTGTTAATTACGGAATCATGACCACATATCGTCAAGAATGGACTCCTTCTAACTGGCAAGTTGGAGATTTAGTTTCTACAATACCTCTTGCACCTGGTGAAAAAAGAAAATTCACTAAAAAACTTAAAGTAAAAAGGACACGATCCCAAAAAGAAGTGGAAAGTTCGTTGTCCAAGCAAACCGATGAAGCATCCTACATTACTAAAGCGCATTCAGAGATTTTTAGCAAAGCGAGTACAGCTACAAATTTTAATTTGACGGTAGAAGGCAGTATTGGTTTTGAAGTAGGTGTAGCTAAAGGCGGAGTAAAAACTACTACTGGATACAAAAATGATCAATCTTCAGAATCTTCAGCCAAGAAAAAAGGAATAAGAGAATCAACAAGAAAAGCCGCCAATGAATTTAAAAATGAACGCTCTGTTGAAATAATTTCAAAGGAAGAATCTGATTACGAAGAAAGTACGTCTGGAGAAATTTTAAATCCTAATAATGAAATAACAGTTACTTATCTTTTTTATGAATTAGAACGTCAATTTATTGTATCCGAGAACCTACACAAGCTTACACCTATAATCATGGTTGCTTTTGATGTTCCCGCTCCACATGAAATTGATGAAGATTGGTTATTAACTCATGAATGGATTTTGAGACGTATTTTACTAGATGACTCTTTTCATGAAGCTTTAGATTATTTAAGGGAAGGATTTATAGGAGATGAAATTAATTACGAAGCAGCCAAGGGACATTATCATCAGCAAAAAGAAATGGTCAATGAAATATCAGCAAACGTATCTAGTTTAATGTCTTTAAGGTCAAGATTACAGTCCAAACTTAATACTGCAACTAATAACGAAAATATTGTTGATTTTGAACAAAGAAAAAGGGATAGCACTAAAACAAATGCATTTTTAGGGGCTTTAATAAATCCATTTCAAGCCGCTCAGAGTTTCTCTGAATTCAATAATGCTGGAAGTGAATTAGAAGGACAATACGACTCTGAATTTTATGAAGCTGAACGTAAGGCATTAGATTCTAGAATAAATCAGGTACGAGAAGAATTAGGTGTTACAGGTGAAGAATTAGCTTCTGAAAGCAATACTCTAGAAAAAGCCAAAAACCAGATGATGGCTATTACTACTAAAATATACACCAAGCGTAATTTAATTAATCAATTGCGAATTCACGTCAAACAAAACATTCTGTACTACATGCAAGGTATTTGGGAACATGAACCACCAGACCAACGGTTTTTTAGGTTATATGATAAAGTAGCTCCAATGCCTAAACCTAAAGATGTTACTATCACTCAAAATGACAGGAATAACAGTGCTGATTATTTTCGAAATATAGGTTATCCTATATCAGATTTACATTGGTTAGTCGGCTATCCCAAACCAAATGATGTTGACTTCTCAAGAAGACTTCATGAAGTTGCAGATATTGATAACTTACTTGGTTTTAAAGGAAATTATGCCATCTTTCCTCTTAAAGAATGTACATATATTACAGACTTCATGATGAAAGATTATGTGAATGAATATTTAGGTATTCAAGATCCTGATTTTGACAATGAGATTTCTACTGAAGACCTCAAAGAGATTCAAGTACAAATAAAAGGCATACCAGAACATAAGGAATTAGCGGAGAGAGTATCAGAAATTCTTACTGCGCGTTTAGCAAACCCAGTTATAAAAGATGAAACTATTGTAGTGCCAACTGGCCAACTGTATATAGAAGCATTGCCAGGCAAACATGCCTTATTAGAAGACTTTAAATTAAAACACAGAGCCATGGATGTTTTAAAAGTACAAGAAGAAGTACGTGAAGCACAAATTGAGAATTTAAGGAAGTCTGCTAGGGTTTTGAATAAGGATTATGAGGATGGGGATATAGAAAAAATAATAAAAGTAAGTGGAGCTAAGAACATTAATGTTAATGAATAATTAATGCCTAAGAGAAAAATCACTATACGGGAAATAAACGAAAAATTCTTTTATATCAATGAATCTGGAATTCATGTTCAAGTCAGTGTGGAATCTGCTTATATAGATAATAAGGGTTATACTATATTTAAAACTATATATACAGGAGAAATAGTACATAAAGTTCCGTATGACCCTGATCGAGGCCTTGGAAGGGTTCAAGGAATTGAATTAGAGAAAACTGAAAGAGGAACTAGACGTAAACATGTTGATGAACCAAAAAAAAAGTGGTTTATTGCTGGTCGTCCTGCTCATAATCATCAACCAAATAATAGTGCAAGAATTAGTTTGGCAGGCACAGGTAATATTGATACTGCCTTGATTGAAGTTGATTGGGTAAAACTTTATTTTCGAAGACTCAATTTGACTTTAGCCTTAAAGCATGTCAATCATTATTTAAATGGTAGTGGGAAAACACTAAATGTCTCTAAAAATCTAAAAGAACTTTTTTATCAAGACTCAAATGTTAGAAATGTCTTCAGTTCTAATATTGGTAGTTCACTGCGAGGTCGTTTTTTTCTAAAACAATTTTATTATTCAAAACTAAATTTTAAATATGCCTTTGGAGGTATAGACAGAGTAGATTGGGAAATTAGTAAAGATAAAAAAACGATTACTATTTGGTTCGCAGATCGGTACGACTATCATCCGGTAGGACTTGGGTATCGTAAATTTGGAGGGCCTGGAGATGAGAATCCCAGAAGAACTAATCGTCTACATGCCGCAATGGTTGAAATGAAAAAATATCATGCGAAAGATTATTGGATGAAAGGAAAAGCCACATTTCCATTATCTCTTTTTAAAACCAAATCTAAACTTCCAGCTTACTAAAACAGCTACCTTATCTACCATGAATAATTAGTTTATATTCATAATATATCAATGATGTTTTTATACTTCTGTATAAGAATCCCAAAATCTACTGTTTGGCTTTGAGTAATATTTTAAGAATGTAACAATGGTTTTATTATAAAGCTTTTATATCATCACTAGGAATCCAACCTGTCTTACCGTCTACTAACTTAATCCTCTTCCAGTTATTAATAGTGTCCAGGATCTGCACTTTTGTGCCTTCATGAAGTATAAAGGCTTCTGCACTACGATTATTAGGCTCACTTTTTACTTTTGCTTCTTGAGAGAATACGATTGCTGGCTGGTCTTTTTTGGCCATATTGTATTTCTGGAAGGCAAAAGTCAAAGACAAAAGCATTAAGAACAATGCGGCGATGCTTCCAATAAAAGATAAGCGTTTTCTTTGTGTTGCAAAGGCGAAATAATACATAATAAATAGCCCAACAAACAATAGCATTAATACAATTGTCAATTTTGCCCAACCATCAAAACCAAAGACATTGATCACTTTATTGAAGAATTTAGAAACACCCACTTCAGGGACTTCTTCAATAGCATCAATGGTCATGTTGTTAGCAAATACTAAATTATTTTGTATCTCTTTATCCTTAGGTGCCAGTTGCAATGCCTTTTCATAGTAATAAACGCTTGGAGCTACATTATTAAGTTTGTAGTTAGCATTGCCTAGATTAAAATATAACTCGGCAGAATGAACACCGCTTTTTAATATAGTCTCGTATTTGTCAATAGCTTCATAGTGCTTTCCTTCGTTGTATAAAGCATTTGCTTCTTTAAACAAAATGTCGTTTTGAGAGATTGCTCCGAAGCTTAACAAAAGGGTTAATATGTAAATCAGTTTCTTCATCTTACTACCTGATTTGTTTATCTATTGCTGAAATCGTTTTTGCGGCTTTGTCATAATCTTGCTGCATTTCCACATTTGATAGCGGCGTGTATCGAGCAAGTTCGGCGCTTTGTAATAAACTCATAAACTCGTCAACGGTATCGTGGCTTACTTTTCTCTCAGTTAATAAGCCTTGTATCTTTTCTTTACTCAGATCGCTGGTTTCAATATTCAGTTTTGCCTTGAGGTAATTATGTAAAGCACGCTCTAAAGACTCATAGAACGCTTCTTTCTTACCTAAAGATTTCTTGGCTTCTCCTAGGTATTTCCGAGCTAATTTATCTGCTAGTCTAACTCTATTGCCAGCAATATCAGATAATCGTTCTTCTCTTTTTCTCCTGAATACGATCGCTAGAGGAATTAATAGTAATGGCGATAATAATGAAGCCCAGAATAGTTTTGACTTAAAGAAATTTGGAGATTCAATAGCTGCTAAATTCGGGTTCGTTTTTACGAATGCAAACTGATCAGTAGAAAGTACAACACGTTGTTTGTTTCCACCAGCATTCAAGTTATTATCTGCAGTAGCATTATTAACTGGTCCGTCAAGTACGTCGATTACGACTTCATCTGAAGTAACTCTTTTAAAAGTTCCCACCTCTGGATCGAAATATGAAAACGAAATACTTGGGATTGGATATTTGCCTTTATATTGGGGTATAATCGTATAGCTGTCAGAAATTTTACCTCTCATACCACTGAGATCCGTTCTTACGTTTTGATTGTGCTCAGGCTCATAAACCTCTAAGGAACTTGGAAGTGTGAGCTTAGGGAGTTTAAACAATTTTAAGTTCCCTTTTCCAGATACTTCTACCTTGGCTTGTAACGATTCTGAAGCATCTAATTGCCTTTTAGATGTAGTGATATTAAAATCGAACTTACCTACGGCACCGGTAAAATCTGAAGGCGCATTTTCCGGAAGCGGTTTTACATTAATCGTTCGTTTTCCTGCAGATACAGGCACATGAATTTGAGACATCATACGACCGCCAAAAATATCGCGTCTTTTTGTTGGTACAGCTACTGTAACATCTAAGACTAAAGGTTCAATCTCAAGCTTCCCCGTTTTTTGCGGATACAAAACAGCTTTTCTAAGGACTACATATCTATAATCTTCGCCTTTATATTTACCATTCATGATCTTTATGCCTTTGATATCGATATTCTGACTCCAGAAATCATTATATCTTGGCGTATCGGTTTCTCTCCAGTTCTCGACACCCGTATTTGATCCTACGTATAATTTATAAACAACGGTTAATGGCTCATTGAGGTAAGGGTTGTTTTTAGACACTTCGGCAACCAAATGGATATTTTCAGTTGCTTCGTAACTTGCGTTATTGCTGCCTTCAGACTTGGTGACGGCTGTTTTTACAGTGATGGTAACTGGTAATGTTTTATAAACTTCACCTCCAATCTCTACAGAAGCTTGTTTAATTGTAAACTTTCCTTTCCTTTTTGGTGCTAAAAAATAGCTGTACATCTTGGAATAAGACCGTTTACCATTGGCCCAAGAATTACTAATGGATTGACTCGGACCACCTACAACCGTAAAATCGACAAAACTTGGTGGTACAAAATTATCGCCATCCTTGTTCATTTGAAAATCAATACGAAGGCGTTCATTGACGCCCAATGTTTTTTTACTGACTTTGGTTTCAAAGGTAACTTGTGCCGAAACAACAGTTCCAACGAATAGGAGTAATAAAAACGATATGTTTTTCAAGAGATTCATTATAAAGCTACCAATCTTTATCTGTTCTAATTTTTACGCCTTTGGTCTTTTGAGCATTTATTTTCTCCTGTACTTTTTGCTCTTGATTATTCATCGCTTCTAACAAATTCTTGATTTGCTGAGGTGATAATTTTCCAGGTTGTTGCTGAGGTTTTTGTTTTTGATCTTCAGGCTTGCCTTCTTTGTCTTGATCTTGCTTTTCGTCTTTAGGATCACCATTCTCATCTTTTTTATCATCACCTTCATCTGGATTTTGCTGATCTTTATTTTTTTGATCATCTTTTTCCTCTTTCTTGTCTTTCTCTTTTTCCTTGTCATCTTCACCATCTTTCTCCTCTTTATCTTTGTCTTCGTCTTTCTTTTCGTCGTCTTTCTTCTTATCCTCTTCTTCTTGCTGCTTTTTGGCGCATTCTTTTGCTAGCCCAAAATTATAACGTGTTTCATCATCTGATGGATTATTGCGCAGCGCATTTTTAAAGGCCTCAACGGCTTCTTGACATTTTTCAGCCTTCATCAAGGTGTTCCCTATATTATGCCAAGCTTTATGCTTTTGTTCTTTGGTATCTGCAAATTCAACAGCTTCGGCATGGCGAAGTAAGGCTTCTTCAAAATGGGCGTTTTGGTAATAAGCATTTCCTAAGTCATAACTTGCTACGGCGTTGTTAGATTTCTTTGATATCGCTTTGCGATATTCCATTTCTGCTGAAACGAATTCGTTTTCAGAAATTAACTCATTGCCTTCGTAAACGAGGTTATTCGATTCTTGTAATGCCATATCTTTCTCTTGGGAAAAACCCAACAGTGATGTACATAATACTATAAAGAATACAATTTTTTTCATTTTTACGCTTAATTCAGCCTCACAATATATAAAACACGAATGTTCATTATAGTTAAAGAACTTATAAAATGCAACTATAGGTTTTCATTGAATAAATTCAGTTTTTTCAACCAACCAGTTTTTCGCTCTAATAAGAATACATCTAAGAACAATAGAAATATGGCCAATCCTAAGAACCACTGAAATTGATCTTTGAAATCTGCAAATTGCTTGGCTTCGAACTCTTTTTTGTCCATTCTTAAGAGAATATCGCTAATTTCCTCAATTACGCGATTAGTATTCTGACCATTAATATATACACCGTTGGCTTCTTCAGCAATCGTTTTTAAGGTCTTTTCGTCTAACTTTGTGACAACAGTTTCACCTTGCCGGTCTTTTTTATAATTAAGTACTATACCGTTTCTTTTAATAGGAATTGGACCTCCTTTTTCACTGCCAACACCAATAGTAAAGATTCGAATGCCTTCTTCGCTGGCCTCTTCAGCCACTCTTGCCGCTTCATGGCTGTGATCTTCACCATCTGAAATAATAATTAATACCCGATTGGTCTGCTCTTCATCATTATAATAGGTCTTGGCCAATTGTATGGCTTGGTTGATTGCCGTTCCTTGAGAAGACAACATATCTGTATTCATGTTCTGAAGGAACATTTTGGCTGAACCGTAATCAGTTGTTATTGGCAATTGCGGAAATGCTGTACCAGCGTATGCAATGATACCAACTCTATCACTGGCTAGATTGTTAATGATCTGTGTAACCAATTGCTTGGATTTTTCTAAACGATTAGGTGCTATATCTTCTGCCAACATACTTCGAGATACATCTACCGCAAAAACGATATCAACGCCTTCACGCTTTACTGTTTCAAGTGTTGTTCCTACTTTTGGATTTACAAGTGCTACAACTAAACAGGCAATGGCCAACGACCAAACGATAAGCTTTAATACAGATTTGAATAACGACCTATTAGGACTTAATCTTTTAAGTAAATTCCTATTCGCAAATTTTCCTTGCGCATGACGTTTCCATATTTGAAGTAATACAAAGAAAACCACTATCACCGGAATGATAAGTAATGCCCAAAACCATATTTTCTCTTCTAATTGAAACATATTTTCTTCCTGCTAATGTCAGGGTTTTTTAATCGTTAATTAATTTATTACTTGCAAATTCATTGATCTTATTTTTGACTTCTTCAGGAATCGTATCGTTCAGAATCCAAGCATGTAAATGCCCTTTGTATTCCATGCCTAAATAATCCGCACTATTCTTAAATGGCATTTCAAATCCTTCATAAAACCTATTGTCATTACTAGAACTCACACTTGCCATTTTCATTCCTCTTAATTTTCTGCCATAGTCTTTATCTAGTTTCAAAAAATCTGAAATTCTATCGAAAAAAACTTTCATTAACCCACTCATTGAGTACCAATAAATTGGCGTAACAAAAACTATGATCTTATAATTAGTGACTATGTTTTTAAATAAATCAGTGAAATCATCATCACGATTATTAAAGTTATAATCAAAGTGTTTTATTTTTTTTCTATTCAAGTCAACAATATCAAAACCTGTTTGCTTTCTTAGTAAATCAACAATCTTACTAGTGTCTCCTTCACTTCTGGAGCTGCCTTGTATGATTATGCCTTTCTTCATCTTACACAAAACTCTTGAAAATCGTAAACCTCAATAATAGTTCTAACAGGAATAGAAGTCCTGCTAACCACACTAATGGCCTGAACATTTCTTCATACTGTGTGAACTTAAATTCTTCAACATCGGTTTTCTCAAGCTTATCTATTTCTTTATAAATTTCTTCCAGTTTTTTATTATTGGTTGCTCTAAAGTATTTTCCACCTGTAGCATCCGCGATTTCACGTAGAAGTTTTTCGTCTATTTCAACTTGAACACGGCCATATTGAAATGTTCCATTGTTTTTAATGGCAATTGGCGATAATGCCATACCATTTGTACCCAAACCAATGGTATATGTTTTAATACCAAATTCTACAGCAAGATCACTAGCAATTTTTGGATCGATTTGTCCTGAGTTATTTACGCCATCCGTTAACAGGATGATGATCTTACTTACTGCTTTGCTGTCTTTTAATCTATTAACTGCGGTAGCTAACCCCATTCCTATGGCTGTTCCGCCTTCAATAATGGTATTGTACTTTATATCGTTTAGCGATCGCAAGACAATGTTCTTATCACTAGTAATAGGGGTTTTTGTAAAACTCTCACCAGCGTATTCAACCAACCCAATTCGGTCATTTGGCCTGCCTTTTATAAACTCTGCGGCAACACTTTTTAAGGCCTCTAAACGATTAGGTTGAAGATCTCTTGCTAACATACTCGCTGATACATCAATTGCCATAACGATATCTATGCCTTTGGTCGTTTTTGTTTTGGTAGATACATCAACAGTGCGTGGTCGCGCCATGGCAACAATCAATAATGCCAACGTTAGTAACCTTAAGATAAAGAGCAAAGGTTTAAGTTTGGGTAAAAAAGAAGGGGTTGCTTTAAAGCCTTTTAAACTTGAAATTTTAAGTTCAGCTGTTTCTTTTTTTCTTTTAAAAATATACCATAGCAAAGCTAATGGAAGTGCTAATAGCAACCAAAATAATCCAGGATTTACAAATTCAAAATTCTCGAACATTAGCTTTTTTCTTCTTCTTCTTTCTCTTCTTTTTTGACTTCAACAGAATTAATAATTCTGTCTGCCATTTCTTTGCCATAATCATCACCATCTCTCCAAGTCACAATGGCTTGTTGTAATACATTACCTCCTGTAAAATGGAGCATAGTATAATTCCCTAAACTGAATTTATCTGTTCCAGGAATAGGAAATTCACCACTTCCGTATGTTTTTAATCCTTCGGCTCCATTTGGAGTTACAAACTTGTCATTTTGTACAACTAAATTTTGAACGCCTTGAGCTTCAAAATTCTTGATGGCGCCCTCTAAAACACTTTTAACATCAACAGAATCTTGTTGTTTATATACGGCACTATTGACCATAATATTAAAATCTTCTAGCAAACTACCGTAAGCAAACGTCGTGCTATTTATTTGTTTTTTAACCTCATCAGGCAGTGGTAATTCAAAGCGCTTTAAAACCTTAGGTGTAGACACGGTGATGCCTGGTGCTCCATACTCGCTTCTTACCCACTCACCTTCTAACAGCTCTTTGCTTGGGTGACCTAATATATTGTCTTTTAATGTATTGAAACCATAATAGGCCGTGAGTCCTCCTAAAGACCCCAAGATTACAAACGCTGCTATAACAGATGTAATTATTATTTTACGACGTTTTTTCTTTCTTTCTTGTTCTTCTCTATATTGCTGATCACGTAATTTTTCTTCTTCTGTAGGTTCTGGTAATGCTTCTTTTACTTGATCTATTTCTAAATCGATTGTTTTTCTATCGATTTCGGCAAGCGCAATATCTGGTTTGGATTTAGCGAATTTCACTAAATCGGCTCGTTTTAAAATGGTTTCAATATTATGGATATCATCTTCTTTAAGATCAATTTGATTGCCATCCTTTAAAAGCTTCAATCTATTAACAAGCTCGTCAGTTGTACTCTCAAGCGAATGATCATATACCTTTTCATCAAGATATTTCCGTATAATACCAGTTAATTCAGAATAATAATCTTTAAGTTGTTCGTTCTTTAAATAATCAGCATCGTCTAATTTTTGGAGCGATAATTTAGCTCGCTCATAAGGCGACAACAGCGCTATTTTTTCTTCTTGGGTGAGCGGTTTTTTCCTCCAAATAAACCAATATAAAAGACCACCAACTAACGCTAAGAACAATAAGGTATATAGCAAATATTTCCACCAATTGCCAGCAGATCTATCAACCTCAATTAATGGTTTAATGTCATAAAGGCCTTGTTTAGTAGTATCTATTAAGACGTTATTTACTTCTACTTTGAGAGAATCTGTAAAGAATGTTTTGCCCCCAACAATTATTTTCTGTCGCGGAATGGTATATGCACCAGAGTCAAACTGCGTTAACCCATAACGTTTTATGAGATTGTATTTAGCATTGTTTTTAGTAGTGTCTAGCGGATAAGATTCAATCATTTCTAGAGGAGCGAATGTTTGCCCTTCAGGAAAAACCACTAAATCTGTAGTATCGGTATCTACTTCAATACGATACGTTATTTGCTCTCCAATTTTTATGGTGGTAGAGTCAATCGATGATGTCACTTGGGCCTCAGAGATAACAGAAAATAAACAAAAGACAACTGACGCCCAAAACGTGGAGCTTGCAGTATTTAATCTTTTAGTTCGTAGTTCGTAATTCATCATTTCTTTATCCTCTTCGTTTAAAATACCCTAATAGCTTTTTCACGTAACTTTCATCAACACGACAATTAATAGTACCAGCACCAGATTTATTGAAACTATCTTTGAAGAAATCTACTTTTTCACGATAGAATCTGCCATAATTCATCCTTACTTTCTTAGAGTTAGTATTTACCAATATAGATTCGCCAGTCTCTTCATCTTCCATTTGAACCATTCCTAGATTTGGGATATCTTCCTCGCGCCTATCATAAACTCTAATGCCCGTAACATCATGTTTATTGGAAACGATTTTTAATGTACGCTCATAGTTATCAGCAATAAAATCGGATAGCAAAAACACAATTGTTTTTTTCTTCATCACATTGGAAAGGAACTTCAATGCTTCTGCAATATTAGTTTGCTTGCTTTTGGGTTTGTATTCAATTAACTCTCGTATAATACGTAATACATGTGAACGTCCTTTTTTAGGTGGTACATATAATTCTACTTCATCAGAGAACAAAATCAAGCCGATTTTGTCATTATTTTGAGTGGCAGAAAAAGCTAATGTTGCAGCAATTTCAGTCACGATTTCATTTTTAAATTGTTCTTGTGTACCGAATAATTCAGATCCAGATATATCCACAACAAGCATCATAATAAGCTCACGTTCTTCTTCAAAGACTTTTATATAGGGCTCATTATAACGCGCAGTGACATTCCAATCAATATTTCTTACGTCATCTCCGTATTGGTATTGACGAACTTCACTAAATGTCATACCACGCCCTTTGAAGGTGGAATGATATTCACCTCCAAATATGTGATCAGACAAACGGCGTGTCTTAATCTCGATTTTACGTACTTTCTTTAGTAGTTCTTTAGTATCCATTTGTTCAGTCGACAATAATCAATATTCAGTTAACTTCTGAATAACTACTATGGCACTTCAATCTCGTTGACAATTTTATTGATGATATCTTCAGACGTTACATTCTCAGCTTCAGCTTCGTAAGTAATACCTATTCTATGACGTAGCACATCATGAACAACAGCGCGAACATCTTCCGGAATCACATAGCCTCTTCTTTTAATAAAAGCGAAGCATTTTGCAGCTGTAGCTAAATTGATACTTCCACGAGGTGAAGCTCCAAAAGAAATTAAAGGCTTAAGCTCAGATAATTTATATTTTTCAGGATATCGTGTTGCGAATACAATATCGAGTATATATTTTTCAATTTTCTCATCCATATAAACGGTTCTTACCGCTTTTTGAGCATCAAGAATCTGTTTTACGGAAACAACAGGATTTACTTTTTCGAAAGCGCCTTTTAAATTAGCGCGAACAATTTGTTGTTCCTCATCCATTTTAGGATAATCGATAACTGTTTTTAACATAAAACGGTCAACCTGTGCTTCAGGCAATGGATATGTTCCTTCTTGTTCTACTGGATTTTGCGTGGCCATAACTAAAAATGGTCTGTCAAGCACAAAAGTTTCGTCACCAATGGTCACTTGTTTTTCCTGCATCGCTTCTAACAATGCTGATTGTACTTTTGCCGGTGCCCTGTTGATCTCATCAGCTAATACAAAATTGGCAAAAATGGGTCCTTTCTTTATGGTGAAATCATTCTGCTTCATATTGTAGATCAATGTACCAGTAACATCAGCTGGCAGAAGATCTGGAGTAAACTGAATTCTACTAAAACTACCATCAACAGCTTGCGCTAGTGTATTAATCGCCAATGTCTTTGCCAGTCCAGGAACACCTTCTAATAAGATGTGTCCTTGACCAAGTAAGCCAATCAACAAACGTTCTATCATATGCTTCTGCCCAACGATTACTTTATTCATTTCTAAAGTAAGTAGGTCTACGAAAGCACTTTCTTTTTCAATAGCTTCGTTAATAGCCTTAATATCTATTGTACTTGTATCTTCCATCATGTATTATTTACCAGGCGAATGTAAGCCCTAATTTTCAACATCGCAAATTGTTAAAATAATTCGGTTAGAGCTGTTAATAATTGGTTAAAAATTCCAGTATTTAAAAGCCATCTCCTGTTATTTGTTTGTTAATTTTAAACATTATCAAATTCAGCTATGAACAAAGAATTTTCACGTATTATTTCTGGCACGATGACTTGGGGCGCTTGGGGAAAGCAACTAGATAAAAAAGAAATGTCCTCGCTGATGAGTCATTGCATTGAAAATAAGATTACTACGTTTGATCATGCTGATATTTATGGAGGCTATACAACTGAGGAAGATTTTGGAATTGCGTTAGCTGAAAGCAATATTAAAAGAGAAGACATACAGCTGATTTCAAAATGCGGTATTCAACATTTAAGTGGGGACCGTAAAAATAAGGTTGGACATTATGAATACTCTAAAGAGTATATTATTTGGTCTGTTGAAGAATCCCTTAAACTCTTGAAAACAGATTATTTAGATGTAATATTAATGCACAGACCAAGTCCGTTGATGCGTTCAGATGAGATTGCTGAGGCTATTTTACAATTGATGCGGCAGGGAAAAATCAAGGATTTTGGCGTGTCTAACTTTACACCAGCGCAAATGAACATGATAGGTAGTAAAATGCCTATTTCTGTAAATCAAATTGAGTTCTCGTTAACAACGCATACGGCAATGCATGATGGTACTTTAGATACAATGATTACCAATGATATCACACCAATGGCATGGTCGCCTTTGGGTAATGTCTTTAGGGAAGACAATGAACAGACAAGACGTATTCATAAGCAGTTAGGGGAACTATTGGAAAAATATGATGCTACCGAAGATCAGTTATTGTTGGCTTGGATTATGAAGCATCCAGCAAATATTCATCCAGTCATTGGCACAACAACACCTAAACGGATAACAGATGCTGCAAAAGCAGCAAAAATTAATATGGAATTGCAAGATTGGTTCTTGATCTTGGTGGCAAGTCAAGGACATAAAGTACCTTAATTCAGGATTATTTCACCCAAATCTGTTGTGTTACCAACTGTTACTTCAACATTTTCAATCGTTTGTTCTGCTAATTCTGAGCTAGTATCAGGAGTTATCGTAACTGTATATGAACCTTCAGGTAATCCTACTAACATGAAGTTGCCATCTGAGTCTGCAAAAGCGGAGATAGTATCTGTTCCATTAGTAGCTGTAATCTCAGTTTGAACATCGGCAGGTACTACACTGCCTATAATAATACCTGATAAAGCTTCAACACTGGCTCTAAGTCTTGGTTTTAAGATGATATTTCCTGAGTTTCCAGCCATGACAATTGATTCATCAACATCAAAATCTAATAGGAATGTGTAGTTTATATTAGGTTCAAGAGCTTGGTTAACATGGATTTTTAATCCAGATTGTTGAGCGCTAGGAGTACTCAAAGGCAACGTGTCTCCTTCAATCACCACAGAATTTTCTTCACCAAGAACTAGTCGAACTTGTTTCAAAACACCTGAAGGAATTTCATAATTATCTACTAATAACACATCAACACCACCCGTTAATTCAAGGAGGTCATAAACTCCAGTATTAATGGCTTCTAAACTCTGCCAACCGTTTTCTCCCTCATCACTATCATACTTTACCATAACATCCATAACATCTACAAAAACGTTCTCGTAGTCTCCAGGCATATCCTGCAATCTAACAGAAATTGATGCTGGTCCTTGAGAATCAGAGTTATTGGGTTCGTTATCGCAACTAATACCAGTAACAATTAATAAAGTCACAAAAATTAGTTTCAGGGTTTTTAAAGTCTTCATATCTTGAGGGTTTATAGGTAAATATACGTTTTGTAAGGTTTTTTGGACTTTTTTTAAGTTCAAAAGCATGAATATCAGGATGAAACAAAATTATAAATGAAAAAAACAGCATTTATTACAGGAGCCACAAGTGGTATAGGTCGCGCAACAGCTCATGAGTTTGCAAAACACGGTATTAATCTTGTGCTTTGTGGCAGACGTCAAGAGCGGTTAGACACGATTAAATCGGCACTCGAGAGGCAAACAGATGTGCATACGCTCAATTTTGATGTAAGAGATAAAGAAGCAACATTTAAGGCGATAGATTCTCTGCCTAGCGATTTTTCTAAAATAGACATCCTTATAAATAATGCTGGTAATGCTCATGGTCTGGATTTTATACAGGATGGTAGCACAGATGATTGGGATGCGATGATGGATATTAATGTTATGGGGTTATTATATGTGAGCAGAGCTATTATCCCGCAGATGTCTGAACGGCAATCCGGACATATAATAAATATTGGATCTTCAGCTGGTAAAGAGGTGTACCCTAAAGGGAATGTCTATTGTGCGAGTAAACATGCCGTTGATGCCATTACTAAAGGAATGCGTATTGATCTAAACCCTTTTGGTATTAAGGTATGTGCTATTAATCCAGGAATGGTAGAGACAGAATTCTCACAAGTGCGTTTTAAAGGAGATACCGTTGCAGATGGAGTATATAAAGGTTACAAAGCATTGCAACCTGAAGATATAGCAGAGATTATTCACTTTGCCATTACTCGACCTGCACATGTAAATATTGCAGACTTGTTAGTCTTCCCCACAGCACAGGCAAATAATGTGACGATTAATAAGAAAATGTAAATGATTAATAAGCGTTTGTTGATTAAAAATTTATTGGCTCACAACGATGAGAACAGTTTTTATGACAAAAAACGAAAGATTGATATCACGCATAAAGAAGGTAAGGCAAAATTCTTAAAACATATTTGTGCGCTTTCGAACAGCAATCCTAAAAACAACTCATATATTGTTATTGGTGTTGAGGATGAGGATAATAATATTATAGGTGTCGATTTTTTTGACGATAGTAAGATTCAGAATCTTATCAACGCCTACTTGACGCATCCGCCTATTGTACAGTACGAGAATATTCCATTTCCACATCTTCCAGATGATAAAGTTGTCGGACTTGTGACGATAAGAGCTATAGATAAGATCACATCTTTAAAGAAGAATATCTGGAAGTATTATGGAGGCGCTGTGTTCTTTAGAGACGGTAGCATGAGTATGCCCAAGGTTTTTGATATAGAAATAAAGGATGCTAATTCCAAGATTGTACAGGCTATTGAGAGTCATGCCCAAAACAATATTGAATATACACTTGATGGCGTCATGCATTTCATGAACAAACGGCAAGATTACAACCCGCAATACAAGGTCTTTAAAGAGTATTTTGTATTGTGTTGGGCTGGACAAGAAAAAATAGTGAAGAATGAAACGTTTTTCTCTCGTGTAGATATCGAGCTGATCAATGAGCAAGTCAGATTATTCTATTCAACTTTGGATGAGGTCTCTATTGGGTTTGATGAAGATAGTTTTAAGATTGTAGAGTATGTAAATCTTGGGCTTCATAATTCGTCTAAATATTATCCACTTGAAGAAACTATCATTCATTTTGAAAATAATGCCAATTATAATATCAACACCTCTTTATTGTTCGAAGCACCTCAGTTTGATAAAAAAGTCTTGCATCACATTTACAATACAAATAATGCTATTATAGATAAACTTAAAAAAGGCATAGCGCTTAGAAAAAATGAGCAGACAGATTTAATAAATCTTCCTGAAACCTATCTTATTTGTTACTTCAATGATTTTGACGATGCCATGGAAAAGCTCAATGATGCACGTCCATATATAAAACTAGCAGGCAATGAGGTTTATGATAACTACAAGGAAAGCATACGAATTCTCCGTAAAGTCAAGTATAGTTAACGTTTAGTTTTTTTGTAAATGTTACATATGTTGTAGTGTTTGTTACATATGTGGTATTCAATATTATTAACTTATCATAAGTTAGCGGTATAAAATTATATAACTCAGACTTGACAATAAAACTTAACGAAAGAGACTTGTCTAAGTGACATTGAAATAATAAAACATCAAGATATTTACAGCGCTATTAATCAGTTACCTGTGAAATCCTTGCTTTAAGTACCTAAAGGAATACTGAAGCGAGGATTTTTCTTATCATTTGGGTATCAGTAAAATAGCAGTTCATCCCAAAAAAATGCAAAAGACTACCAATTATACATTTTTTTATGCCAATCATAGATTATTTTATACAGGATAAACTTATAATTACGATTTTAGCCCTGCTATTAATCAATTACATAAATAAGCCTCGTTTCTCCCGACAAAGTTCCGGCACTGAAATGAGGTTTTATTTTTTCTACGATAATTGAAGTAATATCAATAATACAGTTGGAACAAACCCAAAAAGAGAGAAAGCAAATCTATTATTAAGCTTCTTTCTTACTCCAAAGAAAAGCAATAAAGGAATTACTAGAAATGCGGTTGTATACATAATGAGTGCAATCCAATCCCCCAGATGATTTAAATAGTCAAAATTTCGTAAACCTTCGTCTAAATATGCAACAGCATTTGTTAATATAAAGCTTATTACAACGAGACCTATGATATATTTTTGTTCCATTAAAAAGCCGTTTCCTTTGGAAACGGCTTTTTAAGTTGATTTATTGTTTAACGAATTATTTATTTGCCTCCATCAAGAGCATCTTGCCAATCTAAAAGCTCTTGCCATTTGCCTTCAGCAGCTAAACCTGCTTGTTTCGGCCATGTGCCTGGATTGTGGATCTTAAAACGGTCACCACCACTATCTAGAACTTGTTGACATTTATCTACAGTACAGTTTGCTAAGGAAGCCCATGTCATTACATCATGATTGTGGAAAAGCTCTTGTATTTTCGGACCAATGCCCTCAACAACAGTCAAATCGTTTTCTTTAATACGTTTTCCAAATACTGCTTTAGCTGCATTGGCATTAAAAGCAACTCCTGCAGCAGCAAAAGATGATGCAATGCTAGAGCTTGTACTTGCTGCTGAAGGTCCTTTTACAGATAATTTGCTTCTACAGGCATCTAAATCTGCTTGTAATTGCGCATTTCTGCTTTTCCAATCATCTATATTATTGTTTCCGCCTCCTAGTAATCTTCCTAAAAGATAACCGAGGATTCCACATAAAAGTCCAACTAATGCTGGGATTAAAATACACCAATTCATAATATCTTGTTTTTATTAGTTAATTGTTATTACTGTTCTTCTGTTTTTTGCTCGGCCTTCTTCTGTAGCGTTATCTGCAATAGGCTCATCTGGTCCTTTTGAAGATGCATTTATTTTAGAGGCTGGAATACCATTTCTTACGAGATAGGCTTTTCCAAATTCTGCTCTGTCTTGCCCAAGCTTAACGTTAGTGTCTCTTCCACCTGTGTTGTCAGTATGCCCAACAACATTGCAAGAAGCACCATCTACTTTATCAAGATATCTTGAAATATCGGCGATTTTTTGACGCTGATCTGCTGTGAGATTTATTGCAGCTTGTCCTGTATTAAAATATAACACCAAAGGATTTGCTTTAATTTTATCGCCTAATATTTTCATATCGGCTTCTGTAGTAGCGCTGCCTGTACTAACTCCAAAAGAAATTGGTCCATGAAGTATGTTATCAGCATCAGCTACAAGGTCATCTTTAAGTTCTCCATAAGTGTCGAGATCTTTAGAAGACATTCCTTTAAGTACGAAATAGTTTTTTACGGAATTCGCTCTTGCCAATCCAAGATTAGGGAAGGCTGAGTTATTAGCTTCATCAGAAGTGTAATACCCTGTGATATCAATAGACTTTCCAGGATTTGCTGTTAGATAATCTTTAAGTTTTGCTAAGGCGGCATCAACATTTGCTGACACTGGCATTAATGCTGAAAAATTTGACAAGTTGAAATTAAAGTTATCGTTACTGCTAATGCCAATATCACCGTTCTCGCCATTAATACTAAATGGGTTAAAAGTTGCTTTTTTGGCATCTGTTGTCGGTGTGTCCACTACACTATTATCAATGGTTCCTTCAGTATTTGTAGTCCCGCTGCAATTACAATTGTCGCAGAGATAACAATACAATAAGGTACCGATAACGATAGTGAGCAACATACCGAGAAGGTAAGATGTTCTTTTACTCATAGTTGAAGGTTTAAGTTATTGACTGTTAAATTATTAAATTTTTAACAGTTTTTAACATTTGCCAAATTGTTTGATGGGATAACAACGGGAGCTATCGTTTAAACGCATAAAATATCGTTTAAAAAACAAAAATCCGCTTCGACAAGAAGCGGATTTTAAATATATTAAAGATAATTCTTACAAATCGAACTTAATTCCTTGTGCTAAAGGCAATTCGTCTGAATAGTTTACTGTATTTGTTTGTCTACGCATGTAAACTTTCCAAGCATCAGATCCAGACTCGCGTCCGCCACCTGTTTCTTTTTCACCTCCAAAAGCACCACCAATTTCTGCACCAGACGTTCCAATATTTACATTTGCAATTCCGCAATCAGAACCAGCATACGATAAAAACTTCTCAGCTTCTTTCATTTCGTTGGTCATGATGGCAGACGATAGACCTTGAGCAACGCCATTTTGTTTGTCAATAGCATTTTCTACCTCTCCAGAATATTTCATTAAATATAAAATTGGAGCAAACGTTTCATGTTGCACAATTTCAAAATGGTTTTCAGCTTCAATAATGGCTGGTTTTACATAACAACCACTTTCATAACCTTCCCCTTCTAAAACACCACCTTCAACTAATACATTTCCACCTTCAGCTTTCGCTTTTTCAATAGCAGCCAAATAAGTGTTTACAGCATCTTTATCAATTAAAGGACCAATATGATTTCTTTCGTCTAATGGATTTCCAATAGTTAATTGGCCATAAGCGCTAACTATAGCATCTCTTACTTTATCATAAACAGATTCATGAATAATTAGTCGTCTTGTAGATGTACAACGTTGTCCACAAGTTCCAACAGCGCCAAATACAGCACCAGGAACTACTACTTTTAAATCTGCAGAAGGCGTAATAATGATGGCGTTATTTCCTCCTAATTCTAATAACGATTTTCCAAAACGTTCTGCAACTGTGGCGCCAACTATTCTTCCCATTCTGGTAGAACCTGTAGCAGAAACTAAAGGAATTCTAGCATCAGTAGTCATGAATTCACCAACTCTATAGTCTCCATTTATGATACATGAAATACCTTCTGGTAAGTTATTTTCTTTTAAGATTCCTGCGATTATATTTTGACAAGCAACAGAACATAAAGGTGCTTTTTCAGACGCTTTCCAAACACATACATCACCACAAATCCATGCTAAAGCAGTGTTCCAAGCCCAAACGGCTACTGGAAAGTTAAATGCCGAAATAATCCCCACAACACCAATTGGATGCCATTGTTCCCTCATGACGTGTCCTGGACGCTCAGAAGGAATTGTTTGTCCGTTTAATTGTCTTGATAACCCTACTGCAAAATCACAGATGTCAATCATTTCTTGAACTTCTCCATAACCTTCTTGTAAAGATTTTCCCATTTCGTAAGATACAAGCTTTCCTAATGGTTCTTTTAACTCTCTAAGTTTGTTGCCAAATTGACGCACGATCTCGCCTCTTTGTGGCGCTGGCATATCTCTAAAACTTTGAAAAGCTTTAGTAGCCGCATCCATAACTTTTTCGTAATCTTCTCTAGTGGTCGTTTTTACTTTACCGATAAGCTGGCCATCTACTGGAGAATAAGATGCAATAATCTCTCCGTTTGAAAAGTTATTTGATCCTGTTGAGGTCCCTTCATTTATATCTTTGATGCCAAGCTCTCTTAATGCTTGGTCCATTCCGAAATCTATTGTTGCTGTTGCCATTTATAATTCTAAATTTTGCCTTGTTTATAGGGCGCAAATTTACAAGAATAATTGCTGGATAAGAAAAAATTAGACTGTAATTATTTCTTTAAGAATAGCTGTGTGTAGTAATATGTGCCTGAAGAGTTTTTAATGGCACTAACACCAATATGGGTATAGTCTCCTTCAATATTATCGCGATGTCCTGTACTATTTAACCAACCTGTCATAACACTTTGAGCCGTAGCATAACCTGCCGCAACATTTTCGCCAACACTATATGCATTTTCCTCTTGAAACAAGATATCTGCTCTTTCATTAAAATTATCATGACTAATGCCTCCTTTATTAATCATGTATAGTGTATGTTCTTGAGCTAATTCTGAAGCGCGATTGTTTAAAGCAAGAGAATTTTTCCCAATACTATTCCGGTGCGCATTTACCAACTCTAGAATCTCATTTTCAAGAATAGCTTCTTCTGTTGTTACTGTATCAGTATCATCTATAGTTGAATCATCCTTAGAACAAGAAGAGAAAAATAGGACAATCAATGTAGTTCCTAATAAAAGTGATGAACGACGTAGTGTAAAAAAAGACATAAGTAACAATTTAGGATGCTACTTATATACGGTTTTAATTGTACTTAAAGATTCTCTTTCCAGCTACTTTTCGATGAAAAGCATAATTTTATAAAGCAAAAATTGCTTAGCATTTTTCTAATTATAGATATTTAAATCTATATAATGAGTAACTTTATGACAACTATTCAATCTTTTAAAGTCATGAAAAAAATCATTTATCTTTTTACGTTTATAATCGCTTTTGCTAATTGTAAAGAAGGCGGCGAACATCACAGATCTGAGTCGGATTCTGATTCTGAATATGCGTTGAATCAAACCGATGAAAAAGCTGAATTCTCTATTGTAATTCATGGTGGTGCAGGCACGATCCTGAAAAAAAACATGACGCCAGAACGCGAAGCTGCTTATAAGCAAAAATTAGAAGAGGCCATTCGTGTGGGTTATGAAGTTCTTAAAAATGGAGGCACGAGTCTCGATGCTGTGACCAAGACCATAAATGTGATGGAAGATTCTCCTTTATTCAATGCAGGAAAAGGTGCTGTTTTTACCAATGCTGAAACTAATGAATTAGATGCTTCTATCATGGATGGAAAAACACTGAATGCTGGAGCATCCGCGGGAACCACTAATGTTAGAAATCCGATTGATTTAGCGCGCGCTGTTATGGACAATTCCCCTCATGTGATGATGGCAGGAAGTGGTGCCGAAACATTTGCTAAAGAGCAGGGCTTACCGATTGTAGATCCGAGTTATTTCCATACAGATAGGCGCTTGAATTCAGTAAGAAACGCTAAGGAAAAAGAAAAAATAGAATTAGACCACGATGATAAATCAGCGTTTTATGATGAGGATATCCAAAACTATAAATATGGAACCGTAGGTTGTGCAGCACTAGACAAGAATGGCAATTTGGCTGCAGGCACCTCAACAGGAGGTATGACCAATAAGCGATGGGGACGTATCGGAGATGCACCAATTATAGGCGCAGGTACCTATGCTAACAATGCAACATGTGCCGTTTCAAGTACGGGTTGGGGCGAGTATTTTATTAGAGGTATGGTCGCCTATGATATTTCAGCGTTGATGGAATATAAAGGCTTGTCTTTGCAAGAAGCCTCTAAAGAAGTCATCCAAAATAAGCTGACAAAATTAGGTGGTACTGGAGGCATTGTTGCGGTAGATCATAATGGTAATGTGGCTATGGAATTCAATACCTCAGGAATGTACCGCGCAACTATGAATGACAAAGGGAAGCTAACTATCGGTATTTATAAAGAGTAGTCTATATTCTTACATAAAATTAACATTCTCACACTTGCTTTTTCAGTAACTTTAAACAAAACTATTTCTAATGAAAAAACTTCTGTTCACGCTAGTCGCATTGCTATTTATTTCTAGCAGTTTTGCGCAAATCAATCTTAAATACCAAAAACCACCAAAAGAAATCCTGGATCTTGTTGATGTTCCAAGAGCTCCAAGTGTGGTAATGAATTCTGATGGCGACAAAATGATTCTTTTGTATCGCGATAGCTATAAAGATATTGCAACATTGTCTGAAAAGGAGTTGCGCTTAGGCGGATTACGAATTAACCCGAAAACAAATATTGGTAGCCGCACAACTTACTTTAATAATGTGAAGATAAAGGGCATATCAGAAAAAGAAGCGCAACAAATAAAGGGCTTGCCTGATAATGCTAAATTGAGCAATTTTAGTTGGTCACCTGACGAATCTAAAATGGCCGTGACCAATACGGTAGAAAATGGCGTAGAGGTATGGATACTCGATATTGCTTCGGCGTCGGTTTCAAAATTATCTACACCACCGTTGAACGCCAATATGGGAAATCCGTTGCGATGGTTTAAAGATGGTTCTAGTCTATTAGTAAAGGTTATTCCTGATAGTAGAAAAGAACTCATTAATGCAGCAGAAGCTGTACCTACAGGCCCTACAATTTCAACAAGTGATGGTTCCAAAGCTCAAAACCGCACGTATCAAGATTTGCTTCAGAATCCAAACGATGTGTTCAATTTTGAACAATTGGCGACTGCCAGTTTAATACAATTAAATTTAGACGGAAAAATCACACCGTGGAAAGAAGCAGCCATGTATAGTGGTATTTCAGCGTCGCCAGATGGAAAATATTGGATGGTGACAACTATTGAAAAACCATTTTCTTATATCGTGCCTTATCGTCGTTTTCCGCAAACATCCGTGATTTATGATACTAATGGAACCGAAGTAAAGACCGTTAATGAAGTGCCGCTTATAGAAGAATTACCAAAAGGATTCATGTCAGCTCGGAAAGGTAAAAGACGTATGCAATGGCGTGATGATGTTTCAGCAACATTGGTTTGGGCTGAAGTCTTAGATAGTGGAGACCCCGAAGTAGATGTGGCATATCGCGACCAGGTGTATATGCAAGAAGCGCCTTTTACGTCAACCCCAAAAGAAGTTTTAAAAACCATTGGTCGTTTTAGTGGCATACAATGGGGAGATTCAAAAACCGCTTTGGCGTATGATTATTGGTGGAATACACGAAATACCAAGATTTATTTATTCAACCCATCCAATAGTAAAAATGAAGGAAAGATTATTACAGACCGTAATTACCAAGATGTCTATAGCGACCCAGGTGATTTTGTAACGCAAGAAAATACTTATGGACGTAATGTTTTAACCATTGAAAACAATGAGCTCTACCTTATGGGAGATGGCCATAGCAAGAAAGGACAGTTTCCTTTTATAGATGCCATGAATATAAAAACGGGTAAAACCAAGCGCTTATACGAATCTGCATATACCGATAAACTAGAAAACTTACAGCAAGCTATAGATATAAAAAAAGGTGAGATTTTAGTTCGTATAGAATCGCCAACGGAGTATCCTAATTATTATATACGAAACATCAAAAAAGATAAGCTCACTCAAATTACAGAATTTAAAAACCCGTTTGCGAGTATACAGGATGTACATAAAGAGGTAATTACTTATAAACGTGATGATGGATTAGAACTCTCAGGAACTTTGTATTTACCGGCAGGATATGATAAGATCAAAAAAGAAAAAATGCCGATGGTTTTATGGGCGTATCCAAGAGAGTTTAAAGACAAAAGCAGTGCGTCTCAATCTACTAAGAACGCCAATGAATTTACATATCCATATTACGGTTCTATGATTTATTGGGTTACGAGAGGTTATGTGGTATTAGATGATGCGTCCTTCCCAATTGTGGGGGAAGGTGATGAACAGCCTAATGACAACTTCAGAACACAATTAGTGGCTAATGGTAAAGCGGCCATTGATGCCGTAGATGCTATGGGTTACATTGATAGAAATCGTGTTGGCGTTGGAGGCCACTCTTATGGTGCTTTTATGACGGCTAATTTACTATCGCATTCTAATTTATTTGCTGCAGGTATTGCACGAAGTGGCGCGTATAACAGAACGCTCACGCCTTTCGGTTTCCAAAGTGAAGAACGTAGTTATTGGGAAGCACCAGACGTGTATTATAACATGTCGCCATTTATGCATGCCGATAAAATGAAAACTCCATTACTTTTGGTGCATGGTGTAGCAGATAACAATTCTGGGACCTACCCACTACAAAGCGAGCGTTATTTTAATGCGTTGAAAGGTTTAGGAGCCACGGCGAGATTGGTTATGCTGCCAAAAGAAAGTCATGGTTATCGCGCTAAGGAATCTGTACTACATTTATTATGGGAGCAGGATCAATGGCTGGAAAAATATGTAAAAAACAAAGGAGAATCTCCAATAGACAATCAAAAGGAATTGAAAGATTAATTAAAAAAAATAGATAAGACCGCTCAAATAAGCTTGAGTGGTTTTTTGTGCCATATGATGTCGCTAATGTTAATTTGTGTAACTTTCAAAATCGCAACTATTTGTAACATTTAAAACGATTTAGATACAGATAGTTGTAATTGACCTCAACTAATCATCAACCTAACTTGCTTCTAACTGCAAGCAAATGATCAAGTTCTTTCGTCGCATTCTTCAGCGACCATTCTCCGAAAACACGTTTTCGGAATACCCTCTATATATCATTGGCGAAATCATATTTGAAATCAAGGTTATTACTATTAGGTTGAACACAGATAAAATCATTTAAAAACTATGGGCATATTTTGGGATTTATTACAGCAAGATGAATTAGAAAAACAACAAGAGCAAGCGAATAGTCTGGAAGATCGAGTGGGGCAACTGGAAGATGAGCTTGCTAAAACGAAAGACCTTCTCAGAAAGACATTAGTGGCCTTAGAGAAGCATGTGCAAATGGACATTGACGGTGATGGCGAAATGGGATAAAAAAGAAATAACTACAATTATATAAACAACAATAGATCATGAAACAATTCTTATTATTAATGGCCCTTTTTGGTGCTTTTACACTATCTGCACAAAGCGAAAAGGACAAAGTAATTGAGACCGTTAGTAAATCTGATATCGAAGGTCATATTTATTTCTTGGCAGACGACGTATTAAAAGGAAGAGCTACTGGATCACCAGAACTTAAAATTGCGGCCTCTTATTTGGCTAACAGATTTAGAAGCTATGGCGTGAAACCAAACCCTAAAACAGGAACATATTACCAAGATGTAGAACTCAAAAGAGTCTCTCCACCTAGTAAGGTATCTATAGAAATCAATAATAACAAGATTGATAATTATGCCTTTATTTTTCCATCACCAATTGAGAACACAGGTGATGCCATTTATCTTAACTATGGTTTAGAAGAAGATTATTCTGGAAAAAACATGCAAGGAAAAGTTGTAGTCATAAAAGCAGGTGGCCCTGAAGCTAAGGACGCTAGAGCGGCTTTTAGGCTCAGATCCAAAAAACAAAAATTGGCAAAAGATAATGGTGTACTAGCCATTGTTGAATTACTGAATGCCGATGATAATATATGGGGATTTATTCAACATAACTTTAATGAACCGCAACTTATGGTTGCCAAGGATGAGGATGGTAAAGACAATAAGGATTACGACAAACAAGCACCACATATTTGGGTTCTTGATAAAGAACATGCAATGGCCAATACACTTCAAGGGGCAAGTACAATACCCATAAAAATGTCCGTTAATGAGAAGCAAGAAGAACCAGTTATATCTCAAAACATTATTGGCGTGGTCGAAGGAACGGACCCTAATTTAAAGGATGAATACATTATATATTCTGCACATTACGATCATGTTGGTATTGGCACACCTGATGAAACTGGCGATACCATTTATAATGGTGCTAGAGATAATGCTGTTGGGACAACGACAGTATTGAGTATGGCCGAGAATTTAGCAAAATACCCAACAAAGCGATCAGCATTGTTCATTTTGTTTACAGGAGAAGAAAAGGGATTATTAGGTAGTGAGTTTTATGTTGAAAATCCTGTACTGCCGTTAAAGCAGATGGTATATTGTTTTAATAGCGATAATGGAGGTTACAACGACACCTCTTTAGCCACTATTGTAGGTCTGACAAGAACCACAGCGCAAAAGAACATAGAGTCTGCGGCATCTGTGTTTGGGCTTACAGCTATTGAAGATCCCGCAAAAGAACAAGGTCTTTTTGATCGTAGTGATAATGTGAATTTTGCCAAAAAAGGGATTCCAGCACCTACCTTTTCGATGGGTTTCACGGCTTTTAATGGCGATGTCACCAAGTACTATCATCGACCTGGAGATGAGGCAAACACCTTGGATTATGATTACTTGTTGAAATTTTTTAGGGCTTATGTCTTATCAGGCCGTAATATTGGTAATGACGTGGCCACACCTACATGGGTGTCTGGCGATAAATATGAGGAAGCATCAAAGGCATTGTACAAGAACACTCCGATCAAGGACTAGATTAAACGTTTAAATTATTATGAAACTTAAATTATTTAATGCCTTAATAGTAATCTGTTTAGTGCTATCATGCTCTAATGCTGGTAAAGAGACAAAAACGGACGCTACATCTAAAAAGGAATCTTTCACCAAAACCAATATTATAGACTTAACACATACATTTTCTGATGAAACGGTGTATTGGGTTACAGCTAAAGAGTTCCAGCTAGAAGTAGTGGCAAAAGGAGATACTGACAAGGGATTTTTTTACGCAGCTAACAATTTTGAAACGGCCGAACATGGCGGTACACATATAGATGCCCCGATTCATTTTGCAAAAGGCAAGCAATCTGTCGATCAGATTCCCTTAGAAAAATTAGTGGGCAGTGCTATAAAAATAGATGTTTCTAAAAAAGCATTGCAAAACCCAGATTATCGTATAAGCATTCAAGATTTTTTGGAATGGGAGAAGGTGAATGGTCAAATTCCTGATGGAAGCATTGTACTATTAGAAACAGGACATTCAACATACTATCCAGATAAATTGAAGTATTTAGGTACAGACCAGCGCGGTTCCGATGTTATTAAGTTATTGCATTTTCCTGGACTTTCTCCTGAAGCAGCATCGTGGTTGGTTAAAAACAGGATAATTAATGCTATAGGAATAGACACACCTAGTATAGATTACGGGCAATCGGAATATTTTAGGAGCCATGTCATACTACTTACGGAAAACATTCCGGCATTTGAGAATGTAGCTAATCTCGATAAACTGCCTTCAAAGGATTTTGAAATTGTTGCACTACCCATGAAAATAAAGGAAGGTAGCGGTGCGCCATTAAGGATAATAGCTTTAGTAAATGAAGAGTTATGATTAAATTCTTTCGCCATATTATAGCTGTCACCTCGAGCGGAGTCGAGAGGTCTCAAATAGGTCTCGACTCCGCTCGACCTGACATAATTTTAGATAAATGATCAAGTTCTTTCGTAAAATAAGATACAGCCTCATGGAAACAGGAAAAACAGGCAAATACTTTAAATACGCTATTGGTGAAATCATTCTCGTTGTTATTGGTATTCTCATTGCGCTACAGATTAATAATTGGAATGAAAAAAGAAAAGAGAATGTTCAACTAAAATCGGCCCTACAATCTGTTTATAATGATCTTGTTTCAGATAGTCTGCTTATTTATGAAGCAATGCCATTAGTGTATCAAAGACACAGCACTAATAAAACATTATTAAAGCGATCTTATGCTACTCCGTCAACCTTGGATACCTTAATCAAAATCATGCAAAATGAATTCCCGGTAAGATGGTATAGCTCACCAGCATACAACACCAATACGTTTTCTAACTTAAAATCCACTGGAGCATTTGATATTTTACCGAACGAGATTAAACAAACATTATCTGATTATTACACTGAATTGGAATATCATAAAGACATTAATGAAAAAGTCTTAGATCAGTATCGTAATCATTTGGATGATTTTGTAAAGCACTATAACATTATAGGTCGATTATATGATGATAATTATAACAATAGTTATTTATACAATAGTACTTGGGCCAATATCGACGGTAAAGATTTTACACCCAGAGTTGCTGTTTTACTAGCTGCTTATGACGTCTTATACAGAAATGCTATAGCAGAATTAGAGACTAACCAAATAAACATCAAAAAGATCTTACCAAGATTACAAACAGATTTAGACTAAAAACTCATGATTAAATTCTTTCGTCATATTATGGCTGTCACCTCGAGCATTGCAAAGTGCAAAATATATTTTGTACGAATGTACCTTGCAAGGCAAGCCGAGAGGTCTCAAATAGGTCTCGACTCCGCTCGACCTGACATAATTTTAGATAAATGATCAAGTTCTTTCGTCAAATACGCTATAACCTCATGAATGAAAACAAAACAGGCAAATACCTAAAATATGCCATTGGTGAAATTTTACTAGTAATGGTTGGAATCCTTCTGGCACTGCAAGTGAGTAATTGGAATGCTGGCAGATTGAAAAACAAATTGGAAAAAATAACCCTAGAACATTTAAAGAAAGACATTCGCTCCATGCTAAATGACTTGGAAGGAGATTATGAGGTCCTTAAAATGGGAGTCAAGAGCCATTTAAGAGTGGTCAAATACCTAGAGCAAGACGCAACCTACAATGACACTATGTGTTTCGATTTTCATTGGCTATTGAGAGATGAATATATGTATCCTATAACCTCATCCTATGACCTACTAAAAAAAGAAGGCTTGGGACTCGTGAAAAATGATACCATTCGCATATACACACAAAATGCTTTTGAATTCGTATTGCCAAGAATAAGCAAGCAAAATCCATTCTATCCCGATCTTGAAGAGTTTTTTGGTGATTTTTATCAAGAAAATTTTACAACAAATACAGACTCAACTTTAATATATGAATACAAGATGTATGATGTAGATTTGAAGTTTCCTTACAGGAATTCTTTTGAGGGAGATGAATTTGATGTGTACCTAGGTTATGTTCCCAATGATTTTGAAGCCTTGAAAAAGAGCACTAAATTCAGGGTGCTATTACGGCAAGCATTTAGGTATCGTTCGTTTAAAGTAGGGCGTTACAGAACGGCTATTTATATGCTGGAAGACCTAGAAAAAAGAATAGAAAAAGAGCTTAACGAAAATTAAAAAATGGAGCGGTAAAAAGAAATTAGCATTAGCAAATGGAGACTATGATTTAATAAAATTATTAGCTGAATGCAGAAATGAAACGCATTCTGAAAATAATTTAAGTGAAGTAGGTCTCGACTCCGCTCGACCTGACACAAAAAGTAATTAAATGATTAAATTCTTTCGACATTATCGAAACAGAATTTTGTCTTGGCAAAATCAGATGTCCAGTGGACATTTGGTGAAGATAGCCGCTTGCGGACATCCTCTATATTTAAATAGAAACTATGATTAAGTTTTTTAGACATACTAGATACAACCTCATGAAAAAAAATCAAACAGGGAAATACCTAAAATACGCTATTGGCGAGATTATCCTTGTGGTGATTGGGATTCTCATTGCGCTATCAATTAATAATTGGAATGAAAAACAAAAAGAGAAAAAACAAATTCGAAATATTTATGCTCGAATTGTGCAGGACTTTAATAATACCGCATTTGAAATTGAGAGTGAAGTTGGGAAAATGGATAAGAATCGTCTTTTAATGCGAAATATTATTCAAGGTAATGTTGTTCGCGATTCCCTTTTAACAAATCTTGATTATTGTAATAAATACTTCCGCACTACAACAGGATACCCAGACATTAAAATTAATGATAAAGGAGTACAGTTACTTGAATCTAAAATAGAGCTTGATTACGAACTAAATACTGAACTTACAGGAGCTCTTACTTTATTGTATTCTGAGTTTTTATTCGAAATTGAAGTAGATGCAGAATATTTAGATGATAATTTTAGACAGCTAACTAATTATATAATCGAGAAAGGAATTAGAGTAGATTATGTAGTAAATAAGAATAGGGATACTTTCATCAATATGATTTTTGAGGATGATGCTTTTAAAAATTACTTTTTTAGATACGTATTATCATATGGAAAATATAAGAACATGCTAAAAAAATTTAAAACTGATGGAAAAGTCTTGATTGATAAGATTAAAACAGAATATAATTTGGAATAGCCAACAATTGAACCAATGATTAAATTCTTCAGAAAAATAAGATTCAACCTCATGGAACAGAACAAAACAGGTAAATACCTAAAATATGCTATTGGCGAAATCGTGCTTGTGGTTATTGGAATACTTATCGCCTTAAGTATCAATAATTGGAATGAAGATCGTAAGGACCGCATCAAGGAAACTAGTATCCTAAAAGAACTCAACAAGGATTTCAAGAACAATTTAGAGCAGTTCCAAAGGGTCAAGGCTACACATATACGGACCCAAAGAAGCGTTCTTAAATTCAAAGAGTACATCAATCATAAGGATCTTTTATTGGTGAAAGACAGTATAGCCAAATATTATTTCCAAGCTTTCAATGGCGTGTCTTATAACCCTTCCAATGGTGTAATTGAGTCACTAATCTCTTCCGGAGAGTACCAACTCATCAAGAATGACTCTTTGAGGAACTACATCATTTCATGGAAAGATGTTCTTCAGGATTATATCGAAGATGAAGAACTTGCAGGCGAATTATGGACGACTAAAATAGAACCTTATCTAATTGATAATGGCGATTTAGCGAATTTAGGAAATGTCAAAAACTTCAAACTCATCACTACTTCAAAATTTAGGAACTTGACCGAACGTCAGATTCTTTATCTCAACAATATCGTAAGCACCATTAAAAACGAACCTTTAGAAGAGTACATAACGGAAATCACACGATTATCGAAAGTAGATTAACATGATAAAATTCTTCCGACATATAAGAAAAGACCTTATGGAACAAAATAAAACAGGGAAGTACCTAAAATACGCGATTGGCGAAATCATTCTTGTGGTTATTGGGATACTTATCGCATTAAGTATCAATAATTGGAATGAGAACCGCCAAAAGAAAAACCTTGAGCAAGATTATCTATCTGAAATAAAAGGAAATTTGATAAAGGACACACTCAATATCAACAAAACTATAGCGTATAATACAAAGAAAACAGATTCTATAGTTAGTACATTAGCATTGTTTGAGAAAGGTAAACAAGGCAAACCCTACTTTGATGAACTTAGACCTAAAATAGCAGTTCTAACAGATTTCAAAATCTTTACACCTGTAAGAACTGGGTTTGATAACATGGTGACTTCTGAAAAAATAGGGTTAATAAGAAACAAAGAATTGCGAACGAAGCTGTCCAATTATTACAGCGATCTAAGTTATGAGCACGGAACCCAAGAACGCACGAAACAAATAACAAGAGAGTTTACAGACGATATTATACCTAAATTGTTAACGAATGAACTTATCAATGATTTCATAGGATTAGATCTAGACCTTAAGTCAGAGCATAACATTCGAATACATGCTAATGAAACCGTTATTTCAAATTTGTTTGTCATGCTGCAAAACTCTAGCGTGCTTATTGAAGAATTAACTCAAAGAAATATAGCCATAAAAGGCGTTATTGGTCAAATTGAAACTGAATTAAAATAGTAAGGATGATTAAATTCTTTGAATCTTACCACTCAGGTTCAGGAGTATTTGGGTCAAATAACTCATCTAAATAATAATTGCGTTTGTCCGTTTCATTGTCAGCGTAAATTGTAAAGAGCGTATTGTCAGACACCATTATACTTTTCTTATGACCGCTTGGCAGCTGAGAATTATCGTGATACCTCGTTAGAATGGCATGCCCTAACTCGTGAAAAACTAAAAGTTCTCTTTCCGCCTCATTTCTTTCGCCCCAACATTCAGGACGTGTTGATATGACTACAAACGGATCACTAAATGGATTGTCAAATCCATAAGCATAACCACAGTATTGTTCATCGAGATCCACATCAAAAATCATTTTAAGAGATTCAATTGTTTGTCCAATTATATTATCTGGGTTTTCATCTCTTAAATTGGCTTCATCGTAAAAATTCTTGACGTGAGTCCTAAAAGCTAATTGTATTCCTGGATGTTGGGCTGGATTATATTCCGCGACAGTCTCTATTAAAGAAGAATCGTCCTGAGAACAATTTGACAACATCAGTATTACAGAGAGTATTAGCAGTAGTTTTTTCATATAAATCTTATCACATTTCAAGAGCTGGTATAAAACGACTTGTGCTTAGTCCTTAATTCGCTGTAAATCCAAATCCTGAAAATCGAAACTAAAATCGATATTCGGTGAAATCCCTTTTAAGGTCATGCTTTGCGCTTTGCCGTTGTCATCAGGTTTAAAGCTTACAAAAGCATCTGCATTCATATCTTGATATTCCCATTTTACCGCAAAGGTATTGTCCTTATAAAATTGAAGTTCTCCGTTTAGTTTTGGAGAGCGTAAAAACCTGATCCATAGTTTCCTTTTCTTCTTGAAGATTTCTGCCTTGCCAAACCAATTGTCTTTATACATTCCGACATACTTATTTAGTTTAATATTTGATGCATCTGCATTGGTAACCTCTTCCCAAACGCCTTTCGTAAATTCGTCATTTCCTGACGTTCTTTGTTTAAAATATGCAGCGTACTTATCGATCCAATCAAAATTGTCTAAACCTAGATAATCATCAACGATAGCATTTGCTACGGACGAAAACAATCCTCCTCCATCATTACTTGTATTAGTCAAGATCACAACACCCAAATTAAGATCTGGAATCATAACAGTATTTGATAACATACCTGGCAAACCACCAGTATGTTCAACTTTCATATTACCCTTAACATCAGACATAAACCAACCTAAACCATAACCCGAAAAATGAGTGTTATAACGCGGGTTAGGATCAACGCCCATAACCGTATGTATTTTCCACATCTCTCGATGGTTCTTTTCAGAAAACAATTGTTTCTTTAAATCGTCACCATATTTGCCTTTGTTCAATTGCAATAGCATCCACTGCGCAAGGTCATCGACATTAGAGAAAATGCCTCCTGCTGCGCCATTCATCATTTCCTTGAATGTTGGAATCACTCTAATCGTGCCTGTTTCGGTAGAATGCGATGCGGATAAATTGCTAGCGTCTTTAATGTCTGCTAAAGAAGGATAGGTGTTATCCATGTTTAAGGGCTCTAAGATGCGAGTCGCAATAAATTGTTCCCAAGTCATTCCACTTTTACGAGCAATTAATTCTCCAGCGACCAAATACAGCAAGTTATCATAATCCCATTTGGTCCTGAAAGCAGATTCTGGTTTAAAATATTGAAAACTGACTAGAAGATCGTCCATCGTAAAATCGGTACCATCTGGAAAGAACATCAGATCTCCCATACCTAAGCCTAAACCGCTACGATGTGTCACGAGATCCTGGATATTGAAATTATCCTCTACGTATTGATTGTACATCCTAAACTCTGGAATATGATCCTTCACCTTATCTAACCAGTTAATCTTTCCTTCTTCAACTAAAATAGCTAGGGCCGCAGTTGTAAAGGCTTTACTATTAGAAGCAATAGCGAATTGGGTGTGCTCATTAACAGGATTTTTGGTTTCTATAGATGTCACACCATACCCTTTATTATGAATAATTTTCCCATCTTTTACAACGGCTACAGCACAACCCGCTACGTTAAATTTACTCATGGCATAATTAACTAATGAATCCACTTGTTGTGTGGTTATTTGTGCAGAAACAGTACTTACAGCTGCGGCTAAAAATAACAGTAAGGTTGTTTTTTTGAATTTCGAGATGTTCATGACTATGCTTTTAATAATGAATAGCTAGATAAAGATAATCGATAAATGTGGGAATAGGCCAATACACTAAAAATTGACAGAATTTATTCGGGTCTTACAGATTTCCTGATGTGATAATACGTAACTTTAATACGAATTTAACAAATAGAGATATACTAAGGTGATTCCTATGAGCGTACATATATTAACAAGACCATTCTTACATGTTCTTAACAGTTCAAGATTCATTAACTTAATACCTTCAACGCCATGCAAGTAAAAAAATTTCTCGCTGTCTGCATTTTCTTCGCGATAGCATTCTCCTGTAAAAACAAAGTATCAGAAACCGATAATCTCTTTAAATTCAAGGAATATATAAGTTATACAACATCAGGACGTGTATCGGTTGCTGAACCCATAGATATTAATCTGGCTAACGAAGTTGATGGTTGGGAGATTGGTCAAGAAATTACCGATAATATCGTGTCTATAAAACCAAATGTTCAAGGAAATTTACTTGTTAAGAATAAACATGCGTTGAGTTTTGTTCCTGATGAATCACTGAAACCTGATACCGAATACACTGTTGATGTTAAACTTGGAAGTATCTATTCTGATATCCCTTCAGAATTCAAAACCTATACTTTCCAGTTTAAGACCATTACACCTAATTTTAATATTGTTACAAATAATTTACAATCCTATAGTAAAGAATGGCAGTATTTAGGTGGTGTTGTAAAATCGGCTGATATAATTTCTTTAGAGAATGCCAAACAATTGATAGAGGCATCGCAGAATGGAAAAAAATTGAATGTGGTTTGGAATGAATCTTATCCGAATTCAAAATACTTCGAATTCAAGATTGATAGTATTCATCGCCAATTAGAAGACAACGAAATAGAAATCAAATGGAATGGAAAAGCAATTAAAGCAGATAATTCTGGAGAGAATACTGTGGCGATTCCAGGAAAGAATAACTTCACGATTACCAAAGTCGATGTCATTCAAACACCAGAGCAATATTTGTCTATTAACTTTTCAGACCCATTAAGAAAACAGCAAAATTTTGATGGGCTAGTGACAATTCAAAATACAACGAACCCAAAATTTATTGTAGATGGCAATGTTTTGAAAGTCTATCCAAACACCAAAATAGTTGGTAATGTGCAGGTGGACGTTTTTCAAGGCATTAAGAATACTGAAAACTATAAGCTCAAAAAACCATTTTCAGAACTCATTGCCTTTGAAGAATCTAAACCCCAAGTACGACTTATAAGTAATGGCACCATATTGCCAAACTCTCAAGAGCTTAAATTTAATTTTGAAGCTGTTAACTTAAAGGCTGTTGATGTACGCATTATTAAGATATTTGAAGATAACGTATTGCAGTTTTTGCAGGATAATAATTTGAACAGTAACAATCAGAATAGCATAAAACGTGTTGGTCGTCGCATTGCCAAACAGACCATAACGCTCTATGACAATATTGATGAAAATTCTGGAAAATGGAAAGCTTATAGTATTGATCTATCCAAGTATTTAAAGTCGGATCCAGGTGCTATTTATCGTGTAGAATTGAGTTTTACTAAGGACTATTCTCTTTATAATTGTGAAGTGAATCAAAATATTACCAATGTAGAAAACAATGAAGATTATTATGAAGATGAATATTATGGCAACAATTATAATGAGACTTCGACCGAAGATGAAGAGTTAAAGGAGGAAGAATACTGGGATAACCTGACCTATAGATATCGAAATTATAGATATAACTGGCGTCAACGTGACAACCCGTGTCATAATGCTTATTACAACGAAGATAGAGTAGTGTCTCAGAATTTGTTAGCATCTAATTTAGGAGTGATTGCCAAACGAGGCATGAACAATTCCTATTATTTTGCCGTAACCAATATTTTGACCACCAATCCTGAAGCTGATGCAACTGTGAAGATTTATAATTTCCAACAGCAAGAAATTGCTGGAAGAGCTACAGATAATGAAGGCTTAACAACTATTGATTCTGATAAGCATGCGGCGTTCGCAATTGTATCTAAAGGAAGCAATGTAAGCTATGTAAAACTCACAGATGGTAATTCTTTGTCTTTAAGCAAATTTGACGTTTCTGGAAACAGATTACAACGTGGACTTAAAGGTTACATTTATGGCGAGCGTGGTGTATGGCGTCCTGGAGATTCTTTGCATCTCACATTTATGCTCAATGATAGTGATAACAAGCTCCCCAAAAGGCATCCTGTAAAAATGGAAGTAACAGATCCTAATGGAAAATTGACTTACAAAAAGATAACGACTGATAATGTCAATAATTTCTTCAAATTCACGGTGCCTACCTCTTCCGAAAGTAAGACAGGTAATTGGAACGCTAAAGTTTCTGTAGGAGGTGCGCAATTCTATAAAGGACTTAAGGTAGAAACCGTAAAACCTAATCGTTTAAAAATTAAAGTCGATTTTGAGAATGAGATTCTTTCGGGCACTGAGACGTTAAAAGGAGATTTAGAGGTTAATTGGCTTCATGGTGCTCCGGCAAAAAATATAAAAACCGAGATCAAAGCAAAATTTAGTAATGCCTATTCCAGTTTTAAGAATTATAAAGAGTATACATTCCGAGATCCATCAAGACGATTCGATACTGAAGAACTTATAGTATTTGAAGGCAATTTAAATACTGAAGGCAAAGCGAAGATCACTAATAAGTTGAATGTAGGCAGTAACGCGCCTGGCATGCTAAATGTGCAATTTTTGGTCCGCGCTTTTGAGAATGGTGGTGATTTTTCAATGGATGCTTTCACTAAACAATATGCTCCATATAAATCGTTTGTTGGAATGCGTTCTCCTAAAGGGAAAGGCTATGGTTCTTTTTTTACTGATGAGAATCAAACCTTTGATATAGTTGTCGTCGATGCTCAAGGCAAACCTATTAAGCGTAATGGTTTAGAGGTGAAAGTATATAAAATACAATGGCGTTGGTGGTGGAACTCTTCCTATGATAATCTATCGTCATATGCATCGAGTACGTATCATAAGCCTTATAAAAACATGACACTTAATACCGATATAAAAGGTAAAACGAGTTTCAATCTGAACATCCCAGAAAACGAGAAAGGGCGCTATTTAATACGTGTATTTGATCCAAAAAGTGGTCATGCAACAGGGCGTACGGCCTATTTTTACAAGAATTGGTATGCACCACCTGGAGATAAAGAAGCAGCGAAAATATTAGCGTTTTCTGCTGATAAGGAAAATTATAACGTTGGAGAAACAGCGAAAATAAAATTCCCATCTGGTGACGAAGGGCGTGCATTGGTAAGCATTGAAAACGGCACTGAAGTCCTGCAACATAATTGGGTAAAAACAACTCAGGGCGAAACGACTGTTGATATTCCTATTACATCAGACATGGCGCCAAATGTCTTTGTGAACATTTCATTATTGCAGCCGCATGCCATTACATCTAACGATTTGCCAATCCGTTTGTATGGTATAATACCAATTATGATTGAAGATCCAGATACAAAATTAGAACCTGAAATCCGTATGCCTAGCGTATTGAAGCCAGAACAGAAATTTGACGTCGTAGTGTCAGAAAAGAACAACAAAGTAATGACCTATACAATTGCGATGGTAGAGGAAGGTTTGTTGGATTTAACACGTTTCAAGACGCCTAATGCTTGGAATGCCTTTTATCAACGAGAAGCTTTAGGAGTAAAAACTTGGGATATTTTTGATGATATCATTGGAGCTTATTCAGGTAGTGTGGACCAAGTATTTGCTATTGGTGGTGGCGACGACGCTGCTGGCGGAAAGAACAAAAAAGCAAATCGTTTTAAACCCGTCGTCACTTATCTTGGCCCTTTTACCTTGAATGCTGGCGAACGCAAGGCACATAGCATCCAGATGCCAAATTATATCGGTGCTGTAAGGACTATGGTTGTCGCAGGGAATAACATAAGCGAAGCATATGGAAGTACAGACAAGTCGGTTCAAGTTAAAAAACCATTAATGGTGTTAGCCACACTTCCGCGGAAATTATCTCCAGGAGAGAAAGTTACACTACCGGTAACCGTATTTGCCATGGAGCCAAATGTGAAGAATGTGAACATCAGTTTGAAATTAAGCGATGGCATCTCCATTGTTGGCGAGCAGACCAAAGCCTTGAATTTTGCGAGGCCTGATGAGCAAATGACCTATTTTGAATTAGATGTGAGTAAAGCTAAAGGTATTAATACTGTTGAAGTCATCGCGAATGGCGGCGGTGAAAGATCGACCTATAAAGTGGCTTTGGATGTTATAAACCCTAACCCAATTACATCAAAGGCGCTGGACCAAACTCTTGAAGCTAATGCGACACAGAGTATTTCGTTTGACACTTTCGGTGTGTCTGGAACAAATTCGGCATCCGTCGAGTTTTCGACTATGCCACCGATGGATTTTTCTCGTAGGCTACAATATTTGGTGCAGTATCCTCATGGATGTGTGGAGCAAACAACTTCGAGTGTTTTTCCACAGTTGTACTTGCAAGATATTTTTGACCTCACCTTTAAGAGAAAGCAAGAAATACAGAGTAATGTGGAGAACGGTATCAAACGCTTAGGCAATTTTCAAAGACCAAATGGGGGCATGAGCTATTGGATGGGAGAGAATGCTGCCAATGATTGGGGAACAAGCTATGCTGGGCATTTTATGATAGAAGCAGAGAAGAAAGGGTATACATTACCATTGACTTTCAAAAGCCATTGGATAAAATACCAAAAGCAGGCAGCACGTAATTGGCGACCAAGCTATAAAACCTATAATTCAGATCTAGCACAAGCCTATCGGTTATATACATTAGCGTTATCTGGAAGCCCAGATTTGGCCTCCATGAATAGATTACGCGAGTTTACTGAAATCTCTAATGAAGCAAAATGGCGATTGGCTGCTGCTTATGCATTGGCTGGTCAAAAAGAAGCCAGTGAAGCGATTTCTAAAACAGCAAATATTGAGTTTAGAGCGCCACGTTATAACTATTATACATATGGGTCTATAAACCGTAATCGTGCGATGGCCTTGGAGACTATGGTTATTACTAAAGATAAACGCGTCAGAGATGTGTCGGTCACAATTGCAAAAGAACTATCAAAAGATAGATGGATGAGCACACAAACTACGGCCTATAGTTTGTTAGCCATGGCCAAAATGGTAGAAGCTAATGGTGGTAAATCTGTGAAACTGAATTATGCTATCAACGGAAAAACAGAGGCTATAGACACCAAAAGTGCGATTGCACAGCGTGAAATTGATGTGAATGAAGGGAGTAATACGTTGATGTTTAAAAATAATCAAGATAATGTGGTTTATGTACGTGTACTAAATTCTGGAAAACTACCACTTGGACAAGAGTTGAGAGAACAACGTGGCTTGAGTGTTTCAGTAGTGTATAAAGATTTGAAAGGCAACAGGATCGATGTTAGTAAATTACAACAAGGACAGGATTTTGTGGCAACCGTTAAAGTGTCTAACATGAAGAATGATAATGTGAATGATGTGGCTTTGACACAGATATTCCCATCAGGTTGGGAAATCGTGAATACGCGTTTTACTGACTTTGGAAGTTCAACAACAAGTCAAGCGCGATTTACAGATATAAGGGATGATAGAGTGAATTTCTATTTTAACTTGAACAAGAAAGGTAAATACGGCACGAAGACCTTCAATGTGATGTTGAATGCAGCATATCTTGGCACATATTATCTACCTGGTGTGCAAGCAGAAGCTATGTACGACAATGAGTTTTTAGTAAGAAATAAAGGACGTTGGATAGAAGTCGTGAAATAATGAAAGCACAAGACATATTAGATCAAATAAAACATAGGCCTTTTGCTTATCCTAATCACTCTTGGAAGTACTATCAGGAATGGAATGATACTATTTTTTTGCATTGGCAAGTTAACCCTAAGTTAATAGAGCCCATGCTCCCTAAAGGCATTAATCCAGATGTTATTAATGGAAAATCATGGGTGTCTTTAGTAGCTTTTGATATGAATAATATTGGTGTAAGGAGTATTCCTAAAATACCTCATATTTCAGATTTTCATGAAATTAATATTAGGGTTTATATTACATGTAAAGGGAAGCCAAGTGTCTATTTCTTGAGTATGGAGGGCAGCAAGAAAACCTCTTGTAAAGTTCTGAAAGCTGTTTCAAAATTTCCTTATCGTTATTCTAAAATGGAGCGAAGTAGCCTTAATTTTAAATCACAAAACAGAAAATATAATGACTCATTCAACATTGAGTATAATGTCGGGAATGATATAGCATCAAAAGATGAAACAGATTTATGGTTAACCGAAAGGTATGCCGTTTTCCAAGATTATAAAAAATCAATAATTGAATACGATGTACACCATATGGAATGGCCAGTTAATAAAATACGTATTGAAAAACTTGAGCTAAATTATCCAAGATTTAATCATCTAATTAATAACTCTCCTGATAGAATTCATTATTCAAAAGGAATACAAGTATTAGCTTGGAATAAAAGAAAACATGAATCATGAAAAATTTCAAACCCTATTACGCTGTGATTTTTACATCAACTCATACAAATCACATAAAAGGCTATACCGAAATGGCCTCCAAAATGGAAGAGCTTGCGACCCAACAAAAAGGGTTTTTAGGTATTGACAGTGCTAAAAACGATGTGGGAATCACAGTTAGTTATTGGGAAACTTTAGAAGACATTAAGAATTGGAAGCAACAAAGAGATCATTTAGTTGCTCAGCAAAAAGGCATAAGCGATTGGTATAGCTGGTATAATGTAAGAATATGTAAAGTAGAACGTGAGTATGATTTTAAGAAGTGAATAAAATAACAGTCTACATAAAGGATCATAAAAAAAAGTCAATCATTATTGGCTTGCTTCTCATTGTTTATTATTTCTGTTTGCCAAAACAACTTTTTAAAAATCCAACGGCAACGGTCATTACAAGTCAAAATAACGAGTTATTGGGTGCTATGATTGCCAAAGACGGACAATGGCGTTTTCCTCAAAACGATAGTGTTCCAGATAAGTTTAAGACCTGTATTGTTCATTTTGAAGATGAATATTTTTATAAGCATCCGGGTTTCAATCCTGTTTCTATTTTCAAGGCACTGAAAGAAAACATAAGTTCTGGTACCGTTAAACGTGGCGGAAGCACATTGACACAGCAAGTTGTTCGTCTGTCACGAAAAAACCCTAGAACATATTTAGAAAAAGCAAAGGAAATTGTTCTAGCGACACGTTTAGAACTCCGTCATAGTAAAGAAGATATTTTAAGCCTTTATGCTAGCAACGCACCTTTTGGTGGTAATATAGTAGGATTGGATGCTGCCTCATGGCGCTATTTCAATAGGAACTCCAACGATTTGTCATGGGCAGAGAGTGCAACTTTGGCAGTATTGCCTAACGCTCCGAGTTTAATATATCCTGGCAAGAATCAAGAGCGCTTATTAAAAAAGCGAAATAGACTATTAAAAAAACTGTTGGATAAAGAGATAATTGATTCTTTGACTTATGAATTGTCATTGGTTGAAGAGTTGCCACAAAAACCATATTCATTACCACAAATTGCACCGCATTTGCTTCAAAAAGTGGCTCGAAGTAACTATGGTGAACGTGTTCAAACCACTATAAAGACTCGGCTTCAAGTACAAACAAATTTTGTAGTAAAGAACCATTACAATGTATTAAGACAAAATGAAATTTATAATGTATCGGTATTAGTTTTAGACGTTAATACTAGGGAAGTTTTAGCCTACGTTGGTAATTCGCCAACAGATAAAGCGCATCAAAAAGATGTAGATGTTATTGATAAACCGCGAAGCACAGGGAGCATATTAAAGCCATTTTTATACGCAGCTATGCTAGATGCTGGAGATATGCTTCCAAACACTTTAGTAGCTGATGTTCCTACAGAATTCGGATCATATGTGCCAGAGAATTTTAATAAGGAATTTGATGGCGCTGTACCCGCCAGTCGTGCATTGGCGCGATCACTGAATGTACCATCTGTTAGGATGTTGCAATCTTTTGGATTGGATAGATTTCATCATTATTTAAAGGAATTACAGCTTAAAGATTTAAAATATAACGCCAATCATTACGGACTATCGTTAATTTTAGGAGGCGCTGAAAGTAACCTTTGGGATTTATGTAAAAGCTATGCTGCGATGTCTTCAACATTAAATCATTTTAACGAAACGTCAAGTGAGTATTTTACAAATGAATTTGTTGAACCAATTTTTTTGGCTTCTGAGAGTATCAATTTCGGAAAAAAAACATCTGAGAAAACAGTATTTGACGCTGCATCTATTTATCTGAGTTATGAAAGCCTTAAAGAAGTGAATCGTCCTCAAGGAGATGAGCATTGGGAATTTTTTGATGGATCCAAACAAATTGCTTGGAAGACTGGTACTAGTTTTGGGTTTCGTGATGCTTGGGCCATTGGCACGACAAAAGATTATGTTGTTGGTGTGTGGGTTGGCAATGCAGATGGTGAGGGACGACCTGGATTGGTTGGCGTTCAAGCTGCAGCACCTATTTTGTTCGATGTCTTCGATTTACTTCCAAAAAGTGACTGGTTCGAAAAACCTTTTGACGAGATGCAAGAAGTCGAAATTTGCACCAAAAGTGGGTACAGAGCAACAGATATATGCGATGAAAAACAACTTAAATATGTGCAAATAAGTGGTTTGAAATCAAAACCTTGCCCTTATCATATGTTAGTTCACTTAGATAAAAACGAACAGTATCAAGTAAATTCTTCATGTGAAGATTTGACAAATATCCATCATAGATCTTGGTTCGTTTTACCACCATTGATGGAATTTTATTATAAATCAAGAAATCCATTTTATAAACCTTTGCCAAAATTTAGAATGGATTGTAAAGGAGAAAATAAGGTCTCTATGGAGTTTATTTATCCTAAATCTTATAGCAGTATTTTCTTGCCTAAAGATTTTGATGGAAATACGAATGAATTAGTACTTAAAGTAGCGCATTCAAAACCAGAAACTACGGTTTTTTGGTATTTAGACGAAACCTATGTGGGTAGCACAAAGGATATTCATGACATGGCTATTATACCAAAAGAAGGGAATCATATTATTACGATTGTTGATCAATATGGTAATGAAGCAAGACGAAACATCAATATAAGCGAATAGTAAATTCAGTTATTCTATAATCTTCAGCAATAAGGTTTAACCTTATATAAGGTGTAATATCAAGGAGGTTTCGTGAAAAAATGTAAGATTTGTTATATTTAAATGTAAGAAATTTCTCCAATATTAATTGTTTATAGGGTTTATCTACCATATAACGATAAAATTGGATATTATCAGAAGATTGAAACTACTATTGCATTCAATCCATTCTCCCCTCACTATATTTTATCCTATAAATTTTTGCAATAAGACTTGCCTTGATTTATGGATTAAAAATAACTAGTTTATTATAGCCCCAAAATAATACCTACTTATGAGATCACCTAGCATTGTAAGAAAATTATTGACGCTAACATTCATTTTAATATCCTTTTTAGGCTATAGTCAATGTAATTGTTCGGGAACGACCTTAACTTCACAAACTTCTTTGACTATAGGTTCAGGAGAAACGTATTGTGCTTCTTCAGATGTCTCGGTTCTTTTTCTTACTATAGAATTAGGAGGCACCTTAATTATTGAAGAGGGTGTTGAATTATCTTCGCAAGTTTTTGCAACTCAAGGAACAATTCAATTATGTGAAACCGCATCGATAACATCAACTACTTCATTTAATGTATCCGCAGGAGAATTCAGGATGAAGGATTATAGCCATATTTCTGCGCAATTAGTATTTTGGTCAGGCGGTGATATTTATATGGAAGATAATACGGTCTTTGAAGTTTGTGATCGTTTTAGTTTGAGCACAAATAACATCGCTGAATATGATGGGGATAATGTTGGAGAAGCTTATCTTATAACGCGAGATGAACTAGATCTTAATGCAGGAATCAATGTATCAAATGACAGTGATATAAATTGGATCAATATAGGTCCTGATGATGCCACGGCAAACATTGGAAGCGCAACATACTGTGGCGCCAACGCCACAGAAGCAACTTGTCCATCAATTTGGCCTGATGGGTTGACGGCTTCTACAGTAATTTGTAGTGAAGCTTTAACCATTTCAGAAAATTTCCGCAAACCATTAGCGAATGACGATGATTACAGCATGGTCGAGAATACAATTTTAAACGAAGACGTTTCTAATAACGATTCAGATCCCCGAGGATTAGTATTAACATATAACACAACTCCAATAACCTTACCATCAAATGGAACGGTTACTATTAGTGCAAATGGTACTTTTTCATATACACCAAATCTTGATTTTACTGGAACAGACTCCTTTATATATGAAGTATGTAACTCAGATTCATTATGTACTACAGCTACAGTTAGCATAGCGGTTCTTGATGATGATGATGCAGATGGAACAGCGAACATAGTGGATGAGGATTCAGACAATGATGGTATTCCTAATTATCTTGACGGTTGTTCGACCACAGATATTGAAAATACCATCGGGATTGGAAATAATATGACCAATACGGCATATAATATAGAAGGAACAACCGTTTCATATTCCCCAATCCTGTCTGCTGGAACTGCAATGACATTTACAGGTGGCGATATAGGAGTAGCAATTGAGGTAAGAGGAGAATCTAGTGTTCCTGTGACCAATTTTCAAATAGATGCGCAATTTTCAACAGATATAGAGTATGTAACATTTAAAATTACGGATTTCGATTATGAAGAAGACGTAACGGTTCTTGTTTTTGATGAAAATGACAACCAATATGATTTGTCTACAACTGGTGTTGTAACCGTAGGAAGTCTAATATCTCAGACTGGTAATGATTTTTCAACCAATGAGGCCGGTATAAATATAGATGGAAATAATAGTGCTGATGACATATATGGAGCTGTAAGTTTCTATTTTCCGGGAAAAGTATCTAGAATAGATATATCGGGAACTCTAAAAGAAAGGGCGTCAATTCGTATTTCTGAGTTTAACTACTGTTTGAATGATTATGATAGCGATGGCGTAAAAGATTTTCTGGATTTAGATAGTGATAATGATGGAATTCCAGACATTGTTGAAGCAGGTGGAACAGATAGTGACCACAATGGTATTGCTGACGATATTACAGATTATAACAAAAATGGAATTCCTGATATATATGACACAAATTGTATCGGGACGACTTCAGGTAGCGGTAATGCTGATAGCGTGGCAGCTTCAAACCTAGTAACGTCGCAAACTAATGTATTAGGTATACAAGATTTTAACGATGCGATAATTGCACCAGGCGGGTTTATAACTGTAGATTTAACAGATGAAGTCATACCAAACTCACTAATAATAATAAAACATAGAAGAGCTAGTGGCGGCTTTGTGAGCGTTCCTTTTACAATTGAACAGTCCATGAATCCTTTATCTGGGTTTACCAATTCAAACTCTGAAGCCACAAGTGAAACAACGTCACATTTTTCGGCTAGTTATAAAATATTAACGAACAACGCGAGGTATATAAGAATCACAAACATAGATACTGACCAAGATCTTGGTATCGATTATTTGAGTTATGATTTTGGTAGCCTTACTGATTGTAATGGTACAATAGGGAATTCTATCCCATTGCTTAATTCAGATACAGATTCTAATTCTAATTGGAAAGATTTCGATAGTGATAATGATGGCATCCCAGATAATATAGAAGCTCAACCTACTAACGCTTATATCTCACCATCAGGCGCTGTAAACCTGGCTAATGGTATATTAAATGTGTATAGCTCTATTTTAACACAACAAGATACTGATGGAGACGGTACTCCAGATTATTTAGATGATGATTCTGATAATGATGGCATACCCGACATTCAAGAAAATGGGATGGCCAATTCATTAACAAATGCAGACCAAGATAGCGATGGATTAGATGACAGTTTTGAAGGAAGTAATCTTAATGATTTTGATGCTAACGACGAAATCGATAATCCAACAAATTTATCCATTCTTCCGGATACAGATGGAGACCTTGCTTTTGGAGGAGATCTAGATTATAGAGATGGATTAAATACATTCATTCCTTCCGCAACTATTGATTTTGATGGAGTTGATGATTATGTAGTAGGTACCCCAGTTCTTTCAGGGTTTAATCAAACCAACACAGATGGGGTGACCATAATGGGTTGGATAAAGAGTGATTCTGATGTGTCGGATGTTGCAACGAAATTTGTTTTTGGAGAACGAGAATCCGTGGAATTGTTTATTACGGATGAAGATATCAGAGCTTACATTCATATTGTTTCCTCAACTGGAACCAATCAAACACATGATGTATACAGAACAACAACGGGCATCGAACGAGGTATATGGAGACATGTAACTATCACTGTAGATTTTGCAAATAATCAAGCATCACTTCTATTGGATGGAAGATGGGTATTTAGGACTAACCTCCAAGACGCTGTAAGATTTCAAAGTGCTGATACAGCGGCAAACGAAGATTTTAGGTTAGGTAATGACCCTTCTTTAAATTCAACGCGATACTTTAAAGGGGCAATAGATGAAGTAAGAGTATTTAATAAGCTTATAGACGAAGAAGAGTTAAAAGAAATTATTTTTCAGGAAATAGAAAATAGTTCAGGTTCAGTTAAAGGATCTGTTATTAATAATACTTTAAGCTCAGTTGATTGGTCAGATTTACAGATGTATTATCCCATGACTAATATAGTGGATGGATCAATTAAGGATGAGTCTAACAACAATAATGCAGCCAGATTGTTTAATATTACAACGCTTCAATCTCAAACAGCTCCTATGCCATTTACTACTAAGCAAGATGGTAATTGGAATGAGAAGAATACATGGACTCATGGAGATGTATGGTTTATCCCTGGTGATGAAGTTATTGAAGCTGCGACATTTGGGAATGATGAAGTAGTACATTGGGGAATTTATCACATTAAGAACAACATTACTTTAACTACAGCAATGTCGGAGGCTAATAAGCCACGAGCAATACAAGGAATAGAAGCCTTAGGATTGATAATTGATGAAAAAGACATTTCAAACAATGATATCTCTTTTACTATAGGAAACGGAACAGAAGATCTTCAGGTAAATGTTTCTAAGTTTATTGAATTAAATGGCACCTTAGACCTTACAGGAGATTCTCAATTAATACAGGGTATCAGTAGTGATTTAATTACTTCTACCAATGGAAAGATTTTACGTCGCCAAGAAGGAAATGCAGATGCATTTTGGTATAACTACTGGTCATCACCTGTTGGAACTGTTGGAGCTACCGCATTGGGTAATAATAATTCAAGTAGTAATAATGCCAACAACACACCTTTTAATGTAGCCATGTTGCAAGACGGAACGGGAGCAGCGATTGAATTCACTTCTGCTTTTGATGAGGTAGGGAAAGTAAGCAATAAATGGCTCTATAGCTTTCAAAACGGACTTACATATTATGATTGGGTGGCTTTGACACCAGCAAGTGCCATTGCGCCTGGGGTTGGTTATACGCAAAAAGGTACTGGAAATACAGGAACGGAGCAAGAATATATTTTTAACGGAAAACCAAATAACGGAACTATTCTTGTCCAAGCAGATGATGTAGATAGTGATTCAGGAAACGAAAGTCAGCAAGACGTTACTTTAACAACAACCCTTATTGGTAACCCGTACCCATCCGCATTAGACGCTGAGCAATTCATACGTGACAATATCGATTTTGACAATGGCGGAGCTAACCCAATTATACAAGGCACAATTCTTTTATGGGAGCAATGGGCAGGAAACTCACATTGGTTAGCCGAGTATGAAGGTGGTTATGGTTATATAAATCTGACGGGTACAGCTCGCGCATATCAACATCCTGATATTTCTATTGCGAATCAAACGCAAACGCTTGGAATCAAAACTCCAACTAAATTCTTACCAGTAGGCCAAGGTTTCTTCGTTGAAGTGATAAACGATGGAGATATTGAGTTTAATAATGGACAACGTATTTTTAAGAAAGAAAGTGAAAACCAATCTGTTTTCTTCAGGAACTCACAAGCACAATATGCTAATACTATTGAAGAAGAAACGACAGAAGGAGATGGTATGCAGGTTATAAAGTTAGAGTTCGCTGCTTCTAACGGAGCTACAAGACGATTTGTGTTAGGATTCAGCAATGAGACCACAGACGATTTTGATTATGGTTATGATGGAGGCTTGATCACAGAAACACAAGAGGAAGACATGACAAGCTTATTTCAAGGTAAACAACTGGCGATACAAGCATTTTCAACTATTACAGAAGATAAAGAAGTTAATTTGAATTTAAAGGTTTCAGGAAACTATAACTATAGTATAAAATCAGTCGAACTAAGTAATATTGCAGAAAGTCAGGACATCTTCTTGAGAGATAATCTTAATAATACATATTTTGACCTCAAAAGTGGCCAGGCATACGAATTCACTTCAGAAGTTGGTGAATTCTCTAATCGTTTTGATGTGGTGTTTAAACAGTCTGAAACATTGAATAACGACATTTTTGAAACAAACAATGTGATTATCTATATAAACAATTTAGAAAATAAATTATTTGTAAAACATCTTGACCAAACTCCTACAAACTTAGTGCTAACAAATATGTTAGGACAAACCGTTAAAACCTTTGCAATAACTGATATTGTAACTTTGGAGAACGGACTTTATGTTGGCGATTTAGGTTCAGGAGTTTACTTAGTTAATCTCACTTTAGAGAACAACATGAGACTTAGCAAGAAGGTTATTTTGAAATGAAGCTAAACAGACTCAAAATAAGTAAATAACTTACCTAGACTAAGGTATTTTGTCTAATTTTCATTCACTTTTTTACCGTTTAACGATTTTTTTTCTAGTGACAACGATTTTTATCCTTAAGGATTTGGTTTAGAAGTATTTTGGTCTTCTGATTAATCCCTTTCCCTCATAATATTTGCCTCAAAAAACAGAATTGATGGTAAGTACTATCTAATGATAAGAAATAGTTGACCTACAATGAAAACATTTTACAAAATCTTTAGCTTCTTGTTGATGGTACTGGCATGCAATACAATGTTTGCCCAGACCAATCGTGTATTAGTAACGGTTGATTGGCCATCAAATTCATTTGAAAATAGGCTAGAAGTATATGACCCAGCAAATAACTTGTTGGTGAGTATCTGTAATGAAGATGAGTGCTACCAAACCACAACAACTAATCCTTTTGTTAGTGAATACCAAGTTACATATGATTTGGGTTGTTTGGCTATTGACCCTCCTGTTCTTCCAAATTATTATTTAAGATTGTATGATGCAGTAAACGATGGTTGGGATGGTTCAGCTTCTGTAACGGTAAACGTTGGAGGAACTGATGTTCTTGTTAACGATGGTAGCACTGCCACAACTACTGGTATTCAAGTTAATTTTAACGTAAATAGTGCAACACTATGCACCTTGCCAGATACAGACTTAGATGGTGTTATCGATTTGATTGATCAAGATGATGATAACGATGGAATTCTAGATATAGGAGAAGGCTTAGGTCTTAATAATTTTAATTGTAGTGTACCCGCTTTAAACTTTTTTAATGGTACTTATGAAAGCGGTGGAGTTTCAGGCCTTGGAGATGATGTAGGATCTATTTATCGTTTTGTTAATGCACTTACAGGATATGATGTTCTAGTTGAAATAACCGAGATTACAAATACGACCTTGTTACAAATGGATGATGACAGTGTCGATAATGCTAATTTTTTACAAACCGAGTTAGAATTTACTGGTATAGGAACTCCAGGAATCACATTTGAATTTACAATTGTAGATACAGGTACTACAACTCCTGCTGCAACAGTATTTAGAATTGGAGGTACCACATGGGATTGTGATGGTACAAATGCATTACAAGAATCTGTAAGATATTATAATCCATCTGCATATGGGGTAGATAATCCTACTTCATTAACTATGGATACTTATCCTGATGGCGCTGGAGTTACCGCAGGAACTGTTACTTATGATGGATTTGCTACAAATACTATATTAAGATCTTATTTTCAATTCTTAAACAATACGTTTACCATAAGAATGCAAGCTCAAAAAAGCACTGCTGCTACTACGCTGCGATTATTTGCCATGTCTTTTACACAATGTGATATTTTTACCTATAAAGCACCAACATTAATAATTGTTAATGGTGATGATACTGATAAAGATGGGTTGAACAACGAATTTGATCTGGATTCCGATAATGACGGTATTCCTGATAATGTAGAAGCCCAGCCAACGTCAGGCTATATAGTGCCTAATGGTGTATATGATGTCGTTTCTGGTATAGATACAGCATATCCTACTGGGATTACTCTAGAAGATACTGATGGTGATAATATTCCTGATATTATTGATTTAGATAGTGATAATGACGGCACGCCAGACATAGAGGAAAATGGCATGGCCAATAGCATTACCACATTTACAGATACAGATAACGACGGTCTAGACAATTTGTTCGAAGGAGCTAATACGAATGACCCTTCTGATGTCAATGACGAAATAGATAACCCTTCATCTTCAATTCTTCCTGATACCGATGCTGATTTGGCTTTAGGTGGAGATTTAGATTATCGTGACGTAATAGATGTTTTGATACCATCGGCAACTGTTGATTTTGATGGTGTAGATGACCATATTACGCAAACATCCTTTATGAGTGGATGGCAAGAATCCACAATTATGGGCTGGTTCAAACTAGATAATGCTTTCACAACGACTGCAGACATTTTTGGTCAAGGCATGCATAGAATCTATATAGATGCTGCTACCATGAATCCACATTCTTATGTTATTACCAATGCGAACAATATGGCCTCCGACGGCACATCTTCTTTAACCGTAAGTACGGGGCAATGGTATCATGTTGCAGCTAGTTTCTCTGGAACAGATGGGACATCTAAGCTTTACCTTAATGGAGAGCTAGTTTCCAATATCTCTACGTCAACGGGCACCTTATCAACAAATCCGACTTACGCAGGTCCTGATTTTAGTATAGGAAGGAATTCACGTTTAGAGAATGGCTATTTCAAAGGAGCTATAGACGAAGTAAGAGTTTTTGATATGGCCTTGACGGAAGATCAAATACAACGAATGGTGTATCAAGAGATCGAGAACAATGGTGGTGTGATAAAAGGTACTGAGGTGGATAAGGACATAGTCGATATAGTAACAAGTGCGACGATACCATGGACGAATTTGCAGGCATATTACCCTATGAGTAATATCCTTACTAATAAAACAGTAGATGCATCAAGTCATGGCCGTGATGCTGACCTTAAGAATATACTTACAGTTGAAAACCAATCGGCACCAATGCCATATGAGTCAGATGCAGATGGTTTATGGTCGGATCCAAATACCTGGTTAAATGGCGACGTCTGGGATATTACAGGTGTTTCAGCAAGAGCAGTGAGTTCTTCTACAATTAAGAATTGGGCTATTGTTAGAGTACGTAGTAATGTCCAAGTTCCATTTTCAGTTAGGTCATTGGCTATGCTTATAGATTCAGGAAGTACCTTGACGGTTACAGGTGATAATTTTATAGAGAATACGTGGTATTTTGCGTTAAATGGCACCTTGGATCTAGAAGATGATTCACAGTTGATCCAGAGTGTTAATAGTGATTTGGTGACTTCAGCTACAGGAAGAATCTTGCGTAGACAAGAAGGTAACGCTGATTCGTATTGGTACAATTACTGGAGTTCACCAGTAGGAAGTGTAGGATCTACAGGTTTAACAAACAATAATGGAGCTAGCAATAATGCAAACAATACGAATTTTAATATAGGCATGTTAGAAGATGGTGCTGGAACGCCAATGCAGTTCACATCAGCTTTTGATGAAGTCGGCAAGATAAGTAACAAATGGTTGTATAGTTTCCAGAACGGTCTTACATATTTTGATTGGGTGGCCTTGACACCTGCAAGTGCCATAGCACCAGGCGTAGGATATACTCAAAAAGGTACGGGAAATGCAGGAATGGAGCAACAATACATATTCAATGGCAAGCCTAATAATGGAACGATACTAATCGCAGCTGATGATGTAGATGGGGATTCAGGTAATGAAAGCCAGCAGAATATAACCTTGACTACAACATTAATTGGTAATCCATACCCATCAGCCTTGGATGCTGACGAGTTTATTAGAGATAATACTGATTTTGCCAATGGCGGTGTAAACCCAGTGATACAAGGAACCATATTACTATGGGAACAATGGGCAGGAAGCTCACATTGGTTGGCTGAATACGAAGGAGGTTACGGGTATATTAATTTAACTGAAACAGCACGTGCTTATCAGCATCCAGACATTCCGATTGCGGATCAGGTACAGACTCAAGGTATCAAAACACCCACAAAATTCATTCCAGTAGGACAAGGTTTCTTTGTAGAGGTTGTGAATGATGGTAATATAGAATTCAATAACGGCCAACGTACCTTCAAGTCTGAAACTGCAGCAGAATCAGTGTTCTTCAGAAGCGTGCAATCTCAAGAGAATGAAGTTGAAGCAACAATAGCTCAGAGAGATGGTGAGACAGAATCATTAATGCAAACCATTAAATTAGAGTTTGGAGTTTCGAATGGGGCTTCTAGACGCTTTGTACTTGGTTTTAGCGATAATACAACAGATGGCTTTGATTATGGATATGATGGTGGTCTGATAACTGAGATGCCAGAAGAAGATATGACCAGTGTTTACAATGGAAACTCATTTGTGATACAGGCTTTCTCAGCTCTCACAGATGATAAGGAAATAGACTTGAATCTTAATGCCTCAGGTAATTTTACCTATAGTTTGGACATTGTAGCGCTAAAGAATATAGATCCGACACAAAACATTTATCTTAAAGATAATCAAGAAGGTGTTCTTTGGGATTTGAGACAAGGGCCATATAATTTTTCGGCTACTGCTGGAGCAGACAGTGAGCGTTTTGACATTGTGTTTCAAGACAACACCTTGTCGAATGATGATGTGATACTTGAAGATGTGGTGGTCTTTGCCAATATTCAAGAGAGTAAGTTATATGTTAAGGGACTCAAGGAAGAGGTACGAATACTTACTTTAACGAATATGTTAGGACAGACAGTGAAAACTTTTAAGACACCAGAGAATAGTACTTTGGAGAATGGCCTTTACATTGGTGGACTTAGTTCAGGCGTTTACTTAGTAAACCTTACGACAGAGAGCAACATAAAACTTAGCAAGAAGATTATTTTAGAATAAGCAACGACCATTACCAAATATTAAATCCTCAACCTACTATGTTTGAGGATTTTTTTTATTTAAGATGCAGGGTTAGGAATTATAGAATGAACCGTATTAATCTGTTCAAGAATCTCTTCTGAAAGTTGGATATTGATACTTTCTATATTTTCCTCTAATTGCTCTAAATTTGTGGCACCTATGATAGTACTTGTAACAAATGGTTGTTGAGTAACAAATGCTAAAGACATTTGAGCTAGGGTCATATTATTTTCTTCTGCTATTTTTAAATATCTTTTTGTTGCTTCCGCCGATTGCTCGCTACTATATCTTGCAAACCTTGGAAACAGTTTCAGACGTGCGTTGTCCGCAGCAATACCTTTTACATATTTCCCAGATAACACACCAAATGCCATTGGAGAGTATGCTAATAAGCCAATATTTTCTCTTATCGATACTTCAGCTGCATCACCTTCAAAAACGCGATTTAATAAGGAATAGGCGTTCTGAATAGTAATAATTCTTGGAAGATTGTGATGTTTAGATTCCTCTAAATAGCGCATCATGCCCCAAGCTTTTTCATTAGAAATGCCAATGTGACGAATTTTGCCTTCTTTAATAATTGCATCTAATGCATGCAGTGTTTCATTAAAGTTATCTTTCCATGAATCGTTAGGGTTGTGTTTGTAATCTCTTACTCCAAAGGTATTTGTTTGGCGTTCTGGCCAATGTAATTGATAGAGGTCTATATAATCTGTTTGTAAACGTGCCAGTTCACTGTTAACCGCTTCTTTAATAGCTTCGGCACTAAATCCATTAGTTCTAATGTGAGCCGTATAGTCACCTGGTCCAGCTATTTTTGATGCTAAAACAATCTTGTCTCTATTTCCGGTTTTTTTAAACCATGTTCCAATTATGTTACTAGTTCTGCCTTGTGTTTCTGCGGTTGCAGGGACTGGATACAACTCTGCAGTATCAAAGAAATTCACCCCTTTATGTATGGCCATATCCATTTGCGAATGACCTTCAGCTTCAGTGTTTTGGTTGCCCCAAGTCATGGTGCCTAGGCATATTTTACTAATTTTTATATTAGTGTTCGGGAGAATTGTGTATTTCATGTTTTAAGTAACAGATTAATTTATTTCAAATATAGAAAGACCATTCAGGTTATAAAACTAGAATGGTCTTCTTTATATAATTCTCAGATACCGTTTAAATATCATTCAATAGTTTGGTGATTTCGTCAAGTTTCGGTGTTAATATCACTTCAATACGCCTATTTTTTGCTTTGCCTTCTGCGGTAGAGTTGGTAGCAATTGGAGCAAATTCACCACGTCCTGCAGCTGTAAGGTTCCCTGCTTTAATATTGTTATTTTCCCTTAAAATTTCTACGATGGCAGTAGCACGTTTGGTAGACAAATCCCAATTCCCCTTTATTTGTGCACTCCCACCATATGGTACATTGTCTGTATGACCTTCTATAAGGACTGCTATTTCAGGGTTCTCGGCCAATACATTACCTAGTTGCTTCACAGCCTGACGCCCTTCAGTACCAACAGCCCAGCTACCAGAACTAAAAAGTAACTTGTTCTCCATGGAAATATAAACTTTTCCGTCACGTTGTTCAATGGTGAGTCCTTTACCTTCAAAATTGGTAAGAGCTGCAGAAATGGCATCTTTAAGTTTTCGCATTGCGGCATCTTTTGAAGCAATTAAACCTTCTAATTCTTGAACACGATTTGATCTTTTGTCTAATTCTTTCTTAAGTTGTTCAAGTCTAGAGTTTTCGGTTGCTAACGCTTGTTCTTTTGCTTCAAGTTGAGCCAATAATTCTCTATTCTTCTTCGTATTGGCCGCTAAGGCTGAAGAACTATTTTTTTCTAAAGCATCATAAGATGCTTTTAGGTTGTCGAGATTGTTCTTTGTTGCCGTATAATCATTTTGGAGCTTGTCTCGTTTCGACACTGCGTCATCATATAGTTTTTGAAGTTTATTAAATGCGTTTTCAGTATTATTTTTAGATTTTAACAAGTCTTCATTTTCGTCTGAAAGTGTACGATTTTCTTTTTTTAAGTCTGCATATTTGTTCTCTAAATCTTTATAAACTTTAGGAGATACGCATGAGCTAATAAGTACTACTAAAATTAATATTGTTAAGCTTTTCTTTATCATGTTTTGGGTTTTATTCTATTTCTACTAAAATTGGACAGTGATCACTATGAACTGCCTCTGTCAATATAACGGCGCGTTTTATTTTTTCTTGTAATGGTTTCGTAACCATTGCATAATCTAATCGCCAACCTTTGTTATTGGCTCTTGAATTGGCGCGATAACTCCACCAGCTAAATTGCTGAGATTCTGGATGTAGATATCGAAAGGAATCTATTAACCCGCTATCTATAAAACTGCCTAACCATTTGCGCTCTTCGGGTAAAAAACCTGAGACGCCTTTCATTTTTGGGTTATGAATATCAATGGTCTCATGACATATATTATAATCGCCGCAAACTATAAGATTTGGAATGTGAGTACGTAATGCTGATATATATTCTAAAATTTCATCCATATAATTGAATTTAAAATTCAATCGTTCAGAATTGCTGCCAGAAGGCAAATACATACTCATTACAGAAAGATTGCCAAAATCGGCTCGTATATTACGACCTTCAAAATCCATGGTTTCTATTCCAGTACCATACTCTATATGATCTGGTTTGGTTTTACTTAAGATAGCCACACCGCTATATCCTTTTTTCTGAGCACTATACCAATAGTTATATTTATAGCCAGCGTCTTCAAAAATAGTTAGATCCAATTGATCTACATTGGCCTTTATTTCTTGAAGGCAAATAACATCAGGATTAGCACTTTTAAGCCAATCGATAAAACCTTTGTTTACAGCGGCTCGAATACCGTTTACATTATAAGAAATGATTTTCATATGAGGAGATTGGTTGTTTCAGCTAAAATAAATAAAGCCCTACTTTTATGCTATTATTTAACGACAGATTAACTGATAAAATAATCTGAGCGATATTTAGTTTTACTATTGGATGAAAACGACGCTTTATGTACTTGTTTTTTTATTGGGTTTTTTGAGCTTCGCTCAGGAAACTACCTCTAATTATAGAGCAAAAAAAATAGCTGTTTCTGATACTATGGTAATAGACACAGTTAGCATTAATTCGAGCAAGTTTACTGTAAAACGAAAAAACGGCTCTGTTATCGATTCAACAAAGTATACGATTGATTTCACTAAAGGATTGCTAAGATTTAATAATCTAATTCAAGAAGATTCAGTGACTGTAGAATACCTTCGGTATCCTGATTTTTTAACGAAAGAATATTTTCAGCTTAATAAGAATATTATTGTTGAAAAGACGGGAGACTTAAATAAATTATACAAGCTATCTCAATCTAGGACTAAAAACAATTTCACTCCTTTTGATGGGTTAACAACTTCGGGAAGTATTTCTCGAGGTGTCACCGTTGGTAATAACCAGAACTCTGTTTTAAATAGCGAATTGGATTTACAAATTACAGGAAAATTGAACGAGAAAGTATCGCTTCGAGCATCTATACAAGATGCTAATATCCCATTGCAAGAAAGTGGCTACTCGCAACGCCTAGATGAATTTGACCAAGTATTTATAGAGCTTTTTAGTGATACATGGCGCATTAGAGCTGGCGATGTGGATTTGCAAAATACAGAATCTTCTTTTGCAAGTTTTACTAAGAAAGTACAGGGTCTAGCTGTTAATGCTGAATTAGGAAATAATGAAACCAAAACAGATGTGTTCGCTTCTGGGGCATTAGTAAGAGGGCAATTTAGTAGGAGTCAGTTCACAGCTCAAGAGGGTAATCAAGGACCTTATAAATTACAAGGTCCTAATGGCGAATTATTTGTTTTAATTGTTTCTGGGAGCGAGACAGTTTATGTTAATGGTGTTGCTGTTGAGCGTGGCGAGAACAAAGACTATGTAATTGATTATAATGCTGGAGAAATACGGTTTAATGCGACCTTTCCTATCACGTCTGAAATGCGTATTACGGTGGACTATCAATTTAGTGATCGAAATTATTCTAGGTTTATAGCGTTTGCAGGAGGCAAGCATGAAAGCAATAGACTGACTATTGGAGCGTCCGTATATTCTGAAAATGACGCAAAAAATCAACCATTGCAGCAAAATTTATCTACTGAGCAGGTTCAGATATTGTCTAACGCGGGAGACGATAGAACTCAAATGGTAGCGCCGTCAGGAGTTTCAGAAGTATTTTCTGAAAATAGAATTCTTTATAGAAAAGAGCTAGTGAGCGGTTTTGAAGCTTTTGTCTTCTCAACAAATCCTAATGATGAATTATTTAGTGTGCGTTTTACTTTGGTAGGTGATAATCAAGGAAATTATATTTTGAGTAATACTAACGCCATAAGCAATATCTTTCAATTTGTTGCTCCTCTTGCTGGTGTGCCACAAGGGAATTACGAACCCATAGTGCAGCTTATAGCGCCTACAAAATTGCAAATAGCAGTAGTTAATGGAAGTTATCGCCCGAGCGATAGAACAATCATTAGTTTTGAAGCAGCAGGTAGTAAGTTTGATGAGAATTTGTTCTCTGATTTTGACGACACAGGAAATGATGGTTTTGCTGGCAAATTAAGAGCAGATCATACTATAATTAAAGCGGATAGTTTATGGAACTTGAGTGCCATAATAAATGTTGATTTTATTGACGATACTTATAAACCTATAGAGCAATTGTACAATGCTGAATTTAATAGGGACTGGAATTTGAACACGCCATCAGGAGACCAAAGCTTAATAATTGGTGGGTTGAATCTATCACATTCTAAAAAAGGCCTTGCAAATTATAGTTTTGAGCATTTAAATTATGCTGAAAACTTTAATGGAAATCGCCATGTTTTTAATGCTAATCTGATATTAGGAAAATGGCATGTATATTCCAATTCTAGCTTTTTGAAGGCATCTTCAGGCATTAATGAGTCCACTTTTTTACGGTCATTCAACCGATTAACCTATAGTTTCAATAATAATTGGATTGGAACAAAATTGAGTATTGAAGATAATGAGCAAAGAGAAGCTATGTCTCAGCAATTATCACCACTAAGTCAAAAGTTTAATGCTTATGAAGTGTTTTATGGGATTGGAGATAGTACTCAGGTGTTTGCGGAAGTAGGCTATAAGCACCGCGTTAATGATAGTATAAGAAATAATAGTTTAGCAAAAGTAAATACGTCCAATACCTACTATTTAAAATCTAAACTTATTCAAAATAAACAAACAAACCTGTCTGTATATTTGAATTATAGAACTTTGAATCATACAGATGTCAATGAAGAAAATGAAAAATCTCTAAATTCAAGACTGCAATACAGCCAACGTTTTTTTAATCAACTTATTAATTGGAATACCGTTTTCGAAACCAATTCAGGAACACTTCCGCAACAAGATTTCACCTACATAGAGGTGGAACCTGGTCAAGGGATTTATACCTGGAATGATTATAATAGCAATGGCATTCAAGAGTTGGAAGAGTTTGAAATTGCTCAGTTTCAAGACCAAGGCACATTTATTAGAGTTCTATTGCCAAATCGCGTATTTATAAAAACACATCAGAATAGATTTAGTCAAATACTTACATTAAATCCTATTCAATGGTCTGGTTCAGAAAATAAGACCAAGAAGTTCTGGTCGAAATTCTACAACCAAACTTCTTATTTGATAGATCGTAAAATAAAAAGAGAGGGCAATGGTTTTGATATTAACCCATTTACTACTAACGGCGAGAATCAATTGGCATTGAACCTTAACTTGCGTAATGTATTGTTTTTTAACAGAGGGAAACAACGATATACCACATCTTATACGTACTTAGTAAATAACACTAACAATTTATTGTCTATTGGTTCTATTAAGAATAATTTAAAGAGCCATCAGCTGTCATTTAATCATAAATTTGCCATAAACTGGTTGGTCACTTTAGAATCTAGTTTTAATAATAACGAGAGTGTTAGTGAGAATTTTGCAAGCAAAAATTTTAATATAGATGTGGTTAGGTTCAACCCAAAATTGTCTTATTTGCTCGGTGATAATACGCGACTAGATGCTTTCTATCAATTAACTAATAAAGATAATACTATTGGTGCTCAGGAAACCTTGAATCAACAGAAATATGGCATCTCTTTTTCTTATGCTAATCAGCAAAAGGTAGCTTTTAATGGTGAGTTCAATATGTTTTCAAATACGTTTGATGGTTTGGCAAATACACCAGTAGCTTATCAAATGTTAGAAGGGTTACAGCCAGGAACCAATTTTACATGGAGCTTATTAGCGCAAAAGAAGTTAACGAAGTTTTTAGATTTGAACCTTAATTATTTTGGCAGAAAATCAGAAACAAGCAAGAGTATACATACAGGCACTATTCAGCTAAAAGCCTATTTCTAGTATTAACTTTTGTTAACGCAACCATTAAGATTCTTCAACATCTATTGTTGGTATACTATTTGATTAATCTAAATCTTAACAATTAAAACTCAATCATGAAAAAACTAACAGTTACGTGTCTATTATTAATTTCTTTTTTCTTTTCAAATGCACAACAAAGCGATAATCCTGATATGGATTTCAAGCGAAATGAAGTCCGTATTAATGGATTATATCTAGTTTTAGGAGCTTTCGAAGGCAGCTATTCTTATGTGTTAAATGATGAGTCTACCGTTGGGGTATCCTTATTCCTTCCATTTGATGAGGATATTAACGATGACGTTAATTATTATGTATCACCATATTATCGTTTTTTCTTTGGTAAAAAGCCAGCAGCAGGTTTCTTTTTGGAAGGGTTTGGGATGCTTAATTCAATAAAGGAAGAGCGGTTTGTGGGTAATGTTGACCCTACTATTGAAGAAGAAAATATCACCGATTTTGCTTTGGGGATTGGTCTTGGCGGCAAGTTCATGACTAAGCGAGGCCTTATAGGAGAAGTGAATTTAGGTGTTGGAAGAAACCTATTTAATGGTGATAATAATGGCAGTAGCAACGATGTTGTTGGTAAAATAGGGGTTTCGATAGGATATCGATTTTAATAAAGTATCCTAAATTCTAAGAAAAATAAAAAAGTGGCTTAATTAAGCCACTTTTTTATTGAAAGTTCTTCTGATAAGATAGATTGTAAGTCACTTATCTTAATCCGTTTTTGTTTCATGGTATCTCGCTCTCTAAGAGTTACAGTTTGATTTTCTAGGGTTTCATGGTCTACGGTGATACAGAAAGGAGTGCCTGCGGCATCTTGGCGTCTGTAACGTTTACCTACAGCATCTTTTTCATCATAAAGCACTGTATAATCCCATTTAATATCATCCACAATTTGCTGAGCAATCTCCGGGAGGCCATCTTTTTTTACTAATGGGAATACGGCAACTTTAGTAGGAGCCAATATATTTGGTAATTTCAATACGGTTCTTGAGCTACCATCTTCAAGGGTTTCTTCTTGAAGTGCTTTTGAGAACACCGCCAGAAACATACGATCCAGACCAATAGACGTTTCTACTACATATGGTACGTAACTTTCATTGCGTTGAGGATCGAAAAACTTTAATTTCTTACCAGAATGTTCTTCATGTGCTTTTAGATCGAAATCAGTTCTAGAGTGAATGCCTTCCAATTCCTTGAACCCAAACGGGAAATTGAACTCTATATCGGCAGCTGCATTGGCATAATGTGCTAGTTTATCGTGATCGTGAAAGCGATAGTTTTCTTCGCCTAAACCAAGAGATAAATGCCATTTTAAACGCGTTTCTTTCCAGTATTCGTACCATTTAAGTTCTTCGCCTGGTTGCACAAAAAATTGCATTTCCATTTGCTCAAATTCACGCATTCTAAATATAAATTGCCTTGCAACAATCTCGTTACGGAAGGCTTTTCCTGTTTGAGCAATCCCAAATGGAATCTTCATACGTCCCGTTTTCTGAACATTCAAAAAGTTAACAAAAATACCTTGAGCCGTTTCTGGGCGCAAATATAAATCCATGGCCGTCTCGGCAGAAGCTCCAAGTTTGGTTCCGAACATAAGGTTAAACTGACGAACATCAGTCCAATTTTTGCTACCCGTTTCAGGGTCTGCAATCTCCAGTTCTTCTATAAGTGCTTTTACATCTACTAGATCTTCATTTCCTAATGATTTTCCCATTCGAGCTAGAATATCTTCTCGCTTCTGTAAATACCCTAGAACCCTTGGATTGGTAGTTTTATACTGCTCTTCATCAAAAGAATCACCAAAGCGTTTGGCAGCTTTAGTTATTTCCTTTTGTGCTTTTTGTAGTAATTTTTCAGCATAATCTTCAATTAAGACATCGGCACGATAACGTTTCTTAGAATCCTTGTTATCAATCAATGGATCGTTAAAGGCATCAACATGACCTGAGGCTTTCCAAGTGGTTGGATGCATAAAGATAGCGGCATCGATTCCCACAATATTTTGGTGCATTTGTACCATGCTTTTCCACCAATAATCTCGTATGTTCTTTTTTAGCTCTGCTCCGTTCTGTCCATAATCGTAAACTGCACTTAAGCCGTCATAAATTTCACTACTCTGAAATATATAACCATACTCTTTTGCATGTGCTATTACCTTCTTAAATGTATCATCTTGATTTGCCATGCTGCAAAAATAAAAAACCGCTCTTAAAAAAGAACGGTTTGCAAAAATATAAACGCTATTATCTAATTTAAATTGATCGTGGTACTACCCAGCTTTTTTTCATTATGAAAGATATTCACAAAATAAGTTCCTTTTGTAAAGGTTTTTTCGTCTTTTCCAGCCATTGCTTTTAAGCATATATCAAGTACCTCGTTATTATAATTTATTGTTTCCTTTGCGCTATAAATAAGTGTATAATCCCCAAAATTCTTTGAAGCCTTATCACCTATTACATTACTGTTCGGATTTAGTATCTGTATGTAAATATTTTTTTTGCCTTTTTCCGCTAAAGAATTTTTTGCCAGTATGAAACAAACTTCAATAAAATCTGTTCGTTTTGCTTTTTCTGTTTCTATTTTTTTACCAGAGGTCCTTATTTTAAAGGCTTTTGCTGCAAACGAATTAGCTGTAATTATGGAGCCTTTCTTTAGATTTTCAGCGAGAAGTGAATTTCTTTCGGAAAGCTGATTATTAACATCTGTCTGTTCTTCAAGACGTTTGTTAACTTTTTTTCTTTCATTATGTAGTTGTTTATTCTCTGTTTTTAATGACGAAGCTAAGGTCATGAAATTATTTCTTTCCTCTTGTAAGGAAGAAATCTGCTTTCTGTATTTTGAAATAATATAGACGGTAGCTTCTTGAACTTTTAAGGAATCAAGTACTTTGAGCGTACGTTCTTTAGCAATAATGAGCTCATCTTTCATGTTTTCATTCTCTGACATCAATTCGTCATATCTCGCAATGATATTTGAAAGCTCATTCTCAACGATTTTTTTCTCTTGGGCCAAGAACTGTTTTTGATCTTGGAGCTTACTGTAGCTTGAGAAGCTATATGCTCCTAGTGCTAGTATGGCGATTAGTAATGCACCAATAACTAACCTATAGTTGAATGTCTGAGGGTTGACCACCATTAGTTTTAGCAATGAATTTTGCGCTAAACTATAAATAATAAAGGCTCGCCTTGATTTTAATCGATGAAGAGATAATAAATTTGTTGAATTTGTGATGAATACATAATTATACGATAAAGTGTGAGTTGAAACCCTTACCAATAGTAAGGTTAATTGTATCTTTAGAACAATAAATGAAACTATTTACTCCAATAATCGATTTATTCTTTCCTCCAGTTTGTTTGGCTTGTGATGGCAATTTACCGGAGAAGAACTTACAAATATGTGTGAATTGTAGGCACGAACTTCCGATCACTAATTTTCACTTAGATGGTTCAGATTATGTCAAGAAAGTTTTTTACGGAAGGTTACAATTGGAGAATGCTACAGCGCTATTGAGATTTCATAAAAAAGGAATTGTTCAACAATTATTACATAACCTTAAGTATCGCGAACATGAAGATATAGGTGAATTATTAGGTAATTGGTTAGGAGAAGAATTAAAAACAGTTGAAAGCTATAAAAGTATTGACCTAGTTGTTCCTGTACCGCTTCATAAAGCGAAATTGAAGAAACGCGGATATAATCAAGTAGAAAAATTTGGTCAACAGATAGCAAAATCGTTGAATGTGCCATATGCCGATGACATCCTTATAAAAACATCAGCAACAAAGACGCAGGTTTTCAAAAAACGTGAAGCGCGTTGGCAGCAAAATAATGAGATATTCACCATACAAAATGAGGAAAGACTAAAAGACAAACACATCCTATTGGTTGATGATATCATAACTACTGGAGCTACTATGGAAGTATGCTCCAACGAACTTACAAAAACTCATAATAATAAGTTAAGTATTGCTGCTATGGCAATTGCTTAAAAATAGTTTCGTTACACATAAATATGTTGTTAATTTGTGCTTGTTATCAATAGGAATTCATGAATACATCGGTATCGAACATTATTTCTGCTATACTTGTCAGTATATTACTATCTACTTGTGCTAACAGAGGTACTATTAGTGGTGGAGAGAAAGATGTGGAACCACCAGAGATTACCAGAGAATCTCCTAAGAATTTTTCAACAAATTTTAAAGAAAACGAAATTCGTATCTACTTTAACGAATACGTTAAAATTAAAGATGTACAAAAGCAATTGATAATTTCGCCTCCAATGAAAACGCAGCCCGAGATAACACCTTTAGGCAGTGCTAACAAGGAGATCAGGATAAAGATTTACGACACGCTGTTACCAAATACTACATATGCTTTTAATTTTGGACAGAGCATTGTAGACAATAATGAAGAGAATCCGTATTCATTTTATAGATATGTGTTTTCAACGGGAGATTATATTGATTCATTAAGTGTAAGCGGTAATATCCTAGATGCTGAAAAGCGAGAGCCTGAAGATTTTGTATCCGTGATGCTGTATGAAGTAGACTCTACGTTTACAGACTCTGTCATTTATAAGGAAACACCAAAATATATTACCAATACTTTAGACAGTACCACAACTTTCAAGTTAGAAAATCTTAAAGCTGGAAAATACTTGATGATTGCATTAAAAGATGCAAATAACAGCAATAAATACGAGCAAAAAACAGATAGAATTGCCTTTAAAAAAGACTTTATTACAATTCCTACAGATGAATCCTTTGAGTTAAAATTATTCAAGGAAGCAGCTGATTTTAAGATTATAAGACCAAACCAAACTGCGGGTAATAAAATAGCATTTGGCTATGAAGGAGATGCAGAAAACCTAAAAATCAATCTTCATACGCGAACATCAAGTGGGTTTGCAAAGAGAGTTACAAAAGATTCGAAATCTGATACGTTGTATTATTGGTATATGCCAAAAATTGAGGCAGATTCATTGTTTTTTTCAGTCACCAACAAAACATATCATGACTCTATGTATGTTAACATTAGAGATATGAAGAAAGATACGCTCGTCATTAAACCCATCCAATCTGGAACTCTTAAGATAGATGAGAATTTTGAGTTAGAAGGCTCTGTTCCTTTTAAGGCAATTAGCAAAGAAAACATCACGTTATTGGATAAAGATTCAACAAAAGTTGATTTTGCAATGACATTAGATTCTTTAAAAAATCGCTATGTTTTCGATTTTGAGAAAAAAGAAGACGATACTTATAAAATGCAGTTATTGCCAGGAGCATTGACTGATTTTTTTGAAAACACTAATGACACTCTTAATTATAGTATAAGGACTAAGAATGCTTCAGATTATGGTAAAGCAAGAATAACGCTAGTTAATGCTGTATACCCAGTAATAGTTCAACTAACAGATACTCAAGGGAAAATAGTTGCTGAACAATATGGTGAAAAGAATGCACCTTTTGATTTTGATAACCTAAACCCTGGTAAATTTGATATTCGAGTCATATTTGACACGAATAAAAATGGTAAATGGGATGCAGGTAACTATTTAAAGAAAACCCAACCAGAACGTATTAGCTATTACCCTGATAAGATTGAGATTCGCTCGAATTGGGATGAATTATATACGTTTACTTTAAAATAAAGGAATCACGATCATTCAAGAATTGTAACTTCTGTCTGTAGTTTTTTAAATGATCTTTATCTAAAGTTGCTATAACCATATCTTCTTTGAAGTTTTCACAAGCCTCAACCACATTTCCAAACAAATCATAAACTGCTGAATGCCCTGGATATTCCAAATTATTAGCATCTAACCCTACACGGTTTACACCAATACAATAACACATGTTCTCTATGGCTCTTGCTTTCAAGAGTGCATCCCAAGCGGCTATTCTAGGTTTTGGCCAATTGGCAACATAAAATAAAAGATCATAATCTTCCGTATTCCTAGCCCAAACTGGGAAACGAAGATCATAACAAATTTGCGGATTGATTTTCCAACCTTTATAATTTATAATTGAATGTTTACTACCAGCAGAATACACCAAATGCTCACCTGCTAATGTAAAAGTATGTCGCTTATCATATGAGTGAATGACTCCTGATGGCTCTACAAAAAGTAGCCGGTTATAATAGTCATTGCCTTCTGATAAGACAATACTACCTGTGATGGCAGCATTGGTTTCTTTGGCCATCTGCTTCATCCATTCAACAGTATTCCCTTTCATTGTTTCAGCAATATTGTGCGGAGTCATCGTAAAACCAGTCGTAAACATTTCTGGTAGTATGATGAGGTCAACATCATCCCTTATCTCTCGTATTTTCTTAGAAAAATTTAAACGATTTTGGATGGGATTTTCCCAAATCAAATGGGTTTGTATAATGGCAACTGTTAAATGCTTTTGCATAGACTAAAATTACAGTTTTTCAATCAAGCCATAAAATTAATTTGTAATTTTAAAGAGCTTTTAACAACCCATCAAATGAAAAAACTAATCACTGCTTCGCAACTCTTTTTATTTATTTTTTCAATCTCTAGTCTTGCACAAAATAATATATATTTTCCTGAGAAGAATGTTCAATGGGTGACTAAAAGTCCTACAGAATTTAGTATTGATACTAATACGCTTAAAGCCGCAGTATCTTTTGCAGAAGCTAACGAATATTCGGGTTCGAGAGATTTACGCATTGCCATTTTGAAAGGATTTGAAAGAGAACCTTTTCATCAAATTTTGGGACCAACTAAAAAGCGTGGCGGTCCTGCGGGTATGATATTAAAGAATGGTTACGTTGTTGCCCAATGGGGCGACACTAAACGTGTAGATATGACTTTTAGTGTGACTAAAAGCTTTTTATCTACTGTTGCAGGATTGGCCTATGATCATAAACTGATAGCTAGTGATACAGACAAGGTTGGTCAATATATTTGGGACGGAACTTTTGATGGGGCACATAACAATAAAATCACTTGGCAACACTTATTGCAACAAAATTCCGATTGGTCAGGAACGCTTTGGGGAGGGAAAGATTGGGCTGATCGTCCACCAAGAGAAGGTGACTTGGATGATTGGAAATCCAGGAAACTTAAAGAGCCAGGAACAATTATGGAGTATAATGATGTGCGTGTAAATGTATTAGCATATTCGTTAACTCATGTATGGAGAAAGCCATTACCTCAAGTTTTGAAAGATTATGTCATGGATCCTATCGGGGCATCAACAACATGGCGTTGGCATGGTTATAAGCATGCTTGGACAGAGATAGATGGCATTAATATGAAATCTGTAACTGGTGGTGGACATTCGGGAGCTGGAATTTTTATTTCCGCAGAAGATATGGCTCGCTTTGGAATTCTTTTCTTAAATAATGGCGTTTGGAATGGAAAACGTTTGATAAGTGAAGAATGGATTGCTAAAGCAATAGCACCTTCTGAGCCAAATGTAAACTATGGCTATATGTGGTGGTTAAATAAACGAGGTAATCGTCATTGGGAAGGCTTGTCAGAAAATATCTTTTACGCTGCTGGGTTTGGTGGAAACTTTATTGTGATTGATAAAGAGAATGATTTAGTAGTGGTTACACGATGGCTCGAGCCATCCAAAATAGGAGATTTTATGAGGAAAATAAACAGGTCGTTTAAGTAAATGAGTATGATTTTTAAAAGATGTGTGATTGAAGACCTTGATACTCTTATAGAGATATCGAGGAGTACGTTTATTGATGCCTTTGAAAAAGATAATAATCCCGAAGATTTTAAGAGGTATATGGCCAAAGCATTTAATAGAGATAAGATGCGCAAAGAGTTATTGAACGCTAACTCTTTATTTTACTTTATCCTTTTAAAGGAAGATGGACTTGTCGGGTATGTAAAACTCAACAGAAAAGATGCCCAAAAAGAACAATTTGACGTCAATGCTCTTGAGTTGGAGCGTATTTATATAAAGAAAGAATTTCAAGGCCAGAAATTAGGTGAAAAAGCTTTGGAAATAGTGGTAGATATTGTGAAAACGCAAAATGCATCATGTCTTTGGTTAGGCGTTTGGGAACAAAATACCAGAGCTATTTCGTTCTATCAACGCCACGGATTTATAAAATTTGCAGAACATCCCTATATCATTGGAAAAGATGAACAATATGATTGGATGATGAAATTAGATTTGGTTTAATATATCTGCCGCTTGCTTCAATGTGTCTTCTGTCTTTGCAAAGCAAAAACGCAGCATTTTATTATCTAAACCATTATCATTGAACACAGATAGCGGGATGGAAGCAAGGCCGTTTTCAATGGTTAGTCTTTTGGCAAATTCCACGTCATTTTCATCCGTAATTCCTGAATAGTTCAACACTTGAAAATAGGTGCCTTGAGAAGGTTTGAAATTGAACCTTGAGTTTTTAATTAAATGTAAGAACAAATCGCGCTTTTCTTGAAAAAAATCAGCTAATTCTGTATAATGTGATGAGTTTTCCAAATATTCAGCTAATGCAATTTGAGTAGGATGATTTACAGAAAACACGTTAAATTGATGCACTTTTCTGAATTCTTCCATTAATTCTTTTGGCGCACAACAATAGCCCATTTTCCAGCCTGTGTTATGAAATGTTTTCCCGAAAGATGCTGTTATAATACTTCGCGATTTTAAATCTGGAAACAAGCACGCACTTTGGTGATTCTCACCATCAAAAATAATATGTTCATAAACTTCATCACTTAAAACGATAATGTTGGTACCCTCTGTTAGCTTCTGGAGTTGTAGCATATCGGCTTCAGAAAAAATAGTCCCACTTGGGTTCTGAGGTGTATTAATAATCATCATTTTGGTTTTTGATGATATGCGTTTTTTCACATCATTCCAGTTCACTTTATAATTTGGCCCTTCCAGTTGAACGGATATAGTTTTGCCTCCATGCACTTCAATAGAAGGTTCATAACAATCATAGGCGGGGCGAAATATAATGACTTCATCATCATGCTTTATAAAGGCTGCAATAGCCGTGTATATGGCTTGGGTTGCACCAGCAGTAATTGTGATTTCTGATTCTGGATGATATGTCGAATTGTACAATAGGTTGAATTTGTTAGCAATGGCTTTACGTAATGTTAAGTTCCCAGGCATAGGAGCATATTGATTGTAGCCATGATTCATAGCTTTACTTACCAAATCAATTAATTTTTGATCGCTTTTAAAATTTGGAAATCCTTGAGAGAGGTTAATGGCATCGTGCTTATTTGCCAAAGCACTCATAACTGTAAAAATGGTCGTGCCGACGTTTGGGAGTTTCGATTGGTATTGCATCAGGTAAAGATAATGACTTTTATGACTAAACGATCTTTAGTTTTTTGAGCAATTCTTGTTTAAAAGTCCTCCCAATTGGAATGCGTTGATTACCCAAATAAATTTCGTTACCGGAAATTCTATCGACGTAATTTGTATTAATGATAAACGATTTATGTACTTGAATAAATATACTTTCTGGTAGTTTTTCTTTCCAGTTCTTAAGAGAATCGATGTAAGAGAGCTTCTTTGTTTTGGTAACAATTGTAATGTAATTTCGATCGGATTCCACATAAGTGACATCGCTAACTACAACTTTATGAAGTGTTTTGTCAACGTTTAAGAACAGGGTTTCATCTGTATTGTTTGACGGTTTTTCTTTATGTGTTATAGTTATACGCTTAGCCTTATTTATGGCTTTTAAAAAACGATCAAATGAAAATGGCTTGACTAAGTAATCCACAATAGTATCTAGTTCGAAACTACTAACTGCATAGTCTGGATAAGCCGTAGTCATTATAATGGCTGGAGGATTTTTTAAGGTTTTAATAAAATCTACTCCAGAGATATCGGGTAAATTAATATCTAAAAAAACGACATCTACAGATGTTGTATTTAAAAACGTATTGGCCTCGATTGCCGCATTAAATGTTGCGAGTAATTGCACATTGGGAAGTTTATTCAAATAATTCTTCAGAATTTTTTGAGCAGGTATTTCATCTTCAATAATGATACATGTCATCTTAAATTCAATTTTAAATACACATTAAAGACATCATTTTTTGAAATAGACAATTCGTGATTATCCTTATATATTAATTCTAAACGTTTTTTCAGATTCTGGAGTCCTAATTTATAATCGGTTTCTGTGATTTTATCAGCATTAAAATTGTTGATACAAGTGCATTCTAAAATATGGTTTTTCACATTAATAGCAATAGTGATGTCACTATTAAGAGTACTATGTTTAAAGGCGTTTTCAATAATGGTAATAATAAGTAGTGGTGCGATTTGGTAATTGTTTGAATCAATTTCAGTAGTGTAAAATATGCGTTTAACACCTTCGGTTCGGATTCGCTGGAACTTCATGTAATTTTCAATGAAAGCGATTTCTTTTTCCAATGAAATTGTTTCAGAATTACTCTCATAAAGCACGTGTTTCAGATTGTCAGAAAGCATCAAGATCAGTTCAGGAGTTTCGTCAGGTTTTTCAATAGCATAAGAATAAATAGTATTTAGGTTATTGAAAAGTACATGCGGATTTATTTGTGATTTCAGGAACTTGAGCTCCATGTCTGTGCGTTCTTTTTTAATGATCTCGATTTCTTTTTGCTTGTCTATAAAACGATAGAGCATCCAGATAAAGGAGAAGAAAATTAACGGCACTAAAGTCTGCCACAAATAGTCGCTCAGGCACTTCATGATAGAACAACCACATTGCGCGAAGACATTACAATAAAGCTCTGTTGCCAAGAACGAAATCACAACAAACACAAAAATATATAGGATGTATAGTTTCTTTTTTATGAAAAAAGGAAGCAATACAAGATTATTAATGTACACAATGCTAATGAGTATAGATAGATATTGAAGAAATGGGTTTTCTGCCCAATAATAATCTGAAAAAAGAAATAGCGACACTAAAATGAACAGCATCCAGAATAAGATGTGTACTAATATTTGTGAGATATGTGTTCGAACTAATTGCATTTGGGCCGAAAAGTAGTAAGAATAACCAAGATCATCAAAAATTGTGTATCAAAGACATGATTGCTTAAATGAACTGCAGTTGATAAGCCTTTTCTATCTGTTTGTACACTTATGGTTAACATGTATCCAGACTTTTAGAGATTGGATGTTTTCTAGGTTACATTTGGATTATTAAAGCACATCATCATGAAACGAACAGTTTTCTTATTAATCACTCTTTTTTGCATAAGTATTACCTTTTCTCAAACCCTAAATACCGTTGTAACAGATGTCAAAGGCAATAAAAAGTTGCTAGGCCAAGTCAACAAACATGGGCTTACCCAAGCACCTTTTAAAGATTGGTTTGATAAAAACCATAATACGTATCTAGAAAACGATAAGGTTATCAAAGCACTTAAAACCAACCTGAAAGATTATAAGATAAAAGCATTTTTCGGATCTTGGTGTGGTGACAGCAGAAGGGAATTACCACATTTATATAAAATTTTGGAAGACGCTAATTACCCGATGAATCAATTAGAAGTCGTTGGAGTAGATAGGACAAAAGATGCTTATAAGAAAGCACCTAATGGGGAAGAAAAAGGCCTGAACATTCATAAAGTACCTACCTTTATTTTTTATAAAGATGGGGAAGAGGTGAATAGAATTGTGGAGTCTCCTGTTGAAACTTTAGAGCGGGATATACATAAAATCACTAGCAATAAAAGGTATTCGTCAAACTATAGCGCCGTAAGTTATGTAGACCAATTAATTAAAAGCAAAGGGTTGGATTCTTTAAAACTTATGGAAAAAGAATTGGTTCCGCGGCTATCAGGTTTTGTGAAAGGAAGCCGAGACTTAAACGGTTATGGTTATGTAAAACTAAGAGCTAAAGACTATGATGAGGCCATTTATGTTTTTGATTTGAACACGAAGATATTTCCATACATATCTAATGTTTATGATAGTTTGGGCGAAGCTTATTTTGAAGCTAGCAATTTTAAGCAGGCATTAAAAAATTACTATAAAGTCTTAAGCATCGACCCAGAAAACAAGAATGCTAAAGAAATGATTTCTAAAATTGAGAAAAGTGCTGATTAAACTATGTTCATTTTCTTTAGCAAGAAAGAGGCATTCATGTTTTGACATATGCCTTCTTTAAATGTATAATCAAAATGAAGTTCGTCATTAACAATTTCTGCATCAAAATAGTAATTCCTGACTTCATCAAGCTCTTTAGAAATGTCACACAAACTTAAATCGTGTGTGGCAATAATCCCCGTAGCCTCAGTTGCTACTAATTTTTCTACAAATTTGCGAGACCCAATGGCTTTATCGGTACTATTGGTGCCTTTTAAAATTTCATCGAGTACGATAAAATAGGGTTCTTGGGCAATTTCATCTACTATGAATTTTAAACGGGTTAACTCAGAAAAGAAATATGAAGAATCGTCTGTTAACGAATCTGACGTGCGCATGCTTGTTATTAACTTTACTGGTGAATACACGCTTTCTTTGGCGCAAACAGGAAGCCCAATATTAGACATTACAATATGTAATGATACCGTTCTTAAAAAGGTGCTTTTACCTGCCATATTAGCGCCTGTAATAATGAAGAATTGCTGATGATCGATTCTGAAATCATTATCTACCCTTTTAGAATTTTCTAATAAAGGATGTCCTAGCTCTTTAATGTTTGTTTCGGTATTTACATCAGCGATTTTAGGGAAGACATAACTTGGATGATTAAATGCAAAGTTGCCAAGAGAATTATAAGCGTCGAAAAAAGAAACGATTTCAAACCAATCTTCTACTTTATGGGCATATTCCTGTATCCAGCCTTCTATTTTGAAGCTCGGCCTTATATCCCATAAAAGGAAACCATTACCAAAGATGGCAGAAATAAGGTTGTTTCTATTGTCTAAGGCATCGAGATATTTTGATAATTCTTTAAAAATACCAGAAGCTTTTTTGGTTTCAGATCGGATCTGTTGTTGCTTTTTCTGAAGTAGTTCTGATGCGAATTTTTCGTTTTCTATTTGATTCAATAGTTGAGCATACTGCTTAAACGTATCTTTTACTTTATCGGTATTTGATGATAATTCATTTATCTTTTTCACATAGATTCCTGTAATACCCAATCCAAAAATGAGCCAGTACAATAACCATAAAGGATCGATTATTTTTATAAATACCGTTGCAATGAGTCCTACGGATGCAATACTAAATGCAACAGGTAGCCATGACATAAATTTCGGAAGAAATGACAGGTAGCCTATGAGCCAACTTATTATTGTAGTTGCAGGCGTTTCTACATGTACCAAACTTGCAACTGCTTGAAAGTTCTGCCGCCATTCGGATTTGGTGGATAATTCTTTTATAGCGTTTTGCCTCTCTATAATATCATCTATAGAATTTGCAGTTAATGTATCGACCAATTGTTGAGTACCTTCATTAATAGTCGTGCGATTAATGAATTGAAAAAAGGACCCATGCCCAAACAGATCAATATCTAGACTATAAAAATGTTTTGGATCTTGAAATTGAATGCCTTGACATCTATGGTGAAAATCTCTAGCGCCAATTTTCAATTCTTCTTCGTTTATAGAAACCAAGGCACTAGCTAGTTTTTTTTCAGATTGAATATCTGTGTATTTGGAGACTAGATATATGAATATGCCAATACCAATCAAGGCTATGATACCAGCAATTTGCCAATGGCTAAAGAAGAAATAAACACCAAAACCTGTTGCCAAGAATACAATGAGTCTGAAAGTACTAAGACTTAATAGCCGCTTTTTGAATCTTGTTACTTGAAGATTATGAGTTTCTAGTTCTTTATTATAAAAGTTAACAGGGTTGGTCATTTAATTAAGTTGTATTACAATCCTGAATCGTCAATCTCCTTGAGAAATCCTAAAATCATCTTTACACTGTTCTTATAGAATTCTGGTGTAATATCCTTAAAATCGTCTGTTGGTTTGTGATATCCTGGATGGTCTTCGTCCCCAAAATACAAGAACGGAATACCTGCTCTATGAAATGGACCGTGATCGGAAGAAAACGTCCAATCATCCTTGTCATCAGACCCATCATGGCCTACTAGCAACTTAGATGTTGTTGGGTTCTTGAAATTCTTAACCATATTTTCTAAAGTTTTGTTATAACGACCACCAACCACATAAAGTTCACCTTTTGCGCTTCTGCTTATCATGTCCATGTTGAGATTGATCATGATATTACTGTCTTTCATTTTATCAACAAAATATCTAGCGCCTCTCAATCCTAATTCTTCAGCATCAAAAGCTGCTAGTACCACAGTATGCTTTGGAGGATTGACCTTAAGATATTCTGCAAATGCAAAAAGAGCAGCAGTGCCAGATGCATCATCATCCGCGCCGTTATATATTTCTCCATCTCTAATACCCAAATGGTCATAATGCCCGCTAACAACAATGTATTTTTCTGGGTATTCGTTGCCCTTGACCATAGCAAGTACATTAACACCATTATAATTTCTTCCTCTACTTGTAAAAGTAAACGCATGTTTGTATTTGCCACCAAAAGCTGGCGTATTCAATGCTTTAAATTGTTCGATTATATAAGCTCTAGCCTTTGCATTTCCTTCCTCGCCTGTTCTTCGCCCTTCAAATTCATCAGAAGAAAGTGTTTTTATACGTTCAAGTAATTTTTCTTCGTTGAAATCATCGTTTTTTATAACAGTTTCTGTTTTATCAATTTCGATTTTGTCAACAGATTTATTCTGTGTTTTACAGCCTACTATAAATATAAGAGTTGCTAAAACGAAGATGCTTTTTAAGGTGTTCATTTAATAAAAATTAGACTATAAAACTAAACAAAAAACCCAAGCAAATTCACTTGGGTTTTAATATTTTCTCGGACTCTAAGATTGTTCTCAGAGTAACAGTATGTTATGTGATTTATCCTTTTAAACTCGCCTTTAAGTACTCACGATTCATGCGTGCAATGTTTTCTAAAGAGATGCCTTTAGGACACTCCACTTCGCAAGCACCCGTATTGGTACAATTGCCAAATCCTTCTTCATCCATCTGTTTCACCATATTTAAAACACGATCAGTAGCTTCCACTTTTCCTTGCGGTAATAATGCGAATTGAGATACTTTTGCGCCTACAAATAACATGGCTGATGAGTTTTTGCAACTTGCTACACATGCACCACAGCCGATACATGTTGCCGCTTCAAAAGCAGTATCTGCATCATGCTTTTCAATAGGGATGGCATTAGCATCTATAGTATTTCCTGAGGTGTTTACTGAAATGAAGCCTCCAGCATGTTGAATACGATCAAACGAACTTCTATCAACAATAAGGTCTTTTACGACTGGAAATGCTGAAGCTCTAAAAGGTTCAATATAAATAGTATCGCCATCATTGAACATTCGCATATGTAACTGACAAGTTGTAACACCTCTGTCTGGACCATGAGCTTCGCCATTAATATATAATGAGCACATGCCGCAAATACCTTCACGACAATCATGATCAAAAGCTATAGGTGCATCATCTTTATTTATTAGTTGTTCATTTAAAACATCCAACATTTCAAGAAAAGACATATCTGGCGAAATATCATCGACTTTATAGTCAACCATTTTGCCTTTATCGCTAGCGTTTTTTTGACGCCATATTTTTAACGTTAAATTCATAGCTCTTCTATTTGTAACTCCTTTGTTTTAATTCTATATCCTTGAATTCTAGCTCTTCTTTATGAAGCACAGCATCACTTGGCTCACCTTTGTATTCCCAAGCAGAGACATATGCAAAATTTTCATCATCACGCTTAGCCTCTCCTTTTTGTTCGCCGTCTAATTCTACAGAGTCTTCCCTAAAATGTCCTCCACAAGATTCTTCTCTATTTAAGGCGTCTTTTGCAAATAACTCGCCTAATTCCAAGAAATCAGCAACACGTCCAGCTTTTGCCAATTCCTCATTATATTCTTCGTTAGTTCCAGGAACCTTTACTTCTTTCCAGAATTCTTCACGAAGTGCTTTTATTTCAGAAATTGCCTCAGTCAACCCTTTTATGTTGCGGGACATTCCGACTTTATTCCACATGATTTTTCCTAATTTCTTATGGAAATGATCAACAGAATGAGAACCGTTATTGTTTACAAAAAATTCCAAACGCTCACGTACTTCTTTCTCGGCATCTTCAAACTCTTTAGAATCTGTTGCAATGGGTCCCGTACGAATATCATCAGACAAGTAATCACCGATGGTATAAGGTAACACGAAATAACCATCTGCTAGTCCTTGCATTAAAGCAGAGGCTCCTAATCTGTTGGCTCCATGATCAGAGAAATTAGCTTCTCCAATACAATATAGTCCAGGAACAGTAGTCATTAAATTATAATCTACCCAAACACCACCCATAGTATAATGAACTGCAGGATAAATCATCATTGGTGTTTCGTAGGGATCTTGATCTACGATTTTCTCATACATCTGGAAGAGATTCCCATACTTATTTTTAACAACGTCCTGACCTAACTTTTTTACTAGATCAGCGTTATTTTCATCTAAACCTTTTACATGAGCTTGTTCTTTTCCGTAGCGTTGAATGGCAGAAGCAAAATCTAAAAACACGGCTTCACCAGTTGCATTGACTCCGTAACCGGCATCACATCGCTCTTTTGCGGCACGAGAAGCTACATCTCGAGGCACTAAATTTCCAAAAGCTGGATAACGACGTTCTAAATAGTAATCTCTATCGGCTTCAGCTAAATCTTTTGGTTTTAATGTTCCTGCTTTAATAGCTTCAACATCTTTCATGTGCTTTGGCACCCAAATACGTCCATCATTACGCAAAGATTCAGACATCAGTGTTAATTTAGATTGATGATCTCCAGAAACAGGGATACAGGTGGGATGTATTTGTGTATAACAGGGATTAGCAAAGTAAGCACCACGTTTATGAGCTTTCCAGCCAGCAGTTACATTTGACCCCATGGCATTAGTAGATAAGAAGAAAACATTACCGTAACCACCAGTGCCTAAAACTACCGCATGAGCGGAATGTCTTTCTATCTCTCCAGTAATTAAGTTACGTGTAATGATGCCACGAGCTTTTCCATCAACCTTTACAACGTCCAACATTTCGTGACGATTATACATTTTGATCTTGCCACGACCAATTTGACGGTTCATTGCAGAATAGGCTCCTAATAATAATTGTTGCCCTGTTTGCCCAGCTGCATAGAATGTTCTGGATACTAAAACACCACCAAATGAACGGTTGTCTAACAATCCGCCATACTCACGTGCAAAGGGTACGCCTTGTGCTACGCATTGATCAATAATATTTGCAGATACTTCAGCCAAACGATATACATTCGCTTCTCTGGATCGGTAGTCTCCTCCTTTTACGGTGTCGTAAAATAATCTATATGTTGAATCCCCATCTCCTTGATAATTTTTTGCGGCATTGATTCCACCTTGAGCAGCGATAGAATGTGCACGTCTGGGAGAATCTTGGAAGCAAAATGCTTTTACATTATAGCCTAGCTCCGCTAAAGTAGCTGCTGCCGAACCTCCTGCTAAACCTGTACCAACCACTATAACATCTATGTTACGTTTATTGGCAGGGTTAACTAAGTCAATATGATTTTTATAATTGGTCCATTTGTCAGCAATTGGTCCTTCGGGTATTTTAGAATCTAAAGCCATAATTATGATAATACATGTTTAAGGTGATGAAAGACTGCAATGAAAATAAAACCAAGTGGAATAAGGATAGCGTAAACTTTACCAAACCCTTGAAGGCCTTTGGTGTATTTATTATTTGCGCCAACAGATTGGAACGCAGAATTGAAACCGTGCAATAGATGTAAAGCTAAAAAGATAAATGCTATAACATATATGATTGTCCTAACATGGCTATGAAACTTGTGTTGTAATTCTTCAAAATATCTAAAACCACTATCTGCAGTATTTGGATCTATTAATCCAGACATATCGCCAACTATAAATTTGGTATTAATTTCAGGAAACCAGAAATCGTAGAAATGTAAACCAATGAATGCAAGAATTGCCAATCCACTCCAAATCATGTTTCTACTCATCCAAGATGAATTTGCTCCACCATTGTTCTTGGCATAACTTACTTGACGTGATTTAGTGTTCTTCAACTCCAGGATGAATCCCATGACAAAATGAAAAACAACACCAAAAATCAAAACAGGTTGCAATACATATTGGATTACCCAAAATGTACCCATAAAGTGAGAAACTTCGTTAAAGGTATCTGGACTGAATACAGAAAGGATGTTAATTGCAAAATGTTGAAGGAGGAAAATCATTAGGAAAAAAGCCGAAAGCGCCATGGCTACCTTTCTTCCAATCGAAGAATTTAAAATTCCACTCATTATAATTATAGTTAATTAGAATTACTACAAAAGTACTCTATACACGTATTTTGGACAAACTTTACGTCGCTTTAATATGGAATTTAGAATCTGTATAATTAAAAGTTAAAACGGGGGTTGACAATTGAATTGTAAATGGACCCAAACGAATAACTAAACCCGAGACTTACAAAATAATTATATCCTGATTGAAGTTGCTGTTGTTGTAATAATAATTCTTCCAATGAGACATCTCCTGCAGGCAAATTAACCTGGTTACGGGTAATCTCATAGTTGCCATTTACATTGAATGAGAACCCTTTAAAAAGACGAATGCTTGCGCCAAGCGAAAACTCTAATGAATTTAGCGTGGTGTCATTTAAAAATTGATCGAATTCAGCCTGGGCGAACAAGTTTCCCCATTTTTGATTGATTCTTCCACCTAGACTTATGTTGTGTTCCCATAGGTGCTCTTTGTCTTCTCCAAAGACACTACGTTCAATATAATTGTTATAAATAACTCCTGCTCGATAAGAAAATACCAGTTGTTTTTTGGCAGATTCTTTATACTCAAAGAAATTATATTCTACACCAGGTTTAAAGGACCAATAGAAATCTCGATTACTAAAGGTTGAAGATCCAGTGCGCGCAAACGCTCCTACAGACCAATGGTTAGTAATACTAATAACATCATTGACACTTAAAAATTTACTATTATTTACAGCGATTATATCGTCATCATCAAAGCTGAATGTTGATTTGTTCTCACTGAAACCTAGATTTAAATTAAACTTATTTTTATCAGTGACCCTTCTTGCTGAAACATTGAAGCGATAATTACTGAATTTACTAGATTCTTGTCCGTTAAAAAAACCATTAGCCCCTAAGCGAAACACCCAATAATTCCAAGGATCTATTTCAGGCTCTTTATTGTCATTCTCATTTTTAGATTTAATATTGACACTAATATTAGCTGCAGTTCCTTTTTTCATCCAGTATCTAACTAAGCCTAATTTTAGCTGTTCTAAAATAAGATTGCGTATATCATCCCTAGTCATATCGGTATTTGTTGAAAACGATATTTTATCGCTCATTTCAGAAAAATCATTCTTTCCAATGAACTCTACATCATATAATCTTCCACCATTACCATTTCTTTGACTGGCGAAGAACAAATGCACATCGGCGAAGTTTTGATCTCTTACAAATTCAACATTTTCTAAGTTCTGTTTAATGTATGTGTTATCACAAAAATTGCAATCTAAAAATAATTTGAGGTCTTCTGTATTCGTTTGCGAATGCATAGAAGCGCAAATGAATAGCGCAATTAGGACGATGGTTTTCTTTATCATATTATATGATTGATGGTTTGATTAACTATAATTATTATTACAACAAACCTAAACCTAACAGTTCCAGTTTGTGTCAAAAAAATGTAAAATAAGTGTGAATTATTTCACCTCCAGCTTAGTCTTAGTGTTGTCTATACGTATAGTATAAATGCCTTTAGGTAAATAATATTTGCCATTTTGAGCTTTCTTTATATCGATGCTTGTATTTTCTTTCATCAGAGTTTTTTTTGCCTTTTCTGAAATGCTCAAATCGTAATCCAGATAATTGAAACCTTTGTCCGCATCAACTGAAATAGCATTTAATTGGGTTCCTCTATCAGAAAGTAATTTCACAGTTTGCTTCCCTGTTGAATTAGAAAAGAATACAAATTTAGTTGACGGCTCAAAAACACGACCCCATTTTCCGAAGGAGCTTCCCCAACGACGTGAAAAATCAACAGGATCGGTTGAAAACATAACAGTTGATGTTGATGAAGGAGTTCCTTTTCCGAATTCATGAAGCGCCTCAAGGTCTGCTTTGTAAATGCTTCTGCCATGAGTGCCAAGAAGAATATCTTTTGCTTCAGGTTGAATAACTATATCATGTACCGCGACATTTGGTAAGCCTTTACTAAACGCTTCCCAATGCGAACCTTTGTCAAAGGAAACATAAGCCCCGTTATCTGTACCTACATAAAGAATGTTTTCGTTTTCAGAATCTTCTTTAATGACGTTTACTGGAGATGCAGGAATACCAGAACTTATATTTATCCATGTTTCGCCATAGTTGTCGCTCATATATACATAAGGAGTAAAATCATCCCAACGATATCCATTTAAAGATACATATACACGTTCTTTTTTGTGTTGAGAAGCAACGATTCTGCTCACCCATAGGTCTTTAGGAAAGGAATTTGAGATGCGTTTCCAACTACCACCTGCATTTTTGGTAATCTGTGCATAGCCATCATCACTTCCTGTGTAAATGAGTCCAAATTGAAATGACGACTCACTAATTGATGTCAGTGTGCCATAAGCTACATTTCCTTTTTTTCCTCCAGTAGTTAAATCATCACTAATGGCTTCCCAAGTATCACCTTGATTCATGGATCGCATTAATTTATTACCTCCTAAATACAAAATATCTTGATTGTGAGGAGATAGTAAAATTGGTGTTTGCCAATTAAATCGATATGGGTTTTCACCTAATGTGTGTTTAGGTTGTATGTATTTTTGATCATTTGTTTCTCTGTCAATCCTAAAGTAATTTCCGAATTGATATCCCGTATATACAATATTAGAATTTCTAGAATCTATCTGCACCTGCATCCCATCACCACCCATGATACTTTTCCATGGATATTGCCCGCGTTGGTGCCAAGCTTTGTTTTCTTGAGATGTATGAGCACCTGCCCAAACGCCATTATCTTGTAAGCCACCATAAACATGATAAGGTTTCTGATTGTCAACATTAATAGCATAAAACTGCCCTACTGATGGTTCATTTAGTTTTGTCCAGTTTTCGCCATCATCATATGTCATGTTCAAGCCACCATCATTTCCATTAATAAGGTGACCAGATATTTTAGGATTCACCCAAAGTGCTTGATGATCAGAATGTACATTCTCTTTGCTTATTGACGTGAAGTTCTTTCCGCCGTCTTTAGATTTTAATATCGGAACTCCCATGATGTATATGGCATTTTCATTTTGAAGATCTACACGAATCTCACCAAAGTAATAACCATAACTATAATAAATGTCATCAAGATATTCTGTATGAGTTTTAGTCCAGTTTGTTCCACCATTATCACTTCTATAAACTTCAGCTCCAATAACAGGAGTATCAAATAAAAGAGAGTTAGCGTTCTCTAGGTATTTGGCGATATCAATAGGTTTTACGCTTCCGCTACGCACCATTTGCTTTACGTTTTGAGCACGGTATTTTTCTTGAAAGCCATTCATTTTAAGGAAGCCGTCTAGTTTTTTGTCATCCAAGCCTAAGAAATCAGGGACACTCATGGTTTTAAAGCTATCTTTAGTCAAGTCTTTTGAGTTATTTTTCTTTGTGTCAGATGGTCTTCGAAATTGGCTGTCATGAAATGCATATACAGTATCATCATCATAAACAGCTAAGCCAATACGACCAACACCTTGCCCTGTTGGAAAACCACTTGAGGTGGTGGATATTTTGTCCCAAGTATTTCCGGCGTCTGTACTTTTGTATATAGCAGAGTTATTGCCGTTACCATCAAAATTCCAAGCTTTTCTGTCTTTCGTCCAAGACGCAGCGTACATGATATTAAAGTTGTTTGGCGCATGTGCAACATCTATAATGCCACTCATGTCATCAACAAACAGTTTTTGAGACCAAGTTTGCCCCCCATCTGTTGTTTTATATAAACCTCTTTCATTGTTAGGAGAATATAAATGTCCAGTAACACCAATAATTACTTCTTCTGGATTGTTAGGATTTATAAGAATTCTCCCAATATGATGAGAATCGTTCAATCCTAAATTTTCCCATGTGCTCCCATTGTCGGAAGACTTTAAAATGCCGATTCCTGAATACGATGACCGTGATGAATTGTTTTCGCCTGTGCCAACCCAAATCACTCTATTCTTCCAATCAACAGCAATGTCGCCAACATTTTGAGTATCTGAAGAATCGAATATAGGATTAAAAGTTGTGCCATTATTTATAGTATGCCAAACACCGCCAGAAGCATAACCAACATAAAATTCTGTTGGATTGTTTGGGTTTACATCTATATCGACTACGCGACCAGACATTATAGAGGGCCCTATGTTTTTGAACGGCACATTTTTAACTAATGATGTTTCCATCATTTTCTTCTTCTGAATCAATGCATTTTGAATTTCAACAGCAGAAGTTGATGGTTGTTGAGCCAATACAGAAAGCGATATGACAAATAGTAAGCACGAGAAAAACTGGCTAGTTTTCATGATTGGTTAGTTTGAGAGAACAAATTATAGAAACTCTTATAGTCAGCAAAGAAATTTAAGATAGTTTAACACCGCCAGCGAGATTTTTTCAAGATGAATTATTTGTTTTTTTTCAAAATAATATTTAAAAAATTGACAATTATTCATATAAAACGTTAAACGGTAGTAAAATTTAATTAAATTTAACACTTAATTAACTAATAAATTTTATTAAAATGGAAGAGTATTTACCTTTAATCATTCAACTAGTCAGTGGAGCTGTAGGTGGTAACCTAGCAGGTTCGTTAATGAAAAAGCTATCACTAGGAACCTTATGGAATTCAGTTGTTGGAATTCTTGGAGGAGGATTAGGTGGCACCATACTTGGTATGTTAGGAATGGGTGGCGCTGAAGCTGCTGAGGCCTCTACAAGTATGGATTTAGGAAGTATCCTAGGCAGTGTTGCTGGCGGTGGTGTTGGCGGTGGTGTTGTAATGGCTATTATAGGAGCCATCAAGAATGCTATGAACAAAGGATAATTGATAACCTTAGAGATAAAATAAAAGCAGCCTTAGGGCTGCTTTTTTTATGATTAAAAGTGTTTACTTTATCTTTTGAATTTAAAGGGTATCAGTTTAATGGAAAAACTAAAAAGGGATTTTGAAAGCTATCTAAGAAACGTGATACATAGCAATCAATTTGAAGAAGGCATTTCTAGTATTCTAGATGCCTTCTCTCACATGCACTTGAAAAAGAATAGTTTTTTCGTTGAAGATAGTCATGTTTGCCTATACTTTTGCTATATACAAAGTGGTATTTTACAGCACTCTATTGATGTGTTTGATGAGGAAAAGACGACGTATTTGGCCTTGAAAAACTCTTGCACCTCAGCTTTGAAGAGCTTTATTAATAAAATTCCTTCAAGAAAGAACATTAAGGCTATTAGCGATTGTGATTTATGGGTTATTGATCATAATGCATTTGATTATTTAATAAAAAACAATACAGCATTTTTTCGATTTTACCATAACTTAATTGAAAATCAAATTTACCTCATAGATGATTATCGAATAGACCTACTAACATTAACACCTGAAGAACGTTATCGAAAATTACTTATGAACGAACCGACATTATTACAAGAAGTGCCATTACTTTATTTAGCTTCCTTTTTAGGAATATCTTCAAGACATATGAGTCGAATTCGTAAAAACATCAATTAACGCCATATGGCTTGTTGATTAAAACAATCTTTAATTATTTTTACTGAGCAAATCAAATAAATTACCTTCTCATGAAATACCATCTTATAAGCAATACCTTATTTATCAAGAACCGAAAGCATTTTATGTCCAAAATGAAACCAAATAGCTTAGCGGTTTTTAATTCTAATGACATATATCCTATTAGCGCAGATAGCGCTATGCCTTTTGAGCAGCACCGTGATATTTTTTATTTAAGTGGTGTGGATCAAGAAGAGAGTATTTTGGTCTTATTTCCTGATTGTTCTAAAGAAAAGCATAGAGAAATCTTGTTTCTGAAAGAAACTAATGAGCATATCGCCGTTTGGGAAGGTGAGAAACTTACAAAAGAAGCAGCACTAAAGACCAGTGGCATAAAAACGGTGTACTGGTTACAGGATTTGGAAAAAGTGATGTTCGAGCTCATGACCCAATGCGATACCGTTTATATAAACACAAATGAACATTATCGTGCATCTGTTGAAACCGAGACGCGAGAAGATCGTTTTACAAAATGGTTAAAAGATAAGTATCCAGCTCACTCTGTGGCCAAAAGCAATCCAATTTTGCAGCGATTGCGATCTGTAAAAGATGCGATAGAAATAGATTTATTACAAACCGCTTGCGATATTACAGAAAAAGGTTTTCGTCGCGTATTAGATTTTGTAAAGCCAGATGTTTGGGAGTTTGAGATAGAAGCAGAATATATGCATGAATTCTTAAGGAATCGCTCTAAAAAGTTTGCCTACACACCCATTGTAGCTTCTGGTAATAATGCCAATGTCTTACACTATATTGAAAACAATCAACAATGCAAAGCAGGAGATTTGATTTTAATGGATGTTGGTGCTGAGTATGCTAATTACTCTAGTGACATGACGCGTACTATACCAGCATCTGGAACATTCACTAAACGTCAAAAAGAAGTCTATAATGCGGTTAACCGTGTAAAAGATGAGGCGACCAAGTTATTGGTGCCAGGAACACTTTGGGAAGCTTACCATGTTGAGGTGGGCGAGCTTATGACGTCAGAATTATTAGGATTGGGTCTCATTGATAAAGCAGATGTTAAGAACGAAAACCCAGAATGGCCCGCATATAAAAAATATTTTATGCATGGTACATCTCATCACATGGGATTAGACACGCATGATTATGGAATTTTATCAGAACCTATGCAAGCGAGCAATGTGTTTACCGTAGAGCCAGGAATTTATATTCCAGAAGAAGGTTTCGGTATTCGATTGGAGGATGATGTGGTCATTCAAAAATCTGGAGAACCGTTTAACCTGATGAGAAACATCCCTATTGAAGTTGAAGAGATTGAGGAGTTGATGAATAGCTAGTCCTCAAGCGAAAACTTAGGTTTCGATTGCCAAATAATATTGATGATTTTCCAACCTTCGTTGGTGTTCACCATATTGAGGTAATCAATGCCCCAGACTGCTGTTACTTTGGCTACAGCAATTTTATCTGATACTTCAAGAATCTTGACTTTTCTCGGTGATTTGTCCGTAACTCTTTTCCCTGTAGCATTCCATTTTTTTGCTAAATCTATTAATTGATCAAAAGGCATTTCAAGCTTGCCCGAGTATTCTTGTTTTCTACCATCGTAATACCAACCTACTTTTCTAAGGTCTTTATGAATACTCTTATAAGCTAACGTAGTGTCTACTTTATAAAAGACATCAATATAATTGTTAGCAGCTGCTTCAACATTCTTGATGGCATTCTCCTTGTCTTGCGCGATGGTATGAATTGAAAATGTCAGTGATAAGAGTATGATTAGAATTCTCATGGTTTTTGGTTTATATAAAGGTAAGCGATCGCTCCAAAAAACATAGTTAATATAAATCTAAACTTTAAGAATAATGTATGTGCATAAAAAAAGCTCACCGAAAAGTGAGCTTTTTGCTATCAATCAATTAAACTAAACCTACTTTACGATTAAAGTATATTGTGGTGTTGGGTTTAAGGGGCAGAAGTATACATACTCGCCTTTTGTTAAGGTTACTTTGTTAGTGTTTCCTTTTGTGTTTGTAGCTACTGTTTTGGTTACATATGCTTCTTTTATATGATTCGCTGCATCCGTTTTTCCTTTAGGAGCTAATACAAAACCTACTTCATGATCTACACCAACATTCGCAATTTCGAACATATAAGTGCCTTCGGACAAGGTGATGGATTTTTGTGTGAATTCGCCGTTTGTTTGTTCTAGAGATACTGTCTTAACAACATCTTTTTTCATCATTTTGTCTTGTGCAGTAGCTGTAAAAGTAAATGCTACTAAAAATAATCCTACTATTAAATTTTTCATTGTGTTTGATTTTAAATTGTTATACTATTTTGTTTTGGTTCAATTCGATTAAGCGTGGTAGTAACGTTCTCTATAGATTTTACCATCTTTCCATTGGGTAGCTACAACTTGCTCTGAAAGCATTGTGCTGCCATCTTTTAATTTCAATTCCATTTCTGCAGTATAGAAAGATGTATTGCCTTGTACAGCAACATTATACACGTCATATCTCACAAACTCTGCTAGTTGATTGTTGATGAAGTTGTTTTCAAAATCTAAATTGAATTGCTTCCCTTTTTTCGCTTCGCCGTTAGCTTCTCTTAATTCTACATCATCGTGGAGATAAGTTTCCATCGCTTCAATGAATTTTGCTTCTGCTAATAATTCATGAATATGCTTTAGGTTCTTTTTAATTGGATTTGCCATTGTTTATGGTTTTTAAATTGTTCGTTACTCAGTTTACAGTGGTTGTAAATTTTCCAGTTTCTACAGATGGAAAATCTACTTCAGTTTCTGCAATATGATTCACATAATTAGTTAAGGTGTTAGACACGACATTCAAGACGATTTCTAAAATATCGCCATCATTATAACCAGCATCTTTAACTGCTTGAATAGCTTCAGAAGACACTTGTCCTCTGTTTTGTGTTACTGCTTGAGCAAATTGAAGCCCAGCTTGTTCTTTAGTATCACTTGCGATGCCTTGGCGACTTTGCTCGGTTTGTTCGTCTGTTAAACCATTCATTTTCCCAATAGCTGTATGTGCAGATAAGCAATAATTACAAGCGTTCTCTTCTGCGATCGCTAATGCTAATTGTTCTCTAAATTTATTGCTAAAGTTTCCACTAGCTGTTAATTCACCTAAACTCAAATAGGTTTTTAATGTTGCGGGAGAATTTCCAAAAACCTTAATAAGGTTAGGGATGAATCCTAATTTGTTTTGAACAGCATTGAATAATTCTTTAGATGTTCCTGTAGTTGTTTCTGGATTTAATGTTTCAATTCTTGTACTCATTATTTCTTTTTTTAATGTGTTATTATTAATTTATTATTTGCATTCGCATAATAGCTTGTCCTGTTGTTTTTCATCGTATTCTTGAAATCCCCAACAGTTTGGACATTGATTGTTTTCTAGTGCATTCATAATCACTGTGTTTTAATTACTATGCAAATATGCGATAGGAAGTAGCTTAAAAAAATGGACAAAAGTTCCTAATGATAGGACAGATTGATTTTTAGTGGTCTTTTTTGAATTGAAGAGGAGATTTCAAGACCGCTTTTGTGAAGAATCTTGTGAAATATGCAGAATCATTAAAACCTAGATCATATGCAATGTGTTTTACAGAGTCGTCTGTATAGATAAGTTGACGCTTGGCTTCGAGAACGATTCTATTTTTAATGACATCGCTTGGGGTTTGACTTCCTATTTTTTGAAAATGCTTGGTCAATGATTTTGGAGAAAGACCAAGTCTATTAGCATAATCGGTCACAGAGTGCAACGCCTTAAAATTTTGCTCGACTAAAAGACTAAAATCTTTAAAGAGCTTGCTGTCTAAATCATCTTTTATTGGATAATGTTCTTTTTGAATCCTTACTGAATGTATGATGAACTGTTTTAAGTAAGCTTGCAACATATCATACTGAGCCGTTTCGGTATTCTTGAATTCATCAATAAGGTTTTCTAATATGAAACTAAGTTTTTTGGTGTCGCTCTCACATGGCTTTATAAATGGAGTGTCGTAAACATTATTAAATAGTACACCATTGCAAGCTACCTCTTTGTCATGCGTTTGTATGCAATAGAAATCGCGAATGAATGTGAGTTTATAAGCTTCCTTTATTTTTTCTGAATCTACAGAAAACACCTGTCCAGGAGATAAGAAGAACAGCACATTGCCATCAAATGAAAATTTCTTGAAATCTATATGATATGTGCCTTTTCCTTCTTTAATCCAGTAAATGCTATAGGAATCAATTTGCTCCGGTTTATTAACAACACAAGCCTTTTCGAAATCGACAACGCTTAATGAAAAAACATCTTTATAAGAGTACCTAGAAATATCTTGTATTGCCATTAATCAAATGAGTTGGATGTAGCTTTAGTCGTAAAAAAGATGAGAGATAACATTTTTATTATTGATTCCGAATTCCTTTCTGCCACCATTTTGACGTTAACACACGTTCGCCAAATTTCCAGACATCATCTGTTTTAAGAACGAGTTTTCTAAAAGGGCTATTTGCAAACTTAATACCTACTCTATGCCACCATTTTGAAAAATCTTTATTGTAAGGACAAACTCGTATACAAATAGCGCAATCTGTATTCATGCCAACCCAAAATCTAAAACATTTTTCTGCATTAACAGTCCATTTTTTAATGCCTGTTTGACTTGAAAAATTCGGAGGTGAAGTTTGTGGATCGCCAAATGGAATGGCTTTTACAGGACAACTTTTAGAACAACGTTCACAGACATTACAAAACTTTTTTACGCCGAACTCAACAGGTTTATCTGCAAGTAAAGGCAAATCTGTAAATACTTTTGCGATTCTGATATTTGGCCCGAACTTCTGATTTATAAGTAAACCATGTCTTCCATATTCGCCTAATCCTGCTTCAATAGCCATAGGAATATTAAGCGCAGTATCGTTAAGTGAGGCAATAGCATTATAACCTAAATTAATTATGAATTGTGCCATAGTATTTGCACAGTTTAGACCAGTAGAGTAGCCAATTCCTGTTGCTGCACCACTTAAAGCTGCCGGATAGGTTTTACTCAATTCATAATCCATTGGGACAATAATCATGATAGCATGTTTCATTCCTTTAGGCAAGTCGAATGGCTTAGCCTCTTGAGTCTTTCTATCGAAATTATGTGAATACACCCAACGTTTATCAATATTACAGATACCAACCATTCCAGCGCCAAACATTTTTGCAGCCAGTTTTATGCGATGTGTAGTATCTTCAATAGATGTAATTTCAACTTTCGATGGTGAGGCTTCCGTTTGGATCGTGTAATAATCTGTAAAACCCTCAACAGCACCCCTTGATTCAAAATCACGCTCTCCAACAACATCGGTTAAGTGCCAACTTGCATTGCGAAAAGCATAATCCCAATGGTCAAACCCTTTTGATTTCTTAGGAGCATAATTTGCGATGTCATAACTCAAGAAAAACTTTTTAGGATTAATAGTTTCATCCCAAATCGCTCTACTAAATATATCGTTTTTCTGGTTAAAGCGTTTTAATTGTGATGATACTTCAAACTCTTTATTTATAAATTCTGTAGATGATTTTTTAACCTTGCGTACCTTCATATTAAAATTATTCTAATCTTTTTTAGTACTCATTAAATTACCAATAATAAATGCTATAATAGCTGGTAGCAGCCAACCCAAATTTTGATTCGCTAAAGGGATGAGTTCTTTTAATTGGCTTATCCATTCTGCTTCAATTAAAAACCCTAAAAAATCTGGAATACTAAATAAGAAAGTAACCAAAACAACTGCTCTAAAAACAGTTTTTGAAGCAAACTTTTCTGGAAGTACATTAAGTAAGATAAGGACAATAGTTAATGGGTAAATAAACATTAATGCTGGTAAAGCAACAACAATAATATAATGCACATCAAATTGCCCGACAAGCACACCTAATACACAAGAAATAATTGCTGTTACCGTATACACAGTTTGTGAATCTTTAAACAGCCCTTTAAAAAAATCTGCTGTACCTACAATTACAGAAACAGCCGTTGTAAAACAGGCTAACGATATTAATACACTTAAAAATAAGTTGCCTATACTTCCTAAGGTCTTTATACTTAAACCTGTTAGCAATTCTGGTCGTGTTATAGACGCCTCAAATTCAGTGTTATGCATTGCGCCAACAGCTATCATTCCAGTATAAATTATAAACAATCCAAATGCTGCTACTAATCCAGATTTGGCAATTATGGCTTTTTTATCTTCAAAAGAAACGCCTCCTTCTAAATTAAGAGAAATAATAACAACCCCACCAATTAGGACACCTCCAAGTGCATCGTAAGTTTGATATCCTTCCAGTAATCCAGCGATGAGTGCTGGTGATTCTAAAACTGAAGCATTCATAGATTCTGGTGAAGAGAAAAGCCCGACAGCTATAATTACTAAAAGAATTAAAACAATTAAAGGCGTAAGGAACTTGCCGAGTATACTTAGTATACTATTTCTTTTCATGATAAAAATAAAGGCAAGGCCGAAATAAATAGTACTAGTTAATAAAGATGGTGTATCAAAAAAGGGTTGAATTGCCATTTCATGCGTTACAGCAGCGGTTCTAGGTATTGGCAATGCTATTGCAATAAGATACACACACAAGCAATACACTAAACTAAACAAGGGGGAGACTTTATTGCCAAAGTCTAACATGGTCCCTTGTAGTCTTGCGTGACCAAATAAAGCTAACAATGGTATTACAGTTGCAGAAATTACGAACCCAAGAGCAACTAGCCACCAATCTGGTCCAGAATTAAAACCCAATTGAGGAGGAAGTATTAAGTTTCCAGCGCCAAAAAAACTAGCAAATAGTGCAAATCCTATTATTAATATCGTTTTTCTATTATTCATTTCATAAAATTATCTTTGTCTAAGATAATAATTACTATTTATGCCCTTTTTTCTTACTTATAAAAATATTCAGATTCATTATACAGATGGAGGTTCAGGGGATGCTGTAATTTTACTTCATGGGTTTTTAGAAGATCATACAATGTGGCATGATATCTCTTTGGAATTGATTAAAACGCATAGAGTTGTGACTATTGATTTATTAGGCCATGGAGAAACGGGTTCCTTAAGTAATACACACTTAATGAATAACATGGCAGATGCTGTTGAGGCCGTCTTGAATCACTTAAAGATTGATGAGTTAATACTTATTGGCCATTCAATGGGAGGATATGTGGCTTTGGCATATGCTGAAAAAACCCCAACAAAGGTAAGTGGTCTTTGTTTGATGAATTCTACTTTTGAAGCTGATGAAGACGAAAGAAAGGCATTAAGGACAAGAGCTAATAAAATGGTGAAAGACAACTTTGTAAATATGGTCAGGATGTCTTTTGCGAATCTTTTTAGCGAATACAGTAGAGAGCTATTCAAGGCTGAATTTGAAACGGCATTGCAGATAGCTCTTAAAACATCTGTTCAAGGATATATAGCTGCTCAAGAAGGCATGAGATTGCGCAAAGACGCGACTTCTTTTTTTATAGATGCCCCATTCAAGAAGGCAATAATACTTGGAAGAAAAGATGCGGTATTGGATTCTGAATCTTTATTTAGATCTGCGTCGAAGCATTGTATTCCCGTTGATTTATTTTCTGAGGGCCACATGAGTCATATAGAAAACAAAACCGAATGCATTAGTTCTATTATGCATTTCATCGAAAATATATAACTCTTTAGCGATATTTTAATTTTTTTTTTTACTTTTAAGAACCCTAAATTATTGAATCTTAGTAATCAACCGCTAAACTTAACAGACATGTCTAAATATTATTGCTCGCTCTTCGGCCATCAGTACGAAATATCAAAGAAAGTAACCTATCACGTAAAAGAATATACCTGCAGGCATTGTAAAAAAGAATTGACCACCAATGGTAATGGAAGGCTTATAGAATTAACGCCAAAGTATCGAGAAATCAATTCTATTTTAGAAAGAATTCACGCTAATAGACTCCGAAAAACTCAAAGGGAGTCCATGATTTAAAGACTTTTTTATCCTTAGTTAATAATATGTTAAGATTTTTAGTATCTTTAATCCCCTTTAAATCCCTAACTAGAATATTAATAGCTAACTAAACGCAATTGTGAGACAACTTTATTGTTCACTTTTTGGACATGATTTTAATGTTACGAAGAAAGTAACATATCATGTAAAAGAGTACACCTGTAAACATTGTAAGACTGAAGTTACCAATAATGGTCACGGTGGTTTTACCAGATTAACACCGAAGTACAAAGAAATAAACTCTGTACTAGAGCGAATTCACACTAGACGGTTGGAAAAACGAATACAACAACCAACGATCAATCGGCATCAAGAGAATTCCAACCTTGAGCCTTCAATGGAATTTGAGTTTCCGCTCGGGTAATTAAGTGCATACCTGCATTTTTTTCTTTCATATAACCAATGACGGTTAAATTTGGATTGCCCTTTATTTTAGGAAAATCTTCTTGACTTATGGTCATTAATAATTCATAGTCTTCACCACCATTCAAGGCAATAGTAGTACTATCAATATTAAATTCTTCACAAGTTGAAATCACTTGAGGATCTAAAGGAATCTTTTCTTCATACAAATCACATCCAACATCGCTTTGTTTGCATAAGTGAATAATTTCAGAAGAGAGGCCATCAGAAATATCAATCATAGATGTTGGTTTCACATCTAAGTCAACTAAGAGTTTAACAATATCTTTTCTAGCCTCAGGCTTCAATTGGCGTTCAATAATATAAGTGTAAGAATCAAGATCTGGTTGATTGTTGGGGTTTACTTTAAAAACTTCCTTTTCTCGTTCCAAAATTTGCAAGCCCATATAGGCCGCTCCTAAATCTCCGGTAACAACAAGAAGATCATTTGCTTTTGCGCCATTTCTGTAAACTACATTTTTTTTGTTAACTGTACCAATAGCTGTTACAGACACAAGAAGTCCAGTTGTAGATGAGGTGGTATCTCCTCCTATAACATCAACATCATACATCTTGGCTGCAGTTTCAATCCCTGCATAAAGTTCTTCTAGAGCCTCAAGTGGGAATCTATTTGACACAGCAATTGATACTGTTATTTGTGTAGCCATAGCATTCATGGCATATACATCTGATAGATTTACAACAACAGATTTATAGCCCAAATGTTTTAAAGGCATATAACTTAAATCAAAATGAACACCTTCTACCAGAAGATCGGTGGTAACCACTATATGTTCTTTATCAAACTCTAATACAGCTGCATCATCTCCAATACCTTTAATGGTTGATTTTTGAGTGACCTTAATTTTTTTTGTTAAATGATCTATTAGTCCAAACTCACCAAGAGACGATATATCGGTTTTATTCTGATTCTTGTCTTCTATCATACTGCAAAAATAATAACCTCTATCTAAAAAGTAGGGTAAAAAGGTCTTTAATTGTTTTATATATAGAAAGCTGGTTTTTTTTACGAAAAACCAGCTTATCGATTTTTAGATCAATTAACAAAAAATGCAATTATTTTGCGGTAAATTGCGTTTGTATTCAAATAATATTGCAATGAAAAGTACTACCAATCTGTTCCGAATCTTTTTGATGTCACTATGTTTAATCGCCTTCGTTAATTGTAATGATGAGCCAATTGAAACTATTGTCTTGACAGATACAGATGGAGATTCTATAACAGATAATATTGATAATTGCCCAAATGTGGCTAACCAAGACCAATTGGACACAGATTCGGATGGTGTTGGAAATGTGTGTGATACGGACGATGATGGAGATGGTGTGTCTGATGCAGATGACAACTGCCCATTGATTGCAAATCCTAATCAGGAAGATGCAGATAGCAATGGTGTAGGAGATGCATGTGATGATGATGACGATGATGATGATGGTATCCTGGATGTAGATGATAATTGCCCATTAATAGCGAATGCAGATCAATTAGACACAGATAGTGATGGTACAGGAGATGTCTGTGATGATGATGATGATAACGATGGTATTCTGGATGTAGATGATAATTGCCCATTAGTGGCGAATGCAGATCAGTTAGACACAGATAGTGATGGTACAGGAGATGTTTGTGATGATGATGATGATAACGATAGTATTCTAGATGTTAACGATAATTGTCCCCTGGTGGCTAATGCAGATCAATTAGATACAGATGGCGATGGTGTGGGTGATTTATGCGATGACGATGATGACGATGATGGTATATTAGATGCGAATGATAACTGTCCATTAATTGAAAACCCTGGACAAGAAGATACCGATAATGATGGTATTGGAGATGCATGTGAGCCAGGCCCTCTTTTTCCTTGCGTAAATGGTATGGCAGGGCCATATCCATGTAAAGACTATGATTTAATGTCCCATATTCCAATTTCTACTTTGGCTACAACAGCTGGAAACAATCCGGAAGGAAGTGATATTTGGGGTTGGACCGATCCAATGACTGGTAAAGAATATGCCTTGGTAGGCACGACAAATAGCACGGCATTTGTTGATATTTCAGATCCAATTAATCCAATTTTTCTTGGACGCATAGAGACTTCTGCCGGAACCAATTTTTGGAGAGATGTTAAGGTATATAATAACTACGCATTTATAGTGGCAGACAATGTTGGCAGTCATGGAATGCAAGTATTCGATTTAACGAGATTAAGAAATGTGACTAATGCTCCCGAAACATTTACACCTGATACTGTTTTTAATGAGGTAGGTAGTTGTCATAATATTGTTATCAACGAGAGTGAAGCAATTGCTTATTTAGTTGGTTGTAATACATTTAGTGGAGGTCCTGTGTTTATAGATATATCTAATCCTACCAATCCAGTTGGAATAGGCGGTTACGCAGCTAGAGGGTATACCCATGATGCGCAAGTGGTAACCTATAATGGTCCTGATGCAGATTATGCAGGAAAAGAGATATTTATTGGAAGCAATGGCCCAAGCAACAAGGTAGTAATTCTTGATGTTACCGATAAATCTAATGTCGTTTTCATCAGTGATTTTGATTATCCCCAAATAAGTTATGCACATCAAGGGTGGTTTACTGATGACCAGCGTTATTTCATTCTGGGTGATGAAACTGACGAACAAGCCGTTGGATTTAATACAAAAACATTAGTGTTTGATTTTAGCGACCTTGATAACCCGGTATTGTCATCAACATATTTTGGTCCAACAGCTGCTATAGATCATAATGGTTATGTCAAAGAGAATGAGTTCTTTTTATCTAATTATACTGCGGGTTTAAGAGTGTTAGATATTACCAATATCTCAGCATCATCAAACGCAATGACAGAGACTGGATTTTTTGATACCTACCCAGACAATAATGGCGCCAGTTTTAATGGTACTTGGAGTGTGTATCCTTATTTTGCTAGTGGTAATATTGTTATTGGCGATATCAATAGAGGTTTGTTCGTAGTTAGAAAAAGTCAATAATTATAGTAATTGACTATGAAAATATCCTATAAGCATACAAAGTACATAATCATGTTTTTTGGCATGACCTTGGGTGTTGCTTGCTCTTCTGACGACTCAAATGGATCCTCTTCTGGGTTCCAGAATGAAATAGACAGCGTTATTACTTTAGGGGGGTCGTTAAACGAATCTGCACAATCAATTATTAAGACTAACGATGGTGGGTATGTTATATTAGGTCATGCTCAAAGCATGGATGGAGATATCAATGATAAACAAAATGAAAGCTTTGATTATTGGGTGTTGAAATTTGACTCTGAAGATTCTTTACAATGGAGTAAAACGTATGGAGGTACTGGAGACGACAGAGGCAAAGATATCATTCAAACATCTGATGGAGGATATGCCATAATCGGGACAAGCAGTAGTTCGGATGAAGATGTTAGTGAGAATGCAGGAGCTCAAGATTATTGGGTTGCAAAACTTGATGGTTCTGGCAACTTGTCTTGGCAAAAATCTTTTGGTTATTCAGGATCAGACAATGGGTTTTCCATCATTCAAACTAGTGATAATGGATATTTAGTTACAGGAGTTCTTGATGTTAGTGCTTCTGGTGGCGCTGGAAATTCGCGTAATGCCAATGCAAGACATGCAGGAGGAGATTATTGGGCAATTAAGCTAGATTCTGGAGGCATATTGCAATGGAGTAAATATTTTGGAGGCACATTTACGGAAACTCCATTTGATGCCATTCAAACCAGTACAGGTTATATTTTGGTAGGCTCATCTGACAGTAACGATGTTGATATTACAAACAGTTTAGGGCAATACGATTTTTGGGTCGTTAATGTGTCTAATTCTGGAGATTTAGTATGGCAAAAATCATATGGAGGCACAGGAATTGACGAAGCGCGAGCTATAGTAAATTCTGGAGACGGAAATTTCATTATTATTGGCGATACGCGAAGTAATGATCAAAATGTTTCAGAGAATAGCGGCGGTGCAGATGTATGGATAATCAAAATCAATCCTTCTGGCGAATTGCTTTGGGAAAAAACACTTGGCGGAAGCAGTTTTGACGTAGGTCGTTCGGTGAGTATAACTCAGGATAATAGCTTTTTGATTTCTGGAAGCTCTAGAAGTTCTGATGGAGATATATCTAAGAATCAAGGACAAAATGATGCCTTGATCTTAAAAATAGATAGCAATTCTAGTTTAAAATGGGAAAAGACCATTGGAGGCTCAGATATCGAATTTGCTAACGACGTTATTGAGTTAAATGATGGACGTGTCATTGCTGTTGGAGAAACAAGTAGCTCTGATGGTGATATAACAACCAATCGTGGATTTACAGATGTATTGATCATAAAATTGAAATAAACATGAAAAAGACCCTAAGTTTACTAGTTGTTGCATTATTGTTGTTCATGTCATGTCCACCTGACGATAGTCTCGAGCCTGAAACTCTTACAGCAACACTTAGTTTTACTCATAATTGGGATGCTACTTCCGTGACTTCAGGTAATTTTAATACGATTCAGTACACCAATGCCAATGGAGAACAATTAAGTATTGAGCGCTTACGATATTTAATATCAGATGTTACGTTTATAAGAGATAACGGAGAAGCCATTATAATAGACGGCTATAATTTAGTAGATGTTACTAATGCAGAAGGACTGTCTTATACTGTACCTAATCAATTACCAAAAGGAACTTATACAAGCGTATCTTTTACGTTCGGTTTGGATACAGAAGATAACGTTGACGGCGCATATTTAGACCTTAATTCAGCATCGTTTAATGTGCCTATGATGTTAGGTGGAGGTTATCATTATATGCAGTTTGATGGAAAATACATTGATGATACAGCAACAGTAACAGGATTTAACTATCACACCATTAGAGCGGTAGATAATCCAGGAGCTAACCCAACATTTCCTCAAGACACCTTCTTTGAGGTTGATCTTGGCCCAGTAACAATTAACAATGATGCTACCTTAGAAGTAAAAATGAATATCGCCGAATGGTTCAAGAATCCCAATACGTGGAATCTCAATGATTTGGATACCGTATTGATGCCTAATTCTGCAGCACAGATCATGATGCATGAAAATGGGAAATCAGTTTTTAGCTTGGGAGCAATAACAGAGTAAAATGAGATGTATTTGGGTCATATTTATTGGCTTTTATAGCCTTCTTTTCTGCGGCTCTTGTTCCAATGAGAGTGTTCAGCAATATGAGCCAACACCATTACAATTAAATATTCCTCCTTTATTTGAACAAAATATCCTGGCACCTATTATTCCTTCAAGTAACCCATTGACGGTTGAAGGTGTTGCTCTTGGAAAGAAATTGTTTTTTGACCCAATGCTTTCAGGAGATAACACCCAATCTTGTGCCACATGTCATGCGCCACAAAATGCTTTTACGGATGAGACACGATTTAGTGATGGTATTGATGGCGTCTTCGGCAATAGGAATTCTATGCCATTGTTTAATCTGGCATGGAATTATAATGAGCGTTTTGCTTGGGACGGCAGAGAGTTGAGTTTGGAGAGACAGGCTTTTGAACCTGTTACCAATCCTATTGAGATGCATAGCAATTGGCAAGAAGTAGCAATAAAACTACAAGAAGATTCAGAGTATCCAATATTGTTCAATTTGGCATTTGGCACAAGTGCTATTGATTCTACTTTAGTCACCAAAGCTATTGCGCAATTTGAACGCACACTTATTTCTGGAAATTCAAAATTTGATAGACATCTTTTAAATCAAGAAACATTAACACCAGAAGAACTCAATGGCTTTAATGTATTTATGGATGAAGCAAGAGGCGATTGTTTTCATTGTCACGGCAATGCTAATAACCCTTTATGGACAGACAATCTATTTCATAATAATGGCCTAGATGCAACATTTACTGATTTAGGGCTAGGAGCCGTCACTGGAGATCCTTCAGATAACGCAAAATTCAGATCGCCTTCGCTTAGAAATTTAAGATTTACAGCACCTTATATGCACGATGGTAGGTTTGCAACCTTAGATGAGGTCATTAATCATTATAGTGAAGGCCTTCAAGCATCAGCAACCATAGATCCTTTAATGAAAAAAGTGGATCAAGGAGGCGTGCAACTTACAGACCAAGATAAAGCAGACTTAAAAGCATTTCTTCTATCTCTTACAGATGTTGAGTTTGTAAGCAATCCAGACTTCCAAAACCCATAAGATTTCCCTATTCTAACATTTGCTAATATAATGTTAGGTTTCATGGAAAAAAGGGACTTATATCGTATATTTGCACACTATTTAGAACAAATCTGAATAATTATGATTAAAGTATCAGATACAGCTAAGAAAAAGGTCGTTCAGCTTATGGCAGAAGATGGTTTTGATGCCTTCCAAGATTACATACGCGTGGGTGTTAAAAGTGGCGGTTGTTCAGGATTGTCTTATGATCTTAAGTTTGATAAGTCGCAAGAAGATGGAGATAAGGTATTTGAAGACAATGGTGTAAAAATCATTGTGGACAAAAAGAGTTTTTTGTACCTAATAGGAACTACTTTAGAGTATTCGGGAGGTTTGAATGGAACGGGTTTTGTTTTCAATAATCCTAATGCTAATAGAACATGTGGGTGTGGTGAAAGTTTTTCACTTTAATTTTTTGAAGGAAATATAACTATGTCAAAATATACAGAGGACGATTTAAGAGAAGAGCTTAAAACTAAAGAATATGAGTACGGGTTTTATACCGATATTGATTCTGAAACGTTTCCTAACGGATTAAATGAAGATATTGTTCGTGCCATATCTAAGAAAAAGGAAGAACCCCAATGGATGACAGATTGGCGTTTAGAAGCATTTCGTGCTTGGCAAGATATGGAGGAGCCAGAATGGGCAAATGTAAATTATAAAAAGCCAGATTTTCAAGACATAGCATATTACTCTGCGCCTGTAGCTGTAGATCCTAATAAAACATTAGACGATGTAGACCCGGATCTATTAGCGATGTATAAAAAATTAGGTATTTCTGTAGATGAGCAAAAAAAGATGAACAACGTTGCAATGGATATTGTTGTTGATTCAGTTTCAGTTGCTACGACTTTCAAGAAGACCTTAAGCGAAAAAGGGATTATCTTCATGAGTATTTCTGAAGCCATTAAAGAACACCCAGAATTAGTTAAAAAATATATGGGTACTATTGTGCCGCAGAAAGACAACTTTTATGCAGCTTTAAATAGCGCCGTATTTAGTGATGGCTCTTTTTGTTATATCCCTAAGGGTGTACGCTGTCCTATGGAACTGTCAACTTATTTTAGAATAAATCAAGCAGGAACCGGACAGTTTGAGAGAACACTTGTTATAGCTGACGAAGGTAGTTATGTATCTTATTTGGAAGGCTGTACAGCCCCAAGTCGCGATGAAAATCAATTACATGCGGCTGTTGTAGAATTAATAGCACTTGATGATGCCGAAATAAAATATAGCACAGTACAAAACTGGTATCCAGGTAATGCCGAAGGAAAGGGAGGTGTTTTTAATTTTGTAACTAAACGGGGTTTGTGCGAGAAGAATGCAAAAATCTCATGGACACAGGTTGAAACAGGTTCAGCAGTCACTTGGAAATACCCTTCATGTGTGCTAAAAGGAGATAATTCTATTGGAGAGTTTTATTCTATCGCAGTTACAAATAACTATCAGCAAGCAGATACTGGAACGAAAATGATTCACTTAGGAAAGAATACTAGAAGTACTATTATCTCTAAAGGAATTTCCGCAGGAAAATCTCAGAATAGTTATCGAGGTTTGGTGAAAATCAATCCTAATGCAGATCATGCCAGGAATTTTTCACAATGTGATAGTTTGTTGATGGGCAATGAGTGCGGTGCGCATACCTTTCCGTATATCGAAGCCAAAAATAAGACGGCACAAATAGAACATGAGGCAACAACCAGTAAAATTGGCGAAGACCAGATTTTTTATTGTAACCAAAGAGGAATCGATACCGAAAAAGCCATTGCATTGATCGTCAATGGGTTTAGTAAAGAGGTGTTAAATAAATTACCAATGGAATTTGCTGTTGAAGCTCAAAAATTATTAGAAATCTCATTGGAAGGAAGTGTAGGTTAAAATTATATTTAATGAAAAGATTAATTATTGTTTTGTTCGTTTCAACACTATTTAGCTGTGATAATGGTGAGCATTATAGTGGGGATTTTATTTATTATTCTGACGCAGCAGTATTACAAACCCCTGAAGAAGTTTATGGCGTAATAATTAACAAAAAGGCAGAAGAGTTGGCACAAAAAGCCAAGACTTTTCAGAAAGAGCCAACAGATATGGTTAGAGTTGAAGTTTCAGGATTTTTAATCCCTAAAGATTCTCTGGAAGAAGGCTGGCCTTTTAAGTTAGACATTAAAAAAATCATAAGTGTAAAAGCAGTTGACCCAAGTGAAAGTCAAGTCATCAAAATAGAAAAGCAAATAAAATAGGATGTTAGAGATAAAGAACTTACATGCAAGTGTAGAAGATAAAAATATATTAAGAGGAATTGATCTTCAAGTAAATCCAGGTGAGGTACATGCTATCATGGGACCAAACGGGTCTGGAAAGAGTACCTTGGCATCTGTTATTGCAGGAAAGGAAGAGTATGAAGTGACTGAAGGTAATATTCTTTTAGAAGGAGAAGATATAGAAGAACTAGCTGCTGAAGAGCGCGCACATAAAGGTGTATTTCTGTCGTTTCAATATCCTGTTGAAATTCCTGGAGTAACCGTTACTAATTTCATTAAGACAGCGATTAACGAGACACGTAAAGCTAGAGGATTGGATGATATGCCAGCTAAAGACATGTTAAAAATGATTCGAGAGAAATCGGAAATGCTGGAGATCGACAGGAAGTTTTTGTCCAGATCTTTGAACGAAGGGTTTTCGGGTGGTGAGAAAAAAAGAAATGAGATTTTCCAGATGGCTATATTAGAACCAAAACTGGCTATTCTCGATGAAACGGATTCTGGTCTCGATATTGATGCACTGCGTATTGTTGCTAATGGTGTGAACAAGTTAAAAAACAAAGACAATGCTGTAATTGTCATTACTCATTATCAAAGATTATTGGACCATATCGTACCAGATTTTGTGCACGTAATGTATGAAGGACGCATTGTTAAGTCAGGAGGAAAAGAACTTGCTCATCAGCTAGAAGAAAAAGGATACGATTGGATCAAGGAAGAAGTGAACGCTTAACATAAAGCAAATGGAATTAAAAGAAAAATTAGTGTCATCTTTCTTGGCTTTCGAAAACAACATCGATGTTGATTCACCCGTTCACGATATTAGGAGCGAAGCCATAAAGCAATTTGAGAAGCAAGGATTTCCAACAAAAAAGGAAGAGGATTGGAAATATACATCTCTGAACGCCATCTTAAAACATGATTATAGTGTCTTTCCAAAACAGGAAAACGCCATTGAGTATCGTGATGTTAAAAAGTATTTTCTTCATGACATTGATACATACAAGATTATTTTTATAGACGGAAAATATTCTTCCCATCTATCTCAAACCACACATGATGGTATGGATATTTGCTTAATGTCTACAGCATTGACCAAGCCCAAATATAGACTCATTATTGAAAATTACTTCAATAAAGCAACAACAAACGATAGTCTGCCCAATTTAAATACGGCATTTTCGAGTGAAGGAGCTTATATCCATATCCCAAAGAACAAGCTCGTTGAAAAACCGATTCAAATCTTGCATTTTTCAACAGGTAATGAGTCGGCAATGATGTTGCAACCACGAAATTTAGTAGTGGTTGATGAGAACTCTCATGTTCAAATTATTGAACGTCATCAGAGTTTAACGGAAAACCCTGTACTAACTAATTCTGTGACAGAAATATTTGCTGGGAAACGTGCTATAGTTGATTATTATAAAGTTCAGAATGATAATAAACAAGCCTCTTTGGTAGACAATACATTTATTGATCAGAAGCAAGAGAGTTTATGTTCGGTGCACACATTTTCGTTTGGAGGAAAACTTACAAGGAACAATCTTAACTTCTTTCAAAATGGAGAACGCATAGATTCAACGTTGAAGGGAATTACGATCATCGAGGACAAACAACATGTCGATCATAATACCTTGGTGCATCATATAGAGCCTAATTGTGAAAGCCATCAGGATTATAAAGGAATATTTGGAGAGCGCTCTACAGGTGTTTTTAATGGTAAGGTCGTTGTTGAGAAAGAAGCCCAGAAAACAAATGCATTTCAAGCCAATAATAATATCTTGGTAAGCGACAATGCAACGATTAATACAAAACCACAACTAGAGATTTTTGCTGACGATGTAAAATGTTCACATGGTTGTACCATAGGACAGTTGGACGAAAGTGCCATGTTTTATTTACGTTCACGAGGTATTCCTGAAAAAGAAGCGCGAGCATTACTTATGTATGCTTTTGCTAATAATGTCTTAGAGAGTGTCAAGATTCCTGAACTTAAGGCACGTATCAATAAATTGATTGCGAATAAAATTGGTGTCAATATTGGATTTGAACTTTAAGACAATCCAGAATACTATTTTCGATGAGCAAAGAATTCGATGTACATAGAATAAGAAAAGATTTCCCTATACTATCACGTAGTGTGAACGGACATCCTTTAGTGTATTTTGATAATGCTGCAACATCACAAACACCCCAAATAGTAATAGACGCTATTGTAGATTATTACTGTGGTTATAATGCCAATATTCATCGTGGTGTGCACGCCTTGAGTCAAGAAGCAACTGATGCCTACGAGCAGGCACGATATAAGGTGCAAAAACATTTCAACGCCAAAAAAGCACATGAAATTATTTTCACTTCTGGTACTACACATGGTATAAACTTAATAGCGAATGGCTTTGAGAGCCTATTACAAAAGGGTGACGAATTGATTGTTTCTGCTTTAGAACATCACAGTAATATTGTGCCTTGGCAAATGCTTTGCGAAAGAACAGGAGCTCAATTAAGGGTCATTCCGATGGATAATGATGGAGCTTTAATAATGAATGCATACGATGAACTTCTTTCAGAAAGAACAAAGTTGGTATTCACTAATCATGTAAGTAATGCATTAGGCACGATAAATCCAATAGAAGAGATTATTGAAAAAGCACATGGTGTTGGCGCTGCGGTTTTAATTGATGGTGCACAAGCTTGTCCTCATATTAAGCCCGACGTTCAAGCATTGGATGTTGATTTTTATGTAGCCTCAGCCCATAAAATATGTGGACCAACAGGTGTAGGGGTACTTTATGGAAAGGAAGATTGGCTTAATAAATTACCACCGTATCAAGGTGGCGGCGAAATGATAGCTGAAGTGACTTTCGAAAAAACGACTTATGCGGATCTTCCTCATAAATTTGAAGCTGGCACACCCAATATAGCAGGTGGAATTGCTTTTGGTGTAGCTTTGGATTATATGAATGCCATTGGGTTTAACGAAATAGCATCTTATGAAGATAGATTGCTTCAGTATGCCACAAAAAAATTACAAGAAATAGACGGGTTAATTATTTATGGTACTACATCTAAGAAAACGGCTGTCATTTCATTTAATGTTGGAGAGGTTCACCCATATGATATTGGTACTATTCTCGATAAATTGGGTATAGCGGTGCGCACGGGGCATCATTGCGCACAACCCATTATGGATTTCTTTAAGATCCCTGGAACCATTCGAGCCTCTTTTTCGTTTTACAATACAGAAGAAGAGATCGATGTTTTTGTCAATGGCTTGAAACGTGCCGTTTCGATGTTGTCGTAAACCTTCTCTTTTGTAGGGTTCATTCCTTCAAATTCACATAACTCTCCTTACTACAATTACGGTTTTTCCGTAAGAAAAACCGAACGCTATTTGTCAGATATGCACTTGGTCGAAAAATTGATAACTTTCCTATAGTAGTGTTAAAATAATCTTAAAAAAAATGTACATTCCGCAATATTTTTAACAAAAATCTAAACAATAATGAAAAAAGTAATTCTTGGAATGGCTGCTATGGCCTTTCTATTTGTTGGTTGTAATGACGACCAAAACGAGATTGTTGATCAATCTAAAGTTGACATGAGTGATTTCTATCTTTATACCGATGCTGATTCGGATGAGGCAGGTAGATTGGCTAGTAATGACGTGTCATGTCAATCAATGGTAAACCTTAATCGACTTTTAAATGAAAACAAAGATCTTGAAAAAAAGATGTTTGATATTGAGTATCACACTAGATCGATGATCAATGCTAAGCCCAAAGGTGGTAACGGCGGTGGTAATGGTGGCGGCCCTGGCGGTGGCGGCGATGCCGATGTAGATGTCTTACCTATTAGCGATAACTTAGGTATTGTTGATATTCCAGTATATATTCATGTTGTTTATCCTGATGCAAATACTATTAGCAATGCACAGATACAATCACAAATGAATGTATTGAATGATGACTTTAGAAACATGAATTTAAGTCAACTACCAACTGGTACTAATTTTGCAAATGATGCAACCGATGCTGAATTCCATTTCACTTTGGCTGGGACGTTTAGACATGATGATGGTAGATCATCTTGGGGAACTAACGATGCAGTTAAGTCTGCTTATCCTCCGGTATCACCTGATACACACTTAAATATTTGGGTGTGTAATATTGGTGGTGGTATTTTAGGATACGCACAATTTCCAGGTGGACCATCTTCTACAGACGGTGTTGTTGTTGGAGGTGAATATTTCGGAATAACAAGCGGTGTTTATGGTGGTGGTAGAACAACTACTCACGAAATTGGACATTATTTCAATTTACGCCATATCTGGGGTGATGGTAGATGTCGTCAAGACGATTTTGTAGCTGATACTCCACCTGCAGATAGCTCGAATGGCGGTTGTCCAACATTCCCTTCAGTTAGTTGTAAAACAGCAGATATGACTATGAATTATATGGACTACACGTATGATGCTTGTATGTATATGTTCACTGATGGTCAGCGTAATAGAATGCGCGCCATTTTTGCACCTAACGGACCAAGAGCTTCAATGGTAGGAAACTAACAAATATTTGAATATTAGTATAAAAGACGCCAACTTTGGCGTCTTTTTTGTTATATTCAATTACATAATAACATTATTCGAGAGAACTTATGAAAACAATTACAATATTTATTTTTTCTATTATACTAAATGGGTGTGGCGGTGCAAAGGAAGCAAGTTCACAAGAGGCAAGTGCTGCAGAGAATCCGGATGCTATGGTAAAAGAAAACCCGGAAGTGACAGCTGATACGAAGCAAGAAAAATCGTTGCTTATTGAATATTCCGCTATAACAAGAGGTGCTTCTACGCACATAAAAATAGCTGATAGAGCTATAGAATATAGCGAAAGCAGGAAAAATAAAGAAGCCACTAAACAATGTAGTGATGTCGAATGGGCGAAACTTAAATTATTAATTTACAAGATAGATCTTGGAAACTTACCAAAACTTGAGGCACCGAGCAAGAAGCATCAAACAGATGGTGCACTCGCGGCATCTTTAACTATATCTAAAGATGAAAAAGTGTATCAAACGGCATCTTTCGATCATGGCAATCCGCCAAAAGAAATCGAATCACTTGTTAAGTATATCCTAAGTATAGCAGAAACTGTTGACTAGGAGAATATCAAGTCGTATCTTTGCCTAAAATTATACTAAGTGACTATTAAGGAGATACAGAACGACATCATAGACGAATTCTCGATGTTTGATGATTGGATGCAGCGTTATGAATATATGATAGAACTTGGTAAGACTTTACCACTTATTGCCGACCAATATAAAACGGAAGATAACACCATAAAAGGATGTCAGAGCAAAGTGTGGGTGCATGCAGAGATGAAAGATGATAAAGTAGAGTTTACGGCAGATAGTGATGCCATTATTACCAAAGGAATTATAGCGATTCTTATTCGTACGTTCTCTAATCAGCACCCAAAAGATATTATTGAAGCCGACACAGATTTTATTGACGATATTGGATTAAAAGAACACTTATCACCTACAAGAGCAAATGGCTTAGTAAGTATGATTAAACAGTTAAAATTATATGCGATTGCATATCAAACACAAATGAATTAAGATGAGCGATATAACAATAGATGTTAACGTCCTTGGCGAGAAAATCGTAAGAGTTTTAAAAACCATATACGATCCAGAAATACCTGTAGATATTTACGAATTAGGCCTTATTTATGATGTATTCGTAAATGAAGATTATGATGTTAAAATACTCATGACATTAACGACACCTAATTGTCCAGTAGCCGAGACTTTACCACTAGAAGTAGAAGAAAAAGTGAAATCTCTAAAAGATGTTACGGATGCTGAGGTCGAAATTACATTTGACCCACCTTGGAGTCAAGACCTAATGAGTGAAGAGGCTAAACTAGAATTAGGAATGTTGTAGCAACATGGCAGACGAAATTGTAAATAGGATCGCTAATAGTAAACTGGTCACCTTTGACCTTGAAGATCATTACCCTGAAGGAAAACGCATTCAGTTTGATATAAAGGATTGGTTATATGAAGGCTTAGTACTTAGAGAAAAAGACTTTAGAACTAGCGTAAAGGAACATAATTGGTCTCAATATGAAGGACATTTTGTTGCCCTTACGTGTGGCACAGATGCCATTATTCCGGCTTGGGCTTATATGCTTGTCGTGGCTTCCGTTGAGTCTTACTCGCGTAACGTAGTAGTTGGAAGTCTAGAAGATCTTGAAACTTCAATATATCAAGATATTATTAATAATTTGGATATGTCTTACCTAAAAGATAAACCAGTAATTATTAAAGGTTGTACAAATAAACCTGTCCCATTAAATGCCTATATTCAGCTTACTTCTAAATTGAAGACTATTGCAAAATCTGTGATGTATGGTGAGGCGTGCTCCTCAGTGCCACTTTATAAACGTTAATAACCCTGTTAATTATTTATTGCATTCATTATCAGGTAGATAATGAAAATGAATTAGTTTTGCGAAAAGTCGTACAAAAACTATATTTGCAGCGTTAAAAACAGAACATATCAACTAGCATACATTATAAATCTAAATTGATAGAAAAATGACAAAAAGACTAATCTTATTATTAGCGTTATTTATTGGTGTAGTTTCAATAAATGCACAGACAAAAGAAGAATTACAAGCTCAAAAAGCAGAGAAACAAGCAGCTGCAGATGCGGCGCAAGCTGAAGCGGATGCTCTGCAAGCTCAAATTGACGCCTTGCCAGGTTGGAGAAAAGGCGCTTTTGGAACTATTGGAGGTAATATCTCCAATTTTAGCAATTGGTATTCTCAAGGAGCACCAGACAATGCCTCTGGAAATATCGGCGCTACGGTAAATGCATTTGCTAATTTGAAACAAGAAAAGTTCTTCTGGAACAATGCCCTTAATCTTAATTTGGCATGGGTCAAGTTAGATAATAAAAACAACCCTGATGATAGTGAAGATTTCGACCCAACAACAGATGTATTCAATATTTCTTCTTTGTATGGTAGAAGACTTAACGACAAATGGGCTGCTTCTGGGTTAGCAGAATATAGAACAACATTTCTTGATAACTTTAACGATCCAGGATATCTTGATCTTGGTGTTGGTGCTACATGGACACCAATCGATAACTTATTCGTAGTGATTCATCCTCTGAACTATAATTTTGTGTTTGCAGACAACGATGCTGTTTTCGAGTCGTCTTTAGGGGCTAAAATCGTGGCAGATTATACAAGGCAAATCGGTGCCATCAGCTTTAAGTCTAACTTATCAATGTTCCATAGCTATAAAAGCTCAGATCTTTCTAATTGGACGTGGACTAACGGTTTTAGTTATACCTTATGGAAAATGATTGGTGTTGGTTTTGACTTTGGATTGCGAAGCAATGCTCAAGAGGCGTTGAACTTTGCTAAAAATCAAGCCGCTACACCAGCAGAAGCTGATGCTATTAACTTTGATAATAACGATAACGATTTACAATCTTATTGGACACTTGGGCTGAGTTATTCTTTCTAAGAGTTATAGTAGTAATAAAACAAAAGCGTCTCCTGATAACTATCGGGAGACGTTTTTTATATTTAGACACACCAATAGGATTTATGTCTAGTTTTCTTATGGTCAATATTTAAGCGCAAACAGCTAGTAATTAGTCCATTAAATTCAGTATCTTTAAGTGTCTCTCTCGCTTTTTTCTTTTAATAGCATAAAAGTAATTATAGCAAACATGTGGCGTTTAGTTTTATTCTCATTATTGTGTTATCATTTTCAGGTATATTCTCAAACCAATGTAAGTGAACAAGTAAGTGAAAAACTTCATTATGGAATAGCTGGTAAGCTTAGTGTCGAATTTCAGTCGTTTAGACCAAAATTTAAAATGAGTGTTGCTGCTGGTATTGGATATGATATAAAGACAGGAGATTTAAGCGTATTCCCAACGCTTCATGCTGGCATGATTCTTTTTAATACGGGCATGGTAGGAAGCAAACTGAATGAACCTCATTACCGAGTGCGGTCTAATTTTTTTTATAGCCTTCTTGGCAGTATTAAATTGGACAAAAGAAGCTACAGTTATGAAGAACGATATGTTCCTTTCTATCATTTTTCTGACTTCGCAGCCAACCCGCTTCAGAACCCTTATAAGACATCGATTGCTCTAGGGTCGTTGTGGGCAAGTTTGGAAAAAGGCATTAGACAAAAAATCGGTGTTTTTAATCTCAATGCTTTCGGGAGAATCCAATTACATTACTATAATGATGGCGGCCCTGTTTTGAGTGGTTTTGGCGACAAGCGGGATAGATATTATACAGGAGGTCTACTGGTCAGTTATCATGGTGATCGGCATAGTTTTGTAGATCTTATAGAATTGAGTTATCACAAGTATACAGGGTACACAAAAAACGCTTTTGATGTTGGTGAACTTCTACAAATAGATTTCCTTGTTTACAGCGATAAAGAGCAGTTTGCTTATAACCAGCAGAGATGGAAGATCAATGCTACGAATACAGAAAGTGGATTCGCGTTGAATTTTTCTTTATATGACAGGAATAGACTTGATTTTCAGGACCGATTGCATTTCCTGACCAATGTACCGTATCACCCAGATTATTTCAAACGATATAGATTGGCTTATGGCAGTGGTTATCAATATACCTACCTAAAACTTTGAAGATGAAAAAAGAGATATTTTACGGGCTTTTCGTCTTAACGATACTACATTCATGTAATAGTTACTTTACGATGCCTGATAGTACTTTAAAGGAGAAATATGAGATTATAGAATCTTACGATATGTCTGAGTTTGACATTTATACGTTCAATATCTGCGAGATCATTAACGGAAGTGTTGCGAACACAGATAGATTTATTGCATGTCCTGATGACTTTTTTGAGCAATCTGAGAAAGAGGTGATGAACAAGGTAGAAGAGTTGTACTTCTTGAAAAGTAAAACATCAGACCTCATTATTTATATGTCCACCTTTTCGCATAAAAACATACGTAGCAGACGCGGGTTTTTAAATGACCCTGAAAGTTATAAGAATCAGTTTTATTTAAAAGACACAGAATACATTTATGTGGGCAAGTACGATGCCGAAAATGACATGATATCATTTGATAAAGCCAGAAAACTCAGCTCAATGAAATGGTATTTAAATACTAAGTTGGGCTCTGGTTCTGCGGGGTTTAATGTTGATGTTATAAACTCAAGAACTGTTG
>JABABD010000014.1 GCA_014238425.1 Flavobacteriaceae bacterium | reverse complement strand
TCGAAGGCGATGTTAATAATTTAAGTAGGATTGTAATTTGGTTTAACCCTGCAGATGAGAACATGTTTACTTTGAGATGCATTGTCAGCGAAGCTGCGCAGATTAAAGTTCGCCTTTGGCGAATGTGTTCTCATCGTGTTCGTGTATGGTTTCGTAGTGTTGAAGAACTAAGTTAGCAAAAAAGGACTGAGAGTGCGGAAATTCGGCAGAATTTCCGGAACATACATTAAACACTATGAATTATACACGTTGTTGTACACTGTATTATATTCAGTTTTCAAATCCGTTTACTGTAAATAAACTTCCAATGGAATTCCGTTTGGATCACGAAAATAGAATGCATAATACGATTCTGTATATTCAGGGTATTTTTTTGGTTCACGAGTAATTTTCACATTCAGTTTATTAATCAATTCATAAATTTTATCAACTTCCTTTTCGCTATTCAATTCAAATGCCAAATGGTCTAATCCGACATTGCGGACAAATTTTTCACTTTTTTTAGTTCGATCAAATCGTATATAAAGATTATGTTCACCTTGTTTATATGATTTCATTATCCCAAATTCACCCTCGCTCACGTAGTCAATTTCAAATCCCATTTCGGTAAGCAGCTTATCATAAAATAATTCAGATTCATTAAATTCTTTTACGTTAAAAATAATATGTCCGATTATCGCTTTCATAGATTTTTATTGATTTGATATATTGTGTACAACTGCAGGGTTAAACGTAGTTCTGATTAGTGAATGAAAAGATAATAAATTCTGTAACAATAGTTTGAGAAGGGGACATCGAAATACTCTCAAATTATTGGTCATCAATTAGCTTCGTTTAACGAAGCGTTAATTGTAGGATTTATTAGATTGGGAATTCAAGGATCAGGATCAAATTACTTTTAACCGACGATGGCACACGTTTTAGCTCGAAGCTCGTCGAAGGCGATGTTAATAATTTAAGTAGGATTGTAATTTGGTTTAACCCTGCAGATGAGAACATGTTTACTTTGAGATGCATTGTCAGCGAAGCTGCGCAGATTAAAGTTCGCCTTTGGCGAATGTGTTCTCATCGTCTTTGTGTATGATTAGTTGCGGATTTCAGCTGAACGCTTTTCGTTCAGATGAGCCTTTTTAGGCGAAAATTCGCAGCGGAAAAAAGCGCGAAGCGAGCTAGGCGTTATTTTCCTCGTAACTAATATACAAATTGGAAACGAACTCTTCATCTTAACCAGCTTGCGTAGCAATTAATTATACACGTTGTTATACGTTAACTTTATTCCTTTAATTCGTCAACTAATTTTCTTGAAAGAACTGTATCGTATATTATTTTCAGTTTCTTTATTTTATTTTTAGAGTCGAATTCAATAATATCAACAACGTCAAATTCTACTTTCTGATTATTTTTTAAAGTCCATTTATATGTAAAGTAAAGAGCCAGATCATTCGAATCATTTTGTTCAAAAATTCCTTTTAGATGAAGTTCTGAGTTCGAAGTATCATTATTTAATTCACGATAAAACTCACCTGCCTTTTTTATTCCATAAATAGGCGATTCAACAATTCCATTCTCATCGAACAAATCAATTACCTTTTCTATATTTCCGCTTTCGAGGTATCTTAAATATCTATTTGCGATTTCGTTTTTGCCCATCAGTTCGGCTTTTCATAGCTTGCGTACAACGGTTTTGTGTATGGTTTCGTTGCGGAATCGTCCGTGAGGACTATTCTAAGAGAACCTAGCCATCATTGCAAGATAAGAATTTCCGTTTAGGAAATTCCGCCGCAATGAATTATAGCCATTGTTAGCGAGTTATTCAAAAACTATATCATTTGTTGGGAGTTTCATTCTGGAAAAAAAATCTTTAGGGGCATAACCAGTAATTCTTCGACATTCTTTTATAAAATGTGATTGGTCATAATACCCATATTCTATGGAATCTGTGAGTTTGCTATTGGGTCGATTTTTTAGATCATGTGAAACATGTTCAAAACGTAAGACCTGCAATAACTCTTTAGGAGATAAATTGAACTGTTTTTTGACCCAGCGTTCCATGGATTTTTGAGACATATTCATCTTCTCAGCAAGGTCAACAACTCTTAACTGATCTGTTATTTGACCTTCTATCAGTTGTATAACTTTATCTATTTTAAAATCAACAGAATATTGGCTGAGAGAATTTTCAATAATTATATCAAGTTGTTCAATAGGTATGATAGGATTTTCTTCAGTTATGCTAGAAAGAATATTTTTTTGTTCAATCTTCGAAATTAGTTCAGTAGGTTTAAAACCTTTCCAATTTGTTAGTAACTCTTTAAATAATGATAAACTAAGAATATTGAGTTTGAACTTTATATTTAAGCAAATAATATTAGCAGGAATATGATAAAATGTAGCTTCATTAGTAGCTGGTAAAATGCCTGATCTATTACTTAAAATAAATGATTCCGTTTCAGAATCCCATCTACTAAATTCACCTTGTTTGACAAAGTAACACTCAATTTTACCATTCGGGATAGTTTTGAAAAATATAGGTTCTTTAGTAATAAATAACTGATATCTATCAACATATTTAGCTACTGTTGACAAGACAGGATCTTTTTCAATAAGTATCATTTTGTCTAATTTTTACAATTATTTAAATAAAGACACCTTTAGGTTTGTATAAATTTAAAATTTTAGAATGAAAAAACAAGTACTACTATTAATTATGAGCTTTATGGCAACCATAATTGAAGCTCAAACAGAGGTTACATTGGGTAACGGAATAAAAGGAGAACGTTCTTTTTTAAAAATGGATTGGGGTAATCTGAATTATGAAGTATTCGGAGAAGGAGAACCTTTATTAATTCTTCATGGGAATGGAGGATCTGCAGCAGGAAGATATAGTATGATTCCTAAATTGTTAGAACATCATCAAGTTATTGCTGTAGACAGCAGATGTCATGGTCGTAGTAGTTGCCCTGAAGGGAATTTAGATTATTTTGATTTGGCAGATGATGTAATTGCCTTGATGAAAAACTTAGGGCATAAAAAATATACTATATGGGGTCATAGTGATGGTGGTATTTTAGGTTTAATCATAGGTTATAAATTCACAAGCAAATTAAGTAGGATGATCCTATCTGGGGTCAATACTAGGTTTTCTGGATTGGAACCAGAATTACAAACTTTTGTAAAACAATACAATCAGATACCCGATCTAAAGATGAGAAAACATGTTGCGTTAATGGCTAATCAGAAAGAAATACCAATGGATAGCATTCGAAAAATCAACGTACCAGTTATGCTCATGGTAGGAGATAGAGATGCCATTCCAATGAAGCATACAATGGAAATATTCGAAGCATTGCCTATGGCAAACTTATGTGTATTACCTGCATCTTCTCATTTTATTGCTAATGAAAAACCAAACCATATAATATATTGGATCAGAGAATTTAAAAAGCCATTTTCCTCCCCATCAACAGTAGAGATAGCAAAGAAAATGGCAAAATCAATGCTCAAGGATAATTGACACTGCAATGGCACACAATATCACAATATATTGGGAGAGATCAGGACAGTTTTGCGCCAATGGCTGTGCCGACGTCAAACCGCAAACTTGCTGAGGCACTTTGACTGGCGAGCAAAACTGGCTCTTGTCAAACCAGTTTCAGGTTATCCTGAAGTTTAAATGTAGCAAAATTTAAACGGTTAATGATTCGGCTTGCTGAATTATTAACCGTTGTTACCTGCTGGCTTTTATTCTGGGTTATATAATTTGGGTTCAGATATTCCCTTTTTATTAAAATATTCTTTATTCATAATAAAATGTGATGTTGTCATTTCATTCATTCGTATAATCATTGACTTAAGACCTACAGACTTTCTTCTATTGTCAATTCCAGTAGTATCTGATATGTTTTTGGGATATGCTTGTCCAAATTCATTGTAAGTAAATTGTGTTCCATAAACTTGCTCTTTTCCTGTATTAATATTTACTCTATCTACTAAAAAAGCATAGTTCTCTGATGATGCATTTCCATTGTCAACCTCAATTTTCATTTTCCCCAATACATCTATTTGAAAATCAGGGTTATGGTCAGAATGTTGAACCATTAGCCAAAAATTTTGAGAGCCTTCTTTTCCTGCCAAGTCAAATCCTAAAAATCCATTTTTGTCAAAAATCTGTTTTAGCCGCTTTTGATGAGTTGTAAAAACGCTGTCTTTAAACGAATTCCATTGCTTCTTAGTCATTTCTTTATATTCTCCTTGTGGTATATAAGCGGCAATTTGGTCAACTTCTGCCATTTTTTTAAGTTCATCAGCTAAATCTTGATTGAATTCTACTTTTACTTCTGTTATTTTCCTATCTGCATTTTTGTTTTTGCATCCAAAAATTAAAAATCCGATTATTAATATCCTATAAATTTTATTCATTGCGTGATTTTTTTTTAGCTTGCAGGTAACTTAAGGGTTAAACGTAGTTCTGATTAGCGAATGAAAAGATAATAAATTTGCACAACAATAAATTGAGAATCAGACTTCGAAATACTCTCAAATTATTGGTCATCAATTAGCTTCGTTTAACGAAGCGTTATTTTCCACTAAATTAATATACGAATTGGAAACGAATCGTCTGTTTAACCAACAAGCGTAGCAATTAATTATACACGTTATTGTACCACGTTATTGTTTTATTCGATTGTATTTTTTCAACGTTTCAATAAGTAAATCATGAGGTAGAGCATAAGCTTTATTTCCATTTATTCCTTCCATAGTTTCTGCAGCAACCATCGCATTTATAATTGCTTCTTCAACAGCTTGAACTGTTGCATCAAAAAATGGAGTAATCGTATCATTTGAAAGGGTTTTTATCGTTGTAGTTTCATCCCGATTAAAAGCGTTTTCATTTGCTGTCGAAAAGGCTAGAAAAATGTCCCCTGAACCATTACTTCCTCGCCCACCAACAATTCCAATTCCTAACGGTACTCTTTGAGCAATTCTCTTAAGTTGGTGTGGCAAAAACGGTGCATCTGTTGCTACTATAACTATAATAGAACCATCACCTTCTTTTCTTCTTGATTTTGGAGGAGCCTTGTAAACATAATTTAGAGTGTCCTTTAGTTCTCTACCTACGGGAACACCAGAAACTGTAAAGTTTCTTTTACCTCCAAAATTAGACTGAACAATTACACCAACAGTATATGTTGAATCCTTAATTTTTACAATTCTTGAAGAAGTACCAGTTCCTCCTTTGAAACCTAAGCACATCATTCCTGTTCCTCCACCAACATTACCTTCTTCAATTTTGCCATTCTTTGAATTATTAATGGCTTCTAACACATTTTCTTCTTTAACGTGAAAACCATAAATGTCATTTAAAAAACCATCATAGGTTTCTGCAACAACTGGATAGGTATACCACCAATCTTCACCATTGTACCAGTCTGTGTCTACATACCATTTCAAAACGGCATCTCTTACAACTCCAACGCTATTTGTATTGGTAATCATAATTGGTGTTTCTAAAAATCCTGATTCTGTTACCCAAGTAGTACCAGTCATTTCTCCATTCCCATTTAGGCTATACCAATTTGCATAAACTGGGCTGAATTTTTTAGATTTTCCTCTTGGAAAAATTGCTGTCACACCAGTTCTTACAGGACCTTTTCCTACAATATTTTCACCTTTTCCTGAAATGATTGTACTGTATCCTACTTCAACTCCTTTTACATCTGTAATTGCATTATTTATTCCAGTAGTTCCATAAAATGGAACACCCAAATCTCTTGCTCTAGGTTTTTGACTATAAGATTGAAAGCAAACTAAAATTATGGTAAAAACTATAAATTTTTTTTTCATATCGTTTAGTTTTTAATGTGGTACAACGTGTTCGTGTATGGTTTGTAGGTTGAGGAACTAAGTTAGCAAAAAGAGATTGACGTGCTGGAATTTCGGCAGAAATTCCGAAACATTCTTTAAACACTATTAATTATACACGTTGTTGGCAACAGTATTTATTTTTACGTAAAACTATCTAATATTTATTAAATTCATTTTTAATTAGTTCATAATCAATCAAATCGACTGATAAACTCAGCAAATGAGTGAATAAAGTGATTTCTTGGAGTTTCCATAAAAGCTGCATGGTCTCCACCGGAAATCACAACCCAACTTTTATCTGCTGTTTTTAATCGTGTGAATAGCTTTGCCTGACGATCTGTAGGTGCAATTGGATCGAACTCTCCCTGTAAAATTAATACAGGTGTGGTGATTAGTGAGGGATTGATGCTATTATACTGGTTTGCAAACCTCCAATCAACTCTAATAGGATCATATTCTAATGCCATCTCCACATAGGTGTCTATCGCTTTTTGACTTATACTACCTGGTGTTATGAAATCACTGGCTGCGTTTTCAGCGGTATTTATGCTTTTCTGTAGCTGAATATTTGGAGTTTCAGGGAATTTAATATCCAAATCTTTCCAAAAACCAAATAGTGTTAAGCTTGCAATATCTGTTGCGTTTTTTTGAGTTGCAAGGAGCGATAATGTTGAACCCATTGACCAGCCGAACAAATGAACTTTTTTGTTATCATTTTCTACTGATATCCAATTTAGAATATTGAGAATATCTTTTGCGGCTTTATTAGGAGAAGTCCATTCTGTACTGTCTCTTGGTGTACCTCCATAACCTCGTAAATCAATAGCATAAGTCGAATAACCTTGCTCTACCATACCATCCATTAAGGATAAATCTTCACCTTCAACTTGTAAATCAAAATCAGGAACACCGCTCCAAGTTCTTCCATGTACAAAAAGAATAAGTCCTTTCGTATTATCGGCTTTCTTTTCCCATACAGCCATTGGGTGTCCGTCTGATAATACGGTATTTTTCAATAAAGTATTTTCAACAAAGGTCGAAGCGATTTTAGTTGTTTCAACGTTTTTATTATCTGTTTTACATGCTATAGTTGATATTAATATAAGAACTAGTAAGATTTGTTTTTTTAAAAGGTATTTCATGAAAATATTATTTTATTATATAAGAAGTGACGATGTTTTATATTGTTGCCAACGTGTTCGTGTATGATTTGTAGTGTTGAAGAACTAAGTTAGCAAAAAAGGAGGGAAGGCACAGGATTTCGCAAGAAATCCTCGAACACCTTTAAACACTATGAATTATACACGTTGTTGCCAGTAGTTTTTACTATTTAACTTTAAATTTGTTGTTGCATAGGTTTTTTATGCGGAATGATTGTAATCAAACGTTGGGATGTTTTAATTTTATATTCTAGGCCGCTTCTGAGATAATTTTTCCATTCACCAATTTGTTGACCATTCTTATATTCACCAGCTGATTTAAGTTTTCCGTTATTGTGATAATATTTCCATGGACCTTCATTTACGCCATTAACAATTTCTCCTTCAAAATTGAGTTTTCCATTTGTATGATAAACTTTAAAATATCCATGTGTTTTTCCCTCTTTGTAAAAACCATCCGTTGCTTGAGCTCCGTTTTCCCAATAATATTTTAAAGCACCATCCATTTTACCATCCTTGAGTGTGGTTACCTGTGCTATCTTACCATTACTATGATAACTTTTATAGTTGCCGCTCGGTAATCCATTGATATAAAATTGTGTCATTTCCAACTGTCCATTATTATAGTAATGATTCCATTCACCTTCTTCCTTTCCATTGACCCAATTACCTAATTGTTTAACTTGACCATTTTCATAATAAGACTTAAACTGGCCATCACGTCTTCCATTTTTAAAAGGCTCTTCATTGAAAAGTTTTCCACTTTTATAGTATCCTTTCCATAATCCTTCTTGCATTCCTTGTGTATTTACTAAACCTTCTCCTCTTAACGAACCATCTTGATAAAAGCCTTGATATACACCAGTTGTTTCACCATCTTCTCTTTTTGAATATAAAGTGCGAGATTCTAACTTTCCATTTTCGTAATAACCGTTCCATTCATCAACCCTTTTATCTTTTTCATAATTTCCAATAAAAGACAATTGACCATTTGGATGATAAAATTTCCACTTCCTTTCATAAAGATGGTCTTTACGGTTTCCAATTGATAGTAAAGTATCATTATCATAATAACCTTTCCATACACCTTGTGCTTTTCCGTCTCTATCATAAATACCAGTATATTTTACTCTTCCATTAGTATGATAATATATCCATTTACCTACCTTGGTGCTATCTCCTCGCATCTGTCCGACTTCCTTAGGCAATCCATTTTCATAAAAATCCTGATGGTCTCTTGTATCACAGCTTGTAATAATAATTAGTAGAGATAGGTAAAATATTATTCTCATAGTAAAGCTTTTTGATTGCTGCTTAGATTTATATTATTTAATTAGACTTTTTAATTACTGGCAACTGCAGGGTTAAACGTAGTTCTGATTTGCGAATGAAAAGATAATAAATTCTGTAACAATAGTTTGAGAAGGAGACATCGAAATAATCTCAAATTATTGGTTATCAATTAGCTTCGCAAAGCGAAGTGTAAATTGTAGGATTTATTAGATTGGGAATTCAAGGATCAGGATCAAATTACTTTTAACCGACGATGGCACACGTTTTAGCTCGAAG
>JABABD010000015.1 GCA_014238425.1 Flavobacteriaceae bacterium | reverse complement strand
GCATTGTCAGCGAAGCTGCGCAGATTAAAGTTCGCCTTTGGCGAATGTGTTCTCATCGGGTTTGTGTATGATTTCGTTGCGTGTGTAAGCAACTAATTTAGTAAACAAACACGAACCAGAGAAAATTCCGAAGGATATTCCAAGTAATCATTGTCCAAGCAATGTATTATACACATTGTTGTGTGTAGTGCTTATTATCTCTTGTAAATTCCATTGTCCAATTTGTTTCCCACTCTTTTGCTTTTTCATCAAAATAGGCTTGTTCCCAAAGAGCAGTATTTTCGGATTGCTTTTTCCAAGTAAACCTCAATTTGTATTCTTTTTCTAGATATAGTTCTTTACCATAAAACGCTCCAATTCCATTTTTAAATTCTCCAATCACTTGCTCTTTTAAATAGTTTTCGGGACTTGATGTATCAGCCCAATAAATTGTCCAAATATTTGTTTTGGGGTTAACCATTCTGATACTAAATCCGATAAAATCGTCTCCAAAATGAGATGATTTCATTTCGTCCATTAGACCCAATCCATTAAGAAATGGTTTAGTCTCCATTTTGGCTGGAAATTCAATCCATTCATTACAGTCTTTCAGTCGTTCTTTAAGTTTTTTGTTTTGTACATTCCATTTTCCAATTAAAAAATCAAAGTTTTGAATCTCTATAAGAGTATTATTTACTTTTGGATTTAAGTCCATATTCAGTACAAAGTTATTCAATTAAGAGTGGATAATATTTTTCCTCCAAAACTCTAAAATGCCAACGCTGATGCTCTGTAAGCACAAAACCTAATGCTAATGGACAGTAGTGTATATTGTTATAACTAATGCCCTGTTGGTGTAGCATATTTTCTGTAAAAGACAGATAGAGTTTTATAGTCGCTTTTCTGATTAGAATAAGTTCTTCCATCAAATCAGTGATTGTTCTGCGATTGGCTTGTGCATTTTCAGCAAAAATATTTTCATCGTAAGAAATCATTTTTTGCTTATCGCCTCGGGCAATTGCCGTTATTCGATACGTAAACACTCTTTCGGTGTCAATATAATGTTGCAAAATATCTTTTACCGTCCACTTATTTGGGGCATATACTTTTTCGCCCAAAGCTTCCCATTTAGCTATTGGGGCATTTTCTAATTCTTGCAAACTAATTTGCAAAGCCTCTACTATCGAAACATCATCTTCTACTAAGTTTATGTATTTGTCAAAATAATCTGGCATTATTTGAATGTCATTTTTTTTCATTTTTTTCATTTTTTAAAATTTAAAATTCACCATTGAGATGTTCCATTAAATAGGCTTCAAAATCAGACTTTTCATTTTTCATCAAAATATGTTTTACCCAAGCATTTCTTTCGTGCCACCAAATAGCCATTTCCCGTACACAAGTTGAAATTCCTTTATCGGAAAACAGAACAAATTCAGCAGCATTATTAGCTTTTAAATACACAAAATTCCGTAACATATTTTCGTCTGTCTACCAAATTAATATACCGTTTAAAATATTCACTTGATTCGTTTGCTTGAAGTTTTCGTGGTGTCATCATGATTTGATATCGTGTGTTTTAATTTGCATACTCCAATTTATAGTAATGATTTAGATATGAATCCCAATCTGGGTTGTCTGATTTCTTTAAGACATGTTCCACCCACAAATTTCTCTCATGCCACAAAATGCTCATCTCCCAAACGCAAAACCGTAATCCTTTACTCGTAAAATCTGAAAACTTATTGGGGTTTTCATAATCAGCAATATAAACATGATTTTGAACGACATTTTCGTATACCCACCAATTTACAACAACTAGAATACTATCCTTTGCTTCATGAATGATTACAGTACCAATTTTATAATTAGGAAAATTATTTATTTGAGATTTTTCCTTTATCCAATCTGGCAGAATCGCTTTTACTACATTTTCTATTTCTGGAGTAACTCTTAATTCATCATATTTCATGCTATACAATTTGAATTTCCAATCACCAAATTCGATTATACCTAAGTATTTGACCGCCCTTTTTTTGAATTTTTCCATATAATTACTTTTATTATTTCTAATGGTTTTATGCCAAAGATTCTTGTTTATGTTACAACTTTACTCTTCAACTTTGGTTCCAGTCATATACCAATTCCACTCCCAAGTCTCTCCATCGTCTAAAGAAACACCTTGCCGCCATGTAGGGTGGTTCAAATCGGATTTGTCCCATTCGTATTTGATTAAAATTTCTTTATTTTCATATATGTCTTTCATATAGAAAACGCCGAAGTCTCCGTAGAATGATCCTGTTATTGGAGTTCCCAAAACTCCTGTGCTTTTTATGTCGGACCAATAAATACTCCAGAGTTTAGTTTTTTGATCGAAAAACCGAAGGGCAACTCCTTCAAACGGTTCATCATCGAAACTTGAATAGTAATTTTCAATGTTTCCAAGTCCGTTAAGTATAGGATTTATTTTCCATTTAGCCTCAAACTCATCCCAATCGTTACTGTTTTTCAATCGCGTCTTAAGTTTCCTATTTTGAACTGTCCAATGCCCCATTAAAAAATTAAAATCGTCTTTAGATGAAGTCGAGGAGGGTATGTTTATTAGTTCTCCGTTTTCTGAATATTTAAAATACTCCTTTTCCTGTGCCATAGTTTGATCGGTATATGTTAATGCAATTGTGATGACTAAAATTAAAATCCTCATATCTGTGCTATTTAATAACACAAACATAAGGACCCGATATGACAACCCTATGTCAGTAAAAAGAGAAAAATTAAAATATTTTCATATAGTCCTGAATAGTATAAGAATGTTCTTTTGTGAAATGCTTTGGAGATATACTCAATTGATTGATTGAATTTACTATAAAATCCCTATAATCTTCTCTTGATGTACACCAAGCTAATAAATGCCATTGATTTGTATAAAATATTAACCCTAAAGGTTCTATTTCTCTTAGAGTTTTATTGTTGTTATTATCCGTATATGAAATTTTTAAAATATTCTTTTCAAGAATGGCATTTTGAATTTTTGATAAAAAATCATTTTTGTTATTAGTATCATTAGGAATATAAACTTCTAATTTAGAAGCTATTTCTTCATACTTTTTCCAATCATTATATTTTAAAACTGCTTTAATTTTTTCAAGAGCAGAATTTGATTTTTGTAGTATGGATTTATCGGTAAATTTATCTGCTAAAGTTTGTAATAATAATAGAGAGTTTGCTTCTTCAATTGTAAATGTTAGTGGAGGTAAAAAATAACCTTCCATTAAACCATATCCTTTATTGGGTTCAAAATAAACTGGAACACCGATTTCGTTTAATGCTTTTATATCTCTATATATAGTTCTTTCACTTAATTTATATTTTTCTGAAAATGTTTTTGTAGTTACAAACTTTTTAGACTGTAGCGTTAGTAGAATATTTATTAGGCGATCAACTCTGTTCATTCTATTTTGGTGTAGTTTGGTCGTCGTATTACACACAACGTGTTCGTGTATGGTTTCGTAGTGTTGGAGAACTAAGTTAGCAAAAAAGGGCAGAGAGTGCGAAAATTCGACAGAATTTCCCGAACCATCTTTAAACACTATGAATTATACACGTTGTTGTACGTAGGTTATTCAATTCTTTTCACGGTTTGCGTTGCGACATGGTCTATTCCATCAATCCAAGCTTCAAATGTATATTCATTCGCATGAGTAGAAATAATTTTGACGTTCAGAGTTTTACCCTTAAAAGCATTCACAAGCTCATCATTTCCAGAAATTATGTCCAGGCTATATTCACATGAGTTTTTCCACGTAATTTTAAACTTGGAGACGGTATTCATTGTCAAATTTCTTTCAACCTGAATGGAATCATTCCTTTCAATAATCGATTCAAATCCTAATTTTAGGTCATCTAGTTTAAACTTCCCGTTCTTGAATTTTTCACAATCGGATTGAGCAGAACATCCCAAACAAACGAATCCGATAAACAATAAAAAGTAATATTTCATATGAATTTTAGCAGATTAACTATTGGTTTAAGACTTACGTACAACTGGTTATATGAGTACCAAAAGTAACTATTATCGGTTTAATTTCCCGGATATGAGCACCTTTTGGTGTTGTTTATCGCTTTAAGAGGTTTTCTCTACAACGCCCAACGCATAGAGTTGCTCCAGCGTTGGCGATGAGCTACCACCTTCTGGTTCTAGAGTGATACCAAAAGCTTGAGATTCGTTGGAGTTCTCAATCTTAAAGATCTTGTTAGTGTCACCACTAAAATTCTCGATAACACCCATATCGGTTGGTGTCAATGGGTTCAAAGTTAACGACCAGAATTGATAGACTTTTCCTGAAGGTAATTCTGGAAGTCCGCTAGCGTCTAAATACACCGTATTGGTCTTCTTGTCCCAATACACTTGTGCGTAGGCACTAGGCGATACGGTTTGTCCTCCAAGAGGTATAGTAATAATATCTCGGTCTTGTATAGTTTTAATAAACGCATTGGCTTCTTTTAAACTTGTTTTGGAGGCTTCGATCTCAGCTTCCAATACGCCTTGTTTTGTATCTGTAATCATAATTTGAGATTCTAGGTCGCTATTGATATTTAGCTGCCAGAACAATCCAGCACCCAAAATAATAGCTGCAGCCCATCCTGTGTAGGTAAGCCAATTGGTTTTAGATTTGTCAAGCGATACGACTTTTGTTTTAGAGATATCTAAACCTAATCTTGGTTTTATATCAGGAAAAGAACTAGAAGATCCAGGAGATACAGCAGCCGTTAGTTTTACAACAGCAGCTTCTATCTCAAGCACTTCTCGCAGGACTTCGGGATACTTCTGTGTAGCCTCATAGACTTCTTGATTTTCTTTTTCAGAAAGTGTTCCGGCTACGTATAGCTCTAATAATCCAGATGTTATGTATTCTTCTTTTGTCATAACTATTCAAGAACCATATTACGGAGTTCTTGTATGCATTGCCTATTCCTTGTTTTTATGGTGCCTATTGGCATATCCAGTTCTTCAGACGCTTCTTTTTGAGTATAACCCTTGAAATATAATAATTCTATCACCTCTTTGCATTTGTCCGCTAATTTAGTGACGAATTTCTTTATACCGATCGCATCGGTTTGGTTATCCAAACTGTCTTGAGTTTCAATGATATCTACGAAATAATCAGTATTGAGGTTTTGTCGTGAGTTCTTGAAGGCCTTGGAACGAGTTTTGTCGATAGCAGCATTTCGCGCTATATTGACAAGCCAGGTAAAAAAACGTCCTTTTTTAGCCGAGTAACTATCCGCGCTATGCCATGCCTTAACAAAGACATCCTGCATGACTTCCTCTGCGATGTCCTCATCTCTAACAATATTATAAATAGCACCTTGCATACTGGCACTATACATATGGTACAGGGCTTCGAATGCTTGGGCATCTTTTTGTTGAAATTTACTAATGAGTTGATCGAGCTCCATACATGGCTTTAGTACCTCACGAAATTACTGAAATAGGAGATATAAAAAAAGCTGCATTATGCAGCTTTTTCAGGATCAATATGTTAATTTACTCAATGATTCCAGCACAGCTTACTCTAGAGCCTGCTGCACCTGATGGTTGGGATACGAAATCGTCTGTGCCTTGATGTACAACTACTGCTTTGCCAGTGATGTCTTTTTTCTCATCACCACATCCTATGCACCATTCTTCTGTTGAGAAATTAACTGTTGCCAATCCACTTTCAGTGGCCGTAAAGTTACCGATATCACCTTTATGATAGCCTGTAGCATCACCCCATTTTCCGTGATCGGTAAAAGTTGGGTTCCAGTGCCCACCTGTTGATTTTCCATCCGCTGATGAACAATCTGCTTTTTCATGTAAATGAATGGCATGCTCTCCAGCGCTTAGACCTTCCATGATAGCCTCCATTTTTACAACACCATGTTCTTCTGTGAAAACCACATTACCAGACACTTTACTATCACTTTTAGGAGATAAAGTGGTTTTAAGTTTCTTGACTTTCATGGTTTCCACAACTTCTTCTGCTTTCTTTTCAACTTCTTTTTTCTCTTTCTTACAGGCTGTTGCAAAAACCAATATCATTGCTGTCAATAAAACGTATATTTTTTTCATTATATGTATGTTTCGTTAGTTTCTTTGTCTTCACAAGGTAAGTAGATAATCGAGTAATTGCAAATCATAAATTAAAGTGACTTGAGCATATCCGGAGGATTCCGAATGCCGCGCTTAAGGTTTTCCATAAGGGTCAAGGATTTATTAATTCTAGTTTGAGAATTCCTATACCTTGAAATGGCATATATAAGACCGCGTTTTCTGCCAGGTGTCAATGACTCAAAAATTTCATAACCGTCATGATCACTCAATAATACGGCCTCCATTTCTTCTGGAACTTCGACACCGTATTTGGTTGTGTTTTCGAATAATTGGAGGTTAAAATAATCTGTTGGAAAAATGCCAATGGCTTTTTGATTGGCTTTGCTGAAAGTTATCCTGTAATTTCCTGACTTGCCTTTTTGAAGATAGGAATGAATGCTGATTTTTTTATCCTTGAATGATGCCTCAACGCGCACTCTTTTATCTTGCGATTTTAGGAAAGGCTCTGCTACAGAGGCTGGAACAAGAATTGAGTGACCACCTTGTTGCATCCCTTCAATATGAACTTCAAAAACTTGGCTTTTCATATGGTAATGTAATCATAAACATGAAAAATATAGAATTCCTTGTAACGTTTTTATAAAAGTCCAGTTTACAGTGTTATAACAATCAAAATTCAATCACTATGAAACCATTAAGAATATGTTTGCTTTTAGCTGTATTGTTCATCTTTCAAAACGCCAATAGCCAAGACAAGAAGAAAAAAAACCACAACAACCATCACTATTCATCCTTTAATATCAATGGTAATAATCCAGATGTAAGTTCTGGGTTTTGGAATGCCACTGCTGAAGATGGTTATGTATATGTTCAATTTTCTGATAGCTCAAGAAATAGGCATAAAGGATTTACTATAGGATATTCATTCCCTGAAGAAGAATTTGCTAATACAGAGACATCTGCTAACGAAACTCTATTAACTCGAGCGGCTGGCACGGTTACATTTCAAGGCAACTTCAACGGCAGGAGAGGAACGGGAGAATACAAGTTTGAAAGAAGCACCGATTTTGAGAATTTTTTAAATAAAGAAGGTGTAAATAATGATGTTAAAGGCAAAAAAGATTACTATTTTTTCAAACTTTTTTTTGGTGATATAGATAAAGAATATGTACAAGGATTAAAGCGTGAAGGGTATCGACCTTCATTAAAAGAATTAGGTAAAATGAGCGTATTGGGAGTCACTTTAGAATACGTTAAAGATATTGCGACAACTAATTATAAAGGATTGGAACTCAATATGTTGATAAAATTTTATATACACGGAGTGTCCAAGGACTATATTGATGAATTAGCAGCTCTAGGATACGGAGATATGGAAGCTAATATGTTAAAGAAGTTCGCCGTACATTCGATTTCAACAGATTATGTAAAGGGATTGAAAGATGCAGGATATGGCAATTTAGAACCTAATATGCTTAAGAATTTTGCAATCCATTCCGTTTCGGTAGATTATATAAATGAATTGAACAAGGCTGGGTATCGTAACCTTGATCCAAACATGATAAAAAAGTTTGCCATACACTCAGTATCCTCAAAATTCATTAATGAGCTGAACAATCTGGGTTATAAGAATCTTGACCCTAATACCATAAAGAATTTTGCAGTACATAGCGTTAGTGCAAACTATATTAAGTCTTTAATGAATACTAATATTAACAAACCTTCTACGTCTCAATTAAGAAAAGCTAAGATTCACGGCGTGTCTGCTAATTTTATTGAACGTGCTATGAAAAGAGGGCACAACACCAAGGATTTATCCGATTATATCAAGCTTAAAATCCATGGTATTTAATTTGATTTGTAACGTTTACTGAAAAGTAAAGTATACATTTATAAGATTATCAAAAAACCAACCATCAAGATTTGAAAGATCTAACAGACAATGCACTCATGCTAAAGGTGAAATCTGGAAACACAGAGTTACTCGGATTGCTTTATGAGCGCTATAAAAAATGGCTTTATAATTTCTTTTTCCAGATAAACTATGATACTGGTTTGAGTGAAGATTTAGTTCAGAATGTATTTATGAGAATCCTGAAATACAAGCACACATATACTGAAGATAGTAAATTTACGACTTGGATTTTTCAGATAGCTAGAAACGAAAGTCACGACCATTATAATAAGAATGTGAAGAATAAAGAAGCGGTTGATTTGAGTCAGGTGGCCTATAAGTTATCAGGAGAAAAGAGTGTTCAACATGAACTGGAAAAGAAAGAGGAAGTAACACTATTGAATCAAGCTATAGAGAAACTACCGCAGGATAAAAGAGAAATCATTGTTTTAAGTAAGTTGAAACAATTGCAATATAAAGAGATTGGAAATATAATTGGGTGTAGCGAAGGTTCGGCAAGAATAAAAGCACATAGGGCTTTACAGGATTTAAAAACCACCTATTTAGCAATGCAAAAGTATTAAGATATGGAAGCACAAGAATTCAAGGAATTAATTCCAGATTATGTTTTAGGAAAGTTGACTGTTCAGCAAGAAAAAGAATTCAAGGCTTATTTGAAAACATATCCTGAACTCTATAAAGAGATAGAAGATTGGGAAGTTATTAAGAATGGTTTAGATAGCAATGAGTTTGAGCCAAGTGAGAGTATGGATGTTACATTCTACGATTTTCTTGATTCCCAGACAAATGCTAATAGTGCTATTGAAGATAGTAAGATTAAGCAATTAGTGAATCATAAGCCTAATGTCTTTTCAAGAAACAATGTTTTGATTCCTTTATTGGCAGCTAGCATTATGTTATTGTTTGGCTTCTTTATCGGGAAAGGATGGAATGAATCATCTGCAACTGTTGAAACCAAATATGTAGATATGGATATTCAAGAATCAAGAAAAGAAACCGACGAAGTGCGCACCCAATTGGTCATGTCCTTGGCAGATGAATCGTCTGCAAGCAAACGTTTGAAAGCCGTTTCTGAAGCTTCAAAATTTGATAATGCAACAGATAAAGTTATTGTTGCTTTGTTCAAAATGTTGAATACAGACACCAATGTAAATGTGCGATTGGCTGCTGTAGCCTCATTATCTAAGTATGTTGATAATCCTAAGGTAAGAGAAGGCTTAGTTATGTCAATTACAAAACAAGAATCACCATTAGTACAGATAGCTCTTGCTGAATTGATGGTCACCTTAAAAGAGCAAACATCAATCAATTCAATGGAAACCTTACTGCAGAAACCTGATATCAACTCTGCAGTTAAGGAGAAGTTGGAAGAATCAATCAGACAAATTATTTAATCAAAAAACGAACAATTATGAATTCAATCAAAAAAATTAGTCTCTGCCTATGCTTACTTATAGTTGGTATTGTCCAAGCACAAAGACACAGTGAGACCATTAATGAAGAGCTTAAATTCCCAAGCCAATCAGCAGAAAACCTCTTAGCGGTGTATAACGTACATGGTTCGGTAGAAGTTGAAGGATATAATGGCAACACGGTTCAAGTGGTTGGAGATTTGGAAATAAAAGGAAATAACGAAAGACAATTAAATCAAGGCAAAGCAGAAATAAGTATGAAAGTGGCTTCGCACGAAGATATTATTTATGTTTATTTAGATTCACCTTATACCAAATTCAACCCAGAAACTGGACGATACGGTCATAATAATAACAATAACTGGAGTGGTAATCGTTACCATTACAAACTTAATATTAAAATAAAGGTACCTCGAAACACAAACTTGGAACTGAGTGCCATAAATCAAGGCGCGATTGAAGTTCATAATGTACAGGCTAAAGATATTACTGTGAGTAATATAAACGGACCTATTACGCTTGAGAATATTGCTGGAAAGACCTATGTCAATGCCTTAAATAAGGATATTAATATTAGCTATGCTAAAAACCCAACAGAAGAGTCGACTTATAAATCATTGAATGGCGACATCAATATTTCTGTTCAAAAAGGATTTAATGCGGATGTAGCCTTCAAGACATTGAATGGCGATATCTATACTAATATAGATACGAAGTTGAAGCCTTCAAAAATAAATAGTACTAAGGTTAAGTCAGGTAAAAAGAGTACACGTTACAAAATGAATGCAGATACTGAGTTTAGTATAGGTAATGGAGGCGTCCAGATGAATTTTGATCTGTTGAATGGAGACGTAACAATAAAAGAATAAAACTATGAGAAATAAAACTACTTTTATAAAAAGCATATTAATGTTTATAACATTGGTGCTGTCTTTTACTATTAATGCTCAAGAAAAGGAAACACATACCATTCCGTTGAGTAATCCAGATCAAGCTGGTAAACTCGTTTGGAACGTAATTGATGGCTCTATTACTGTCAATGGATATGGTGGTAGTGAAGTGATAGTAACTGCTATAGGAAGGGAGAAATCTAGCTCTTGGAAGAAATCTAAGTATGGTAACAAAAAATCATCAAAGAATGGTATGAAACGCATTGAGAATAACTCTTTGTCGTACCGAGTTGAAGAAATAAACAATACCGTGTATATTAAATACTCTCCAGGAAAATCAGTGATTGATTTTGAAGTGAAAGTGCCGCGAAATTTTTCTGTTGACCTTAAAACGGTCAATAAAGGGAGTATTACTGTAGATAATGTTGATGGAACTCATGAGGTTAGTAATACCAATGGAAAGATTACCATGACCAACGTTGGTGGATCTGTTATTGCAGATGCGCTTAATAAAGATGTGACCATTGGCTTTAGAAAAATTGATAATGATGCTACTATGATGTTTTCAAGCCTGAATGGCGACATCGACATATCATTTCCAAAAGACCTGAAAGCTAATGTCATGGCGCGCTCTGATAATGGGAATGTTTATACGGATTTTGAAATTACTATGGACAAGAGTAAGCGTAATGTCAAGACATCAAATAAATCTGGAGTATATCAAGTGAAACGAGAAAAAGGGATTTCTGGAAAGATCAATGGAGGAGGAGCAGACATGACTTTTAAAACTCTTAACGGAGATATTCTCATCCGATCCAACGAATAAACTTAAAACAGATAAAACTTTGTAATTCTGTTGTCAATGCTCATAAGTGTTGATAACAGAATTATTAAATTAGTTTCGTAATCACTTGCGTTTGATTATGTAATGTTTTATGTACTGGACATTTATCAGCTATCTGGAGTATGCGCTGTATTTGTTTGTCATCTAAGTTTCCTTCTAACTTGATCTCTCTATTAAAAGTATCAATTTTTGCAGAATCGTCCTCACAATTCTCGCAATCCTCTGCATGACTTTTACTGTAACTTGTATGTACTTCTACATTCTGTAAATCCCAATCTTTTTTACGCTTTACGTACATCTGTATAGTCATGGCCGTACAAGCTGAAAGTCCTGCGGACACCAGCTCGTAAGGTGAAGGACCAAAATCATTGCCGCCATAGCTTGTAGGCTCATCGGCAGTGATAAAATGATTACCAACTTTCATATTGGTTGTGAAACCATCCTCACTATCTAAACTCGCAACCACTTGATGTGTGGTGATTATTCGTTCTTCTTTTGGTATATCGACATACCGCTGTGCCCATCCAGCAATAACATCTCCAACATAAATAGAATCTCTTTTATTCATTAGTAAATGGTCAGCACCATCAATAGAGACAAAACTTTTTGGATGCCTAGCCGCTTTGTATATTTCTTCAGCATTTTTGATTCCTACAGTAGTGTCTTGTGGAGAGTGCATTACCAGCAATGCACTTCTAGAATTAGCAACTACGTCAGGTAAAGATTTAGTTTCCAGATCTTCCAAGAATTGTTTTTTGATGGTAAATGGTCTTCCACTTAGGTTTACAGTAGCGGTTCCAGTGTCTTTAATTTCTGCAATTGCGTTACCGAACAGGTGTCTTACATGATCCGGATTAGAGGGCGCTCCAATAGTTGCAACTGCTTTAACTGATTGTAATTCAGAAGCAGCGAATATAACTGCAGCACCGCCAAGAGAATGCCCAATTAATAAGGAAGGCGCCATATAATTTGATTCTAAGAATGTCGATGCCGCTATCAAATCTTCAACATTACCAGAAAAATTGGTGTCTTCAAAATCACCATCACTTTCTCCCAAACCTGTAAAATCAAAACGTAAAACTCCAAACCCTTTTGAAGTTAACGAACGACTCACGTTCTTGACTGCCGACAAGTTTTTTGTACAGGTAAAACAATGGGCAAATATGGCAAAGTTATGAGGATGTTGATCTGCTGGTAGTTCTAACCTACCAGACAAAGTTTGTCCTTCTTTATTTTGGAATGTTACTTTTTGAAGATTCATAGTATCACTAATTAGATTGGATAAGTCGCGACTTCGTTAATTATCTTTCAAAAAAAAAGCTCCTTCAAAAGGAGCCTTTTTCTATTTGGTTTCAGGTTCAATCTCTTTATTAGGGATTTCACCATCTATAGGCTCATTTTCTTTTTTAAGATAGGTGTCTAAAAACTCCAATACCTTACTATAAGCTTCAATCTGATTTTCCTTTTTCACAAAACCATGACCCTCATCTTCAAACAATACATATTCTACAGGAACACCATTTTTTCTAACCCCTGCAACAATCTCATCAGATTCTACTTGCAATACACGCGGATCTTGAGACCCTTGCAATACAATTAGTGGTTTTGTTACTTTATCTGTATGAAACAATGGAGAAATACGTTTTAAACGTGTGGAATCTGCCGAATACGGATCTCCTAGTTCAAGGTATAACGATTCTCGAAACGATTCCCAGTAAGGAGGAATGCTTTTTAACGTGCGTATCCAATTGGTAACGCCAAATAAATTAACACCTACATCAAATTCTTCTGGTGTATATGTCAATGCCGCCATGGTCATGTAACCACCATAAGAACCGCCAATAATGCCAATTTTACTACCATCGATTTCAGGTTGTGTTATCAACCAATTTTTTCCTTCTACACAGTCCTGAAGATCCTTTTCTCCATGATTCAAATCATCCATCTGATAGAATGTCTTTCCATATCCGCTACTCCCACGATTATTAACCGCAAGAACTGCATACCCATGATTAGTCATATATTGAATTAAGGAACTAAATCCTTGACGCGATTGACCTCCAGGACCGCCATGAACCCATACCATCGCTGGGACTTTAGTGTCTTCTGATGCTTGATGAGGTAGGTAGTAAATGGCAGGTATTTCAACGCCATCAAAGGATTTGAAACGAATGACTTTAGCAGTCACAAGATCTTCGGCATTGATTTCATCATTTAATACATCGGTCAGTTTATGTTGTTTTTTTGTCTCTAAATTATAGGAATACAAATCAGAAGGGCTATTAGATCCACCTACATACATACGCATTAATGATTCATCATCTGAAAAAGAAAGACTAGTAATGCTTTTCCCTTCAAAATCTGGTAGGTCAATAGGTGTCATGGTACCTGAGTTTAAAACTTCAATAGCATTTTTGCCATCTTCATTAACATATACCCCCATATAATTACCTTGATTGGTAAATCCTGCACCCATAATATCCCAATCTCTTTCTAATACTTTACTTTTCCCTTTAGAATTTAGGTCATATGACATTAAATAAGAAAACTCAGAACCATCATCAGTTGTGTAGTAAAGTTTTGTGTTGTCTTTTGAGAAATCTTGAGCAGAGTTACCACTCTTTGTATCGTTGATCTTTATTTGCTCTTTGGTTTCAGAATTATATAAAAACAGATCTGTGTCATTGGTGTTAAGTGATTTTGTCAGTGCAAAATATTTTTCATTATCAGAGATTTCGCTAAAATTAAGACCATCATTGTTTTGATAGATCAGCTCAGAAGAAAAATCTGCAATAGACATTTTATACACATCAAAATAGCGTGGATCTCGCTTATTAGAACCATAGTATAAACTATTCTTGTCTTTGGACCATCCGTAAAACGCTGATTTTGCACCTTTTTCAGGCGTTATATCCTTGATGCTTCCATCCAATTCTCTGACGAACAAATGATCTATCTCATCACCATTACCATCGGCGCTGATGAGCATTCGGTTATCATTAGGAAAATAAGATTCAGCGAAAATAGATGTACTATCTGATTGTGTGATGGCCATCATATCTCCTCCTTCAATTGGAACAGTATATACATTATAGATTCCTGATTTATTACTAGATACTAATAAATTGGACTTATCTGCAGAAAAACTACCACCTCTAACAGCTTCATTGTCCATGAACTGTTCAATGGTATATTGCTTCGGGTTATGTACGACAGCTTTGTCGTTTTCCTTTTTACATGATGCCACTATGATTAGTAGCGACAGAAAAATTAGTTTTCTCATAATCAGTCTATTTTAAAGGTTTTTATATCCTTGAAAGGAGAAACATCCAATTGCTTCATAGCATTTTCGTATGTTTTCCATTCATTATTAAAAAATGTGTTTGTTTTTTCAAGAGCACTATTGAGGGCATCGGTAGCATGCTTTATTAGCGTTTCTTCTGTAGAAGTTAAACCTGTTTGACGACTACCAGAATACCAATTAGCCGTTCCAAAACGCTGCATGACATTAACTTCTGGGTTGCGAGTAATTCCTTGTCGTTTATCTACTTTGCCAAGATAAATGGCGATGACATCATCTATCTTTTTCACGATGTCCTTAGATGATTTTACTTGCTCTTTGAACTTCTTTTTATCAAGTTTTTTGAGTTCTTTTTGGTATTTTTCTGCAACCTGCTTGCTTTCTACTAATTGCTTGACTGCATCAGCAGCAATTTCAGTCATGCTTTCAAGTTTTTTGGAAGCGTTATATACTTCATTGGTCGAAGCAGTAGAAACTTGTAATCTTGGATCGCTCTTTACCGTAATCATCTCTTCAGAAGTTTGGTCACCGTAATACATCACCAACTTATAAGTGCCTGGTTTAACAGAAGTACCACCAGGTTCGTTCGTACGTTTCCTTATAGTTCTCGAAGGTCTGCTTACACCAGCTTCATCCATAAACCAACGCATTCTATGGACACCAGTTTCTTTGGGTGTTTTTTGTTTCAGTGAACGTATTAATCGATCGCCATCATAGACCTTTAGGTATACAGAATCCCACTTAACTTTCTTTTCTTCTGTCTCATCATTTATTTCGTCTTTGTCTTTGTCATCTTCCTTACTCATTTTCTCTTTGTTCTTGTCCACTTTTACATAGTAAGAAATATGAGCACCACGACTTTTATTCTCACCGTTGTATAATGCATCGCCACCAAAACGGCTACCTGTTGGCTGCAGATAAGCTGCTTGATAGGCAATAGGTGGTTCAAATAGTTCGAGTTTATTATTGGTCAAGCTTTTGTTCTTGGCCATTGCGCGCAAAGGACGAATGTCATCCAAAACCCAAGCTGCACGTCCGAAGGTTCCAATCACTAGATCATGTTCTCTTGGATGAATGACTAAATCCTTGACTGAAGTTGTTGGAAAACCTTCTGTCCACTTAGTCCATTTCGTACCAGCATCAAAAGATATATAAAGTCCATCATCTGTTCCTAAGAACAATAAATTAGGTTCTTTTGGATCCTCAACGATGCAAAGTGTATAGCTCTGCACATCCCTGTCATCTACAATACGTTGCCAAGATTTACCATAATTTTTTGTGCGATAAGCATATGGAGTATAATCAAAGCGGCGATAGTTATTGGCTACTAAAAGAGCTTCGCCTTTATTTTTGTTACTCGCTTTTATTTGAGTGATCCAACTGCCTTCGGGTAATCCTGGTAATCCTCTTGAAACATCTGTCCAAGTACTACCTGCATTTTGGGTAACATGTATACGACCGTCATCACTACCAACCCATAACATATCTTTTTCTAATGAAGAAGGTTCAATCACAAGAATAGTGGTATGGTTTTCAGCGCCAGTAGCATCCATACTTAACCCACCGCTTTCGCTTTGCTTTTGCTTTTCTGGATTATTCGTTGTTAAATCTCCAGAAATTACTTTCCAAGTCAATCCTTTATCAGTTGACTTGTGTACAAATTGACTTCCGAAGTAAATTGTGCTATTGTCAAAAGGGTCAATATTTATGGCCGAATTCCAGTTAAATCGCAATTTTATATCTGGATCTGGGTGCGTTGGCTTTACAGTATAATTATTTCCTGTTATCCAATCATACCTGCTCACAAACCCTTGTTGACTCATGGACCATCCGTAACGCGAATCATCCTTGTCTGGAACGACATCAAACCCATCTCCAAAACTGATCTCTTGCCAATAAGAGTTACGAATGCCCTGATAACGCCAAACATAGGCTGGTCCTCTCCAACTACCATTATCTTGCATACCACCATATACATTATATGGAAATTCATTATCTACATTGATATGATAGAATTGTGCAACAGGTAAGTTTCCAATAAAACGCCATGTTTTACCACCATCTTTAGTGATATTCATCCCGCCATCATTACCATCAATCATAAAATTTCCGTTTTCAGGATGAATCCACCATGCATGATGATCTGGATGTACACCATTGTCTACACCATAAGCTGGCATTAATTGTTTGAAGTTTTTACCGCCATCTTCAGATACATTTACGTAAGTGAATACAGAAAATACGCGATTCTCATTCTGTGGGTCTACATATATTTCTGAATAGTAGAAAGGGCGATTACCTATATCACTTTTATCATTGATTTTTTTCCATTTAAAACCGCCGTCCTCACTTTTATAGAGTGCATTCTTCTTTGCTTCAACTAAAGCATAAATAATATTAGGTTTATTTGGTGCAATCGCCACACCTATACGACCTAAATTTCCTTTAGGAAACCCTTCTTTATCTGTGATTTTTTTCCACGTATTGCCACCATCATGTGTGATATGAAGACCAGAACCACTACCACCTGATTTAAAGAACCATGGATCTCTTTTATGTTCCCACATAGCTGCAATCAACTTATTGGGGTTTGTTGGATCCATGACAAGGTCCGCAGCGCCTGTCTTGTTGTTGGCAAATAGAATTTGTTTCCAATTTTTCCCACCATCGATTGTTTTATAGACGCCACGTTCTGGATGTTCTCCCCAAGGAGATCCAATCGCTCCTACATATACTATATCAGGATTGGTTGGGTCTATAATAACACGATGAATGTGACGCGTTTTCTCCAATCCCATGGCTTTCCATGTTTTGCCAGCATCAAGAGATTTATAGATGCCAAATCCACCATTGAGACTATTCCTTGGATTGCCTTCACCCGTACCGGCCCATATGACGCTAGGGTTAGATTGTTGGATGGAAATAGCACCGATAGAGGATGTGAGTTCTTTTTCGAAAACAGGCTTCCATTTTATGCCACCAGATGTTGATTTCCAAAGACCACCAGAAGCGGTACCAACATACATAATATCTGGGTTAGATTGGACCACATCAATCGCTGTTACACGACCAGACATACCACCAGGACCAATGTTCCTTGGTGCCATGTTTTTTAGTAAATCCATTGAAATGTCTTGGGCAAATAGAGTTATTGATGCAAAAAGCATCAATAGAAGCATTGATTTTTTCATTGGTTGATTTTTCAGAAAGAATGATTAGTTGAAATAAAGGTAATCAAATCTGATGATAGATTTCTTAAAGCCATGTTAATGGAGCTATTTTAATATTCAAAAAAACAGTAAATTTATCTAGCTATGAAGAACACTACATTAAGAAAAGGATTTGTTTTCAAAAAGTATGAAGCTCCTTATCAATCTCCTTTTGATAAACTCTTCGATATTTTTAAGGAACTAATTACGCATACTTCGGGTGATTTTGATGAGGCTATAGATTGGTTACGAGAATTAGATAAGGAATATGAGCTAACAACATCAGAGTATACGGTTGATGATTTTATTGAAGACCTCAAAGCAAAGGGATATATCCTAGAAGAAATAGATATTGATGGAGAAGGTGATGGGGATCAAGGCGGTAGGTTAGTTATTACAGCTAAAACGGAGCGCGCCATAAGACAGCAGGCTTTAGATCAAATTTTTGGTAAAATAAAGCGAAGTGGTTCAGGAAATCATAAGAGTAAGCATTCGGGAATAGGGGATGAACATACAGGAGAATTTAGGAATTATCGTTTTGGAGATGCTCTCGATAAGGTGTCAATGACTGAAAGTTTAAAGAATGCTCAGATTAACCATGGTATAGGAGATTTTACCTTGTCTGAAGATGATTTGATCGTAGAGGATACCTTGCATAAATCTCAGATGAGTACGATATTGATGATTGATATTAGCCATAGTATGATTCTATACGGCGAAGATCGAATCACACCAGCTAAGAAAGTAGCCATGGCATTAGTAGAACTAATAACAACTAAATATCCTAAAGATTCTATAGAAATTTTGGTGTTTGGTAATGATGCTTGGCCAATTGCCATTAAAGATTTACCTTATTTGAAAGTTGGACCTTATCACACAAATACAGTGGCTGGTTTACAACTAGCAATGGATTTGCTAAGACGAAAGCGCAACACCAATAAACAAATATTCATGATTACGGATGGCAAGCCTAGTTGTTTGCGGATGCCAGATGGACAGTATTATAAAAATAGCAATGGATTAGATCCTTTTATCACAAATAAATGTTATGCAATGGCTCAACAGGCTAGAAAATTGCACATACCAATAACTACTTTCATGATTGCACAAGATTCTTATTTAATGCAGTTTGTTAGAGAGTTTACGAAGGCTAATCAAGGCAAAGCATTTTACACAGGATTGAAGGGTTTAGGAGAAATGATTTTTGAAGATTATGAAACGAATAGAAAAAAGAGAATACGAGGATAGATGAAAATAGAAAACATAAAGACCTTAGGGCAATTAAGAAAAGCAGGATATCAAAGTAAATCCATTAAGGATGAATTGAGAAAAAACTTGATTACTAATATACAAAACGACATCATCACATTTACAGGTGTTCATGGCTATGAAAATACTGTAATTCCAGAACTAGAGCGCGCTATTTTGTCGCGGCACAATATTAATTTACTTGGTTTAAGAGGTCAAGCGAAAACACGTTTGGCGCGACTCATGGTGAATCTTTTAGATGAGTATATACCATGTGTTGAAGGATCCGAAATCAATGATGATCCATTACAACCAATCTCGCGGTATGCTATCGAACTTATAAAGGAAAAAGGAGATGATACTCCGATATCTTGGCTACATAGAGATAATCGTTTTGCGGAGAAATTAGCAACTCCTGATGTTACTGTTGCAGACCTCATAGGTGACGTAGACCCTATTAAGGCGGCAAATTTAAAATTGAGTTATGCCGATGACCGCGTGATTCATTACGGCATGATCCCTAGAGCAAACAGATGCATTTTCGTGATTAACGAATTGCCAGATCTACAGGCTAGGATTCAGGTAGCATTGTTTAATATTTTGCAAGAAGGAGATATACAAATTAGAGGATTTAAATTGCGTTTACCTCTGGACATGCAGTTTGTTTTTACAGCAAACCCAGAAGACTATACAAACAGAGGAAACATTGTGACACCTTTAAAAGATAGAATAGGATCGCAAATATTGACGCATTATCCTGTAGATATAGAAACGGCAAGGATTATAACACATCAAGAGGCAAATACTGATGCTCGTCAAACCGACATGATCTATGTTCCTGAACTGGCTCGTGACTTATTAGAACAAATTGTGTTTGAAGCTCGAGAAAGCGAGTTTGTAGATGCGAAGAGCGGTGTAAGTGCGAGGCTAAGTATCACTGCTTTTGAGAACCTTTTAAGTGCTGCTGAACGACGTTCACTTCTTAATAGCGATGATAAGACATCAATACGATTAAGCGATTTTGTTGGAATTATTCCGTCCATAACTGGTAAAGTGGAATTAGTTTATGAAGGGGAACAGGAAGGTGCGGCGCAGGTGGCTTATAATTTAATTGGAGAAGCCGTTAAGAGTCTGTTTATAGAATACTTTCCGAAGATAGAGAAGCTACAGAAACAAGACGAAGAAGGCCCTTATGATGACATTGTGTCCTGGTTTTTTAACCAAAAAGAAGGATTTGAATTACTCGACGATTTAAGAGATAAAGAATATAATAACAGACTTGATGCAATTTCTCCATTAGATGACCTCTTAGGTGTACATCAACCAAAATTATCTAAAGAAGATAGTTATTTTGTAAAGGAGTTTGTGCTTTGGGCACTTGTCGAGTATAAATTACTAAGCAAATACCGCTTTACAGATGGTATTCAATTCAAGGACCCGTATGGTAGTTTTATAAGTGATTTATAAATTTAGTTTGGGATTTCTAGTTTCAAGACTTTAGAGATAAGGTGACCATCATTGCTCATCCCTTCAATATAAAAAATGAGTGATTTTTGCTCACAATGTGGTACTCTTAATGTTGAGGTCTCTTTGCCTTTAAGTATGACATCCGAAAACCAGTGTACAATCCCATATTTTTTAAACCCAAATGTCTGATAAGACGCATATCTTGGTGCATAAAATATTTTAAGCGGTTCAAACCCCATATCAACTTTTTTAGAATAGACAGGAGATGAAGCGTTAGGATTAGTATACCCACTATCACCTCTTCGTGTGTAAATATTAATAACACCACCTGCACCTCGAACACCATAACCAACACCACTCTTGTCAAAATAGATTCTACCAACCGAACCTATTGGGAAAGTACCCAATAAATCAAAATCTGTAATTGGAGCATTATCCATGAATATAAGAGGGCTTAATGCGCCTCTAATAGTATTGTTTCCTGGTGTTACAATTGTAATTCGACCTACTGGGTCTTTAGCAGTCCTAAAGCCATTTCGCTCAATGACATTAAGTAAAGAGCCGTAACGATAACTATCTTCATCAAGGTCAACGACCTTTCCGCGTACAATGGTTCCAGCTGTATAGGCATCATCTTTTTTTCTTGTTGTACTTCTAAGGTAAACTTCATCTAGTTCGACTGTCTCATCAGTTATAAAACCATTAAGGTCAAAAAAAGATGGAGGAAGGTAATTTCTTGATTTGATGCTTCTAAGTGATGCTGCATCCACATTCATTTTATCCTCGATAAGATTATTTGATATTCTAGTGTAAATTCCTGGAGATTTTTTTCTTTCAGCATCACCTACCAAACTAATTTTAATAAGTTCATTAGTTTCAGGAAACAAATTATCGACTTTAAAGCTTTTATCGCTATTAAGGTTTATAAGTTTTGAAGGATTATTTTTAAAAGAAAAGAGATAAATGGAATTTGTGGCATCCTGTTTAATAGCTTCATTAACTCTACCGGATAATGAAAGGCCATTTTCAAATTTGAATAGTTGTTGAGGTGGTTTATTGAAAATATTACTCCATCTATATCGACTCCAACCTTGAGTGAGCAATAACAAATCTAAATCATATTTCTTTCTTCTATCTGTGTCCGTAAAATAGTATTTAGGCTGTTCTATGACACCATTAATATATGGCTGGAGTTTTAAAGTTGAAATAGTATTATCTGGATGATTATAAGCTTCAGAATTTTCTGGAAGCACTGAGATACTATAATTATAGTAAACAGAATCATTGGCGATACTAGATATATTAATAAGTAGTGAATCGTTAATTTTTTGATTATAAATGAGGTTTACGTCATTAACATCTTCAACATTATGATTATAAAAAATTCTTTCAGCTAGCGGAGTTCCTTTATTATCTAACAGTGTGACAATATTTATATCTTTAATAAGGTTTTTTCGTAATAGCGTAACATCAATCTTTGATTCACCATTAAAACGAATATTGAATCGCTTGATGATTCCGTCTCTTTGAAAGAGTAAGACAAATTCTTCAGTATCTAATTCTAGGGTCTTATTTATTGTAATAATAACACGATCTTTTGCACTATTTACAACATTTAAACTCACACCTGATTTATCTGCTACTGGAAGTACTTGCTCAATGGAATTACCATTTGGTAAAGAAGCAACTGCCTTATAAGATTGTCCTTTTTCATAGGTAATGAGAAACTTACCCATACCATAAGTGTTCGTTTTGAACTTAGTAATCTCTTTGTTATTTTGATCTAATACTATTCCATCTGCATACTTAACACCGATACCATTATGATCCAATATTTTGATTCCTATTGTATTTAATTGTCCCAATAAAGCATGACCACTCTCTGGAAGTAATTGGAAATCATAATTAGTATTTTCACTACTACTATTCTCAACTTCACTCTCTCTTGTTGTTTCGGTAGTAGTTACTTTCTCATTTGATGAAGGTTCTTTTTTTAGGTCCGTAATGCTTATTTGAGTTGTGTGAGAATCATCTTCGATGAAATTTCGCATCCAGTTGGTTGAGGCTTTTAGAAAATAGTTACCGGTTGTGATAGTTGAATCTATTTTAAAATCACCTCTAACATATCCTTCATATCCTAGATATAATTTTTTATCTATTAATACCCCTTCATTATTATAAAGACCAACGTGAATATTAGACGTTTTAGTCGCAGGTAAATTGTTTTTACGGTCATATAAGTAACCTTTGAACCAAATATTTTCGTTATGAACAAACTCACTTTTATTCAGATGGAGATAAATGGTTTCTCTCGGAAGTTCAAAATATTGAGAATATGTTTCTTCTAAATTTTCAATTTTGATTTGGGCGTTCAGCGCAATACAATGAAGCGTAACGACGCACAGGATTATAATCTTTTTCATAGAACAAATGGATGGCAATTAATTTTTTGATTTGATGTTTTCTTTACATAGCCTAACGATTTCAGTAATTCGAGTTTGTCTTGTTGCTGGACGTTTTGCTTGATTTAACCAATATAGATAACTTTTCCTATAGCTAGGTGAAAATTTTTCATAATTTTCATAAGCGTCCTTATGTTTATCGAATTCGTTTTTAAGATCTTTTGGAATAATTAAGTTTTCAACATCATCTAATGCTGTCCATGATCCATTCTGTTTTCCTAATTCAATAATAGCAAGCCCAGGTTTTTGCATAAGACCTTTGTCTGTCAGCTCTTTTATGTAGCGCTTGTTAAGCGCACTCCATACACTTTTTGGTTTTCTAGCACAAAAATATTGGCGACGCTTTCCGTTTCCTAAACTTTTAACTGTAGAATCTATCCAACCAAAACACAGTGCCATTTTTACGGCCTCTTCCCATCGCATTGTGGGGATATTCGTTTCAAGTTTATAAAAAATTAGATAGACGCCATCTGAAGTGTTATGATTTTTCATTAACCAGTCATACCAATCTAAATCTCGAGGAAAGTATAATTCTGGTTTAGTCATACATTATCAAATTAATGATATGTTCAATGGGGCTTAATTCGTCTTGTGCTATGGCAGTACTCTCTAAAATACTAGATCCAACAATATTGAATTCTGCCTTTAATTCCATTAATATATCTTCTGCTTCTTTAATAGATATCCCATTAGGGATAGTATAATAGGTCTGTTTATAATCGTTAGGTTCGATACAATCCAAATCAAAATGCAGATAAAGATTCTTTATTTTTTTCTTTTTAAGAGTTGCTATTAAATGCCCCATACTTAAAGTCAAAGGAGCATAAATATGATCTTGAACAATTTTGTCTTGCTCTAAAGAATCGACATCTCTTAAGCCTATATAATGAATTTGAGCAGGAGTTAATACGGAAAAAGGCAGACTTCCTATTTCCGAATCTATTTCACCTAATAATAAGCGTAAAGGCATACCATGAAAATTATGACTTGGAGATTCTTCTGGAAGGTTGATGTCTGCATGAGCATCAAACCAAATGACGCCAAAATTCTTGTATTCACTATTTAAATAAGATACAGGTATGATTTCGAGTCCACAATCTCCACCAATAGTTTCGACTGTTTTTGGGTTATGCTCTAGTAAAATCTGTTTATAGGTTGATAACTGTTCGAGTAATGCATCATAGGCATTAATATTATTTTTTTTTTGAACAGGTTTTTTTGAAAGAGGAATTGATATAATATCAGAGTCATTTAAGAAATCACAAATAGCTTTAGAACCTGAGGCAATTTCTTTTCCAGTACCAGACCCTTGCCATTGTGGGAAAAAGACTTTCATATTTAATTCCTAAAGATTGAATTTGGAAATACAACTGGGCTTTCAAATCCATTTTTCCCTACTGAAGAAACTCCAAAGAAATAATTATCTATAACAATTCCGTCGAGCACAAACTCCGATACATCACCAACGTATCTACTTGAATCCCAAGTAGGGGATGTAGTGTCTCTCCAATATATTTTGTAGCCTATTGCACCATTTACTTTCTCCCATTTAAATTTGGCAGAAGGTTGAACAATACCACCAATTGACACACTTTTTGGCGCTGGAGGTGCTGAAGCAATACTAGCGAGATTAATAGCATTTACAGTCGTTAATTTTTTAGCGTATTCAAAATTAACATGTTCAAAAGTGTCTCCATAAGCAATCCCATTTTCAGTCCTAATGTCCTGGTGTTGCTGAGTGTAGTTTTCATGAGCTTCCATAATCCTGATTCCTGCATAGCCCGCATCGTTAAATGGTCTATGATGTCCGCCACGTCCAAAACGATCTAACCTATAAACCATCATTGGGTTCATTTCTGGCATATAGGTTTTTGTGGTTTTGTGTATATATCTAGCTAATTGTCTCGATATTCCGTCCACTTCACCGCCGTAAAAACGACGTGCTCGTCTTTGTCTTTCTGTTTCAGTTGGTGGTACTGGTTCAGAAAATATCCTGAAAGTCCTATTGTCAATAACACCATCAACGCCTTTTATGTTGCCAATCATATCATTGTTCATTATACCAATAATTTCCCAGCCTTTCTCCTTGGCATATGCTGCTAATCCTTGTCCACCAAATAGGCCTTGTTCTTCACCAGAGAGCCCCACATAAATAATGCTACTTTCAAAACTGTGTTTCGACAAAACCCTTGCGGCTTCAATGGTGCCAGCCATACCTGATGCATTATCATTTGCGCCTGGAGAATCTGATGTAAAATCTGCTGGATTAGACACTCTGGAATCAATGTCACCGCTCATCATAATAAAACGATTCGGATATTTGGTGCCACGTTGAATAGCTACTACATTAACTACCATGACATCGTGAACGATGCGTTGATTGGTTCCTTTCTTAATGAGGTCAGATTGATAGAATACCTCTAAGCAATTATTACAATCTCTTGAAATGGTTTCAAATTCAGATTTAATCCATCGTCTGGCGGCTCCTATGCCTCGAGTATTAGAAACAGTGTCACTTAAAGTGTGTCGAGTGCCAAAATCTGCTAGAATTTTCACGTCTTTTTTTATGCGCTCAGCAGAAACGGCATCAATGATATCGTATATTTTCTGGTTGGTTTGAGCATTAAGCACTAATCCTAGAAATAGGAGTAAAATAAGTAGTAAATTTTTCATTGGATGAATGTTACTTTTTTGATTAATCCATTTTCAACTTCGTAAATGGCAATGGCATTGAATGTTTGTCCGTTAGCAATCACATGTTCTTGGTCTATTACTTTATTACCAATGACTATGCGTTTTTTGATAACTGCGCGTAAATCTTTTGTACGCTCGAACCAAGACAAATAGCTCTTTTTCATTGCTGTTTGACCTTCTGTTCGTAATTCGTTGGGATAATTATATAGTTTGATGTCTTTAGTGTAAGTTGCCATAAAGGCTTCTATATCCCTTTTGTTATAGGCTTCTAATTGTTTGTTGACAATAATTTCTGGATTAGACGTCACGTTAGTGTTATTGATGAATGTCATAGTTTTTATGCCTTCATTACCAGTCGTGTAAACTGTAACTTGGCGTCCATTTCTATTGTTGATCGTTGTCAACTCTTCGTCTATAACGTAATCATTCAAGACCATTCGATTATTCACTTTAACGCTTTGATTTTTATTGTTTTTAAAGTGCTGTTCGTAGTTCTGTTTTAGTGTTTGTCTGCCTTCATACATTTTTTCATTTGGGAACCTATTTACTATAACGTTCTCTGCAAATGCATTTGAAAAAGCATTCAAATCACCAGAATTATATGGTTCGATGTGTTTTTGAACAATAGCTCCCGCATCTGCTATAGTATTTGTTGTGGTTTGTGTATTTGTATTATTTTCTTCGGAAGTGTTGCTCGTTTCTGTTGAATTTATTTCTGCTGCAATAAGTAGTTTAGTTGATGTTTCATTCGATGCAATGCGAGTTATTTTAGATATCCCGCTTGATGATAGGCTCATTACGTCTTTCCAATCTGCATCATATCTCGGTTTAAATTTATAGAGTAAATCATCTTTTCCTGAAAGTATAGTTCCATCAGATAACCAACAAATATCCTCAACTTGAGGAAGCGTATTAGCAATTACTTTAACCGTACCAGAAATTGGATCAAGTGATTTAATTTGCCAGTTGTTTTCATCTTCTTTGGAAATATAACTGACGAGATTTGTATTAGGAATTTTATGGAAAGATCGCCCAACTTTAGTTCCATACTTTCTGTTCCAACCTTCTTTTAAGTTTGTTACGTACAAATTAAGATTCTCATTTTCAATGACAGCAGAGACAATAATATTTTCATTATACCAATTGTAATAGGCAACAACTAAATCTTTTATAAGTTCAGTATTTTCTGCAGTTCTCAGATCATATTCATATAACCGTTGTTTACCATCTTTATCAAGTCTTACAGCGGATACTTTATGAACGTTGGGGATTTTTAGTGGTGTATACTCGCCACCTTCAGTAAAACAAAGCCATATTTTAGAGTCAAAATTTGTTTGATATTGAACAATATCTGTTTGTCCATTTCTTGTAGAGGCAAAAAGTATTTTATTATCATTAATAAATGACGGTTGATTATCATATCCTTCATTATTAGATATGTTCTTACCATTTGTAGGCGTAACGATTCCATTTTCACTGTTTAGGTCAAAAAGAAAAATTTCTGTATTTGGTTGCGAAAAAACCCAACTGAATGATAGAAAGGAAGCTGCTAAAAGGAATCTATTAAACATAGTCGTAATCGTTTTGTATAAAGATATGAAAGTTTATATAGTTATTTTAGTGATGACATTTTTCGTTGAATTCGATGTAAGCATACTAGAAGTCTAGTTATAAATCATTTACCATCTTATATTGATTCAATATGAGAGAAGTTTACATTTTAATTATTAGTTTTTTTTTAACATTCAGCTTATTTGGGCAAATAGGAATCCCGATTTCAGAATCACGTTGAAATCTTTTGGTGAATCAGATGGTGCTGGCACCAAGACGTATCAAATTTATGGTTGGGATTGTACATCATTTAATTTAATTTTGATAACAGAAAAACTCAATACCGTTTCATCTGTGAATAGATGAATATTGTTATTAATCAAAAAAGTCCTGACAATAATTGTCAGGACTTTTTTATAAGGTGCGTCTAATGTGGTATAATCTAGAAGCAGTATTTATTTTCTGTCTTTACTTTTTCAGCAATTTCATTACGCAAATCCACGATATCTGGATAGTTAGCATATTTAGTAAATCGTTTAAGACCCATAAGCATCATACGTTGCTCATCACCTTCGGCAAAAGAAATAATACTCTCTTTTCCTTTCTCTTCGATGATATCTACTGAGTGATATAAGTATAGTTTCGCCATAGCGATTTGTACGGATTGAGATTCCTCACCAAAACGTTTCGCATTTTTTTCAGTTCTTAGGATAGCAGATTCTGCCATGTAAATTTCAATTAAGATATCTGCAGCAGCAATCAATAATTGTTGATGATCTTCAAGATCTGGACCGTATTTTTGTACCGCACCTCCAGCGACCATTAGGAATGTTTTTTTCAACTTCTTGATCATTTCCTTTTCTTCTGAAAACAATTCAGAATAATCTGGTGTGTCAAAAGAAGGAATACCCATTAATTCTTCTTGAACAGCTTGAGCGGGACCAAGCAGATCAACATGGCCTTTCATAGCTTTCTTTACTAACATTCCAACAGATAACATTCTGTTGATTTCGTTAGTGCCTTCATAAATACGAGCAATACGAGCATCTCTCCATGCAGCCTCCATTGGGGTTTCTTCAGAGAATCCCATACCGCCAAAAATTTGGATACCTTCATCTGCACAGTTTTGTACATCTTCAGAAACGGCTACTTTCAAAATAGAACATTCAATTGCATATTCTTCAACACCTTTTAATTCAGCTTCTTGATGTGTGTTTCCTGCTGCTTCACGCAAGGCAATTCTGTCCTCTATATTTTTTGAAGCTCTGTAGGTTGCAGATTCACCAGCGTATGCACTCGTAGCCATTTCTGCGAGCTTTACTTTTATAGCTCCAAATTCTGAAATAGGCGTTTTAAATTGTTTACGTTCATTTGCGTATTGAATTCCTAAAGAAGTGATACGTCTTTGAGAATCTAAGCAAGCTGCAGCCAATTTAATACGACCAACATTCAAGGCATTCATTGCAATTTTAAATCCGTTCCCTCTTTCGGATAGCATGTTTTCTACAGGAACTATTGTATCATTAAAAAACACCTGACGTGTTGAAGATGCACGAATACCTAATTTATGCTCTTCTTCACCCATAGTTATTCCGTTAGTTTTATCATTTTCAACAATAAAACCAGTAATATTTTTATCGTCTTCAATACGAGCAAAAACAATCATTACACTACAAAAACCTGCGTTTGAAATCCACATTTTTTGTCCGTTAATTTTGTAAGATTTTCCGTCTGCAGATAGTTCAGCCGTTGTCTTTCCTGAGTTGGCATCAGATCCAGCTCCAGGTTCAGTCAAACAATAAGCTCCAAACCATTCGCCTGTTGCTAACTTGGGAACGTATTTTTGCTTTTGTTCTTCTGTACCATAAAGTGTGATTGGCATGGTGCCAATTCCGGTATGAGCACCGAATGCTGTGCTAAAGGAACCTGTGCCACTTGAAATATAATCACAAGTTAGCACCGTAGAAACAAACCCCATTCCTAATCCACCATAAGCTTCAGGAACTGCGACACCTAAGAATCCAAGTTCGCCAGCTTTTACCATACAGGCTTCGGTTAATGCAAAGTCTTTAGCTTCGAAACGTGATTTATGTGGTATGATTTCACGGTCATTGAATTCCATTACCGCTTCTTTCATCATTTTTTGTTCTTCTGAAAAATCTTCAGGTGTAAATACGTCTTCGCATTTTGTTTCTTTTACTAAGAATTGACCGCCTCGTAGGATGTCTTTTTCTGTTGTCTCCATTGCCTTTATAATTTGTTAAGTTCTTTTAATTTAAAAATTCGAATATTCCACAAGCACCTTGTCCTGTACCAACACACATAGTCACAGCACCATACTTTCCTTTCATATTGCGTTTCCGCATTTCATCAAATAGCTGAACCGATAATTTAGCGCCAGTACATCCTAAAGGATGACCAAGTGCAATAGCTCCTCCATTTACGTTGATGATGTCTGGATTTAAATCGAGCTCTCTAATTACTGCTAACGATTGAGATGCAAAAGCTTCATTTAATTCAATGAGCTCTAGATCGTCCTGTTTTAAACCTGCTTGTTTTAATGCTTTTGGAATCGCCTTTACAGGACCAATTCCCATAATACGAGGTTCAACACCTGCAGCGGCATAATTTACCATTCTTGCTACTGGTTCAAGATTTAATTCTTTAACCATATCTTCACTCATAACCATAACAAAGGCTGCACCATCACTCATTTGTGATGAGTTACCAGCTGTGACGCTTCCGCCAGCAGCAAATACAGCTCTTAGTTTTGCTAAGGCCTCTTTATTTGTTCCTGCACGAGGACCTTCATCTTTAATTACTGTATAAGATTTTGTAGCTTTTTTTCCGTTAGCACCTATATAAGTTTGTTCCACATTTATTGGTACGATTTGATCTTGAAAACGATTTTCACCTTGTGCTCTTAATGCTTTCATATGAGAGTTGTAGGCAAACTCATCTTGATCTTCACGAGATACCTTGAATTGTTTTGCTACTGCTTCCGCAGTATTTCCCATGCCCCAATAATAATCTTCATGACCAGCATTTACGATATCGTAATTTAACTCAGGTTTAAAGCCTGTCATTGGTACAGAGCTCATACTTTCAGCTCCTCCAGCGATAATACAATCTGCCATACCAGCTTGAATTTTTGCAGTAGCCATTCCTATAGTTTCTACTCCAGAAGAACAGAAGCGATTTACTGTTACTCCAGGAACATCGACAATATCTAATCCCATTAAAGAGATTAAACGCGCCATATTTAATCCTTGAGAACCTTCAGGCATAGCATTACCAACAATAACATCATCAATACGTTTTGGGTCTAAATTTGGCAATTCCTTCATCATGTGTTTGATGGTTTCTGCTGCCAATTCATCTGTTCTTTTAAAACGAAATACGCCTTTAGGTGCTTTACCAACTGCTGTTCTATATGCTTTTACTATATATGCTGTTTTCATTTAATTATTGTATTGAGTATTGAGGTTTAAGTATCGAGATCTATAATTTTTTTTGAAATGAATAGTTCATTTTCTGGATTTCAATACATACTTCAATTACTGGTTGTATTTTTTCTTTTGATATTAAATTTAATTCTGTTAATAATATAAGTTGAGTTTGAAGTTCATATGATGAACCATTAGCAATACTTAGAAAATATTTAAACTCTTTATTTGAATTTCTTCCTGCTCCTTCTGCAATATTTGAAGGAATAGAGACTGAACACCTTTTTATTTGAGATTTTAAACCAAATTTTTCATCAGATGGTAATCCAGAAGCTAACTGATATACAGATTTAGTCAATTCAATTGACTTTTTCCATATTTTTAAATCTTCTACTTTGTGCATTATTTCCTAAATACTTAATACTAATATCTCAATACTACTTAGCGATTAGTTGCGAAGCGGTTTACCTTTGGTTAACATGTGCTGAATTCTTTCTAAAGTTTTACGTTCTGTACATAGAGATAAGAAAGCTTCACGCTCTAAGTCTAATAAGTATTGTTCACTTACTAAAGTTGGTTCAGATAAATCTCCACCAGCCATGACATAAGCTAATTTGTTGGCGATTTTATGGTCATGCTCACTTATATAGTTGCTGTCTTCCATAGCATCAGTACCAACTAAAAACATACCTAAAGCTTGTTTTCCAAGAACTTTGACATCAGTTCTTTTTACAGGTTGTGTATAACCCACATCGGCCATTAACTTTGCGTGTTGTTTTGCTACTGCAATCTGACGGTCTTTATTGACAACGACAATATCTTTTCCTTTTTGAAGGATGCCAAAATCGTAGGCTTCATAGGCAGAAGTGGCAACCTTGGCCATGCCAATTGTTAGGAAATATTCTTGTAATGTATTTAATTGAACATCTCCTTTTTTGAAAGTATCTGATGCTCTTAATGCCATTTCTTTAGAGCCTCCACCACCAGGAATTACACCAACGCCAAACTCAACTAACCCGATGTAAGTTTCTGCGGCTGCTACAACTTTATCTGCGTGCATTGATAATTCGCAACCACCACCAAGAGTCATTCCGTGTGGCGCTGAAACCGTTGGGATAGACGAATAACGCATACGCATCATACTATCTTGGAAATATTTGATGGCCATATTGAGTTCGTCATATTCTTGTTCTGCAGCCATCATAAAAATCATTCCGATATTTGCGCCAACAGAGAAGTTTGCTGCTTGGTTACCAACAACTAATCCTGCGAAATCTTTTTCAGCTATATCAATAGCTTTATTTAGTCCCGCAAGTACGTCACCACCGATAGTATTCATTTTAGATTGGAATTCTACATTAAGGATTCCATCACCTAAATCTTCAATAACAACACCTGAGTTTTTAAATACTTCAGAAGTCTTTCTAATGTTGTCTAATATGATGAAGCTATCTTGACCAGGAATTTTTTCTTGTGTCTTCTTTGGAATATCATAAGCATAGGTTGCGCCATCTTTAACAGTGTAGAAAGATGAGCTTCCGGATGTCAACATTTCATTTACCCAAGCATTAGGTTCTAGACCTTCAGCCTTCATCATTTCGATTCCTTTTTCTATACCAATAGCATCCCAGATTTGAAAAGGTCCGTGCTCCCAACCAAATCCGGCTTTCATAGCATCATCAATCTTATATAAGTCATCCGTGATTTCTGGAATTCTATTAGACACATAGGCAAATAATGCAGCAAAACTCTTTCTGTAGAATTCACCGGCTTTATCTTTTCCTTTTACTAATATTTTAAAACGATCTACAACTTTTTCAACTGTTTTAGTTAATTCTAAAGTGGCGAATTTTGCACGTTTAGCAGAACGATATTCTAAAGTGTTTAAGTCAAGTGATAAAATTTCCTTTTTACCTTCAGCAGAAACAGTTTTTTTGTAAAACCCTTGTCCAGTTTTGCTTCCTAGCCATTTGTTTTCCATCATCGTGTTGATGAATTCTGGTAATTTGAATAACTCTAAACGCTCGTCATTTTGACAATTTTCTCTAATTCCATTCGCTACATGAACTAAAGTATCTAAGCCAACAACATCTACTGTTCTGAAGGTTGCCGATTTTGGACGACCAATTACTGGTCCGGATAATTTATCGACTTCTTCAATCGTTAAATCCAAATCTTTCACAGCATGGAACAAGCTCATTATACTGAAAATTCCAACTCGATTTCCAATAAATGCTGGCGTATCTTTAGCAATTACAGACGTTTTTCCAAGAAATTGTTCGCCATAAGTATTTAGGAATTCTAAAACTGAAGCATTAGTTTTTGGTCCAGGAATTATTTCGAATAATTTTAGGTAGCGTGCTGGATTGAAAAAATGTGTACCACAAAAATGCTTTTGAAAATCTTCGCTACGACCTTCACTCATAAACTTAATAGGAATACCAGACGTATTTGATGTAATAAGAGTACCTGGTGTCCTGTATTTTTCAAGTTTCTCAAAAACTTGTTGTTTAATGTCCAATCTTTCAACAACAACTTCCATAATCCAATCTGCATCGGCAATTTTTGCGATATCATCTTCTAGATTACCTGTGGTAATACGATTTTTAAAAGATTGGTGATAAATAGGAGAGGGCTTAGACTTCAGCGAGGCCGTAAGTGCATCATTGACTAAACGATTTCTTACGACCTTATCTTCTAAGGTAAGACCTTTCGCTTTTTCCTTATCATTAAGTTCTCTCGGAACAATATCTAATAATAGTACATCGACCCCAATATTAGCAAAATGGCAAGCGATACCACTTCCCATAATTCCGGAGCCAATAATCGCTATTTTTTTAATTCTACGTGTGCTCATATTATTTTAAAACAGGTTGTTTTTGATTATATATTTTTTTGTTGGCAATCATTTCATTTATAAGTTCTGTAACTTCATAAAAATGATTGAGCTTTTCTTCAGATAGATGTGCCCTTATGGCGTTGTTGAAGGTGAGGACTTTTTCTCTTGAATAGTCTCTTTTTTCCTGCCCAAATTCTGTTAGGTGTATAAGAACTCCTCGTCCATCTTCTGGGTTTGGCTTGCGAATGATTAATCCTTTTTCTTCCATTGTTTTAAGTGTACGGGATAGGCTAGTGGCTTCCATACCCATTTTTGGGCCAAGTGCTGTTGATGGTGTGCCTTTTTCAGGGTCTATGCTTAATAATGCAAATCCTGTAGCCATGGTCGTGTCAAACTGTGCAGCTTCCTCATTGTACATTTTGTTTACAGCTAACCAAGTGGTTCTTAAAACGTAATCGATGGTTTTGTCCTTCATAAGAAAAAATTGAAGTCCAAATATACTAAAAAATACTATGCACGCATAGTAAATAATTAATTATTATGATGAGTGGCCTATAAATCAGCAGCTATTCTGAATATACTCTATTAATGTTCGTAAATCTTATTATATAGGTCTATATAGATATCTTTAATGACAGAACGCTTCATCTTCATGGTAGGCGTGAGATGTCCACCATCAATGCTCCATACATCCGGAGTCATTTCAAAGCGTTTAATTTGTTCCCACTTGCCAAATTTTTTATTACATTTATCCACTTCGCGCTGGATACGTTTTTGGATAATTTCGGAATGGGCTATTTCTTCACCAGATTTTCCAACATTTTTTTCTTTGCGTTCTATCCAATCTTGAATAAACTCAAAGTTAGGTTGAATCAAGGCTGCTGGCATTTTTTCACCTTCACCAACGACCATAATTTGTTCAATAAAACGTGACTGTTTGAGTTCATTTTCTAAAAGGGTAGGAATAACATATTTACCACCAGAAGTTTTGAACATTTCTTTTTTGCGCCCTGTAATTTTCAAGAAACCATTGTCGTCAATTTCACCTTTATCACCTGAATGAAAGTAATCACCTGACATAACACTCGCCGTTTTTTCAGGATCTTTAAAGTACCCTTTCATAACATTTGGGCCTTTAATTAAGATTTCACCATCGTCTGCAATTTTCACCTCTACATTATTGATAGGTTTGCCTACAGTTCCAATTTTAAAAAGAGAGCCTTCATACATTTCAACGGATACAACTGGTGATGTTTCGGTCAATCCATACCCTTGCATTACTTTCATGCCTGCAGCAGAAAACACTCTTGATAGCCTCGTTTGAAGTGCTGCACTTCCAGAAACCATTGTTGTTAATTCACCTCCAAGAGCTGCTCGCCATTTACTAAAAATTAATTTATTTGCAATTTTAAGCTTGAATTCGTACCAAGTACCATTTTGCCCGTAAGGTTCCCATTTTTCACCAAGCCTCACTGCCCAATGGAATAGCCCTTTTTTAATACCCGAAAGTTCTTCTGCTTTAGCCATGATCTTATCGAATACTTTTTCAAGTAATCTTGGAACAACGCTCATTAAATTGGGCTTGATTTCTCTAGCATTATCCCCGATCTTATCGATGCCTTCTGCAAAATAAACTGTTGTACCAGCATATTGGTAAATATAAATAAGCACACGTTCGAAAATATGGCAAATAGGCAAGAAACTCAATACTCTTGTTCCTGCTCCCATTACTGGAAGGCGCTCAGATGCATTCAATGCATTACTTGTGATATTACGATGTGTGAGCATAACGCCTTTAGGCTTTCCTGTCGTGCCAGAAGTGTATATAATAGTTGCTAGATCTGAAGGTAAAACGGCATCTTTTCGAACTTCTACCTGTGATTGATTGCTTTCATCCTTTCCAAGTTCGAACAATTCAGAATAATGTTTACAACCTTCAATATGATCAAAAGAATACACTTCTCTTAACTGTGTGCTAGCTTGTACTTTTTTAACCTTGTCATAGACTTCTTGATCAGATACAAAACAATAGATAGATTCGCTATGATTTAAGACATATTCATAATCTTCTGCACAGATAGTTGGATATATTGGTATGTTTTGAGCACCAACCTGTAGGATGCCAATATCCATAATATTCCATTCTGTTCTGTTAGTTGTTGAAATAACAGCTATTTTATCATTCTTATTAATTCCTAGTTTAAGGAGTGCACGACTTACCGTATTAGCTTTGTCTAAGTATTCTTTTGTTGACGTCGCTTTCCACTCACCGTCATATTTAGTAACCAATGCGGCATCTAAGTTGTGTTTTTCTAATTGATAATATGGAAAATCGAATAATCTTGTTATCTCTGTCATGAAATCTTTCTAATTAGCAGAACTGCAAATTAGGAAAATAATAAGGGTTTTCAAATAGTGCCAAAATAAAAAGAGTCTTTTATAAGCCTATTGAGAAATATAGCTGGCTTTTATTATTGTTTTTCAATCCACCTTCTAGCATTTACAAATGCTTCTAACCAAGGAGATACTTCATCTTGTCGTCCTGCTGGATAATTAGCCCAATTCCATTGAAACGTTGAACGCTCGATGTGTGGCATGGTTACTAAATGGCGACCAGTCTTATCACATAGCATAGCTGTATTAAAATCAGAACCATTTGGATTATGTGGATAGCCTTCATAACTATATTTAGCAACAATATCGTATTGATCTTCAGCATATGGTAAATCAAATTTTCCTTCACCATGAGAAATCCAAACACCTAATGTTGTACCAGTTAAAGAAGACAACATAACAGAATTATTCTCTTGTATTTTAACAGAGGTAAATGCACTCTCATGTTTACCAGAATCGTTATATGTTAATTTACCATGAATGCTATGATCTGGATTTACCAAATCCAATTCCATCCATAATTGCGCACCATTGCAAATACCAACAGATAATGTGTCTTCACGTTTAAAGAAATTTTTAAGAGCTAAATTGGCTTTTTCGTTATATTTAAAAGCACCAGCCCAACCTTTAGCTGAACCTAGCACATCAGAATTACTAAAACCACCAACGGCTCCAATGAATTGAATATCTTCTAAAGTTTCTCGACCTGAAATCAGATCGGTCATATGTACGTCTTTCACATCAAAACCGGCTAAATACATCGCATTGGCCATTTCACGCTCAGAGTTACTTCCTTTTTCACGAACGATAGCTGCTTTTGGACGTCTTGTCTCCTCGAGCGCAGTCGAGAGGTTGTCAAGAGGTCTCGACTGCGCTCGACCTGACAACTTTATCATATCTTCTAGTTTTCCCGTAAAGTATTTCGGAAAGGTATATTGTAGAGGTTGGTTTTTATAATTCGCAAAACGCTCATCAGCTAAACCATTGGCAGTTTGTTTCCTGTCTAATAGTAGTGAGGTTTTATACCACATATCTCTTAAACGAGAAACAGTCATCGTGAATACTTCACTTTGATTAATCACGCTTAGCGTGTCACTTTCTGTTACTTTTCCAATATTATGAAAATCAATATTAGCATTAGTTAATACCGTTTCTATTGAAGCATCTTTGGCTTGGAAAACGATTCCTGAGTTTTCAGCAAATAGAACTTTAAATGAATCTTTCTGATTTAAAGCAGTAATATCTAATTCAGCTCCAAGATCAGTCTCTGAAAAGCATAATTCAAGTAATGTAGTAATCAATCCTCCTGAAGCGACATCGTGTCCGGCAAGAATTTGCCCATCTTTAATTAATTGTTGAATGGTATTAAATACTGTTTTTACGTAGTCAGCACTTTTAACCGTTGGTGTGTTACTTCCTATTTTATTGTTAATTTGAGCAAATGAACTGCCTCCAAGTTTATACGCATCTTGAGAAAGATTAATATAGTAAATATCTCCAGAATTTTTCTTTAAAACGGGCTCAACGACTTTAGTAATATCATTACAATTTGCAGCAGCAGAAATAATAACCGTTCCTGGAGAAATAACATCTTCATTTGGATATTTTTGCTTCATAGAAAGCGAATCCTTCCCTGTCGGAACATTGATGCCTAAATCAATAGCAAATTCTGAAATCGCCTCAACAGCTTCGTATAATCTAGCATCTTCCCCTTCATTATTACATGGCCACATCCAATTCGCAGATAAAGAAACACTTTTCAATCCTTCTTTTAAAGGCGCCCAAATAATATTAGTTAGCGACTCTGTAATAGCATTTCTACTTCCCGCCATTGGATCAATTAGCCCGGAAATAGGTGAGTGCCCAATAGAGGTCGCAATACCTTCTCTGCCTTTGTAATCTAAAGCCATAACACCAACATTGTTTAACGGTAACTGCAGTGATCCAGCACATTGTTGTTTGGCTACTTTTCCGCCAACGCAACGATCTACTTTGTTTGTTAGCCAATCTTTACATGCCACGGCTTCCAATTGAAGAACTTGGTCCAAATAATCATAAAAATTATCAGAATTATATGATACGTCATCGTATTGGCGTTGGATGGTTTTATCGGTCATGATGGTTTTTGGAGAACTTCCAAACATATCTTCTAAAGCCAAATCCATTGGTTTGTCTCCTTTAGATTTACTTTCAAAAGTAAACCTGTCGTTTCCAGTAACATCCCCAACAGTATACATTGGCGAACGTTCTCGTTCTGCAATTTTATTCAGCGTGTCGAGATGTTTTTCCGAAATAACTAGCCCCATACGTTCTTGAGATTCGTTACCAATGATTTCTTTTGCAGAAAGTGTTGGGTCGCCAACAGGTAACATGTCTAAATTGATGTTGCCGCCAGTATCTTCAACTAATTCAGATAGACAATTCAAATGACCTCCAGCGCCATGATCGTGAATTGAGACAATATAGTTCTTATCGCTTTCAACCATACCACGAACAGCATTAGCTGCTCGTTTCTGCATTTCTGGGTTAGATCGCTGTACAGCATTCAATTCGATACCAGTTGAAAATTCACCTGTATCTGCAGATGAAACGGCAGCTCCACCCATTCCTATTCTATAATTTTCACCACCAAGTATAACGATTTTATCACCTTCTTTTGGAGTGTCTTTTAGAGCTTGATCCGATTTGCCATAACCAATCCCGCCTGCCTGCATAATAACTTTGTCAAAACCAAGTTTCCTGGCATCTTCTTCGTGTTCGAAAGTCAATACAGAACCACAAATTAATGGTTGGCCAAATTTATTCCCAAAATCGGAAGCTCCGTTTGAAGCTTTTATAAGAATATCCACTGGAGTTTGATATAACCAATCTCGAGCTTCAAATTTTTGTTCCCAAGGTCTGTCTTGTTCTAATCTGGAGTACGACGTCATATAAACAGCTGTTCCAGCCAAAGGTAATGACCCTTTTCCCCCAGCCAATCTATCACGAATTTCTCCGCCTGAGCCAGTAGCTGCGCCATTAAAAGGTTCAACAGTTGTTGGGAAATTATGTGTTTCGGCTTTTAGAGAGATGACAGATTCGAATTCTTGAGTTGTATAGTAATCTGGTACATCTGCACGTTTAGGTGCAAATTGCTCGACTTTTGGACCTTTTATAAAAGCGACATTGTCTTTGTACGCTGAAATAATATTGTTTGGATGTTGCTTTGAGGTCTCTTTAATGAGTTTAAAAAGAGAAGTTGGTTTTTCTATGCCATCAATAACAAAAGAACCATTGAATATTTTATGACGACAATGCTCTGAATTTACCTGAGAAAAACCAAATACTTCAGAATCGGTTAAAGGTCTTCCTATTTTCTTAGAAACGCCTTCTAGGTATTCTATTTCTTCATGGTTTAATGCTAATCCTTCCTGTTTGTTATAAGCTTTTATATCTTCAATATTAAGAATAGCCTCAGGCTGAATATTGATTGTAAATGAATCTTGATTTAAACCTTCAAACTTTTCAGAAATCATAGGGTCAAAATCCTTGAAATCTTTTGGGACAGTCTTAAATTCTTCAATTCTAATAATTCCTTCAATACCCATGTTCTGGGTAATTTCAACAGCATTCGTGCTCCAAGGTGTAATCATGGCTGCTCGAGGACCAATAAAAAAAGCGTCTAAAGACGCAGCGTTTATTTTTGATTGATTGGCAAAAAGCCAAGAGAGTTTAGAAGTGATTTCAGTTGATAATTCTTTTGTTGCTTGAACAGCAAATACTTTACTGTTTTGGTTTCCGAAGAAATGAATCATTAGCTTATGTTTGTGTTGTGTTTTTTGAAAGCACAAATTTAATTTATTTCATGCTTATAAGCGACTAAAATGCGTTCTTAATTTTAGAGTTATTCACGAGGTTTTAAACATGAAAAAGAACGACTCATTTGAGTCACTCTTAAATTTACTGTCTTATCAATTTCTTGGTGCTCGTTCCACTTGAAGATTCCATTTTAACAATATATACGCCTTTTCTTAATCCAGATATATTAATATAATTTTTTGAATTGCTCGTTCTAGATTTTCTTACCATCTTGCCAAGAACATTATATATTTTAATCTCTAAGCTAGAATTGGTTCCAAAGTAAACCAAATCTGAAGATACAGGATTTGGATATATAGTGATATTTTCTTGAAGTGTAGGTTGATCTGTAGACAGCACATTTTGCCATATAGACTGAACATATTCTGGATGGTCTATAAATGGATTGGCATTACCTTGATAATCATAGGCTGCATTATTTCTAGTGGTTTCTCTTGTACTAACTGGGTCTTGAACATGCCAGCTATATAGAAGATTAATATACCAAGTTTCGTAAAATTGATCACTGGTTCCATTCAGAGGGTTATTGATATCTGTATGGGGATCCCAACCGGTATCATCCCAGTTATCCTCATATCGAACAGCAAAGTATAAAAGCATTCTTGCAATATCTCCCTTGAACTCATTAATTGGTTCGAATACCGTTCCAGAATAACCAGGTGAAATGCAATTACCTAATTTAGACCCATTTTGAGTTGGATTAGAAATATTGCTTTGAGATATTAAGTTTGTGCCAACTAAACCGAATGGAAAATTACTGCGAAATCCATTTACTCTGCCATCTGTAGGAACCACATGATGAATATCAGTTCGCATAGGTCTTTCTTGATCAAAAAACCCTTGCGGGAAAATATGCTCTCTATTGTAACAATCACTTTCAAAAGTGAAATTACCACATGCCTGCCCTGGAGAGGTGCCTCCGTTGGTGTCATGAGCAAAATTATAAGGATCTATGGCTAATGGATTTTCGGAATACATATCTAATACAGAATTATCATTTTCGAAAAAATTATCGTTATCTGTGGTTTGATAGCCAGTATACAAATCACCATAGTCTCTATCCACATGACCATTTGAGATTATATCCTTTAGTTGAGTTTTTAGGGTATAACCTGATCCAGTGGCCGAATCGTAGTAATTCCCAGGAATTTGTCCAAAACTTATAGTAGTTGTAATAAAAAATAGAAAGTAGATGTGTTTCATTGGACTTATTTTTTGCGTTCTAATAATGCCATATAAAATCCGTCAAATCCAGATTTGTGGGCAAAAATACTTTTCTCTTTTATAAAGGTAAAATCTTTTCCAGCATCAGATGTTAAAAAAGAGGTAATTTGTTCTTTATTTTCTGATGGTAATATCGAGCACGTTGCATATACCAATTTCCCACCTGCTTTTACCATTCTTGAGTATTGTCTCAATATATCTTGCTGGGTTTTCTTAATGCGCTCTAAGAATTCTGGTTCGAGATTCCATTTAGAACCAGGATTACGTCTTAGTACTCCTAACCCAGAGCATGGAGCGTCAATTAAAACACGATCAGCTTTATCGTATAGCTTTTTGATGACTTTTGTCGACTCAATGTGTCTAGGTTCAATATTATGAGCGCCATTGCGACGTGCACGACGTTTCAACTCTTTGAGCTTGTTATCGTAAATATCTAAAGCGATTATTTGTCCTTTGTTTTCCATAAGAGCCGCTAAATGAAGCGTTTTTCCGCCTGCACCTGCGCAAGCATCAACCACACGCATACCCGGTTCTACTTCCAAAAACTCTGCCACAAGTTGTGATGAGGCGTCTTGTACTTCAAAAAAACCGTTTTTAAAAGCTTCCGTTGTAAAGACATTACCACGTTCTGCAAGTTTTAACGCCGATGGATAGTTTTTGATAAATTCTGTTTCGATGTCGATATCAAAAAGCTCAGTTTGAAGTTTCTCTTTTGTAGTTTTTAAAGTGTTTGCTCTCAAAATAACATCAGCTTGTTGATTAAGTGCAGCAATTTCGGCTGTCCAAACTTTTTCGCCAAGTTCTTTTTCACATAATTCGTCTATCCAATCTGGTATTGATTCGCGAATTTTCCTTGTTTTGGATAGCTCATCAAAACGCCCTTTAATACGCCTTGTTGGTGTCTCTTCAAAATATTTCCAATCTGGAAGCTTGATGCCTTTTAAAACAGCCCAAACCGCAAAAATACGCCAAAGATCATCACGATTAAAAGGTTCTTTTACACCAGCAATTTCTGCGTAGAGACGCTTCCAACGTACAATGTCGTATGTTGTTTCTGCAACAAAACCTCGGTCGCGACTTCCCCAGCGTTTGTCTCGCTTTAGTAATTGTTGAACAACTTTGTCTGCATACTTGCCTTCGTTAAAAATAAGAGTCAACCCGTCAATAACGGCAAAGCATAAATTCCTGTGTAGTCGCATGATATTATTTCAGGCCGCAAAGGTAACCTTTATTGATTGAATTTTTTTCTTAATTTGTCGCTTAAATCCACTGATTGGCAGAAAACGACTATTTAAATGATTTGAGAGATGGAGAATCATCAGCTTATAGCAAGTTGATTGATGATTTTCAGCAAAAAGTATTTGCTACTTGTATATCGTTTGTCCCGAATAAAGAAGATGCGGAAGATATTGCTCAAGAAGTGTTTGTTGAGGTATTTAATTCGATTAAAAAATTTAAAGGCGATTCAAAGTTATCAACGTGGATTTATAGAATAACAACTAATAAATGTTTGGAGTTTATTAGGAAGCGAAACACGAAAAAACGTTTCGGGTTCATGCAATCATTAATTGGGAATGAAATTCCTCTGGATAAAACCAGTTATTTTACGGAGTTCAATCACCCAGGAATTGTGTTGGAGAATAAAGAAACAAGTCAAATATTATTTCACGCTATTAATCAATTACCTGAAGCACAGAAAGTGGTGTTTACTTTAAACAAAGTAGATGGCAAAAGCTATCAGGAGGTTAGTGATATAACTGAAAAAAGTATATCTTCAGTAGAGTCTTTAATGTTTAGAGCAAAAAAGAATTTGCAGAAGTCATTAGAGAGTTTTTATAAAAACGACAATTAACGCAAGTTTTTAAAAGATATTGCATCTAAAGAATTACGCAATGGAAACAAATAAAGACATACAAAGCAAAATAGACAAGGTTTTAGGTACTGTTGATGGAATCAATGAGGTGAAGGTGTCTCCTTTTTTTAAAGACAAAGCCATGCAACGCCTGTTTACAGAAAAAGAAGAACAGAATACAGTTTGGTCGTGGTTTACACCAAAGATGCAGTTAGCGACATTGGTTTGTGTTGTTTTGTTGAATGTCATGGCATTTTCTCAACTTAGTTCGTCTAGCTATAATGATAATGTTGGCGATTTTGCTGAAACGTTTGGTTTGTCAACGGATACAGAAACAGAGACAATATTATTCAATTAAAGAAAATGATATGAAGAAAAATTTACTCCTGTACATACTCCTAATATTCTTGATTGTCGTCAACGGATTTTTCTTGTTCAATTATTTGGGTAAATCTAGCGATAAAAGTAGAAAAGGACCAAAAGGACCTGGAAATTTTATTGCGAAACAGTTAGAATTTGATGAAGCTCAAATGCAAAGATTTCAAGAATTAAATCAAGAACATCGTCAAGTGATGAGGGGTTTGTTGAACGAAACTAAAGATTTAAAAGAAGAGTTGTTTAAGAAAATTTCTGAAACAAATATTTCAGATAAAGAGATAGATTCTATAACTCGCTTGATAGGCATTAAAGAACAACAGAAGGAGAAAGAAACCTTTAAAAACTTAAAGAACATTCAAGAGATTTGCAACGACAAGCAAAAAGAACGCTTCAATAAAATTGTTAGAGATGCAATGCATAGAGGCAGAAAAAGGGGTGATGGCCCACCAAGACGAGGAGAAGGACCTCCAAGACATTAAAAATTCGATTTTTTATTTAATGATTAAACCTTTTGAAGTGACCCCAGTCTAAACTAAAACTTAAAACTATTATGATACTCAAGATCAGACCTGTTTACCTACTAATTTTACTTATCACGTTTTCTTGTGCAGATGATGCCATTGAATCAGTGGATTCTGGCGACGACGGTATGTCACAAAATATGGATTCTCCAAATATTTTACTGATCATTGCAGATGATATGGGGTTGGATGCTACGCCAGGATATAATATAGGTAGTATTAAACCCAATATGCCTAATTTACAAAATATGATTAGTGGTGGTATTCGGTTTAACAATTTGTGGTCGTACCCTGAATGCACACCCACAAGGGCTAGCATTTTAACAGGTAAGTATGGTTTTAGAACTAATGTTTTGAAGGTAGGCGATGACCTATCAATTTCTGAAACTTCTTTACAAAAACATTTGGATAATAATTCTTCAAGTTATAAACATGCTGTTATTGGTAAATGGCATGTATCGAGTAATCCTAATCACCCTATAGACATGGGAGTTGGTTATTATGCTGGATTAATAAATGGAGGAGTACAGTCTTATACTAATTGGAATCTAACTGAAAATGGAATAACAACATCTTCTAACGAATATACAACTACAAAGTTTACTGATCTGGCCATTGATTGGGTAGGCAACCAAACGCAACCTTGGTTTCTATGGTTAGCTTATAACGCTCCTCATACGCCATTTCATTTACCTCCAAATAATTTGCACTTTCAAGGTAGTTTACCGTCAGACCAAGCCAGTATTGACGCAAACCCTTTACCTTATTATTTAGCTATGTTAGAAGCCATGGATACTGAAATGGGTCGCCTTATTAATTCAATGACTCAAGAAGAAAGAGACAACACAGTCTTTATTTTTATTGGAGATAATGGTACGCCTAACCAAGTTGTTCAAGAGTACGCTTCTCAAAGGGCTAAAGGATCGGTTTATCAAGGAGGCGTTAATGTACCAATGATAATTGCTGGGAAAGATGTCACAAGAATGAGTCAAACAGAAGACGCACTTATCAATACAACTGATCTGTTTGCTACCATTGCTGATATAGCTGGCATAGGTACTACAGAGATCAATGATAGTAAAAGCTTTAAAGAACTATTTATTAGTTCTAATTCATCTAATTTGAGGGAATATACATATACAGAAATAGGACGTGATATAGGTTCGGACTATACTATTAGGAATAGCACTCACAAGTACATTGTTTTTGAAGATGGCTCAGAAGCTTTATATGACTTAAGCGATAACCCACTTGAAAACCCCAATTTATTAAATGCTAATCAATTGCCTTTAAGTGATGAGGATAGCGCTACAAAAGATGAGCTTGTTTCTAAACTGTTGGAAATACACCAATAGTGGAGGTTTTATCAAAAAAACGTTGATACATCGCAAGTTTTTTTTGTTAACGACATCTAAATCATTGAATACTTAAAAAAACATTAATTTTTATTGATGATCAAGAGAATACAAACATTTAACCCAAAAACCATGAAACACATAGTAAAAATAAACTTACTGCTAGCCTTATGCATAATGGCCTTTATAGCTTGCTCTAGCGATAATAATAACAATACCTCTACAACGGATGATGACGGTGTGAGCACTACAAATTATGATATCACTCCTATTTTATCCAAGTTCAATGGTACAGGATTATCTTATTCCGTAAATGGAAATACAGTAACATTCACTACCGAGAACCTACCTGATCATACGAGCCCTTATTGGCCTACTAATAATCCATTATACGAAGCCTATAATGGTACAAATTCAAATTTTAATCAAAACCCAAATGATATAGCAACCCAAAATATAACTATCTCAATGCCATTGAACCCAGTTGAAGCTTCAAATCATGAAGCGACAGCCTTAGGTGCAATTGGAGTTTCATTGAATGGCGTTGTATTTTATAATCAATATGCTGGACCGAATAATCAAGCTTTGACCAATGAGATTGATAGTTTTGATCAATGGTTAGGTCATCCACAACCACAAGGAGCATATCATTATCATATAGAGCCAACTTGGCTTACAGCAGAGTTTGGAGAAGAAGCTTTTCTTGGATTACTTGCTGATGGTTTTCCTGTATATGGACCAATAGAAAATGGGGTAAGTATTACCAACGCAGATTTGGATGAATATCATGGACATACAAGTGTTACTGAAGATTTTCCAAATGGTATTTATCATTATCATATAACAAGTGAAGATCCATATATTAATGGCAATGGGTTTTATGGAACTCCTGGAAATATAAGTAATTAATTGAGAATTTTATATATAATTATTCTGTTGCTCATGGCCTTGGTTTCTTGTAATACTAAAGAGCTTGAAACCGTTGACTTGGACAATCGAATGCTAGTGCTTGAGAATGGTGTTTTGTTGTACAATAAAACACCATTTTCTGGTAACTTAGTCTCATATCACGAAAATGGAAGCCTTAAATCTGAAGCAAAATATGTGAATGGTAAAAAGCATGGATATGATAAACAATGGTATGCTAACGAACTATTAGCCGTTAACCGTAATTACCGAGATGGACTTAAATCAGGAATTCATAAAGCTTGGTGGGAGAATGGAAGGCAAAAATTCAGTTATCATTTTAACGACAAAGGAGAATATAATGGTAGTATAAGAGAATGGTATAAAACAGGAAACATATTTAGGGATTTTAATTATGTAAACGGAAAAGAAGTTGGAAGTCAACGCCTCTGGACTCAAACAGGTAATATTCGTGCAAATTACGAAGTAGTGAATGGAGAACGTTTTGGATTAATAGGGTTGAAAAAGTGCTACAAAGTAACTGTCGGGAGTGACGAAGTAACTAAAATTAACTAAGTATGAGAATGTTCAAAATAATTTGTCTAGTCATTGTCTTCTTTCAGTTGTCATGCAAAGAAGGTAAAACCAGTACGATCAAGGTTACTGAAGTACAAGAAGAGGTAACTGAGTTACCTTATTTTAATTCAGCGGAATTTACACCAGAATGGAATAAAGGAACTCATAAAATTCCCGAGTTTTCATTTCTCAATCAAAATGGTGAACCTATAACCAATGAAACATACAGAGGTAAGATTTATGTGGCGGACTTCTTTTTTACCACTTGCCCTGGAATATGTCCGAAGTTAACTAAAAACATGAACATATTACAAGAAACTTATCACAGTGATAAGAATATCATGCTATTATCTCATTCAGTGATGCCATGGGTTGATGACGTTAAAAAATTGAAAGAATACGAGATAATTAATAACATAAATTCCAAAAAATGGAATTTAGTCACTGGTGATAGAGATGAGCTTTATAGCATCGCGAGGAATGGTTATTTTGCAGATGAAGATTTTGTAAAAACTCAAGATGAGAGTGACTTTATACATACAGAAAATTTTGTCCTAGTTGATAAAGAAGGTCATATAAGAGGTGTGTATAATGGTACAATAGAATTAGATATAAAACGCTTGATACGGCATATTGAAATCTTAAAAAAAGAAATTTAACTCGATAGATCATATTTGTTTTAGTGGTAAGGACTTCGTGAATTTTTACGAAGTTTTTGCTTTTTTTAACGAAAACACCACAAGTTTTTGCAAACTATCACATCTAAAATATATAAGCATCTAAAATAATGATTGATTTATAGTGGTAGACATTATTTCATAGTTTTTAGTTTAAGTTCATATTTTTATAATGTCTATAAAAGCTTCGCTTGTATTAGCGAAGCTTTTTCTATTTTTATAGAAAATACATAACCATGAAAAAGTTGTTTGTTATTACTCTTTTTGTTTCCATGTTATCCTGCAAAAATTCGACACCTTTTGAGCCTAGAAATATAGCTGGAATTGAAATTGAAACGCTTTTACAGGATTCTTTATTGAATGTTAGGGCTTTGGAGATAACTAGTGAATACGCTTCAGTGTATGCAACATCAAAGGGTGTGATTGGACCTATTAAATTGAATTATAACAGCACTATAGGTAATATAAATGAAATTTTTTATAATTCGGTTAAACCTTATAAAAACGATTCTACAGAATTAAATTTTAGGGCTATTGCATTTGCAAATGAATCTGTTTTTTCAATTTCGATAGGGAATCCTTCGGTAATTGTGAGAGAAAATAAAGGAGTAAATGATATAGTTTATAAAGAAAACCATGAAAAAGCATTTTACGATTCCATGGATTTCTGGAATGACCAAGAAGGCATTGCCATTGGAGATCCAACAGATGATTGTATGAGTATTATTATTACCCGTGATGGTGGTAATGCTTGGAAAAAACTCCCATGTGATGAGTTACCAAAAGCTAAAGATGGTGAAGCAGCGTTTGCGGCGAGCGATACCAACATTGCTATCATTGGAAATAAAACATGGGTAGCCACAGGAGGCAAGGCGAGTAGAATATTATATTCCCCAGATAAGGGTAAGACTTGGGAGGTTTTTGAAACACCGATCATACAGGGATTAGAAACAACAGGCATGTATTCTATTGATTTTTACGATGAACTTAATGGTTTTGCCATAGGTGGTGATTATACCAAACCAGATGACAATACTGCTAATAAAATACTGACAAAAGATGGTGGAAAGACTTGGCAGTTAGTTGCTCAAGGACAAGAACCTGGTTACAGGAGTTGCGTTCAATACATCCCAAATAGAGCAGGGAAGGAGTTAGTGGCTGTTGGTTTTAAGGGTATCGATTATTCTAGTGATGGAGGTTATAGCTGGAAACACTTGAGTGACGAGGGGTTTTATACAATCCGTTTCTTAAACGATAGTGTCGCTTATGCTGCTGGGAAAGGAAGGATATCTAAACTAACTTTTAGGTAGTAATCGAAACTACAGATATCTCGACTAACTTCGTTAGCTACCTTCTAGCAAAATGTATTTTGCTATCGGTAATGCTCGATGTGACAAGTATTTGTTTATTTATCTTAGTTTTTTCGTTGCTGACGTCGTTGTCGCATTTCTTTTAGTCTTTTCAGCAATATTTTATTGAATTCGTCTTCAGCTGCTTTTAATCTTATGATTTTTTCTGCAGAGATGACTTTCTTTAAATCATTTACTAGTGTCACTCTAGTCTTATGTAAATCATTTTCAAGGGTCATTAAACGATTTAATAGTTTTTCTGCCTGAGCATCAGATAAATTACCTGCAGTAAGTCTTATATCTTTCTTTAGATTTCTTAAATCAGTATTGCGAAGCTTAGTTGTTTTTTTGTCAAAGGCATTATAAATAGGCCAGAATTGCTGAGCTTCCTTAGAACTTAAGTCTAGCTTCTTAGTAATATGTGCTACTTTCATGGCCTTAATGCGTTCACCATTTGGTTGTTGCGACCAAACAGGTAGGCTTAAAAGCAATGATAGTATAGGGATAATTAATTTTTTCATTTTATTGTTCTATAATGTCTTCTAAATTGGCATTGTCTATTAGGTAATCTTCAAGAGACTCTTCACTAAAATTATCATTAATGATACCAAAATCATCTTCGGACAAATCTTCTTCAGTCAAAAGCGATGCGATATCATAAGTATCAAGGTTTTGTTCTTCTAAATACGCCTCAACAACTTCCAGGTCCAAGGAGTCAATCCCAAAATTATCCTGTCGATTGAAAACGCTAAACATAATTAAGATAGCGGCGGCAATACCTGATATATATAGGAAATTTCTTCGTGAAAATAATGGAATGACTTTGACGATTTTTTCATCTTCTAGGGTTGTCAATATAGTATCTTCAATATTTTCGAAGTAATTGTCTGGTGTCTTGAATCCCGTATTTTTTATCTCATCTAAATCTATAGTGTTATCGAGCTTACTGATAATACGATTTTCTAAGGATTCGAAATAAGAACTAGGTGCAACATAACCAGTCTCTTGAATGTCTTCAAGAGGATGATCTTCTTTGAGCTTATCAAAGACACGATCCTCTATCGATTCAAAGTAGGCGTCTGGAGTCTTAAATCCAGGTTTCTTGATGCTATGTAACTTCTTGTTCTTCATTTATGTCTTTGACTAAAATACAGTCAAAAGGTTTAACCTGTTGTTAAATATGCTTCTATCTTTTTCACGGCTATGTGGTAGGACGCTTTAAGCGCTCCTTCACTAGTTTCTAATATATTGGACATTTCTTTATATTTTAAGTCATCAAAATATTTCATATTAAACACCAATTGTTGTTTCTCTGGTAAACGCGATATGGCTTTTTGTAATTTTATCTGTATCTCGTTGCCTTCGAAATAAACATCTGATTCTAAATTATTAATGGCTTGTTCTTTCAGCTCTTCACTAGTTATATTCGCCCGTTTCGCATTTTTGTTTAGATGCGTTATCGATTCATTGGTAGCGATGCGGTACATCCAAGAATATAATTTACTATCTCCTTTAAAGGTATCAATATTCCTATAAACTTTTATAAAAGTATTTTGTAATACATCATCAGCATCATCATGAGAAATCACGATCTTACGTATATGCCAATACAGGCGTTCTTTGTATTGAGACATCAATTCTCTAAAGCCTTGTTCTCGTGAAGCAGGGTTTGTAAGTTGAGCGATAAGTTGCTTTTCGTCAATCACTAATTGTAGGTTGTTTAATCTTTAGACATCTCAAATTAGTGAAAGTTTAATCAGCTAAAGAAATTTTATTTTTTTTTTCAAAAATAGCATTTAAATGTAGTTAAAAACCTACAAAATAGTATTTAATCGTTATTATTTACTTTTCAACGATAATTTTATTTTTAAAAATATTGCTTATAATGACGATTATCCTTTGAAAACATACTTTCGCTTTGCAGTTGATTATGCTGTTCTATTATCCCCTTTATTTAATAGAGCTAGTTTGAAGGGTAGGATTTTTTCCTACCCTTTTTTTGTTTATATAAAGTAAAATATAATTGACTTATAATCAGGTATTTGAAATAAAAAACATCGATGAAATGCATTTTTAATCAGTTGAAATACATATTTTTCTTGTATAACTGAAGTATTTGTCCTATGTTTACAATCCTTAACCTACATGCCTTATCAGTTTCCCCAAGTCTCTGGTAATGCAAAAGAAAAGGATGAGAGTAATCTCATCCTTTTTTTATTTCCGATTGATTTATATAGTTCCTATTGAATAGACTGCATCTCAACAAGTTTGTTATACATACCTTGTTTTTTTATGAGATCTTCATGATTACCTTGCTCAACAATTTTTCCTTTTTGAAGTACAATAATAGTATCAGCTTTTTGAATAGTTGACAACCTGTGGGCTATCACAATAGATGTTCTATTCTTCATCATATTGTCTAAGGCATCTTGTACTAAACGCTCGCTTTCGGTATCTAGTGCTGAAGTAGCTTCGTCAAGAATCATAATAGGAGGGTTTTTAAGTACAGCTCTAGCAATGCTTAGACGCTGCTTCTGACCTCCAGAAAGTTTATTGCCACTATCACCTATATTAGTTTCTATGCCTTTGGGTAACTCTTTAACAAATTCCCAGGCATTAGCAATTTTCAAGGCTTCAATAACCTCTTCTTCTTTTGCATTTATGTTGCCCAGTAATATATTGTTTTTTACCGTATCGTTAAATAAAATAGAATCTTGAGTGACCAACCCCATTAAATCTCGTAACGAATACTTGGTCATATCCTTAATATTGATACCATCTATTTCTATAGAACCATTATTAACATCATAAAATCTTGTTACTAGATTGGCAATGGTGGATTTACCACTACCAGATTGTCCTACAAGTGCCACTGTTTTGCCTTTGTCAACAATCATAGAAAAATCATCAAGAACAACATCATCTTCATATTTAAAGGTGATATTCTTTAGATTGATTCCAGATGTAAAGTCAACTTTAGAAATCGCATCAGGTGCATCCTCTATAGGGCTTTTTGTCTCTATGATTTCTAAAACTCGTTCTGCGGCGGCATTTCCTTTTTTAACACTATAGCTAGCTTTGCTGATAGCTTTTGCAGGTGTAAGTATATTATAAGCTAGCCCCATATAAACAATAAACAACCCTGCGTCAAGTGCATTTTCAGGTGTTTCAGGATTAAGAACCATTTGTCCACCATACCAAAGTAATATTGCAATAACAGAAATACCTAAAAACTCACTGGTAGGTCCAGCTAGATTTTGTCTATTCAATAGGCTGTTCGAAAAATTATAAAAACGTTGAGTGGATTCTTTAAATTTATTGCCAAATATTTTTTCTGCATTGAATCCTTTAATGACTTTTAATCCACCAAGAGTTTCTTCTAGAATAGACAAGAAATAACCTTGTTCTTTTTGAACCTTATCCGATTTTCGTTTTAGGGACTTACCAATTAAGGAGATTAAGAATCCAGAAACAGGGATGAAAATAAACACAAACACTGTAAGTTTAGCGCTAATAAGGAACATAGCAGTAATAGTGAAAATAATCATTAATGGCTCTCTTACAATTAATTCTAATATTGAGAGGAATGAATGTTGGATTTCTAATACATCAGACGTAATTCTTGCTATAGTATCACCCTTTCTTTTTTCAGAATAATACGATATTGGAAGTTCCATTGTTTTTTGATATAGCTCATTGCGCAAGTCTTTTAACACGCCATTCCTTAAGAATGTAATAAAGTACATCGCCAAATAGCTGAATAGATTTTTTAGTAAAAAAGTCGTGATAACCAAAATAACCATGAAGATCAATACATCATCAACACCTTCTGCCTTTTTTTGAGTAACAAAGAAGTTCAAATACTCTTCACCATAACTTGTTATATTCCTAAAACCTTTCCAAACTGGTTCATTATGTACAGGCGTAGTTTTATTGAATAATACCTTTAACATAGGGAATAAGGAAATCATTGACAATGTGCCAAACAGCGCATAGAAAATGTTAGATATTATATTAAGTATAGCATAGCTTTTATATGGTCTAGCAAAACGAAGTATTTTCTTGAAATATGTCATTAGTCCAGGTTCAAAGCATTTATTATGCCTTTTATTTTAGTATCGAGAATATCTGCTGTTTTGTCATAGTTAGATATGGATGTTAAATCCATTTTCACACTAAAATAAAACTTGATCTTAGGTTCTGTACCACTAGGACGCATTGCAATTTTGCTTCCATCTGCAGTGTAATATATAAGTACATTGGACTTAGGAATGTCTATGTTTTTTTTTTCTCCAGTGATCATGTTCTTGGCGATTGAGGATTGATAATCTTCAAGCAAAGACACCTTGGATCCGTTAATCTCTTTAAGTGGATTTCCCCGTAGATCAATCATCATTTGCTTAATTTCTTCAGCTCCTTCAATGCCTTTCTTAGTGATGGAAATAAGATGTTCTTTATAGAGCCCATGCTTCATATATAAAGTCATGAGTTCATTATAAAATGAACTTCCATTTGCCTTGGATTTTGCGGCTATCTCACATGCTAATAAGGTGGCAGTCACAGCGTCTTTATCTCTAACAAAACTACCAACCATGTATCCATAACTTTCCTCACCACCTCCAACAAAATATTGATTCGGAAAATCTTTTATCATTTTGGCAATCCATTTAAAGCCAGTCAGCCCAATTTTGCACTCTACATTATAGGCATCTGCAAGGTCATGCATCATTGGGGTTGATACTATGGTGCTCCCAATAAAATCAGTTGGTGTTAAACAACCTTCATGTTTATAATGATCAAGTAAAAAATCTGTCATGGTCACCATAGTTTGGTTCCCGCTAAGTAATGTTATTTTGTTATTCAAATCTCGAACTGCAATACCTAAGCGGTCACTGTCTGGATCTGTTCCTATAACAATGTCAGCATTGATGTCTTCTGCTAAATCAGTGGCCATTTTAAGAGCTTCTGGTTCTTCTGGGTTAGGCGATTTAACAGTCGGGAAATCACCATCTGGTTGTGCTTGCTCCTCAACAATATGTACATTATTATAACCTGCTCTCTTTAGAGCTTCGGGAATCGCGGTAATGGAGGTGCCGTGCAAGGACGTAAAAACGATTTTTAGATTATTTTTGGCATGAGAAGGCGTATTGAAACTTCCATTCTTTACAGAAGCGTCAATAAATGCATTATCAATATTTTTGCCTATATATTGAATTAAATCATTTTTAGCTACAAATTGTATGTCTGAATAATCAATACGATTAATTTCATCAATAATTTCCGAATCTTGTGGCGGTACTAATTGCCCGCCATCTTGCCAATATACTTTGTAACCATTATATTCAGGAGGATTGTGAGAAGCTGTAAGAACAATTCCAGCATGACAATCGAGATGCTTTACAGCAAAGGATAACTCTGGTGTTGTTCTTAAATCTTCAAATAAGAAAACCTGTATGTTATTGGCCGAAAACACATCTGCTACAATTTTAGCGAGTGTTTTGCTATTATGCCTACAGTCAAATGCAATAGCAACTTTTATATACTCTCCACTAAAAGTTTCTTTTAGGTAATTAGAAAGCCCTTGTGTGTTTTTGCCTAATGTGTATTTATTGATTCTGTTAGTGCCAATACCCATGATGCCTCGCATACCACCTGTTCCAAATTCAAGATCTTTATAGAAAGCTTCTTGAATCTCCTTAGGGTTTGTAGCAATAGAATCTTTTATGTATTCTTGAGTCTCTACATCAAAAGCTGGCGTTAACCAAGTATTTATTCTGTTGAGTATTTTTGGTTCAATGTATATCATTAAGCGTATGTCTTAAGAATTGCAAAATTACATAATTACTAATGCTTGAAGCCTTAATACTTCATTAATTCAAGTGTTGTTATTCTAAATTGATTTCGTCTTTTATATTGTAACGATTGGTGTCATTTTTGGAACGTAAAACTAACTCGCCAAGGAAACCAGCGACAAAGAACAGTGTGCCAATAATCATGGTTGTTAATGCGATATAAAACTGCGGACGATCGGTAATAAGACGCCCAGTAGGATTAATGAAGAGCTTGTCGATACCAAGGTATAGGGAAAAACAAAACCCTATAATAAACATGAGTACACCTAATGAGCCAAAGAAATGCATGGGGCGTTTCCCGAATTTAGATATAAACCATATTGTTAACAAATCCAAAAAACCATTTATGAATCGTTCCATACCAAATTTTGTTTTTCCGTATTTACGTGCTTGATGTTGCACTACTTTTTCGCCTATTTTATTAAATCCCGCATTTTTTGCTAGAACAGGAATGTAACGATGCATTTCTCCGTGTACATCAATGTTCTTTATGACTTCATTTTTATAAGCTTTTAATCCACAATTAAAGTCGTGCAACTTGACTTTTGAGGTGCGTCTGGCTGCCCAATTGAATAGTTTAGAAGGTAAATTTTTAGAGATTACCGAATCGTAACGTTTCTTTTTCCAGCCAGAGACGAGATCGTATTGCTCTTCAATAATCATTTTGTATAAATCTGGAACCTCCTCTGGGTTATCCTGAAGATCTGCATCCATAGTGATAATTACATCGGCGTTAGAGGCTTTGAAACCAGCATGTAACGCTTGCGATTTTCCAAAATTCTTAGAAAATTGAATGCCTTTTACATGGCTATCTTTTTTTGCAAGAGATGCAATAGTTTTCCAGGAATCATCTGTACTGCCATCATCAATAAAAATAACCTCATATGAAAAACCATTGGACTGCATAACAGATGCAATCCAATGGTTTAATTCTATTAAGGAGTCATTTTCGTTAAGCAACGGTATGACTACAGATATATTCATGTACAGTTGTTCTTGTTAAAGAGCAAAAGTAAGTAATAAATTTTTTAAGACCCAGATTCTTTTTTCATGATTAAACCTCCAATTAAAGAGTAAATCAATCCAAAGATTAAACTAGCGGCTATCCAAAAGGCTGAACCAATTACAGGGTCCATAAGCTTCTTAACAAATTCCATCTGCTGATCTACAATCTCTTCTGTAGCATTTGGATTTTCAAGCATTTTATCCCTTACAACTTCTGTAATTTTCCCCATATGATCTGGATCTATAACATAGTTAAAAATCAAACCATAAATGATGTAAACAATTGCACTAATTGCAGCGATTATCAATCCAATTTTAATTGCTTCTCCTACACTTAGCAGATTAGCATTGTTTTTTTTGTACTTGCTAATAGCATAGAATATTATTATTGGAAATATAAGATAATATATGTATTGAGGCCATTGTTTACCTTGTAAATCTAATCCTGTTACATAATTTATTACGGCTATTAAAATCATTATTAGTCCTAGAACTAAACCATAATTCATAGCGAATTTTCCAATTGCGGGTTTTTGTGTTTCCATTAATCTTGTTTTTGTTGGTTATATGCAAGTTAGTAAACAATTTGCGTATTTTGTTACAAAAGAATTTTTTGTAGAAGAAAATCAGAATAAATAATTGCAGATTTATTAAAAATAACTAAATTTGCAAACTGAAAATTGAAAGACAATACCATGAAAAAAGGCATACATCCAGAAAATTACAGACTTATAGCATTTAAAGACATGTCTAATGACGATGTTTTTTTAACTAAGTCTACTGCTGAAACGAAAGAAACTATTGAAGTAGATGGTGTTGAGTACCCATTGGTAAAATTGGAGATTTCTAGAACATCTCACCCTTTTTACACTGGGAAGTCTAAGCTTATTGATACAGCTGGACGTATTGACAAGTTTAAGAGCAAATACGCTAAATTCAAAAAATAATTTTACTTAAAATAATAGTTGCTAAAGCCTTTCGATATCGAAAGGCTTTTTTATTTTTACAAAAACCAAGCTTATGAATTACATTTTATTTGACGGTCCTTCGCGTAATAATTTGTTGCCTTTTACTTATACAAGGCCTGTAGCCGATATACGAGTGGGTATATTGACAATTAGAGAAAAATGGGAAAGTTATTTAAAAGCTACGACCACTACAGTTACCGAAGATTATCTTACAGAGAAATATCCGATGGTTGAAATGGAAGAGAATGTGATGATAAGTGCATCATTTTTGCCCAATCAAGAGCTTGTAGAGCTGATTAAGAAACTTTCTGAGAAACAGGCCATTTTAAGAGATGATATTATCATTGCTTTTCATACTACAGATACTCAAGAAGAAATTAATTTTGAGGAATATGAAATCTTTCAATACAATGGAGATGTTTTAGAGATAAACAATACTTGGGATATTTTTTCTAAGAATGGAGTTGCTATTTATTTGGATTTTGATGCCTTAACAGAAGGACGCAGTTCTCAGCCTATCCCAAGCTCAGTCAAAACCATTGCTCCTGAAAACATTTTTATAGAAGAAGGAGCTAAGATTCAGTTCTCAACTTTGAATGCTAGTAATGGCCCTATTTACATCGGTAAGGATGCTGAAATTATGGAAGGTAGCCTTATCAGGGGACCTTTTGCAATTTGTGAAAAAGCCATTGTGAAAATGGGAGCTAAGATTTATGGCCCAACAACGGTGGGGCCTTATTGTAAAGTAGGAGGAGAAATTAACAATTCTGTTTTATTTGCTAATTCCAATAAAGGGCATGAAGGGTATTTAGGAAACTCAGTGCTTGGTGAATGGTGTAATTTAGGAGCAGATACAAATACTTCTAACTTAAAGAATAATTATGCCGAAGTTAGACTTTGGGATTACCAATCGGAACGATTTACACCTATTGGATTGCAATTTTGTGGACTTATGATGGGAGATCATAGTAAATGTGGTATTAATACAATGTTTAATACTGGAACCGTTGTTGGTGTCAATGCTAATATTTTTGGCAGCGGGTATCCTCGAAATTTTATTGCAAGTTTTAGTTGGGGCGGAAACTCTGGATTTACTACATATCAAACCAAAAAAGCCTTTGAAGTAGCAGAAGTTGTAATGGCTAGAAAGCAAATAGAATTCTCTCAAGATGATAAAGAAATACTCGAACATGTCTTTGAGCTCACAAAGAAATACCGTAAAGATTAATGGCGAATTTGTATTAAAATCACCGTTTATCGATTGGTTTTTTACTAAAACGAGATATTGAGCGAATATTTTTGTGTTTAAGCGAAAAAAGGAGTTTCGCGAATGGTTTTATTTATCTTTGAAAACCCTCAAATCGTTATGAACAAGCGTTTTGCAAAAAATATTACTAGTAATTTTACTTATTTTTCTATTGCTTTTTTTACTTTGTTAGCAATAGATATATGGGTGAAACTTCAATTTGACAATATCCCATATAGATATATCTCAAAAACATTAGTACTTCTTTTACTTATTATTTTTTACATAAAAAATCAAGCTGAAACCAAACGTAAACATTTTTGGTACATGATTGGTGCTTTAGGATGTTTTTTAATAGGCGATTGGTTATTGATCGAGCCTAAGAATACTATGTTATTTGCTGGTGGTATGATGTTTTTTATTTTAGGTAAATTATTCTATGCCTTTAGGTTTTCTAATCAACGTGACTTTAAATTAAGTAGACTGTTGCCGTTTTTATTTATTTGCTTTTTGTATATATTATGGCTCATGAACCTTATTTATGATAATTTGCATGGTCTATTTTTACCTGTACTGATTTACTTCTTTGCTGCAATTATAGTTTTACAGTTTGCTTTCTTAAGGAAGGATGATGTCAATAGGTTGAGTTATTTGTTGGTATTTATTGGTACGATTGTTTCTATGGCTTCAGACAGTATTACAGCCTTAAAGACGTTTTATATGCCAGATTTTGCATGTGAAAAGATAACTATCATGCTTTTTTATGGGATTTCACAATACCTTGTTGTTGTTGGTATTTTAAAAGAAGTCAAAAAGGAAGAAGATGTTTATAAGACCGCGATAGATTATTTTTAACCCTCAGGCCTCTAAAAATGTTAGGACAAAACCTTAGTTTTTTGTGTTTTATATAGTTTATTGCAATGATGCTCATCACGCTAAATATTAAAAATAATGGGTTTTAATATTAATTTAGGGTTTATCGAATTTTTTAGGAGATAAACGAATTATCTGCTTAAATTAAATCAATTAATTAGTTTTGTAACCCCTCCCAGATCAATATGATTGTACAGTCTGTAAAACGAGCACTAACAAGTGTCACCTATTTTTCTATACTTTATTTCACTCTTCTATCAATAGATATTGGTTTAAGATTGGCCTATGGAGAAACTGTATTAAGATATATTTCTAAACCCATGTTTCTTTTATCTTTAATGGTCTTTTATGTCATTAACAATAAATGCACTTCAAAGAGATCTTTTTTATATATGATAATTGCTCTTATTTGTTTTTTAATAGGAGACCTATTACTTGTAACCTTAGGGTCAACCTTGCTTTTTGTAATGGGAATGTTCTTTTTTATTGTTGGTAAGATATTTTATGCGATCAGGTTTTCGAATCAAAGGGATTTTAAATTGGGGAGGTTATTGCCGTTTTTAAGTATTTGCTTTCTATACACTTTGCTTATCTTGAATCTGATCTATGAGAAACTTGAGAGTCTTTTTTTTCCAGTGATAGTGTACTTTTTTGTTGGTGTAATGGTTCTTCAATTTGCATTCTTAAGAAAAAATGATGTTAATAATCAAAGCTATCTTTTGGTGTTCATTGGAATCATCATGTCCATAATGTCAGAAAGTTTAATTGCATTGGATATGTTTTACTATCCTGGGTTTGCTTTTAGTGAATTTACTATTATGCTGACTTATGGAATTGCTCAATACTTAATAGTTTTAGGAATCGTTAAAGAAGTAAAAGAAGAGGATAAACTATCTATTATTAAAAGTGCTATTTAAGCTTTTTTACTTTCTTTAATTCCAAAAGATTAGTTGGGTTTATTCCTAATCCGTGAACATTTTTCCTAGTAAAACGTACGGCCTTGTCATAAAACATGGGTACAATAGGGGCTTGACTCATGACCAAAGAATCCATTTTCTTATATAATTCACTTCTTTTAATCGGATCTGTTTCTAAGAATGCACCTTCATACCAAGTGTCAAATTGAGCATCTTTAAAATGTGTGTAATTAGGACCATTGGGCGCAAAATTCTTGCTATAATAAAGGGAAAGATAGTTTTCGGCATCCGGATAATCAGCAACCCAACTTGCTCTAAACATATCTAACTTGCCATTGGCTTTAGATTCCTTTAAAGCTGACGCCGGAATGACATCTACATTAACACCAAGACCTGTTTTTTGTAATTCGCGCTGAATGTATTCGCAAAAACTCAAATATTCACTAGTAGTTGTTATGGTTATTTCTGGTTTTTTGTTATTAGTTTCAATTTTGTATTGTTGGACCAAAGCCTTGGCTTGTTCCGGGTCATAGTCGTAGCCTAAAGAAGCATCATAACCTGGTAAGCCTTTGGGAATAAAACCTCCTGTTGCTGGTGTACCAATACCGTTTCGTAAATAAATGATCATTTTTTTTCTGTCAAAACCAAAATTAATGGCTTTCCTTATAAGCTCAGCCTTTATCTCTGAAGCTTCCGAGGGCATATAAAACGCTAAGTATTCGGTATTTAAATATGGCCCCTGAATCATATTGACATCATTTGTATATAATTCTCGCAGTTTTCCGTCAGCAGTCAATAATTCATCTTTATAAGAGGCGTCTAATCCAGATACAAAATCGATATTGCCTTGAGCAAATTGTAAGAATTCACTTTGCTTATCTGGTAAGAAAGTTGTCGATACGGCTTCTAGATAAGGCAATGAATTTCCTAGACTATCTTTTTCAAAGTAATCTGGATGTTTCCTGAATACTAATTTAATGTTCTCTTCCCAACGCTTAAACTTAAAGGGTCCAGTGCCAATAGGATGTGACCTAAAATCTGATTGGTAAGCTTCCACCACTTCTTTTGGTACAACAGAACAGTATTTCATGGTCAATAAGCCTAAAAATGCTGGAAATGGTTGTTTTAATTTTATAGTGAGTGTAGTGTCATTAATAGCCTTAAAACTCTCGACTTTTTGAAATACCCAACTTCCTGGAGAAGCAATATCTTTGTCAATAATTCTATTAAAACTGTATTCAAAATCGGTAGCATTTGCTGCTCTCGTTGAATCCTTTCCAAAGAGTTGATGCTTATGGAAATATACGTCACTTCGTAGGGTAAAAGTGTATTCGATAGCAGTTTCTGAAATCACCCAATCTTTTGCTATAGCAGGAATAACATTCATATTGTTATCCATTTGTACCAATCCATTAAATAGTTGATGCGTAGCCCAAATATCTGCTAGATCTTTTGAAAATGCAGGATCTAGAGATGAAATGTTTTTATGCTGATTATACCTAAAGACTAAATGATCTTTGTCGTTTTTGGCTTGATTTTTACAAGCTATTGCCCCAATGGATATTATAAGCAAATATAAAAGCTGAGTAGGTTTTAGTGTTGTTAGAAATGACTGTTTTATCATCACAGAATTAGTTGGTATCTTTGTACGCTATATTCCTGTATATACAAGAATAATTGGTGTAAATATAATCAGATTTCTACCATAAGGAAATTCGTAATTATGAAACGTAAAAAAGTCGCTTTTTATACCTTAGGTTGTAAACTTAACTTTTCAGAAACTTCTACTATAGCCAGGAGTTTTGTTAATGAAGGTTTCGATCGCGTTGATTTTTCGGAGGAAGCAGATATATATGTTATAAATACATGTTCTGTGACCGAAAATGCTGATAAACGTTTTAAAACTATTGTAAAACATGCACAAAAAACTAATCCTAATGCTTTTGTTGCAGCAATTGGTTGCTATGCGCAATTGAAACCTCAGGAGTTAGCAGATGTTAATGGGGTAGATTTAGTGCTAGGGGCGACTGAGAAATTCAAGATTACTGATTATATAAATGATCTTTCTAAAAACGATTTTGGTCAAGTGCATTCCTGTGAAATTGCAGACGCCGATTTTTATGTTGGAAGTTACTCTATAGGCGATCGAACGAGAGCTTTCTTAAAAGTACAAGATGGTTGTGATTATAAATGTACATATTGCACGATTCCGCTAGCAAGAGGTATTTCAAGAAGTGATACATTGGAAAATGTTTTAAATAACGCTGGTGAGATTTCAAAGAAAGGAATTAAGGAAATTGTACTAACAGGTGTAAATATAGGGGACTACGGTAAAGGAGAGTTTGGTAACAAGAAACATGAACACACGTTTTATGAATTAGTAAAAGCTTTAGATGAAGTTGATGGTGTAGAGCGTATGAGAATCTCTTCAATCGAACCAAATTTGCTAAAAAATGAAACTATAGAATTCGTAGCAAAAAGTAGAGCTTTTGTTCCTCATTTTCATATTCCCCTGCAAAGTGGGAGTAATGATATTCTCAAGTTGATGCGTCGTAGATACATGAAAGAATTGTATGCGGATCGCGTTTGTAAAATAAAAGAAGTTATGCCACATGCCTGTATTGGTGTTGATGTGATTGTTGGATTTCCTGGGGAATCTGACGACCATTTCTTAGAAACCTATAATTTCTTGAACGAATTGAATATTTCTTATTTGCATGTGTTTACTTATTCTGAAAGAGATAATACTGCAGCTGCTCGTATGAACAACGTTGTGCCTAATACTATTAGAACAAAGCGAAGTAAAATGCTTCGAGGATTATCTGTGAAGAAGCGCCGTGCGTTTTATGAGAGTCAGATAGGTAGTATGAGAAAAGTGTTATTTGAAGGCGAAAACAAAGAGGGATATATTCATGGATTTACTGAAAATTATGTAAAGGTTAAGTCGCCATGGAATCCTGAGTTAGTGAATACCATTCATGATATAGAACTTACGGAAATTGGTGATGACGGCTTAGTAAGGTTTAATTTTGTTGAAGTATTTGTACAATAAAAAATCCGCTAATTAGCGGATTGTTTTTTTATATTCTTACACCTACTGGAAGCATACGTTTGTATTTCCTATGGCGTCTAATAAATTTAGCAATCGGAGGGCTAGTAGGTACAACACTTACATTTAACTCTGCTATATGTTGGAGTACTATAGTAAGGAATTCTTCTTCTAATTCTTGTGTGTGTATATCCTCTGGTATCTCTAACTTAGTTAAGAAAATCTTTCGATCTTGAGAAGCGTATTCAATTTTCATTAATTGTTCACCAACTTTTAATTCGTATTGTCGGAGAAAATCATTGTCTACTAATTCTTCAGCATTAATCATAATGTAAGTTATTTTAATTCATAAATGCAACAGTATGAATTGTTAAGGGATTCTAGTTTAGTACTGTTATAGAGTTTATATGCAAATTCTCTGCCAGTTTTTAAAATACGATTGAAACTTAGTATTTTAAACGGGTTCAGTTCAAGGTTAAAAGTAAATGTAATTAAATGTGTTATAGGCCAACTATTGCTAGTAATCATGTGAGTATAGTCTCGATGAGGCTTTATATCCATAAATTTTAAGACCTAAGTTAAATAATTGTTGCAGTAGAATTATTTAGTTTTGTACCACAAAGTTACGAAAATTATTGTTACGTAAGACAGGTAGATGCCTTAAACAAAATGGATAAACAACTGATACATTTGTATTTAATGCCAGGAATGGCAGCGAACCCTATTATTTTTGAAAATATAAAACTTCCTGAAAACCAGTTTCAGATCCATTGGCTAGAATGGTCGATTCCTTATAAAAATGAATTATTAAGTGCTTATGCCAAACGAATGTGCGATAATATCAAACATGAAAACCCAGTTCTATTAGGCGTTTCTTTTGGAGGTATACTCGTTCAAGAAATGAGTAAACACTTAAAATTGAGAAAACTTATTGTGGTTTCTAGTGTAAAAAATAAACACGAACTCCCTAAACGAATGAAGATAGCTAAGCGAACAAAAGCGTACAAATTAGTGCCAACAACCTTATTTGGTAATTTGGACCTGTTAGCAAGATATACCTTTGGAAATACAATAACTAAGCGTATTGAGCTTTACAAAAAGTATCTGTCAGTAAATGATAAACGTTATCTGGATTGGGCTATTGAGCAAGTTGTATGTTGGGAACAAGAAGAGTCATTGCCAGAAGCAATTCACATACATGGAGAAAAAGATGCCGTTTTTCCTCATCGTTGTCTTGGAGAATGTATAACAGTTAAAGGAGGTACGCATATAATGGTAATTAATAAATACAAGTGGTTTAATGAGAATTTACCAAAAATCATTTTAAGTTAAAACAAGTTCAAATTTTGGTGAATTGCTATGATTGTTTAACTTTAGCCAAAACTTGTTATGATGAAATGGATACGTAATACACTCTCTGTCATTGGGTTAATTAGCCTGTCAGGGATGCTTATCTTCGCTGTTCAAGATGCCCCAAGCGACGAAAACCTAGAGAAAAAAATTATTAATGATTATAATGTTTATGCTCTTGCTGTTCCAGATTACCTGGAATTTTCAGGTGAGCGGATGCCTTTAGAAAATCCTGATATACTAGAGCGTATGGACCGCGAGCTCTTGGTAAACACTTATTGGCAATCTAATGGGTTGTTAATGTTTAAAAGAGCTAAAAAATACTTCCCTGTTATTGAACCTATTCTGGCTGAATATGGTATTCCAGAAGATTTTAAGTATTTGGCGGTTATTGAAAGTGGGTTAACAAATGCTTCTTCTCCTGCAGGAGCTAAAGGTGTTTGGCAAATATTAAAAGGGACTGCTAGAGAAAATGGATTGGAAGTCAATACTAATGTAGACGAGCGCTATCACCTTGAAAAAGCAACTAGAGTTGCTTGTAAATATCTCTTAAAGTCCAAAGAAAGACTTGGTTCATGGACATCTGCTGCTGCCGCTTATAATGCTGGAAATGCAGGTATCTCTAGACGTTTGAAAGCACAAAAAGTTAGTAGTTATTATGATTTACTATTAGGAGAGGAAACGGGGCGCTATATTTTCAGAATTGTTGCTTTAAAAGAAATCCTTAATAACCCTGATAAATATGGCTTTAATTATAGAGAAAAAGATCTTTATAATTTAATTCCGACATATACTATAGAGTTAGATATGCCAGTAACGAATTTTGCAGATTTCTCTAAACAATATGGAATTAATTATAAAATACTTAAAATACACAACCCTTGGCTAAGAGAGCCGCATTTAAACAATGCTTCAAAGAAAAAATATACTATAAAAATTCCAGAACAAGGTTACTATTCTGTGAACCCATAAATGATGTTATAGTAGAGAGTGCATGAAATATAGTAATATTTTTACTAGCGTCTTCTTTGTTTTTGCTGACGATGCCCACCAAAATGCTGGTTCGGCATTTGCGCTTTTTTCATATTATCTTTCATCATTTTAATCTGCTCGGTCAGCATACCGTGTTTGTCTAATTTCTTTGCTTCATTCAATAATTGGGTAGCTTCTTGTTTTCTACGTTTACTAAATGCAATTCCTGCGAGATTTAATTTAGTCATGGCTAAATCTTGATTCATTGACAAGCCTAAAGAAATGGCTTTTTTAAAGAACTTTTCGGCTTCATTCATATTGGTTTGAGATACCATGATGCCATTAAGGTAGTTATAGTAGCCCTGTTGTTTTTTTACTAGAGCAGCTTCTGGGCTTTTTATTCTGTGCAACCATTTTTGAGCGCCTGGAAAATCTTGTTTGCGTAATCTCAAAAATGCTAGTAAAATCAATTCATTTTTAAAGTAGAGAAATATAAATATTCCAGCTAGTAATATAAGCATGATTCCGTTGCCAATATAGCCTTGTGTAAATTGATAAACTGCATAAGCTATGGTTAGCACTGCAAGTATAAGTTTGATGTTTTTATTGAACATGATTATATTAAATTTTGTATTCTTTGAATTAAAAAAATGCACTTACGAAAGTAAAAGAGATGTCGATACTGAGCATTTTTTTTTTGATTTTCAATAGAAATTTTAGTTATGCAAAGAAAGTGATTTTTTGTGTAAAAAAGATTTTTTGTAATAGGTTTGTGGAAGTAAAAACTCTTCGTATATTTGCCCGCAGTTTTGAGGAACATATCAAAATGAATTCAAGCATTTACAAAGAAGATTATTAAAAATATAAGACAATGCCAAAAAGAACGTTTCAACCATCAAAAAGAAAGAGAAAGAATAAGCATGGCTTTAGAGAAAGAATGGCTTCTGTGAGTGGAAGAAAAGTTCTTGCTAGCAGACGTGCTAAAGGAAGAAAGAAATTATCTGTGTCTTCTGAATTAAGACATAAGAAATAATGATTAACAATTGTTAATATTTAAAGGTGTTACTTAACGGTAACGCCTTTTTTTGTATCTGATTGATAACTATTTTTATCAAATTTTAATATTTACCAATGCCAAAAAACCCTAAAATAAAATCTGTACTGATTATTGGTTCTGGTCCAATAATCATTGGACAAGCTTGTGAGTTCGATTATTCAGGTACTCAAGCTCTAAGGTCACTCAGAGAAGACGGAATAAAAACTGTTCTTATAAATTCGAATCCTGCAACAATAATGACAGATCCTTCTATGGCGGATCATGTGTATTTGTTGCCTTTGACGACCAAATCAATCATTGAAATCCTTAAAGAACACCCCGAAATTGATGCTGTATTGCCAACAATGGGAGGACAAACGGCGTTAAATCTGTGTATCGAAGCAGATGAAAAAGGTATTTGGAAAGATTTTGGAGTAAAAATTATAGGTGTAAATATTGATGCTATTAATATCACCGAAGATAGAGAGCAGTTTAGAGAATTGATGCTTAAAATTGACATTCCTATGGCTCCTCAAGCTACAGCGACGTCGTATTTAAAAGGTAAAGAAATTGCTCAAGAATTTGGGTTTCCTTTAATAATCAGAGCATCGTTTACTTTAGGCGGAGCCGGAGCTTCATTTGTCCATAAAGAAGAAGATTTTGATGAGTTATTAACACGTGGACTAGAAATTTCTCCTATTCATGAGGTGATGATTGATAAGGCTTTAATAGGATGGAAAGAATATGAGTTAGAACTACTAAGAGACTCAAATGATAATGTTGTGATAATTTGTTCTATAGAAAATATGGACCCGATTGGAATTCATACTGGAGATTCTATAACAGTGGCACCTGCAATGACATTAAGCGATAAAACGTATCAAAGAATGCGAGATATGGCGATACACATGATGCGAAATATTGGTGATTTTGCTGGTGGTTGTAATGTGCAATTTGCAATTAGTCCAGATGAAAATGAGGATATTATCGCTATTGAGATCAATCCTCGTGTATCTCGTTCTTCGGCATTAGCAAGTAAAGCAACAGGTTATCCTATTGCGAAAATTGCTGCCAAATTGGCTTTAGGTTATCATTTAGATGAATTACAAAACCAGATCACAAAATCTACATCGGCTTTATTTGAGCCTACTTTAGATTATGTTATCGTTAAAATACCACGTTGGAATTTCGATAAGTTTGAAGGTTCAGATAGAACTTTAGGATTGCAAATGAAATCTGTAGGAGAAGTAATGGGTATTGGACGTAGCTTCCAAGAAGCCTTGCACAAAGCCGCGCAATCACTAGAGATTAAACGAAATGGATTAGGTGCAGATGGTAAAGGCTATAAAGATTACGACCAGATTATTCAAAAGCTAACCCATGCTAGTTGGGATCGTGTTTTCGCTATTTATGATGCGATTCAAATGGGTATTCCGTTAAGTCGTATTTACGAAATCACGAAAATTGATATGTGGTTCTTGAAACAATATGAAGAGTTATATTTCTTGGAAAAAGAGATTTCAATGTTTAAAATAGATACCATACAAAAAGACCTATTACTAGAAGCTAAACAAAAAGGGTACGGAGACAGACAAATAGCGCACATGTTGGGTTGTTTAGAAAGTCAAGTCTATAACAAAAGAGAAGAGCTAGGTGTTAATAGAGTATACAAATTAGTAGATACTTGTGCTGCCGAGTTTAAAGCGAAAACACCATACTATTATTCAACATTTGAAAATGATGTAGAAACAGCAGATGGTAAACGTTTTGCAGATAATGAAAGTATTGTTTCAGATAAGAAAAAAGTAATCGTTTTAGGTTCTGGCCCAAACAGAATTGGACAAGGTATTGAATTTGATTATTGTTGTGTCCATGGTGTGTTGGCAGCCGCGGAATGCGGTTATGAAACAATCATGATCAATTGTAATCCTGAAACAGTTTCTACCGATTTTGATACTGCGGATAAACTATACTTCGAACCTGTTTTTTGGGAACACATTTACGACATTATTAAGCATGAAAAACCTGAAGGTGTTATTGTGCAATTAGGAGGTCAGACTGCTTTGAAATTAGCTGAAAAACTGTCTAAATATGGTGTGAAAATTCTAGGAACAAGTTTTGAAGCTTTAGATTTAGCAGAAGACAGAGGTTTGTTCTCAAATATGCTTAAAGAAAATAATATTCCGTATCCAGAATTTGATATTGCTACAACTGCTGATGAAGCTGCAGCAATTGCGGATGTTTTAGATTTTCCGATCTTAGTCAGGCCATCGTATGTGCTTGGAGGACAAGGCATGAAGATTGTAATAAATAAACAAGATCTAGAAGAACATGTTGTTGACTTATTAAGTAGAATGCCAGGAAATAAATTACTATTAGATCATTATTTAGATGGTGCCATAGAAGCTGAAGCAGATGCGATTTGTGATGGGGAAAATGTCCAGATTATTGGTATCATGGAGCATATTGAACCTTGCGGTATTCACTCTGGCGATAGCAATGCAACATTACCACCTTTTAATTTAGGAGAATTTGTAATGCAGCAAATAAAAGATCACACTAAGAAAATTGCCTTGGCATTAAATACGGTTGGTCTTATTAATATCCAATTTGCTATAAAAGATGACATGGTATACATCATAGAAGCCAATCCTAGAGCTTCTAGAACGGTTCCTTTTATCGCTAAAGCGTATAAGCAACCTTATGTTAATTATGCAACAAAGGTGATGTTAGGCGCTAAAGTGACGGATTTTAAATTTGAACCAAAACTAGATGGGTATGCTATTAAGCAACCAGCCTTCTCTTTTAATAAATTTCATAATGTAAACAAACAATTAGGCCCTGAAATGAAGAGTACAGGAGAAAGTATCTTATTCATAGATAGTTTAAAGGATGATGAGTTTTACGATTTATATTCAAGGAGAAAAATGTATTTGAGCAAATAGTCCTTTTATCTTTTGAGTAGTAATTGTTGAAGTATCAGGCGTCAAACACCTTTTTTATATTGTATATGTAATTCGTTTCTGAAATTTTTTTTACTTTCTGAAGAACTGTCATTTCTAGTTTGTTTTTATTGGCGATATCAATGATTTTATCTATCTCACAATCTTGAGATAGGATCATGGTTATATGATATATATTAGAAACTCTATGAGAGAGTTGTTCAAATAGCGATTCAAAATATTCAAAATTCTCACCACAAAACCAAGCCTGTTCTTTAACGTTAATTGGTTTTTTAGGATAATATGGAGGATTGATTATAATATAATCAAAATTCAAATTCTTGATAGAATCGAATAGGTCTGAGTACATTATTTTTATTTTTATTTTGTTTGAATGAGCATTTTTATCTAGATAGTTTAATGCAATTTTACTGATATCCGTAGCTGTAACTCGTGCGCCTTGTTTTGCGGCAAATAGAGAAATTATTCCAGAACCACAACCTAGCTCTAATAATGTCTTTTCTTTTAAATCTAAAGTAGATATAAAATCTAGTAAAATTTTAGTGCTAAACGTTAGGTGTGGAGGAAAAACATCTGGATGTACATTTACTTTGATATTCTTATAATGATAAACTCTCGGTTTTCTATAATAAAACTGTAAACCTTTTTTAAGTATAGGATTGGTAATTCTTTTAATAATATAGCGAATACTTCTCATTTATTCAGAATAGAAACCTTGTATTTCTGGTTGACGATATTTCCAGATTTTGTGCATTGCCTTAATTTCGTATGGATATTTATATATTCCTGTTTTATATCGAAGTGATGAAATTGTTTTCAAGATTTTCTTTTTAATTCCTTTAATTCTAAAATCTGAAGCAGTTGGATAATAACCATTTAATACTGTTTCAAAGTTCATGATCCGATCCACCATTTTTGAAGTAAGCCAAGGAGTTAATGGATTTTTACGTAAATCAAAATTTTCCCAAGCAGGATCCAACCAATCATCTAGTTTTTTTGGAAAACTAAAACCTGCTTTCTGAATTTGTTCATAAAGTTCAGATCCTTCTGTTGCTACGGGACTGTATAGATATATAATAATCTCGGAATTTGGATTAATCTCTTTTATTTCCTTAATAAAATTAATATCCCATTCTATTTGAGACATGACTTGTTCAGGAGTATCAGCGGGCATTCCCAACACAAAAGAGAATTCAGGAATGATTCCGATAGGGTATAAACGTGCGGCAAAATCTTTGATGCCTTGTCCCGTTTGTGTTCCCCCTTTATTCATTTGTTTAAGAATCTCATCATTCCCAGTTTCGGCACCGAGGAAAATCATTTTGCAACCTGCTTCTTTCATAAGCTTGAGATCTTCATCGGAATATTTATTAATTGTATCTATACGACCTTCTCCCCACCAAGTGATTCCATCGTCTTTGATAAGTTTAGAAAATTCAACAACACGCTTTCTAGAGGTAAAGAAGTTATTGTCATGAAACTCTATAGCATTGATACCATACTGATTTTTAAAATATGCAACGTCATCATACACTGTCTGAGCAGATTTTGCTTTCCAACGCCCTTTGTAAATAGGAACAACGGCACAAAAGGAACAAGTAAAAGGACAACCTAAACTTGAATGATAGGAGAATGTTTTACTTCCTAAGAAGGTACGACTTAGATAATTATCTAAGTTGTAAAAAGAATCGAGGTGTGTATAAGGTAATTGTGGTAATGTGTCTTGTTCAAGAAGCGCTTCTTTTTTAGTACGTATAATCGTACCATTTTCTTCTTGGTATATAAGATTCATGATATTAGGCAATTCCGAAAGATTGCCTGATTCTAAAGTATCTAGTAAAGTGGGGAAAGTAACATCTCCAGGCCCATTAACGATAAAGTCTACATAAGGTGCTTCTATAGAAACCTTATATTGATTTGAAGCAAAATAACCTCCCCAGATAGTGATAGTATCTGGAAACTCTTGTTTTATTTTACGTGTAAACGGAATGGCTTGCCTTAATTGAGGGCCAGGCATTACCGTACTACAGAAATATTTAAATTCACCAGTATTAAAATAATCTGAAATGGTTTGCCAAGAATCTTCTTCTAGATTCCCATCTACAAAAGCGAAATCGTGCTTTCCATATATTGCAGCACCTACTTGAAGAATAGAATTAGGAATACGATGCTTTTGATTAGCACTTTTCGGATTGAATATTATAATTTTATTTTTCATGTTTATACAATACTACAGCATCGGCTGCAAGCAGGTAATAATCCCCCAGCTTTTTGTAAATCGGTTCTGAATTTACTTAAAATAGATGAATGCCATATATCTTTGATGTTTTCTTCGTAAATATTCCCAATATCTAGATTGTAACATCTACCGTGGGCAGGAATAACACTGCCATCAGATTTTATCATAATGTTATTAAAAATATCATTACACTTTTTTCCTATTTGCTTTTCTGGGTTATTATAAAAAGTTAGCAATTGTTCTTTAGAGTTTATGTTTGGAGAAAAAGTGACAGGAAAAGGAAAAGAATCGGATTCGATATCTCTTATTTCTTCCCATAATATATCTAAATCCATGTTATCCATATTAGTTTCATCAACATTTGAGTCCGTCGCAGGATATAAATGTTCCCAAGTTTTATTGTGAAATGCAGCAATATCAGGAGGTGTGAAGTTGGTATGCATAAAGCCTAGTTGTTTTAATGGGTACGCTCTGAAGAAATTAACGAATTCTTTTAAGTGACCAATGTTCCATTCGGTAATTACACAAAAAATAGAAATGGTTGGAGGGCTTTTGTACTTTAATAACTCTTCAATGCCTTCAATTGCATTTTGAAAAGATTTTTTATGCCCTCGAATCTCATTATGTATATTTTGTGGACCATCTAAAGAGATATACAATTCATTTAAACCAGCATCTACGAGCTGCTTTGCTTTATGCTTTAGGGTTAATGCATTTGTAGTTATTGAGGTGAATAGGTTTTTTGTATTTGCGTAAGCCAAAGAATCAATTAATAACGGATAAACAAGTGGTTCTGTAAACCCATATCCTAACCTTGTTTTTGGATAATAATTTGCAGTTTGATCAATAATTTTTTCAATGAGTTCTTTTGGCATATTAATAGGGTGAGTACCTACTAAATTTTGAGCAAAATTACTTTCTAAATTTTTGGTACCTACATCACACATCTTACAATGTAAATTGCAAACATTATTAACGCCTAAGACAATCCATTTTGGGTCAAATAGATATTTTTGGGGTAATAGTTTTTTATTTATTTTTTTTACGAAAGAGGTGTTCATTTAGTAAGCGTGCTTTTCGTTTAAAATTAACTAATAATTATATCATGTGATACTATAAACAATCAAAATATATTATTTTTTGAATTGTAATATTTTAGCTTTTATATATAATTTATTAAAAATGGAAGAATACTTAAAAATAGAATTCAAATATTTCATTCCTTCTCGTTTGTTTTCTTGCTGAAAATAGTATTTAGCGATATTATAATTCATATAATTCGTCGCAATCAAATATTGTTTGTCATTTAATTTATTAGCGTCTTTCAATTTATTGTAAGATGTCATGGCATCTAAGCAATGAATAACATCAAAATTTTTGGTTAAATTACTTTCATGCCTTCTCATCAACGTTAAAGGCTTGTTTAAATAAAACATTTTATGTTTTATGGCTACTCTTAAGTAATAATCATGCTGCCCCTCCATAACGTCTTCATCGAATAGCCCTATTTCTTTTATCAAAGAGCGTCTCATGGAAAACACAGGAAAAGCTAGTATTTTACAAAGTAGTAACTCGTTCAAAACATTTTTAAAAAAAGAACTATTATATTTATAAAAAGGAGCTTTTAAATACTTGATTTTCTCAAAATGTTGGAGGTTGTGAAATATAAACTGAACATCTTCTTTTTGCGAAAAAATGGTATGCATTTCTTTAAGTTTATTTTCCGTCCATAAATCATCAGAGTCTAAGATAGAAATAAGATCTCCTGTTGCATATTTTAAACCAATGTTTCTAAGTTTACTTGGTATACCAATTTTATTATTATTTATGTATTTAATTTTATCTCCGTTTTCTTTTTTATAGTGGAATATGATTTCTTCTGTATTATCGGTAGAACCATCATCGATAATTATTAATTCAAAGTTTTGATATGTTTGCTTTAAAACACTTTCAATAGTTTCTGCTATTAAATGAGCTCTATTGTATGTAATTGTAATAATACTAAACTTCATTTATTGGCTTTTTTACTAAATAAAATCTAAGGAATAAATAATTAAACATTAACCCTAACGTATTGGCCAAGAAAGCACCGAACAGCCCCATTTTGTTAATGAGTAGAAACGAAAAAACTAAATTAATAATGCCAGATAAAATTAATATTATTAAAATGATGTTCTGCTTTTCCAGCTTAGTAAATCTATACATTTCAAAATTTATTAAAGTGAAAATAAAAATGTTTATTAAGAAAAACACAGTGAATTTTATATCTACGGGTATTTTATATAAATAGTTTAAAGACACATAGAAACCGAACGCGGCTACTATGGAAAAAAGCAATCCAAAACTTTTAAGCGAATGTTCTAGTTTTTTAAATAACGTATTGTTAAACCTATAAATACTGGTTTCAAAGGTGTTTATTATTGAGGCGTAGATAACCATAGAAATACCAGACAAGCTCGAAATTATAAAGTAATAACTCATAGTTTGTTTATCTATTAAAACACCTATGATATAGAAGTCAGCTTTTGAAGCAACAAATCCAGCAATTGAAATACCAAAGAAATAAATCGATTTTTTTAAAATTTTATAGCCTTTATTTATTGAGAATTTAAATGAGATCTCGCTCTTTAAAATAGTAAAATAATACACTGATTTTAATAGTTCTAGTATTACAAAATATAATAAGAATGATATTGGATTAATATTATTGTATAGAAAAATGAAAAGAAGAAAACTGGTATTTAGTAATACCTCAGTTACAAAAACGATTTGGCTTTTTTTTCTGTAAAGAATTAGACTATCAAAAATTTGGGTCAGTGATTTTAAAAATAAAAACACTATGATTAGTATCTTTATTTCTACTTTTAAGGGCAAAAATATTATAATTAAAGTTGAAAAAACAACTAAAATAATTTTACTAGATATTAAGCTCGAAACTAAACTATTAACACCTTTTGGGTTCTCACTTATTTTTTTAGTGTTAAAAAACCTTCCGCCCCAATTTGCGAAAATATAAAACAACATATAAATACTTATGAAATATACGTAAGTATTTAAAACTTCGGCAGTATTATATCTGATTAAAATAAAGTTTAAAACTAACCCAAAGATTGCGACTAAAAGTCTTCTACCAACATTAGCGATAGTCAAAAAACTCCGAGCTAAGGTTTTTTTTTTAATACCATTATAGTATTTTAATTATTGCTTTTGTATCGTTTATTTGATTTGAAATAAAACTTACAATTTAAATTTTATATAGCAATGCTCCAAAAACTATTCTTTTACTAAAACATGCTTATAGTTTTTAATTGCAAATTTAAACGTTTCCCAAAAATTACGCTTTTCTGATTTAATATATATATGAAAGTAAATTAAACCAAACCATGCTTTAAAAATTAAGTTAGGAGGTAATTTAATTAAACGTTTCACAAATGGATAAGTCCAAGGCCATAATACTACCGTTTGAAAAAACTTTTGTAGATTTTCAATTTCTCGTTTATGAGGAATATCTAATTTCGTTTCCAAAAAGAAAGATTTATCTAGAGAATCATAATCAAATTCTTTGCCTAAATATCCTTTGTTAAATGCATAATCGGTTAATTCTGTCCCAGGGAAAGGAGAAAAAATAGAGCACCAAGGATAATCTGCTTTAATTTTTATATTTAATTCTACAGTAGAGAAAGCATCTTCTATAGTTTCATCTGGTAAACCAACAATGTTATACGTTCTAAATGTTATGCCTGCATCATGAAGTAATTTAGCAGCTTTTAAGATTTGCTCATCTGTCAATTGTTTATTGAGTACCTTGTTCCTCAATTCCTCATTTCCAGATTCGATCCCAAAGAAAACAGACTTACAACCTGCTTCTGCCAATTTATAAGCATATTTTTCATCAGAGGCAACAATATCTGCTCTTACTAAGCATATAAATTCTACATTAACTTCCTCTTTATAAACTTCTAAGAATTCATAAAGCCATCGTTTCTTCATACCAAATACATCATCTGCAAAATATATAATCTCAGCATTGGTTTCGGCGAGTAGTCTTTTACATTCTTCTATAGCTCTGTCTACACCTCTTATTCTTACATATTTCCCTTTCCCTTTATACATGTCTCGCATTGCATCTTCAAAGCAAAATGTACAGTGAAAAGGACAGCCTCTTGATGTAATGACATTTCGTACTTTTCTATCTCCAAATTTATTTAAATCATCATAAAGAGAACGGTCAGGAAACGGATAGTCATCCAAATTAGGGCGTAAATGCCTTAATGGGTTATGAATTTTTTCATTGTTTTGAGAATAGGATAAATTAGGAATGTCATTAAAACATTCGTTTTGATCAATCCTATCCATAACTTCTTTCATCGTTTCTTCCCCTTCTCCTCTCACTAGGTAATCTACTTCGGACTCTTCTATAAAATCTTTAAAGAAAGTTGGATGAGCTCCGCCAAAAATATTTCGTATTCTATAAGCTTCTTTAACCTTTCCAGCCATGTTTTTTCCCCAGTAATGACTCCCACTCATGATAGAAAAACCAACTAAATCTGGTTGAAAATTTTCTATCCGTTCTTTAAAATCTTCAAAAGTTTGGCCTATGGCTAATTCACAATCGTGACCATGATTTTTGAGCATAGATGAGATATACATAGGCCCTAGGAATTCGTAGTCAATGTTCTGTAGAAACAATAATTTAGCCATAGCTCTTTTTCAAAGAAATAATATGATAATAATTAAGTATTAAAAATACACATAATAAGCTCCAGAATCTTGGATAATGAAGTAATAAATTGATAGCCGGAAATTCATTGAAATTTGGAATATGGTGGTGCTGTATAGTAAAGCTCACGAATATCATTATTGAGATGATAACTAAGATCTGCTTAGACTTAAACGAAATAAGCCATTTAAATAAACATAATACGGGCCATAATAGTAATAAGAAATGGTAGGATGCGGATGCTGGGATCATTACAAAAGCCCCAATAATACCAATAGACACTATTGTTGGTGTAATTTCATAGCTATTCTTTTTAAAAGCAATTAAAAGCAATCCAGTAATTACTCCTAATAATGAATATTTAATAAGTGGTTTTAAAATTGGTGAATCTAGAAATGGAAAGGGGTTTTTAAATTGATCATAAATAAACAAATTATTAAGCATAGAGTCAATCGATTGAAAACCAATTGCATATTCACCTTGTCCAGGTAAGTTGCCTTGTATGTGGGATAAGAAATGCTGGAAAAAGACATCATATACTTGATCATCTATCAGGAATACGATTAAAGCGGGTATGACTATTCCTAAAAAAGCAGAAATTAGGATAACATACCTTTTTTTATGCTTTAAAACATAACCTAAAAAAATAATCGGCAGATATTTTAATGACCCTAAAACACCAATAACAAATCCTAATAATTTGGGCTTATTTAGTATATACATTTGCCCCAAAGACTCCATTAATAAAAAGCCAATTAGCAAGTATAATTGTCCGGAATTTAAAGTACTTGCTATTGGAACAATAAATAGTGATAAAAAAAGTATCGTTTGACTCAAAGACCAATCCGTTAGTTTTCTTATTCGAAACGGTAAAATGATTACTATTAAAACATTAAGCACTAACCAAATTCTTTTTGCTGTTAGTGGTTCGAAGTATGTTAATGGTAAACAAGTATAGGCCGTAATGGGTGGAAAAGGAGAAAACTTAGCACCTTCTTTAATGCCTATTTGCTGTGCTTCATCATGAAACCAAGTGTTGTCGTAAAACGAATGAATTGAAGACCCTTCGGAAACCAGTTTGGCAGACACATAGTAATTATTGAAATCGCTAGGTTGGTCTTGCCAACCAGGTAAAATGCCTTTTAAAAAAAAGATTAAAAATGTTAAAATCAGCCATAAATATTTGACTATTGGTGCAAAACGTAATATGTCTTTTTTTGAACTCATTCCAATTATGACTTTAAAAAAAGACCTTTTAATACGTAAAAACCTTCTTTAGAATGGATTTTAAGTTCAGTCCAATTTCTTAAGCTAATTAACCTTTCCCAAATATATTGAGGCCTAAAATAAAAAGAACGATATGCTTTATTTTTCAACTGCTTTAATTCATTTCTGCTCAAAACACCTGTGCCAATTGTGACTTCATTTCCAGACTGATCCATTACTTCTAACGAATCGTCAATCAACCCTTTTGCTAAAGCTTCAGTTCTGAAGGAAGTATTACTCCGAGGTACAGCAACATTAAATGAAGCGTAATCTGCCTCAATTTTTTTTGCAAATTCTATGGTGTTTAATATGGATTCTCTAGATTGGCCAGGTACACCTATTAAAAAAGTACCTAAGCGTTTTATGCCCATTTTTTTTGATAGTGCAAATGTTGTTTCGATCTGTTTAGTTGTATAGTGTTTTTTATAATGGGTTAATAAATCGTCTTCAGCCCATTCGACTCCAAACATAATTAAAGTACATCCTGCCGTTTTCATTAATTTTAGTTCTTTTTCATTTAAAACATCCACTCTTGAAAAACACATCCAACTCAAACCATAGTCTTCTTCAACCATCCATTCTAAAACTTCATTTGTGATAGTTTTTGATTGAAAAAAAGTTTGATCTGAAAAATACAAGAATTTGTACCCATTTACTTTTAGTTCTTTTAATTCTGCAATAATTGAAGCCGCTGTACGCGTTGTATAAGGCAGAGTAGACATAATACAAAATGTACAAGGGTAAGGACAGGCATAATTAGTGAGAACAGTAGCCATAGGAAGCGCATTGGCAAATGGCATTCTATAGTTGCCTCTAAAAAGATGTTGCTTGGGCACTGCCATATCAATGGGTTTAGAGCGTTTGCTATTTTTAGTGATAAACGCACTGTCCTGCCGATAGACAAGACCTTCTATATCTTCTCCACCTTCTATTAATTGCTTAAATCCATCCTTGAAAAAATTGGTTATTATGGCGTCTAACCAATCGTATTTTTGAAATTTCTCAGGATGTTTTTCTAAAAAAGCATCTCCAGAACAGGCCATTATGACATTTGGATTTTCTTTTTTAATCGTACTATAAAAAAGACGGTCTTCGATTAATGACACTGAGCCGATTTGACCAATTATATAATTTGGGTTAAAGCTTTTTATTTTTTTATGAGCATCCGTTTCCGATATCTTTTCAGCAATACAATCCATGACCAGTATGTTATAATCTGGTTTATTAAAAAATGCTGATTGCATTAATAAATCTACAGGTTGTGGCAAGTAATACGCTTTAGATACCTTTGAGCAGTAATAATCTCTAATATAGATTTTCTTACCTGGCGGGTTTAAAAATAATATGCGCTTAGCTAAACTCATTCGATTAAGGCTTTTTCTGGTTGAACGAAGCTAATAATTTCTGAAGCCATTTCTTTGGGATTCATTGATTTAAAACACGTTAAATCTCCCTGACAGTACTTTGCCACATCTGATTTTGGATGGAAAAAACAAGGAGAACAGGCCATGTCTAACTCTAAATTGAGCATGTGTTCACTATTTTGGTAGCCTACTAATTTTGATGAAGTCGGCCCCCAAATCCCAACCGTTTTAACACCAAATAAATGTGCTAAATGCAAAGGTCCTGAGTCATTCGTGATAAATAGTCTAGCCTCTTTTAAACTGCTTACAAATGCTGACAAATTATGTTTGCCAGCTAGAATAGATACCTGCTTTGATGGAACGCCTATATTAACTAAGTGTTCATTAAACGATTCTACCAACGTGAATTCTGATTTTACACCAGTTAAATAAAAATGCCAATCTGGATTTTTATTATGAAGTGTCTTGATTAAGCTAGCATATTCTGGTAAGGTGAATTTGCGTTCTAGAAGGTATTCTCCAGCATTGATATTAATAAATACCTTATTATTAGAAACCTCTTCCGTATTGTACTCTACAGAAGGGCTTACATATGTTTTATTAAACATGTCAGCAATTGCGTGTGTAGCAGGTTTATTTTGCAATGACACAAAAAACTGCCCGCTCTTATTTTTATTCTTCGGTTTGAAATAGAAGGCACTACAGTGCTTGCCAATTCCTACTATTAATCTAAATAGACCAGATAAATTTGAAGCCCGTTCCATGTCTAACACGGCGATTTCTTTTCGACTCCAAATTTTAATAACCACTTTAAAAACGCTGCTTATTAAAACTAATGGATGGTTTGTTTTGATATACATGGCATTTAAACCCAGCAAATTAACGATAGCCTTGTTTTTATATAATGTAATAAATGTCACCTGATTTTTTTGAATGTCAACAGCATTGATAACATGAACAATTCGTGCGATACTACCTAGTCCGAAAAATTTTAAGACAATAAAATGTTGATACTCGTTTTGTGCTTTCTTCTGCCATTTCAATGTGTTCATCAACATGTATAATGGCTTGGCCAATCCATCGATAAAGATTAAGAATTGATATTTCATCTAATCTAAAAAGTGTTTATCAAGTATTTCGCAAATACTGTGTTCAATAAAAATATGGGTTTCTTGTATTCTTGAAGTATGATTTGAAAAAACAATAATATTTTTATCGCAAACGGTATCCATAAGGCCGCCATTATTGCCGCTTAAACCTACAACATAACTTCGTCTTTCTTTTGCAAGTTTAAGGGCATTTATAACATTTTCACTGTTACCACTAGTGCTAATGCCTATGACGACATCTTTTTCTGAAGCGAAGGCCTCGAGCTGGCGAGAAAAAACCTTGTCATATGAGTAATCATTACTAATAGAAGTAAGTGTAGATGTATCTGTTGTTAGTGCTATTGCTGCTATGGCTGGTCTTTTTTTATTACTAAAACTCCCAACTAATTCTGCAGCCATATGCTGCGCATCTGCGGCACTACCACCATTACCAAAGATGATAATTTTACCACCTGCCTCTAAGCGTTTTATACAGGTGTTAGCAATAAAACTAATATCATCTTTATACGTGTTGACAGTTTGCTCTATCACTTGAATATGCTCTTTTAAATTTTCAGAGATCATTGTTTTATTTTATTAATTATATCAGTTGTGCTTTTGCCGTCTATAAACGCTATTAATTTAGTGGTTTCTGCAAAATCACTACCTACAACCTGTTTATCTTTGTAATCATTTCCCTTAACTAAAACCTTAGGTTTTATAGTTTTAATTAATTCATAAGGTGTGTTTTCGTCAAAGAGAACGGTATAGTCAACCGACTTTAGAGCGTTTATTAAATACGCTCTATCAAATTCAGAATTAATTGGGCGTTTCTCTCCTTTTAGTCTTTTTACTGAATTATCAGTATTGACCCCAACAATTAAAACATCGCCTAGTTTTTTGGCTTTTTCTAAATACTTAATATGTCCTAAGTGGAGAATATCAAAACAACCATTAGTAAAAACTATCTTTTTATTTTGTCGTTTAAGGTTAGCAGCTATTGTTTTAATTTCGTCTAATGTTTTTATAGTGTCTTTTCCTGAATAAATTTCATCATTTGTGGCAGTAGCCACGCCAATTTTCCCAACAACAATGCCTGCTGCTAAATTAGCGAATTGTATGGCGTCATCAATATGTCTATTGTCAGCTAATTTGTATCCTATTGCTGCTATAATAGTATCGCCAGCTCCAGTAACATCATACACTTCTTTTGCTTCAGTAGGAAATACTCTTAATTTGTCATCAAAAACAGCTATACCATCTTGACTAAGGGTAATAATAGAAACCTCTAATTTATAAGTTGATTTGAGTTTACGAATAGCAGATGATAAATGATTATTATCAATAGCAATACCTGTTGCAATACTGGCTTCTTTTTTATTTGGCGTTAATAAATAAGCACCAGTATATTTTGAATAATTGCTCCCTTTGGGGTCAACTAATACTTTAATATTTTCTTCATTTGCTGCCGCTATAATTTTGGCAGTTAAATCATCAGTTAAAACGCCTTTACCGTAATCTGAAAGAATGATAATTCCGTAATCTTTAATAATACGCTTATAGGTTTCAAAAACCGTATCTGAGCTATCTTTATTAATATCTTTTGTGGTTTCTTCGTCGTAACGTACAATTTGTTGATTTGAAGACAGTATCCTTGTTTTTTTAGTTATTGGCCTGTCATTTTCAATAATTATATAATCTGTATTGATGTTTTTCTCTTTAAGCAAATTGTATAGTATTGGAGCGTTATTGCAATTACCAACCACACTCATAATATTTACTTCAGCTCCAAAAGCTAATAAGTTATTAACGACATTGCCTGCGCCACCTAAAACAGATTTCTCTTCAATTATATCAACAACAGGAACAGGGGCTTCTGGAGATATACGCTCAATACTACCGATTAAGTATTTGTCTATCATAATATCGCCAATGACCAAAATGTTTTTCATTATTTGTTGTTACAGTTAAATGTTTGCTTTATATAAGGTATGTATTTTTTAATACCTTGTTCTAAGGTGTAGTTTGGTTTGTAATTTAAGTATACTTCACTTAAACTAATATCTGCTTTAGTATGCATTTGATATCCAGTGTATGGATTTTCAAAATAGTCTATTTTCAAATGTGTATTTAATTCTTTTTGCAAAATAGTGACTATATCATAGAAGCTGCGATTAATGCCACTACCAATATTATAGATGCCGTTTTTTTTAGCCAAACAAGCTAGAATATTAGCAGCAACAACATCTTCAATATACACAAAGTCACGCATCATTTTATCGGACCCAATAAATAAACGTGGCGGTTTACCAGCCAAGATTTGATGCCCTAGCTGTATGACCATAGAAGCCGTTTTATTTTTAAAGTACTCCCTTTCTCCATAGACATTAAAGAATTTAAGACCTACAATATGCATGTCTGGGTATTCTTTAATATACCTATGGGCTATTTGATCCATAGCATACTTAGAAAAGCCATAAAGATTTTCTGGAGAATCATCACCAATTTTTTGAGGAGATGGACTTGAGCCATAGGTAGCAGCAGAACTTGCGTAAACCATCTTGGCATTATTTTTTATAGCAATTTCCAATAGACGATAAAAACTAGTCACATTTGTTTTTATCATAATTTCTTGGTCATAAACACGTGTGTCAGAAATCGCTGCTTGATGAAAAATATAGTCTAGATTATAATTGTTGAGCTTATTTAAATCTGTTTCATTACTAATGTCGCCACAAATGATATCACCTTTAAAACCTATTAAGTTTTTATAATGACCAAAACTTTTTAAATTACCATTGGCAAAAGTCTCTTTACTTCTAAATATATCAAAAACTATAATGTTGCTGTCAGGATAATTTTCCTGTAAATAAAAAGCAATGTTGGATCCGATAAATCCAGCACCACCCGTTATTAAAATAGTTTTATTATTATAGTTTATCTTCATTACAGTAATTAATAATTTATATCAAATTATGTAATTGTTTACCTCTTTAATTGACGGTGAAATAAATTGAGCATTGCTATTTTTTTTTTCAATTTCATGCCCACTTTCAACTAGTATCGTATTGGTTATACCAAAATTAAGAGCTGCTTTAATATCATGTTCTTTGTCCCCAATCATCCATGAATTGTTCTTGTTTATTTGATATTTATCATCAGCCTTTTCAAACATACCCATTTTTGGTTTGCGGCAATTACAATTATCTTCTTGCGTGTGTGGACAATAAAAAACATCTAAAATATCTATGCCTTGTTCTTTAAATTTATCTAACATCCAATTATTAAGAATATTAAAATCTTGCTCTTTGTAATACCCCTTGCCAATACCAGATTGATTGGTGACAATAATTAAACTAAAACCTTTTTTTTTCAAATATTTAAGACTGGTAAAGACACCCTCAATAAATTCAAAATCTTCTATTTTGTATAAATATCCAATGTCTTTATTAATTACACCATCCCTATCTATAAATACAGTTTTCATATTTTCATTACGCATTATTGTAATAGATTAATTTCATTAGCCGATTGTTCTCTAATACTTTCTGGTGTTTTGATAGCTTTAAAAGGTGCAAGCGCATCAATGTCTTTTCTATGATATAGATTTCCTAAAAATGAAAATTCCTCGTGTTGGTGTGTTTTTAAATGAGCTAGTTTTTGTCGGACTTCTGTTAATGGCAGGTTCCATTCTCGAGATAAACGCCCTACGGTTGGTTCCATAAAAGAAATATAGAGAAGCTCTAATTCAGTGTGTAAAGCTTTGTTCAATATCGATTTGTCGGTCCATAATTCGTTTTGATACGCTTGAAGCTCTTGATTATAGTACTTTAGTGAGTCCTTAAATCGCAGATAACTTAAATAGCCTTTATGATTTTGCTGCGACCTAAATAGAGGCTGAACAACAACCTCATGACACCAAATGCATTTTGCTGGTTTCCCTGCTCGCGTGATGTTAGCGTCTGCGGCTTCTTTTAACTTCCCATCCAAGCCATAAACACCAAATCTTTGCTGTCCATTGGACATTATTTCTACAGTTTCATATTCAAAGGTATCTTTACTTATAGAGTCTATCTCAGCAGAAACAAAGCCTTGACCATTATTTTTTAATCGTTTTGAATACGAAATAATACGATCTACTCTAGAAACGCTAGAATCGTCAATATATCCTTTAAGGCTATCAAATTCATATAGCCGTTCAAACTGTTCTAGGGTTTTTGGGACATTAGTTATAGCATAGTAATGATACGAGTTTCCATAGGTCAATGCAATGTATCGCCCAATGTCCATAGCATTGTTTTTTTTATATTCTTCAGATGCTTTAAAAATATATTGAAGTTTGGCGAGATGTGTAACCGCATTTTCAGAAAAACCTAATTGCTTTATGTTTAATGTTATAGTAGAGTCTTTGTATGTAATTCCTAGAAGTGTAGTGTCATTTGCTATGGTTGACCCTAAATAAGACAAAGCCCATTTCAGCCCAATACAGTGTCTTTCAAAAGTATCGTTTTCATACCCTTTATTCCACTTTAAATTAATCTCGTGATCTTGTTTATAACATGACGTAAACGCTATAAATAGTATAAAGTATAAAGAGATATGAGAAGGCTTCATATTATTTGGATAGTTTCATGAAAACACCGGCTAAGGTGGATTTTAGTTTGTAATTGGCTAATTTTTTAAGATTCTTTGTGTTTTGTTTTTCTTTATAATAATTGACCTCATTCACAATTTTCCTTACCGCATAATCGTAAAACTTACGAGAGTATGTCCTAGAAAAATCAATATCTCTATCGGTAGAGGTCTCCCAATTAGGTTGTACGGTTATCTTATCTTCGATTTCGTTATACAAAGAAGTTCCTTTGATTGGATAGGCCACGGTAATTGTAAAATGAGTAGGGTTAGCAGCTTTTAGATAATTTATGGTCTCGTTGATATCACTTTCATTCTCACCAGGATAGCCAACCATAATAAAAGTACCAGTTTCTATATCCAAGGCATTCGTTTTTTGGATAGCTTTTTTTACAACATCTACGTCTACACGACGATCCATGGCATCAATTATTTTTTGAGATCCACTTTCTGCGCCAATCCAAATTCTGTAGCATCCCGCATCTTTTAATAATTGTAGGACTTCGTCGTTAAGACGTTCTGCTCTGGTAATACACTCAAACGGAATAATGGCATTTTGTTTATGGACTTGCTCACAAAAACTCCTGATCCATTTGTGACTTACGGTAAATACATCATCTACAAACCATATACTGTCAGGTTGGTAGGTGTCTTTTAGTATTCCTAGTTCTGCAGCAACCATTTCGGCTGGACGCCTCCTATAACTTTGTCCATATACTGCAGTACTACACCATCTACATGTATACGGACAACCGCGTTGTGTACTCACGGTCATAGAACTTTTTCCGTGATGTGTTTTCCATGTGTCCAAATACTTATCGACAGGGATGGCTTTGCGATTTGGTAGTGGCAATTGCGAAAGATCCTTCATCTTTACTCTTGGAGAAGTTTTTTTAACAACGCCATTTTCGAGGTATGCGATGCCAGCAATGTTTTGATGTTCCTTACTGTTAACAATTGCGTTGTATAATTCTAAAGTGGTTTGTTCTCCTTCTCCAATAATCAAGAAATCGACACCAGTATTTAAATAATTCTCACAGTTATATGTAATATCTGGTCCACCTAAAATTAGCTTAGGGAAACCATGAGAAGAATCAGTTTTTAGTACTTTGATAAGTTTTATGACATTGATCTTGGTCATTAAATTCGTGTAAATAGCAACAACTTTGGGCTGTTTGTCGCGTATGAAGTTGAGCTGGTCTTCTCTTGAATAAAAAGTGGTATCGTAAACTTCATTCTTTATCTTATGTGCATTCAGGTATCCAGAGATATATAGTAAGCCAAGCGGTGCATAGGGTCTCATTATGAGTTGCTCCTTGGAATCTTCATAAAGATAATATGTGTGTGTCAATACTATGCTCATTTCTTTATCAATTGTATTAAAAAATGATCAGCATATTTAGCCCAAAATGATCCTGTAATGATATGGTCAATTTTCACGAACAAGTTCAAGAATGGTGTCTTTGCCAAAAACGACCTTTCAAGATAAGAAGGTGGAATGGTTACCCCAACGGGTTTTATGATTTTGGCGGCGTAAATGGATTGTGTTAAAGATACAATGTCCTCGGGATTGTAATACCATGTTTCTACCAAATTGCCATCTACATTTACCAATACGGCTTCGGTAGTACTTCTTCTTTTTGCTTTTTTAAGATCTCCTTTAAGCAGAAAATAGAGGTATTCCCAAAGACAATGTTTTGGCATTAAAACCATGACCAGTTTTCCTTTCGGGTTTAATAGGTCGATTGATGTTTTTAAAAATGTGTCTAACTGCTTTCTTGACAAGCAATTCATACCGCCAAAATTCGAAAAAATCAAATCAAATTTTCTATCGAAAGACGTTTTCGTAATAGCATTGATATCTTGAATTTTGAACTTTAAGTCCTTAGAATGTGTTTTTGCTTTTGCAATAGCAATCATGCCATCAGATATATCGGTAGCTAGAACACTATGACCTGAGTTTGCCAGTTCGATAGCATCTTCTCCTGTTCCGCAATTTAATTCGAGGATTGAGAACTTTTCAGTAGTACGTATTAGTGGATCTAAATGTTTGAAAACAAGATGACGTTGGGCCTTGCCAATGTTGGAGAATGTAAAATTCTCATCATAATGCTTTGAGGCTATGTCAAAATCAGCTTTCATTTATGTATTTGAAATAATTAAAGTCCCCCTTTGATATTTTGTTAAATCCTCAATATTAATATTAGAATTGTATTTTTTTAAGACATCAACATGGATTAATTTTGCGTCTAACCCTTTTCTAGTTCTATAATTCTCACCTATAAAATCAACTACGTTTAAACTGTATTTCTTACACAGTTCAAGATAAAATACATGAGACAATCTATTGGTATATGCAATAGAGTTTCCGGCCCAATAATTCCAATAATCATCTGAGTATTTTAAAAAATTAAATTCAGATATCGATTTGTCTTGAAAAAAACCAGGATTTGCAAAATGATCAATAAAATTAATTGTGTGAACACAGAATTGTTCTTTGTGTAAAACTTCTTTAGTAAATTGAAATAATTCATTTAGAATTTTAGAAGGAATATGTTCTAACACTACTTGAGAGGCTATATAGTCAATTTTTTTTGAATGCTTTAGAATAGCGTTGAAATTATATGGTGCTATATAAGTAGTATTGAATATGTCAAAAAGTGATTGTAAAGTATGCGCTTCATTGAGTTGAGTTATTTTACTTTTTATTTCTTGTTCGTTAAAAATACTTTTTGGGTATATTATTTTTAAAATATCAGGCTCCTCTAAGTAACTTATTTGTTTTTTGCAAGTAGAAAATTGTATGTCTTCCGTAATATCAACAGTAATTATTTTTTGAAAACCAAGTAACGATAAAACGGCAGCTGAAATCAATGAATATCCTGTTCCAATTTCTAAAGCAGTTTTATTTGTAGATAAATCTATATTACAATAACTAAATTTTCGAACACATTCGTATGTTTGATATAAAGCAACGTTGTAATGATATTTTTTATTTAGAGTTGCAGGAATATGATTTAGGTTATCACCTAACTTAGTAGTTGATAATATTTTTTGTAGTAGCGCCTTTATTTTCCAATTCATAAACCTCTTATTTTGCTAACTTCTTTAAGAGAAATTTATCGTAAAAAGCACTTGGAAAATAGTAAGCTAACTTCAATATAGATTTAAAGTTCTCAGTGTTGAAATGCTTTAAATTATATAGTCCTTGACTTTTACGATATTCTTTGTGAACGTATCGTTGTAATTTCCTATAGAATTCTGTACTGAAAGTTCCTTTAAACATCATTGCCAAATCATCTGAATCTGTCCAATTGGCCTTTAATTTCAAGTCATCTTTTACTTTTTCATAAAACTTAGTGCCTGGTAATGGGTAAGAAACTGAGATCCCGATATTATCAGGTACCAATTCCTTGATCATTTGTATTGTCTTATCAATATCTTCTTTGGTTTCTTCTAAATAACCGAATTGTATAAAAAAGGCAACACGAATGTTTTTTTTCTTTAATATATGGGTAGCTTCATATATTTGTTCTACTGTTATGCCTTTATCCATAGCATCCAATATACTTTGTGAACCGCTTTCAGCACCGACCCAAACTTCTCCCAATCCAGATTCAACTAAACAATCAATCGTATCTTCTTTAAGTAATAGATCTACGCGGCTCTGTATATAATAAGATATGTCAAGCTGTTCTTTTTTAAGTGCTACATTGAATTGTTGCACCCAGTTTGGTTTTAGACCAAAAATATCATCACACATCCAAAAGCGTGTAACATTGTACGTGTTTACCAGATATTTTATGTGGTTTGTAATATACTCAGGCGAATGTGAATTATAACGATTGCCATAAATTGGTTTTGCACACCAGTTACATTTAAAAGGACATCCTCGTGTTGTGGCAATATTCAGTGTAAATTCATTACCACCGCTTGTCCAAATGTCTTTATAAGGTTTTATGTCTATCAGATCCCATGCAGGAAGAGGAAGCGCATCTAAATCCTGGAGCACAGCCCGTTTTGGATTTTTTATGATGTCATTATCTTTTTTGAATACAAGACCATGAATGGCAGACGGATTGTGGTTGTTTTTTAAGGAGTCGACCAATTCTTTCAGTGTGATTTCACCTTCACCTTGAATGACGTAATCTGCTCCTGCTCTTAAATATTTTTCATAGTGATCGGTCGAGTCTGAACTACAAACAATAACTGTACACTGAAATTCTCTCGCAATTTTTATCATCTCGAAGGCGGCCTTTCGCATCGAGGTCAAACACATTTTGGTGAGATAGTTGAATCCATCGTCGTATATAACAAAAAATTTTGGTTGCTGTTGCTCTAGATAAGGTTTAATGGTTTTTGGGTCGTCTAGAAGATTGGCGTCGAAAACACCAACACTGTAACCATTCTCACGTAAATAAGAGGCGGCATACAATGTTCCCAAAGGAGGGTAAGGCGTTCTATTCTTCCATTGCTTAGAATCGAATTTATAGTAGTATGAATGAGAAAATACAATATCAAGCATGCTCGAGAGGTACTTCTAGGTTATGTTCTTGTTTTATCTTTTGATAGTCCTTATTTAATTGATGAATGACTTTCTTTTGGAAATTCTGAGGGTGATGCTTCGAAACACTTTTTGTTGATTTCATAGCAATCTTGAAATCTTCTTTCTCGAGGTGTTTAAATTTAGATTCCCATTTTTTTAAAGTAATCTTTCTGAAAGCTTTTTCGAAAAAATTTCCAATAGAACCGCTCAAAAAATACTCTAGTAATTCTGTAAATGAAGATTTTTTAACATCTTCAATAACGTTAACGTTTAATAAGTTTGAATTTGGAAAGTAATTTTTGATCCATGTATTACTATTCATGAAATCAAAGAACATATGTTTTCCAGATACAGGTATGAGCGTTATCATCTCCGTAGCAGTAAACCGATTACGCTCGTTAATTTCTAGTTGATCATTAGCGATAAAATAATTTACACAGAAATATTTTTTAGAATTTAATAAGAATATTTTTTTATATAGAATGAGTAGTGTTCTTGCAATCCATAACCTACTAGATTTAGTAATAATAAAGAAATCTATATCTCCTTCATTATCATAATACCCTTTTGATAATGCTCCAGATAAATTAACGCTTTCTACATAGGGAAACTTTGCAATTAACCTTCCAACATTAAAAGCTTTTGGCATGATGTTTTCGGCCATTTGATTACCTTCTAGACGTCTTTTTACAAGAGAATGGTCGTTTATAGAAGAGTAGTAGTCACCTAATTTAAAAATGACGCCTTTTTGAACTAGAAACTTTATCTGCTTATTTACGTCCAATTGATTTGATATATTGGCAAATTCAAACACCTCTGTTTCATTTATTGGGTGTTTGAAAATTGAAAAATAAAGTATGGTTTTTAAGACTTCTAATTCTTTCATATTTTTCGTACTCATGGCGTAATAGTCATGTTTAGACAAAAAATTAAAACTATAAGGAAATGGTAATTGATTTTTTGCTATTAATCATGACCTTCAGTAAAATTTTAACTATAGTCGCTAAACGGAATAGAACCGTACATTTTTTTATGCTAAAGTTAAGATTATACTTTGTTAATTTTTAGATATGTAAGAAAAAAATGAAGAATTTTAATTGATTTTGAAAAATTGGATTACTTTTTCTTTAAACTGAATTCAAAGTCAATCTTGACTTTTTCTGAAAGCTTATTACTCACCACTTTTGGAATCTTGATATCAAAATCGGATACATTGGCCATAAAACCCCCAGTAACAATAATATTATCGCCATCCGTCTTAGTAACGATATTGATATCCTTGTACGATTTGGTTTTACCATGAAAGGTCAATTCACCATCAATTGTTGTTTTACCTTCCTTCGAATAATCTTTGATCTTTCCCTTAAATATAGCTTTTGGAAAATCATCAGATTCTGCGTAGTTTTCATTAGAATGCTCTTCCATTAGCGCATTTTTAAACCTAAAGCCTTTAACTAAAGCTAAAGATGCAAATTCGCCATTTTCCGTATTAAGTATTGCAGTGACAGACTTGTTGGTGGCCTTTACTTCTTCGAAAGAGGGTACAGAGGCCTCAAAAATCAAGGACCCAGATTTGGTCAGATATTTATTCTGAGCCATAGTCGCTACCGAAATAAGCAAAAGAAGATATAGTACGTTTTTTTTCATGATTTGTGTATTATTATTCTATGTAACCATCAGTTTGCCATTGAACTATGATGTCAATCGATGATTGAGGAAGTCTTGGCCCACCCAATGGCATAGCCCCAGACTGACCAGCCTGTGCAGATATCCTATTTATTAAATTGTTGTTCTCAACACCACTCCTTACGTTTTCATATATTAAAAGTGATGTGTTAGCCCCATTTACTGGAGGGCTTTGATGACAATTAAGACAGTTATTATCGATAATGGTTTTTACATCATCGGAATATGTTATAGGGTCTTGGTTTTGCATTTGATCTGTTAAATCATCTTCGCTGTCATTTGAACAAGCGTTAAAAACTAAAAACAATAATGGTGCCATTAAGTAGATTGCATTTTTTTTCATAATCCTGTAATTAACTTTGTATAAATTTATCTAATTTTATGGAGATTACTAATACATTAACGTTTAAAGAACTATTTAATGCATAAGAAGGGTATTTTTATTTTGCTTTTAATATTAGTGTTAGGCATATTCGGGTATAATTATTTGTATCAAGATCATAGAGATATTAGCGCTGAGAAGCCCGACTTTGAAATGTCTTCACAGGATATTGTGAGCAAATTTGAGTTAGAATTGTCAAAAAGCGAGAAGGTATATAATGATAAAACGATTCAAGTAAACGGTGTTATTACAGAATTAAATGCTTCTGATTTAACACTAGATGATGCTGTGTTTTGTCAATTTAGTGAACCTCTTGGCGAAAACCTAAAAATAGGTGAAAACCTAAACATTAAAGGAAGATGTATTGGTTTTGACGATTTGTTGGAGCAGGTTAAATTAAACGAGTGTTCAATAATCAAGTAGTTAGATGCATTTGGTTAGCAACATTTTTCTTATATTTATAATACATTAATGAATGATTTTGTTGTTACAGCAAATAGCAATGACTCATGTAATAAATGATTTGCCCTATGAAAAAAATTACTTATTTGTGTATTGTATTCTTCTTCATGGAGATTACAGTTGCGTTCGCTCAAGAACCATCATCGTCAAATACGATTGATAGGCTTGAGGATAAGATTGCGTTTACCATTTCGCCTAATCCTGCCAAAGAACGCTTGAATATCGAATTAAACCCTAAAATAAGAAGCGCAAGATTACAGGTATTTGATGTATTAGGAAAACGAATTGTAAACAAACAAATTTCTGATATTAATTCAAATGTGAATGTTTCTAACTGGAATAATGGTATCTATATCGTAAGAATAATATCAGGAGACACATCAGAGACCAAGCGGTTTGTCAAACAATAATGCTATAACCATATATATGGAGCCTTCGTTGTCGAAGGCTTTTTTTAATACTTTAATGTAAATATGAGAGCTATAAAAACATTTCTTTTACTTCTTTTCGCGTCATTTTTTGTAAATGCGCAAGACGATCTCTTATCTGAAATAGATACAGATGCAACTGATGTTGGATATGCTATAGCGGCATTTAAAGGTTTGAAAATTGTCAATTTTGAATCTACAAAATTGGTTGCTAAAAAGGAATTAACCTTTGTAGTAGCACACCGTTTTGGTAGTTTAGAGCGAGGACTGGATAACTTTTTTGGGTTAGATGAAGCTGTCACACGTTTGAATTTTGTTTACGGCTTGACTGATGGCATTAACATAAGCGTTTCGAGAAGCTCGTTTCAGAAAATATATAACTTCGCTATTAAGTATCGATTGCTGCGTCAAGAATCCAATGGGTTTCCATTTACAGTAGTTGGTTTTAACGAAGTCAATATTAATACAGGATTAGATAAAGATAATCTTCCGTTGTTAGAATTTAATAACAGACTTGGCTATAATACACAATTGTTGATTTCTAGAAAAGTAGACAAGAATTTGTCACTAGAAATTGCGCCTACATTCTTTCATGATAACTATGTAGCCATTGATGCACAAGATAATTCTCAATTTGCTTTAGGATTAGGAGGACGTTACAAGTTAGGACCTAGATGGTCCCTGAACATGGATTATGGATTACATCTTAATAGAGCAGATAATTCACCTTTTACCAATCCGCTGTCTATTGGAATAGATCTAGAAACTGGAGGGCATGTTTTTCAAATGCATTTCACAAATGCACAACCTATGAATACTAATGGATTCCTTGGACAGGGTAGTGGAGATTGGACTGATGGTAATTTTTATTTTGGTTTTAATTTGAGCAGGAATTTCTAGATATCTATCCTGACCCGATAATCTTTTAGATCTTCGAGATAATTGATGTGAGAGAAATCTTTACGATCAAATTCTTTTTGGCGCTCTATTTTTGTTTCAATACGCTTAAGTGCTTTTAAAAATCGTTTGACCTCTATTTTATCATCACAAATTAAGCCTGGAACTTCAACATTGTTTCCCTTATTATTTTTGGCAACCATTGTAAAATAGGAAGAATTACAATGTTTTTTCTTACCCGTTTGAATATGTTCTGCTTCTACTCGAATACCAACAACCATAGAGGTTTTACCAACATAATTTATAGAAGCTTTCATACTCACTAATTCTCCAACCTCTATAGAATTCAAGAAATCTACTGTATCAACTGACGCAGTGACACAATAGGTTCCAGAATGTCGAGAAGCACAGGCAAAGGCAATTTGATCCATAAGGCTTAGAATATAGCCGCCATGAATCTTTCCGCTAAAATTGGAGTGTGATGGCAACATCAGTTCAGAGATAGTGATACGTGTAGATTCAACCGATTTGTATGTCACTTCTTTATTCATCACTTTCTTCTTCAGCACGTTTTATAATTGCTTCTGGAAGCTCTTTCTTTGCTTTTGCGCCCATTTTCTTCAGTTTCTGTACACTGGTGATGAGGTTTCCTTTGCCTTCTACCAACTTATTCATAGCCGAAGAATAATCTGTTTTTGCAGCATCTATTTTTTTGCCTACACCTGTAAGATCCTTAACTAACCCTTCAAATTTGTCGTACAAAGCACCTGCTTGTCTTGCTATTTCAATGGCATTACGTTGTTGTTTTTCATTATTCCACATAGTGTCAATTGTGCGTAATGTGGCTAACAACGTTGATGGCGTTACAATAACAATATTTTTTTCAAATGCTCTATTGTATAATGTATTGTCTTCATTTACTGCAACGGCAAATGCTGGTTCTATTGGGACAAACATTAATACAAAATCGGGAGACTCAATATCGTAGAGGTCTTGATAGTTCTTTTCGGATAAATCGTCGACATGTTTTTTTATTGAATTAACATGTGCTTTTAAATGAGTTCCTTCATCTTCTTTATCAGCATTAACAAGACGTTCATAAGCTGTCAATGATGCTTTGGAATCTATGATCATTTTTTTATTATCTGGTAAATGCAACACTACATCTGGCATGACTCTAGAGCCATCATCCAACGTAAAACTCTGTTGCACAAAATATTCTCGGTCTTTTTCTAACCCAGATTTTTCTAACACACGTTCCAAAACGAGCTCACCCCAATTTCCTTGCATTTTACTATCACCTTTTAATGCTTTGGTAAGGTTGGTAGCCTCTTTTGTCATTTGAAGATTAAGATCTTTTAGGCCTAGTAATTGCTCTTTAAGAGCAGAGTGCATACTAATACTTTCCTTTTGTGTATCCTCAACTTTCTTTTCAAATGTTTTTATTTTCTCCTCCAAAGGATTTAATATATTCTTGATGTTCTCTTTATTCTGCTCTGTAAATTTATTGGATTTCTCCTCAAGAATGGTATTCGCTAGTAACTTGAATTCATTCCTTAATTCTTCTTGACGTTCTTCTAACTCCTGATCCCTCTTTAAGTTTTGTTGCTCAAGATTTTCGAACTCTGTATTACGTTGTGTCAATTCAATATTTAAACCTTCGCGCTCATCACGAAACTTGTCGCGTTCCAATTCTAGATTTGAAATGGAAGTTTTTAAATCATCAATGGTCAATCCCATCTGATTCTGGCGTTCTTCCAACGTACTTTTTTCACTTTTGGCTTTTAGTTTCATAAAAATAACTCCTAGAAAAGCACCAAGAACTCCTGAAAAAATAATGGAAAATATGAGAATAAGATTATCGTTCATTTAGAAGTGAAATTTATCAAAGATACGTCATTTTTTAACCTTAAAAGAACCAGAATTAGAATCAAATACTATCAAATCTTCGGGAAAAAGAGTGTTGAAACTTCCGTTACTAATAAGTGCTTCTGGTGTACCTGAAATCACTTGAGAATCGGTCATAACAATAAGTTTATCGCATAATTGAATGGCTAAGTCTATTTCGTGAGAAGAAAACAAAATCGTTTTTTTGGTGTCATTAGCTAGTGTTTTCAATAGATTTAATATGTATGCTTTATGATACATATCTAAATGAGTTGTTGGCTCATCGAGAATAATGAGTGCCGTGTCTTGAGCCAATGCTCTTGCAATCATTACCTTTTGTAATTGTCCATCACTTAATTCATAACATTTTTTGTGCTGTAATGTTTCAATAGAGGTTTGTTGCATCACCTGGTTAACAATGCTTTTGTCATTATTAGAAAGATTTCCTATCCAGTTGGTATAAGGCTGTCTTCCTAAAGCGATTAATTCGAAAACTGTAAGGTTCTTAGAAAAGCTATGCTCTGTTAATACCAAACTTAGAGATTTGGCTAAATCTAAACTTGAATAATCATCAATAAGCTTCGAATCAATACTGACAGTGCCTGAAAGTGGTGGTTGTACTCTTGTAAGTGTTCTAAGTAATGTGGATTTACCAATGCCATTAGCCCCAACTAATCCAACTAACTCACCTTGTTTCAATTCTATATTTATATTAGTTGCGACTATGGTTTCTTCTTTCTTGAATCTATAGCCTATAGAAAGGTTGTTTGTTTTAAGGACGATATGTTTTTTTTGTTCTGTCATTAAAACATCATTTTTCGTTGTCTTACTAATAACCAAATAACAACTGGCGCTCCTATCAATGAGGTTATAGCATTTATTGGTAGCGTATAATCACTCATAGGTAGTTGAGCGATACTGTCGCAAATTAGCATAACAATGGCGCCATATAGGAATACTGCTGGCAATAATATCTTGTGGTTAGAAGTCTTGAATACTTGTCGCGTTAGATGTGGAATTGCCAAGCCTATAAAGGCGATAGGACCCGCAAAGGCCGTTATTGTACCAGCTAGCAAACTCGTGGCTATAATGATGATTAGCCTGCTGTTTTGTATGTTCATCCCTAAGCTTTTTGCGTAATTCTCACCTAATAAGAGGGTATTTAATCTTTTGATGGAGTACATACTTAAACCTATTCCGATGAGGTAGATTATAAATAGAACACTAAGTTCATTCCAACTAAGATTGCCTAAGCTTCCAAAACCCCAAAAGATGTATTGTTGTAATTGTTCTGCACTACTAAAGTAAGAGAGTACACTTACAATGGCAGCTGTAATACTTCCGAACATTAACCCTATGATAAGAATGGCCATAGTATCTCTAACACGAATAGAAACTGTAACTACAGCTAGTAATACCAGAAAACTTCCAAGACTCGCTGCTATGACCAAACTCCATTGAGATAATAGCATAGTAGAAAGAAAACCTCCAAAAATTGATGCCCCCATAATCACCAGCGCTACGCCTAAACTAGCTCCTGAACTAATACCAAGAACAAACGGACCAGCAAGTGGATTCCTGAACAAGGTTTGCATAAGAAGCCCTGATATACCAAGGCCTGAACCAACGATTATGGCTACTAGTGCTTTAGGTAATCGATAATTCCGTACGATATATTGCCATGATTCGTTGTCTAATGTACCACCAAAAAGACTAGAGAAAATCGATTTTAAAGGAATAGACACAGAACCCAAACCAATATTTACAAAAAAACAAATACATAACACGAGTGTTAGAATTGCAAACTGTTTCCTATATGTTTTGGCTTCTAGCAACTACGGAAGTGGTTTAAAGAAATATGTTGTATAGTCTTTCAATAGTTCCGGATGACAAATCTTTATGATATCTTTGAGCACTAAATCTGGTCTTGCCATTCCTAATTCGTAATATAAAACACCACCAGTTATACCAGTTGTCATACTAAACGAATAGATTTTCTTATTCTTAAAGGCTTCGAATTTTGTATAATGTGGATTGGCTTTTTCTAATGCATCCAACGATGTATAATATGAAGGACTCAGCCACAAGTCGGCACTTTGTGCTTTTTCCAATACATTCTCAAAGTTTAAAGCCAAACTCCCTACACCTTCAGTATCTCGCCAAAGATAATTAGTATTAGCATCATTTAGTAATTGTGCTTCAGCGCTTTTTCCATTTGGTAAGTGCCATACATCCTTGTACATGGCGCCACTTAAAATAGTTGGTTTTTTAGAAACTTGAGCTGCTATTTGCTTTGCTACGTTATAGTCTTTTTCAATAGTATTAAAAACGGAATTTGCTAAATCGCTCTTATTGAACAAGGCGCCAAAGAACTTTATCCATTCCGCTTTTGCAAGAGGAGAACCTTCTGTCCAATCGCCATTATAAACTACTGGAATATTGGCCTTCTCAATGGTATTAAAAGTTTTGTTGGTTCCATCTACTCCAAACCCAATGACTACGTCTGGTTGGATACTCAAAAGGACTTCGGTATTAATACCTTCGTTCTTTCCTAGTTCCCTTATTTCATTATTGTCTATTCTTGTTCGTGTGTTTTTAGATGAAATATAATCGGTTCCAGGAAACCCTATAAGTTTATCTTCGACATTAAGTAGTTCTAAAGCTGGGATATGTGTTGTAGAAGTTACTACTATAGAATTTACAGGTGTAATAATAATACCGTCATATTCATCGCGCATTAAGGTTATCTTAGATGATAATTTTCTATCAACTAATGCATATCTGTAGGTTTTATCAACGTCAGGCCAAGGATTTATGATGCTCAAAATTTTGATATTACCTTCTTCTTTAACAGTGAATCCTTTGGCGTATTTAAGATCTAATGTGCTAGTTTCTAAAATAGGTAAAGAACTTTCTGTATCCTTATTTTTTTTGCATGATAAAAGGATCAATAAGAATGCTATTATATATACATTTCTAGAAGGGGTGATTTTCATTCTTCAAAAGTAAGATTATTTAGTCAAAGCAATTAAAACTAGTTGTCATTTCGAGCGATTTCAAATTTTCTAAATTGTATCGAGAAATCTCTGTTTGATGAGCTTCTTGTTTCCGATACAAAATTCTAAAGAATTTCATTCAAACTGACGAGCTTTTTGATTACATTCGCAGCGATTTATAGGTTTCGTTTGTGTTTACATGAACGAATTAAAAGGGAATCGAGTGAAAAGATTGGTGATTGTAGATTAACGATTGATGAATTATAAATAGTAATTCGGAAATCAAAAATCAAGAATCATCATTCAACATTCTTGAGCTGTTCCCGCAACTGTAAGCTCTGTCTCGATATAAGAGATGCTTAATGTTATACTTCATGTCACTGTTGAGGTTTTATACCTAGATGGGAAGACCAACATTTTAAGACGCAAGCCAGGAGACCTGCCATATTTCAAAAACGATGTTAAACTTTCGGGATAAAAGTTAACGTATGATTCGTCATATAATTCCGAGTAATTAAAAATTAAATGAGCACAAAAAAAACATGTTTATGTATTGTGGCGACCTTTGTATTAAATTTTGGTTTTGCACAGCAAGTACAACCTATTGAGCAAGTACAACCTATTGAAGAATTGGATGAAGTATTTATTACAGACTCTAAATTTAAACTAAAGCGAGAGAATTCTGGTAAGGTGATAACAAAAATCTCGCAACAAGAACTGGAAAATTTTCAGGGAAAATCAATTTCAGAAATTGTAAATACTGTTTCTGGTATCGAAATTAATGGTGTTAGAAGTAATGCTGGCCAAAACCTAAGCTACTTCGTGCGAGGTGGAAGAAACAGACAAGTATTGATTTTAATTGATGGTATTGCGGTATCAGATCCCTCTCAAATTGCTAATGACTACGATTTGCGTTTATTGAATGCAGATCAGGTAGCCTCTATTGAAATTCTTAAAGGTGCTGCAAGTACATTGTATGGTACTGGTGCTGCAACCGCGGTTATAAATATTACATTAAAAGAGGCTTCTAAGAAGTCTGTTGAAGCTAACTTTAAATCGGTTTTAGGAAGTAATCAATCTCAAAAGGATAGTAATTACGCCATTGAGAATTTTATGAATAGTATATCCATAAATGGGATGCTTTCAGATTTTAGTTACAGGGCTAGTTTTGGACATCAAAATACTAATGGGTTATCTGCAGTATCTAATGGAACAGAATCAGATAACTTTCAATCTATTAATGGAAACCTTAAACTTGGCTACAAATTTTCTGAAAAATTTAAGCTAAACGCCTATGTCAGTTTTGATAAATTTGATGCCGATTTTGATAATTTCGATTTTACTGATGCTGATAATGTTTCAGAAACCAATCAATACAGAATCGGGTTGTCATCTGAATTTAAATATACTAGAGGAAGTATTTCAGTAAAAGCAGGCTATAATGATGTTGAGCGCGATATACAATCGTCATTTCCTTCACAGTTCAATGCTAAGAGTTATTATGTGGATGCATTTAACCGTTATAATTTCAATAACCAGTTTTACACCATTTTGGGAGTGAGTTACCAAGAAAATGATATGGAAAGCTTCGCAATTCCTTTTGGAGAAACTGATTTTGAACAATCCATTAATCCTGAAATAGCTTCTTTTAATATTGTAGATCCTTATGCCAATGTAGTGTATGTATCTGATTTTGGATTGAATATAAACGCTGGTTTACGAATGAATAATCATAGCAATTATGGATCTCATGTAGTTTATAATGTAAACCCGTCATTTAAAAAAGATACAGGATTTGGATATGTAAAAGCATTATCTAGTTATAGTACGGCATTTATTACACCTTCTTTGTTTCAATTATATGAACCTTCATTTGGAAATACGGAATTACAACCTGAAGAAAATAGAACTATTGAAGTAGGTGTTGAAACTGGAATAGGTAAAAGCACACGGATAAGTGCAGTATATTTCAATAGAAAAGAGACAAATTTTATTGATTTTACATTAATAGATCCAGTTAACTTTATATTTCAATACAGTAATGTGAATGATGAATTTACGGCATCTGGAGTTGAAGTAGAAGCATTTGTGCCAGTAACTAAGACTTTCAATGTTAATATAAATGGTACTTACACCAAGGTTGATGAAACGTTAAATCTGCGCATACCAGAATTTAAAGCCAATGCAAGATTAGATTACCAAGTGTGTAATCGAGTTTTTATGTCATTAGCATATCAGTATAATGCCGATAGAAACGATGCGTATTTTGATAGTAACACGTTCGAAACCGTAAGTGTAATCTTACCAAGCTATGGATTGTTAGATTTTTATATTAGTCAGAAAGTGCTAGATGATAAGATGACTTTGTTTGCTAATGTCACTAATATCTTAAATGAAGATTATGAAGAACTTTTTGGGTTTACTACCAAAGGAAGAAATGTCAACATAGGATTTAATTTAAAGTTCTAAAACAAAAAAGCCGCTTCTTAGCGGCTTTTTTTATTCGTTTATGTTTAATTGGCTTTTGATAATGCTAGGTATTGATTTATCTATATACATCTCCTTTCCAAAAGGAATCAAATCATTACTATCTCCTATTAATTGAAGCTCTTGAGTTATAGAGTAAAACACTCTAGAAGTTGCTATATCAGCAATAGCTGCTGCTAATAAAGGCTCTGTTGGATCTCCTAAGACACCGAGATTGCCGAAATCTTCATTTAGAGAGATATTGGGTGCAAGACCATCATCAAAATCAGTGACGCCTTGTGAGTTTAATGATTTTAATACCAATGGTTGTATGGCATACGTATGGTTTGGATTGGCATTTTGCCTTCCAAAATTAGCAGAATCGTAAATAGTGATGGATGCTTGATATTTTCCTGCTGTATTTGCACCTATTTGTACCACATTTATGTAAGGGTTTAATCCATTAATAACAAGCTCGCTTGCCGATGCGGAACTTCTAGTCGTTAGAATGTATACTTTGTTTAAGTTTAAGCTGTTTAATGTAGCTCCGTCATCATTATCTTTAAAACGATTTATAAGACTTTCAGGGTTGTCAGCTTGAAAAGCAGCCTGTAAATCACTGTTCCATTCTTCAGTAGTGAAAACGTCTCCAGTAAACTGTCCAGTAATCATACTTGATAACAATATGGCCGTATTTACAGATCCTCCTGGATTATAACGTAAATCTAGTACTAAATCTGTAACATTAGCTCCAGAAAGTGTCCCAAAAGCAGCATTTAATTGCGTATCAAAATTACTAGTAAACCCATTGTACATTAAATACCCAACATTGTTTCCAGCAACATTCAATATCTCAGTCTTAAATACAGGATTTTCAGTATACTCTGCCTTTGACAAAGTATAACTTCCAGAACCTGGCGTTACAGTGTCATCCGCTGTATCTGGTGTGCCGTTATTGTTGTATGTAGCAAGATTGATCGTATATGTATCTGGACTAAGGAGCGAATTAAAATTTGAAGCGGTTATAGGGGTGCCATCAATTGCATAAAAAATATCACCACGTTGAACGCCTTCTGTTTCAGCACTGGTGCCTGGTAATACGAAGCGTACATAGCCAAAAACCTCTGTGTTACTTCCTGGAACGAATCTTAAACCAAATTCCATACCATTACTTGTTGTAGTACCGCTAAATAACTGCTCTAATGCAATATAATCGCTTACTAAAAAACTAAAGCGATCTTCAAAAGTGACATCTTCATAGACCAAAGCATTAAAAATGTCTTCAGGACTATTGAAACCATTTAGGTAATCTGCATATTCTTGATTGCTACTAAATCTATCATTAGCTAAATCAGGAACGTTGTCTTTATACAGATATACGGCATTCATGCCTTTCCAGATAAAGTCATTAATTTCGCTAGCTGTAATGGTATTGTCATCTTGATCTTCAAAGCAACTTGTAGTAAAACCAAAAACGACAAGAGCAATAAGGGTAATTTTTAATAATCGCATCATTATTTCTTTTTCTTGAATTTGTCTTGTAAACTCTAAATTTACTTACATTATTGCAAAGAAAAAATAAATTGTAACAAATTTCGATAAGGTTCGTCGTAATAGTAATCAAGCAAATTAACCTAACCAAAAACAATGACACAGACGGAATTTTTAAATATCGTCATGCCTTTTAAGGATAAAGTGTTTCGTTTAGCAAAACGATTACTTGTATCGCGAGAAGAAGCGGAAGATGCGACGCAAGAAATATTGCTAAAATTGTGGAAGAATAAAGGGCAGTTTGAAAAGTATAAGAATATTGAAGCTTTCGCGATGACGATGACGAAAAACTTTTGTTTGGATAAATTAAAATCGAAACAAGCACAAAACCTTAAAATTGTTCATAGTAACTATCAAGATGGTAGTACGTCATTGCAAAAGCAGGTGGAGTTGAATGATAGTGTAGATTGGGTTGGCAAGATTATTGAAGATTTGCCAGAGCAACAAAAAATGGTACTGCAATTAAGAGATATTGAGCAGTATGAGTTTGAAGAGATAGAGAAAGTCTTGAATATGAATGCCACAGCAGTGAGAGTAGCATTGTCGAGAGCAAGAAAAACTATAAGAGAAAAATTAACTAAAACACATAATTATGGTGTTAGATAATATAGATGAATTACTTGAAAAGTATGACAGTGGTGAAACAACCTTGCAAGAAGAGCAACAGTTAAAACACTATTTCGCACAGGAAACTGTACCGCCACACCTAGATGGGTATAAAGCCATGTTTCAATACTTTTCAGTGACAAAGGAAGAGCAATTCAGTAAAGACGTTCCACTAAAAACCAAGACAAACAATTTGTATAAGTGGATTTCTGTCGCAGCCGTAGTTGCTATTATGTTTGGAGTGTATATAAATCAACCTAGAACCATTACTGATTTAAACCAGTTAACTGTAGACGAAAGGGAAGTTTATGACCAAACAGTCGAAGGCCTACAATATTTAGGGTTTGCTATAAATAAAGGCAACGAAAATATGAAAGCCTTAAGCCTTGTGTCTTCAAACTTAAACGAAGGCGCCAACAAGATGACTCATATTAATGAGTTCTCGAAAACAACAAATAAGATTTTAAAAAACAAGTAATTAACGAGTAAAACAAGAAATGATGAAAAAAGTAATAATAGTATTAGCAATCGTATTAGCACCTATGGTGTCTTTTGGGCAGAGTATGTTCGATAAATACGAAGATATGGAAGAAGTAGCTTCTGTTATCGTAAATAGTAAAATGTTTCAAATGTTAGCGAGCATTGATGTAGATCTTGACGATGCAGAATCTCAAGCATACTTTGATATGGTTAAGAAAATCAAGAATTTCAAGGTGATGACCACTGGTGACAAGGGGATTGCAGCCAACATGAAAGCGGATGTAAATAGCTATTTAAGGAGCTCTAATCTTGAGGAATTAATGCGTATCAAAGATGGTGACCAAAACGTAAAATTCTATGTAAGAGAAGGTAAAGATGCAAACCATGTAAAAGAATTGTTAATGTTCATTACTGGGCTTAAAGATGTCATGAAGAATAGTGATGTTTCTATCAACGGAAAAAAACGCGAATTTGAAACAGTTGTATTATCACTTACAGGTGATATTGATTTAAGACAAGTGTCTAAGATCACTGAGCAAATGAACATTAAAGGCGGAAAGCATCTAGAAAAAGTAGGTGATAAAAAGAATTAATTAGGGATAATGAAATCATCAATCAAAACAATAATCACTGTTCTTATTTTGGTTGTAGCTTTAACTAGCTGCAACCAAGGTGAGACCTTACAAAGTTACTATATTACTAATCAGGAAACACCAGATTTTATATCCATAGATCTTCCAACTAGTTTTGTCGATATTGATCAGACAAACTTTACCGAAGAACAGCAAGAAGCATTTAATTCTATTGATAAATTGAATATGTTATTGTTTCAAGGTGATGATAGTAATACCGAAACGTATAAAGAAGAATTAGTTAAAGTTAAGGCCATTTTAGCCAATGAGAAGTATGAGGAATTATTTAGAGGAAGTGCTACTGATGGTAAAATAACTATTAAGTACATTGGGACTGATAATTCTATTGATGAGCTTATTATTTTTGCGACGGCGAATGGTAAAGGCTTTGGGATAGTACGTGTTTTGGGAGATGATATGAAACCTAGTAAAATAATAACTCTTGGAGATGTTTTAAAAAATGCCAATTTTGAAGAAACCCAAATCCAAGAGTTCTCAAATTTCTTTAAATAAAATTTTAGAAATGTTAATGTGAAGAACCTGTCTTTTTTAAGGCAGGTTTTTTTTATGTTTATCTAGATTTACTTTGATCATATATAAAACAAATACTATAAAAGTACCGATCAATATAATTTTGCTTACCAAATTATCAAGGATTTCCAATGAATACATACTATCCAAAATTCCTGCTAAAAAGAAAGTCATCAAAATAACGCTTGATGTAATCAATGCCAATCTGTTATTCATGTTGGCAAGTTAATCTTTTTTTAAATACCTGTGTAATTACTTGGTGTAATGGCTTTTAATTCTGTTTTAATAGATTGTGAAACATCAAGAGTGTCAATGAAATCAGCAATAGATGATTGCGTAATGGCGTCATTGGTTCTTGTTAATCCTTTTAATGCTTCGTAAGGGTTAGGATAGCTTTCACGTCGTAAAATGGTTTGAATGGCTTCAGCAACGACCGCCCAATTTTGTTCCAAGTCTTGTTTAAATTTAGCCTCATTTAATAACAACTTGTTAAGTCCTTTTAAAGTAGAAGCAAACCCAATGAGAGTATGGCCAAACGGGACACCTACATTTCTTAAAACAGTACTATCAGTAAGGTCACGTTGCAAACGAGAAATAGGAAGTTTAGCCGATAAATGCTCAAAAAAAGCATTTGCAATACCAAGATTACCTTCGCTATTCTCAAAATCTATAGGATTAACTTTGTGTGGCATTGCCGAACTCCCCACTTCACCTTTTTTTATTTTTTGTTTGAAATATTCCATGGATACATAGGTCCAAATGTCTCTATTCAAATCAATGATAATCGTATTAATGCGTTTAAGACAATCAAACAAAGCGGCCATATGATCGTAATGTTCAACCTGAGTAGTAGGGAAGGAGTGTTGTAATCCCAGTTTTTCTTGAACAAAACTACTGCCAAATGCTTTCCAATCGATATTAGGGTAAGCCACATGATGCGCATTAAAATTCCCACTAGCACCGCCAAATTTTGCAGCACTAGGTATATCATTCAACAAGTTGAATTGTTCTTTTAGGCGTACTACAAACACTTCTATTTCCTTACCTAATCTTGTTGGAGAAGCTGGTTGCCCATGTGTTCGGGCAAGCATTGGAATATGAGACCACTCTTGAGATAATGCTTCCAATTTATGAAGTACATTAAAATATTCCGGAACATACACATCGTTCATGGCGTCCTTTATAGATAACGGAATGGCCGTGTTATTAATGTCTTGAGAAGTCAATCCGAAATGGATAAATTCTTTATAATTTGAGATGTTTAATACATCAAATTTTTCTTTAATAAAATATTCAACAGCCTTTACATCATGATTGGTAACAGATTCAATGTCTTTGATTTTTATAGCATCTGCTGTTGTAAATGCTTTGTAGATGTTTCTTAGGTCATCAAAAAGGGCATTATCAAATTCTGCCAATTGTGGTAAAGGAATTTTACATAAAGCAATAAAATATTCAATTTCCACCTGCACACGATACTTAATGAGGGCTTCTTCTGAAAAAAAAGGTGCCAAGCGTTCTACTTTATTTCTGTAACGACCATCGATTGGCGAAATAGCATTGAGTTGTGATAGTGACATTTGTTGCGAAATTTTGGAAAAAGCAAAGATACTTTTTTTAGTAGGAAGACTGAAACTGGAAGCAGGAAGTTTTTATCTAATTTTTTGCTTTGTCTATTTTGGCAATGATATGTCTGGCTCTTGCTTTAAAACCTGAACTTTGCATCTGGAAATCCCGTTCTAAGATAATTTTTAGTTCTTGATGAATCCAATCATGGTCTCTTCCTAACAAATACAGAGAATTCATAGAATATGCTTTTGGTGCAATTTTTTCATCATTAATCATCCAATCAAAGCAGGCTTCGATAATACGTTCTTGATATTCTGGAGTCAGAGCTGCTTTTATAGGATTATCTTGTCTAGAATAATAGGCTTTTACTAAGTATTCGCACACTTTGGCAACAGGACGAACCGCCGAATCTAGATGCACTTTGCCAACATTAGTAGTAAAAGTGTTTAGGTAAGGAATAGAGGCTTCTAAATTTTCTCCACATGCAAATTCAAACACCCAAGCGGCTCTGCAAGAAATGGTATCGTCAACCATAAAGAGAATATTCAACAACTTAGGATATAACTCTGGACGCTCAATGACCATATGCGCATATTTCTTCCTGTTCTCTCGAGAATGATTTACGTAATTCAATTCTTCATAAAGTTGCTCTGTCGTCAAAAGTTTTTTATTTTTATTGAAGTCTAAAATACATAGAAATGAAGATCCTTAAAAAAATATTATTATTCCTTTTAGCGGCTTTTGTTATAGCCCAATTCTTTGGTCCTGAAAAAAATGTGGGTAGTTTGGAATCTATTACAGCTTTTACTAGCGATGCTCATCCTTCAGATGCTGTTATGACAACTCTTAAAACAGCTTGTTTTGATTGTCATAGTAATAATAGTAGATATCCTTGGTATAATAGTATAACGCCAGTGAATTATTGGATGGCAGATCATGTTAAACATGGTAAAGGACATTTGAATTTTTCGGATTGGGAAAACTATTCTATTAAGAAAAAGGACCATAAACTGGATGAGGTTATTGAGATGGTAGAAAAAAAGGAGATGCCATTACCTTCTTATACATGGACGCATGGTGATGCAAAGTTAACCGATAAGCAAATTGAAGACTTGATTTCTTGGGCTAAGCTTACACGTATTGGTTATGGTTTGCAGCCTAAACCGCAATAAGATGAAATTACTCATCATAGGTTTCGTTTGGCCTGAACCCAATAGTTCTGCTGCTGGTAGTCGGATGATGCAGTTAATCACGACGTTTCAAGCTAGTGATTACCAGATAACATATGCTTCTGCGGCTGCAGAAAGTGATTACGCTATTGATTTGAAGGCAATGGATATTCAGGTGCAATCTGTTAAACTCAATCATTCCTCTTTTGATAATTTTATAGAAACGTTACAACCAAATATTGTGATGTTTGATCGTTTTATGACAGAAGAACAATTTGGTTGGCGCGTAGCTGAACATTGTCCAAATGCTTTTAGAGTACTTGATACTGAAGATTTGCATAGTTTGCGTAAAACACGTCAAGAATGTCATAATAACAATGAAGAATTCACAACAGAGAAGTGGTTGAGAGCTAATATTACAAAGCGCGAAATTGCCAGTATTTACAGATGTGATTTGTCATTAATCATTTCTCGTTATGAAATGCAATTACTTCAAGAGACTATAAATATGGATAGGTCATTGCTTCACTATCTGCCTTTTATGCTCGATGAAATTGTTTCTGAGGATTTTGAAAGATTACCATCGTTCGAAGAACGAGAACATTTTATAACTATTGGAAACTTTAGGCATGAGCCTAATTATGACTCTGTTTTATATATTAAGAACATAATTTGGCCATTAATCAAGAAAGTACTTCCTAAAGCAGAAATGCATATCTATGGGTCGTATCCAATGCAGAAAGTCACTCAATTACATAATGAAAAGGAAGGCTTTTTAATAAAAGGTTGGACGGAGAATGTTGATCAGGTGATGCAAAATGCTAGAGTATGTTTAGCACCATTACGTTTTGGAGCTGGACTAAAAGGGAAGTTTGTGAGCGCTATGCAAAATGGCACACCAAGTATTACAACGCCTGTAGGAGCAGAAGGACTGTCTGAAAGTTTTGGTGGTTATATTGAAAACGATCCAATTAACTTAACTAAAAGGGCTATTGAATTTTATACAAACCGAATGTCTTGGCAAGAAAAACAAGAAATAGGTTTTAAATTAATTCATAGAGAATTTAATGGAAGTTATTTAAAAGATGAATTGCTTAAAACCATTGAAAACGGTATCAAAGTTCTCTATGATTTACGTCTCAAAAATTTCATAGGTGCTATGTTACAACATCAAAGCTTACAAAGCACAAGGTATATGAGTAAGTGGATAGAGGAGAAAAATTCATAAAATCACGTAAATGCTATGAAATTGTCAATTTTATTTGATATTTAAGATGTTAATAGAGTTCAACTGTTTTTTGCTAAAAGTCAAACCTTTATCAGTTCATGAATTACCTCTTTTACTCCAATAGTTGCGGGTTTGGCAATAACCGTAATTCTCTCAGAACTATCAATAGAAGGTTTCGGATCTATAAAATAAAGAGGAATTTCTTTCCGGACATAATGCATTAAACTAGCGGCAGGGTATACTTGCATAGAGGTACCAATGATTATTAGGACGTCGGCATGTTCACAGATTTTAATAGCAAGTTCAATCATAGGTACATCTTCACCGAACCAAACGATATTCGGACGTAATTGATGACCATTTCCATCGGTGTCACCCATGACTAAATCCCGACTCCAATCTAATATTAAATGCGGGTCATTCATACTTCTAACTTTTAATAACTCGCCATGCAGGTGAATCACATTTGTAGAACCAGCACGCTCATGTAAATCGTCTACATTTTGGGTAATAATAGTTACTTTATGATGTTGCTCTAATTGCACCAAATCAAAATGAGCAGCATTAGGGTTAACTTTCAGTAATTGTCTGCGACGTTGGTTGTAAAAATCCATGACCAATTCTGGATTGGCTTCAAAACCTTGAGGTGAGGCAACTTCCATAATGTCATGACCTTCCCATAAACCATCAGCATCCCTAAAAGTTTTAAGACCACTTTCGGCACTAATGCCTGCACCGGTAAGTACTACAATTGATTTCATGTTATCCTGAACTGTTAAACTAATGCTAAAATACAATTTTAGCATGGGCTAAAGGATTGATAATTAACGTAATTATATATGAATAAAAATTTTAATCAAAAAAAACAATCCTATGAAAAAGTTTCTTTTTGTAGCGCTTATCACGTTACCTTTTATTGCATTAACGAGTTGTACTAGTGATGATGATAACGCATCAGTACAAATAACCAAAACGTACCAATTGTCTTCTGTCTCAGACCCTAATATATCTGGAACGGCAAGATTTATAAAAAATAGTGATAATTCAACTACCGTAGAATTACAACTATCGGGTACCACCGCGGGAGGAATGCACCCTGCTCATATTCATATAAATACAGCGGTTGAAGGTGGTGTAATTGCCGTAGATCTTGGAACTGTAGATGGCGATACAGGCTTCAGTACAATTACGTTCAATCAATTAAACGATGCTACTGCTGTTACTTATGACGACATGATTGCTTTTGATGGATATATCAATGTGCATTTAAGTAGTGCTGACCTCTCAACACTAGTAGCACAAGGTGACATCGGGCAAAATGAATTAACGGCAAGTACAACAGCATATACCTTAGATGAAGTTAATTCTTCGGGGATATCCGGAACCGCTGTACTGACGGCTAGAGTGAATGGAGAAACCTTAGTGCAGTTAGATATTAATGGTACGCAAACAGGAACAAATCATGTTGCTCATATTCATGATGGATCTGTGGCAAATCCTGGAGCAATAGCAATCACATTAACAACGGTAGATGGCGAAACAGGAAAATCTCTGACGTCAGTATCTAAAAAAGATGATGATACAGCTATAGGCTATGCAAATATCCAAGCCTATGACGGTTATATAAACATTCATGCGAGTGAAGTGGACTTGACCATTGTTGCGCAAGGTAATATAGGCTCGAATGCCATGAACTAACTATGAAAATCCCCATTGAACTATAAATAAAAACCTAGTATTAGTACTAGGTTTTTTATTTTTATATCATGGTTGATTTAAAACTTTTAGAATATCTAGAGACGTATTTAACAGATAGTCGTAAACGACGCTTCGAAACCGTTTTATCTTGGCGTACTAAATATTTCACCGTCGCTATTGAAGATGTATATCAATTACATAATACAAGTGCCGTCATAAGGAGTTGTGATGTGTTCGGTGTACAAGACCTTCATGTCATTGAGGAACAGAATGTTAAGAAGATAGATAGAGAAATTGCTATGGGTGCACAGAAATGGGTGGATATACATCGCCATCATTCAGTGCAGACTTGTATAACCGATATAAAGTCTAAAGGCTATCAAGTTATTGCTACAACACCTCATAAAAATGATATGTTATTAAAGGATTTTGATATATCAAAAAAGACATGTTTCTTTTTTGGTAGAGAAACTGAAGGTTTGTCAGACGAAGTAATGCAACAGGCTGATGGATTTTTAAAAATTCCAATGAGTGGTTTTACTGAAAGCTTGAATATTTCAGTGTCGGCAGCTATTATTTTAGAACATGTCACCTCCAAATTGAAGCAATCTAATATATCTTGGCAACTTTCTGAAATTGAAAAGAATGAAAAGAAGTTAGATTGGATTCAGAAAACCATTAAGAGTCATGATGAGATAGTAGAGCATTATTATTCAAGATAAAATCATTACTTTTATAGAGCTTCAAAGCTATTAACTCAATCTAACTTATACACGGTCATATTATACTAATTAACTTGACTATGCTATTATTACTTTACATTTTACTTGGAATCCTTGCCTTAGTTATTTTATTAGGAGTTATCGCGCCAAAAAACTATGATGTAAAACGAGGTATTGTTATTGATCGACCTGTTCATGAGACGTTCAGATACCTTAGATTGGTAAAGAATCAGGATTACTGGTCTCCTTGGAAACTAAAAGATCCTGATATGAAGCAAACCTATACAGGAACTGATGGAGAAGTTGGTTTTATATCTCATTGGGAGGGCAACAAAGATGTAGGTGTAGGAGAACAGGAAATTAAGAGTATCGTCGAAAATGATATTATAAATACAGAACTCCGTTTTTATAAACCTTGGAAATCAACCTCTGACGGATATTTAAAAGTAGAATCTGTAGATAATGGGAAGACTAATGTGATTTGGGGTTTTTCGGGAAAAACACCTTTTCCCTTCAGTATTTTTATGATGTTCTTTAGTATGGAAAAAACTGTAGGAAAAGATTTTGAGGAAGGCTTAAATAAATTGAAATTAACTCTAGAAAAATAAATAATGAAAAGTAATTTGGTAAACTGGTTTGAAATACCGGTAACAGATATGAATAGGGCGAAGGCTTTTTATGATAAAGTATTTGATATTAGCGTTACTATACAAGATTTTGAGGGAACTAAAATGGGTTGGTTTCCATTCGATTCTGAAAAACCAGGAATTTCAGGATCCCTTGTTCAGCACCAATCTAATAAACCTAGCGAAACAGACGGTCCAGTCATTTACTTTAGTTCTAATGATATAGAAAGTACTCTAAACAAAGTAGAAACCAATGGTGGAAAAGTGATGCAAACTAAAACTGAAATTTCTCCTGAAATTGGTTACATGGGAGTTTTTATTGATTGTGAAGGTAATAGGATTTCACTTTATACAAATGCACAAACTTAGAGTCTCCCAGATCTTCGACTACGGCTCAATACTTTGTATTCTTCGTAACACTCACTAATGGCATCTAGTATTTGTAAGTCATTGGCAGTTCTAATAAAATCTGCAGAATAGTTGCATTCACTGACAATTAAATCTAAATCAACACGAGGAATATTTAATAATACAGTAAGCATTTCACGATCAAACCGTTCGGCTAATTGGTTGCGTATATCATCATCTTGGCGCATTTTCTTAAGCTTACGAAGCTCGTTTGGCTTTTTCCCAAAGGCTTTATATAAGAAATCTGCTGGATTGAAAATAGCACCTAACACCTTACTAACAGCACCTGGTTTACTTTGCCCTCCTTCATAACCAGTGGTTGGTAATCCAGAAATACTATAGCGATAATTAGATGTTATAGGTACTTGTGCAATATCTACTTTTAAATACCCAGTAAGCTTTAATTGGTTAACCACTACTTCTTCTAATGCTAATGCTAATTCGGTTAATTCAATTTGCGATTCTCCAAACTTGATCCAGTCATTAGTCACTTTAACCTTTATGGATTTAAACCCAAGGTAAGAGAAATGAAGTGTGTCATTTGGCTGCGCATTTATTTCAAATTCACCTTTTGAATTAGTAGAAGTTCCTTTAACCTGACTTAAATTAACAATGTTTACATTCTCTAAAGATTTAGCTGTAGATGTATTGATCACAGTGCCCTTAACAGAGGTTGATTCTTGAGTAAAACCAAAATATCCTGTTAGTAATAATACAAAAAGTAGTAGGTACTGTTTCATCTGCTATATCTGAATGTTAAAATTAACAAACTAAATGTAAAAAACGTGTCTAAGCCTATATTTTACTAAAATATTAACAACTAACGTCTTCTAGAACGCCTAGGTCTTCCTGAGCCAGAATTAGAACTTGAACCTGAGCCAGATCTGCTTTCACTTCGTCTTCCTGAGCGATCTCCAGAGCGCGATTCATTTCTTGGCCCGTCAGAACGTCTTCCTCTTCGTTCACCACCTTGTCTGTCACCATCACGAGAGCGTCTTCCACCTCGATCACGTCCACGTCCTCTGCCACGATCTCTTACTCGTCCTTTATCTTCACTGACTTCTACATTTACAAAACGCCCGTCTACCTTAAAGTCGGTAAAAACTTCAGCAACTTTCGTTAAATGTGCTTTATCTGTGTTGAAGAATGAAAAGCTATCCATAACGTCTACTTTAAACAAATCATCTTGCCCTAAGCTTAGCGTATCGCGTAGAAAATCTTTTAAAGATTGCCAATTATAACCATCTTTCTTACCAACATTAATAAAGAAACGTACTGCATTTGGATTGCTACTACCTCTGTTGCTATCTCTAGAACTACTATTTTGAGCTTCAACATTAAGATCTTTCGATTTCTGGTAATAATTGTAGAAACGCGTAAACTCTACTGAAAAGAATTTCTTAATTAATTCATCTTTTGAAGTATCTACAAACATCTCGTTGATATTATCTAGATAAGGGTCGATTTCATGATTGATTTCCGTATTGTGTATCTTATTGGCTAAAGACATCAATTGTACTTCGCAGATAGCTATTCCACTTGGAATCTCCTTCTTTTCAAAGGTTTTATTGATGATACGTTCTATACTCTTGATCTTTCGTGTTTCACTTTTAGAAACAATCACCATAGAGATACCCTCTTTACCAGCACGTCCGGTACGACCGCTTCTGTGAGTATAAGTTTCTATTTCATCTGGTAATTGATAATTTATAACGTGGGTAATATCATCCACATCAATTCCACGAGCTGCAACATCAGTCGCTACCAACATTTGTATTTGCTTGTTTCTGAAGGATTTCATCACTAAATCACGCTGATTCTGACTCAAATCTCCGTGTAATGCTCCTGCATTATAACCATCTTCTATAAGGTTCTCGGCCACTTTCTGAGTGTCTCTTTTTGTACGACAGAATACGACTGAAAAAATATCAGGATTAGCATCAGCTAAACGTTTAAGAGCCTGATAACGGTCGCGTGCATTTACTAAATAGTATTCATGAGATACTGTAGAAGTGCTCTCATTTTTGTTACCTACCGTAATTTCTTTAGGGTCATACATGAATTTTTTCGCGATGATAGATACCTCTTTTGGCATCGTAGCAGAAAATAACCAAGTGCTTTTATCATCGGGAGTATGAGAGAGAATATCTTTGATGTCTTCAAAGAATCCCATATTCAACATTTCATCAGCTTCGTCAAGAACGCAATATTCAATTTTAGAAATATCCACCAAACGACGACTTATCATATCTTTCATGCGTCCAGGAGTGGCAACAATTATTTGAGCTCCTTTTTTTACTTGTTTTGCTTGATCAGTAATACTAGCGCCACCATAAATAGCAGTTACGTTAAGCCCTTTAAGGTGCTTTCCGTAATTTTTCATTTCATTGGTGATTTGTAAACAAAGCTCACGAGTAGGAGAGAGGATTAAACCTTGAGTGGTTCTGCTCTCTACATCTATTTTCTGAAGCATTGGAAAACCGAAAGCAGCTGTTTTACCAGTTCCTGTTTGGGCTAATGCTACTAAATCTGTGTCTTCTTGTAATAATACAGGAATGGCTTTTTCCTGTACTTCACTAGGCTCTTTAAAGCCCATGTCTGTGATGGCTTGAAGCAAGTTTGCTTCGAGTCCGAGTTCTTCGAATGTCATGTATTCTATAATTGTCTATTAGCGTGTCTATGGAAGCTAAATCGACGTTTAATACCTAACTGCTTCACTCGACACTTTCCTCACCTTGAGGAATTGAAGGTGCAAAGGTAATGCTTTATTTTGGATTACAGTAGATTAAGTAATTCTACTAGTTGCCTCACGGCTTTGCCTCGATGTCCAACGACATTCTTTTCTTCTAAAGAAATTTCTGCGAAAGTGTGCTCAAATCCACTAGCTTTAAAAATAGGGTCGTAGCCAAAACCTTTGTCTCCACGTTTTTCTTTAGTGATTGTGCCTTCGCAAATACCCGTAAATGTGGAGAGTTCATCATTGAGGTGTAATGCGATTACTGTCTTGAATTTAGCAGTTCTATCAGTAGTATTTTCTAATTCTTTAAGAAGCTTGTTCATATTATCAGTAGCATCTCGTTGAGGTCCTGCATATCGTGCAGAATATATACCAGGAGCACCATCTAAAGCAGAGACCTCCAATCCAGTATCATCTGCAAAACAATCATACCCATAATGTTGTTTTATGTATTCTGCTTTTTGGATGGCATTGCCTTCAATGGTGTCTTGAGTTTCAAGAACATCTTCAAAGCATCCAATATCCTTAAGACTTAAAAGTTGTATGTGCTCTGGAACCAAGGACTGTACTTCCTTTAATTTATTAAAATTGTTAGTAGCGAAAACGAGCTGCATTAACCATAATTTAGTGAAGGTCAAAAATAAAACTATATTGATTCAATCAAAAAAATAGTTTAACTTAGATATTCATATTTACAACATTCTTTTCTAGGATCTAAACCCCGAAAATCATCAAAGATGGGCAAAGAGATTTTTGATTTTTATAATTTTGTTAAAGGCAATCCTGTTTTTAAGCATCTAGAAGTAGACGAACTTTTGTTTACTGCTTATGATTGCCCTCTTAAAGTATCACCCTTGGATTATTGGGTTAAAAAAAATTATTTTTGTTATGTAATTAGAGGTGGTGCAAGATGGAAAACACCTAATAATGAATATACATTTGGACCAGGTGATGCTGTGTTTTTAAAGAAAGGAGCGCATCGCGTATATGAAATTGATGATGGTGATTTTTGTGCTTTACTAATTTTTATGCCTAACGAATTTATAGGTTCTGTCATAAAAAATGAAGTAATAACAAGTCAAAAAACTTCAAATGCTCAACATTCTGATACATTAATTCCATTAGTATTGGATCAAAGCCTTTCAGACTACTTTAATGCAGTTCTAAATTATTTTTCACAACCCTTGCCACCTTCAACTAGTCTGCTCAAAGTCAAGTTCAAGGAGCTTATAGTTAATATAATGACAAGTAATCATAACCCAACTTTAAAAGAATATTTTAGTGAGGTTCTGTACAATAGAAAGAGAGAGTTAAAATCGATAATGGAAAAACATTTTATGTTCAATCTAAAACTTGAGGCTTATGCTAAACTTTGCGGGAGGAGTTTGGGAGCATTCAATAGAGATTTTGTGAAAACATATAAGACATCTCCAGGCAAATGGCTCAAGAAAAAGAGGCTAGAACATGGAAAATTTTTATTGGAAACCACCGATTTGAATATCAACGAGATTACTTGTGATGTTGGATTTGAAAATCCCTCACATTTTATTAAAGCTTTTAAAGAACAATATGGACACCCGCCATTAAAATTTAAAAAAATAGCTCAAATCAATTAACACTTACTTGATATATGTGATATTTTCAGAACACTTTTTGAAACTATAAGATCATTTTAAACTACTTAAATTAAGTAGCTTGCGATTATAATTTTAAGAAAGAGTAATGAAAACAAAAATCAGCCTTCAAAAATCCGCACTCCTAATTGTCTCATCAGTTATTGTTATTTTACTTAGTTGTGTTTCGACATCAAAATCAGTACAAATTGATACATATGATGCAGAAATTATTACGTCGTGGAACCAGAAAGTAATAGAGATTGCAGAAGCAGAAGATCGCCTTTTAACACTAAAAGGACTGCGAACACTTTCCATGATGCACGTTGCCATGCATGACGCTTTAAATGCCATTGAACCAAAATATACAAACTATTCTTATCAAGGTAAAACTCCGAATGCTGATCCTATATCAAGCGTTGCTCAAGCAGCCTATGAGGTAGCCGTTAACCAATACCCTGATAAACGCAATGAACTACAAGGTGAGCTTGACAAATGGCTCTTAAACTTGGATAATGTAGATTCTAAAAATGCAGGAATTATTTTAGGGAAATCAGCCGCATCTTCAATTTTGAATAAGCGACAAAAGGATAAATGGAATGGAGAGGCTAGTTATACCTGGCATCCAATGGGACCAGGCGTTTATGCCGAGTTCAATGAACACAGTGGTACACCAGAAGGATTTGTTTTTGGAGCGGGTTGGGCAGCCGCTGAACCTTTTTTATTGGAGGGTCAAGCGCAATTTAGATCGCCTCCTCCGCCTAAGATCAATAGTAAGGAATATACTAAGGCTTTTAATGAAGTAAAAGAATATGGACGATTCCAAAGTAATTTAAGAACTCAAGATCAAGCTCATTTAGCAATGTGGTGGAAAGATTTTGTTGAGAGCTCACACAATCGCCTTGCTCGAGAGCTGGTGCTAAAGGAAAAATTAAACCTTTGGGATGCTACAAGAACTTTCGCATTGCTTAATATGACGATTTATGATGCCTACATAAATGTGTTCGACAATAAGTTTTACTATAACCACTGGAGACCTTATACGGCCATTCGTTGGGCTGAAAATGATGAAAATACTGATACCAAACCAGATTCAGATTGGAACAATTTGCATAAGCATACCTATGCGTTCCCTTCTTATCCTTCAGCTCATGGCACAACCAGCGTTGCAGCAATGGCAGTACTTGCAAACACTTTAGGAAAAGGGAATGATTATAAGTTTGTCATGACCACAGATAAGGTTAATAAAGATGGCCCCTTTTCTGAAAAAATAATAATGAATCCTAACACACGGTCATTCAATAGTTTTTCTGAGGCAGGCATGGAAGCCTCTATATCGAGGGTATATCTAGGCATTCATTTTAGGTATGATTCTGAGAAAGGATATGCGCTTGGAAGTAAAATTGGGAAGTATGCTAATGAAAATTTCCTTAAACCAATTCAATAAATAAGTTTATAGCAAATAAATTTTTTGATATGAAAAACATAAAGCTTATCACGCTAATTATGCTACTATTCTGTACTCATAATTTTGCTCAAAACGGTATTAATTATAAAGCCATTATAAAGGATGACAATGGTCATATAGTTGCCAACGACCTGATTCAGGTTCGGTTTATAATACTGCAAGGAATAACTCAAACCAATGTGTATGAGGAAGAACATAACCCTACAACTGATAACAATGGCTTAATTATACTTAATATTGGGGAAGGAACTCCAATATCTGGTGATTTTTCAACTCTAGATTGGGGAAGCGATGCTCATTTCTTAAATGTACAAATCGATACTGGTATTGGATTACAAAATTTAGGAACAACAGAATTTAAAACAGTGCCTTATGCAAATCATGCAAAAAGCGTAGATAATGCGGTTACAAAAATTAATGATTTAACAGATGGAAAATCTGATGCTGAAGGATCTTCTTTATTTCTGGGTTTAGATGCTGGCGTAGATGATGATGGTACAGATAATAAAAATGTAGGGATTGGTGATCAAGCTCTTACCAGTAATACCACAGGGAATAACAATACTGCAGTTGGAGCTTCAACACTTTCAAGCAATGCTTCTGGTAATAACAACACCGCTGTTGGGTTTTCAGCGCTTTTGAGCAATACTTACGGTAACAACAATACGGCATTTGGAAATTTAGCGCTTCCAAATAACACTATAGCCAGTGACAATACGGCTATCGGTTATTTTGCGCTTTTTAGTAATACTGATGGCACCGGAAATACCGCAACTGGAGCTCTTGCGCTTCAGAAAAATATAGGTGGGTTTTTTAATACTGCGAATGGGTACTCGGCACTAAGATTTAATACCATTGGGTTTGATAATACAGCTATTGGATATATTGCTCTGGAGTCTAACATCTCTGGTATAGGAAACACCGCAGTTGGAGCTTATGCGCTTCGAAGAAGTACAGGGTATTATAATACCGCTAATGGTAGGAAGGCGCTTATAAATAATACTACTGGAGGCCAGAATACTGCAACTGGAAATCAATCTCTCTTTTTTAATACTACTGGAGATAAAAACACAGCTATTGGAGATGATGCACTTATTAATAATACTACTGGTTCAAACAATATAGGTGTGGGAAGATATTCAAATGTACCTTCGGCTATAGGTTCCAACCAAATACGTATCGGTAATGATGATATTACATATGCTGGGGTTCAAGTAGGATGGAGTATTACTTCAGATAGGCGATGGAAAACAAATATTGAATACTCAGATTTGGGTTTAGAGTTTGTTAAAACGTTGAAGCCTGTTGTTTACGAACGAACTAATGATAGCAGCAAAAAAACAGAATACGGATTTATAGCACAGGATATTGAAGCTAAGTTAAAACAGTTTGGAGCAACAAATAATGGACTTATAACTGTAGGAGATGATGGTATGTATAGCTTACGGTATAACGACTTAATAGCAGTACTTACCAAAGCCATACAAGAGCAACAAGATATTATAGACAATCAAGGTGGCAAAATCGATACGCTTTATTCTGAGTTACAACAGTTTCAGTCTATTAATAAACGCCTTGAAGAGTTAGAAGCAACTAAAATTAGTAATCATTAAAATACATCTCATGAACAATGTAATAACATTGTTGCTTAGCTGGTTATTTGTACTATATGCAAATGGACAGACTGTTTATACGGTTGATAATAGCAATCAATCTGGAGCACAATTCACTAATTTACAATCGGCTATCGATGGAGCTATTGCTGGCGATATTATTTATATACATCCATCCTCCACATCATATGGTAATGTATCGGTTGATAAGCCTCTAAGTTTAATTGGTCTAGGACATAATCCTGATAATATTAATGGTGAAACTGCTAATTTAAATCTCCTGTTTTTTAATGGTAATGCTGGAGGTTCAAAAATAAAAGGACTTGTGTTGGTGTCGATATCAAGCGGAAGTATTGGTAATAGTACTGATTTGAGCAATATGAGTATTAGCAACAATCGTTTTAATGGGACTATTGTGGGCTCGTTATCTAACAATCTTAGTAATAGTTGGGTCATTGAAGGGAATTACTTTACAAGTACATCCTCTAATGTTACGCCACAGCTTGCAAGTGATAATTGGCTGGTTAAAAATAACTTCTTGCGAGGGAGATTTACCACGGTTAACGACACCTGTACTTTTACCAATAATCTCACACTTACCATTGCCAATGCGTTTAGTTTTTTTAGTGGATGTGAAAACCCAACGGCTAAAAACAACATTTTTGTCGCTACCGCTGGATTAACTGAAATAGGCATTGGGCAATCCACCGTTAATTTCATGAATAATTTAACCTATAATTTTAGCGGTCTAACCATTGATACATTAACTGGAACGGATAATCTTGATAATACAGATCCTCTATTTGTTAACGTCCCAATGAATTCTGAAACAGATTTTTATAGCAACGATTATGGCCTTTCCATTAATTCTTTAGGTGTTAATGCAGGTACTGACGGAACTGATATTGGGCTTTTTGGCAATAACTTTATGTTTGACACTAATGGCCGTCCAAGTCAAATGCCATATCCTGAAAGCATGAATATTATAAATAGTACAGTAGCTCCAGGACAAATTCTCAGCGTAGAGTTTAAAGCTGCTCAAAAACAGTAACACAATGAAAAAGACGACATTATTTATAATCTTGTTTCTACTAGGGTTTATAGTAAATGGCAAGGCTCAAATAGTAGAGGCAGAGTATTTTTTTGATACAGACCCTGGAATTGGAAACGCTACAGCCATAACAATTACAGAAGGTATAATAATTGATGAAACCTTGGCCATAGAAATTCCAATGGGGATGTCTAATGGAGCTCATTATCTACACATTAGAGTCAAGGACCAGAACGGAACTTGGTCTTTATATACGCGTGCTCCATTTGAAGTTGATAACACATTAGCGTTAGATGGCATAGAAACCATAGATTTCAAAGTTTTTCCTAATCCAGTATCCAACAGACTGAATATACATTTTCAAGACCTAAATGATTATCTACTTAGAATCTTCGATATAACAGGAAAAGAGCTAATGAACCTAGAAACGTCTCAACTACTTAATAACATAAATATTTCCAATTATGTTACCGGTATTTACTTTCTTAAAATCATAGATGCTAAAACGAATCAAGAAAGTACTACAAAAGTCATAAAACTGTGATTTTTAAGAAAAGAGTAAATGCTTATATGAGCATCCTAATTTCTTTAAAATGAGTATCTTGAAATTTAAAACTTAAAATCATGCGTAGTTTAATAAGAGGGTTTAGAGTGATTTATGTCATAATCATGACAGTTGCTGTACTAGCTTGTAAAGCTGACAAAAAGGAAATAGTCAAGGAACATCAGGAGAATATAATTGAGATCATTTCTGAGGGAATGGACTTTCAATCGCCAGATACCATTAATTCTGGTTGGAATACCTTTCGTTATGCTAACAAATCGACAGAAACACATTTCTTTTTATTGAATAAGTATCCAACTGGAAAAACCATAGTAGATAATAAAAAAGAGATAATCCCTCCTTTTCAAAATGGCATGGATTTCATTAATGAAGGAAAACCAGAAGAAGGCTTTGCTGAATTCAATAAACTGCCGAAATGGTTTTTTGATGTAGTTTATTTTGGAGGTTCAGGATTGATTTCCCCTAAAAAATATAGTTTGACAACTATTAAGTTAGAACCTGGCTATTACCTCATGGAATGTTACGTAAAAATGGCCAATGGTAAATTCCATACATCCATGGGAATGACAACATCTCTTATTGTACTTGATAAAGACAGCGGAAATAATGCACTTAATGCTACGGTAAATATTGCTATTTCGAATAAAGAAGGAATTACTTATGAAGAACCCATTTCAAAGGGAATTCAAATTTTCTCTGTACATTTCAAAGACCAGTTTGTATATAAAAACTTCGTTGGGCATGATATTAATTTGGTAAAGCTTAGTGATGACACCAAGATTGATGAACTAGAGAATTGGATGGATTGGACAAATCCAAAGGGTTTGATAACCCCAGCTCCTAAGGGCATTATTTTTTTGGGAGGCGTAAATGATATGCAAAAAGGGCATATTGCTTATTTTCAAGCGGATCTTGTGCCTGGAGATTATGCCTTTATTTCAGAAATCCCCAATGCTTCTAAAAAAAATATGTTGAAGATTTTTACTGTATTTAAATAAGTTTGCATGATACTATAATTCTGTACGCTAGCAATTGAATTAAATGGAACTAGACAAAAATTTAAGCTAATTTAGTGTAGTTAGACCTCACGAATCTAACATAAATTGATTCAGTGTTCGTCAATAAAACTTTTTAAAATCAACTAAATAGTGATGCCAACAAAAATCCTTTGTCTTGGAGATAGTCTTACCGAAGCTTATGGCGTTCCATCAAATAAAGGATGGGTGTATCTATTAGAACAGGAATTGAGAATTAATATTATTAATGCTGGAATTAGTGGAGATACTACAACAGGTATGTTGGGACGTTGTGAATCTTTGCTAAAAGAGCACCAACCAACTCATTTATTGATTTTGGGTGGTACTAATGATATACTGTTTGGATTAAAAGATGAATTTATTATTTCTAATATTCATGCAATGTCTAGGCATGCTAAATTTTATGATGTAGAATGTATTGTTGGGATACCAACATCTATAATTAATGAAAATAGATTTAATTTCTTAAAAGAGAGCGTGACTGAGAGAATTATAAATTTTCAAGAGGTATTGATTGAGTATTGTAAAGAGGATGAAAAGGATGTTATCGATTTTTCAGTATACATAAATCCTGAGCATTATTTAGAAGATGGCGTTCATCTTAATGAATCTGGTCATATAGAGATGAAAAATGTTGTTTCTACTTTACTGCCTAAAGTGATTAATTAGTATCTTTATTCTAATGATTTTTTTAAAGAAATTACATATTAAGATATTAAGTGTTGCACTTCTTGTGACATTGATTTCATATAATGGGTTTGAGAGCCGTATGCTTCCGCAGCAGTTTGTCTCGGAATACGTTATGAATTTTAATACTTCTGAAGACATTGCATGGTATTCATTACCTTATGATCTTGAGAATTTATATCCTGCAACGTTTGTCAAGTTCGACTTCTTGTGCTCTTTAAAAACCTTTAACACCATCGAGAAAGCAAACTTTAAGAGGATTTATTTCAACAGTAAATTTATGAAAGAAGCACAACTGAAGGCAAGTTTTCTTACACAAATATTTACATCTTCTGAAGACTTGAATGTAACCTCAATTTAGTATTCCAAATTAACCAATTCTTGGTACACATTTCAAATTATTAAATAACTACAGGAGTAGTCATTCCTGTTTACATCATTATATATGAACATAAAGAGAGTATTACGACTATTGGCGTTGGCTTTAATGATAGGCTTGGCCTGTATATTGCCAGTACCAATGACACTATATAGAAAAGATGAATTGCCTAAAAACTTAATAGAAAAGGTAGAATTAGAAGAAGAGAAGGAAGATGAAGAAGAGAAGGCATTGTTTTGAGTTTAGCCTTATCTTTATAGCAAGATTGGTTTATGTATAAAAATTACAAGATTATTTTTTTGGCTCTTGTATTAGCACAAGGCCTACATTCGATTGAGGAATATCATGGGGAGCTATGGAATGTGTTTCCACCAGCTACGGCACTGTGTAGTTTAATATCTGATGATTTAAGAACGGGCTTTCTAATAATTAATATTGGATTGTTTATTGTAGGTTTAATAGTATGGTTCTTGCCAGTAAGACTAGGATATACCTCCGCTAAATACTTTATTTGGTTCTGGATTTGTCTTGAAATAAGTAATGGTATTGTACACACGATGTGGTCTATATATCAGAAATCATATACACCTGGCCTATTAACCGCGCCACTGCTGTTCTTTATTGCATTATATTTAGCAAGGCTTTCAAGAGCAATTGATAAGTAGTGAAAGGTCTTATTTTAAACTAATGGTGCAGCTATTAGATGTTCCAAACCATAGCAAACGATGTTTTGAAGCCGTTTTATAAATATAATCGCGCAATAATCTAGGGATAAATGCTAATAATGCTGCAACGCGCTGCCATTTTGGTATTTTAGAAATGACACGCAAAAACCCATCTGAATGTGTGTGTAAACCTGAATTGTCAATGAGAATGACAGTATCTAGTTGTTGAGTTGGAAACCCATTGCTTTTTAGTAATTCTTGGCCGTAAGGCGATTGAAAGGGTACGAAATCAAATAAATCTTGAGGTGCAAATTTGAGTAACCAGCCTACAACACCATTACACAGGTTGCATTCGCCGTCGAAAATAATAATATCCTTGATTTCCATGAATGTTGTTTTTGATTCGTATAATGAGGTAGTCGTAAGAATCTTAAAATCATTTCAATAGGTTTAAAGGACTCATGCCATTTAAGTAAGTAACTTATTCTTTTCCCAGAAACCATCCAATAACTCCACCTGCGATGGCAAACCTGATACCAAAGGTTATAGAGCTAAACAAAATACCATTGATATTCGTGACAGTCGATACAGAAAACCAATACAACATCATACTTCCTCCAATAATCAATCCAATTACGAAACCAGCCTTCAATCCAGTAGTAAAAGTTTTGATATTTGCCCAACGACTAAATATTAGTACAATTAGGATAGCATATAAAAGCTCCATGATCAACAGAGTAGGTATATAAGGTTCTTTAGCGACTGAATTAAATTGTGAGGTAATATGAAAATCTGAATTTCCAAACATCACGATGTAAATAAGATACCCTAAGAGAAAAAGAGTCAGAGTGCCCGCAAGAATAGCAAAAATGCGATTTTTCATTTTTATTGAATTTAAGACCTCAATAGAGGAGTGGTTAGTTCTTCTAAATTACTGAAAATATGATAAAAGTCTTAATTGAAGAATTTAATGATATCAATACAGAATTCATTTACCTATGATGGTAAGGCTCATTCCTAAGTATGGTAAAACCGCGATAAAGTTGCTCAACTATAAATAGGCGCACCATCTGATGAGAAAATGTCATCTTGCTTAGCGATAATTTTCCTTGTGCTTTATTGTATACTTCTTGTGAGAATCCATAAGGACCACCAATAACAAATACGAGATGCTTTAAACCACTATTCATATGTTTTTGTAGGTAGTTTGAAAACTGGATGGAGGAGTAGTGTTTGCCATTTTCATCTAAAAGAATAAGCGCATCAGAAGTAGAAACTTTATTTAATATAAGCTCCCCTTCTTTTTGTTTTTGCTGTTCTTTACTTAGGTTTTTTACATTCTTGATATCTGGAATGATATCGAATTCAAAACGGATATAATGACCAAGACGTTTTGTGTAATCATCAATTAATGATTGCAACGCTTTATTATCGGTTTTTCCTATGGTAATGAGTTTGATGGTCATAATTCAAAAGTAAGAATTACGTGTTGAGAATTATAGATTATATATATTATTTTAGCAGGATATAGTTTTAATATGATAAGTACAGAACAATTCAATAAAGAAATTGAAGGTATTATTAGTAATGCCATACGAGAGGATGTTGGTGATGGGGATCATAGCTCGTTGGCCTGTATTCCAAAATCTGCAAAAGGAAAAGCAAAACTCCTGGTAAAAGACGAAGGTATTATCGCTGGTGTAGAGTTTGCTAAACTGGTGTTTGCTTATGTAGATTCGGACATGATAGTTGATATATTAATTGAAGATGGTTCACCTGTTGCGTATGGTGATATTGTCTTTTATGTAGAAGGTGCTTCGCAATCTATTCTTAAAGCTGAACGTTTAGTACTAAATGCCATGCAACGAATGAGTGCCATTGCTACCAAAACAAATGAATTCGTAAACTTATTGGAAGGTACCGGAACAAAAATTCTGGATACACGAAAAACCACACCAGGAATTCGTGCTTTAGAAAAATGGGCTGTAAAAATTGGTGGTGGCGAGAACCATAGATTTGCCTTATACGATATGATCATGCTAAAAGATAATCATATTGATTTTTCTGGAGGTATAACAAAAGCTATTAATAAAACCAAGCAGTACCTAAAAGAAACTAATAGAGACCTTAAAATTATTGTAGAAGCACGTAATCTTGATGAAATAAGGGAAATACTTAAAACAGATGGCGTCTATCGTATTTTGATTGATAATTTTAATTATGAGGATACTAAAAAAGCTGTCGCTTTAATAGGTGATACCTGTTTAACTGAATCTTCAGGCGGCATTAACGAGAGAACCATAAGACATTATGCAGAATGTGGAGTCGATTATATTTCTTCTGGAGCTTTAACACACTCTGTTTATAATATGGATCTAAGTCTAAAAGCTGTAGAATAGTAATTAATCTTAATTCCAATTGTGAGTAAACTAATTGAAGATAAAATAGCGAAAATTCCGGTTGTCAATTTGCTAGCAGCACTTCTCAAGAAAGTGAAGCTGCCAGGTATGGAAGGTTTGTCTTTATACGATTTGCTGGAAATGTATATTGTAGGTGTCGCTCAAGGTGCTTTGTCGGCTCGTGCAAGTGCGATTGCATTTAGTTTCTTTACAGCCCTGTTTCCCTTTTTGCTATTTATTCTAATTGTCATACCATATATTCCTGTTGAAGGATTCGAACAGGATTTCATGGGGTTTTTGGAATCTTTTTTGCCACCTAACACATCAGATTTCTTTTTTGAGAATATATTTGAGAATATCAATACCAAACGAGGAGGTTTGATATCTTCCGTTTTTGCGTTATCAGTATTTTTAATGGCTAATGGCGTGAATGCGGTGTTTTCTGGCTTTGAGAACTCTTATCATCAGCAGTTAACACGAAATGTCATAAGGCAATATGCATTTGCGCTAGGAGTAGCTCTTATATTGGCATTCTTATTGATACTTACAGTTGTGATTTTAGGTTACTTTGAAATTTATGTGATAGAGAACCTGGAAGATTATGGATATATTAATAAGGTTGAGGGTAATTTTGGAGTAGTGGCAGCCAAGTATGTTTTTTTTGTAATCATGATTTATCTTGCAACAGCAACCTTGTATTATTTTGGGACTAAAGAAGGGAAACAATCTAAGTTCTTTTCTCTAGGGGCTTTGTTCACAACATTACTGATTATGTTAACATCGTATTTATTTGGACTCTATATCGAGAATTTTTCCCAGTATAATGAGCTATATGGTTCTATTGGAGCACTTTTAATATTGTTGTTTTATCTTTGGTTGAACGCTAATATTATCCTTTTGGGGTTTGAATTGAATGCCTCGTTACAAAAACTTAGAAGAAATTTTTCTTAAGCCTGCTAACATGAAAAACATAATTGCACTTATATTATTACTGATCTCATTTACAGTTTCCTCGCAATCTATTTTTGGAAAATGGATAAGCGTTGATGAAAATGGTCTAGAAAAATCTGTTGTAGAAGTTTATGAAGAAGATGGTAAAGTATTTGGAAAAATAGTTGATATACTTATTCCTGAAGATAAAGATGCACTTTGTACAAAATGTAAAGACGAAGAGTATAATCAACCAGTTTTAGGTTTAATGCTTATTAAGAATTTAAGAAAAGACGGTAAATACTATAGAGGAGGTACAATATTCCATCCAGAAAAAGGAAAATTGTATAAATGCCGCTTATCCCTAGCAGAAGATAATCCAGACATATTAGAAGTCAGGGGTTATGTCGCATTTCTTTATGCCACACAGTATTGGAAACGCGTTAAATAAACTGTTAATAAAACCACAGTGAAAACAAGTGGTTTTTTTATGCTTCGCCTTAACTTTGACTTAATGCAGTATTTTATCGATGTCATTCTCCCAATTCCCCTCGAAAAACTATTTACTTATAGTATCACAGAAGCGGAATCTAGTTTTTTAAAACCTGGAATGCGTGTCGCTGTGCCTTTTGGTAAATCCAAAATTTATACAGGATTAGTCAGTGCTATCCATAATAATGCACCTCAAGTATATGAGGCTAAGGAAATTCATCAGATCTTAGATCAAAAGCCTATTGTAAACGCCTATCAATTACGACTCTGGAAATGGATGGCAAATTATTACATGTGCACTGTTGGTGAGGTGTTAAGAGCGTCTTTGCCAAGCGCTTTTCTATTGGAGAGTGAGACGCTGATATCCAAAGATGAATCTCAAATTCTTAATGATGAAGATTTAAAGGATGATGAATTTTTAATATATGACGCATTACATTATCAGTCTTCTTTAAAAGTTCAGGATATTTCTAACATTCTAGATAAAAAGAATGTCTTACCTGTGCTAAATAGATTACTAAAAAAAAAGGCGATAAGACTTCAAGAGGAAGTGCATGAAAAATACAGACCGAAATTAGAGCGTTTTATTCTCTTGAAAGAAACATATACATCTGAAGATGGTTTAGAGCAATTATTGGAAAGTTTAAGCAGAGCAAGAAAACAGAAAGAGGTTATTTTGGCATTGTTTTCTATTTCAGCAGCTTCAAAGAAGCCAGTAAAAGTATCAGAATTAGTAAATAAAAGCCAGAGTAGCTCAACAATTATAAAGACCTTAATTGATAAGGGTATTTTAGAAGACTATTATATTCAAACAGATAGGGTAATATATTCAGGTGAAGACATAGAGGCTTCTAAAACACTTAATAATGAGCAGGAAATAGCTTTAAAAGCTATAAGAGAAAATTTTAAATCCAAAGATGTTGTATTACTTCATGGAGTTACGTCTTCTGGAAAAACTGAAGTTTATGTAAAAGGTATTGAAGAAGTGTTATCGCGTGGTCAACAAGTATTGTATTTGCTTCCAGAAATTGCTCTAACTACCCAATTAATAAAGCGATTACAAAATTATTTTGGAGAAAAAGTTGCAGTGTACCATTCAAGGTATTCTTTGAATGAGCGTGTTGAAGTTTGGAACAAAGTCCTGGAAAATTCTCGTAAAGCACAAATTGTACTAGGAGCTAGGTCTTCTATTTTGCTTCCGTTTACAAATTTAGGGCTGATAATTGTAGATGAAGAACATGAGCAATCTTATAAACAATTTGATCCGGCACCGAGGTATCATGCTCGTGATACAGCCATTGTATTATCTAATTTTCATAAATCTAAAGTGCTATTAGGTTCGGCCACACCAAGTTTAGAGAGTTATTATAATTGTAAGCAAGATAAATATGGTCTTGTGGAAATGCATACACGTTTCAATAATGTACTTCCACCAGAGGTAGAATTGGTAGATTTAAAAGATGCCTACAAAAAAAAACGTATGAAAGGGCATTTTAGCAATCGATTATTAGAAGAAATGCAATTGGCACTTGAGGAGGGACAGCAAATTATATTATTTCAAAATAGACGCGGTTTTTCACCAATAGTAGAATGCCTGACATGCGGACATTCACCACAATGTCCAAATTGTGATGTAAGTCTAACTTACCATCAATACAAGAAACAGTTGCGTTGTCACTATTGTAGCTATAATATGGCTGTTCAGGAGCAATGTCAAGCCTGCGGAAGCCCCGATGTAGATACTAAAGGTTTTGGCACCGAACAGATAGAAGAAGAAGTAAAAACGTTGTTTCCAGACCATAAAGTGGCACGAATGGATCTAGATACCACAAGAGGGAAGTATGCTTACGAAAAATTAATCACTTCTTTTGAGCAACAAGAAATTGATATACTCGTCGGCACACAAATGCTTACAAAAGGATTGGATTTCAGACATATTAAACTTGTAGGTGTTATGAGCGCCGATTCTATGCTTAACTTCCCTGATTTTAGAGCACATGAGCGTAGTTATCAATTAATGTCGCAAGTAGCAGGTCGAGCAGGTCGAACTGATAAACGTGGATTGGTTTTGATACAAACCTATAATCCATATCATAAAATCCTTCAACAGGTGTCTACAAACGACTATACAGGTATGTTTAATGAACAAATGGATGAAAGACATAACTATAAGTATCCTCCTATCTATAAGCTTATTAAAATAACTTTGAAGCATAAAGACTATAACAGAGTGAATATAAGTGCAGATTGGTTAGCAAAATCACTTAGGCAAATTTTTACAAAGAATGTATTAGGCCCAGAATTTCCACCAGTGTCTAGAATTCGAAATCAATATCACAAAAATATTTTGATAAAGATTCCAAAAGAACAGTCACTAATAAAAACAAAGGAAGCTATTCTTAAAATAAAGAACAGCTTCCATTCGGTAAAAGACTTTAGGGCTATTAGAGTCGTTATAAATGTAGATAATTACTAAATGTTATTTAGAGCATCTACGAGTAATGTCTTTTTATTTCTACTTAGAGGTATTTCGTAAGCACCAACTTCAACATTTTTGCTGTTGAAACGATCTACTTTATCTAAATTAACTATATATGATTTATGAATTCTTAAGAACTTACCTTCTGGTAATTCTTTTTCAAAGGCTTTCATAGTTGATAATACTACCAAGCTATTTTCTTCAGTGACTACTTTTACGTAATCTCCAAGGGCCTCAATCCATTTAATGTCTTTAATATAAACTTTACGTTTTTTAAGGTTACTCTTAACAAAAATGTGTTCACCATCAGTTTCATTAAAATCCATCTTAAGTTTATGTTGCTCAAGAGCTTTTTCAACGGCTTGATTAAAACGTTCTTTAGTTAAGGGTTTATGCAAGTAATCTGTTGCGTCGTAGTTAAACGCTTTAAATGCATATTCTGTCTTTCCTGTAACAAAAACAATTTGGGGTTTGTTATTAAGTACATCTAGAAGTTCGAAACCATTTAATACGGGCATTTCTATATCCAAAAAGATAAGATCTACCTTATGGGTGTTAAGTCCATTTTTAGTTTCAAGTGCGCTACTGTATTCCGCTATTAAATTCAACGAAGAATGATTTTCAATCAATTTTACGATTGATAATCGTTGTATCGCAGAATCATCTACTACTACACAGTTTAAAGTCATAACATTACTCTATTTAGGTTAAGATGGTACAATGATATAAAAAATTCGTTTAAAAACCAAAAAATACGACGAAGTGTTTATTTTTTTTCATTTTATCGACGAAATACATTGAGTTTCCGATATAAATTAATGAAGAAATAATATTGCTAGAATTATAATAAATACGTATTTTTGCAGCCATTTTTAACAATAAAAATAATTTTATGAATCATTACGAAACTGTTTTCATCTTGAATCCCGTTTTATCTGCAGACCAGATAAAGGAAACAGTAAAGAAATACGAAGATTTTCTTGTTTCTAAAGGCGCCAAGATGATAGCGAAAGAAGATTGGGGGCTAAAAAAGTTAGCATACCCAATTCAAAACAAAAAAAGTGGATTTTATCACTTATTAGAGTACACTGTCGATGGAGAAGTAATAAATCCATTAGAAGTAGAGTTTAGACGTGACGAACGTTTTATGCGTTACTTAACAGTAAAACTAGACAAGCACGCTGTTTCATGGGCAGAGCGAAGACGAGTAAGAGATAAAGCTAACGCTAAAGCAAAAGCATAACTATGGCAAGTTTACAACAACAAGCAAAAGGAAAAAAAGATGGTGAAGTAAGATATCTTACACCATTGAATATAGATACGAATAAGGCGAAGAAATATTGTCGTTTTAAAAAATCTGGAATTAAGTATGTGGATTACAAAGATCCAGATTTCTTAATAAAATTCGTGAATGAACAAGGTAAATTGTTACCAAGACGTTTAACAGGTACTTCTTTAAAATATCAAAGAAAAGTATCTGTGGCAGTAAAAAGAGCACGTCACTTGGCTTTAATGCCTTACGTTGCAGATTTAATGAAATAATACTATATAACTATGGAACTTATATTAAAACAAGACGTTGAGAGTTTAGGATTTAAAGACGACATTGTAACAGTTAAGAACGGTTATGGTAGAAATTTCTTAATTCCTGGTGGTCAAGCTGTATTAGCAACAATTTCTGCTAAAAAAGTATTAGCTGAGACCCTAAAGCAAAGAGCTTTTAAAGAAAAGAAAATAATCGATGATGCGACTAAAATTGCAGATGCAATCAAAGGGTTAGAAATCAAGATATCTGCTAAAGTAGGTTCTGGTGATAAATTATTTGGTTCTGTAAACAGCATCAATCTTGCTGAATCTTTAGATAAAGCCGGTCATTCAATTGATAGAAAGTATATTAACGTTCAAGGAGGTAATGTGAAGCGTTTGGGAAAATACAATGCCCAAGTACGTTTGCATAGAGAGGTTGTAGTTGATCTTCCTTTTGAAGTTATAGCACAAGCAAAATAATATAGATCAGTACATTTTATTTAAAGACCGTTCAGTTGTTTACTGAACGGTCTTTTATTTGATAATAACCCATACAACCTCTATTTTTGATTCATGAATAAACTATTATTCCTCATCGCATTTTGTGTTTGTTTTTCTTGTAAAGACACCTCGAAAACTGAAACGACCTCCTCTTTATTAAAAACCTTTAATTATAGCGCAAACGACACACCTATCATTAGTGTACATCGTGGAGGGAAAGCCATTCCTGGGTATCCCGAGAACTGCTTGGAAACGTTGCAATATGTGAATAGTAAAATACCAGCTATTTTTGAAGTAGATGTTGCAAAAACTAAAGATAATGTGCTGGTTTTGATGCACGATGATAATCTAGAACGCACCACAACTGGTCAAGGAAAATTGAATAGCCACACATTTATCGAACTGAGCAGTCTTAATTTGGTTGATGATTATGGATCTGCCACTGTTTTCAAGATTCCAAAGTTCAGAGATGTTTTAGTTTGGGCAAAAGAAAACAAAATCGTCTTGACGATTGATATCAAAAGATCCGTAAATGTTAAGGATGTCGTTGATTTGATTCGAGAAGTTAAAGCCGAAAATGTATCTATTCTCATTACTTATGACATGAAGCAAGCAGAAAGGGCTTATAAATTGGCTCCAGACCTATTACTATCGGTTACCGTGAGAAACCAAAAAGAGCTAGATTGGTTGCTTCATTCTAACATTCCTACTGAGAATATGTTAGCATTTACTGGAACTCGACAATCCTCTCCTGAATTGTATGATAAAATTCATTCCTATGGTATAAAATGCATTTTAGGGACCTTAGGGAATCTCGATAACCAGGCTAAATCCAAAGGTGATTACTTGTATAAGGAATGGGTTTCAAATGGTATAGATGTCATTGCTACAGATAGGCCATTTGCAGTGGCCTCAGCACTTCAATTGAAGAACTAATTGTCTAGCTTATTTTTTTAGAATATTGAATACTAGCGAATTTTGTTGGTAAGTAATGCGATACTCATGAATTACTATGCGCACATAGTATTAAATTTGTGAGATATTCATTAACTAATCAATCCATTATGAAAAAACAAATTACGCTATTATTAATCATGCTTATAGGCATGATAGGCATGGCTCAAGTAACGACATCTAATATTAAAGGATTAGTCGTTGATGAGAATAATGAATCTTTACCAGGAGCTAACGTTCTAGCTGTACATACGCCAACTGGAACAAAATACGGAGCGGCAACAAATTTTGACGGCCGTTATAACCTTCTTAATCTAAGAGTAGGAGGACCTTATACTGTAACTATTAGTTATATAGGTTATAAAGAGCAAGCATTTAATGAAGTGTTCTTGACGCTAGGTAAAACAACTGATATAAATGTAAATATGGTAACAGATAGCCAAGCATTGGATGCCGTTGTTATAACTGGAGGACAAGGAGGTGTATTTAGTAATGATAGAACTGGAGCCGAAACTAGTGTTGGGCGTAGAGAATTAACGCGCTTGCCAACAATTTCTCGTTCCGCATCAGATTTTACTAGGTTGGAGCCTTCAGCCAACGGTAATTCTTTTGGAGGAAGAAACGATCAATTCAATAATTTTAGTTTAGATGGAGCTATTTTTAATAACCCATTTGGGCTGGATGCTGCAACACCAGGAGGACAGACCGATGCACAACCTATCTCATTGGATGCCATTGAACAGATTCAAATTTCTTTGGCGCCTTACGATGTAACGCAATCTGGTTTTACAGGAGCTTCTGTTAATGCTGTTACTAAAAGTGGAACCAATGAATTTCATGGAACTGTCTACGGATTTTCAAGAAACGAAAGCCTAACTGGAGGAAAAGTAAGAGGAGAAGATGTGATAAAACCTAAATTAGAGCAAAATCAATATGGTGTTAGTTTAGGAGGTCCAATTGTTAAAAATAAACTCTTTTTCTTTGCTAATTTTGAAAAAGACGAGCGTACAGATTTGGGCTCTGCAGGGTTTACACCAAATAGAGGCACTGGAGCGGTTAATGAATCCAGAGTGCTAGCATCAGATTTTGAAGCTGTACAGAATATATTAACACAGGTGGTTATTGGTCAAGACGCAAGTGGTAATAGTATATTCTATAATCCCGGAAGATTCGAAGGCTTTACCTACGGTGCAGAATCTACAAAAGGGATTTTTAAACTAGATTGGAATATTTCCGATAATAGCCGATTAGCAATTATTTATAACTTTTTAAGATCATCTAAAGAAAAACCTGCACATCCTTCTGCTCTTGGGTTTAGAGGACCGAACACCAATACCTTACAGTTCGAAAATACAGGATACGAAATTAATAATAATCTTAACTCAATTCAATTAGAACTGAATTCTACTTTATCTGATGAAGCATCAAATAAGTTTCAGTTTGGGTTCACACATTTTGATGATTTTAGGAGTCCTTTGTCCTCGCCAGCTCCAACAATTACTTTATTGGAAGGCGGTTCCAACTATATTATAGCTGGACATGAGCCTTTTTCTATAAATAACAGATTGGACCAAAAAGTGCTTCAAGTAACAGATAACTTAAACTTTTTTAAAGGAGATCATACATTTACAGTGGGTTTTGCCTTCGAGAAATTTGAATTTGATAATTCCTTTAACTTAGGAGTATACGGTGCACAAGGCGTGTTTTTTCCAACTGGAGATATAAGTGATTTTAGAAATTTAGATGTTGCTGGGGAAGCTAGTTTGGTAGCATTTTATCAAGAATTGTTCAATAATGCTATTGCTGCAAATAACTCTCTCGAAGCTAACGGAACTGGTAGTGCTGGTGGATGGGCTTTGGCAGAAACAAATGTGGGTCAACTGTCATTCTATATGCAAGATGAATGGAACATAAATGATAAGTTCAAACTAACATATGGACTAAGATTCGATAAACCATTGTTCTTTGATTCTTCTGAAAAAGCTCAGGATGTTATCGATAACGCATGCTGTTATGTACCAAGTATCCCATATGTAAATCCTAATACAGGTGAAACGGTATTTTTAGATAATACACAATTACCTAATAACGATTGGTTAATCTCTCCACGGGTTGGATTTAATTATGATGTCAAGGGAGATAATACCTTTCAATTACGCGGTGGTTCGGGATTATTTACAGGACGTTTTCCATTTGTATGGTTAGGAAATCAAATTGGTAATCCAAATGTGTTTTTCTATCAAGCTGTGGATCCTGATTATAAGTTTCCCCAAGTTTGGAGAACCAATTTAGGCGCAGATTACAAATTAGAGAATGGTTTGGTGTTAACTGGAGATCTTTCTTACACAAAAGATATCAATGGTGCGCACGTACAAAACTGGGGCTTGACGGAGCCTAGTGGCACATTGCAAGGCGTAGATAATAGAGCAGTGTATACGTCAGCAGACATTATTAATAATGCTTATGTTTTTACGAATTCTGATAAAGGACGCATTTTTAATGCTACTGTAAAAGCGCAAAAGAATTTCGATAATGGCCTTTTTGCTAGTGTCGCTTATAATTATTTGAACTCAAAAGATGTCAATTCTATAGAAGCAGAGATTACGGGTGATGCTTTTGCAGGTAATCCTGCAGTTGGTAATGTAAATGATGACGTGCTATCTTACTCTAAATATGGAGACACACATAGAGTTATTGGTATAGCTTCTAAGAAGTGGAGTTATGGTAACGACAAATGGGCAACTACTATTTCTGCATTTGCTGAATATGCTCAAGGAGGCAGATTTAACTATACGTACGGAGGTGATATTAATGGAGATGGTTCAGGGTTGAATGATCTTTTGTATATCCCTACATCTAATGAAATCAGCCAGATGCAATTCTCTGGTGCAGGACAAGCTGAAGCTTTCAACGCGTTTATTGCACAAGATGATTACCTAAGCGGTAGAAGAGGACAATATGCAGAACGATATGGAGCATTAGCACCGTGGAGAGGTCGTTGGGATATTAAATTGCTTCAAGACTATAATTTCAAAGTCTCTGGAGAAAAAACTAATACCATTCAATTGAGTTTAGATGTATTGAATTTTGGAAACTTATTGAACAGTGATTGGGGAGTGGTTCAACAACCAACGAGTATCCAACCTGTTGGAGTAACGGTTGATAATGCAGGAGTGCCAACGTATACGTTTAGCGGTAATCTTCAAGAAACATTTGTATACGATACGAGCTTATTATCAAGATGGCAAGCACAGTTTGGTATTCGTTATATTTTCTAGGAAATACATAGAATAAATAATTACATTTGCGCTCCTAAATTCAGGAGCGCATTTTTTTATTGAGATATGAAATATAGTAGACTTACAAAAGAACAGTTTGAGGAACTGCACCAAGAATTTATTAATTTCTTGGCAACACAATCCATTACAGCTAATGAATGGAATGAGATAAAGACAAATAAACCAGAAGTAGCTGAAGAAGAGTTAGATGTGTTTAGTGACTTAGTATGGGAAGGTGTCTTATCAAAGGCAAAATACATTGAACATTTGTCGCCACAACAAATGCACTTGTTCTCTTTAGAAGAAAGGCAAATACGATTAATTGCCCTTAAGGTTAAAACGTCTCAAGATATTACGACGCCAGAAGGATATCAATGGTTGCGAGACAACCTTTTGTCTGATGATATAGAGTTGTTTCAAGCTAATAAAGATTATTCTGATAATAAAAATGCAGATAAATTTACACTTATTCAACAAGGAGGAGTTATTACCAAAGGCAATTTATTTAGCTATTTCGATAACATTATTGGTTAGTTAATTATTCGTAGCGTAAAGATTCGATAGGATCCAGTTTCGCTGCTTTTGATGCCGGATAAGATCCGGAGACTACGGCTACAATAAAGGTAATGGCAGTCGCCCAAATCATAGCAGCCCATGGCGTTACAAAATTGAAATCAGCTATTGAAGATACCGCAAATCCAGTTAGAGTTCCAAGGATAATGCCTAAAATACCACCTAATTGCCCGATGATAATAGTTTCTATAAAAAACTGAAAGGCAATAGTTCCGCGTTTGGCTCCTAAAGCTTTACGAACTCCTATTTCGCGGGTACGCTCGGTAACAGATACAAGCATCATATTTAACAATGCGATAGATGATCCAAAAATGGTAATAATGCTAATGACCCATGCTGCAATATATAAGTATTTAGTAATAGATCCAATTCTATTAATAAGATCATCACTACGCTCAAGCCCAAAATCATTGTCTTCAACAGGTGTTAAACCTCTAATATTTCTAAACGTTACAATAGCATCTTCTTGTGCACCTTCGAGCATGTCTTTTTTATCGGTCATTATGCTCAATGCATAATTGATATTAGAATTCGTGAAGATGGAACGCGCATTCTGGATAGGAATAATTACACGTAAGTCTTGATTATTGCCAAAAGTAGAACCTTTAGTTTCTAATTCGCCAATGACCTTGAATTTAACGCCTCTTACACTAATAATTTTATTTATGGAGCGATCATTAGGAAATAAGGCTTTTCGTATGTCAGCACCAATAACACACACATTATTATTGTTCCTGATATCAAAATAATTGAGTTCTCGCCCATCATCCAGCTTTAAGCCAGAGTTTTGTATAAAGTGCTCGTTAACCCCTATAACTCGAACTTCGGGGTCCGTTTTTTCGTTTTCATATTTTACTTCAGCAGAACGGGTACCGGTAAAAGATATGGAAGTTTTGGTAAAAGGGAAGGTGTATTTTTCTTCAAATTCACGAACATTTGTATAACTGATAATCGGATTTATTTTTTGACGTTCTCCACCACCTCGTCGTCTTTGACTGAATTCATAACGCTGGATATTAAAAGTATTAGCGCCCATGGAAGAAAAATCACTAGATATGGTGTTTTCTAGTGCAGATACGGCGCTTAAAATGCCAACTAAAGCCCAAATACCAATGGCGATAATCATGACCGTTAGGATAGTTCGCAATAACTGACTTTTTATGCTGTCAAAAGCAATACGGATATTCTCTCTGACTAATTTGAACACAAGTTTTTCTGGTTGATGCTATTAGTTATGCCAATAAGACTATTAAAACACAATAAAGTTACTATAAATTTGAAATAACTTTTAAAGTCGCTTCAAATTTTAAGATATTTGCCTAACAACTAAAATGACCAATGGCTCAAAAACCAAGTATTCCTAAAGGTACAAGAGATTTTTCTCCAGAACAGGTATTTAAACGTAACTATATTTTTAACATAATTAGGAGTAGTTTTGAGTGTTTTGGATTTCAACCTATTGAAACACCAAGTTTTGAGAACTCAGAAACCCTTATGGGAAAATACGGAGATGAAGGGGATCGCTTGATTTTTAAAATTTTGAATTCTGGTGATTATTTGAGTAAAGTTGATGATAATTTATATTCTGAAAAAGATTCAAATAAAATTACCACGAGAATTTCCGAAAAAGCACTCCGTTATGACTTAACAGTGCCCTTTGCTCGCTATGTGGTACAACATCAAAATGAGATAGAATTTCCGTTTAAACGGTACCAAATACAACCAGTTTGGCGTGCGGATAGGCCTCAAAAAGGGCGCTTTAGAGAATTCTTTCAATGTGATGCTGATGTTGTTGGGAGTAAATCCTTATGGCAAGAGGTTGAGTTTGTACAATTGTATGACAATGTGTTTTCTGACTTGGGTCTTAATGGTGTTACTATCAAAATCAATAACCGCAAAATATTGTCTGGTATTGCTGAGGTAATCGGTGCCAAGGACAAACTCATCGATTTTACAGTTGCACTAGATAAGCTTGATAAGATAGGAGAAGAGAGGGTAAAAGAAGAAATGCTAGGTAAAGGTGTGCCGCAAGAAGGAATAAAAAAGTTGCAGCCATTATTTAACTTAAAGGGTTCTTTTGAAGCGCAAATGAGTGAGTTGAAATCAATTCTGTCATCTTCTGAAGAAGGCGCAAAAGGTATTGAAGAACTCGAGTTTATTAATACAGCTATTAATGCCCTTGAATTACGATCAGCCAAACTACAATTAGATGTGACGCTGGCAAGAGGCCTTAATTATTATACAGGTGCTATTTTCGAAGTATCGGCACCAGACGGTGTTTCTATGGGTTCTATTGGTGGTGGTGGCCGTTATGATGACTTAACCGGTGTTTTTGGGATGAAAGATGTGAGTGGCGTTGGTATAAGTTTTGGATTGGATCGTATATACTTGGTCCTAGAAGAACTAGGCTTATTCCCTGAAGCTGCTATGAAGAATACAGAAGTCTTGTTCATTAATTTTGGCGAGAAAGAAGCATTGTTTTGCTTACAATCTATTAAGAAACTTCGCGAATCTAACATTAAGGCTGAATTGTACCCTGATAGTGCAAAGATGAAAAAACAAATGAATTACGCCAATAGACGTAACATTCCATTTGTGGTGTTAGTAGGAGAGGAAGAACTTAATTCTAATAGATTTACCCTAAAGAATATGATATCCGGTGAGCAAGATAAGGTGACTCTGGACACACTTATTTCAATACTGAAAAAATAAAAGCCCTGAATAAAGTTTCAGGGCTTTTTAAAGTCTAGGTAAAACTCTGCTTATGATTATTTGGGGTTATTTCACTAGAACTTTCTTCGAGATTGTCCCGATCTCTGCATTCAACTTAATAATGTACGTTCCTGTACTCAAGTTGTTTACTTTAATTATTGTGTTTGTTTGATTAGGGATACCATCAATACTTTGAATAGACTGGCCAAGAATATTGAATATATCTATACTATCTATAGGTGTTGCCGTTGGATTAATAATCACTAGGCTTTCCTTAGAATTTGAATAATGTATTTCAAATGTATCTGCTAATTCGTGATCTTCATTACCCAATGTTGGAGTTGTAAATACAATCGAGAATCTGTCAAGATATTCACCTGCTGTTAAGAACACTTGGTAATCACCAGCTCTTAAATCTTGATAGGTATTTGCACCTTGATCTAAAACATAGATTTCTACATCATTAGGTACATTTTCTAGATGATCAATTGTGATGGTATTAATGCCGTCATCTCTAACGTGAATCCCAAGTGGCACTACCGTTTCAGGTGTTACAATATTGGTTCCTTGAATCACGTATTTTTCGTTGTCGATCATCCAATACATATCATCTATTTGCTGCTCGTTGATGGTGCCATCATAACCCCAATCGACATTGGCAGTGGCATTTTCATCAACTGTTAAAAGCAATTGTCTGTGTATTTCATTGAATGAATTCATTCCGATTCGGAATTTCATTCGATCATCCTCAGAATAATCAATAGCTCTACTAGCGGACCTAACGAAAGTAGATGTGGCACCTTCCTTAACAAAGGCACGTTGGTCATTTTCAAAGTTGATGGTTCCTGTAGTTGCTCCATAGACAAAGAATCCTTGACTTACTGGGATGTATTGTCCAGGAAGTTTGGTTGGAGTTCCTCCAGTACCTACATCTGGATCGTTAGTACCATAAGACGCCGCACCTGTTCCTCCTGAATAATTATATTGTGCATAACCACCTTGGTATTCTTCAAGTAAATGTGATCCACCTCCCCAATGTTCCCAAAAGTACAATGTACCACCAGTTAATGGGTTGTCATTCAAGAATTCGTGAGCATCTATCGCAGAAGGATAAGGGTTGCCTACAAGGTAATCGTTTCCAGAATTAATGTTCAAGGTGATATTACCATTATTAGGTTTTCCGTCAAAGACATAATTCTGTGGTGTTGATATAGCACCTGTACCTGGTCCTTTTAAAGTAAATCCTTCACCAGGAGCTATATTACCTGTGCTTCTTACTTGTTGCCAAGAGGCATAATCATCATCTGGAGCATTAACGAATTTATATATCCAGTAATCTGCAATACCTATTGGTGTTGTGTTAGATCCATCATATCCTGTGGTAATGAAATTGATATTTGCAGGAGCAGCTGGATTTGTACCATCTCTAAATACATTAGGCATTACAAAACTCGTATTATTGGTTGCTGTATTTACCAATCCTACAGGCGATGACCAATAATTATATGTGTATAGATCTGCTGTTCCTTGTTGGTCACGTTCTAAATGCCCTGCACTTGTAACATCTAAATCACTTCCTTGGGTCTGAATTAACTGAGATTCTCCCACAAGGTCTATAAATCCATTAACTTTTAAATAATGAGTGACAGTCAATCCATTGTCGGTATCGACCGTTAATTCATTCGCAGTGACATCTAATGCTAATACAGATCTATTATCGTTATTTACTGCTGGTAAAGTAGCATTGTTCATAGTAATATTGTGACTTGTTTCTACAATATTCCAATCTACCGTAATATTTGGATCTACTATAGAAGGAGAACCAGGTATGTATTGTTCAGAGCCATTTTCCCATATGGCATTGGCATCCCAATTTCCGTTTGTTGTACTTCTATATGGAAGCGGAGAAGATTGATATTCTAAGTCGAATTGATTAGGTTCCGTCAAACTTCCACGATTGCCATTACCAGATACATCATTTAAATGTGTCCCGATATAAGAATTCATAGAATAATAGGCGAGGAGGTTGGTCCAGCTTACTACAGCTATATCATTTTTTGTAATAGTGTTAGGTACTATTTTACCATTTACAACACCTCCAGATCGTTCTAATTCTTGATTCATTACGTAATGAAGCTGATCTGGTGTTAAGGCAGCATCCCATACTCGAATCTCATCAATACTACCTTTAAAATGATCTTGTATGTTAGATTTATCAATATAGATGGCGCCAATGGCAAAATCAGATCCATTAGGAGTAGGAGAGGTCATGGTTTTTGTATTGTCTAGTACTCCATCTATATAGAGCCTGGCAACTGAACCATCATAACTTACTGCTACATGGTGCCAAATATTATTTGGGATAGTTGTATTTGAGTCTATTCTATCTGCAGCCGCTGTGCCTACAGCGAAGCTGACAATATTAGTATTCGTAACGAAGAATTTATAACCTACAGTACCATCATTTTTTGCTACAATAGTTTTGTCTGTACTTAATGCATTCGAGCCATCAGTTTTAATCCAAGAAGATGCAGTGAAGCTTCCTCCTAAATTTACTTTATCACCTACCAGAGTATAATTATCTATACCATCAAAATCTAGATGTCTGTCTTGAACAGATTCATGAGCTACACCAAAAGTAAAGTATTTAGTGCCATCAAAATCGTAAGACCCTTCTCTAGTTGCTTGACCATTGAATGTACTTGGATCCATGAATACGGTTTTTAAATTGCTTGTAAAACCAGCGTCATCCGAAACGAGCATGACATAAGCATCGTTACCAGCAAGTGCTGGTAAACCTGAAAAATCAGCATCAAAAACGGAAACTTCCATGGTTCCAATATCATCTCCAGCGGTTTCTACTATTTTCCATTTTCTGTTCATAACATCTGTTACGGTAGTTATGGTAGCTGGACCTAAATTAACTGTAATTGACGTTGCTGAGGAACTTGTGTTTTGCCCATTATTACCCCAAACTAGAAATTCATTATCTGTATCAAATGTATTTGTATTGAGATTGTTTGTTAATTCTACGTTGTCTCGAGCCATAGCTACGATGGTACTATTATTAACACTTCTTGATTGCTTTTGATATAAATCAGAATCATCATCACGACCTACTCCAGCAATATCATAGTTGTAACCTGTATTAGCCGAAACATCCCAAATTATCGTAGCATCTGAGGCTACATAATCCTGAGACACGCCATTTACACCAAGTGTAACACCATATTTTATGGCCAAATAAGATTGTATTCTGTTACGTTCATCAGTTAAACTTGCATCATTCTTACGTGAGGAGAAGGAAATGATTTCCACAACTTTAGCGTTTGTTGCAGCTTCATATGCTTCACTTCTTCCAATCCAATATCTTGAATTATTGACATTTGAAAAATCTGGCAAATCATTTTGTACTGTTTCTACATTTGTACCATTATAAAACAACTCTTGTTGAGCTAGTGTAGTATGATTTCTTGCATTCAAAATACCCACATTATCGTAATTTGTGCCAGTACCAGTATCAGCAACACCATATCCTACATAAGGTGGAGAATTACTTGAAGAGCCCACACAATATGCATATACTTCATTGGTGAATCGTACGGAGTAACGTCCAAATCCAAAACCTGTAACATCTTCAGAATTGGTGCTAATATCTTCGTCTCCACAGAAAATATCCATGTTGCCAAATGTTGCGTTAATGTTCGTTTCTGGTAATACAACTGCAAAAATATCTTGTGTGTGAAACCCTGAACTACCCTGTAAGAAGTCGCCATTAGTATCATCATATGAATAATCACCATCTAATGGAGCTAATGAATAACTACTGTCAAAATCAACAATAGGATTAAAGTTGACATTATAAGAAGCATTATCTCTATACGTTGGTTCTTGCCCAGGTAGATTTACAGTAGCGTTATTCGTATTTGCTTGATCGTACCAAGTTGAGAGCGGTGTGTTATCTGCCACACCAGCACCATCATTAGCTTTAAGCCATAGTTCTAGATTGGTAGTAACACCTCCTGGCCCTTCGGTTAAAGGCGTAGTTCCGTATCCTTGAATATAGAATGTATATGGGTTTTCATTAGAGTCATTATTAGCGATACTAACAATAGCGGATCTCAAGCCATTGCCACTCGGGTCAAACATGATATTAAATGATGTGTTATTACCTACTAAAATAGTAGGCGTAGGAACCGTTATAAGTGTGAAATCTGAGGCGTTAGTTCCAGAGATGTTTACATATGGAGCACCTCCTGTTAAGTTTAGATTAAGTGTTCCATTATTGTATATCGTAAATGTATTTGTATTAGATCCAGCTATTACGGCAATAGATCCAAAATCTGTATCATCTGTTGTACTTGGTGTAGAATCTCCACTAGAAATTGATATAGCATTACCTTGAATATCAATTTCTGGTTGAGGTGTTGTTAATGCTGTAAGGCTTATATCGTCAATAGACATATCACTTCTGAAGTTATTACCCGTCGTACCAGAAAATCGTAATTTGATTGTTTGACCTACGTAAGGAGTTAGGTCTATGTTTACTTGATTCCATGCCGCACCATGGCCAGTTTGTACTTGACCAGATTGACTCCATAAGTTCGTAGGGAATGAAATGCCATCCGTACTCAAATCAACGTTTAATGTTCCCATATCACTACCATACATATGATAGTAAAATGAAAATTGGGCTGAGGTTGCTGAAGAAAGATCAAAACATGGGCTTTCTAGATTCGACGTGTTATTGAAGTTACTGGATGCCTCTGTATACATGTACCAATTTCCTCCATTGGCAGAATTTGGTCCAGTATTCGCTGAAGGAGTACCTCCAGAACGTCTAGTCCAATTAAAGTTGTCGGCTGTATCTTGTATCCAAGAACCAATACCGCTTTCAAATCCTTCATTATATGGAAAACTGCTAACAGTTGAAGGACATGATGTAGTACAACCACCAGAAACATTGAAATTCAATGTTGAACCAGTTTGTGATGCACTAGCTCCAGAGTTTGTTAAAACTACAACGCCTCCCGAAGTAATAGTAATGTTTGAAGCAGCTCCGTTCCATCCGTCACCAAAAGTATCATACATTATAATAGAGTAGTTGTTGGCATCTGCAAGACAACCTAAGCCTAGAGTTGTAGAATAACTATTATTGGTTCCTCCTGTAAATCCATTATCAATTGTCGAAATGAGAGTTCCTCCTGACGTGTATATTTCAACTCTATTTTCAGATGACCAATTTGGCCAATTAACAGAAACACTAACAGAAGATGTCTGGGATATACCCTTAAATGATAAAATTGATAAGAAAGCTAATAGCAGAAACTTCTTATGAGCAATTTTACCGATTATAGTAAAAGTTTTCATAAGCGGTCATTTAGGTTCGGGGGACTAAACTCTAATTAAATATACGGTTAAGGTGGATTAACCGCAAAATTATTCGACGAAATACATTCGATAGAATGGTTTTTCGATGAAATGCAAAAGCCCTGATTTCTCAGGGCTTTCAAGCTTAGTTAAATTGATACTAGATTTGGGGATTGTTATTTAACTAAAACTTTCTTTGAAATTGTTCCAAGTTCCGTACTAAGCTTAATGATATAAGTTCCTGTACTTAAATTGGTTGCTTTTAATTGAGTAATATTCTGACTCGGAATCTCATCAAATGATTGAATTGATTGTCCAAGTATATTGAATACTTCTAAATATTCTACTTGCGTTGAAGTAGGATTTACTATTACAATGCTCTTTTCTTCGTTTGAATAATGAACTTCAAATAAGTCTGTAAGGTCATTATCATCAACATCTAAACTTGGTATCTCATTATTAAACACTATATCAAAACGCTCAGTATATTCTCCAGCAATCAAATATACTTGATAAGCACCTTGGTTGAGATCATGGAAGATTCCAAGATCTTTGTCATGAACAAACACATCTACATCATCGGCTACATTTTCTAACTTATCAATTACAATTTCATTCATTCCATCATCTCTAGTATGAATTCCTAAAGGAGCAATAGTAGAGGTGTTTACTTGATTTGTGCCTTGAATAATATACTTATCATTACCAATCATCCAATACATATCGTCTATCTGTCCTTCTTTAATAATTCCATCATAACCCCAATCTACACCAGATGATGCATTATCATCAACAGTAAGTAGTAATTGTCTATGTATTTGATTAACAGAGTTAAATCCTATCCTGAATTTCATTCTGGTATCTATTTCTTCTGTTGTTGACCTGTTAGCATTAGCACTTCTTACGAATACAGAAGTAGTACCTTCTGTTACAAATGCACGTTGGTCATTTTCGAAATTGATAGTGCCATTTGCAGAACCAGCTACAAAGAATCCTTGCGCTACAGGTACATAGCGACCAGGTAACTTGGTAGGTGTTCCACCAGTTCCAACATCTGGGTCATTAGTTCCGTATGATGCGGCTCCTGTACCTCCAGAGTAATTATATTGTGCATAACCTCCTTGATAATCTGCCAATAGGTGTGAACCACCTCCCCAGTGTTCCCAGAAATAAAGAGTACCTCCAGTTAATGGGTTATCGTCTAAAAATTCATGAGCATCTAAAGCCGATGGATAAGGATTACCAACTAGATAATCATTTCCAGAATTAATAGTTAGGCTTATATCTGCGTTATTTGGTTTTCCTGTAAATACATAGTTTTGTGGCGTTAATATTGTTCCTGTACCTGGTCCTTTCATTGTAAATCCTTCTCCAACTTCTAAGGTTCCTGTACTACGTACATGTTGCCAAAAAGAATAATCGGTTGCATCGTTACCCGTTTGGTTTGCAAATTTCCAAATCCAATAATCTGCAACAGCTACAGGCGCTGCAGTACCGTTATAACCAGTGGTTAAGAAGCCTAACGCTCCAGGAGTTGCAGGGGTAGTACCATCTCTCATCATATTTGGTACTGTATAATTTTGATTATTCGCTGTCGTATTAATAGTTCCTACTGGGGATGCCCAATAATTGTACGTAAACGTATCAGAAGTACCTTGTTGATCTCGTTCAAGGCTTCCAGAACTTGTAACATCTAAATCACTACCATCTGTTTGAATCAACTGAGATTCATCTACTAGATCAATACTTCCATCTAAGTTCAAATAATGCGTTACGGTCAATCCATTATCTGCACTTACCGTTAGTTCGTTAGAATCAACTAATAATCCAAGAACAGTTCTGTTGTTTGAATTACCAGATGGCAACGAAGAATTGTCCATTGTAATATTATGTAAAGTCTGAACAATATTCCAATCTACCGTTAGGGTATTGTCAACAATAGATGCCGTTCCGGGCAGTCTATATAATGACCCATTTATCCAAGCAGCACTTAGGTCCCAATCTGTATTAGCAAGACTTATATATGGTAGTGGCGCTGTTTGTAATTCAATACTGAAATTATTTGGAACTACTAAACTACCTCTATTGTTATTATCTGAAACATCATTTAAATGAGTCCCTAAATATGAGTTCATGTCATAATAGGCCAATAGATTACTATATAGCCTAGAGCCCACATCATTTTTGGTAATTGTAAATGGTAATACCTTTCCTTGAACCATGCCCCCTGCAGACCTCTCGATCTCTTGGTTCATGATGAATCGAATTTCATCTATACTTAAGGTATTGGCCCAAAGCCTTACTTCATCAATGTCTCCTTCAAAATGGTCACTAATAACATTTTTACTCTCATAAACTGCTCCAATAGTGAAGCTTTCAGATGAAGATGAAGGATTGTTCATGCTATCCGTTTCATCCAGCATGCCATCGATATATAAATTAGCAGTTGTACCACTATAGGTTACCGCTACATGATGCCATATATTATTATTAATGCTTGTATTAGATCTAATTCTATTACTTGAGCCAGATCCAACATTGAACTCAACGGTGTTATCATCTCTAATCATGAAATGATATCCGCCTGACAATCCTTTTTTGGCCACAATGGTTTTATCTGAGTTAGTTGCATTGGAACCAGTCGTTCTTACCCAAGCAGACACACTAAAGTCTCCTGTTAAATCGATTGTATTACCTATTAATGTAAAATCATTTGTTCCGTCAAAGGTTGAATGACGAGGCTCTACCGTTTCATGAGCAACGCCAATAGTAAAGTATTTTGTGCCATCAAAATCGTAAGTTATTTCTTGAGTTGCCGCACCATTGAAAGTTCCTGGATTCAGGAAAACAGTCTCTACGTTTGTTGTAAATGCAGAGTCATCTGCTACAACCATTACATAGGCGTCATTGCCAGTCAAAGCTGGTAACCCTGTTAAATCTGATTGTAAAACAGAGATTTCAACAGTAGGAACATCACCGCCTGTTTCCACTATTTTCCAATTACGCTCTACACGTTGTGTAATAGTAGTTACGGTAGTTGGTCCTAAGTTTATCGTAATATCAGAGGATGCAGGTGCTGTTGTCATAGCATTACCATCATGTCCCCAAATTAAGTAATCACGATCCGCATTAAACGTGTTTGAATTGGCATTGTTTGTTAATGTTACATCACCTAATCCAATTGAAACTACGGCCGTTGGATTAATGCTCTTTGATTGTTTTTGAATGAAATCGGAGCCGTCATCTCGTGCGATACCGGCAATATCATAATTGTATCCAGAATTAGCTGTTATGTCCCAAATGACATTACTGCTAGAATCAAAATAATTCTTACTAGTGCCATTAGCGCCAAGAGTTATACCGTATTTCAAACCCAAATAGGATTCTATTCTATTTCTTTCAGTGGCGTTATTTTTTCTTGCGGAATATGTTATTATTTCCACAACTCTTGCATCCATGGATGATCTAAATACTTGACTTCGCCCTATCCAATACCTAGTGTCATTGAAATTGGTAAAAGTACCTGCGTTGACTTCAACGTTATGAATAAGATTACTATTATAATAAAGCTCCATGCCGTTCAGTGCTGTATTGTTCCTTGCATTGATGATACCAATATTGTCATATGAAGAGGCCGTATTAGTTTCTGCAACACCATAATCGGTCTCCGTAGCCTGAGCGTAGGAAATGATTTCATCAGTAAACCTAGCAGAATAAGCACCAAAACCAATACCCGTAACATCTTGATCAATATCATCTCCAGGATTCGCATCTCCCGTGAAACAGTCCATGAAATAACCATTATCATGAAAACCAATGTCTATTGTTGTGTCAGGAATAACAACGAAAAATATATCATCGGTATAGAAACCTCCACTGCCTTCCAAGAATTCTTGAGGTAATGGTGTATAGTCATTACCGTCATTGTTGAACGTAGAAAAGGAGTTGTCAAAATCAACAACAGGATTAAAGTTCACGTTAGTGTTAACGTTATCTCTCCATGTTGGTTCTTGACCCGCAGTATTTACAGTGGCATCATTGCTAAAAGCTTGGTCAGACCAAGTAGAAAGCGCTTGACCATCTGTAGATCCAGCACCATCATTGGCCTTTAGCCATAGTTGTAGATCGGTATTTATACCTCCTGGGCCAATAGATATTGTATTTGCACCATTTCCTTGAATATCGAAAGTGTATGGACTTTCATCCGAATCATCACTTGAAATCGAAATTGTTGCGGTTCTAAGACCCAATGCAGAGGGTGTAAAAGTAATATTGAATGTTGTACTTGAAGTTGTTAATACTGGATTCGCTGGAATAGCTGTTACCGTAAAATCTCCGGCATTTGCTCCTGTAATTGTTACAAAAGGAGATGCACCAGCGAGAGTTAATGGTAAGGATCCAGTATTTTCGATCGTAAATACGTTTTCAAGAGATCCTAGCAAAATAACATTCCCAAAATCTGTATTGTCAGCACTTATTGGTGTTATATCACCGTCCACAATGTCAAAGCCATTACCAGTAATATTGATTTCTGGAGCTGATCCTGTACCATTACCTTGAATGTCAAAATTATATGGATTCTCATCTGAATCATTGTTTGCAATACTCACAGTAGCTGTACGTATTCCTAATGCGCTAGGGGCAAAGGTGATAGTAAATGTGGTATTGATACCTGAAACGACTGGAGTCGTTGGAACTACGCCCAATGTGAAATCTGCCGCATGAGCGCCAGTGATTACAACAAAAGGTGTAGGGTCCGTCAAGTTTAGATTACCACCACCTACATTCGCTATTGTGAATGTATGAACAGTAGATCCAAAACCTGCAACGTTGTCCCCGAAATCGGTATCATCGGCAACCGCCGGAGTGGTATCTCCATCAGTTATAGAAACAGCATTACCTATTATATCAATTTCTGGTATGGTAGTAGTACCTGTTCCTTGAATGTTAAATGTATATGGGTTTTCATCCGAGTCATCATTGGCAATAGTCACAGTCGCTGTTCTTAAGCCTAAAGCACTTGGGTCAAACGTAATTTGAAATGTCGTATTCGCTGAAGCTGCAATAGAATTTGCAGGAATTACGTTAACGGTAAAATCACCAGCATTCGCTCCACTAAGAATTGCGTAGGGAGATGCTCCAGTAAGGCTCAACGGTCCTGTTCCTGTATTCTCGATTGTAAATGTATGTACCGCTGTGAATCCAGTTATGTCTACATTACCAAATTCGGTATCATCGGCGACATCTGGTGTTGTGTCTCCATCTAAAATGTTGTTTCCTAAACCTGTTATATTTATCTCAGGTAGAGGAGTAGTATCAACAAGCGAAATACCATCGATAGCCATGTCACTCTGATATCCTCCACCAGTTGTTCCATGAAATCTTAACACTATGGTTTGGCCAACATAAGCCGCCAAATTTATGGTGGCTGTTAACCATGGAGCAGTGCTTGGCGCATGCTGCTGACCAGTTCGTGTCCAACCAATGTCTGTAAACGTTGCACCATTATCCGTGCTCACTTGCACTTTTAAAGTTCCCATTGAAGCACCATACATATGGTAACTAAAATTAAAATCTGGATTGCTAAGACCGGTTAAGTCAAAACAGGGACTATTCAAGAAAGCAGTAACATTCGGATTTCCCGGATTTTGACCACTTGAAGCTTCTGTGTATGCATAATATGATAATTCAGCAGCACCTTGAGGTCCTGTGCCCCCAGAAAAAGGGCCTCCAGTTGCGATTGTCCAGTCACCTCCGTCTGTTGCATCTTGAATCCATGCTCCAAGTCCTCCCGCTCCAGCACCTTCAAAACCTTCAGTATATGGAAATGTATTTACTGTGGAAGTACATGTAACCACGTTATCTTGAAGACCAACATTGTCAACGGCCATATCACTTTGATAACCGCTACCTGTTGTGCCATGAAATCTTAATTTAATAGTCAATCCTGCATATGCTGTCAGATTAATTGTTGCTGCTAACCAAGGTGATGTACTCGGTGAATTTTGTTGTCCGGTTCGTGTCCAGCCTATGTCAGCCCAAGACGTACCATTATTAGTACTAACCTGTACTTTTAAAGTTCCCATCTGACCTCCATACATATGATAATCAAATGTGAATTCTGGATTGCTTAAACCAGCCAAGTTAAAACATGGACTATTTAAGAAAGCGGTAACATTTGGGTTTCCCGGATTTTGACCGGTCGATGCTTCAGTGTATATATAGTAGTTCAAGTGAGAGGCGCCTTGTGGTCCAGTTCCACCTGAAAATGGTCCACCTGTTGCTACTGTCCAGTTACCACCGTCTGTAGCATCTTGAATCCATGCGCCTAGCCCACCAGCTCCAGCACCTTCAAAGCTTTCTCCATAAGGGTAGGCAGCAATGGTGGTACCACATGTTTGAGCATTAGTCGTAAATGGAACTAGAAATAGTGTAAATAATAGAGCAGTTAAGGCCGCTCTAAATAGAGTAATAGTTTTCATAAGCAGTTAAATTCAAGTTTTGGGACTAATGAATTTGTGTCTAAATTAAAGACCTCCAAATATATTCAATCACTCCATGAAAATCAAATATAATCGATGAAGTGCATACTAAATATTCAAATTGTTGATAATCAACTATATAAAAAAGAAAGGATTATCAGATAATTCTTTCTTTTTTATAGTAGTTGCTAAAATTATTATTTTTTAATGAGCTGCTTAAAAGCTGATCTTTTTGAAACCTGATCGGTAATCTTGATAAAATATGGACCTTCTTCTAAGTTGCTAAATTCATTAAATTGAATGGTCGTTGAGGTAACTTCCTTAGCCAATCTATGAATTAACCTTCCTCTAAGGTCAAATATTTCGATATTCATTAGGTTTCCAAAGTATTCCTGAGGTAGACTTATCTTAAGATTATCATTAAATGGATTTGGATAAATACGAATATCTACGATTTCCTCATCTGGGTTATTCAACGCATTATCTTCAACCGTTACGACGACGTTGCAATTAGTACTATTGCCATTAGTATCTGTGACAGTTAGAGTTACATTATTAGGGCCTAAATTACTCGAATTGAATGTGTTTGGAGATGCAGATAATGAAGCTATGCCACAATTATCTGATGATCCATTATCGATGTCTGCACCTGTAATTGTTGCGTTGCCCATAGAATCAAGAGTTACTGTAATACCAATGGCATTACAAATAGGATCTGTTGTATCGTCTACGATAACGTTTTGGTTAACGTTTATAGAGTTGCCATTACCATCATTAAAAGTCCAAGTGACTACAGTTGTTCCTTGCGCAGTAATAGGGAATGAGGTTGATGTCGTTCCGTTGATCGTTCCCGCACAGTTATCAGTAGTCGTTGGTGTTGGTGGTGTTCCGCTACACTGTCCAACGTTGACATCTGCTAGAGTAGGAGTTTCAGGGTCTGTTGTATCATCTACAATGACGTTCTGGTTAACATTGATTGTATTCCCATTTTCATCATCAAAAGTCCAGGTCACTACAGTTGTTCCTTGCGCTGTAATAGGGAATGAGGTTGATGTCGTTCCGTTGATCGTTCCCGCACAGTTATCAGTAGTCGTTGGTGTTGGTGGTGTTCCACTACACTGTCCTACATTGACATCTGCTAGAGTAGGAGTTGCAGGATCTGTTGTATCGTCTACGATAACGTTTTGGTTAACGTTTATAGAGTTGCCATT
>JABABD010000038.1 GCA_014238425.1 Flavobacteriaceae bacterium | reverse complement strand
TCCTGGGGCTGGAGAAGGTCCCAAGGGTTGGGCTGTTCGCCCATTAAAGTGGCACGCGAGCTGGGTTCAGAACGTCGTGAGACAGTTCGGTCTCTATCTACAGTGGGCGTTAGAAATTTGAGTGGATCTGACTCTAGTACGAGAGGACCGAGTTGGACTAACCTCTGGTGTATCAGTTGTTCCGCCAGGAGCATTGCTGAGTAGCTACGTTGGGAAGGGATAAGCGCTGAAAGCATATAAGCGCGAAACCCACCACAAGATGAGATTTCTTTAAAGGGTCGTGGAAGACTACCACGTTGATAGGCTACAGGTGTAAAGGCAGTAATGTCATAGCCGAGTAGTACTAATAACCCATAGGCTTATTGTCACTTCGACTTCGCTTAAGTGACCAGCAATGGAAACTTAAGCGAGTCAGTTCTTTTTATAGTTCATTTTATTACTAAAATCATGTGTTCTTCTTTCAATATGTCAAGATATTGGTCACGCCCAGCGTGACAGTCTGTTGACCTAGCATGGTCACCCGACTTAAAACTAAGGTGGTTATAGCGATGGGGCTCACCTCTTACCATTCCGAACAGAGAAGTTAAGCCCATTTGCGCCAATGGTACTACAATCGTGGGAGAGTAGGTCGCCGCCTTTCTTGAAGCCCTTTACTAAACAGTAAAGGGCTTTTTTTATGCCTGAATTGTAAGCTTTCATGCATTTATAGACTAATCGCTAGAATATTTTTTTATTAGATGATTTTAAACTATTTTAGGCTATATGAATAACAGCATCCTACAGGCTTCTTATCTTACTTTAAGTAAATCTAAAAACCTTCTTTCAAGATTATCCAACGAGCAATTATGTAATGATAGTGTTCCACCTTATCATTCGAGTATCGGGTCACATATTAGACATATTTTAGATTTTTATAAGTGTATATTTAATGGTCTTGAAAAGGAACTTGTTGACTTAACGAATAGAGATCGAGATTTATCTGTAGAGACTGATTGTAATTGTGCTACGGAATATATAGACTTTGTTTTGAATTCTTTAAAGAACTCAAACTTTGATGTTGATAGTGCTATTGATGTGATTGATAATCTTGGTCAAGGAAATATTAGGATTAATTATACGGTTGGCTCTCTTCTTGCCCAAGCTAATAGTCATACGATTCATCACTATGCTATTATAAACTACATTTTAGATCGGATAGGTGTTAATATAAATGACGAAGATTTTGGGTTGAACCCTACATCACCAAAAAAAGTAGTAAGTACTAACTAATTGCTACTTTTTTTTAAACATGCTATCCATTATGGTCTGTATGCCTTTGAAAGCAACAATAATAGCGGCAACACATATAAGCAAGCCGATTATAAGTAAAGGAATGTATGTCGAACTTTCTTGATTTCCAAATACAATATAAAGTAATGTAGGACCAACGAACATTAACACAAGTGCTATACCCATTAATTTTATTCCTTTAGTTAATATTTCTTTATCTGTGTTCATTGTTTATAATTCTGAATGGCATTTCTAACATTTTTGAAGGTATTCAAAAGAGTTTCGGCTTCTGAATAGCTTACATCTATTTCATCCATTATCATTTTAACGCCTCTATCTACTAGCTTATTATTACTAAGTTGCATATCCACCATTCTATTACCTTTTACATGGCCTAATTGAATCATGACTGACGTTGTAATCATATTAAGTACTAATTTTTGAGCGGTGCCAGCTTTCATTCTTGAACTGCCCGTAACGAATTCAGGACCTACAACAACTTCGATTGGAAATTGTGCTTCTTTGGATAGTGGACTTCCTAAATTGCAGGTAATACATCCTGTAGAGATACCATTTGAATTAGATTTTTTGAGAGCTCCAATAACATATGGCGTTGTGCCAGAAGCTGCAATACCAATGACAATATCTTTTTCGTTTATATTGAACGTTAGAAGATCGTTCCAGCCTTGTTCTTCAGAATCTTCAGCAAATTCAACTGCTTTTCTCATAGCTTTATCGCCTCCAGCCATTATACCAACAACTAAATCAGGAGAGACTCCAAATGTTGGAGGACATTCTGAAGCATCTACTATTCCTAATCTTCCACTTGTTCCTGCTCCAATATAAAAAAGTCTTCCGCCAGTTTTTAATTTTGATATAATTTCATTGATTAGAATTTCTATTTGAGGGAGTTGTTTTTCAACTGCTAAAGGAACAGTCTTATCTTCGTTATTGATATTAGTCAATAACTCTGAGACAGACATGTGCTCGAGGTGATTATAGTTAGAACTGGACTCAGTGGTTTTGTTGAAGCTCAAAATAATAAAATTTCTATCCTCAAAAATAGGAATTAATACTGATTATTGAAGTTATTCTACAATAATGCTTTGCTTATATTCTTGTACAATGGCGAAATAACCTAATGGAAAATTTCCTTCATTGTCAATATTATCAAAATTTTCAATGTTGTCAATATCTGCGGTAATGAAAATATTTCCTCTTACTGTAACAGCAGGTGTTTCAAAGGGTCCGAAACCACCTTCACTTTGAGCAATCAGTAAATTTATATAATTGTAGAACGCTTCATCAGAGCCCAAAATGCTCACATCTATTTGATCACCTGAATTTAGGTCTTCGTCATAAAAATAAGAGAATTCAAATTCTTGCCCTTGATAGAATTCATCTTCAGAACTCAAGAAATTACCAAAATCAAAATCAAAAATATAAAAATCATCACGTTCTTCAAGATCTGTGAACGTAACTTTTAATTCGGTTTCATCTTCATCGAACAATATATCATCACCAAACTCTAAGCTATCAATTGGCACTGATGGCGCAAATTTTGCAAAAGCAACATAAAATGTATCGTTATAACGTATGGCTAGAAACCAACGATCTCTCACCAATTCTTCTGTAGAAAAAAACTTTTGATAAATACCAGATCCAGGTTCAGTTTCAATTAAAGCTGGTGAGTCTGCTCCTCCACTCATAGGGTTATCTAGATTATTCATGGTAATTTGTTGTAGACTTGCTGGAGGAATGCTTCCAAAAAAGGAATTTGTTAAACTGACTTTTACTTTAACAGGATTAAAGTCTAGCGATGTGTCTACTCTTACAACTGCATCTATGATAAGTCTTGGTGCTTCACTTGGCACATCTACTTGAATCACATCTTCACATGAAGAAAACATGAACATGACGAGAAGAAAAATGAAAGTAGATATTATTTTTTTCATAATGCTAGAATTTAAAGTTGTAGGTTATTGAGGGAACAATACCAAAAATAGAGGTTCGAATTGCCTCATTGATTCCAGTATCGTCATTTCGCCTAAAATTAATAGAAGCTGCATTTCTCCTATTGTATAAATTATATACGCTAAAAACCCATTCTGACTGCCATCTTCTGTTTTTGTTTTTTTTTGGTTTAAGTGTCGCTGCAATATCAATACGATGATAGTCAGGTAAGCGCTCTTCATTGCGAAGACCGTAGTATGGTATGACTATTCCTTGAAATTCAAATTGACCAATAGGATAATTTGTTGGTCGTCCAATCTGATAGACTAAATTGGTGTTAAAACTCCATTTTTTATTAAGCTCATAACTAGCGTATATAGATAAATCATGGGGTTTGTCGTAAGGTGTATTATACCATTCACCAGAATTGATGCCAATTTCGTTAGTATCTCTAGGTGGTGTACGTTGTTCAGATTTTGAAAGCGTATATGCCATCCATCCTTGCAACTTACCAGTATTTTTTCTAAGTAAAAACTCGAAACCATACGATCTTGCCTCTCCATTTAAAATAACTTGTTCAATAGCATTATTGGCTATAAGGTTAGCTCCGTCAATATAATCGATTCTATTTTGTATGTCTTTGTAGTATACTTCAGTTTCTAATGTGTAATCGCCTTGCCAAAGATTCTTGAAAAAACCAAACGCATACTGATCCAATAGTTGTGGTTTAACAAAAGGACCACTTGGTGTCCAAACATCTAATGGTGTAGGAGAGCTGGTGTTTGATAATAGATGCAAGTATTGCGACAAGCGCGTATAACTTGCCTTGATTGAATTGTCATCATTAAAAGAATAAGCCAACGAGATACGTGGCTCTAAATTGGTGAATGATGATAATTGGTCGCTACGGCTAGATTGTGTAACTTCAATAGGGTCTGCGCCTTGGTATATAAGTAAGAATGGATCAAACACTACAGGCTTGTTATTTTCATAAATATTCAACTCATCTTGACCGAGACGCACAAAATGACTTAACCTTAATCCGTATTCAATACTTAAATTATCTGTGATATTCTGCTCTATATCTACATAAATGGCTGATTCATTAGCATATTTTTTTATAAGCTGTTCTTCTAATATCCCTGAGCCATTACTGTTGGGTTTTATTTTGCCTGGATTAAAACTATAATATATGTTATTAGCACCATAATTGATTTGTAATTTGTCATTAATATAGTACTCGAAATCATACTTTAGATTGAAGTTCTGTATGCCAGAATTCCATTCGAAGCCGACAAAATCTAATTCAAGACCATAGAAATAATCAGAATATATGAGTGATAAATTAGAAAACAAATTATCAGAGAATATGTGATTCCATCTAAAATTTCCTACTGCATTACCATAGGTATTTACAAAACTATCATTGATGCTAAAAAGATCTCTACCGAAATACCCAGATAAGAATATACTATTTTTGTCGTTAATACGATAATTTAGTTTTGTGTTCAAATCGTAAAACGAAGCACTGTTGTCAACATCAAATAATGGTAAAAACAAATGCGCATATGAGGTACGCGCACCTACTAAAAATGCAGCTTTATCTTTTACAATTGGACCTTCGACTAATAATCTACTTGACACTACACCTAAACCTCCACTGATTTTTAATTTTTTACTATTTCCTTCCTTTTGGAAAATCTCAAGTACCGATGATACGCGACCACCGTATCTTGATGGAATTCCACCTTTAAATAATTTCACATCTTTAATTGCATCTGGATTAAATACAGAAAAGAAACCAAATAAATGAGAAGAATTAAAAATAGTTGCCTCATCCAAAAGTATTAAGTTTTGATCAGCTGCACCACCACGCACATTAAAACCCGAGGAACCTTCTCCTGCATTGGTAACACCTGGTAATAAAGTAATTGCTTTTATGACATCTGCTTCTCCCAATAAAACAGGTATTTGTTTAATCGTCGATATGGCGAGTTTATTAATACTCATTTCTGGCTTTCTAATGCTTGTACGCTCTACATTTTCTGAAATAATAACTTCTTCAAGGGATTCTAGTTTTTCTGATAGATTAAAATCTCTTTTTTTATCTGAAGAGAGGTGGATAGTTTTAGTGATGTCTTGAAAACCAAGATAGGTAATAACCATTCTGTAACTACCTTCTGGAAGTGTTATAGAGTAAAACCCATATTCGTTGGTAACTGTTCCAGAATTAATTTCTGGAAATATAATATTTACACCGATTAAGGTTTCATTGCTAGTTGCTTCTGAGATGATTCCGCTGATAGTATATTTTTGCTGAGCTATACTATTACTTAAAGATAGTAAGCAAAGGAGATAGAATAATCTAATTTTCAATGGCTTTCAATTTCTTATAAAAATAAAGAAAGCCTCTTTAAAAGAGAGGCTCTAAAAGTTAAATAAATATTAACGAATTATAGTTTTTCTAGGATGTCATTGAATGTTTCACTTGGCCTCATGGCTTTATCCGTCGATTGGGCATTAGGTTCATAATAACCACCAATATCTATAGATCTACCTTGTACAGAATTTAATTCATCAACAATAATAGATTCATTGTCATTCAATGCTTGAGAAATAGGTTTAAAAATTTCTTTCAAGTCATTATCTTTTGTTTGACTGGCTAACGCATTAGCCCAATATTTTGCTAAATAAAAATGACTACCACGATTGTCTAACTCATTGACCTTACGTGAAGGACCTTTTTTATTATCTAATAATTGCTCTGTAGCATCATCTAATGCTTCTCCTAGAACTAAGGCTTTTGGATTGTTGTATTTTTCTCCTAAATGATCAAGAGATACGGCCAGTGCTAAAAACTCACCTAGTGAATCCCATCGTAAATGATTTTCTTTCAAAAATTGTTGAACATGCTTTGGAGCAGAACCACCAGCTCCAGTTTCAAATAAGCCACCACCATTCATTAATGGTACAATGGATAGCATTTTTGCGCTTGTGCCTAGCTCAAGGATCGGGAAAAGATCTGTCAAATAATCTCTCAGTACGTTACCAGATACTGAGATGGTATCTTTACCGGCTTTGACGCGATCTAGAGTGAATAATGTTGCTTTAAAGGGAGACATAATGTGTATGTCTAATCTTGAGGTATCATGATTTGGAAGGTATGTATTTACTTTTTTTATAACCTCTGCATCATGAGCTCTATCTTGATCTAACCAGAAAACTGCTGGCCATCCAGTTGCTTTGGCTCTAGAAACAGCTAGCTTAATCCAATCTTGAATCGGAGCATCTTTTACCTGACACATTCTCCAGATATCACCTTGTTCTACATTATGAGAGATAAGTATATTTCCATCCTGATCAATAATATCTACGCGTCCATCTGTCGATATTTCGAAAGTCTTATCATGTGATCCATATTCTTCGGCTTTTTGTGCCATCAAACCAACATTAGGAACCGTTCCCATTGTTGTTGGGTCGAAGGCTCCATGTTCTCTACAAAAATCGATTGTAGCAGTATACATGCCGGCATAACTGCTATCTGGAATAACCGCTTTAGTATCTTGTTGTTTTCCATCCTTATTCCACATCTGACCAGAAGTACGAATCATTGCTGGCATAGAGGCATCTATAATAACATCACTTGGGACATGAAGATTAGTAATTCCTTTGTCTGAATTTACCATAGCGATATCAGGGCCATTTTCTAGGCAAGATCGAATGTCTATTTCTATGTCCTTGCGTTTCGATTCTGGAAGTTCATTAAGGTTGGATAATAAATTTCCAAATCCGTTATTCACATCAACTCCAATTTCTTCCAAAACAGCACTATGTTTTTCGAATACCTCTGCGAAGTAGGTCTTTACAGCATGTCCAAATATAATAGGATCAGAGACTTTCATCATTGTGGCTTTCATGTGTAAAGAGAATAACAGGCCTTTGTCATTAGTATCTTGTATTTCCTCTTGTAGGAACTGAAGCAATGCTTTTTTGCTCATCACAGAAGCATCAATGATTTCACCTTGTAAAAGTTTTATTCCTTTTTTTAGTAAAAAAACACTGCCATTCGCTGCTTCAAATCTTATGTTAACAGAATTGTTTTTATCAATAGTTATGGATTTTTCATTAGACCTAAAATCCCCATGAGACATAGTTGCAACATGTGTTTTGGAATCTGTACTCCATGCTCCCATACTATGTGGGTTTTTCTTAGCATAATTCTTGACAGCACGTGGTGCTCGTCTGTCTGAGTTTCCTTCACGAAGTACTGGATTTACAGCGCTACCTTTTATTTTGTCGTACGTGGCTTTTACTACTTTCTCTTCATCATTAGTGACATCTTCGGGATAATTAGGGATAGCAAATCCTTTTTCTTGCAATTCTTTTATGGCAGCTCTTAATTGCGGAATGGAGGCACTAATATTTGGTAATTTAATAACATTAGCCTCTGGCTTTTTGGCAAGTTCACCTAACTCAGTTAAGGCATCCGGTACACGTTGCTCATCCGTTAAGTAACTTGGGAAGTTGGCAAGAATTCTTCCCGCAAGAGATATATCTCTGGTTTCCAGATTGATATCTGCAGTTTTTGTAAATGCCTTTACAATAGGTAAGAAAGAATGTGTTGCTAAAGCTGGAGCTTCGTCTGTTTTAGTATAAATAATCTTTGATGTTTGCGCCATAATCGTTTAATAAATTTTATGAAGATTGCGAAGAAATCGCATCGTTTTTTCGAGTTGCAAATATACAAAAAAGGTCAATTGCAGAATAGAGAAAAGGCTATATCGAGACTTAAATCACTCTATATCCAAAAAATATGAGGATAATAGTCCTAGAGCATTTTCTTTTGAGAATTTCGCATTTTTAAGTCTGTTTTTTTCAGGATTAATAGTAATATTTCTAGATGTTCTGAAATTCACCATGTTAAGAATGGAGTTGTCAAAAACAGCTTGTTGTAAATCACAGTTATTAAATACAGACTGTGTTAAGTCTGCGTTAGTGAAGTCGGTTTTTTTAAGTTGGCAATCTTTAAAATAGCTATGCTTCATTTTTAAATTAAAAAACGATGATAAATTAAGCATGCTATTGTTGCAAGTAATCGAGAACAAAAACGGATTGCAATCATGAAATGGGAACCCTAATAATTTACAATTATTAAATACCGCTTCTTTGTACGTTGTATTTTTGGCTTTTACACTACTAAAATTACAGTCGATAAATGTGCATTCTAAAAACGAAATGTTAGTGATATAGGTGTCACTAAAGTCGCAATTTATAAAGGTGCAATTATCATATTCGGCTTTTGGTAACTCATCTTTGGTATAATTGACACTTTTGAAGGTTTTATCGGTGATAAAAGGAAGGCTCATCGTCTAGTTCTGTATTAATAAAAAACAAAAGCCATATCATTTATAGACTAAACTATATTTGACATGGCTTTCTTGAAATAACTCTGTATGATCTAGTTAACATTGCTGTTATCGTCAAGCCTCATTTAAAGACTCGTTTCAATTCAAACTTACATTATCTCAATGAAACTTTTGTAATGTAACTTTCAAAATGTATTGACCTGTTACCAAATGTTTCATGTTAATTGTTTTTCTTGATGCTTAATCTTCTTAAGTGCCTCGCTTGCGCGTTTCATTTGTCTAATCAGCATTGCTCTTTAGCGTTCGTTTTCTTTCGTTTACATACGCTTTTAAACTTTCCACTTGCTCAGTGCTTCAACCTGCCTAAACATGTTGCTCTTTTTCAAGTTTCCGATTCTTCCACAACACATGCATACACATGGCGTTTTCAAATCTCAAAAAACAATTATATAAAGAACGTTACTTTATTTAGAAGTCAATCTAAAGCTTTTTATGGCTACCCATAATAACAAACGCTATTTTTGGTACTGAATTCTTATGCTAATGTAGCAGAAGATCATTAAAATCCAAATTTTTCATAGGATTAGATATCAACCGTTTATAAACCGTACTTATTAACAATGGTTAATAAAAAAAGGCCTTAATTCATTAAGGCCTTTTTTATTAATGTGATTGTGTGTGTTATTTTCTTCTAATCTCTTTTATTCGAGCTTTCTTACCAGTAAGACCTCTAAAATAGAAGATACGTGCTCTACGCACTTTACCTTGTTTGTTAATTTCAATTTTTTGAAGTGCTGGAAGATTTACAGGGAAGATACGCTCTACGCCAATTGTTCCAGACATTTTTCTAATAGTAAAGGTTTCAGAACTTCCTGTTCCTCTACGTTGTATAACAACACCTTTAAAGAACTGTGTTCTTGTTTTATTTCCTTCCTTAATTTCGTAGTATACAGTAATCGTGTCACCAGCCGAGAATTCAGGAAAATCTTTTCTTGCTACAAATTCGTCTTGTACAAATTTTACTAAAGAGTCCATTGTTTATTTTTATTAATGGGTTGATTCGAAGCAACATTCACGTATCTCGCCAGAGGTTAGTCCGAAATTGGCTGCAAAAATAGGGATTAATTAATAACCTGCAATGATTAAAGTATTTTTTTCTTTATCGGAATCCAAACCTCTTCCTCAGAATCAGGATGATTGTGCTTGTATTTGTCTCCTAAGACATTAAAATGTTGTCGAGAGTCTAATAGATACTTAGATTTTGGTATCCACTGCATAAAAATTGCACCTATAAATTCTCTAAAGTCTTGTGCCATACCTTTATAATTAAAAACAGCATATAAACCTCCTTCTATAGTGTGTGTTTTCATCCCATCTGGGATATAGCCGAATTCAGAAACTTCCAGACTTGCCCATTTCTCAAATGGATTATTTGGATTAAAGCTTTTAAAATAATCAGCATCATAAGTTGATATTTCGTAGATATCTTGGCCAATTGTATTCTGGATGTTCTTTTTGTTCGGCATAAAACTAGAAAACAATTCAAAGGTCTTATTATCTATTAAAGACATTTCTAGATTGTTGCCAACTAGCTTCTTTTTTTGGAGGGTTTCTATTTTTGGGTTCATGTTACCTTATGAATTGATTTGAATTTGTGACTTAACTTATTGAAAGTCTTTAATGATTTTAGTCGTTAAGTAAATCAGGCCGTCTTACTTCGGTGCGCTCCAAAGCCTTTTGCTCCCGCCATTTTTCAATTTCAGGAAAGTTACCACTAAAGAGTACTTCTGGGACCTTCCAGCCTTTATAGTCGCGTGGTTTTGTATAAATGGGTGGCGCTAATAATCCATCTTGAAACGAGTCGGTTAGGGCAGAGGTTTCATTTCCTAGCACACCAGGAATTAATCGTATAATAGAATCGCACAATACAGCAGCACCTAATTCGCCACCAGATAATACATAATCTCCAATCGAAATTTCTTTAGTTACAAACATATCACGTACGCGTTGATCTACACCTTTATAATGCCCACAGAGAATAATAACGTTTTGTTTTAAAGATAAGTGGTTAGCAATACCTTGGTTTAAGGTATCGCCATCTGGTGTCATATAAATTACTTCGTCATAAGTGCGTTCTGCTTTCAAGCCTGAAATGCACTTGTCTATTGGCTCAATTGTCATGACCATACCAGCACCACCTCCAAATTGTGTGTCGTCTACAGATTTATAATTATCGGTAGCATAATCTCGTAAATTATGAAAATACACTTCGACCAAACCGGCATCAATGGCACGTTTTAATATTGAAGCCTCAAAAGGGCTTTTTAGTAATTCAGGTAGTACAGTGATAATATCTATTCGCATAACGCAAAGATGCAAAGAATCTGAATAAGATTATAATTCAGGATTAATCCAAAAGTATTGAAGGTCCGAATCTATTTTAAAGCCTAATCGTTCATACAGTTTTTGAGCAGGATTGTCATTCCCAGTTTGAAGTCCAAGACCTTTATAATTGAGTCCTATGCACATCTCCTTAACCTTATTAATAAGAGCTTCGCCCACACCTTCATTCCTACAACTATCATCTACATACAAATCATTTAAGATAAACATACGCTGCATAGTTACAGAGGAGAAGAAAGGATATAATTGTGTGAATCCAACTGCTTTATCTTCTTTGAATGCTAAATAAATAATCGACTCATTGTTCTTGAATCGTTCGTGCAAATATTCCTTACTGGCTATTAAGTTTGATTCTTGTTTATAAAACACGCGATAAGAATCGAATAGCGGGACTATTAAATCTAGATGCTCAATATGCGCTTTGATAATGGTCATAAAAAAATCCGTAAAGTATAAATTTACGGATTTTTTCTTGTAGACTGATTACGCTAACTCGTAGCTTTTTGCTTATTTAATTCATCCTGCAAACGGCGCATTACTTTTTGTTCTCGTTCCAAGGCACGTTTTCTGTGTTCTTCGAATTCTTCCTCAGTTTCCGCTAACATTTTATTTGCACTTCTGGTAATGGTATTACTATTATTAAATTTGTATATAAAGAATAACAGAAAGGCTAGTAAACCTCCAATAATTGACCACATTAAAATATTATAACCTGTCTTGCTCATTTGAATACCGAACAAGGACATACTATCCTTTTCTGCGTTAGTAGCTGTTAAGGTATTCTGTGTGTCTGTCAAATTGGTTTTCAACACATTTATTTGGTTACTCTGATTGCTCACTATTTGCTTAGTGTCTCCTAATTGCTTGTGAACAGCTTTTAAAGAGTCCATGGTATGTGCTTTTAAGGTATAAAGCCAATTTTTCTTAACAACTTTATATTCTTGGTAGTTGTTCGATTTTCTTATGACATACTCAAATTGGTTATCGATAGAACCGCTATTTAAAGATAATTTGTCGGTTTCAGGTTTTGTTTGAGCGTTTAGGAATGTAAACGAAAAGAGTAAGGTAAATACAATGATGTGTTTTGAATACTTCATTTGGGTCAGTTTATTATGGTTTTGGTTTAGCAAAATAACGAATTATTATGTGTTCTATTATAAAAGTCCATAATGGACATTTAACAAAATCAATTCATTGACTATCTAGCAAAAGTAAAACTTTCAATAAGAATAGTATTAACGATTAGGAGAATAGATGCATAACAATTTTAGCCTCATAAAACTATGAGGCTAAATTATATACGCTAAAAACAGTCTGTTTAGATGTTTAGAGTACTTAATTCGATAATATTCTGGATATCGCTATTGTTTAGTTGGTATTGGTATAATCCGTTATTGCCAATTAAGATGAGTAAATCATTCTGGATAATAACGTCAAATGCATTTTTATTAATAGAATTTACCAAAACTGATTCTTCAGGATTAGAAATATCAAAAATTTTCACCTCATCATCGCAGACAAAAAGATAATTACCGTAAAGACCAAGGCCTTTTGGACCAATAAGATTTCTACTTGAAATAAGTACAGGTTCGTTAACTTCAGTCACATCATAAATTTCTAATGCACTTATGTTAGCACCACATCCTGCACTTCCATCTAAAGTCACAAACGCATGTGTGTCATTAGCTATTACCGGATCACAGGCCGTAAAATGCTCTACTGAAGCTAATTGATTAGGCGCTTCTGGATTCTCAGTGTCGTAAATAAACATTCCTGAACGAGAACCTATATAGAGATAATCTTTATACTTGAACAAGGTCTCAATATTGAAACCAATAAAGACAGTATTTACTTGAACAGGTTGTTCTATATTTGAAATATTAAACACATCAAGTTCATTGTTGTCCACAGTATATAGGTAGTCATTTAATATAGTAAATCTTGCAAGAGAACCTCCTTGGCCTTGATCTGATAAGGCTTCTAATTGATTGCTGGAATCGCTGTCTGATGTGCAAGCCGCTAGTGCAAAAACGAAAATTATATATATGATTTTTTTCATGTCTTTAATATTAATTAGTTAATGTCCAATCTACTACCACTTCGTCATTTCCAATATTAGGATAAAACCTATCTGGTGAAAGCATTACCGGGAATACATCACGAATTCTTTTAGTGATTTGTACATCACTAAAATCAGAGTTATACGTGAGGGCAATTAGATCTACGGCGTTATTGATATACAATACATTTTCTTTTATGGTAATATCTGTTGACCCTAACACTTTCAAGAATTTTATATTTACTGGGTTTGCCGGATTTGAATTATCATATATATGAAATCCTTTATTAGGTTCGTTAATCAAAAGATATTGATCCTTAACATAGATTTTCCCTGTTTCAAGCAGCGTTTTCGTGCCTATCACTTCTGTAGATGTTTCAAATGCTTCCCGTGTTAACGAAATAGCTTCATAGGCAGATTGAAAAGGTGGATCGATAATATCATCAGTGTCATCTGTGGCATCCCAAATACAAGAGGTGAAGAGTATTGTAAATACAAACAATACAATAAGGTGAGTTTTCTTTTTCATATCAATTAGTTTTTAAGTAGATGTATTCCTTTGAGAATGGTTGCGCCTAAAACAAAAAAATCCTGCAGGAGTATGCAGGATTTTTATTGATATTAGATAACTGACTAATAATAAGTGAATCGTCTTACTTTTGCTATGTATTTAGCTAAACGAATAACCTGATGACTGTAGCCATATTCATTATCGTACCAAATATATAGCAGTATACCTTTACCATCTGGTCTAACAATAGTGGCTTTACTGTCGTAAATAGAAGGCGCTGAACAACCAACAATATCACTAGATACTAACTCATCACTTAATTCGTATTTTATTTGCTCCACAAGATTACCTTCTAAAGCATATTTCTTCATGGCAGTATTGATACCTTCAATAGATGTCGTATTCTTTAACTCAAGATTCAAGATGGCCAATGAACCATTTGGAACTGGTACACGAATTGCGTTAGAGGTTAATTTTCCTTCCAAAACTGGTAATGCTTTAGCTACGGCACTTCCAGCACCTGTTTCTGTAATTACCATATTTAAGGCAGCAGCGCGACCACGTCTGTATTTACTGTGCATATTATCAACTAGATTCTGGTCGTTAGTATATGCGTGAATGGTTTCTAAATGACCACTAACAACACCAAATGAATCTTCGATGACTTTAAGTATAGGAGTGATTGCATTAGTAGTGCAAGATGCTGCTGAGAAAATATCGACCTTGTCTGGGTTGTTTTCTAGGTGATTCACACCATGAACAATGTTTGGCACCCCTTTTCCTGGAGCCGTCAATAACACCTTATCAACACCTTTAGAAACCATATGTCTACTCAAAGCTTCTTTATCCCTGAAGGCTCCTGTATTATCAATAACCAAAGCATTATTGATACCATATGTTGTATAATCTATATCTTCTGGAGCATTGGCAGATATGACCTTGACTGTTGTACCATTTATAATAAGTGCGTTATTTTTTACGTCTGGGATGACGGTACCTGGAAAATCACCATGAACAGAGTCGTTCTGTAAAAGTGAAGCTCTTTTTTCTAAGACAGTGGCATCAATTTTTCCACGAGTGACAATGGCTCTTAAACGCAGTTGACTTCCTTTACCAGTTCTAGCCATTAACTCCCTAGCCAATAAACGTCCTATTCTTCCAAACCCATATAGTACAACATCTTTTGGTTTAATAGATTCATTTTTACTAGCATCCTTTAGTTTATCCGCAACAAACGCTGTTGCGTTGTTGTATTTTTTATCTTCAATATGATATTCATAAGTGAGTTTTCCAATATCAAGTTTTGCCGGTGGAATGTCCAATGTCTGGATAGCTTGAGCAATTTCAACAGAATCGAAAATAGAGATAGGTTTCTGAACAAACTCTCCAGCATATTCATGCAAGTTTAAGATTTCGCTGACATTTCTGTCAATTAGCTGATTCCTGAAAATCACTAATTCTATAGATTTGTCATACCAAAGGTCACTTACTGTTTTGATGAACTCTACAGTAGCGCGTCTACGGTCAGCTTGAAAAGCTAGTTCTTTTTCATAAGTCTCATTAAAACTCATTTTGTATTGTTTTAGGTTGAAAAATTTTGCGCAAAAGTACTATAATTCAAACGTTTTCGTAAGCAATTTTGACAAAAAAACTAAACCCTTCTGAATTCATCAATTCAGAAGGGTTTTTATAAATGTTATGTGCGCCGGCCTATTTAAAAATAAACCGCTCTTTTTGCCCATGCTTATTTACAACTCCCATCTTATAAATACTATTTTCAACACCTTCCTTAGCATGTTTTTTCTTGAACTTTAGAATGTCGTTAATGTTATTAATAGGTTCATCATTGATTTGTGTTATGATATAACCATTCTCTAACCCAAGTTTTAGATACCATTCTTTATTTGTGGTCTTAAAAACATAAACACCATTAGTAACACCATAAGCTTTCTTGGCTTTTGATGATAATTCACGTAACTCCAGACCCATGAAATCTACCTTACTGATGTTGCTTTTTGATAATGTAACAGGAACTATCTTTTCATTTCCTCTTCGTAATATGGTTACCTTGATTACATCATCGGGACGCTTAGAGTTTAAGAAACCACTTAAGTCGGCAAATTTGTTGATCTTTACGTTATCTAATTTCTTAATGATGTCACCACTCCTTATGCCAGCTTTATCAGCGCCTGAGCGCTCCGTGACATCATCGACATAGAATCCTTCGGTCTCATCTATTCCTACTTTTTTTGCATATTCACTATTTAAAGAGGCTCCGCTAACGCCAAGAATACCATTTTGCACATTACCATATTCAAGAATATCACCAACAACTTTACTGGCTATATTACTTGGCACCGCGAAAGAATAGCCAATATAAGATCCCGTCTGAGAAGTAATGGCCGTGTTGATTCCTACTAACTGTCCACTTGTGTTCACAAGTGCACCTCCCGAATTTCCAGGATTTACTGCGGCATCTGTTTGTATAAAAGATTGAAAACTTTGTCCAGACAAATCGCGTGATTTGGCACTAATGATGCCAGCTGTTACTGTTGATGTTAAGTTAAATGGATTCCCAACAGCCAACACCCATTCACCAATTTTGGCATTATCAGAATCACCAAAAGGAACGAATTCAAGATCTTCATCAGCTTCTATTTTGAGTAATGCGATATCTGTTTTTGGGTCAGTACCAATAACAACAGCATCAAAAGTCTTGTTGTCATTAGTAGTAACATTTAATGAATGTGATCCTTCTATCACATGATTATTGGTGACGATATAACCGTCTGGTGAAATAATGACTCCAGATCCAGAACCAACTTGTGCTCTTTTTGTATTTCTTCCAAAGAATAGATCTTCGAATGTTGTCTGGTTATTAATCGTTGTATTTTTAACATGCACTACAGCATGAACCGTTTTTTCTGCTGCTTCTGTAAAATCCATAGCTTCGCCGGAAGTTAACAGGCTGCTAGATGTTTTAAGGTTTGTAGGAATAGCAATGGGCGTATTGTTAGTGGTTTCAATCACAATTGGAATGTCTTTTTCTATAAAAGCTTTGTACGCTCCTAAAGTTAATGCACCGCCTATTGCTGATACAAAAACTAAAGTCAGGATCTTTTTCATATTCATAGTTATTACGTTTAGATTATTTGGATAACGATTAAAATTAATTATTTATTGAATGAACTTTTTAACTTTAACGTGCATTTAACAGCAATTTTACTTCCTAATATTTTTATCTTTACGCCGTATTATGTCACACATATTTTATAAATACCAAGGAACAGGAAACGACTTTATCATAATTGACAATCGTCAATCTGTATTTGATAAAAATAATACCAAATTAGTGTCGTTTTTATGCGACAGACGTTTTGGCATAGGAGCAGACGGACTTATCCTGTTAGAGAATCATAAAGAGTATGATTTTAAGATGGTCTATTTTAATTCTGATGGAAATGAAAGTAGCATGTGTGGTAATGGCGGTCGTTGCATTGCAAGTTTTGCTAGATTTTTGGGTGTCATTGATGCAGAAGCTACTTTTGAAGCCATTGATGGTATGCATAAAGCTATAATAGTTGGAGATGATGTGAGTTTGTTGATGCAGAACGTATCTAATATTGAAAAGCACAATAATCATGTGTTTTTAGATACTGGATCACCACATCACGTGCAGCTTGAAGCGATGTTACACACGTTGAATATAAAAGAAAAAGGTGCAAAAATCCGCTATGGAGAACCTTATAACAATACTGGTACAAATGTGAATTTTGTAAGAAAAATATCTGATGATAGTTTTGCAATTCGTACTTATGAGCGTGGTGTCGAAGATGAAACCTTGTCATGTGGCACTGGTGTTACTGCAGTAGCGTTGGCTATGAATTATATAGGCGAAACAAAAAAAAATGTTATATACTTAGAAACAGAAGGTGGAACCCTTGAAGTGTCATTTAAGAAGAGCGACACTGAATATACTGACATTTGGCTTAAAGGCCCCGCGATCCAGGTTTTTAAAGGAGAATTAGAATGGTAACATTACAAGGGAAACATATTTATTTACGGGCCTTAGAGCCAGAAGACCTTGATTTTATTCATGGGATTGAGAATGATGAATCTATTTGGGAGTTGAGTAATACGCAAACACCTTATTCTAAATTTCTTATAAAGCAATATCTAGAGCATTCTCATAAAGATATTTATGAGGTCAAGCAATTACGATTAGTTATTTCTAATAAAAATGATGAAGCGCTTGGAATGATTGATCTTTTTGATTTTGACTTTAAAAACAAAAGAGCTGGAGTTGGTATTTTAGTGCGAGATGAAGTTAAGAGACAGAAAGGTATTGGAACTGAAGCATTAGAATTATTAATTCATTATAGTTTCAATCGTTTGAATTTGCATCAATTATATTGTTATATATCTGAAAAGAATGATGCTAGTATCAATCTGTTTACCAAAAAAGGGTTCAAAAAGATTGGATTAAAAAAAGATTGGAATTTTGTGGATGATAATTTTGAAAGCGAATTTATGTATCAATTAATAAAAGACTAAATGTACATTAAGAAAATTTTATTGGCAATCGTGCTCATTGGTTTAGTGGTCGCTGCTTATTTTTCCTATTTTGTGTATTCTGCTATGATGGCTCCAAATACGTATTTTGAAAATAAAGAGGCTCATATTTATATTCGTACAGGTGCAACATATCAAGAAGTAAGAGAAGACTTGAAGCCACTTTTAAAGGATATTGATAAATTTGATGCTTTAGCTGAGCGAAAAAAGTACACTTCTAATATTAAGCCAGGTCGCTATGTGATTAAGAAAGATATGAGTAATAATGATATCATAAACTCTATCAGAAGTAACAATCGTCCTATAAAAGTATCTTTTAATAATCAAGAAAGAACTAGAAATTTGGCTGGTAGAATTGCTGCACAAATCGAAGCTGATAGTGTATCTCTATATAATGCGATGACTGATGCTGAATTTCTAAAGAACAATAATTTTAATGAGGACACAGCACTTAGTATGTATATTCCAAATAGTTATGAATTCTTTTGGAATACTTCTGCAGAAAAATACAGAGATCGAATGCTTAAAGAGTATAATAAGTTTTGGACAGAAAAGCGACTTATCAAGGCCAAAGCCTTGAATCTTTCTGAAAAAGAAGTTATTGCTTTGGCATCTATTGTTCAAAAAGAAACTGCAAAAGTAGATGAACGCCCTCGAGTTGCAGGTTTATATATTAATCGCTTGAAGATAGGAATGCCTTTACAAGCAGACCCGACCGTTATTTTTGCTATGAAAAAAATTTCGGAAGATTTCAACATGGTGATAAAGCGTGTGCTGTACAAGGATCTTGAATTGGACTCACCTTATAATACCTATAAGCATAGAGGAATACCACCAGGACCTATTGCTATGCCAGACATATCTTCTATTGATGCGGTTCTGAATTATGAAAAGCATGATTATTACTATTTTGTGGTTAATGTGCAAAACTTTGGGTATCATAAGTTTGCTAAATCTTTGGCGCAGCACAATCGAAACAAACAAGAATACATACGCTGGATAAATAAACAAGGTATAAACCGATAATTTTGAAAACCCCGCATCATTTTTTTATTCAATGCCTAGTTATTTTATCACTTACTTCTAGTTTTTCTCAAACAAGTTTGAATGACTTTTTGACCTCATCAGATACACTCCATGTGTCTAGACGAAATGCTGTGGTAATTACGGAAACATCTTTAGCAGGATTAACACTTGTTGGATTAGATCAATTATGGTATAACGATTTTGAGAGATCTAAATTCCGAACTATCAATGATAATAATGAGTGGCTTCAAATGGATAAATTGGGGCATGTAATGACTTCTTATTATGTTGGCAAGATAGGAGCTGATGCACTAAACTGGAGTGGCGTTAGGGAAAAAGATCAATTGGTTTACGGAGCGACTTTAGGATTTGCTTTTTTGACAGCAGTTGAGGTTTTTGATGGCTTTTCACAAGAATGGGGTTTTTCTTGGGGAGATATGATTGCCAATGCTTCAGGAACAGGGTTGTATGTTGGACAAGAATTGCTTTGGAAAGAACAACGCATAACCATGAAATATTCTTTTCATCAAACAAAGTATGCCGATATTCGCCCTGAAAAATTAGGAGAAAACTTCCTTCAGGAAGCCTTAAAAGATTATAATGGACAAACTTACTGGCTAAGCGCCAATGTGCACTCGTTTTTTAAAGAGAGTAAAATTCCTAAATGGCTTAACCTAGCAGTTGGTTATGGAGCAGATGGCATGCTCACAGGTAATAATGAAGAAATAGACATGAATCTTTTTCCAAATCAAAATCGTATTCGTCAATACTATTTAAGCCTAGATATAGATCTATCGAGAATAAAAACAAAGTCTAGACTACTAAAAACGATGTTTAACGTTATTAATTTCATAAAAATACCGGCTCCTACGTTAGAAATTGACAGTAATGGGAAGCTAAAATTGTATCCTGTGTATTTTTAACGTTTATTAACATACTGGTTTACAGTTTGTAGTAAAAAAGCGTATCTTTGCCGAAAATTTTGGGACTTGGCACACTTTGTGTTTTTGTTGCTATAAATTTGTACCATGATAAAGAGTTTAATAAGTCAATTATCGGTTCTATCAATAGTTTCTGGACTCCTTTATTTTTCATTTTCTGGAGACACTTCTATTGATTTTAGTAAATACTCAACGCAAGGGCAAGAATTGGTCTACACGGTTAATCTTCCTGAAAACAATGAGTTTAGTGAATTCAGTGAAGAAAGCTTCAAAACTTTCTCCTTGAATTTAGGAAAATCTTACGTAGGTTTTAAGGAAGCTTTGGCTTTCAAAGAATCTCAAGGTAATTATTTTACGGTCAATGATTTTGGTTACTTGGGCAAATACCAGTTTGGTAAGGAAACTTTAAAACTTATTGGAGTTTATAATCCTAATCAATTTCTTTATAACCCAGAGTTACAGGAAAAAGCATTTGTGGCTAATTTAGAACGTAATAAATGGGTGTTAAGACGAGACATAAAACGTTTTGTTGGAAAGAAGATGAATGGCATAACAATTACCGAGTCAGGTATACTTGCCGCTGCACATTTAGCGGGTCCTGGAAGTGTAAAAAAATACTTAAGAAGTTACGGACAGAATGGGTTTTCTGATGCTTACGGAACGTCCATCAAGACTTATATGAAACGTTTTTCTGGTTACGACACGTCTTTCATAACACCAAATAAAAAAGCAAAAGTCTCTAAAGCATAGAGCTTAGTCTTTATGAATTATAAATAGTGTAGGTCTCTTATGTAGATCTACACTATTTTTTTTCCACTCTCTTACCATTTTAGTTTTTATAAATTCTGTGGGCAAACTGATATCACAAGCTATACACAATCTAGTATTTGGGTGTAAAGAAACAAATGCATCCTCCAATAGCTTATTGTTTCTATATGGAGTTTCAATAAATAATTGTGATTGATTTCTTTCAAAGGAGTGCCGCTCTAAATCTCTAAGAACACTTTTTCTATCATTTTTATCAATAGGGAGGTATCCATTAAAGGCGAAATTTTGACCATTCATTCCTGAACTCATGAGGGCCATTAATATGGATGACGGACCTACCAAAGGAACCACTTTTATATCCATTTCGTGGGCAATTTTCACAATATCTGCACCTGGATCAGCAATACCAGGACAACCAGCTTCAGACATAAGTCCAACTGATTTACCTTCTAAACAAGGAGATAAGAAACTTGGTAATTCGCTCTGTTCTGTGTATTTATTAATTAAGTTAATCTTAAGATTTGGCTGCGACTTACCAGAACTTATTTTTTTTATGAATCGTCGAGCAGTTTTCTCATTTTCAACAATATAATAATCAACAAGTTCAATAATTTTCTTGACGGAGATTGGTAACACCTCCAAAGGGGCATTATCACCTAAAGTCGTGGGAATTAAATACAGTTTTCCGTGTGATTTTTGCATCCTTAAAATTAGGAAAGTTTTTCAACAAAAATAGTACAAGCTTTATCGAGCATATCATATACATTATCAAAACCACTATCACCCCCATAATAAGGGTCTGGCACCTCCATATGTTGTCTAGGATGAAGTTGGTCAAGTATGAGTGATACTTTAGACTTGTCTTCTGGATTTCTAGCTAGTTTTACAACATTTTTAAAATTAGATGTGTCCATAACCAAGATGTGATCAAAAATGTCAAAATCAGACACCATGAATTGACGCCCTTGCTGTTTTGATATGTCCAATCCATTTTTTCTAGCAACAGCAATAGATCTAGGATCCGGAGATTCACCAATATGATATCCAGCAGTTCCAGCTGAATCTACTTCAAATGTTTTGAACGCGCGCTTGGATTTTAAAATACCCTCTGCCAAAGGAGAACGACAAATATTCCCTAGGCAAACCATTAATATTTTTGTCATTGTAAACTTATAACGAAAGCTTCTTGGAAAGATCTTCTACATATTTCCTGAATTGCTTATCTGTAGTCGCAAGATTGTCGACTGTTTTACAAGCATGAAGAACTGTTGCGTGATCACGTTGGCCAATTTGAGATCCTATACTAGCCAAAGATGCTTTAGTAAATTTCTTAGCAAAAAACATAGCCAATTGTCTCGCTTGTACGATATGACGTTTTCTAGTTTTTGATTGAAGTGTGTCTACATCCATTTGAAAATAATCAGAAACGACTTTCTGTATATAGTCTATAGAAACTTCTCTCTTGGTATTCTTTACAAACTTCTCTACGATTTGCTTTGCAAGATCAATGGTAATTTCTTTTTTATTGAAAGAAGATTGCGCAATTAAAGAGATAATTGCACCTTCAAGTTCGCGAACATTGGTTTTTATATTTTTAGCAACATAATCAATAATATCGTCAGGCATTTCAACACCATCTCTATATAGCTTATTCTTTAAGATAGAAACACGTGTTTCAAAATTAGGACTTTGTAGTTCAGCTGAAAGCCCCCATTTAAAACGCGATAATAAACGTTGTTCTATATCTTGCATATCTACAGGTGCTTTATCACTTGTTAATATGACTTGCTTTCCGTTTTGATGTAAATGATTAAATATATGGAAGAATACATCTTGTGTTCCTGTTTTTCCAGATAAGAACTGAACATCATCAATAATTAAGATATCTATAATTTGATAGAAATGAATAAAATCGTTACGATTATTCTTTTTTACCGAGTCAATATACTGTTGTGTAAATTTTTCGGCAGAAATATACAAGACGGTTTTTTCAGGATATTTATCCTTGATATCAACACCAATGGCATGGGCTAAATGTGTTTTTCCAAGTCCAACACCGCCAAAAATTAGAAGCGGGTTAAAGGATGTGCCACCTGGTTTAGCAGCTACCGCTAATCCAGCATTTCTAGCCAGTCTATTAGAATCACCTTCTAAAAAATTCTCGAAACTATAATTTGGATTTAACTGAGATTCAATCTTAACATTTCTTATTCCTGGAATAACAAATGGATTCTTTAGTTCAGGATTTTTATTGTTAAATGGAATATCAACATCTTGTGGCTTTACGCCTTCTCTATTAGAGCTTGGAATCTTTTCTGTAAAAGGTTGCCTGTTACCATAGGTGTTCTCCATCTTGATTATATAAACCAATTTGGCATCTTCACCTAATTCTCTAGTAAGAGATACTTTAAGAATTTTCACATAATGCTCTTCAAGCCATTCGTAAAAGAATTTACTCGGAACTTGAATACTTAATGCATTATCTGTAAGCTTTACCGCCGAGATTGGTTCAAACCAAGTTTTGAAGGCTTGAGGCTGAATATTATCCTTTATGAAAGAGAGACAATTATTCCAGACCGATTGCGCAGTAATACTCATTGTTAATTCTTAAATTTCTACAGTTAGTTAGTTTTGCAAAAAAAAGAGAAATCCGAGTTTCTCTTGAATGCGTTTCTTGCGTGACAAATATGTGAACAAAATTCTAAAAAAAAAAATCTAATGAGGTTGAATTTTAAGAAATTTTTTCGCATGTTTAATTATTGTTCAAAGTACAAAATATTTTTTTAAAACCTTACTTAAATACATATGAAATCTAATGAAATTAAAATTCGTATTCGATATGGTGAAACGGATCAAATGGGAGTAGTCTATCACGGCAATTACGCACAGTACTTAGAAATGGGAAGGATAGAGTGGTTAAGAGCACTTGGAATTTCATATAAAAAAATGGAAGACGATGGCATTATGCTTCCTGTGATTTCTATGAGTTTAAAATTCAAGATGTCAGCATGTTATGACGACCTAATTAATGTAAAAACGCAACTCAAAAAAACACCTACTGCTAAGATTGAATTTGATTATGAAATCACAAATGAAAGAGGTGAAGTTTTAACAACAGCAAATACTGTTTTAGCGTTTATTAATATGAAGACCAATAAACCTACTAGAGTTCCCCAACTCATTTTAGACAAACTCTAATCCTAATATTAGACGTATCTGGCAGATATATGTTGTGACTTTTGAAATTGTAATAGAACTGCTTCAGCATCTTTTAAACGCACTTCTAATTGTATTTTACAATCCAGTTGCATGTCTTGCTCAATAATAGTGAGGTTTTTCTCTTTGATAATACGCATAACCTTGTTTAGGTGGTCATAAGTACAAGAAATAATAATTACTTTATTGATAGTTTTTTCTACAATTCTTGAAACTTGTAAGGCCATTTGCGCGCTCATCTTGTAAGCATTTATCAATCCACCAACACCTAGTTTTGTGCCTCCAAAATAGCGCACAACCACAATTAATATGTTTGTGACTTCAAAAGACTGTATTTGGCCATAAATTGGCATACCTGCACTGTTGTTGGGTTCTCCATCATCATTAGCTCTATACGATATGCTGTCTGTTCCTATTTGATATGCATAACACCAATGACGTGCGGTATGATGTCGTTTTTTTAGGGCTTCAATATATACCTTGACTTGATTTTCTGTATTAATAGGAAATGCGTAACCAAAGAACTTGCTATTTCTGTCTTTGAACAGAACTTCTTCTGATGGTTCAAGAATAGTTTTATAGGTGTCTTTTTCCATCTAATATTACCTGTTGCTGTTTTGAAAGACCCTCAAATGATCTTGAAGAATCTGTTCTTTATGATACCTTGTTCCAGAAATTTTTGGCGCTTTAACGCCATTTGTTAAAAATACATCTCCAGTAAATACTCTTGCTTCGTCCCATAAACCCTCATCAATAAAAGTTTGAAGGGTTCGAGTTCCTCCTTCTACAATAAGAGATTGAATGTTTTCCTTATGCAATACGCTACATATCTGATGTGCTATCGGTTTGTTGAAGTCAATATGGTCTTCTGAAATAGTGATGGTTTCAGATAATTCGTTAAATATATGGTATGCGTTCGAAAGTTTCTTTTGTCTATCTATAACTACTCGAATAGGATTATGCCCCTTATAATCTCGAGCAGTCAGACTTGGATTGTCTAGCTTTACAGTATTGGTGCCTACTAAAATTGCTTGTTCTTCTGTACGCCATTTATGTACTAATTGCCTAGAATGATTATTGGTTAACCAAACTGGTTTTTTTTGATCCTTGAGTAATGGGGCTATGAATCCATCTCTAGACTCAGCCCATTTTAATATTATATAAGGACGCTTCTGGTTATGAAAGGTTAAGAAACGCTTATGATGCGATTTGCATTCATTTTCTAAAATGCCAACAGATACGTTACATCCTGAAGTTTTTAATTTCTCAATCCCTGTTCCAGAAACTTTCTCATTTGAATCAATTGTACCTATGAAAACATTAGGAATCTTATGTCTTATAATTAAATCTGTACATGGAGGTGTCTTTCCATAATGAGAACAAGGTTCTAATGTGACATACAATGAAGCATCTTTCAAGAGTGATTTATCAGCAACTGAGTTTATGGCATTTATTTCAGCATGTGAACCTCCGTAAGGACTCGTATAACCTTCACCTATAATCATATTATTATGCACGACTACTGATCCAACAGAAGGATTTGGACGTGTACTTCCTAGTCCTAATTTTGCCAGTTGCAAACAACGTTGCATATATGTTTCGTCCTTAGTCACTTATTAGAGCTTGATTTTTATACTTTCGGTTTTATCAATAGTATAGTTGTGCGAAAAACCCAAGACCTTATATTTAATGTCTCCTATATATTGTACTTTAATACTCTGGCTAAATAAACTGCCAATCAATCCGCCAATGCTTTTGTTACTAAAAATGCTATCTCTGGAAATATTGGTTTTTAAAGGGATTGAAAATTCTTTTTTTGCAGGTACTTTAAAACTTTCAGCAGATACATTGGCCATTTCGTTGTCATTGATGAACACTTTTATACCATTTGTTTTTAGTTCGCCACCAATATCGTTTGGATTGATAAATAATGCGTCGGCTGTAAGTGTTATGTAATCGGCAGTTGATTCCAGAACTTTAATGTTTTCAACTCTAATGAATTCTGGTTTCTCATTGATTTTACAGCTATAGAGAGCAATGGATAAAAAGAACAATAAAAGTAATTTCTTCATTTCAAGGAATATATTATTAACGTATCTTCACATCTACAAAAATAGCACATTAAATGAGTATAAATAGGATGACTATTCGTGAAATAACTAGAGACGATAATCGAGCTGTAGAGTCTATTATAAAGGCCGCTTTTCCAGAGTTTGATTTGCCTTTAGTTGGTACAGCTTATGAAGATGTGGAAACCACTCAAATGTTTGAATCATATAGAGGAGATAACGAAGTTTATTATGTTATTGAGGAAAACGATGAAGTAGTTGGAGGTGCTGGAATAAGGAAACTTGCAAATCAGAATGAGAATATCTGCGAGCTTCAAAAAATGTATTTTTCGCCATCGGTAAGAGGAAAGGGATACGGTAAGGTGATGTTTAATAAATGCTTGGAAACAGCAAAAGCACTTGGATACGAACGTTGTTATTTAGAATCGGCAAGTATGTTAGAGGCTGCTATTCATATATATGAAGTGAACGGATTTAAACATTTGGATGGCCCATTAGGAGGAACAGGACATTATTCTTGCGGTGTTTGGATGATAAAAGACTTATGATTTTAAAGGACATCCAAAATATTTACCATAAAGAACTCGATTTGATTTATGGCACTAACGAAGTTGATAGTTTTTTTTATTTACTCATTGAGCATTACTTCAGTTTACCAAAATATATAACAGCTTTAGAGCCTGATCATATAATTTCAAAAGAGGATGAGAGTCGTATGTTTACTGCACTAACGAAGTTGAACGAGCGGCAACCAATACAGTATATTATAGGAGAAACGGAGTTCTTTGGTTTGCCATTTAAAGTAAATTCGAATGTGCTAATTCCTAGGCCAGAAACCGAAGAGTTAGTAGAATGGATTTTAAAAGATAATATATCAAAGAACCCAACTATTCTAGATATAGGTACTGGAAGTGGTTGTATAGCCATTGCACTTGCTAAGCAATTGCCTGATTCAAGAGTCTCTGCAATAGATGTATCTGAAGAAGCGCTATCGATGGCTAAAAAAAATTCAAAATTGAATCAAGTCTCTATAAAATTCATAACAGCAGATATTTTAGTTAGAACCTCTGTTAAACACGGTTTAAACAGTTTAAATTTCGATGTTATTGTCTCAAACCCACCTTACGTGCGGATGCTTGAAAAAAAGGAGATGAAACTCAATGTTCTGGATAATGAACCGCATTTAGCTTTATTTGTTGAGGATGATAATCCGTTTATATTTTATGAGGCGATTATAGAGTTTGCTGAAGAGGCATTGAAAAATGAAGGTGTTCTTTATTTCGAAATCAATGAGCATTTTGGACTAGAAATTTGTAACTTGTTGGAAACGAATCAATTTAAAAACATTCAATTAAAAAAAGACATCTACGGAAAAGAGAGAATGATAAAAGCCCAGAAGATATGAATACGATAAAAAGTATCGCCGTGTTCTGCGGAAGCAGCGAAGGAAATGACATCACTATTCTTGACGAAGCATCATTACTTGGCATGACATTAGCTACTAATGATATAACCTTAGTATATGGAGCGGCCAAAATTGGTATGATGGGCAAGGTTGCTGAAGCGGCTTTGAATAATGGAGGACGCGTGATAGGTGTTATACCAGAGTTTCTTAAATTGAAAGAGGTTGTACATTTAGGATTGACAGAATTGATAACGACCAATAATATGCATCAACGAAAGTTAAAGATGCATGAATTGTCCGATGCCTTTATGGCGCTTCCTGGAGGGTACGGAACCTTAGAGGAATTATTTGAAATTATTACGTGGGGACAATTGGGATTGCATCAAAAACCAATAGGGTTGCTAAATATTAATGGGTTTTATGATGATCTTCTACAATTATTAGAAAATATGGTAAGAAAAGGGTTCTTGAAGATGTCTAATTTCGAGATGCTTTTAGTTGATAATACGGTAGAAAGGTTGTTGGAAAAACTTAGGGATTATAAACCAAAACCTGTTCCTAAATGGTTAAAGACTGAGCGTACTTAATAATCATTTGATCTGCGAATTAAGTTCTGAATTTGTTCTAGATTAGAATGTTGTTCAGAATTTTCTATAGCAGAACTATGTATCTCATCAAAACCTGCTAAACCAAATTCAAATACATTATCTGACCGAATACCTCCACCAACTAATATTGTTACTTTTCCGTTTGCTTTTTTATGAATTTTTTTTAGGACTTTTAAACCTTCAATAGCTGTTGGAGCTTGGCCAGATGTTAAGATGCGCTTAACGCCTAATTCCATTAATGTCATTAAGGCTTTGATTGGGTCAGAAGTGTCATCGAAGGCTTTATGAAATGTAAATGATTTTGGTTTTGATTGCTCAATAAGCTGTCGCGTTCTATTAATGTCAATAGTATTATCTGGGTTTAGGACACCAGAAACGATACCGTTACAACCAATAGATTTACAATCTTCAATATCTAATAACATTTGATTGAATTCTTCTTCAGAGTAGATAAAATCACCACCTCTAGGACGAATTAATATGTTTTGAGGAATGTATAAGGCATTTTTTACTTTTCTGATTAGCTCTCTTTTAGGAGTTACACCACCAATAGATAAATTTTCACATAATTCAATACAATCTGCTCCTCCTTTTTGAGCGTTAATAGCAGATTGGTATGTAGGAGTGCAAATTTCTACTAGCATAAATTATTATGAATAAAATTTAAGAAGAGAGTAAATCTTGTGATGTGCATTTTAGTATCTTAGGTGCTTTAAAAGTACTAATCATTTTTGAATGTCTGCTGAACAAAAAATACAATCCCTTCGCAAAGAATTAAGAGATCATAATTATAATTATTATGTCCTAGATAATTCGACTATTTCTGATTATGAGTTTGATATAAAACTCAAAGAGCTCCAAATATTGGAAGAAAAGTATCCTGAATTTTATGATGAAAATTCTCCAACGTTAAGAGTGGGAGGCGAAGTGACAAAGAATTTTAGTACCATCGTTCATGAATACCGCATGTATTCTTTAGACAATTCTTATAGTAAAGAAGATTTGTTGGATTGGGAAACACGGATTAAGAAACAAGTAGACGGAGAAGTGCAATATACCTGCGAATTAAAGTACGACGGTGCATCGATGAGCTTGACTTATGAAAAAGGAAAGTTGACCAAAGCAGTTACAAGAGGTGATGGATTTCAAGGTGATAATGTTACCACAAATATTAAAACCATACGATCAGTGCCATTGCAGTTAAAAGGAGAGTATCCACAGAAGTTCCATATTCGCGGAGAAATAGTGTTGCCTTTTGTTGGTTTTAATAAAATGAATGAAGACCGAATTGAGGCAGGAGAGGAGCCTTATCGTAATCCAAGGAATACCGCATCGGGTAGTCTTAAACTGCAAGATAGTTCAGAAGTTGCCAAACGTCCTTTAGAATGTCTATTGTATAGTTTGATAGGGAATAATCTTAAGATCTCCACGCAATTTGAAGGTTTAAAAAAAGCACATTCTATGGGTTTTAAAGTACCTAAGGCTGCTAAGCTGGTGAATTCGATTGATGAGGTGTTAGATTTTATAGTCTATTGGGACCAAGCACGCCACGATTTGCCTTATGAAACTGATGGCGTCGTTATTAAAGTGAATAGTTTGTTTCAGCAAGAAGAGTTAGGATATACAGCAAAAGCTCCTAGATGGGCTATGGCTTATAAATTTAAAGCGGAGCAAGTATCTACAAGATTAAATGACATTACTTATCAAGTGGGGCGCACAGGCGCTATAACCCCTGTTGCTAATTTAGAACCGGTGGAGTTAGCAGGAACCACAGTGAAACGTGCATCTTTACATAATTCAGATCAAATTGAGAAATTAGATATTAGAGTTGGAGATGAAGTGTTTGTTGAAAAAGGAGGCGAGATTATTCCAAAAATCATAGCTGTAGATATAAGTAAACGATTAGAGAGTTCAGAACGAACTAAATACATCACGCATTGCCCAGAATGTCATACAGAGCTTGTTAGAGCAGAAGGAGAGGCGCAGCATTACTGTCCTAATTATAATGGCTGTAATCCTCAGATAGTTGGAAGGATTCAGCATTTTATTTCAAGAAAAGCTATGGATATTGAAGGTTTAGGCGGAGAAACGGTGGCCTTATTGGTTAACGAAGGATTGATACATAACTACGCTGACTTATATGAATTAAAAGTAGAGCAAGTTATTCCGCTGGATCGGATGGCAGAAAAATCTGCAGAGAACTTGATTTCTGGTGTTGCTGCTTCCAAACAAATCCCTTTTGAGCGTGTCCTTTTTGCTTTAGGGATACGATATGTTGGAGAAACCGTGGCAAAGAAGTTAGCAAAACATTTTAAAAACATCGCAGCTATTTCAATTGCTACATTTGAAGAGCTTATTGCGGTTGATGAGATAGGAGACAGAATTGCTGCGAGTGTTATAGAATTTTTCTCTTCTGAAGAGAATAGGTTAATCATAGAAAGACTTGAAGCATTTGGTGTTCGATTAGAACTTTCGGATGAACAATTAGCGAATCAAACAACTACTTTAGTAGGTAGTACTTTTGTTGTTTCAGGTGTGTTCCATTCAGTATCGAGAGATGAATTAAAGAAACTTATTGAAAATAATGGAGGTAAAGTTTCTAGTTCTATATCTTCTAAAACAACTTATTTGATTGCAGGAGATAAAATGGGGCCTAGTAAACGCGCTAAGGCCGAACAGCTTAATATTCCAATAATTACAGAAAACGATTTTCTTCAAATGCTGTAATAGCATTCTGTTTTTAATAAAAAATCCGATTAAATGTAAATTTTTATCGTTTAATTGTAATTTTTATTTATATTAGCCATCCCAAACTGCAAATTTGTGAAGGTAACTAGAGCTTATATACTACTGGCTATTATCATTCTGCTTACGATTTTATTTATCGTTGGGCAGATGCTACAATATGATGCAGTTTCTAACGCTGCGAGATCTTTAATACTACCATTCGCAACAACTTTGTATTTTATTAAGGTTCGAGATAGAAGTTTTTACTTTTCCTCTTTCTTAATACTATTTAGCCTATCAGAGCTTATGGGGTTATGGATTGATGTCATACCAAACATATATATGTTCTATATTGGGAATTCACTGTATATACTAGCTTATATTTTATTAATTATTGAGGTTTTAGGTTATATAAAGAGGTCGCCTGATTATAAGAATTTTTTCATTAAATATGCTTTGCACATCGCAATATTGACCATGTTTGCTATTTACTTGGTGGTGCTATTAGCAGAGATTGAAAGGCCACATATGGATAATTTCGAATATGCCTTATCTATGGTCTATAATTCCGTAATCATGTCTTTACTAACAATATCTTTATTGAATTTTATCTGTAATGACACGAAGAGAGCATTTATATTGTTCTTAGCCACTATGTGCATAGTTTTCTCAGAAATAGTACAGGTAGCTTATTTTTATTTATCTGATACTTATACTTTAGGTCTTGTATATTCCTTACTATTAGTTGTGGCATTTTACCTGTTCTACAGGCAAGGGTTCTTGAAACAAGAGGCTAATAGAAATCTCAATTTATTCAAGAGCTAAATTTGTTTCCAATAAATGGAATATCCTTTTTGTGAACAAACAAAAGGATTGCTGCAAGTATAAAAGTAACTACAGCCGTAATAAATAAAACACCTCCATCTCCTTTTACTTCAATTCCTAAATTTGTTAAATGCATGAAAATGGCTCCGCCAATGATTCCGAGAGTCATTAATGCTCCTATCCATACTGTTCTTGGAATTAGTATTAAAATACCACTTATTAATTCCATGATCCCAATACCAATCCTGCCAACAGGTTCGAGTCCTACTTGTTCAAATATATAAACACTGTCTTCATGTGCTGTAAATTTAAAGCGTAAGGTTTGAATGAGTATGAGGGCTACAATAATTCTTAGAGCAAGTATGAGTTTTGACTTCATTTTTAAGAGTGATTGGTTTGTGAAACTTTAGACGATTTTGAAAAATCACCTTACGTAATCGTAGTTTTTAAAGAGAATTTTAACATTTTAATCGATAAAAAGCATGATTTCATCGTTTAAAATGTATTTTTTTGTTATATTTGCTTACCTACTTATGAATACTGTTGTGAAAAATTGGATTAAATCTACTACTAATAGAACATTTGTTCTTGTCTTATTTATTTTGGTAATCCTAAATATTTATGGCTCTGTCACAGATAAAACTGTTGTGCTTCAAACAACTAAAGCATTATCTATTCCGCTGTTCTTTTCAATTTACTTTATTAAGAATAAATTTATAAACAACATTTTTATTGCCTTATTGTTATTAGCTTTTGTTGGAGATCTTTTTTCTATGATTACCGCAAATCCGATGCAACTAAAAATTACATCCGCAGCCTATTTTTGTTGTTATGCGACATTAATACTCATAGGTGTTTTTAGAATTAAAGGCTTCAAATTTAAAGGCTTTGTCGGAGCATACTTGGTCATCGTTTTCCTATTGAATGGGTATTTTATGTATTCTTTGTATGGTATGATGTCATATAGCATATCTGATGTTACAGAATTATTTTTTACAACCTTGCAAATCATTGCTTTATTAGTTCTTGGATTTGTTGCTTTTGCAGGATATCTTAATGAAGACGGAAGACAGTCAATAATATTTTTAATGATGAGCTTCTGTCTCATATTCTCACAAGTATTGAACTTTGTTGAGACCTACTATATTTCATATAATTTATTTGTGATCTTGGAATGGTCATCACATATTGCTGGACTAATTTTATTGTATAAATATATTGTTGAGCACAATCGATTGCGTAAGAAAAGAATGGTCATTGAAAGAATTTCGGCAGCCGAGAAAATAGCCGCTTAGTATCACACTATTATTGTGGTACCATTTGCTGACTTAGTCTTGTCAGAGTCTAGATAAAAGTCAATTTTACCTAAATATAAACCATAGCACCCCACTTGATTTACTAATACATTATCACCATTAATATTCTGAGCTATTGTTGGTTTAGGCAAGAACGTGTGCGTGTGTCCGCCAATAATTAAATCAATATCTTTTGTAGCTTTTGCTAAATTTAAATCACTTGCTTTTTCAGCTGCATTCTTATAGTGGTAACCTAAATGGGACAAACAGATAACAAGATCACAATGTTCTTCATGCTTTAAAACGCTGCTCATATCTTGAGCGATTTCAATTGGGTCAAGATAAACGGTTTCTTTATAGAGGCGTTTTTCAACTAAGCCTTTTAGTTTGATGCCAACACCAAAAACACCAATTTTAATACCTCCTTTTTCAAATATTTTATAAGGTTTCACGTGTGTATTCATAACAGTATTCGAGAAATCGTAATTTGCCGAAATAAAATCGAAATTGGCATGAGGTAATTGTGCATAAAGACCACCTATACCGTTATCAAAATCATGATTGCCAATTGTTGCGGCGTCATATTTAAGCATACTCATGAGTTTGAACTCTAGTTCTCCTCCATAATAATTGAAATATGGAGTGCCTTGAAAAATATCTCCAGCATCTAATAGCAAAGTGTTCGGATTTTCTTTTCTAAACGCTTCAATTAGTTTAGCACGTCTAGCAATACCACCTTTATTGGCATTCCTCGGATCATTAGGTCCAATTGGGTCAATATGACTGTGTACGTCATTTGTATGTAAGATGGTGATTTTAGTGCTATTTATAGATGACAATGAAGATACGCTTAATCCACCCAAAGTAATAAGTGATGCTGCTGTTGCAGTTTGTTGTATAAAAGATCTTCGTTTCATTAATTCTGCATTTTTATAAATCGATTATCTGTAGATAGGTTTATAGTATCTGTCTTTTTGAAGTAATCGATAATAACATTTCTAAGCTTATAGTCTAAGGCATGAAAATTATCCCCTTTTTTAAGAAATACCATGCCGCTACCACCATTGTATAGATAATCTATACTTGCAACACTATAGGTTTTATTATAATCAATTGGCTTTCCATTTAGTAAAGCCTCAATTACATTATTGTCTTTGTCTAGTTTAAGACCTAATCTCGAGAAAGGGTTTGCTCTTTTAGCTTTAGATAAATATTGAATAAGTTCTTTAATCTGCTCTCCTTTTAAGTCTACAATGACAACAGAGTTTTCAAAAGGCATGATTTGATATGCGGTTCGTGCGGTGATATTACCTTTAGGAATACCAGCACGAATACCTCCATGATTAAGTATTACTAAATCAATATCCTTACCTGTTCGCTGTTTGTATATAGGATTTGACAGTTCATGTGTAATGTCTGCTAGAAAGTTTCCTATGGCAGTTTCATATTCTAGGGTTTTCGGCGAATAATCTCCCACCGAATACGCAATTACGCTATCTAGATCATTATTAATATGATCTCTGAAGGGTTTAATAAAACCCTCAATGTTGGGGTCCTCAGTCAAGCTGTGGTCAATAACGATGCGCTGGCCTTCTATTTTATGTAAAAACACTTCTTTTTCGTGTTTACAGCTAAATAAAACTAAAAAAACTAAAGGAATGAATAGGTGTTTAAAACTCATGTAATTCAATTGTAAAGTCCAGTAATATATCACGGGTCTTTTTATACATTTGTACAAAGTAATAAAGATAAATGATTTTAAAGAGCTTACGCGAAAAATCAAATCAAAAACATATTAACAAACTGTTAAACTTAAGGACATCGACCGTCAGTAATGCTAAAATTGATACTATTGGCGTTGTACTTAATATCGGTGAGTTTAATGATTTTGAAGCACTAAGAGAGTTTGCAAAAACACTTAAAGTGCATCCAAATAAAATAAAAATTATTGCTTTTACAGAAGATGAAAAGGAAGTCGAGGCCTCTAGAGAATTGTTATTTAGTAAAAAGGAGATAGGATGGAATGCAAAGATAAAGAGTCCTGAGTTACAGGATTTTTTAAATAAGGAGTTTGATGCATTGTTAGGTTTTTATAATGAAGATAATGTAGAATTAAACCTAATAACAGCATTATCGAAAGCGAATTTTAAAATTGGAATTTCCGGACATGACGAACGGATGTTTGATTTTATTATTGAAACCCAGAGTAACAATTTTAATGTTTTTAAAGATGAGTTTATTAAATATTTAAACATACTTAACAAATTAAAGGAATGAACAAATTCATAGGCACGGGCGTGGCCTTGGTAACACCATTTAAGTCAGATTTTAGTGTGGATCATGAAGCACTAACAAGAATCGTTAATTTCAATATTGATAATGGTATTGATTATTTAGTTATTAGTGGAACAACAGGAGAAAGTGCCACAATAACCAAACAGGAAAAAAAGGAGATTGTCAATACTATAAAGACTGCTAATAATGGAAGATTACCTTTAGTTTTGGGTATTGGAGGTAATAATACTACTGCTATTGTTCAAGAAATTGAGGAAACAGATTTTTCTGGAATAGATGCTATACTTTCTGTATCTCCTTATTACACTAAGCCAACTCAAGAAGGCATTTATCAGCACTATAAGGCAATTTCTAAAGTAGCATCGAAACCCATTATTCTTTATAATGTACCTGGCCGTACTATGAGTAATATACTACCAGCTATAACGTTAAGATTGGCAAAAGATTTTGATAATATCATTGCTGTTAAGGAAGCTGGAAACAATATGCAGCAATATTTACAGATTTTAAAGGACAAACCTGAGGATTTTATGGTTATTTCTGGGGATGACGATTTAGTTTTAGGTGTTACCCTTGCAGGTGGTTCAGGTGTGATTTCTGTAATTGGTCAAGGATTCCCAAAAGAGTTTTCAAATATGATTCGATTAGGACTGGATGGTAAAGCAAAAGAGGGATATGACATACATTATAAACTTATGGATGTTATTGGACACATCTTTGCAGAGAATAACCCAGCAGGTATTAAAGCAGTTTTATCGTCATTAGGATTGTGTGATGATACAGTGCGTTTACCATTGGTTCCTGCGACTGATGGGTTGAAGAAAAAAATAAGTGATTTCATCAATCAATTATAGGCCTGTGTTAAAGTTTACACAAACCAATAAATTCATTGGAATCTTGCGCTATTTTCGTGTAAAATTTTTGTTTTTAAAATCCGTTAATAATACGTAATTTTGCAACTTGCTTAAAATATGAGGAATACTTTTTACATAATGCTATTAGGATTGTTGATGTTGAGCTCATGCAGCGAATATCAAAAAGCCTTGAAATCTGAAGATATTGCCACCAAGTTTAAGATGGGCGATTCGCTGTTTAATGCGGGTAAGTTTTCAAAAGCTAATCGTCTGTTTGAACAGATAGTACCAAGCTATAGAGGCAAACCACAAGCACAAAAACTCATGTATATGCATGCGATGTCTTTTTTTAATACCAAAGACTATTATTTGTCTGGGTATCAATTTGAGCGTTTTACAAAAGCGTATCCTCAAAGTGAAAAAGTTCAAGAAGCAGCTTTCTTGAGTGCGAAAAGCAAATACATGTTGTCTCCTATTTATACAAAGGACCAAAAGGAAACGAAAGATGCTATTGAGAAATTGCAACTCTTTATTAATGATTATCCTGATTCTAAATATATTGCTGAAGCCAGCGAATTGGTTCAAGAATTAGATTTCAAACTGGAGAAGAAAACATTTGAGATAGCAAAACAGTATAATACAATATATGACTATCGTGCCTCAATAGAAGGCTTCGATAATTTCCTGCTGGAATACCCAGGTTCAAAATTAAGAGAGGATGCCTTGTATTATAGATTACATTCGGCATATTCATTGGCTATTAATAGTGTAGCTTGGAAAAAAGAAGAACGACTAAATAATGCTAAAGGTTATTATCAAGGTTTTAAATTGGCATATCCAAATTCAGAAAAAATTGGAGAAGTTGATAAAATGATGAAAGAACTTGACGAAGAATTACAAGCATATAATACCAAAAGTTAAATATATTAAAAATGAAAATAGATCTTAAAAAAACAACGGCGCCCGTCAATACTGTTACCTATAATAGGAACACCATTGATGCTTCCACTGAGAATATCTATGAAGCAATTTCGGTAATTTCTAAAAGAGCTGAACAAATTAACACAGAGATCAAGAAGGAATTGATTGATAAGTTGGAAGAATTCGCAACTTTTAACGATAGCCTTGAAGAGATTTTCGAAAACAAAGAACAAATCGAAGTCTCTAAATTCTACGAAAAACTACCTAAGCCACATTCTTTGGCTGTACAAGAGTGGTTAAACGATAAGATTTACTACAGAAATACTGAGGAGGACGCTTCTCAACAATAATAACTGATGTCCATTTTAAGCGGTAAGAATATATTACTTGGCATTACTGCTGGTATTGCTGCTTATAAAACAGCATCACTTGTTAGGTTATTTATAAAAGCAGGTGCTCATGTGAAAGTTATCATGACACCTGCTTCTAAAGATTTTATTACTCCACTAACCTTATCCACGCTTTCCAAAAACCCTGTTCATTCTACATTTGTTAGCGAAGAGGATGAAAATGCGGTATGGAATAATCACGTAGAATTAGGTCTTTGGGCAGATATATTTTTGATTGCACCAGCAACCGCCAATACGTTGTCTAAAATGGCAAATGGTACAAGTGATAATTTATTGCTTGCTACATATTTATCGGCTAAATGTCCTGTGTATTTTGCTCCAGCAATGGACTTGGATATGTATAAACATGACTCTACAAAGAATAGCTTCAAAATATTAAAAGGATTTAAAAACATAATGATCCCTGCTACTAGTGGTGAGCTGGCAAGTGGATTAGTTGGTGAAGGTCGAATGGCTGAACCTGAAGATATCATTACATTTATTGAGAAAGATATTTTGAAAAAGCTTCCACTAAATGGAAAGCGCTTTTTAATTACAGCTGGTCCAACCTATGAGGCTATAGATCCAGTTCGTTTTATTGGAAATCATTCTAGTGGAAAAATGGGTTTTGAAATTGCTAAAGTTGCTGCAAACCAAGGAGCAGAGGTGGTTTTAATTACTGGCCCAACACACCAAAACCTGTCCCATAGTTTTGTTGAGATAATACCAGTGACGAGTGCTGAAGAAATGTATGTAGCCTCTCACAAACACTTTAATGATGTAGATGTGGCTATTCTTTCAGCTGCTGTAGCAGATTATAGACCAAAACAAGTAGCCGCTAAGAAAATAAAGAAGAAAGATTCTACGTTAACATTGGAACTTGAAAAAACCAAAGATATCTTAGCATCTTTAGGAGATATAAAGGAAAAACAATTATTGATTGGTTTTGCTTTAGAAACGAATAATGAATTAGAAAATGCGAAAGCAAAGCTAAACAAGAAGAATTTAGACTTAATTGTTTTAAATTCGTTACAAGATAAAGGAGCTGGTTTTGGAGGAACGACCAATAAAGTCACTATCATAAATAAAAATGGTAACATTAATGAATATGATTTAAAATCTAAAACAGAAGTAGCTAAGGATTTGATCAATGAAATACTAAATAACATAAATGCGTAATATACTATATATAGTTGTTTTTTTATTTTCCATTTCTGTCGTGTCGCAAGAGCTTAATTGTACCATTGTCGTTAATGCTCAGCAGACAGGTGATGAAAATCTTCCAGTTTTTAAAACGATGGAGCGACAAATCAATGAGTTTATAAATAAGACAAAATGGACAGATAAAAGTTATTTACCTCAAGAGCGTATTAATTGTAGTATGTTTATTACTATTCAGGATTATTCAAGTGATTCGTTTAAAGGTACGCTTCAGATACAATCATCTAGGCCAGTTTATGAGTCTGCCTATGGAACACCAGTTTATAACTACAACGACAAGGATTTTTCATTTAATTACCTTGAATATCAAAACATGATTTATAATCCGACTCAATTTGAGTCTAATCTTATTTCAATACTATCGTTTCATGTGTACATGATTTTGGGTATGGATGCGGACAGTTTTTCGCAAAAAGGTGGAGAACCTTATTTTCAGCAAGCACGAACTATCATGCAGTATTCACAGCAAGAAAATTTTAAGGGTTGGCAACAAAAGGATGGGTTGCAAACGCGTTTTACCTTGATTGATAATATCCTCTCTCCAACATATAAGGAAATCAGAAATGTTATGTATTCGTATCATATAGGAGCATTGGATACAATGCATGAAAATCAGAAATTAGGAAAACAAAAAATTGCCAATAGCCTGAAGCAATTAGAGGTCATGAACAGAAGACGACCTAATTCATATATTTTAAGAGTGTTTTTTGATTCTAAAGCTGATGAAATAGAACAAATATTTAGTGGAGGTCCAAGTGTTAATATTACTCAAATTACAGAAATGCTCAATAAAGTTGCACCAATGCACTCTGCTAAATGGCGTAATATTAAATTCTAAAGCTTTCGATTAATTTCCTTACTTTGTAGTTATAATTCACATTAAGATTATAATCTGTTGCTTACCTCACTTTCCATACAAAACTATGCGCTTATCGATGACCTAAAAGTCGATTTTCATAATGGGCTGACTATTATTACAGGAGAAACAGGTGCTGGTAAGTCTATTTTACTTGGTGGCTTATCTTTAATTCTGGGCAATAGAGCAGATTTAAGTAGTATTAAAGACACTTCTAGAAAATGTATTATAGAAGCAGTTTTCGATATAGCAAAATATAACCTAAAAACACTTTTTGGGACAGAAGATTTTGACTATGAGCCCCAGACAATTATTAGAAGAGAGATTTTACCGTCAGGTAAATCAAGAGCATTTGTTAATGACACACCAGTGAATTTAAATAGTTTGACAGTCTTAGGTAATCATCTTATAGATGTCCATTCTCAGCATCAAACATTGGAACTTGCTGATAACCGATTTCAGTTTCAAGTCATAGATGCTTTGGCAAATAATAAAACTGGATTAGATACCTACTCGTTTAAACTGAAGGCATATAAATCTTCAAAAAGCGAATTAGAGAATCTTCTTAAGTTGCAATCTGAATCACTTAAAGAACAAGATTACAATGCTTTTTTATTAGATGAACTTGTAGAAGCTAAATTAGTAGAAGGCGAGCAAGAGAAATTAGAGTCTGAGTATGAAACCTTGAACAATGTTGAAGAAATAAAAGAGCAATTAGTAGTATCAAATCAGGTGTTATCTGATGATGACAATGGCATTTTGACAATGCTAATGACATTGAAGAAGAGCCTTCAGAAATTGCAAAACTATAACATATCTTACGCTCAACTGTTCAGCAGAGCAGATAGCAACTTGATTGAATTAAATGATATATTTTCAGAAATAGAGCGCCATCAAGAATTACTTGAAGCAGACCCAAAGCGTTTGGAAGCAATTAATGACAAATTACAGGTGTTGCATGGCTTGTTGCAAAAACATCAGGTGACTTCTGTTTCTGAATTGTTGTATGTGCAAAAAACACTTACCGAGAAAGTTTCAATAACTGAACAGCTAGATGATAGAATCAGTTCAGCAGAAGATACTATTTCAGTTTTGAAAGAAGAGTTAAAGGCTATTGCGACGACTATTCATATTAATAGAGAAGAAGCTATACCTAAACTAAAACAAGAATTAGAATATATCTTGAGAGACCTAGAAATGGCAGATGCTAGTTTTAGTATAAAACTAGAAGCAACAAATGTTTTTTTTACAAACGGTACAGATACCTTGAGTTTCCTGTTTTCAGCTAACAAAGGAGGCCATTACAATGAATTGAAGAAAGCTGCTTCTGGTGGAGAATTATCTCGTATTATGTTAGCAATAAAGTCTATTTTGTCTAATTATATTAATTTACCAACCATCATGTTTGATGAAATAGATACTGGCGTTTCTGGAGAAATATCAAATCAAATGGCTAATATCATGCAAAAGATGAGCAAGAGCATGCAAGTGTTCACTATTACACATTTGCCACAGATTGCTGCAAAGGGAGATACGCATTTTAAAGTGTACAAAGAAACTAATAATAGCATTACAACAACTCAAATGAGAAAACTTAGCGAAGAAGAACGGATAGTAGAAATTGCTCAAATGCTAGGAGGCAAACAAATGACCGATTCTGCTGTCGCTCATGCTAAACAGTTATTGAATTAATAGTATATTTGATTAATTAAAGCATTAGAATATGTTTGATGATGTTGAAGATTTATTGTACGAAATTGATCAACTAATTTCAAACGATAAAATCGCAGAAGCCAAAAGTCTATTATATGAGGTTTTGCAGAGTCATCCTGATTATGGAAAAGCCCATAATTATTTAGGCTGGATATTTCATTACAAAATGATTGATTATGAGAAAGCTGAAAGGCACTATAAATTAGCCTTGAAATATGCTGCAAAATACCCACCAACCTATGTCAATTATTCTTACTTTTTAATAGATAAAGGTAAGTATAAGGAAATGCTGAGTTTTGGTTTAGATACTTTAGAAAAAGAAAATATAGATAAAGGCACTATTTATAATCAAATAGCTAAGGCTTATGAGTTAAGGGATGATTTAATTGATGCATATGCCAATTACAAAAATGCGAAAACGTATAGCTTAGCTCATAATTTTATTGAAGAAGTAAATGCATCCATACACAGGGTGCAAAACAAAATGAATACATTTCAAAAAATCAAGATTTTTTTTAAATAATAACATAAACTATATTTTATATGTCACATAATTTACTCAAAGGAAAACGAGGAATCATTTTTGGAGCATTGGACTCGAACTCAATAGCATGGAAAACAGCAGAGCGTGTACATGAAGAAGGAGGTACATTTGTTTTGACGAATGCACCTGTTGCCATGAGAATGGGACAGATTAATGAATTGGCTAAAAAAACAGGCTCCGAAATCATTCCAGCAGATGCTACTTCTGTAGAAGATTTGCAAAATCTTGTAGACAAGTCTATGGAAATTCTTGGTGGTAAATTAGATTTTGTATTACATTCTATTGGGATGTCGATAAACGTACGAAAAGGAAAGACCTACACCGATCAAAACTATGCTTGGACTCAAAAAGGCACAGATGTATCGGCAATGTCTTTTCATAAAGTTATGCAAACCCTTTACAAATCTGACGCTATGAATGAGTGGGGTAGCATCGTAGCCTTAACATATATGGCGGCGCAACGTGTGTTTCCAGACTATAATGATATGGCGGACAATAAGGCCTATTTAGAGAGTATCGCTCGTAGTTTTGGGTATTTCTTTGGACGTGATAAAAAAGTGAGAGTGAACACTATATCTCAATCGCCAACACCAACAACCGCTGGTAGTGGTGTTAAAGGATTTGATGGCTTTATAGCCTATGCAGAAAAAATGTCGCCACTAGGCAATGCTACTGCTATTGATTGTGCCAATTATACAGTAACACTTTTTAGTGATTTAACGAAGCGCGTTACGCTACAGAATTTATTTCATGATGGCGGTTTTAGTAATATGGGAGTGAGTGATGCCGTAATGGATAAGTTTACAGAATGATGTAATTCAATCTCAATAATAGCAAAAGCCACCAATCGGTGGCTTTTGTGCTTTCTTTCTTTACCTTTGTAACAATGCAAACTTTATCATTTTCTTTTATCATTCCAGTTTATAATAGACCTGATGAAATTCAGGAGTTGTTAGATAGCTTTGTTTCGTTATTGGGTGAGGTGACGTATGAAATCGTCATCATTGAGGATGGATCTACTATTTCTTCTGAAGATGTTATTACATCTTTTAAGAATAGATTAAATATTTCATATTATAACAAACCAAATTCTGGTCCTGGTGACTCTCGTAATTATGGAATGAAAAATGCCAAAGGCAATTATTTTATCATATTGGATTCAGATTGTCTACTACCTGTTGATTATTTGAATACCATTATTAATAGCCTTAATAATGATTATGTCGATTGTTTTGGAGGACCTGATGCCGCTCATGCATCTTTTTCTAGCTTGCAAAAGGCCATTGATTTTTCTATGACTTCGTTTATTACTACTGGAGGTATACGAGGTAACAAACGAAGTGTTGATGAATTTCAACCTAGAAGTTTTAATATGGGACTTTCAAAAACTGCTTTTCAAGCTACTAATGGGTTTGGAAATATTCATCCTGGTGAAGATCCTGACCTCTCTATTCGATTAAAAAAGTTGGGATTCAAAACGACATTGATTCCTGATGCTTTTGTTTATCATAAGCGACGTATTTCTTGGTCAAAATTTCATGAGCAAGTCTATAAGTTTGGTATGACACGACCTATCTTAAATTCTTGGTATCCAGAAACCAAAAAAATAACGTATTGGTTTCCTACTTTATTTAGTTTAGCGTTTGTATTTGCTATAGTAATGTTGATTTTTGGACATTTATTGCCAATACTAATTTTTGCGGTATATTTTGGTATTGCTTTTATATCAGCAATTATCAGTAAAGGTTTTATAGTTGCATTGATGGTTGTTCCTACAATTCTGATACAATTTTTTGGTTATGGTTATGGGTTTTTAAAATCTACTTTAACACTTGCACTGAGTAAGAAGAGCCCTCAGCAATTATTTCCTCATTTATTCTTTAATATATAAGATATGTCGGCTTTAAAATCTAAAATACAATCGGCTATAAGGAGTGGGAAATTTAATATTTTTCTGTTGTTTGTGGTGATTTCATTTGTGATTTTGTTGCTTTCAAAGTTGTCGAAGGATTATACTAAAACTGTGACTTTTGATATCAAGGCTATTAATCTTCCTGAAGAACAAGTGATAATTAAAGATTCTACACATAAGATTGATGTTTTATTAAAAACATATGGATTTAAACTCATGAGGTATTATCTCTCGAATCCAAGATTGGCAGTTAATTTAGATAATACACAAAACGTAGACGGTATATATATATGGACTTCAGCATTAAATGCAGGAGATATTAGGGCTCAATTTTCTGACAATGTAGAAGTTCAATCTATAATGCCTGATACTATTGTGTTTGATTATGATGTGAATTATGTGAAAAAAGTTCCGGTTGTACTTTTGAGTAAGATAAATTACGCGCCAGGTTATAATGTAAAAGATGGTTATTTACTAGAGCCTGATTCGGTCAGGTTAATTGGACCTCGAGCTGTTGTAGATATTATAACAGAAGTATTAACAGATACTTTGATTTTAAGTGATGTAAAAACCAATATAGATCAAAAGCTAAATCTTAAGTTACCTGAACAAATTGAAACAATAGCTATGTCTTCAAAGAAGGTAGTTATAAAGGGAAATGTTGATAAATTTACTGAAGGGACAGTCCAAGTACCAGTGTCTATCAAAAATTTACCAAGAGGTGTTTCGGTTAATTATTTTCCAAAAAAAGTATCCGTTATATTTAATACGGCTTTAAGTAATTATAAGTCAGTAAAGGCTAATGACTTTAGTGTCGAATGTGATTACAAGAATTTGACTAGTCAATCTTCTTTTTTGGTGCCTAAACTAGTAAAGAAACCATCTATAGTAACAACAGCAAAAATCAATCAGTCCAAAATCGAGTTTATTTTATCACAATGATGTTAGTAGGTCTTACAGGAGGTATTGGTAGTGGCAAGACCACAGTCGCACACATGTTTGTGGAATTGGGTGTGCCAGTATTCATTGCAGATATTGAAGCAAAAAGATTGATGAATTCTTCTAAAGTAATTAAGCGTAAACTCATACAATTATTTGGAAATAAAGCTTATAATTTTGACGATACTTTAAACAGGTCTTATATAGCCTCAATCATCTTCAATGATAAGGAAATATTACAAAAAATGAACGCCATTGTTCACTCTAAAGTTGGAAAGCGTTTCAAAAAATGGACGTTAAAACAAGACGCACCATATGTTATTAGTGAGGTCGCCATCCTTTTTGAAAATGACTCTTATAAAAACTATGATAGTATTGTAACGGTTACCGCATCAGATGACCAACGTATACAACGTGTGTTAAAACGAGATACTACGTCTGAAGAAAAAATTAAAGCGATCATGCGCAATCAATGGCCTGAAGAGGATAAGATAAAACTCTCGAATTTCGTTATATACAATGAGACCTTGGAGGATACTCGTGTGCAAGTTCAAATTCTTCATAGAAAACTTCTTAAAAAGGCCCATAAACACTGAATTTTAACATTTTTGTTAATGTAAGGTTAAATGGACTAAGTTGTAAATGTTAAAATCTTAATTTTGAATGATGAGCAAAAAACTTTTCGTTTTACTTGTTGTGTTGATGAGCTTGTCGCTAATAGGAATCATTTTTGTGCAAGCCTATTACATCAATAAAACTGTAGAAAACGAAGAAAAACAATTCACTTTAAATGTTCAAAGGGGATTGAGTTATGTTTCGAAAGATGTTCAAGATAGAGAGTTTAGGGAGTGGACAATGAAGTTTCAGGAAGCTTTCGCCAATGTAGATGCGGACTCTACAAACATAAGAGAACTCATTATGTTTCAAGAGGGTAACAATACTAATGAAACATTAATATATAGGAATGCCATTTTAGAAGAGAACTTTAAGTTGTCTTCATCGATCTTTGACATAGGTTTAGATAGTATCACCATCATGCGAATCATAAATGAACGTGAAACACGGGTCATTAAGAATGATAGATTTGACAATAAATTGGATGTCAGTCCTGAAGCTCTACTTAAATACGATCAGAGAACTAAAGTCAGGGAAACTCAATTAGAAACGTCGTATAAGGATAATGCTAAGTTTACGCCAATCCATAAGCGTACATCTAGAAGTGAATTACAATCACTTTTAAGTAAAAAATTAAAAGAAGATGGTATTGATATTGATTTTGAATATGCAATTTATGACAATGACCTCGCTACTAAATTACAATCTGATAATTTTGAATTAAATAAAAAAGGAACGTATGCAGTACCAGTTTTTTTAGATAATAATAACGAAAGTGATTTTAGATTATATGTCAATTTCCCTGACCGCAAGAAGTTCATCTTAGAGTCAATATTAGGAATGATGCTTTTATCGATTGTATTCACTACGATTATAATTATTGCATATTCTAGTGCCATTTATCAACTGATTAAGCAACGACAGATATCACAAATAAAGACTGATTTCATTAATAATATGACTCATGAGTTTAAAACACCAATAGCCACAATTAATTTGGCTTTGGATGCCATAAAAAACCCAAAAATTATTGATGATAAAGAGAAAGTGTATCGTTATTTGAGGATGATAAAAGAAGAGAATAAACGAATGCATGCACAAGTAGAAAATGTATTGAGAATATCTAAACTTGAAAAAAATGAATTAAATATTAGTAAGGAACGTGTTAAACTACACGACTTAGTTGAGGACGCTATTAGTCATATAGAATTGATTGTTGAAAACAGAAAAGGATATGTGAAAACACATTTTGAAGCTCAAAAATCTTCAGTGTTAGCAAACGAAACACACTTTACTAACGTTATAGTTAATATGTTTGATAACGCCGTGAAATATAGTACAGATGCTCCTAAAATAGATGTCTATACTGAAAATGTTGGAACAAATATATTATTAAAAATAAAAGACCAAGGCAGTGGAATGAGTAAAACTGCACAGAAAAGAGTGTTCGAAAAATTTTATAGAGAACACACTGGAGATATACATAATGTGAAAGGACATGGCTTAGGATTGGCCTACGTTAAACGAATAATTGATGACCATCAAGGTCATGTATCAGTAGAAAGCGAAAAAGGAAAAGGCAGTACCTTTATTATTAAACTGCCATTAATATCATAAAGCAATGGAAGAACAAAATAAGAAGATTTTATTAGTAGAAGACGACCCAAACTTCGGTACTGTATTAAAGGACTACTTGAACATGAACGATTATGAAGTTGTTCATGCTAAGAACGGTATGGAAGGGTTTGAGAAGTTCAAGAAAGACGATTATGATTTATGCATACTTGATGTCATGATGCCTTATAAAGATGGTTTTACCTTGGCTAAAGAAATTCGTGAAAAAAATAGTGATGTGCCAATTATATTTTTAACGGCAAAGGCTATGAAAGAAGACGTCTTAAAAGGATATAAAGTTGGGGCAGATGATTATTTAAATAAGCCTTTTGATAGCGAAGTTCTTTTAATGAAGATCAAGGCTATTATGCAGCGTAAGGCTACTGATACTATTACAGATAGCAAGCAGTTTGAATTTAAGATTGGTGATTTCCATTTAAATTCTAAGCTACGCTTTTTAACTCATAAAGGAGGAGATCCTACAAAATTATCACCAAAAGAAAATGAGTTGTTACGTTTACTAGCATTACATGAAAACGATTTAATGCCAAGAGAATTAGCGCTAACTAAAATTTGGAGAGACGATAATTACTTTACCTCTCGTAGTATGGATGTATATATAGCTAAACTACGTAAGTATTTAAAGGTAGATGATGCCGTTGAGATACTTAATATTCACGGCGAAGGTTTTAGGCTGGTTGTGAATGCTAAGGCATAATAATTAATACGTAAATATAATATAAAACCCAGGTCATAAGCCTGGGTTTTTGTTTAGCCCCTGAATTCGTAAGCGCTTCTTAATTTTTACTTAATAAAAATGTTGTTCGATTGTTTTAAATACAAGATTGTTATCAACTTTGTAATCAAACCAAGAGATGTTCTCTTGTTTCTTGAACCAAGTTAATTGCCTCTTTGCAAAGCGCCTAGTATTTTTCTTAATCTCTGAAATGGCAAAATCCAAGGTCCAATCTTTATTGAGATAATTAAAAAATTCTTTGTAGCCAACAGTATTCAAAGCATTAAGATGCTGATGCGATAGGAGAGACCGAGCTTCGTTCAGTAGTCCATTTTCAAGCATCAAATCCACACGTCTATTAATTCGATTATAAATGATTTCGCGATCTGCCATTAACCCAACGCTAATTGTTTTAAAGGGCCGTTCTATTGCTTTTTTGTTCAAGTAGGAAGAATAAGGTTGACCAGCACCAATACAAATCTCTAACGCGCGAATAACACGATGTGGGTTATCGATTGCAATGGTCTCGTAACTTATATGATCCAATATTCTTAATTGAGTTTGTAGTGCTTCTAAACCCTCATTTTCTAGTCTTGCGTTAAGTGTTTCCCTTATGCTAGAATGAACTTCTGGAAAATCGTCTAAGCCTTCTGCAACCGCTTTGACATATAATCCTGAACCACCAACCATAATTACAACATCATACACCTTAAACAAATCATCTAATAGCTCAACGGCATCACGCTCGAACATGCCAACATTATAATCTTCGGTAATACTCTTGTGCTGAATAAAATGATGCGTTGCTTGCGAGAGTTCTTCTGTAGAAGGAACGGCGGTGCCAATTCTCATTTCCTTATAGAATTGCCTAGAGTCAGCAGAAATAATTTCTGTATTGAAATGTTGGGCTAATTTAATACTTAAGGTGGTTTTTCCTATGGCGGTCGGACCAACTACTGAGATAAGATACTTATGTGGTCTTGAAGCGTCGATCAGTCTTCATTTAAAAGATTACCGCAATTATAACAGAATTCTGCTTTGTCTCTATGTTTTTCTACCGTACAATATGGACACGACTGTGTATTAGTCTGCACGTCGCGCTTATTCGACTTGGTCATTTCAGCAGACACAATGCCTGTAGGAATAGCAATGATGGCGTAACCTAATAACATAACTGCAGAAGCGATTAATTGCCCTAAAGGTGTTGCAGGAGCAATATCTCCATATCCAACAGTTGTTAAGGTGACAATAGCCCAATAAACGCCTCGAGGAATGCTTGTAAATCCGCTTGATTCATCACTCTCTACCAAATACATTAAAGTGCCTAGAATAAT